>NZ_JBVIMA010000002.1:0-998301 GCF_055580085.1 Streptomyces sp. NPDC032126
CTGGCGTTGATTTTTGGCACGCTGTTGAGTTCTCAAGGAACGGTCGCTTCCTTTGTACTCACCCTCTCGGGCTTTCCTCCGGGCGCTTCCCTTCGGTCTTGCGTTTCCGACTCTATCAGATCTTTTTCTCGATCCGATTCCCTGTCGGCGGGTTGTCTGCGGGCCTTCTCGCTTTCGCTTGTCGGCCCTTCGACATTCACTACGTTAGCCCATTCCCTCGCGAGCTCATAATCGAACTTTCGCAAGTTCGAATTCAGGCATGCGGGCACGCCGAATTCGCCCCTGCTGAGGGGTGACCGTAGGTAGTGGTTTGGCCGCTTCCGGCTGCAGGCGATCGCCGTACCCGGTTCAAGCGGCTCGGGCTACATTACGCGCCTCCCCAAGACGCGTCAACTTCGCCTGCGCCGGGGGGTGTGGGCCCGGTAAGGGCTCACCGTGGGGTCGTCGGCGATCCAGAAGCGCCAGGGGTGGACCTCCCCGTCGCCGCCCTCGCCGGCCACACCGGTGCGCGGGCCGTTGCGCACCTGCTCAGGGGTGACCGGTGTGCCGTGCAGGATCCTCAGAGGTGTCTCCCCGGTGGCGCACGCGTCCGTGCCGTCCAGGGCCCGGTCCACGTCCAGGGCCGTGGCCAGGCGGGCCGGGCCTTTGGCCAATTCCTGATCGCTCCGGGCCGACAATCGACGTTTGCGGGCCTGTTCGGCGCCGTCGACGATCTCGCCGGCGCGCAGCAGGACCGCGCTCGCTGTGCCGTCCGGACCGCACACCAGGTTCATGCAGTGCCACATGCCGTAGGTGAAGTAGACGTACACATGTCCGGGCGGACCGAACATCACGCGATTGCGGGGCGTGCGGCCACGGTACGCGTGGGAGCCGGGGTCGTTCCGACCGTCGTAGGCCTCCACCTCTGTGAGGCGGAGGGTGATCGGACCGTCGGGGGTCGTACGGACGAGGTGGCGGCCGAGGAGGTCGGGGGCGACCTGGAGGACGGGCCGGTCGAAGAAGTCCCTCGGCAGGGGCGTACGGTCGGGGGTCGCGATCATGCTCTCCGAGCGTAATGCAGTCGGTGGGTGCGTCGGGGTGGTCAGAGCGCGTCCGGCTTGCCAGGGTGTGGGCGCGGAACCGGCCGCGTCCGGATCGCGTTGGTAGGGATCAAGGGACCACTCGCAAGGGTCCAGAGGACCAGTCGCACAGGTCGTAGAGGGAGAGTCATGGCGTTCAAGAAGCTGCTCGCGAGTCTGGGGGCCGGTGGCGCCTCGGTGGAGACGGTGCTGACGGAGGTCAACGTCGTCCCGGGCGGCGTCGTCCAGGGTGAGGTGCGGATCCAGGGCGGGTCCGTGAACCAGGCGATCGAGGGTCTCTCCGTGGGTCTTCAGGCGCGGGTGGAGGTCGAGACGCAGGACGGCGAGTACAAGCAGGACGTCGAGTTCACGAAGGTGTCGCTGGGCGGGGCCTTCGAGCTTCAGGCCGGTGCGGTGCACGCCGTGCCGTTCGGGCTGGAGATTCCGTGGGAGACGCCGATCACCATGATCGACGGCCAGGCGCTGCGCGGGATGAACATCGGGGTGACGACCGAGCTGGCGATCGCGCGGGCGGTGGACTCGTCGGACCTCGACCCGATCAATGTGCACCCGCTGCCGGCGCAGAAGGCGATTCTCGACGCCTTCGTGCGGCTGGGCTTCCGTTTCAAGAACGCGGACATGGAACGCGGTCACATCCGGGGTACGCGGCAGCGGCTGCCGTTCTACCAGGAGATCGAGTTCTTCCCGCCGTCGCAGTACCACGGGCTGAACCAGGTCGAGCTGAGCTTCGTCGCCGACGGCGACGCGATGGACGTGGTCCTGGAGATGGACAAGAAGCCGGGTCTGTTCAGCGAGGGCAGTGACACCTTCCGCTCGTTCCAGGTGGGGCTGCACGACTTCCACACGACCGACTGGGCGGCGTACCTCAACCAGTGGCTGTCCGAGGTCGGCAGCAAGCGCAACTGGTTCTAGGCTCGGTCCCGTACCGGACGCACCGATTCAGGAGGTACCGAGGTGACCGAGCTCAAGCGGCGGCCGCTCCCCCATGACTTCCATCCGCCCGTGCCGTCGTTCACGGTGACGAGCGAGGACATCGTGGAAGGGGCGACGCTCAAGGGCGACCAGGTCTACGCGCAGGGGAACGTCTCGCCGCAGCTGCGCTGGGAGGGTTTCCCGCCGGAGACCAAGAGCTTCGCCGTGACGTGCTACGACCCGGACGCGCCGACGGGCAGCGGGTTCTGGCACTGGGTCCTGTTCGACATCCCCGCCTCCGTGACGGAGTTGCCGGTGGGTGCGGGCAGCGGCAAGTTCGAGGGGCTGCCGGAAGGCGCCGTCCACGCGCGCAACGACTACGGGTCGAAGGACTTCGGCGGGGCCGCTCCGCCGCCCGGGGACGGGCCGCACCGGTACGTCTTCACGGTGTACGCGGTGGATCAGGAGAAGCTCGGTCCCGACGCCGACGCCTCTCCGGCCGTCGTGGGCTTCCATCTGCGGTTCCACGCGATCGCTCGCGCTCAGCTGATCGGGGAGTACGAGAATCCCGCAGAGGGATGAGTCATCTCATCGTTCACTGAACGTTTGCCCGTCTCTGGTCTTGGAAGTGATCAGGGGCGGGCATTTTTTATTGCGTTGTCCATCTCGGCGCGCCCGTCCAGAGTTGATCCAAGCCCGCCGGGGGGTGGGCAGACGCGCACGGGAGGTGGGCTGGTATGCGGGACACGCTGGTACTCAACGCGAGCTTCGAGCCGCTGTCGACGGTGACGCTGAACCGAGCCGTGGTTCTGGTGCTCCAGGACAAGGCCGTCGTCGAGCAGGCCCACCCCGAACTGCGGATGCGGGGCGCCGAGGTGGACATACCCGCGCCCCGGGTGATCAGGCTGTGCAGGTACGTACGGGTGCCGTTCCGAAGACAAGCTCCGTGGTCGCGGCGGGGGGTGCTGGTGCGGGACCGGCACCGGTGCGCGTACTGCGGCCGCAGGGCGACGACCGTGGACCATGTGGTGCCGAGGGCTCAGGGGGGTCAGGACACCTGGCTGAATACGGTGGCGTCGTGCGCGGAGGACAACCACCGTAAGGCGGACCGGACTCCGGAGCAGGCGGGGATGCCGTTGCTCCGGTTGCCGTTCGAGCCGACTCCCCAGGATGCGATGTTGCTGGCGCTGGGCCGGGACGACTTCGCCGCGCTGCCGGAGTGGTTGTCGGTGGAGGCGGCTTAGCGGTCGCCGGTGCGGGTTGTTCGTGGCTTGTCGCGCAGTTCCCCGCGCCCCTTTCCGGGGTGCGGGGAACGCTCGTTTTGAGGTCCCGTCAGTCGATGGACGGCTTCTCCCGGCGTTCCGTTCCCGGGTTGCCGTTGTTGCCGTTGTTGCCGCCGTTCGAACCGCCGCCCAGGGGGCCGAAGTTGCCCATGGCGCCGGAGAGGCCCTTGAGGGCGTCGCCGATCTCGCTGGGGACGATCCAGAGCTTGTTGGCGTCGCCCTCGGCGATCTTCGGGAGCATCTGAAGGTACTGGTAGGAGAGGAGCTTCTGGTCCGGGTCGCCGGCGTGGATCGCCTCGAAGACCGTGCGGACCGCTTGGGCCTCGCCCTCGGCGCGCAGGGCGGCGGCCTTGGCCTCGCCCTCGGCGCGCAGGATCTGGGACTGCTTCTCGCCCTCGGCCGTGAGGATGGCGGCCTGGCGGGTGCCTTCCGCGGTGAGGATCGCGGCGCGCTTGTCACGGTCGGCGCGCATCTGCTTCTCCATCGAGTCCTGGATGGAGGTCGGGGGCTCGATGGCCTTCAGCTCCACGCGGTTGACGCGGATGCCCCACTTGCCGGTGGCCTCGTCGAGGACGCCGCGCAGGGCCGCGTTGATCTCCTCGCGGGAGGTCAGGGTGCGCTCCAGGTCCATGCCGCCGATGATGTTGCGGAGGGTGGTGACGGTGAGCTGCTCGATGGCCTGGATGTAGCTGGCGACCTCGTAGGTCGCGGCGCGCGCGTCGGTCACCTGGTAGTAGATGACGGTGTCGATGTTGACGACCAGGTTGTCCTGGGTGATCACCGGCTGGGGCGGGAAGGGCACGACCTGTTCGCGCAGGTCGATGCGGTTGCGGATGGTGTCGATGAACGGGACGACGATGTTGAGCCCCGCGTTGAGTGTGCGAGTGTAGCGGCCGAAGCGCTCGACGATGGCCGCGCTGGCCTGTGGGATGACCTGGATCGTCTTGATCAGGGCGATGAAGACCAACACCACCAGAATGATCAAGACGATGATGACCGGTTCCATCGTGCTCCCCGTACCCTTCTCCGCCTCGGCGCTTTCGGAAGATCTTATGGTTGTTGAAGATCTTGCTGGTCGAGTCTGACAGACCGTCGTGCACCTCGGGGGGCGTTCCGGCGCAGTGCCGCGAACTGTCCGTCAAGTGTCCGTCGTGGAGCGTCACATGACGATCGCCGTGGCCCCCTCGATGTCCACGACATCGACCTCCTGGCCCGGTTCGTAGGCCTGGCCGCTGTCGAGCGCGCGTGCCGACCACACTTCCCCGGCGAGCTTGATGCGGCCACCCGAGCCGTCGACGCGTTCCAGGACGACGGCTTGTCTGCCTTTCAACGCGTCGATACCCGTGGCGAGTTGGGGCCGCTGTGAGCGGTGCCGGGTCGCGATGGGGCGTACGACGGCGATGAGGGCGACGGAGACGATGACGAAGACGAGCACCTGGGCGACGACGTCGAAGCCGAGTCCGGCGGCGACGGCAGCGGCGATGGCGCCCACCGCGAGCATGCCGAACTCGGGCATCGCGGTCACGACGAGCGGGATTCCGAGCGCGGCCGCGCCGACGAGCCACCACACCCATGCGTCGATGTCGTTCACACGGTCATGGTAGGACCGCGCGTCCTGCGCGGACAGGGCGCGACGGGGGCCTTCGGGGGCCGTTGGGGCCCTGGGCGGCCGGTCGCGGCGGGCGTCGGGGACCGGTCGGGGAGCGCGTCAGGACAGCGGCAGGCCCTGGGCGGTCCAGCGGTCGCCGACCTGCTCGACGACGAGCGGGAGGCCGAAGCAGTGGGAGAGGTTGCGGGAGGTGAGTTCGAGCTCGATGGGGCCGGCGGCGAGGACCTTGCCCTGACGGATCATGAGGACGTGGGTGAAGCCGGGGGCGATCTCCTCGACGTGGTGCGTGACCATGATCATCGAGGGGGCGATGGGGTCGCGGGCGAGGCGGCCGAGGCGGCGGACGAGGTCCTCACGGCCGCCGAGGTCGAGGCCCGCGGCAGGCTCGTCGAGGAGGAGGAGCTCGGGGTCGGTCATCAGGGCGCGGGCGATGAGGGTGCGCTTGCGCTCGCCCTCGGAGAGGGTGCCGAACTTGCGGTCCAGGTAGTCGGTCATGCCGAGGCGGTCGAGGAAGGCGCGGGCGCGCTGCTCGTCGACCTCCTCGTACTCCTCCTGCCAGCCGGCGGTCATGCCGTAGGCGGCGGTGAGCACGGTCTGCAGGACGGTCTGGCGCTTGGGGAGCTTCTCGGCCAGGGCGATGCCGGCCACGCCGATGCGGGGGCGCAGTTCGAAGACGTCGGTGCCGGGCTTGCCGAGGGTCTCGCCGAGGATCGTGGCGGTGCCCGTGCTGGGGTAGAGGTAGCTGGAGGCGACGTTGAGGAGGGTGGTCTTGCCGGCGCCGTTGGGGCCGAGGATGACCCAGCGCTCGCCTTCCTTCACCGACCAGGAGACCTGGTCCACCAGAGCCCGGCCCTCACGGACCACGGATACGTCCTGAAGCTCCAGAACATCGCTCATGAGCGCGTTGTCTCCCCTTGCAGTGTGGCCGGTCTCGGCTGTCGCGTACGCCTGTGGCTCGGTCCGCCGCGCCGGTGGGCACGGTCCTCAAGGAAATCTACGCCACCCGTCGGCCGGGCCGTTCCATCGGTCCGGTCCTTAGGGTGGGGGCATGCTCTCGGAACCGCGCTCTGGTCGCCTCGCCGCTTGGGGAAATGCCCTTTTGGCCGGACTTGTCTCTCCGGATGACGCCGTGCTCGCCATCGTCGGCGAGGACGCGGTGCATCGGGTGGAGGGTCTGCCCGGGGAATCCGCTCCCGTCGGACTGACGCTCGCGCTCGGGAGGTTGCGGGCGCTGGGCGTGGCCGGACTGCGGGTCGCGCTGCCCGCGCCGGGACATCCGCTGGGGCTGAGCGGGCCGCCGGACTTCAACGCGCGGGCGCTGGAGGCCGAGGAGGCGGTGATCTGTCACGGGGCGGCGCTGGGGCTGGTGCCCGAGGTGGACGAGGCCGGGCCCGAGGGCGATGTCCATGTCGAGGTGGTGTGGCACTGCCTCGCGGTACGGGAGGCGCCGCCCGCGGACGTGCCGTCGCTCGGGGAGGCGGAGCGGGAGCTCGCGGAGGCCCTGCGGGAGGCGACGGAGGTGCTGACGCGGCTGGACGTGGCGGGGTCGGGGCCGGTGGCCGCGGCGGCGATCGACGCGTACCGGGCTCGGGCCGAGCGGGGGCGGGAGGTGCTGGCGCCGGGGTATCCGCCGCGGGCGGTACGGGTGCTGGAGCTGGCGCAGCGGGTGGGGCTGTTGGTGTCGCTGGCCCAGCGCAAGGGTCATGGGGGTGCGGTCAGCTCCGCCGAGATCGCGGCTCGGTCCGAGGCGTTGCGGCCGGTGGAGCGGACGGCGCGCAGGGCTCAGGTGGCCGCGTACAACGCGTATGTGGAGGAGCGGGAGCGGGGCGCGCGGTGAGGCGATGCGGGCGCGGCCGGTGTCGCCGTGCCATGACGTAGGGCCCCGCCTGTCGTCGTCGACCTGCGGGGCCCTACGTCGTCCGGGAACGGGATCAGTCGTTGACGCCCGTGTTGCCGAAGGCCGGGTTCAGACCGGCGATGCCGTTGACCGTGTTGCCGACCACGTTGACCGGGATGTGGACCGGGACCTGGACGACGTTGCCCGAGCCGACGCCGGGGGACTTCACGGCCGCGCCCTCGGCACCCGCGTCGGCGACAGCGGCACCGGCGGAGGCGCCAGCGGCGATACCGGCGACGGTGAGGGCCACGGCGGCCTTCTTGGCGATGTTCATGAGAAGCGTTCCTCCTGCGTATGCGTACCGACCCGGCCGTGGGTCGTGTGCTTTTCAACGCGGGAGCGGTCATGAGCGGTACGGGAGACGACCGTAAGACAGCCCGTTCGGATCATTGGCGCGACAAACAGATCAGTGGTTGAGACCCAGGTTGCCGAAGGCCGGGTTCAGGACGCCGATGACGTTCACGCTGTTGCCGACCACGTTGACCGGGACGTGCACCGGGGCCTGGACCACGTTGCCCGAGGCGACGCCCGGAGAACCCTTGGCCTCACCGTGGGCCCACGCGCCGCCGTCGGTGGCGGAGGCCATCCCGGCTCCGGCGGCCATCAGTCCGCCGGCCACCATCGTCACGGCCGCCGCCCTCTTCAGGTTCTTCACTGTCCAACCCCTCCTCGTGATCACCGCGGCGGGTGCCGCGGTACGCACTGAAGAACGGCCCGGGCCGGCCGGGGTTGCGCCATCCGGGGGACATTCCCACGACGGTATGAATCTCCGACCAGCTGTTCTCAGCCGCTCACCCCATGGCGTACGGCCCACAGCGCGGCCTGGGTGCGGTCCGCCAGGTCGAGCTTCATCAGGATGTTCGAGACGTGGGTCTTGACCGTCTTCTCGGACAGCACCAGGGCGCGGGCGATCTCGCGGTTGGAGCGGCCGTCCGCGATCAGGCCCAGCACCTCCCGCTCCCGCTCCGTGAGGGAACCGGCCCTGCCCTGGCCGCCGCCGGTCTCCTCCTGCGACAACAGAGCGCCCGCGACCTCGGGTTGGAGCAGGACGTGCCCGGCGTGCACGGAGCGGATGGCGGCGGCGAGGGCGTCGGGGTCGACGTCCTTGTACACATAGCCGGCGGCGCCCGCGCGCAGGGCCGGCACGACGGTGCGCTGTTCGGTGAAGCTGGTGACGATCAGCACGCGCGCGGGGTTGTCGAGTTCGCGGAGTCGGCGCAGGGCGTCCACGCCGTCCATGCCGGGCATCTTGACGTCCATCAGGACGACGTCGGGCCGCAGCTCCTCGGCGCGGGCGACTCCCTCGGCGCCGTCGGCGGCCTCTCCGACGACCTCGATGTCGTCCTGGACCTCCAGGAAGGTGCGCAGGCCCCGGCGGACGACCTGGTGGTCGTCGACGAGCAGCACCTTGATTGCGTCAGCCACCGGGGACCTCCATCTCGATCGTGGTGCCCTTGCCGGGCGCCGATTCCACCGTCAGGGCGCCGCCGACCCCGCTGGCGCGGTCCCGCATGGAGACCAGGCCTAGGTGGCGTCCCGCGCTGCGTATCGCCTGGGGGTCGAAGCCGCTGCCGTCGTCCGTGACCCTCAGGACGGCGCCGGACCCGCGCTTGGCGAGGGTCACGTCGACGCGGGTCGCGCCGGAGTGGCGCAGGGCGTTGTGCAGGGCCTCCTGGGCGACGCGCAGCAGGGCCTCCTCCTGGGCGGCGGGAAGGGCGCGGACGCCTCTGCCGAGGAAGGTCACGCGCGCGGTGTGGGCGCGGTCGAGGACCTGGATCTGGGTGCGGAGGGTGGCGACGAGGCCGTCCTCGTCGAGGGCGGCGGGGCGCAGCTCGACGACGGCGGCGCGCAGTTCGTCGCTGGCCTCGGCGGCGAGGGCGGCGACCTGCTGGAGCTCGCCCTTCGCGCGCGTGGGGTCGCGGTCGACCAGGGCGGCGGCCGCCTGGGCCGTCAGGCGCAGGGAGAAGAGCTTCTGGCTCACCGCGTCGTGCAGTTCATGGGCGAGGCGGGAGCGCTCCTCGGCGATGGTCAGTTCGCGGCTGCGCTCGTACAGGCGGGCGTTGGTGAGGGCGATCGCGGCGTGCTGGGCGAGGATGGCGAGCAGCTCCTCGTCCTCCTCGGTGAAGCCGCAGCTGCCTTCCGGTTTCGCGCACCTCTTGTTGGCGAGGAACAGGGCGCCGATGGTCTCGTCGCCGTCGCGGATGGGCAGGCCCAGGAAGTCGGACATCTCGGGGTGGGCGGCGGGCCAGCCCTCGAAGCGGGGGTCCTTGCGGACGTCGGCCAGGCGCTCCGGCCTCGCCTCGTGCAGCATCGAGGCGAGGATGCCGTGCTGGCGGGGCAGGGGGCCGATGGCGCGCCACTGCTGCTCGCTGACGCCGTCGACCACGAACTGGGCGAAGCCGCCGTGGTCGTCGGGGACGCCCAGTGCGGCGTACTGGGCGTCGAGCAGCTCGCGGGCGGAGGCGACGATCGTCTTGAGGACGTCGCGCACCTCCAGATGCCTGCTCATGGCCAGCAGCGCGGAGCTCACCGCGGCGAGGCCGGACCGGGGACCTTGACTCATGCCCTCACGGTACCGGCGGCCGGTGACAGTCCGGATCGGACCGGTGACGGCACACCCCTGCGACCAGGGACCTAGGGCCGCGGGCCGGAGCCGGCCTAGGTCCCCGGTCCCGGGCGGACGGCGTAGGACGAAGGGACCCGGGGGGCTGGGGCTCGCGCCCGAGGTGGGGCTCGTCAGGGCGTTCCTACGGTGAGGGCACCGCCGGACGGAGGCGGTCGGGACGAGGGGACGGTTGTCATGCCGGTTGCGATCATCACGGGGGCTTCGAAGGGACTGGGCCGGGCGCTCGCCGAGGCGCTGGCCGCGCGCGGCTGGGATCTGGTGCTGGACGCCAGGGACGCCGGCCGGCTGAGGGAGGCGGCGCGGGAGCTCACGGTGTACGGGACGCGGGTGGCGGGCCTGCCCGGGGACGTCACGGACGCCGGCCACCGTGCCGAGCTGGTGGCGGCCGCCTGGCGGTTCGGGGGCGTCGATCTGCTGGTGCACAACGCCAGCGCGCTGGGCGCGGAGCCGCTGGTCCGGCTGGAGGGGCTGGCGCTGGACGGGCTGCGGCGGGCGCTGGAGGTGAACGTGGTGGCGGCGCTGGGGCTGGCCCAGGAGGCGCTGCCGCTGCTGCGGGCGGCACCGGCCGGCGCGGTGATCGCCGTCAGCTCGGACGCGGCCGTCGAGGCGTACGAGACGTGGGGCGGCTACGGGGCGTCCAAGGCGGCCCTGGACCAGCTGGCGGCGGTGCTGGGCGCGGAGGAGCCCGGGCTGCGGGTGTGGGCGGTCGATCCCGGGGACATGGCGACCGACCTGTACGCCACCGCCGTACCGGACGACGACGGTCCGCGGCCGGAGCCGGCCGGTGTGGTGCCGGCGTTCCTGCGCCTGCTGGACGAGCGCCCGGCGAGCGGACGGTACGGCGCTCCGGCCCTGCTGGAGTCGCGGTGACGGTGGCCATGGGGGTCCCCCGGCGCGAGCCTGTTCGAGCGTGGGGGAGGGTGCCTGAGGAGCTGTCGGCGCGCGTGCCGGCCGAGCAGCGCGGGGCCGGCCTGGACCGGGACGCCGTACGGCTGCTGGTGTCGCGCGGGACGGAGGTGGCGCATCACGCGTTCGGGGAGCTGCCGGGTCTGCTGCGGGCGGGGGACCTGCTGGTGGTGAACACCTCGCCGACGCTGGCCGCCGCGGTGGACGGGGTGATCGGGCACGCGCGTGTGGTGGTGCACTTCTCCACGCGGGGCGACGACGGGCGCTGGGCGGTGGAGCTGCGGGAGCCGGACGGACGGGGCACCACGCGTGCGCGTGCGGGCGGCCCGGCGGGGACGCGCGTGCGGCTGCCGGAGGGGCTGGGACTCGTCCTGGAGGAGCCGCTGAGCGGGCGGGGCGAGCGGTTGTGGTGGGCGAGGGTGTCGGGTGCCGCCGATGCCGGGCGGGGTGTGCTGCGGCTGCTTCAGGAGCACGGGCGGCCCATCCGCTACTCCTATACGGCGCGGGACCAGCCGCTGTCCGTCTATCAGACCGTGTTCGCCCTCCCCTCCCCCGACGGGTACGGCAGCGCGGAGATGCCGAGTGCCGCCCGGCCCTTCACGGCCCGACTGGTGGCGGAGCTGGTGAGCCGGGGCGTGCAGTTCGCGCCGGTCGTGCTGCATACCGGGGTGGCGTCGGCGGAGGCGCACGAGCCGCCGTATCCGGAGCGGTTCGCGGTCCCGGAGGCGTCGGCGCGGTCGATCAACGCGGTGCGGGCCGGAGGGGGGCGGGTGATCGCCGTGGGGACGACCGCCGTACGGGCGGTGGAGTCGGCGGCCGGTGCCGACGGGGTCGTGCGGGCGGCCGAGGGATGGACGGATCTCGTGGTGACGCCCGAGCGGGGGGTGCGGGCGGTGGACGGCCTGCTGACGGGTCTGCACGAGCCGGAGGCCTCGCATCTGCTGATGCTGGAGGCCGTGGCGGGGCGGGCGGCGATCGACCGGAGCTACGACGCTGCGCTGAGGGGGCTCTACCTGTGGCACGAGTTCGGCGACGTGCACCTCATCCTCCCGGACGAGGATCCTCACGCATCGCATTGCGCCCGCAACTCTTGGTGAGAGACCTATGGGGCTGATGTGAGGCCGCGCATAGGGCGCAGATCACGTACGAAGGTGGATAGGAGATAAAGCGGGCCCGTCCGAACGGGACAGACGGTGTGGTCTGTCCCGTTTTGCCCTTCCCCGATCCACTACCGGGCATCGTAGGTCACATCTTTGCCCGGTCATTTTGCGGCCGCTAAGAATGGCTTCCGTCGCTCAGCGCCGCGGGTCTCCACCCGCGGCGTTCGTGCCGCAAGCACCCCTGTCCCACTCGGACGACGGAGCGACCTCCGCGCTATTCGAAGAGGTCTATTCGCCATGCCCAAGAACACCCACAAGATCGCGATGGCCGGTGTCGCCGCGCTCGGTGCCACCGCCTTCGCCTTCTCGGTGGTGCCGGCCGACGCGCAGACGACCACGAGCGAGGCCGCCGCGTCGAACCGTGTGGCGTACAGCTCCGAGCAGCTCCACGGGGTCAGGGCCAGTGTGACCGACCGTCTCGCCGACGCCAGCGTCAAGATCGACGCCATCGAGGCGAAGAAGCAGGCCGCCGCGAACGCCGTCAAGAAGAAGGCCGAGGCCGCGCAGAAGGCCGCCGCCGAGGTCGCCGCGAAGAACGCGGCCGCGAAGAAGGCCGCGACCAACAAGGCCGCCGCGAAGAAGGCGGCCGCCAAGAAGGCCGCCGCGAAGCGGGCCGCCGCCGCGCGCAAGGCCAGGGAGGCCGCGAGCCGCTCCGCGAAGCGCGCCGCCATCAAGCGGGCCGCGGTCAAGAGCTACGCGAACAACCTCGACGGCTGGATCCGCGAGTCGCTCGACATCATGAAGAAGCACGGCATCCCGGGCAGCTACAACGGCATCTACCGCAACGTCATGCGGGAGTCCTCCGGCAACCCGATGGCGATCAACAACTGGGACATCAACGCCATCAACGGCATCCCGTCCAAGGGCCTGCTCCAGGTGATCCAGCCGACCTTCAACGCGTACCACGTGGCCGGCACGTCCTGGAACATCTACGACCCGGTCGCCAACATCACCGCCGCCTGCAACTACGCGGCCGACCGCTACGGCTCCATGGACAACGTCAACAGCGCCTACTGACCGACCCGGTCCTCCGAACACGAAGGGCGGCCCCCACCTGACCGGGGGCCGCCCTTCGGCGTCGTACGGAGAACGCTACTTGCGCATGACCTCGGGCTCGTGGCGGCGCAGGAAGCGGGCCACGAAGAAGCCGCAGATCACGCCGAGGACGATCAGGGCGGCCATGTCCATGCCCCAGGCGCCGACGGTGTGGTCCCACAGCGGGTCGGTGTCGCCACCGTCCTTCGGCGGGCTGATCTTGTTGAAGTCCAGCGTGGCGCCCGCGGCGGCCACCGCCCAGCGCGACGGCATCAGATACGAGAACTCGTTGACGCCGATCGAGCCGTTCAGGGTGAACAGGCAGCCCGTGAACACGACCTGGATGATCGCGAACATGACCAGCAGCGGCATGGTCTTCTCGGCGGTCTTCACCAGCGAGGAGATGATCAGGCCGAACATCATCGAGGTGAAGCCGAGCGCCATGATCGGGATGGAGAGCTCGACCAGCGTCGCGCCGCCGAGGACCAGGCCCTCGTCGGGGATCTCCCGGCTGGAGAAGCCGATGACGCCCACCAGCAGGCCCTGCGCCACGGTGATCAGGCCCAGCACGAACACCTTGGACATCAGATAGGCCGAGCGGGACAGCCCGGTCGCGCGCTCGCGCTCGTAGATGACCCGTTCCTTGATCAGCTCACGGACGGAGTTCGCCGCGCCCGCGAAGCAGGCGCCGACCGCGAGGATCAGCAGGACGGTGGTGGCCGTGCCGTTGGGGATGATCCGGCCGGTCTTCGGGTTGACCGGGTTGGGCAGCAGGCCGTTTCCGGAGTCGATGAGCAGGCTCACCGCGCCGAGGACGGCCGGCAGGATCACCATCAGGGCGAGGAAGCCCTTGTCGGAGACGATCACCGAGACGTAGCGGCGCACCAGGGTGACGAACTGCGACATCCAGCCCTGCGGCTTCGGCGGCTTCATCGCCTGCATGGGCGGCAGCTGTACGGACTGCGGCGCCACCGCGTCGATGTCCGCGGCGTACATCTGGTAGTGCTGCGAGCCCTTCCAGCGGCCCGCCCAGTCGTAGTCGCGGTAGTTCTCGAAGGCGGAGAAGACATCGGCCCAGGTGTCGTAGCCGAAGAAGTTCAGCGCCTCCTCCGGCGGGCCGAAGTACGCGACGGAACCGCCCGGAGCCATCACCAGGAGCTTGTCGCAGATCGCCAGTTCGGCCACGGAGTGGGTGACGACGAGGACCGTGCGGCCGTCGTCGGCGAGTCCGCGCAGCAGCTGCATGACGTCGCGGTCCATGCCCGGGTCGAGGCCCGAGGTCGGCTCGTCCAGGAAGATCAGGGACGGCTTGGTGAGCAGCTCCAGGGCCACGGAGACACGCTTGCGCTGGCCGCCGGAGAGGGAGGTGACCTTCTTCTCCTTGTGGATGTCCAGCTTCAGCTCGCGCAGCACCTCGTCGATGCGGGCCTCGCGCTCGGCGGCCGTGGTGTCGGCCGGGAAGCGCAGCTTGGCCGCGTACTTGAGGGCCTTCTTGACGGTCAGTTCCTTGTGCAGGATGTCGTCCTGCGGGACCAGACCGATGCGCTGGCGCAGCTCGGCGAACTGCTTGTACAGGTTGCGGTTGTCGTAGAGGACGTCGCCCTGGTTGGCGGGACGGTAGCCCGTCAGCGCCTTGAGCAGAGTCGACTTGCCGGAACCGGACGGTCCGATGACCGCGATCAGCGACTTCTCCGGGACGCCGAAGGAGACGTCCTTGAGGATCTGCTTGCCCCCGTCGACCGTGACGGTCAGATGGCGGGCGGAGAAGGACACCTCACCGGTGTCGACGAACTCCTCCAGGCGGTCGCCGACGATACGGAACGTCGAGTGACCGACGCCGACGATGTCGGCCGGGCCCAGCAGTTGCGATCCGCCCTTGGCGATCGGCATACCGTTGACGTACGTGCCGTTGTGCGAGCCGAGGTCGCGGATCTCCATGCGCCCGTCGGGCGTCGAGTGGAACTCCGCGTGGTGGCGCGAGACCTGCAGGTCGGAGACGACCAGCTCGTTCTCCAGGGCACGACCGATGCGCATGACGCGGCCGATCGAGAACTGGTGGAACGTGGTCGGGCTGCGGTCGCCGTAGACCGGCGGCGCCCCCGCGCCGACGCCGGGGCCCTGCTGCGGGATCTGCGCGGCCTGCTGCTGCGGCTGCGGCCAGCCGGCCTGCGGTGCCTGCGGCTGCGGCGCGGGAGCCTGCTGGGCCCAGCCCGCGTTCGCGGCCTGCGCGGCGAACGGCTGCTGCTGGGGCTGGGCGACCGCCGCGGCGGCGCCGGAGAGGTTCAGGCGCGGCCCGTCGGTGGCGTTGCCCAGGTGCAGAGCCGTGCCGGGCGCGAGTTCCAGCTGGTGGACGCGCTGCCCCTGCGCGAACGTGCCGTTGGTGCTGCCATGGTCCTCGATGACCCAACCGCGGCCGTTGAAACTGACCGTGGCGTGCCGCCAGGAGACCCTGGCGTCGTCGAAGACGATGTCGCCCTGCGGATCGCGTCCGAGGGTGTATGACCTGGACGGATCGAGCGTCCAGGTACGTCCGTTGAATTCCAGTACGAGTTCCGGCACTCCATGCCCCACTGAGTTGTCCCCCGAGTTACCCCCATCACAGGGAGTCTAGGGATGTCGAACATCGGGGGGAACTATTTCAGGAGCGGCCCCCTGACCGAAAGTCGGGCCTTGTGAAGGGAGCGCGGACACTCATCGGCCGTTCCCGTTGACGGGGTTGAAACCGGCCCGGAGAGTGGTAAACGCACGCGAGGGGGACATGAGCGGCCGTCCCGCACGGAGGACAGCCGCTTCGCCCCGCGGATCGGGGGGTCTGCATGAGTGCCGGCACGGGTGTTGAGGGCGTCGGAGCCGCGCGGCGCGGCCGGGGGGTGCCGTGGGCGGACGTACTGCTGTCCGCGATCGCCGCGGTGAGCTGGGCGTTGATCGGGATGGCGGGCACGGCGGCGCTGGGTCTGCATCTGCTGGAGGCCGACTCCGCGGGCTCGCTCGGGACGATGACCGCGGCGGTGGTGGCCCTGGGGGCCGGTGGTTCGGTGTCGCCGTCCGGCGATGTGTCGGCCTTCGGGCTGACGGGCGCGGAGGCGACCACCGCCATCGAGATCACGCCACTCGGGGTGAGCCTGGTCGGGGCGCTGCTGCTGTCGTGGTTCTTCCTACGATCCCTGCGCGCGACCGGAGTTGTCGTCGCACCGGCCGAAATCCTCGCGCGCGCGGGCGCGGTGGTCGCCGTCTTCGTGGCGACGCTGGGCGGGCTGGCGTGGGCGGGACACGATGTGATCACGATCGACGGGGGCTCACTGGGCCTGGGCGACCTGCCCGGTGGCGGTGGTGGCGGAGGAGGTGGAGGCGGTGGCATCGCGATCCCCGGGCTCGGCGACCTGGGGAACATCGGAGGGCTGCTGCCGGACCGGATCGGTGACCTCGTCGACGCGCGGGCGGCGGTCGGCTTCACCGTGGACACCGGGCCGACGCTGCTCGGGGGGCTCGGCTGGTCGGCCGGGGTGCTGCTGATCGCCCTGCTGGCCTCGCGCCGCACGCCGCTGCCGCGCGGCTGGGAGGCGGTGCACCGGGTCGTACGGCCGGCCGTGTCCGCGCTGGTGACCGTGGCGCTGGTCGCGGTGGCCGCCGGGGTCGCGGCGGCGGTGTACGCGGCGATCGGGGACGCGCACCCCAAGCGGATCGCGGGGGCGGCGCTGCTGGGGGCGCCGAACGGGGTGTGGCTCGGCATCGACGTGGGCCTGTTCGTGCCGTGGAACGGGCGGGCGACGGGCGTCCTGACACACCTGCTGCCGGATCCGCTGGACGACCTGCTGCACGCGGGCGACCACCAGTCGGTGACGCTCGGCAGACTGGCCGAACTGGACGGCCGGGTGTGGCTGTTGGGGGTCGCGGCGGCACTGATGATGCTGCTGGCGGGGGTGTTGACGGCGGTACGGACACCGGTGGCGACGGGGGTGGAGGGGGTGACGGGGGCCGATGTCGGTGCGGGTGGTCTACGGGGTGAGGGTGCCCTTCGTTTCGTTCGGCGGTGTGCGCTGCGGCTGGGGGTGGCGACGGCACTGGCCCTGCCGCTGCTGGCGTGGCTGACGGAGGTGTCGGTGGACGCGTCCCTGTCCGTACTGGGCTTCGACGCGTTCGGTGCGGGGGTGGAGCTGCGGGGGCGTCTCGGGGTGGCGCTGCTGTTGGGGGCTGTCTGGGGGGCGGGGGCGGGAGCGCTCGGGGCGGCACTGGCGTGGGCCTTCGGGGCGGCGGGGGCACGAGCCTCGGGGTTGGCACGGGGTGCCGTGGGGGTGGGGGCGGGCGGCGGAGCGGGGGTTGGTGGCCAGGCGGGCGGCGGGGCGGAGCGTGGTGGCCAGGCGGGCGGCGGACCGTACACGCCGGGCGTGCCGCATCGCCCCCCGAATCCGGCGACCAATCCCTATCTGCGGGTCCCCGAGGAACTACGGGAGCCGGAGGACGCCCGGCCGGGGGGTTACGGGCGGGGAAGTCAGGGGGCGGGAAGCCAGGGGCTGGGAAGCCAAGGGGCGGGTGGCTGGGGGCCGGGTGGCTGGGGACCGGGAGGTCACGGGCAGGTGGGCCAGGGGGCCGGAAGCCAAGGGGAGGTGGGCCAGGGGTCGGGTGGCCCGGGGCCGGGAGGTCACGGGCAGGGAGGCCAAGGGGCGGGAACCCAGGTGCCGGGAAGCCAAGGGTCGGGAGAGGTGTCGGGGGACGCGGGGGGCGAGGCGGGGGCGCCGGACGATGTGTACGGGGCTCCCACGGTGGTGCGGCCGCTCGGGGCGCCTCCCCGGTCGTGGCCGCGTCCCCCTCGACCTCGGCCGGGTGGTCGGTCCCGCCCCTCGGACGAGGGTCCGCCGCCTCCCCCGCCTCCCCCGCCGCCCGCACCGCCGCGGCGGCCGAAGGGGTCCGGGTGAGTCGACGAGGGCCGTCCGGCGGGAGCGATCCGGCAGGGACGGCGACGCGGCCCGCGCCCGCTGACGGGGGCCGGTAACCAGGAGACGGCCGTGCGGCCCGTGCTCCGGGCGCGTCGGTCCTCGGCCGCCGAGTCGTCACCTCGATGTCATCCACTGTTCCGTGTCCGCCAGTCGGACCTGACCGGCGGGAGGCACTGGGTGCCGGATACGGTGGTTACACCATGAGTGATTCGCAGACTGCGTCCTCCGACGTCCCTACTCTCCTTGTCAAGATCTTCGGCAAGGACAGGCCGGGCATCACGGCCGGCCTCTTCGACACCCTCGCGGCCTACTCCGTCGACGTGGTCGACATCGAGCAGGTCGTCACCCGGGGCCGGATGGTCCTGTGCGCGCTCGTGACCGAACCGGCACGCGGCCTGGAGGGTGAGCTGCGCTCGACCGTCCACAGCTGGGCGGAGTCCATGCGCATGCAGGCGGAGATCATCTCCGGTACGGGCGACAACCGTCCGCGCGGTCACGGACGGTCCCTGGTCACCGTGCTGGGGCACCCCCTCACCGCCGAGGCGACCGCCGCCATCGCCGCGAAGATCACCAAGGCCGGCGGCAACATCGACCGCATCTTCCGCCTGGCCAAGTATCCGGTCACGGCCGTCGAGTTCGCCGTCTCCGGTGTGGAGACCGAGCCGCTGCGCACCGCCCTGGTCACCGACGCGGCCGCCCTCGGGGTGGATGTCGCGGTGGTCGCGGCCGGTCTGCACCGGCGGGCCCAGCGGCTCGTCGTCATGGACGTCGACTCGACGCTGATCCAGGACGAGGTGATCGAGCTCTTCGCCGCGCACGCCGGCTGCGAGGACAAGGTCGCCGAGGTGACCGCGGCCGCGATGCGCGGGGAGCTCGACTTCGAGCAGTCGCTGCACGCGCGCGTGGCCCTGCTGGCGGGGCTGGACGCGTCGGTGGTCGACAAGGTCCGCAGCGAGGTGCGGCTGACGCCCGGCGCCCGGACCCTGATCCGTACGCTCAAGCGCCTCGGCTACCAAGTGGGGGTCGTCTCCGGCGGATTCACCCAGGTCACCGACGATCTGAAGGAGCGGCTGGGGCTGGACTTCGCCCAGGCCAACACCCTGGAGATCGTCGACGGGAAGCTGACCGGCCGGGTGACCGGCGAGATCGTGGACCGGGCCGGCAAGGCGCGGCTGCTGCGCCGGTTCGCGGCGGAGGCGGGCGTGCCGCTGTCGCAGACCGTGGCGATCGGTGACGGCGCCAACGATCTGGACATGCTGAACGCGGCCGGCCTCGGCGTCGCCTTCAACGCCAAGCCGGTGGTGCGCGAGGCGGCGCACACCGCGGTGAACGTGCCCTTCCTCGACACCGTGCTGTATCTGCTGGGCATCACCCGCGAAGAGGTCGAGG
Organism: Streptomyces sp. NPDC032126; assembly: GCF_055580085.1. Classification (NCBI taxonomy): domain Bacteria; kingdom Bacillati; phylum Actinomycetota; class Actinomycetes; order Kitasatosporales; family Streptomycetaceae; genus Streptomyces; species Streptomyces sp. NPDC032126. The sequence goes on from NZ_JBVIMA010000002.1 coordinate 18,831, forward strand.
CGGCGGACACGCACGTCGAGCAGTGACGGTTCCCCGGAGTCCGGGCGTCGGACGCGGGACGTCCCAGGGCCCGGTGCCGCTGCCGGCGCCGGGCCCTTGTGTCGGTGCGTGGGTCAGTCGGCGGGGGCCCAGTAGTCGCGCAGCGTGGCGACGCCCGGCTCCAGGCTCTTCCAGGAGCCGTCGAAGGTGAGGACGGCGAAGGCGGCGGCCGGGAAGCCGCGGCGGCCCATCCGCTCGCCCGCCTCCTCGTCGGCCGAGCCGGAGAGGATGTCGGCGAGGCCGTGCACTCCGGGGTTGTGGCCGATCAGCAGGACGTTCCGCGCGTCGTCGGGGGTCTCGTTGAGCAGGGCGATCAGCTCGCCCGGGGATGCCTCGTAGATCCGCTCCTCGTAGACGGTTTTCGGCCGGTGCGGGAACTCGTGGACGGCGAGCTTCCAGGTCTCGCGGGTCCGCTGCGCTGTGGAGCACAGGGCCAGGTCGAAGGCGATGCCGGTGTCGACCAGCCTGCGTCCTGCTTCGGCGGCGTCCGTGCGGCCCCGATCGGCGAGCGGCCGCTCGTGGTCGGTCACCTGGGGCCAGTCGGCTTTCGCATGCCGGAAGAGGACGATCCTGCGGAGTTCTGCGACGCTCATGCCACCCAGCTTCGCATGAAACACGCCACTGGGCGCAGGGAGTTGACATGGGGTTTCACGGGCGGGCCGAGGTGCGTGGGGAGCGCGCGGTCATCGCCTGACCAGCTGCTGCACCCGCTCGAAGAGGTGGGTGATCGCCGGGTCGCCGGAGGCCGCGTGGGCGTCGGCGGGGTTGAGTATCAGCAGGAGCAGGGAGACGAAGGCGAGGGTCGGCAGGGCGAGTGCCCACCAGGGCAGCCGGGTGCCGACGCCGCCCGTGGAAGCCGGGTGGGGCCGGGTGTGCGTACGGGCCGACATGGGTGCCTCCGCTGCTTCGCGAGTGGTCCGTGGACCGCGCCGCGCGGCCACATCTCGAAGCTACGGAATCCCGGGCCGCCAACCCATCCGGTGATCCACCCACTTGACCCTGACCCTCACCCCCTAGGGGGTGGGGGGTTAACCCCACCCTGGGCCGTGGCTCAGGGCGAGGCGATCGTCGCGATGACGGCGATGATCACGAAGATGGCGAGGAACGCGCCGAAGATCAGCAGCATCTTCTTCTGGCCGTTCTGCGGGTTCGGGTCGAGCACTGGCATACGGCAAGTCTCGCACCCCGCCGCCCGGCCCGGTCCGCCGGGGTGGGACGGTTCCCGGGCCTGTCTCTAGCCCTGTCGCCGGCGGGCGACGGCCTCGTCCTCGATCGTGCGGTCGCGGCCGGCCAGGACGCCCACGGCCATCTGCGGCACCATCAGGGTCGCCATGAGCGCGATCGGCACGCCCCAGCCGCCGGTGTGCTGGTAGAGCACGCCCACCAGGAGGGGGCCCGGAATGGAGATCAGATAGCCGGTGCTCTGTGCGAAGGCCGACAGCTGGGCCACCCCCGCGCCGGTCCTGGCCCGCATGCCGACCATCGTGAGGGCCAGCGGGAACGCGCAGTTGGAGACGCCGAGCAGGAGGGCCCAGGCCCAGGCGCCGGCGGCCGGGGCGACGTACAGGCCGGCGTATCCGGCGAGGCCGCAGGTGCCGAGCGCGAGCACGATCGGGCCCTGCCTGGGCAGTCGGCCGGCCAGGCGCGGGATGACGAAGGCGAGGGGCACGCCCATCACCATGGTGACGGCGAGCAGCAGGCCCGCCGTACCGGCGGGCACCCCGGCGTCGCGGAAGATCTGCGCCATCCAGCCCATGGTGACGTAGGCGGCGGTGGCCTGGAGCCCGAAGAAGACGGCGAGCGCCCAGGCGGTACGGCTACGAGTGACCCGCACCCGCGCGGACACCGCCTGCGGGGCGGCCGCCGTAGGGACGGTGGCGGCGGGGACAGGACCGACCGGGCTCGGGCCTACGGAGACACGGGCACCCGCGGAGCCGGGGCCGCCTGTCGAGACCGGACCGCCAGGGAGGGAGCCGGCGGGGGCCGGATCGGCAGGGGCGGAGCCGGCGGGGACCGGGCCGCCCGGGACGGGGCCTGCCGAGTCGGCGTCGGTCTGTGGGTGCCTGTCACGCGTGTGGGCCAGCCACGGCAGGACGGCCAGGGCGGCCGGGAGTGACCAGAGGGCGAGGCCGGACTGCCAATTGCCGCCCAGCGCATCGGTCATGGGCACGGTGACGGCGGCCGCGAGGGACGTGCCCAGGGCGAGCGCCATGGAGTACAGGCCGGTCATGGAGCCGACGCGGTCCGGGAAGTGGCGCTTGACGATGACCGGCATCAGCACGTTGCTGACGGCGATGCCCATCAGGGCCAGCGCGCTGGCGGCGAGGAAGGCCGCCGTGCCGCCCGCGTAGGGCCGTATGAGCAGGCCGGCGGTGATGGCGGCCATGCCCGCGCACACCACCGCGCCCGCGCCGAAGCGGCGGGCCAGGCGCGGGGCGGTGATGCCGAAGACGGCGAAGCACAGCGGGGGCACGGAGGTGAGCAGGCCGGCCACGCTGCCGCTCATGCCGAGCCCGTCGCGGACCTCTTCGAGGAGGGCGCCGAGGCTGGTGATGGCGGGCCGGAGGTTGAGGGCGGCCAGGACGATGCCGAGGACGAGCAGCCGGGTGCGCCACACGCGCGTGCCGGACGGGCGGGGCTGACCGGCGTTCGAGGCGCGGGCGGCCGGCGCGGGCACCGGCGTCACCGACATCGATGGCCTGGGCGGTGTAGGCCGTGCGGGCGAACCCGCGCGGGTCTCCGCGGTCTCCTCGGTCGTGTCGGTCTTCTCTGTCGCCATGCCGCCCATCATAGAATCATAGGATGATTGGTTGTCCATCCCCGGGTGGCCCTCCCCCCGCCCGCTCGTGCGAAGGTGTGCCATGGCCCTGACCCACCCCCGCCGCTCGGCCCTGTCCGAGCAGGTCATCGCCGAGCTCCGCCAGCAGATCACCTCCGGCGAGTGGCCGGTCGGCTCGCGCATCCCGACGGAGCCGGAGCTGGTCGAACAGCTGGGCGTCGCCCGCAACACGGTCCGCGAGGCCGTCCGCGCGCTCGCGCACAACGGCCTGCTGGACATCCGCCAGGGCTCGGGCACCTACGTCGTGGCGACGAGCGAGCTGGCGGGTGTGATGCACCGCCGTTTCGCCGACGCCGACCCCCGGCACATCGCCGAACTGCGGGCCACGCTGGAGTCGAGCGGGGCCAGACTGGCCGCCGAGCGGCGCACCGAGAAGGACCTCAAGCAGCTGGACGCGCTGCTCCTACGGCGCGAGGAGGCGTGGGCGTCGGGCGACGCGGAGGCGTTCGTGGTGGCGGACGCGACCTTCCACCTGGCGGTGGTGTCGGCGTCCCACAACGACGTGATGACGGCGATGTACGCCGACCTGGGCGAGGTGCTGCGGGACTGGCTGCGCGAGGACGTCGGCCGGGAGCTGACGCCGGAGACGCACATGGACCACACGCGGCTGGTCGACGCGATCCGCGCGGGCGACGCGGACGCCGCCGCGGCGGAGGCGGCGAGCTATCCGTTCCTGTGCCGGCCCGGGCGGTTCACAGCCGCTCGTGACTGACCCAGGCCGAGCCGACCTCCTTCCAGCAGCGGCCGGTGAGCCGAACGGTCAGGGCGGGCCCCACGTCGACGGGGGCGCTGTCGGTGTCGAGGTCCCACCAGCGGGCGCACTCGACGTGCAGACGGACGCGGTCCGTGCCGGCGTAGGGGTTGTGGCAGTAGGCGACCACATGGGAGCCGCGCACAGCGGTGCGGCACTCCGAGCCGAAGGGGTCGGCCGCCTTCACGCGCGCGTGCGGCGTGGCGTCGTAGGGCAGGGACAGGACGAGGGCGACCGCGAGGGTCACCGGGGCCAGGCTGCGGGACAGGCGCACAAGGGGACCTCCTCGGCCGTACGGCTGCGGGGCGGTGCGGTCCTCCCAGCGTGCGCGTCGGCGCTGGTCACCGCCCGGCCGGAGGGGCCGAAAGGGTGACGCCCCGCGCCCCGCGCGCTGCGGGGAACGGGGCGTCGGGCGCCGTGGCGGGAACGGTCAGGCGCCGATGGCGTGCAGACCGCCGTCGACGTGGACGATCTCGCCCGTGGTCTTCGGGAACCAGTCGCTCAGCAGGGCGACGACGCCGCGGCCGGCCGGCTCCGGGTCGCTGAGGTCCCACTCCAGCGGGGAACGGGTGTCCCACACCGCGGCCAGGTCGCTGAAGCCCGGGATGGACTTGGCGGCCATCGAGCCGAGCGGGCCCGCGGAGACGAGGTTGCAGCGGATGTTCTGCTTGCCCAGGTCGCGGGCGATGTAACGGCTGGTGGCCTCCAGGGCGGCCTTGGCCGGGCCCATCCAGTCGTACTGCGGCCAGGCGAAGGAGGCGTCGAAGGTGAGGCCGACGACCGAGCCGCCGTTCTGCATCAGCGGCAGGCAGGCCATGGTCAGCGACTTCAGGGAGTACGCCGAGACGTGCATGGCCGTGGCGACGGACTCGAACGGCGTGTTGAGGAAGTTGCCGCCGAGGGCGTCCTGCGGGGCGAAGCCGATGGAGTGCACGACGCCGTCGAGGCCGCCGAGCTCCTCGCCGACGATGTCGGCCAGGCGGCCGAGGTGCTCGTCGTTGGTGACGTCGAGCTCGATGACCTTGGTGGGCTTCGGGAGCTTCTTGGCGATGCGCTCGGTCAGCGTGGGACGCGGGAACGCGGTCAGGATGACCTCGGCGCCCTGCTCCTGGGCCAGCTTCGCGGCGTGGAAGGCGATGGACGCCTCCGTGAGCACACCGGTGATGAGGATGCGCTTGCCGTCGAGAATTCCGCTCATGGTGATCAGTGACCCATTCCCAGTCCGCCGTCAACAGGGATGACGGCTCCAGTGATGTACGAGGCGTCGTCCGAGGCGAGGAACCGCACCGTCGCGGCGATCTCCTCCGGCTGCGCGTAGCGTCCGAGCGGCACCCCGGCGAGGATGCCGGTGCGCTGCTCGTCCGTGAGCACCTTGGTCATGTCGGTGTCGACGAAGCCGGGCGCGACGACGTTGAAAGTGATGTTGCGCGAGCCCAGCTCACGGGCGAGGGAGCGCGCGAAGCCGACGAGGGCGGCCTTGGAGGCGGCGTAGTTGGCCTGCCCCGGGGAGCCGTAGAGTCCGACGACCGAGGAGATGAGCACGACGCGGCCCTTCTTGGCGCGCAGCATGCCGCGGTTGGCGCGCTTGACCACGCGGAAGGTTCCGGTGAGGTTGGTGTCGATGACCGAGGTGAAGTCCTCCTCGGACATGCGCATCAGGAGCTGGTCCTTGGTGACGCCGGCGTTGGCGATCAGGACCTCGACGGGGCCGTGCTGGGCCTCGATCTCCTTGTAGGCCTGCTCCACCTGCTCGGGGTCGGTGATGTCGCACTTGACGGCGAGGAAGCCGGCCGGCGGCTCACCCGAGCGGTACGTGATCGCGACCTTGTCGCCGGCGTCGGCGAACGCGCGGGCGATGGCGAGGCCGATGCCCCGGTTGCCTCCGGTGACGAGAACCGAGCGGCTCAACGGATCACCCTTTCGATAGAGGTCAGACACATCCGCCCGAACACCTGGATGACAGGCGGCTTCATCAGAAACCTATCGGTCGGGCCGAGGCGGCGGACATTGGGGCACCGACAGTGGCTCACCGGAGTCGCTGTGGGATCCCTACAGAAAGTTTGCGCGCCCCGGTCGGAAACGTGTGGTCCGCACGGCCGCTCCCGCGAAATGATCGGAGCCGACAGGTGACAGACGCATCGGAGCCGTCAGGCGACGACGACAGGGAGACCTCCGTGCCCCATACGATCGATGAAGCCTTCACGGCGCTTCCCCTACGCGCCCTGGCCGACGCCGCGCTCGCACGCGCGCGTGCGCTCGGGGCCGAGCACGCGGACTTCCGGTTCGAGCGGGTGCGCAGCGCGTCCTGGCGGCTGCGGGACGCCAAGCCCGCCGGATCGTCGGACACGACCGACCTCGGGTACGCGGTGCGGGTCGTGCACGGCGGGACGTGGGGGTTCGCCTCGGGGGTGGACCTGACGATGGACGCCGCCGCGAAGGTCGCCTCCCAGGCGGTGGCGATGGCGAAGCTGTCCGCGCGGGTGATCAGCGCGGCCGGGTCGGACGAGCGGGTGGAGCTGGCCGACGAGCCGGTGCACGCGGAGCGGACCTGGATCTCGTCGTACGAGATCGATCCGTTCACCGTGCCGGACGAGGAGAAGACGGCGCTGCTCGCGGACTGGAGCAACCGGCTGCTGGCGGCGCGGGGCGTCAACCATGTCGACGCCTCGCTGCTGACCGTGCATGAGAACAAGTTCTACGCCGACACCGCGGGCACGGTGACCACCCAGCAGCGCGTACGGCTGCACCCGCAGCTCACCGCCGTGTCGGTCGACGAGTCGAGCGGCGAGTTCGACTCGATGCGCACCATCGCGCCGCCCGTGGGACGCGGCTGGGAGTACCTCACCGGCACCGGCTGGGACTGGGACGACGAGCTGGAGCGGATCCCCGACCTGCTCGCCGAGAAGATGCGCGCGCCCAGCGTCGAGCCGGGGCTGTACGACCTGGTCGTCGACCCGTCCAACCTGTGGCTGACGATCCACGAGTCCATCGGCCACGCCACCGAGCTGGACCGCGCCCTCGGCTACGAGGCGGCCTACGCCGGCACCTCCTTCGCCACGTTCGACCAGCTCGGCACGCTGCGGTACGGCTCGCAGCTGATGAACGTCACCGGCGACCGCACCGCCGAGCACGGCCTGGCCACCATCGGCTACGACGACGAGGGCGTGCAGGCGCAGTCCTGGGACCTGGTGAAGGACGGCACGCTCGTCGGGTACCAGCTGGACCGGCGGATCGCGCGCCTGACCGGGCTCGGCCGCTCCAACGGATGCGCGTACGCCGACTCGCCCGCGCACGTGCCCGTGCAGCGCATGGCGAACGTGTCGCTCCAGCCGGACCCGGCGGGGCTGTCGACGGAGGACCTGATCGGCGGGGTGGACCGCGGGATCTACGTCGTCGGCGACCGGTCCTGGTCGATCGACATGCAGCGCTACAACTTCCAGTTCACCGGGCAGCGGTTCTTCAGGATCGAGAACGGGCGGATCACCGGGCAGCTGCGGGACGTCGCCTACCAGGCCACCACCACCGACTTCTGGGGCTCCATGGCGGCGGTGGGCGGCCCGCAGACGTACGTCCTCGGGGGCGCCTTCAACTGCGGCAAGGCCCAGCCGGGGCAGGTCGCGGCCGTCTCGCACGGCTGCCCGTCGGCCCTGTTCAAGGGCGTCAACATTCTGAACACCACGCAGGAGGCCGGTCGATGAGCGCCCGTACCAGCAAGCCGCACGAGATCGTCGAGCGGGCCCTCGCCCTGTCCCGGGCCGACGGCTGTGTCGTCATCGCGGACGAGGAGTCGACCGCCAACCTGCGCTGGGCGGGCAACGCGCTCACCACGAACGGCGTCACGCGCGGGCGTACCCTCACGGTCGTCGCGACGGTCGACGGGAAGCAGGGGACGGCCGCCGGGGTGGTCTCGCGGGCCGCCGTGACCGCCGACGAGCTGGAGCCGCTCGTACGGGCCGCCGAGGCCGCCGCGCGCGGTGCCGGGCCCGCCGAGGACGCCCAGCCGCTGGTCGGCGGGGTGCCGGAGTCGCCCGACTTCACCGAGCCGCCCGTGGAGACCTCCTCCGCCGTGTTCGGCGACTTCGCGCCCGCCCTGGGCGAGGCGTTCGCACGCGCGCGTGCGGGCTCGCGGGAGCTGTACGGCTTCGCCAACCACGAGATGGTCTCGACGTACGTGGGCACGTCCACGGGGCTGCGGCTGCGGCACGACCAGCCGAACGGGACGCTGGAGCTGAACGCCAAGTCGCCGGACCGCACCCGCTCGGCCTGGGCCGGGCGCGCCACGCGGGACTTCAAGGACGTCGACCCGGCGGCGCTCGACGCCGAGCTGGCCGTACAGCTGGGCTGGGCGGAGCGGCGGGTCGAGCTGCCCGCCGGGCGGTACGAGACGCTGCTGCCGCCGACGGCCGTCGCGGACCTGCTGATCTACCAGATGTGGTCGGCGTCGGGCCGGGACGCGGCCGAGGGGCGCACGGTGTTCTCCAAGCCGGGCGGCGGCACGCGCCTGGGCGAGCGGCTGACCGAGCTGCCGCTGACCCTGCGCAGCGACCCGAACGAGCCGGGCCTGGAGTCGTCGCCCTTCGTCATCGCGCACTCCTCCGGCGACGACCAGTCGGTGTTCGACAACGGGCTGCCCGTGCACGCCACCGAGTGGGTCGGCGAGGGCGCGCTGAAGAACCTGGTCACCAGCAGGTTCACGGCCGGTCTGACCGGACTGGCGGTGGCGCCGGGCTTCGGCAACCTGATCCTGGACGGCGGTGACGACCGCTCCCTGGAGGAGATGGTCGCGGCCACCGAGCGGGGGCTGCTGCTGACGTGCCTGTGGTACATCCGCGAGGTGGACCCGGCCACGCTGCTGCTGACCGGCCTGACCCGGGACGGCGTCTATCTCGTGGAGAACGGCGAGGTCACGGGCGCGGTGAACAACTTCCGGTTCAACGAGTCGCCGGTCGATCTGCTCGGGCGGGCCACCGAGGCGGGGCGCACGGAGAAGACGCTGCCCCGGGAGTGGAGCGACTGGTTCACCCGGGCCGCGATGCCCGCGCTGCGGGTGCCGGACTTCAATATGAGCTCTGTCAGCCAGGGCGTATAACCTCGTACCTGATTAAGAGACCACTCAAGGAGACACGAGAACCGTGACGGACATCGTCGACGAGCTGAAGTGGCGCGGGCTGATCGCCGTGTCCACTGACGAGGACGCATTGCGCAAGGCGTTCGCGGACGGTCCCGTCACGTTCTATTGCGGCTTCGACCCGACCGCGCCCAGCCTGCACCTCGGCAACCTCGTGCAGATCCTGACGATGCGCCGGATCCAGCAGGCGGGCAACCGTCCGCTGGGCCTGGTCGGGGGCGCCACGGGCCTGATCGGCGACCCCAAGCCGACGGCCGAGCGCACGCTGAACGACCCCGAGGTGGTGGCCGGCTGGGTGGCGCGGCTGCGCGGCCAGATCGAGAGGTTCCTCGACTTCGAGGGGCCGAACGCCGCGACCATGGTCAACAACCTGGACTGGACGCAGGGCCTGTCCGCGATCAGCCTGCTGCGGGACATCGGCAAGCACTTCCGGGTCAACAAGATGATCGCCAAGGAGGCCGTCGCCCGGCGGCTCAACTCCGACGCGGGCATCAGCTACACCGAGTTCAGCTACCAGCTCCTCCAGGGCATGGACTTCCTGGAGCTGTACCGCAGGTACGGCTGCACGCTGCAGACCGGCGGCAGCGACCAGTGGGGCAACCTCACGGCGGGCGCCGACCTGATCCACAAGGTGGAGCCGCACGTCGCGGTGCACGCCCTGGCCACGCCGCTGATCACCAAGGCCGACGGCACGAAGTTCGGCAAGACGGAGTCCGGCACGGTCTGGCTCGACGCCGAGCTGACCACGCCGTACGCCTTCTACCAGTTCTGGCTGAACGCCGACGACCGGGACGTCCCGACGTACCTGCGCATCTTCAGCTTCAGGTCCCGTGAGGAGATCGAGGAGCTGGAGCGGCAGACCGCGGAGCGGCCGCAGGCGCGGGCGGCGCAGCGGGCGCTCGCCGAGGAGCTGACGACGCTGGTGCACGGCGCCGAGCAGACGGCTGCCGTGATCGCCGCGTCGAAGGCGCTGTTCGGGCAGGGCGAACTGGCGGAGCTGGACGAGCGCACGCTGGCCGCGGCGCTCTCCGAGGTGCCGAACGTCCAGGTGGCCGAGCTGGGTCCGGTCGTGGATCTGTTCGCCGAGGTGGGGCTCGTCGCCAGCAAGTCCGCCGCGCGGCGGACCGTGAAGGAGGGCGGGGCCTACGTGAACAACGTCAAGGTCACGGCCGAGGACGCGGTTCCCTCCCGGGAGGATCTGCTGCAGGGGCGGTGGCTGGTGCTGCGGCGGGGGAAGAAGAACCTGGCCGCCGTCGAGGTGACGGGCGCCTAGTCGCCGTAGGGGTGCGGGTGGTCTGCCGGGTGCCGCGTTCGTCGTGGTCGCTCGCGCGGTTCCCCGCGCCCCTCTCAGGCGCGCTGCTTCCTTTTGCCCAGGGTGGCCATGTACACCATGTCGCCCACCGCCACGATGATGATCGCTGCGATCAGCTGGAAGAAGTGGCGGCTCCAGTCGATGCCGCGGGTGGCTTCCACGCCGAACCCCCGGGCGATCGCGTTGCCGGCCATCGCGCCCAGCATGCCGAAGATCGTCGTGAGCCAGAGCGGGCTGTGCTGTTTGCCCGGGAGCAGCGCCTTCGCGATCAGGCCCAGCACGAACCCCACGATGATCGCCCACAACCAGCCCATGGCTGCCTCCTTGTACGGCCTGCGAGAACAGTGCCCCCAGTCTCGACGCGGGCCCGCTACGCCGCATGTCGTGCGGGGCCGTACGCGGTATGGCGCACGGCCGTCGCCCGACGGGGTGGCGACCCGGTCTCGAAGGCGGCGGAGCCGCGGCGTAACGTGGAGGTTGTGCGGATCCGCGCCCGCCAGGCGGGTGCGGACCGGTCGTGGACGGGGAGAGCGCCGAGCGGGCGGACGGTGGAATGTGATGCGGAAGCAGGGTGGGGGCGGCAACGCCCAGGTGTTCCGGATCACCGGGGCCCGGCAGGGGCTCCAGGAGGATGTGCGCGGGCGGCAGCGGCGCTACATCATCTCGATGACGGTCCGTACGCTCGCGGTGATCCTCGCGGCCACGCTGTGGAACGTGGAACGGCACGTCGCGGTGGTCGCGCTGGTGCTCGGGGCGGTGCTGCCGTACATCGCCGTGGTGATCGCCAACGCCGGTCGGGAGAACGTCCCTTCCCTGCCGTCGACGTTCGTGGGCGCGCCGACGCGGCCGATGATCATGCCGCCGCAGGCGGAGGAGCCGTACGCGGAATCGGTCCCGGAGGACCGGACCGGCGATCAGGCCGAGCGTCGGCCATGAGTCGTCTGTGCGCCAACCTCAAGAAATCCTCAGATCAACATGTTCTTTGACTGCCCTGCGGGTGGTCGCGCGTGACATACTGCCTAGGCGCTCCGCATCCCCCGTCGGAGCGACGGACCGACGCCGGGCAGCTCCCCCCGTGGCTGCTCGGCGTCGCCTTTTTGGGTGCGGGAGTTGTGGGACCGAGCTGTGAGTGACGAGACGCCGATCTGTTCTGCCAAGGGCTGCCGGGTCACCGCCGTGTGGGTGCTGGCCTGGAACAACCCGAAGATCCACACCCCGGACCGCCGCAAGACATGGCTGGCCTGCGACGAACACCGGGAGCATCTCTCCCAGTTCCTGGGCGTACGGGGCTTCCTGAAGGACGTCGTCCCGCTGGCCGAGTGGGAGTCCCCGGAGGGCTGAGCCGTCTAGCCGCCGATCGCCGACATCGGGCGGTCCGGCTGGACGAACGACGGGTCGTCCAGGCCCGCTCCCGCCTTCTTGCCCCACATCGCCAGGCGCCAGACGCGGGCTATCTCCTCGTCGGGGGCGCCGGAGCGCAGGGCTGTGCGCAGGTCCGTCTCCTCCTGGGCGAACAGACAGGTGCGAATCTGGCCGTCGGCGGTGAGGCGGGTGCGGTCGCAGGCCGCGCAGAACGGGCGGGTGACCGAGGCGATGACCCCCACGCGGTGCGGGCCGCCGTCGACGAGCCAGCGCTCCGCCGGTGCCGAGCCGCGCGCCTCGTCGCCCTCGGGGGTGAGGGTGAAGCGGGTGCGCAGGGAGGCGAGGATGTCTCCGGCCGTCACCATGCCCTCGCGCTTCCAGCCGTGTTGGGCGTCCAGCGGCATCTGCTCGATGAAGCGCAGTTCGTAGTCGTGCTCCATCGCCCAGGCGAGGAGGTCCGGGGCCTCGTCGTCGTTCAGTCCCGGCATCAGGACCGTGTTGACCTTCACCGGGGTCAGACCGGCCTCGCGGGCGGCCCGAAGGCCCTCCAGGACGTCCTTGTGGCGGTCGCGGCGGGTGAGGGTCTTGAAGACGTCCGGGCGGAGGGTGTCCAGCGAGACATTGACCCGGTCCAGGCCCGCGGCCTTCAGGGCCGCCGCGGTGCGCTTGAGGCCGATGCCGTTGGTCGTCAGGGACATGCGGGGGCGCGGCCGGAGTCCGGCGACGCGCTCCACGATGCCGACGAGGCCCGGGCGCAGCAGGGGCTCGCCGCCGGTGAAGCGGACCTCCTCGACACCGAGGACGCGGGCCGCGATGTCGATCAGGCGGACGATCTCGTCGTCCGTGAGGAGATCCGGTTTGGCCAGCCACTGCAGGCCCTCCTCGGGCATGCAGTACGTGCAGCGCAGATTGCAGCGGTCGGTCAGCGAGACTCTCAGGTCGGTGGCCACCCGGCCATAGGTGTCGATGAGCACGCGGGCCCCCTCCCTCGATACCTGATCAAAGGTCTTCCGTCACCTGCGAGCCTACGTGACGGCACCGACAGAGGCCGAGAGCCGATCCCACGACGTGGGACGGACCGCGTCGTAGGGAGCTACGACGCGGCCCGTCCGGAGGAACCTCTCAGTGCGCGCCGGTGCCGGTCAGCGAACGGACCTCCAGCTCGGCGTACTTCTCGGTGTCGGGCTCCTCCTTCGACAGAAGGGTGCCGAGGACGCCCAGGAGGAAGCCGACCGGGATGGAGATGATGCCGGGGTTCTCCAGCGGGAACCAGTGGAAGTCGACGTCGGGGAACATCGAGCTGGGCTTGCCGGAGACGACCGTCGAGAACAGCACCAGGCCGACCGCGGTGAACAGGCCGCCGTAGATCGACCACAGGGCGCCCTGGGTGGTGAACCGCTTCCAGAAGAGGCTGTAGAGGATGGTGGGGAGGTTGGCGGAGGCGGCGACCGCGAAGGCGAGGGCGACCAGGCCGGCGACGTTCAGGTCGCGGGCGAGGGCGCCGAGGACGATCGACACCGCGCCGATGCCGACGGTGGCCCAGCGGGCCGCGTTGATCTCCTGCTTCTCGTCGGCCTGGCCGCGCTTGATGACGTTGGCGTAGATGTCGTGCGCGAAGGACGAGGACGAGGCCAGGGTGAGGCCGGCGACGACCGCGAGGATCGTGGCGAAGGCGACCGCGGAGATGGTGGCCAGCAGGATCGCGCCCCAGGTGGAGTGCACGCCGCCGAGATGCAGGGCCAGCAGGGGTGCGGCGGTGTTGCCCGCCTTGTTGGAGGCGATGATCTCGTCCGGCTTGATCAGCGCGGCGGCGCCGAACCCGAGGGCGAGGGTCATCAGGTAGAAGCTGCCGATCAGGCCGATGGCCCAGATGACCGACTTACGGGCGGCCCTGGCGGTGGGGACCGTGTAGAAGCGGATCAGGATGTGCGGCAGGCCGGCGGTGCCGAGGACCAGGGCGAGGCCCAGGGAGATGAAGTCCAGCTTGGTGGTGCCGGTGGCGCCGTACTTCAGTCCGGGCTCCAGGAACGCCGAGCCCTTCGCGCTGTTGTCGGCGGCCGAACCGAGCAGGTCGGAGACGTTGAAGTCGAACTTCAGCAGGACCAGGAAGGTCAGCAGCAGGGCGCCGGTCATGAGGAGCACGGCCTTGACCATCTGGACCCAGGTGGTGCCCTTCATGCCGCCGATGGTGACGTAGAAGATCATCAGCACGCCGACCAGCGCCACGATGCCGATCTTGCCGCCGTCGCTGGTGATGCCGAGCAGCAGGGAGACGAGCACGCCCGCGCCCGCCATCTGGGCCAGCAGGTAGAAGATCGAGACCACGATGGTGGAGGTGCCGGCCGCCGTACGGACCGGGCGCTGGCGCATCCGGTAGGCGAGGACGTCGCCCATGGTGTAGCGGCCGGAGTTGCGCAGCGGCTCGGCGACGAGGAGGAGGGCGACGAGCCAGGCGACCAGGAAGCCGATGGAGTAGAGGAAGCCGTCGTAGCCGAAGAGGGCGATGGCGCCGGCGATGCCCAGGAAGGACGCGGCGGACATGTAGTCGCCGGAGACGGCGAGGCCGTTCTGGAAGCCGGTGAACTGCCGGCCGCCGGCGTAGAAGTCGGCGGCGTCCTTGGTCTGGCGGCCGGCCCAGACGGTGATGACGAGGGTGGCGACGACGAACACGGCGAACAGACTGATGATCAACGGGCGGTGCTCGCTGGCCTCGCCGGCGGCGAGCAGGGTGTGCTGTGCGGGGCTCATGCGCCGCCCTCCATCCGTGACTTGATCGCGTCGGCCTGCGGGTCGAGCGTGGCGGCGGCGCGCCGCGCGTACCACCAGGCGATGAGGAACGTGGTGAGGAACTGGGCGAGGCCGAGCACGAGGGCCACGTTGATGTTGCCGACGACCTGGGTGCCCATGAAGTCGCCCGCGTAGTTGGACAGCAGGACGTACAGCAGGTACCAGGCGATGAAGGCCAACGTCAGCGGGAAGGCGAACGACCGGTAGGAGCGGCGCAGTTCACCGAACTCGGGGCTCTCCTGCACCGCGACGAACTCCTCGGTGGTGGGGAGTTGGGCTGTCGATTTCGCGGGGGGCGGTGTCTCGGTGGCCACGGAGTCTCCTCGCGTTGCGGATGGCTGGAATGGGGGGCTCGATCGTCCTCGGGCTCCCTGCTCAACGTCACGGCGCCACGCGTGGACCGGTTCAACTCGTTCGGGTTCTTTCGGAAGCCGCCGCACGACATCTCGGCAAGTCATTGCTGGCCAGCGGGTTCGCGGGATAGCTTCGGGCGAGCAAAACCGTCATGTACCTGCCCGAGCACCACCTGTGTCTCGGGCTCGTTTCGTTTCCGGATGATGTGGAGACCCCATGGCTCATCTGCCTTCCAGACGCCGTCTCGGGCTCGCGGTGCCCGTCGTGCTGTCGCTGACCGCCTCGCTCGGCTTCCTGCCGGCGGCGGCCTCGGCGGCGCCGGCCACGACCTCCACCACGCAGACGGCCGACGCCGTGAACCTGGCGTATGTCGTCAACACGAAGGTGGACCACCGCACGATCGAGTCGGTGAAGAAGGCGATCGCCGCGGCCGACGGCACCGTCGTCGCCACGTACGAGCAGATCGGCGTGATCGTCGTGCACTCGGCGAACCCCGCTTTCGGCGCGCAGATACGCGCGGTGCACGGCGTGCAGTCGGCCGGCGCCACCCGCACCGGGGCGCTGGCCGCCGCGGGCACGACGGACGAGGGCGCGGTGCAGGTCCTGTCGGACGACCAGGCGGCGAAGATCGCGACCGCGTCCGCCGCGGCGGGCGAGAGCGAGCCGCTGGAGGCCGACCAGTGGGACCTGCGCGCGATCGGTGCCGACAAGGCCGCCGAGATCAACCCGGGCAGCAGCAAGGTGACCGTCGCCGTGATCGACACCGGCGTCGACGACACCCACCCCGACCTGGCGCCGAACTTCTCCGCGTCCCAGTCGGCGAACTGCGTCGGCGGTGTGGCGGACACGACGCCGGGCGCCTGGCGGCCGTACAACCCGGCCGAGGACTACCACGGCACGCACGTCGCCGGTGAGATCGCGGCGGCCCGCAACGGCATCGGTGTCGCGGGTGTCGCGCCCGGCGTGAAGGTCGCCGGCATCAAGGTGAGCGACCCCAAGGACGGCCTCTTCTACCCGGAGAACGTCGTCTGCGCCTTCGTGTTCGCCGCCGACCACGGCGTCGAGATCACGAACAACAGCTACTACGTCGACCCGTGGCTGTACAACTGCCTGGACGACCCGGACCAGAAGGCGATCGTCGACGCGGTCAACCGCGCCCAGCTGTACGCGCAGCACAAGGGCACGCTCAACCTGGCGTCGGCGGGCAACTCCGCCCACGACCTCGACTCGGACGCGATCGTCGACAACACCAGCCCCGATGACACCACGGCGGTCGAGCGCACGATCGACCCGCACACCTGCTTCGACGTGCCGACCATGCTGCCGGGCGTCGTCACGGTGAGCGCGACGGGTGTGAAGAACGTCAAGTCGTACTACTCCTCGTACGGTTACGGCGTCGTCGACATCGCCGCGCCGGGCGGTGACCGCAAGTTCCAGATCCCGACGGACACCCCGTCGCAGAACGGCCGCATCCTGTCGACCATGCCGGGTGGCGGGTACGGCTGGCTGCAGGGCACGTCGATGGCGTCGCCGCACGCCGCGGGCGTCGCCGCGCTGCTGAAGTCCAAGCACCCGTGGGCGACTCCGGCGCAGCTCCAGGCGCTGCTCAAGGTGCAGGCGGACAACCCCGGTTGCGCGGCGTACGACCAGGACGGCGACGGCACGCCGGAAGCGACGTGCGTGGGCAACCCGCGGTTCAACAGCTTCTACGGCTGGGGCGTCGTCAACGCGCTGAAGGCGGTCAAGTAGCGGTCATGTGATCGGCTTGATCTCTTGAGGGCCGGGCGGGAACAACCGCCCGGCCCTTCTTATATCGATTTACGTATTGATTCAATCAATAATGCATAGTGAAGTCATGACTGCAATCAAGTTCGCTTGGTCGGAACTGGGCGGCGACCCCGCCCTGCCGTCCCGCGTGTCGACCGTGCCCCGGGAGGGCGCGTTGCCGGCCCGGCTGCCCGTACGGGAGCTGGCGCGGGCCTGTGTCGGCGTGTGCGCGCTGGCCGCCGCCGAGCTCGGGGCGCTGCGGGCCGGGCTGTCCCGGGTGCCCGGGGTGCGGGTGGACGACGGTGCGGTGGCCACGGCGTTCGCGAGTGAGCGGCTGCTGCTGGTCGACGGGCGGGCGCCGGAGCTCTTCGCGCCCCTGTCGCGGTTCTGGCGGACCGCCGACGGCTGGGTGCGCACCCACGCCAACTATCCGCACCACCGGGCCCGGTTGCTGCGGACCCTGGGTGTCGCCGACGATCCGGGCGCCGTCGAGGCGGCACTGAGGGAGCGGTCCGCCGTGGAGGTGGAGGAGGCGGTGTACGGCGCCGGGGGGCTCGCCGTCGCGCTGCGCACGCCCGAGCAGTGGGCCGCCCACGGGCAGGCGACGGCGCTCGCCGGACGGCCGCTGGTCGAACGCGCGCGGGTGGACACGGCACGCGCGCGGGTGCTGCCGCCCCTGACCGGCACTCCCCTGCTGCCGGCCGCCGGAGTGCGCGTCCTGGATCTGACGCGGGTCCTCGCGGGCCCCGTCGCCACGCGCACGCTGGCGCTGCTCGGCGCGGACGTCCTGCGCGTGGACCCGCCGCGGTTGCCGGAGCTGCCCGACCAGCACGCGGACACCGGTTTCGGGAAGCGGTCGACGCGGCTCGACCTGGTGGCCGACCGGTCCGCGTTCGAGGAGCTCCTCGCGTCGACGGACGTGGTCGTCGTCGGCTACCGGCCCGGCGCGCTGGACCGGTTCGGCCTCTCCCCCGAGGCGCTGGCGGAGCGCAGGCCCGGGCTGGTCGTGGCGCAGGTCTCGGCGTGGGGGGCGGAAGGGCCCTGGGCGGGGCGGCGCGGCTTCGACAGCCTGGTGCAGGTCGCCACGGGCATCGCGGCGACCGAGGGCTCGCCCGACCGCCCCGGCGCCCTCCCGGCGCAGGCCCTCGACCACGGCACGGGCTATCTCCTGGCGGCCGCCGTGCTCCGGGCGCTGACCGAGCGGACGCGGGAAGGGCACGGGCGGGTCGTACGGCTGTCCCTGGCGCGTACGGCGGCGTGGCTGACGGACGCCACCTGGACGCGGGAGACCGGGGGCCGCCCGTACGACGGTCCGGGCGCGTGGCTCACCGAGACCGACAGCGCCCTCGGCCGGCTGCGGCACGCCCGGCCACCGGTCGCCTTCGACGACGGCCCGGCCGACTGGGCCCGCCCACCGGGCCGGTGGGGCGAGGACGAGGCCCGCTGGACCTGAGCCACACGACCGCGCCCCGGCGCCGGCGTCCTAGGCGGTGACGAGGACCTTCAGGGCCGTGCGTTCGTCCATGGCCTTGTAGCCCGCCGGGACTCCCTCGATGTCGACCGTCATGTCGAAGACCGGCGACGGGTCGATCGTGCCGTCGAGGACGTCGGGCAGGAGGTCGGGGATGTAGGCGCGGACCGGGGCGACGCCGCCGCGCAGGGCGATGTTGCGGTCGAACATGACGCCGAGGTCGAGGCCGGTGCCGCTGCCGTGCGGGACGCCGACGAAGCCGATGGCGCCGCCGTCGCGGGTGATGTCCACGGCGGTACGCATGGACTGTTCGGTGCCGACCGCCTCGACGACGGCGTGCGTGCCCTGGCCGCGGGTCAGCTCACGGACGGCCGCGACGGCCGCCTCCCCGCGCTCGGCGACCACGTCGGTGGCGCCGAAGCGGCGGGCGATGTCGGTGCGGACCTGGTGCCGGCCGAGCGCGATGATCCGCTCGGCGCCGAGCCGCTTGGCGGCGAGCACCGCGCAGAGGCCGACCGCGCCGTCGCCGACGACGGCGACCGTCGCGCCGGGGCGGGCGCCCGCGCCGAGGGCGGCGTGGTGACCGGTGCCCATGACGTCGGACAGGGTGAGCAGCGCGGACAGCAGACGCTCGTCGGAGGCGGCGTCCTTGGGCAGCTGGACGAGGGTGCCGTCGGCGAAGGGCACCCGCACGGCCTCGCCCTGGCCGCCGTCGTGGCCGACGGAGCCCCAGAAGCCGCCGTGCTCGCAGGAGGTCGTCAGGCCCTCGCGGCAGTAGTCGCAGACACCGTCGGACCACATGAAGGGCGCGACGACCAGGTCACCGCGCCGGACGCCGGTCACCTCGGAGCCGGTCTCCTCCACGACGCCGAGGAACTCGTGACCGATCCGCTGCCCCGGCTGACGGGCGGCCTCGCCGCGGTAGGCCCACAGGTCGCTGCCGCAGATGCAGGCGCGCAGCACCCGCACCACGGCGTCGGTGGGCAGCTGCACCACGGGCTCGGGAACGTCCTCCACACGCATGTCGTACGGAGCGTGGATGGTGGTGGCGCGCATGGTGGGTCCTTCTCTGTCACGCTGTTGGGTGCGCTCAGGGGGTGGTCGAGCGCACTTCAACGTAACGCGCGGCCGTGGCCCGCCGCGCGCCGAGGGTGCCGTGGGCCAGGAGGAACTGTCCTGCGACGTAGGTGAGCATGATCCAGAAGTCGGGGCGGGGCGGCTGCGGCCAGTCGGCGACGCCGGTGGCGATGAGGGTGTCGGAGAGCAGGAACAGCGCGCCGCCCGCACCGGCGACGCGTCCCAGCCGGGCTCCGGAGCTGAAGGCCATGGCGGTCAGGAGCGCGCTGTAGCCGGCGACCGGGACGCGGAGGTCGGCGGGCAGGTCCGGCCAGAGCAGGACCAGGGTGAGGACGAGGGCGATCAGGTAGCAGGACAGGAGGAGGCCGGCCCGCGCGCGCAGGGGGCCGCTGCGCGCGAACAGTACGAGGTAGCAGACGTGCCCCGCCGCGAAGGACGCCATGCCGGCGAGGAAGGCGGGGTCGGCGTCGGACAGCAGCAGGACGTCGCCGCCCCAGCCGCACAGCAGGGCGGCGATCAGCGTCCGGGGGGCGCCCCGCAGGCCGGCCCAGACGGCCAGCAGGGGCATCAGCAGGGGTTTCGCCAGCAGGTGGCCCGGCTCGAAGCCGGCCGCCAGGGACACCAGGTCCACGGCGGCGGCGCATCCGAGGGCGGCCAGGACGGGGCGCGGTCTCATGCCGCCACGGACTCCTCGGCCGGCTCGGTCGCGGGCGGCGCCGGCTGCCAGCCCGGTCCGCGGAACACACGTCCCGCGCGCTCGCGCCAGCTGCGTGCCGCCCTCAGGTCCCTACCGATGGCCCGGTACTCATGGGTGGCCACCTTGATCGGATTGAATGTGTTGATGTTCTTGGTCAACCCGTAGACGGGCCGGTCAACCTCGGGCACGAAGGACCCGAACAGCCGGTCCCAGACGATGAGGATGCCGCCGAAGTTCCGGTCGAGGTAGCCGCCCTGGGAGGCGTGGTGGACCCGGTGGTGGGAGGGCGTGTTGAACACGAACTCGAACCAGCGCGGCATCTTGTCGATTCGCTCGGTGTGGATCCAGAACTGGTAGACGAGGTTCGCCGACGAGCAGAAGGCCAGCGCGGCCGGGTGGACACCGGCGGCGACGAGCGGGACGTAGAACGGCCAGACGGTCAGGGACGTCCAGGGCTGGCGCAGGGCGGTCGTCAGGTTGAACTTCTCGCTGGAGTGGTGGACGACGTGACAGGCCCACAGGATGCGGATGACGTGGTGGCCGCGGTGGGACCAGTAGTAGAAGAAGTCCTGGGCGAGCAGCATCAGCGGAACCGTCCACCACAGGACGGGCACGCGCAGCGGCGTCAGTTCGTAGATCGCCGTGTAGATCGCGACGATCGGGATCTTCCAGAAGAAGTCGAAGACCAGACTGCCGAGCCCCATGGTGACGCTGGTGGCGGCGTCCTTGGCCTCGTATCCGGCCGCCTCCTCGTCGGGATGGATCCGGACGCTGATCACCTCGACCACGGTGAGCAGCACGAATGCGGGTATCGACCACAGCACGACATCGGGCAGGTTCGGCATGTGGGCACCGTAGAACCGCCCGTCGCCTGCGACTAGACGTTGTTACCGACAAGTATTACCGACGGTACGCGCTTGCTTGTTGGTGATCTCCGCCAACGGCCGGCCGACGGTCAGCAGCGGCCCGTCGGGGCGAGCGCGCGGATCTCGGTGTACGGGATACGGGTCAGGGCCCGCTCCGCCCCGGCCGCCCGGAGGGTCACGGCGTCCGCGTCGCCCAGCACCAGTTCGCCGCAGCGGGTGCCGGAGTCCGTGGTCACCGCGACGTACGAGCCGGGCTTCGCGGGTTCGTCCGGCACCGGGACCAGCCACGACACCCCGATCGCGGCGACGATCGCGCACAGCCCCGCGACGGCCAGGCGGCGGGCGCGGACCAGCGCGTTCTGCGTGCTGTCCACCTCGTCGAGGACGGCGGCGAGGAGCCGGTCGCCGGTCAGCCAGGTGCGCTCGCCGAGCTGGCCGTGCGCGGCCCGTACGGCACCCAGCGCGCCGGTGAGCAGCAGGGCGAAGGCGAGCACGAGCAGCAGGGCCGTCGTCCACCGCCAGGCGTCGGGCAGACCGGCGACGGACTCGCGGCCCTTGAGGACGAAGACCACACCGACGAGTCCGGTGAGCCCGGTCAGCCCGTTGCGCCACCCCTCGGCCTGACGGCGTACGGTGCCCAGCTGGTCGAGTTGCAGCTGCTGTCCGACCTGGGCGTAGCGCTTCTTGAGCAGGTCGGTCATGGCGCGGAGCCCCGCTCGGGCGGCACGGGGACGTCCCAGAAGGCGCCGCAGCCGGTGTCGGGGGACTCCGGGGGGCGTTCGGGATGGGGGTAGCCGCACTGGCAGTACACGGTGATGGCGCCGGTCAGCGGCTCGGGCCGGTCGCCGGGCCGCTCCCGGCGTTTGGGCGGGCCGAGGACGCCGTACGCGACGCGGAAGACGACGGCCGACCTACAGGTGGGGCACAGGCCGGTCGCCTTGTACCAGCGGCCGTCGTCGGAGCGTACGACGGCGAAGGGTTCGTCCGCGCGGGGCGCGGTCTCGTGCTCGCGGAACTCGCTCTGGACGTGATCGGGCATGGCTCCTCAGGTGGCTGTGCCGGGCCGGTAGGGCTCGGCGGGCGGCGTCGGGGCGGGTTCGGCGGGCAGGGCGGGGGGCAGGGTGAGGCCGAACAGCGGGGCGTACAGGGCGAGTCGGTCGTACACCCACCGGGTCGGCTGCTCCAGCTCGCGGGCGCAGACGGTGATGCGGTCGGCGCTCACCTCGCCGGTCAGCGCGGGGGCCCGGCCCGTGTACCGCTCGGTGAGGAGGATCAGGTCCTGCCAGACCGGAACGGTCTCGGAGTCCGGCCGCTCGGTCGGGATCCTCAGCCCGAACGGGCGGTAGAGCGCGAGGCGGTCCCAGGCGCGGGACAGGGTCCAGCCGAAGCGGGCGGCGACCCGCAGCAGTTCGAGCGGACCGACGGGCCCGTCACCGACGAGGTCGGAGCGGAACAGGGCACTGTCGTGTTCGGTGGGGCGGTGCTCGCGCCAGGCGTCGGGGCCGTCGGCGGGCTCCCGCCAGGCGGCGCCCAGGGGGGCGTAGCGGGCCAGGACGGCCAGGCTCTCGCCGAGAGTCCCCTCGGTGGAGCGGGCGTGGGCCACGAGGACGGCGGGGTCGGGGCGCGGACGCCAGCGCGCGATGCCGTCGGCGGTCTCGCAGCAGGCCAGCAGATCGGCCCGGGTGGGACGCAGATCCTGTGGCATCGCCCGCACCGCCGACTCCAAGGGGGCCGTGTCGAGGCCCACGAGGGGGCCGAGACGGATCAGGCATTCCGCCGCGGAGGTGAGCGGTGTGCGCGTCATCGCCGCGGCGAGGAAGGCGAAGAAGACGTCGAGGCCCTCCGTCACGGCGGCGGACCGTACGGCTCCCTCGATCCGGTAGACGCTCGACGTGCCGAGTCGGTCCAGGGCGTCGCGCACGGTCACCCGGTTCTTGTCCTTGCACAGGAGGAGTTCCCAGTCAGCGAGCGGCAGCGCGCGCCAGGAGTCGAGGAGCCCGGGGGCGCGAGCGTCCAGCAGTCCCCGGGCGGCGAGTTCGGCGACGCGCTCCGCCGCCACCGCCGGGTCCGCCTGGACCCGGTTCACCGTCTGCGCGGTCTCCACCAACGGGGCCGGGCAGGCCCTCCGGTCGTACACCCACGCGCCGTCGAAGAACTCGCCCAGACACGCCCCGAGAAGGTCGCTGTCGAGTCGGGTGAAGACGTGTTCGGCATCCTCTCCCATGTCGGGCACGCGCAGGGCCCGTCCCGCGAGCACATCGGCGTACTTGTCGCTCACCTGTGCCACGGACAGGCCGAGCATCCCCGACGCGCGCGCCATCTGCCGCGGGGACAGCTCGGTGTCGACGACGTGCTCGTGGATGCCGAAGCTCTCGGTGAACTCGTCGCGTTGCTCCCCGGTCCAGGACGCGGGCAGGCGCTGGATCTGCCGCGCCTGGTGGGGGGCGGGGTCGGTGGCGGCGACCGGTCCCTCCGGCGGCCAGCCGAGCCACGCGTAACGCCGCAGGACGTCGTCGTACACCTCCTGCGGAGGCGCCGTCCCCTCCCGCCCTCGGCCCTCGTCGTGGAACCGGGGGTGCCAGCGCAGTACGTCGAGGTCGCCCTGTTCGGCGATCGTGTCGTCCGGAGCGCTCGCGGCGCCGTCCGGCACCTCCAGCGGGAGGCCGGCAGCGGCGAAGCGCCGGGCCCTGGCCAGCGCCTCCCTGATCGGGAGCGCCATCCGCGTGCTGAAGCCCTCCAGCACCGCGAGCACGTCCCACGAGCTCCTGCCGAAGCCGTATGTGTCACGGAACAGTTCGAGGGTGGAGACGATCTCCCGGTCGGTGGCGTCGAGCAGCAGACGGTGAGCGGCGTCGGCGTCCGTGACAGCGGGGACGCTCAGGCCCGCGATGGCATAGCGGCGCAGCCATCCGAGGAACCGCCCCAGACCGGCCCCCTCGGACCGTGCCAGGGCGGCCCGTGTCAGCGCTTTGGACAGCCGGACCTCGTTCGGGTCGAGGGCGGCCTCCCATGCCTGGGGCTCCGGATAGCCGTCCACCCGGTCCGGCAGGGCCAGTTCGTCCCGCAGGCTGTCCTTGAGTTCGATGCCCAGAGTGCGCAGCACTCCCGCCCGCCAGGACACGAGACCGCAGTCGTCCGGCATGTATCCCGGGTTGGACAGGCTGTACCTGGAAAGGCGCGTCATCAGCGCGTCGTTCGGGAAGCACCCCACCCGGCGGAAGTCGAGCACCGTGGCACGGTCCCAGCCCGTTCTGCTGGTCATCCGTGCCCCCGCCGCCAGCAGCCGCCCGGTGACCTCGACCGCCGCCTCGGGGTGTACGTCGGCGAGCGCCCAGAGCCACTCCAGCGTGAGCCAGGGCGGCGCCTCGAACGTGCCCGCGGCGTCGAGGATCAGTTCGTCCGCCCAGTGTCTGTCGTACGAGAGGATCCTGGTCCGGTCGGTGCTGATGTCGGGTGCGCGCGCGCCGCGCAGGTCCAGGACGACACCGAAGGGATGACCGCCCCACTGGTGCCAGTCCGTCCGTGGTCCGTGGCGTCGCCTGATCCGGTCGGGCGACCCCAGCCAGGCCCGCGCGCTGGCGTCCTTCGTGGCGTCCATCGTCCCCGGGTCCACCAGGATCCCGTCCGCCAGCAGGCACCCGTTCCCCTCCACCCACCAGGCGTCGGGCCCCACGGCGACCGGCCCCTGTGCGTCCCCGAAGTAGTACAGCGCGCCGCTCTCCCAGGTGCGGCGCACCTTCCCGTCGCGCTCCACCCGCATGGCGAACTCGGATCGCCAGATCCGCTTGGCGAGTTCCGCCGCCACGTCGATGTCGTCCTTCTGGAGGTAGAGC
This sequence comes from Streptomyces sp. NPDC032126, assembly GCF_055580085.1. Classification (NCBI taxonomy): domain Bacteria; kingdom Bacillati; phylum Actinomycetota; class Actinomycetes; order Kitasatosporales; family Streptomycetaceae; genus Streptomyces; species Streptomyces sp. NPDC032126. Next base: position 43,114 of record NZ_JBVIMA010000002.1, read on the forward strand.
CGCACCAGGGTGCCGCCCGGATGCCGGGCCTCCTCGCTGTCCCTGATGCGGAACAGGCTGCCGGTGGAGGCCACATCGACGCGCAGCCCGCCCGCCGGGTCCGCGCGGCCGTACTCGTCGGTGGCCCGGGTCCATACGCTGATCTCGTCGGCCAGCATGAAGTAGCTGAACACGCCCACGCCGAAACGGCTGTTGGGGTGGATGCGCAGGGTGGGGTCGGCGCGCCGCCAGCGGGCCTGTTCGCTGCGGTACTCCCGGGACTGCTCGAACCGGCGGCCGGCCCGCGAGAAGGTGCCGCGCAGGGTTCCGCGGTTCATGCCGACGCCGTTGTCCTCGCACTCGACGTAGGGCCGGCCGTCGGCGTCCGTGCCCTGCCGGAAGACGATCTCGCCCCGCCAGGTGTACGGGACGTTCCCGGCGACCTGGCCGTAGCGCAGCCGCGCCTGGCGGTAGCGGCAGGCGTCGAGAGCGTTCTGGTACAGCTCGCGCAGGGCGAGGGCCGGGTCGCCGTACAGCTGGGTGCCCATGAGGAGTTCGCGCATCTCGTCCTCGGCGAGGCCGAAGCGCATCAGCGGCAGTCCGTACGCGTCGCCCTTGGTGGAGCTGTCGTAGCGCGGGCGCAGCTTGCGGCAGGTGATCCGCTCGGGGAGGTGGGCGAGGAGCGCGGCGGGCTCGGACGGGGCGAGGTGCCGGCGGATGTTCTGCACGGCCTCGTCGGCCCAGCCGGTGAGGGTCTCCAGGGCCGCGTGCACGGCGGGGTGGGGGCAGGGCAGGTCCAGGTCGAGGGTCCGGTTCAGGCGGTCGCGCGCCCAGCGCAGTTCCCGTACGGTCGCCACGGCCTCGCCGGGCCGCAGCCCGTCGGTGATGCCGATGTTGTCGACGAGGACGCCGGGCAGCTGGCGGAGGTCGCCGCCGAGGAGTCCGGCGACGCCGAGCAGCCAGGACAGTTCGCGCGGGCGCCAGCGCTCCGCCCTGCCGTCGGCGCGGACGATCCCGTCGAGGCGCCAGTGGGTGTCGGCGGTCGTCCGCTCGCCCTGGTACGGCTCGGCCGGGGCGATGGCGACGTGGCGGCACACGCGCACGAGTTCGTCGGTGAGTTCCTCGCGTCGGTCGGTCGTGGCGGCGGGGCCGAGCAGCGCCTTCGCGATCGGGTCGAGCAGTTGCCGGGCGTAGGTGTCCCACAGCTGCTCCTTGGCGCTCACATGTCGGTGCAGCAGCCAGGCCGCGACGGCGCGGGCGTCCTCGGCGCGGTGCCGGCCCGCCAGTTCGCGCCCCTTGCGCCACAGCAGGGCGTGCGCGGCGAACGTGTGCTCCAGGTCGGCGCGTTCGGGTTCGCGGCCCAGCGGGCCGGTGTCCTTGTCGAGCCGGAACGGTTCGACGGCGAGCGTCTCCTTGACGCCCATCGCGTAGACGGCCTCACGGACGAAGGGGGCGGCCGCGAGCACGGCGAACTCCCCGGGGTCCAGCAGCGGTCCGCCCTGGGTCTGCGACGGCGCGAGCAGGGGGCGCAGACCCTGGGTGAGGACGCGCACGGGGTAGTCGTCGTCCGACCAGGGGTCGGGGACGTCGGCGAGGGCGGTGGCCCGCCACCGGGCGCACTCGCCGACCAACCGCAGCAGGGCGTCCTGGAGTTCGGCGCCGTCGGGGGCGTCGCCACGGGAAGCGCCGGCGGGCGAGGCGTCGCCGTGCGCGACGTCGCCGTAGGACGCGTCACCCTGGTGGGCGTCGCCGCGGTCCACGGCCGCCCACAGTTCCGGGTCGCGGACCGCGACCGCCCACTCCTCGTGCAGCGTCCGGCCCGCGCACAGTTCGACCGCGCGGACGGCGTCCGGGCCGCTCGGCGCGTAGTGCGGGGTGGGGGTCTGGGGCCGACCCGCGGCACGGGCGAACTCGGCGGTCCTGCGGACCGTGTGGGTGATGACGTCGGCGACCGTGCGGGGCGCGGTGTCCGCGCGCAGGGCGTCGGCGAGCGCGCGCGTGAAGTGGCTGCCCCGGTCGTCGTCGGAGCCGCAGGTCTGGCCGGGGCCGCAGCCGAACAGCACGGCGACGCGGTCCCGTCCGGCGGGGAAAATGGTCGCCGCCCCGCCGTGGGAGGCGCCGTCGGAGGCGGCGCTGTCGCGGCAGGCGTCGACCGTGAACAGGACGGTGCCCGCGCGGCAGCCGCGGAGCAGTTCGGCGAGGTCGAGACCGACGAGGCTGTCGAGCGCGACCTCCGGCGGCGAGGTGGCCCAGGTCAGCTGGGCGTCGGCGGGCACCAGATAGTCGGCGCCGTCGACGGAGAGCCCGTGGCCGGTGAAGTGGATGAGCACGGTGCCCTCTTCGGGTGCCGTGGCGCACACCCGGCTGACGGCGCTGCGGATCCTGGACCGCAGGGCCGGTTCGTCCGGTGTGGCGCCGAGGCGTTCGACGCTGTATCCGGACGACTGCAGGGCCTCGGTCATCAGCTCGACGTCACGACCGACGGTGTGCGTCAAGTCGGTGAAGCGGTCGGAGAGTTCGTACTGCGGGGCCGCGATGATCAGCGCCTGCCTGCTCGCCATGTCCGGTGGCCTCCCCCGTTGCTCCACGCGACGCAGGCCAGAATGGCACAGGCCACCGACAGTGGTCCGGAAACGGGGGAAAACGTGCCAGGGGCGGTCCGGGGCCCGCCTGGTGCGGGCGGGAGTGTCGGTCCCGGCCCGTATCCTCAGTGACCATGCTCGAAGACCGTACGACCGCAGCGCCCTCCCCGATGGAGTGGCCGGCCGCGTATCCGCAGGGGTACGCGGTCGTCGACGTGGAGACCACCGGCCTGGCCCGCGACGACCGGATCATCTCCGCGGCCGTGTACCGGCTGGACGCGCGCGGTGAGGTCGAGGACCACTGGTACACGCTGGTCAATCCGGAACGGGACCCGGGGCCGGTGTGGATCCACGGGCTGACGAGCGAGGCACTGGAGGGCGCGCCGCTGTTCGGGGAGGTCGCCGGGGAGTTCTCGGAGCGGCTCGCGGGCCGGGTGCTGGTCGCGCACAACGCGGTCTTCGACTGGCAGATGATCGCCCGGGAGTACGCGCGCGCGGAGCGCGAGGCACCGGTGCGGCAGCGGCTGTGCACGATCGCGCTCTCCAAGGAGCTGGGGCTGCCGCTGCCCAACCACAAGCTGGAGTCGCTTGCCGCGCACTTCGGTGTGGTCCAGCGGCGGGCGCACCACGCGCTGGACGACGCGCGCGTGCTGGCGGAGGCGTTCCGGCCGAGTCTGCGGGCCGCCGCGGCGGGCGGGGTGCGGCTGCCGCTGCACGAGTGCCGGCCGCTGACGGAGTGGCAGGACCGGCCGGTGCCGGCGCCGCGCGGCGGATCCGGGGGGTACGGCGGGTATCGGGCGACCAGTTGGCGCCCCTCCCGCAAAAGACCTGCATGCCCCTATCCCAATCCGGGTCGGTACGAAGAGGGCAAAAGGCTCAAGCAGGGCATGCGGGTCGCCTTCTCGGGTGACACCTCGGTGGAACGCGAACTGCTGGAGGACCGGGCGACCGAGGCGGGGCTGCATGTGGCGACGAGCCTGTCGCGGCTGACCAGCCTGCTCGTCACCAACGACCCCGACTCGGGCACGTCGAAGGTGGTCAAGGCGCGGCAGTTCGGCACGCCGGTCATGGACGAGGCCGCCTTCGGACAACTCCTGCGCGATGTCGAACCGGCGGACGAATGAGCCGTACCGGCGTGGGCCGTCCGGTCCGCGCGGATCCGCGAGCGAGCCGTCCCTCCGGGTGATTGACGCGCGACTCGCCCGCCGCCGCCTCGCCCGCCCCGCCGGGACGGCCCACCCTGTGGCGCATGGCGAGATGCGAAGTTTGCGGCAATGACTACGGCATGACCTTCGAGGTGCACGCGCAGGGCGCGGTGCACGTCTTCGACTGCTTCTCCTGTGCGATCCACCGCATGGCCCCCATCTGCGAGCACTGCCGGGTGCAGGTCATCGGGCAGGGCGTCGAGGTCGAGGGTCACTGGTACTGCGGGGCCCACTGCGCCCGCGCCGAGGGGAAGGCGGGCATCGTCGACCGCGTCTGACCGGCACCCGCCCGCTCACACCCCACGACCGGGTTGTACGGTCGTGGGGTGTACCGCTTCCTGTTGTCCCGGCAGTGGGTGATCCTCACGCTGGTCGCCCTCCTCCTGATCCCCACCATGATCAGGCTGGGCTTCTGGCAGATGCACCGCTACGACGAGCGCACCGCGCGCAACCAGCTCGTCGCCGACGCGCTCGGCGCCGACCCGGTGCCGGTGGAGCGGCTGACCTCGCCGGGACACACCGTCACCAGGGACGAGCGGTACCGCGGTGTCACCGCCCGGGGCCACTTCGACACCGCGCACGAGGTCGTCGTCCGGCGGCGCGTCAACGCCGAGGAGACGGTCGGCTTCCACGTCCTCACCCCGTTCGTCCTCACGGACGGCAAGGTGGTCCTGGTCAACCGCGGCTGGATCCCCGCCGACGGTCCCAGCCAGTCGGAGTTCCCGAAGATCCCCGCGCCGCCGCGCGGCGAGGTCACCGTCACCGGGCGGCTGATGCCCGACGAGACGACCGCGGCGAGCGGCATCAAGGACGTCAAGGGCCTGCCCGACCGGCAGATCATGCTGATCAGCAGCGAGCAGCAGGCGCGGCGCCTCGGTGCCCAGGTGCTCGGCGGCTATCTCGTGCTGACGGCACCGGAGCCCGCCGGCGGCAGCCCGCAGCTGATCGGCAAGCCCGGCAACGAGGACGCCGCGCTGAACTACGCCTACGCCATCCAGTGGTGGCTGTTCTCCGCGGGCGTCCCCGCCGGCTGGGTGATCATGGCCCGCCGCGAGGCCCGCGAACGCGCGGAGAAGGCACGCCAGGAGACGCCTGCCGAGGACACCGAACCGACCCCGGTGTCCTGACCCCGGCCCCGGCACTCCCCGACCGGCGTCCCGGCCGGCAGCGCGTACTTCACTCCCCCGGCCGCACGCCTGGATTGCCCCCACCCCAGGCCGGGAACCCGCTACACCGTGCACCCCCGTATCGAGGACTACGCCCTCATCGGCGACGAGCAGACCGCTGCCCTGGTCGGCAAGGACGGTTCCGTCGACTGGCTGTGCCTGCCCCGGTTCGACTCCGGCGCCTGCTTCGCCCGGCTGCTCGGCGGCAAGGACAACGGCCACTGGCGCATCGCCCCCAAGGGCGCCCACGGCTCCTGCACGCGCCGCGCCTACCGCCCCGACACCCTTGTCCTGGACACCGAGTGGGAGACCGCCGACGGCGCGATCCGGGTGACCGACCTGATGCCGCAGCGCGACCGGGCACCCGACCTCGTGCGGATCGTGACGGGGCTGCGCGGCCGGGTCACCGTCCGCGGCGAGCTGCGGCTGCGCTTCGACTACGGCTCGATCGTCCCGTGGATGCGCCGCTCGGACGGCCACCGCGTCGCCGTCGCCGGCCCCGACTCGGTGTGGCTGCGCAGCGAACCCGAGGTGCACACCTGGGGCGAGGACCTGGGCACCCACTCCGAGTTCACCGTCGCCGAGGGCGAGCAGGTCGCGTTCGTGCTCACCTGGCACCCCTCGCACGAGCGGCGCCCTCCGCTCGTCGACCCGTACGACGCGCTGCGCGTCAGCGTCGAGGACTGGCAGGAGTGGGCGGCCCGCTGCCGCTACGACGGTCCCCACCGGGAGGCCGTGGTCCGCTCCCTCATCACCCTCAAGGCCCTCACCTACCGCCCGACCGGAGGCATCGTCGCCGCCCCCACCACCTCCCTGCCCGAGGAGCTGGGCGGGGTGCGCAACTGGGACTACCGCTACTGCTGGCTGCGCGACTCCACCCTCACCCTGGGCGCCCTGCTCTCCGCCGGCTACCACGACGAGGCGGCCGCCTGGCGCGACTGGCTGCTGCGCGCCGTCGCCGGCGACCCCGCCGACCTGCAGATCATGTACGGCGTCGCGGGCGAGCGCCGGCTCCCCGAGGTGGAGCTGTCGTGGCTGTCCGGCTTCGCCGACTCCGCCCCCGTACGCACCGGAAACGGGGCCGTGAAACAGCTTCAGCTCGACGTCTACGGCGAGGTCATGGACTCCCTCGCGCTGGCCCGCCACGCCGGACTGCCGACAAAGCCGCATGTGTGGGCGATCCAGTCCGCGCTGATGAAGTGGCTGAGGAAGAACTGGGAGCAGCCGGACGAGGGCCTGTGGGAGGTGCGCGGCGGGCGGCGCCACTTCGTGCACTCCAAGGTGATGGTGTGGGTGGCCGCCGACCGTGCCGTGCGCGCGCTGGAGGAGTACCCGCGGCTGCACGGCGACCTCGACGGCTGGCGGGCGCTGCGCGACGAGGTGCACCGGCAGGTGTGCGAGCAGGGCTTCGACGCCGAACGCAACACCTTCACCCAGTTCTACGGCTCCCGCGAACTGGACGCCTCCCTGCTGCTCATCCCCCGCGTCGGTTTCCTGCCGCCGGACGACCCCCGGGTCATCGGCACCGTCGACGCGATCCGCGACGAGCTGACCCACGACGGGCTGGTGCGCCGGTACAGCACCGACGGCACCACCATCGACGGCCTGCCCGGCGACGAGGGCACCTTCCTGGTCTGCTCCTTCTGGCTCGCGGACGCCCTGTTCCTGACCGGGCGCGCGAAGGAGGCCCGGGAGCTGTTCGACCGGCTGGTGGGGCTGGCCAATGACGTGGGGCTGCTGTCGGAGGAGTACGACCCGGTGACCGACCGGCACCTGGGCAACTTCCCGCAGGCGTTCAGCCACATCGGGCTGGTCAACACCGCCCTCGCCCTGTTCGGGGACGAGGGGGCAGGATAGGGCCATGGATCTTGGGCTGAAGGACAAGGTGTACGTCGTCACCGGGGCCACGCGCGGTCTCGGCAACGCCGCCGCGCGCGAGCTGGTCGCGGACGGGGCGCGGGTGGTCATCACCGGGCGCGACGAGAAGCGGGTCGCCGACGCGGCGGCGGAACTGGGCGCGGGCGCCGTCGGCCTGGCCGTTGACAACGCCGACCCGGGGGCACCGCAGCAAGTCATCGCCGCCGCGCGGGAGGCGTTCGGCGGGTTCGACGGTGTGCTGGTCAGCGTGGGCGGGCCCGCGCCGGGCTTTGTCGCCGACAACACGGACGAGCAGTGGCAGGCGGCCTTCGAGTCGGTGTTCCTGGGGGCGGTCCGGCTGGCCCGGGCGGCCGTGGCCGAGCTGGAGGACGGCGGTGTCATCGGGTTCGTGCTGTCCGGGTCCGTGTACGAGCCGATCCCGGGGCTGACGATCTCCAACGGGCTGCGGCCCGGACTCGCCGGGTTCGCGAAGTCGCTCGCCGACGAGGTGGGGCCGCGGGGCATCCGGGTGGTGGGGCTGCTGCCGTCCCGCATCGACACGGATCGCGTGCGCGAGCTGGACGGCTTGTCCGCGGATCCCGAGGCGACCCGGGCCGCCAACGAGGCGCGGATTCCGTTGCGGAGGTACGGGACGCCGGAGGAGTTCGGGCGGACCGCGGCGTTCTTGCTGTCGCCGGCCGCGTCCTACCTGACCGGGATCATGGTGCCCGTCGACGGCGGGATGCGGCACGGCTTCTGACGCCGCGTCGTCGTGTCACGTCACCCGTTCCGCCTTGTGCTTGGCCGTTCTCAGGCGGACCTCCGACGGGAGGGACTCCAGGGCCGCCGAGTTCCTCGCGTGGTCGAGGGCCCCGGCCGTCAGCTCGCGCAGCGCGGTTCCCGGGTCCACGTGGGGTTCCAGCATCAGCCGCACCCTGGTCTCCGGGGCCGTCCTGCGGCCCGTGAGGTGGACGTGGGCGTGGGAGACCCCGTCCAACTGGGCGGCCTGGGACGCCAGTACGTGTTCCAGGGCCCGGCCTCGCAGCAGGGCGCCCGCGCCGTCGCCGGTGTCGATCAGGACCTCCCGCAGCCTGCGGCGGCGCAGGTTGGCCACGAGCCACCACAGGGCCAGCAGCACCACTACGGCCAGCGCGGCGATGACGGTCGGCCACCACCAGCTCTCGTCGCGCCAGCGGGTGCGTTCGGCGGTGGACAGCAGCACGTCGTGCGGGCCGTCGTGCAGCCACCAGGAGGGCGGGGGCGCGCCCAGTCCCACGGCGAGGACGGCGCCGCCCACGGCGACCAGCACGAGCCCGACCAGGGCCAGCAGCAGCCGGTTGACGGTCCGCAGCATCGCCCTCACCCCTTCTTCCCGGGTCGCCGTACGTGCACCGACAGCCTCGGCGGGTGGGCCAGGCCCAGGCCCGTCACCGTCTCGGCGAGCACCTCGTCCAGGTCCGCCTGTACGTCGTCCAGTTCACGGAAGTGGGAGAGCGCGCGCACGTCCGCCCGGTGGCGGCCCACCCGGACCCGGACCGACTGCACACCGGCGACCTCCATAGCCCGGTCGCGCAGCACCAGGGCGGCGGCGCGCCGGAGGAGGCCGGCCCGGACGTCGGGGTGGACCGGGCGCATCGGCAGGACGGAGCGCAGGCCGGGGGTGGCGGCCAGCAGGATCAGCCAGAGGCCGAGCGCGGCGGCGACGCCCGCGCCGACCAGGACCCAGGTGTCGTCGAGCGGGCGTTCGGCGAGTTGCCGGGCGAGTTCGCGGCGCCAGGCCATGGCGCGCCGGCCCGCCCGTACGGCGGCGATGTCGTAGAGGAAGGCTCCCGCGACGACCAGCAGCAGCACGGCGACGACGGTGGCCGGGACGCGGCGCGCGGACCAGAAGCGGTGGGCGTGGCCGGGGGGCGGCGCCTCGACGGCCGGTTCCGGTTCCTTCTCCAGGACCGGCAGCCGCTGTGTGGTGCGCTCGACGCCCCCGGCCCCCTCCGGGCCCTCGGTGCCCCGGGGTTCGCTCATCGCGTCCTCCCCTGTGTCGCGCCGTGGGCCGCCGTCAGGTGGAGGCGTTCCACGTGGACGGCGACCTCCGGGACTTCCATGGACACCAGGGCGCGTACCCGTTCCGTGACGTGCCGACGCACCGCGTGGCAGCGCGCGCCGAGGTCGCTGGGGTAGTCGAGTTCCAGGTGCACGCGCACGTGTGCCGCGTCGTGGTGGACGACGACCGTGGCGTGCGGGTGGGACGCGCCCGGCGGGAGTGCGCCGACCGCCTCGCGCGCCGCCTGGGCGGCGATCTTCGCGACGACGCGGTCGGCGATCCGGGTCGCGCCGCGTTCACCCGGCGGGACGACGGCCGCACGTCTGCCGAGCGCGCCGGTCCCTTCGCTCACCGGTCACCGCCGCCGGTCGTCGCGCGAGCGGAAGAGGTCACCGAGATCGAGGTCCCCCTCCAGGAACCGGCCGACGATGAAGCCGATGGCGCCGAGCGCCGCCACCAGCAGGAAGGCTCCGAACCCGCCGAAGTATCCGGCGAAGCCCAGCGCCATGCCGGCGATCATGCCGACCACGGCCATGCTCAAGGTGTGCTCCCCTCAGCCGTATGCCCGGCCGGTCACTGGATCCGGGGTTCCGGCTCCTCTTCCTCTTCCTCGGGCAGTTTGACGTCGCTCACGGCGATGTTGACCTCCACGACCTCCAGGCCGGTCATCCGCTCGACGGCGGCGACGACGTTCTCGCGCACGGCCCGGGCGACGTCGGCGATCGACACGCCGTAGTCGACGACGATCTCCAGGTCGAGCGCGGTCTGCACCTCGCCGACCTCGGCCTTCACACCCCGGGTGACGGATCTGTCCCCGCCGCCGGGGACCCGGTCCCGTACGGCGCCGAAGGTGCGGCTCAGTCCGCTGCCCATGGCGTGCACGCCGAGGACGTCACGGGCGGCCAGGCCGGCGATCTTCTCCACGACTCCGTCGGCGATGGTGGTGCGGCCCCGGGTACCGGGGTCACCGCCGCCTCGTCTGGTGGCCTTGCGGGTCTGTACCGGCGACTCGGTCTCGCCCTCGGGCGTCTGCGTGCGGTTCCGGTCCGTCATCTCGGTCATCACCGAACGTCCCTTCCGGTCGTCGTCCTTTCACCACCGTAAGCGCGGTTGCCGCCGAGCGCCCCAGGGATGCGGCAGGCTGGAGGAATGACGGCGGGACGGATGGAGTACGAGGGGCGGCGTTCGGCGCCGTCGCACGGAGCGACGGCGGGTGCCGGGCGGGCCGTACGGAGTGTTCTGGGGCTGGGGCGGCTGCTGCCGCTGGGCGGTGCGGGGGACGGGGCGTGGATCGCGGAGGACGCGGCGGCCGGTGTCCTGCGGGAGGTGGTACGAGGGGTGCGCGGGGTGCGGCTGGGCGAGTTGCGGCTGGCGTCGGCGGATCCGGAGGGCGGTGCCGAGCCGGTCGTACCGGCGCCGCCGAGCGCTCTGCCGCCCGGGCCGCTGCGGGTGACGGCGGATGTGGCGGCGGGGCCGTCGGAGCCGCTGCCGGAGGCGGCCGCACGCCTGCGGACCGCCCTCGCCGAGGCGGCCTCGCGGCACCTGGGTCTGACGGTGACCGAGATCGATCTACGGGTCACGGCACTGTTGGACGAGGCCGACGGGACGGACGCCGGGGAGGAGACACCGGCGGCATCTGGGCCGGAGCCCGGGCATGCGGAACCGTCCGTTCGGGGGAAGGCGCCTGGTGGGGGTGACGAGGTGCGGGTCGCCGCCGTCGTGCTGGGCGTTCCCGGGGTGCGCGGGCTGGCCGGTGTCTTCGGTGGGGTGGGGAGCGCGGTGCACATCGTCGAGCGCGGCCAGGCGGTCGCCCTGCCGCGCCGGCACGCGCGCGTGGAGATCGCGGTGCGCGCGGACCACCGGGCCCTGGACGTGGCCCGGGAGGTCCGCGCGGCGGTGTCGGCGGGGCTGCCCGATCATCCGACCGTGGCGGTGGTGGTGACGGCGGTCGGCTGAGGGTTCAGCTCATTCGCCGAGCCCGGCCAGGTCCCGCAGCCTCCGGGCCTGCGCGGCCCGTTCGGCGGCACGCTGCTCGTCGTAGGTCCGGTCGCAGGCGCCCCGCAGCAGCGCCTTGGTCTCGATCACGGCCTCCCGGGGCGCGGCCAGGATCGCCGTCGCCAGCTCCCGTACCGTCTCGTCGAGCTGGTCCACGGGTACGGCGATGTTCGCGAGGCCGCAGCTCACCGCCTCCTCGGCCTGGACGAACCGTCCGGTCAGGCACATCTCGACGGCGCGGCCGTAGCCCACGAGCGAGACCAGGGGGTGCGTGCCCGTGAGGTCGGGGACGAGCCCGAGGCCGGTCTCGCGCATGGCGAACTGCACGTCGTCGGCGACGACGCGGACATCGCAGGCGAGGGCGAGCTGGAACCCGGCTCCGATGGCATGGCCCTGGACGGCGGCGATGGACACGACGTCGTTGCGTCGCCACCAGGTGAAGCCCTGCTGGAACTCGGCGATGGCGGCGTCGAGTTCGGTGTCGCCGCTGCGCGCGAGGTCGATGAACGAGGGCTCGCCCTCGATCCCCTCGGGCGTGAACATCTGCCGGTCGAGCCCGGCGGAGAAGGACTTGCCCTCGCCGCGCAGCACGACGACACGGACGGAGCCCGGCAGGAGCCGGCCGACCTCGGCCAGCGTCCGCCACATCGCGGGGCTCTGCGCGTTGCGCTTGGCCGGGTTGGTCAGCGTCACCGTGGCGAGGGTGTCCTCGACGGTGAGCCGTACGCCGTCCTTGTCGAGCAGGGGAACCGAGTCGGCCATGGGGCGCCTCCGATGGGTGCGGTCACTGGATGCCGTACAGCGGCACAGAATGCCGTACGGCGGCACAGCTAAGTGACTGCACAGTAACCACCCGGCCGATCACTCGACCGACCGGGTGGCCACCATCGAAGCCGATGGGCCGCCCGGGCTCAGGCCGAGGCGGCCTTCTTGCCCCGCGTCGCCCCGCCACGCCCACGGAGCGTGACGCCCGACTCACTGAGCATCCGGTGTACGAAGCCATACGAGCGGCCGGTTTCCTCGGCCAGTGCCCGAATGCTCGCACCGGAGTCGTACTTCTTCTTCAGGTCTGCCGCGAGCTTGTCGCGCGCGGCGCCGGTCACCCGGCTGCCCTTCTTCAGAGTCTCGGCCACCCGTGCCTCCTCATGGGAAGTGCGCTCTGGTCCCCTCATGATCACCCCTCCGGGGCGGGTTGGCCACCCATTCGGCAAGGTCCGTGCGACACGGTTTTGACGACAGGAGCGCGTCCCCACAAACGGACGATGTGATTCCACACACAGCCGTCCGCACCATCGAACGGCTTCCCGCCGGAAGCAGCAGGTCAGGGACGCACGACGGCCGATCCCCCGGCGATGGGGGGATCGGCCGCGAAATCGATGTAGGACACACCCCGATACGAGGAGATCTCACACAGATGATGGATCACCGATCGGCCGAATGATCCATAGCCAGGGGATCACCCATTCGATCAAGCCAGGGCGACGAGATCCGCGTAATCGGAGCCCCACAGGTCCTCGACACCGTCGGGCAGCAGGATGATCCGCTCGGGCTGGAGCGCCTCCACGGCACCCTCGTCGTGGGTGACGAGGACCACCGCGCCCTTGTAGGTGCGCAGCGCGCCGAGGATCTCCTCGCGGCTGGCGGGGTCGAGGTTGTTGGTGGGCTCGTCCAGGAGCAGCACGTTCGCCGACGACACCACCAGGGTGGCGAGGGCGAGACGGGTCTTCTCACCACCGGAGAGGACACCGGCCGGCTTGTCGACGTCGTCGCCGGAGAAGAGGAAGGAGCCCAGCGTCTTGCGCACCTCGACGAGGTCGAGGTCGGGGGCCGCCGAGCGCATGTTCTCCAGGACCGTACGGTCCGGGTCGAGGGTCTCGTGCTCCTGGGCGTAGTAGCCGAGCTTGAGGCCGTGGCCGGGCACGACCGCGCCGGTGTCCGGCTGCTCGGTGCCGGCGAGCAGCCGCAGCAGGGTGGTCTTGCCCGCGCCGTTGAGGCCCAGGATGACCACGCGGGAGCCCTTGTCGATGGCCAGGTCGACGTCGGTGAAGATCTCCAGCGAGCCGTACGACTTCGACAGGCCCTCCGCCATCAGCGGGGTCTTGCCGCAGGGCGCGGGCTCGGGGAAGCGCAGCTTGGCGACCTTGTCCTGCTGGCGGACCGCCTCCAGGCCGGACAGGAGCTTGTCGGCGCGCTTGGCCATGTTCTGCGCGGCGACCGTCTTGGTGGCCTTGGCGCGCATCTTGTCGGCCTGCGAGTGCAGGGCGGCGGCCTTCTTCTCGGCGTTCTGCCGCTCGCGCTTCCTGCGCTTCTCGTCGGCCTCGCGCTGCTGCTGGTAGAGCTTCCAGCCCATGTTGTAGATGTCGATCTGGGAGCGGTTGGCGTCCAGGTAGAACACCTTGTTGACGACCGTCTCGACCAGGTCCACGTCGTGGGAGATGACGATGAAGCCGCCGCGGTAGGTCTTGAGGTAGTCGCGCAGCCAGACGATCGAGTCGGCGTCCAGGTGGTTCGTCGGCTCGTCGAGGAGCAGCGTGTCCGCGTCCGAGAACAGGATGCGGGCCAGCTCGATACGGCGGCGCTGACCGCCCGAGAGCGTGTGCAGGGGCTGGCCGAGCACCCGGTCGGGCAGGTTGAGCGCGGCGGCGATGGTGGCGGCCTCGGCCTCGGCCGCGTACCCGCCCTTCGTGAGGAACTCCGTCTCCTGGCGCTCGTACTGCTTGAGGGCCTTCTCCCGGGTCGCGCCCTGGCCGTTGGCGATCCGCTGTTCGTTGTCGCGCATCTTGCGGATCAGGACGTCGAGGCCGCGCGCGGAGAGGATGCGGTCGCGGGCGAGGACGTCGAGGTCGCCGGTGCGGGGGTCCTGCGGGAGATAGCCGACCTCGCCGGAGCGGGTGACGGTGCCCCCGGCGGGGATGCCCTCGCCGGCCAGGACCTTGGTGAGGGTGGTCTTGCCGGCGCCGTTGCGGCCGACCAGACCGATGCGGTCGCCCTTGGCGATGCGGAAGGAGGCGTTCTCGATGAGGATGCGGGCACCGGCGCGCAGCTCGATACCGGAGGCGGAGATCACGGACAGACTCCAGGGCGGATGGGTGGGCGGGACAGGCGGATGAGGACGTTCCCGCCGTCTAATGCGCGAGGAGAATGGCCATGGGGCCAGTCTAACGGGCCCGTGCAAGCAGTTTTTGTGGCTTCGGTGTTCGATCTCCGGCAGAGGGAGTGACCGGCATGACAGGCACGAACGGCACGGGCGGCGGGCGTCCGAGCATCTACCCGGCCCTGCGGTACGCCGACGCGAAGGCGGCCGTCCGGCAGCTCACCGAGGCGTTCGGCTTCACCGCGCTCGCGGTGCACGAGGACGAGGACGGCCTGGTGCGCCACGCCGAGCTGGCGCAGGGCAACGGAGCGGTGATGCTCGGCTCCAAGGGCCACGGCGGCGTCTTCGACACGGCGATGAAGGACGCGGGCGCCGCGGCGGTGTACGTCGTCGTGGACGACGTCGACGCACACCACCGGCGAGCCGTGGAGCACGGCGCGGAGATCCTGATGCCCCCGGCGGACCAGGACTACGGCTCGCGGGAGTACCTGGCCCGGGACATCGAGGGCAACGTCTGGAGCTTCGGCACGTACGCCCCCGAGCTGCGGGGCTGAGCCGAGCCGGCGGTCAGTTGCCGCCGGTGTGGACCTGGAACGCGGCCCGGCGGACGGCCTTGGCGAGCGCCGGATCGGGGTGCGCGGCGGCCAGCGCGACCAGGACCTGCACGGTGCGCGGGTGACCGACGGCGCGGACCTCCTCCAGCAGGGCGGGCACGGTCGGCTGGAGCGCGGACTCCAGGTGCCGCACCAGCATCGGGGCCTCCCCGTGGTCGGCGACGGCGGCCGCGGTGTCGACCCACAGCCAGGTGGCCTCCTCGCGGGTCAGCACCTCGTGCGCGTCCTCGGGGTCGACGCCGTCATGCTCCGCGAGCCAGAGCAGGGCGTACGGCCTGAGGGCGGGGTCCTCGACGACGGCCCGGACGTCCGCCTCGGCCGGGGCGCCGACCACCCGCAGCGCCTCGAAGGCGAGGCCGCGCAGCAGGGCGTCCTCGCCGCGGGCGGCGGCCAGCAGCTCCGTGACGGCGCTGCCGACGGGGCGGGCGGCGAGCCAGGCGCGGTATTCGGCGCGGGCCGCGTTGGGGCGCAGCTGGGCGCAGCCGCGCAGCATGTCCTCGGCCCCCTGCTCGATGTTGCCGGCGGGGCTCTGCGCGGCGACACAGATCTGCTCCAGCTTGACCCACACGGCCCAGCTGCCCAGGGGCGTGAGGGTGGCCTGGCCGTCACCGCAGGTGAGGGCGCCCACGGAGGCGAGCGCGTGCAGCGCCCAGTCCAGGAGCGGCGCCAGCTCGGCCGCCTGCGCGGGCTCCGCCGGGTCGGCGTCGGCGGAGCGTGCGGGGGTGGCGGGGGCGAGGTGGCGGGCGGGGGCGGTCGCCGTCGCTGCGGCGGTGTCGGTCGCAGCGGGGCCCGGCGGGGTGTGCGGGGACTCCGGGTCGTAGACGACTTCGCAGCGTTCCGTGCGGAGTTCCGTGACGCGTTGGCGCAGGAGGTCCAGGAGCTGCTCGACCGGTACGGGGCCGGCGGACAACTGGAGGAACGACAGGACCTGGGGCATGGCCGAGACGACCTCGGCGACCGCGGCGGGCTCCTGGTCGGCGGGCTCGGGGGTGGCGAGGGACCAGGCGTCGAAGAGGGCCACCCAGCCGCGCAGGACGGCGCTGTCGTCGCGGTTCCAGGCGCGCAGCCGCCAGCCGGGGCGGGCGCTGGCGCCGTGCACCTCGATGAGGCCGGCGAGGCGGGCGGTGTCCCAGTCGGCGCGGACCTGGGCCGGGGTCAGGCCCAGATCCCGGGCCGCCCGTTCGGCGGTCGCGTCGGACAGGGTGGCCTTGCCGTCGGAGTGCGCCGCGTCGCTGCCGGGGCCGAGCGCCGCGTCGGCCCAGCGGGCGACACGGGCCGCGGCGGCCAGACCTGAGCGCGCCATTCTGGCCAGCTCCGCCGGTGCCGGGGTGCCCTCCGGCGGGCGGGGCGCGGGGCGGCGTGGGCGCCGCTGGTTCACAGCTGAGGGGGCGGCGGCCAGGGGTCGCGGGCGGACGAGTCGAAGCCTGGAGTCGCGCGGGATACGGGACGTCACGGGTGCAGTCTTCCGGTTGACGGTCCGAAAACCCAAACGGAATGTCACGGGGGGCTACGGGACTGGCCAAGGCACGGCGTTGCGTGGGGCCTCAAGGCCGAAAACCGGTCAGTGGTCCAGCGCTAAACGGAAGCATGGCGACCGGGTCCGGCACGGGGTGGCGCGGCGGGGGCGGACCCGGTCTCCCGGCGGCGGTGACGGCTCGGCGGAGCGGGGTCAGACCAGGGGGGTGAGGAAGCGGCGGAGGGCCTCCTCGTAGACCCCGGGGTCGCGGTTCCACATGGCGCCGTGCGGGGCGCCGTCGACGCGGTGCAGGTTCACCAGGCCGGGGCGGCGGTCGGCGAGGCGCCGGGAGAGCCGCCAGGGGGCGACGGTGTCACCGGGACCGTGGAAGATCAGCGTCGGCACGGTGAGGCGGGCCGGGTCGACGGCGTCGGTGTCCTCGGCGGGGCCGCCGTGCAGCCCGGCGCGGCCCTGCGCGGCGCGGACCGCGAGGGGCAGCAGGGCGCCGGGGGTGTGCCGGGCGGCGGCGAGGGCGCGCAGGGTGGTCTGCCAGCTGAGCACCGGGGAGTCCAGGACGAGCCCGGCGACACGGTCGCGCGCGCCGGAGTCGACGGCGGCGCGCAGCGCCATGGCGGCGCCGGTGGACCAGCCGAGCAGGACGACGCGCTCGGCGCCATAGCGCACGGCGTAGCGGATCGCGGCGTCCAGGTCGCGCCACTCGGTCTCGCCGAGGTGGTTGAGGCCGTCCGGGGAGCGGGGTGCGCCGAGGTCGCCGCGGTAGGACAGGGCGAGGACGGGGACGTGGCGTCGGTGCAGGAAGCCCATCAGGTTCAGGGCGTGTTCCCGGGTGGTGCCCAGGCCGTGCACGGCGATCACCCAGGTGCGGCGGCTGCTGGGCACGAACCAGGCGGGCAGGGGGCCGAGCTCGCCGGGGATGTCGATGTCGGCGTGGTCGAGACCGAGGGCGGCGCTGGGGTTGCCGATGTACACGGTCGGGGTGAGCCAGACCGCGTCGCCGGGGGTGAGGGTGCCGTGGGTGACGCGTTCCAGGCGGCGTACGACCGCGTCGGCGGGGTGGGCCGCGTGGCCGAGGACGGGGCCGACGACCGCGTGGCTGCCGTCGCCGGCGAGGCCGTAGATGCCGGGGCGGAGGCTGGCCAGGTCGCGGGTGAGGGTGATCTGGCCGGCGGCGGTGCCGTGCACGGTGAGCCGGGGTTCGGTCGGCAGGGGGCGGCCGGGGGGCGCCTTGAGCGCGGCGTCGCTGGCCAGCCGGCCGGCGGCGACACCGGCCGCGCCGGCGGCCAGGGCTGCGGTGAGGGCGACTGCCGTCGCGGTGACAGGACGCACACGACCAGTCTCGTGTGGCGGGCCGGGGACGGCCAGTGCGGCGGGGGTTTCGGGTGACGGGGGTTCGAGCGGTGGGGTGCTTTGCGTGCGGGGGGTGCGGTGCACGCGGTGGGTGCGGTGGGTGCGGTGCGCCTGGCACCGCCGGACGGCCTCGCGGTGGTGGAGCGCCGTCGCGGCGGACACGAAGGGCTGGCGGAGATGAACGGACGGCGGAAATGAAGGGACGGCGGAGGGGAGAGCGCGGACGTGGGGGCTGAGCGAGGGGGCAGGCGAAGAAGCCGACGGCACAGCAGGCGAGCCGCCGGCGAACGGCCGGGGCGGGGGTGCCCCCTCACGCGCCTTGCCCGTGTCCCCCGCCTCGCCCGTGCCCCGGCTTTGCCCCTATCCCCGCCTCGCCCGTGCCCCGGCTTTGCCCCTATCCCCCGTCCTGCCCGTACCCCCGTAGCTTCTCCTGGGCCTCTGCCAGTTGGTGGGGGGTGAGGAGCGTGGGGGTCAGGTGGGGGTGGGAGGAGGCCGTCAGCCAGAGGCGGCACATCCACTCCAGCTGGGCCGTGCGGTCGTAGGCCTGGTCGAGGGTGGTGCCGTAGGTGACGGTGCCGTGGTTCTGGAGGAGGCAGCCGGTGCGTCCGTCCAGCGCGCGCAGCATGTTCTCGGCCAACTCCTCCGTGCCGTACAGCGCGTACGGGGCCACCCGGACGGGTCCGCCGAGCGCGCCCGTCACATAGTGCACCGCGGGCACCTCGGGGACGAGCAGGGAGACGGCCGTGGCGTGGACGGCGTGGGTGTGGACGACCGCGCCGGCGTCGGTGGCGCGGTAGACGGCGAGATGCATGGGCAGTTCGCTGGTCGGGATCAGTGAGCCGAGGACCTGTCGTCCGTCGAGGTCGACGCCCGTGATGTCGTCCGGGGCGAGGCGGTCATACGGCACGCCCGAGGGGGTGACCAGCACGGTGTCCCCGACCCGCACCGAGACGTTGCCGGAGGTGCCGACGACCAGTCCGTCGGCGACGGTGCGGCGCGCGGCCGCCACGAGCGCCTCCCAGGCCCGGGCCTCCGCCTCACCGCCCAGCCGCCTCACCCTCGCCTCCCGCTGCTCCCCCGCCGCCCCCGCGTCGTCCCGGTCGTCCCGGGCTTTCCGCCGTTCACCTCGGTCCTCAGCCATGCCGTGATCCTGCCAGGGGGCGGCCCGCCGCGCCGGTGCGTGCGGGCACTGTAGGGCGGAGGCCGGGCGTCCGGGAGGGCGCATGTCAGGAAACGTCATGGTCCGTCGGGATTGGCCTGGAATCGACCAGTGTTGGTTGATCTTTCAGTAATCTCTCGGCGGACGTGACGTGCACACAGCCATGACGCGCACAGAGCCGTTCCGGGGGGACGCATGGCCCATGCCCGATTCCGCACCCGAGTCACCGCCTCGGCGGCCGCCCTGCTCACGGCCGCCGTCACCACCCTCACCGCACACCCCGCCTCCGCCGCCCCCGCACCGAGAGGCCATGACGTCTCGGCGCACCAGAGGGATGTCGACTGGGCCGCCGCGCAGTCGAGGGGCGCCCGGTTCGTCTACGTCAAGGCGACCGAGTCCACCGCCTACCGCAACCCTTGGTTCGCCCGGCAGTACGACGGTGCCCGCGCCGCCGGCCTGGTCCGGGGCGCCTACCACTTCGCCCTGCCGGACCACGGCACCGCCACGGCGCAGGCCGCGTTCTTCGTCCGTAACGGCGGCGCCTGGACCGCGGACGGCTGGACGCTTCCGCCGGCGCTGGACATTGAATACAACCCGTACGATCGCGGGAAGAGGTGCTACGGCCTGAGCCCGGCGAGGATGGTGGCCTGGATCCGGGCCTTCAGCGACGAGGTACGCAGGCTGACGGGCCGCCGTCCGGTGATCTACACGACCACCCACTGGTGGAACCTCTGCACGGGCGCCAGCCCCGCATTCGCCGCGGAGCACCCCCTGTGGATCGCCCGGCACGGCTCGGCGGACGCCGGAGCCCTGCCCGCGGGATGGTCGGCGTGGACCTTCTGGCAGTACGACAACAGCGGCGATCTGCCGGGTGACCAGAATCTCTTCAACGGCTCCGCGGCCCGTCTGAGGACGTTCGCCGGAGGGCGATAGCCATGGGGCGCCTGGGCCGTTACTTCCCAGCAGTACGAAAGCCCTGACCTTCGGACACCATGACGCCTGCCCCAGTTCACCTTCCGTTCACCCAGGTTGCCTACGGTCAACCAGCCAATGACTTCGAACGATTGCCTGGGTAAATGGAAAACTTCTCGCTGATCCTCGCGATTGTGGTCGTAACCGCACTCGCGTTCGATTTCACGAACGGTTTTCACGACACCGCCAACGCGATGGCCACGACCATCTCGACCGGTGCGCTCAAGCCCAAGGTCGCGGTGGTCATGTCCGCCGCGCTCAACCTGGTGGGCGCTTTTCTCTCCGTGGAGGTCGCCAACACGATCTCCAAAGGTCTCGTCGACGAGACGGGCATCCGTCCCGAGGTCATCTTCGCCGCGCTGGTCGGTGCGATCCTCTGGAACCTGCTGACCTGGCTGGTAGGACTGCCCTCCAGTTCCTCGCACGCCCTCATGGGCGGTCTGATCGGCGCCACCGTCGCCTCCGCCGGCTGGGGCGCGGTGCACGGTGACGCGCTGGTCACCAAGGTGCTGATCCCGGCGATCGCCGCCCCGATCGTGGCCGGTGTCGCCGCGATGGTCGCGACCCGGCTGTCGTACACCCTCGGCAAGAAGGCCGACGGCAAGGCCGCCGACAAGGGCTACCGCGCCGGCCAGATCGCCTCCGCGGGCCTGGTCTCCCTGGCCCACGGCACCAACGACGCGCAGAAGACGATGGGCATCATCACCCTCGCCCTCGTCGCCGGCGGCTCCATCGCCCCCGACTCCGACCCTCCCACCTGGGTCATCCTCTCCGCGGGCCTGGCCATCGCGCTCGGCACCTACCTCGGCGGCTGGCGCATCATCCGCACCATGGGCAAGGGCCTGACCGACCTCCAGCCGCAGCAGGGCTTCGCCGCCCAGACCAGTGCGGCCACGGTCATCCTGGCCTCCTCCCACCTGGGCTTCTCACTCTCCACCACGCACTCGGTCTCCGGCTCCGTGATGGGTGCGGGCCTCGGCCGCAAGGGCGGTGTGGTCCGCTGGTCCACCGCGACCCGGATGTTCGTCGCCTGGGGTCTGACCCTGCCGGCCGCCGCGCTGGTCGGCGCGCTCGCCGAGAGCGTCACCGACCTCGGTGACTGGGGCACGGCCCTGGTCGCGGTCTTCCTGGTGGCCTCCAGCGCCGCCATCTGGAAGCGGTCCCGTCGGGAGGTCGTCGACCACACCAACGTCAACGCCGCCGAGGAGCCGGCCGGTGTCGTCACCACCGCGATCGCCATGGTGACCCCGCCGCCCGCGGGCACCGTGTCCGACGACCTCACGGCGACGATCCCGGCGCCGGCGCCCGTCACGGTCACCGCCACCGCCGATCCGACGGCGCCGGCGGCACCGCCGGCCGCCGCCGTCTGAGCCCCGCCCACCCGGTTACGAAGGAAGCATCACCATGAAGATCGACTGGGCGGCCCTGGGCTCCGTCTTCGGCGTCAGCCTCGGCGTCACCGTGGGCCTCGTGGCCCTGTTCACCCTCGGCGTCATGGGCCTCTCGCGCCGCGAGCGCGCCACGGCGCAGGGCGGCTCGGCGGCCCTCGCGGTCACCGGTGCGTACGTCTGCTTCACCGGATGCGCGGCGGCGGTGGCGTACGGGATCTCCCTGATCGTCGCCTGACGCGGCACGGCTCCACGACTCCGCCCTGCCGGACGTTCCCTCACCGGGACTTCCGGCAGGGCGGAGTCATGTCCGCCTGCGCGGGGACGTCCCGGAAGGCCGTGGTCAGGATGTCGCCCACGGTCAGGCTCTCCGGACCGAGCCGACCGCACAGCGGGCTGACCGCGCCCGCACGAAGGCGGTCGAGGTCGTAGGAGAGCAGGGGCCCGTAGTCGGTGAAGCCGCGCAGGACATGACCGTCGAAGGTCCAGTCGACGTTGGAGGTGTCCAGCACCGCCAGGCGCTCGCGCCGGGTGTCCTGCCACAGCTCGCCGACGCCGTTGTCCGTGCTGAGCAACAATCGCCCCGTCTCGTCGTACGGCCCCACCAGTGAGGCGTGGGGGGCGAGCGGGACCGGTCTGTGTCCCTCCGGCCGCCAGAGCTCGATCCCGGCGACCGTGTCCACGGCGACCGTGTCACCGTCCGACCGGAACACCGCGGCCGGCTCCGCGTCCTGCTCGGCGGAGCTGAAGCGCATGGGCTTGACGAGGTGCGCGTGACCGTCGTCCACCCGCCAGAGCGCGGCGGTCCCGTCGGCTCTCAGGACGAAGACCTGACCCTCGTGTCCGCGACCGGGACGGCCCAGCACCGCGACGCAGGCACGCGGGTCGTGCCTCGCCGTGCGCGCGCAGCCGACGCCGGCAAGCGCGAGGTGCGTTCCGTCGTCACCGTCGACCACCGAGACGCCGCCCCTTTCGAGCACCAGGAAGTCCCGGTCGCCGTACGGCTGCACATCCTCGACGTCGGCCCGCCGCCCGGGCCCCGGCACCGGTTTCTCACCCTTGCCGAGCGTGGCTGTGCGGTGCAGCTCCCAGCCGTCGGCGCGCCACACGAGCGCTCTCGTTCCGTCGCGGCTGAGCTGCACGTCCTCCGCTTCGTCGGCGGGCTTCATGGCGATCTTCGTCTGTCGTGCGCCGTGTGCGTCGAAGACGGCCAGGTGGTCGGCGGAGTCGGCGTCCGCCCAACCCGGACCCCGCGTGTAGATCACGGCCACCACATCGGCGTCCGAAGCGTGACGCACCGTGTTCTGGGAGCCGAGGGCGAAGCCGCCGAGGGGATGATCCGTCGTCGTGGCCCGCAGGACGAGAACGTCCCGGCCCTCCACGCAGGACAGGCTCAGATGCCCCGCCACCTCTCGTGCGGCACAGTTGTCCGGGAGGGAGAGAGCACCGGGAAGCACGAGGGAGAAACGCCGCCCCGTGGCCAGGTCCTGGAGCAGGACTCCGTCCGGGAGCTCCGATTCCACATCGTCGCTGCCCCCCGCGTCCGAGGTCGCGTAGCGGCCCGTCAGGTCGGTGGCGAAGTGCCGATCGCCGGGCCAGCGGCCCTTGGCCTCGGTGACGTGCGGGGTGCTCCGCCGCACCTTCCAGAAGGGCTCACCCCGCTCCTGCGTGGCCAGTGCCCGGCCTGCCGCACCGAACTCCGCGTCCGCCAGCTGCTCCTGGTCCGCTCCCTCGCGGCCGCCGCGCACGGCGGTCACGGGGGGAGATCTCGGGTCCGCGGACTCCCGGTGGACGACCACGGTCAGGTCGCCCGCGTCCGCGGAACTCAGCGCCACACCGTCCCCGCACTCCCCCGGCGCCAGCCAGTCGGCGGGCCTGATGCTGTGCGGGACGAGCCGCGTCCCGTCGATCTCGACCATGCCCACCAGTTCCGCCATGTCGTTGTCGACGCAGCCGTGCGTGGTCGACGGTTCGACGCCGTGCACGAGTCCCCGGCCGTCGGCCGAGAAGTCCAGGGCCGTCGTCGACGTGTCGGCGGTCTGGTCCGCGTGCCACGCCCACCGCAACGGGTTGTCGATCCCCCGCACCCGGTCCTTGGCCACGCCGACCGACCAGATCCGCACGTCCCCGTCCGGTGCCGCCGCCGCGACCCTCGTGCCGTCGTCGCTGATCGCCACCCGGTCCACCGCGTCCGGCCGGCCCCCGAGGTCCACTCTCTTCGGTCTGCCCGTGTCGAGCCCCAGCAGCAGGACCACCCGCTTGCCGCCCTGGAGGTCCTCGTGCAGCAGCGCCATCCGGGTCCCGTCCACCGAGGCCCCCGCCGACCTCACGTTCCCCGCCGGGAGGATGCGGTGCACCGACTCCAGTGAGGCCAGCGGCATCTCCTGGCGCAGGACTGCGGCCCGGGTCTGCGCGTTGTCGCTCGTCCCGCGGGCCGCCAGGGCCAGCAGAGCGGCGTCCACCGGGTCGGTGGACATCTTCTCCTCCGCCAACTCGACGAGTTTCCGCGCGGCCTCGTCCTTGCGGCTGCGGTCCTCGTCCCGGAAGAAGCCCCAGACGCCGTATCCCAGGCCGGCCACCATCAGGGCCAGGCACACCACCAGCGCCACCCCCGTCCGCCCGCGCCGCACCGACCGCCGCTGCTCCCGCCGGCTCAGCTCGATGAACTCGCGTTCGGGGCCGGACAGTTCCGTAGGCCGCAGCGCCGAGGTCGCCCTCGCCGCCGTCAACTCACGTCCTCGCAGCAGCAGATCGCCGTGCCGCTCGCCCTCCTCCCACTCCCGCATCCGCCCGCGCAGCTTCTCGTGCCAGGCCAGGAACGTCCGCGAGTCGTCCAACCACGCGCGCAGCGTGGGCCATTGCCGTACCAGCGCCTCATGGGCCAGCGCCACGGTCTCCCGGCCCGCGCTGTCCCGGGCGATCACCAGCAGTCGGGTGCCCGCCAATGCCTGGGCCGCCGCCCGCAGTTCGGGAGGCAGCTGGTCGAAGGCACGGGCCACGCGCGCGTATTCGTTCCCCTTGACCGGGCGGGCCAGGCGTTCGAAGAGGCGGCGGGCGACGGTCTCGTCCACTCCCGCGGCCCCCTTGCAGACCTGCGTCAGCTGCTGGTCGGCGTACCGGGACAGCGCGCCCTCCACCCCGCCGATCTCCCGGTACGCCGCGTGGGTGAGACGGCCGTTCTCCTGGCGTTCCCAGAGTTCCGCCAGGGCGAACTCGACCAGGGGCAGGGCTCCCGGTTCGCCGCCCGCGTCCGTGACGATCCGTTCGGCCAGGCCCGGTTCGAACTCCACGCCCGGAATCGCCGCGACCGGTCTGCGTACCACCTCGTCCAGCTGGTCGCGGGTCATCGGCGCGATCATCTGGACCGTTCCGCTCAGGGACTCCGCCCGGCCGTCCGTGACCAGTTCCTCCAGCGACGCCGAGCGCAGGGTGGCCAGGACGCGGAACCGGCGGCCCGAGGGGTGGACGGCACGGGTCATCGGGAGCAGGACGTCCAGGAGCGCGCGGGCGTCGGCGGGGCGGGCGCCCACCGTCTCCTCGAACTGGTCGAGCAGGACGACGTGTCCTTCGGGGCCGGCCCCGGCCAGCACCCGGGCGCCCAGGAGGACCGCGGTCGGCGTGCGGTCGGACGGGTCCACCAGCTCCCTGGCCAGGTCCCGCGCCGCCGGGAACTGCTCGCCGAGCGCCTCCGCGAGCGTACGGACCGGGTCCGTGTCCGGCTGGCCCGCGAAGTCGGTCACCGTGTACCCGGACGCGCGGAGCAGGGGCAGTACGCCGGCCCGCACCAGCGACGACTTGCCCACGCCCGACGCCCCGGCCACCGGTACGAAGGAGTGGTCGCGCAGGGCCCGGGCGATGCGCTCGCTGTCCGCCCGGCGCGCGAAGAAGACGCCCGCGTCCTGTTCCCGGAAAGGCTCCAGGCCCCGGAAGGGGGACGGGCGCAAGGCGGGGTCCAGGCCCAGGAGGTGGGCGGCGGGGATGAGGTAGGCGGTGGTCGCGCCGGCGCCGGTCTCCGCGGCCACCGTCATGCCGGCCACCCCGCCCTGGTCGGTGTCCCACACGGGGCTGCCGCTGAAGCCCTGGCCGATGGGCGGGCCGCCGGGCAGCGGACGGGCCTCCATCGAGGTCCAGCCCTTGCCGACGGGGGCCCGCAATCGGCCGTCGACCCACACCCCGTGGTCGTCGGTGCGCCGCGGGAAGCCGAGGACGCGGAAGGCGTGGTCCCAGACCGCGGCGGAGCCGGCGAAGCGGACCGGGGCGGTGCCGGGGACCGGCTCGGCCAGGGTGAGCAGAGCGATGTCGCCGCCGCCGTCGGGGGTGACCGGCACCCAGTGGGTGACCGCGGCCCGCAGCCGGGCGGAGGGTCGCGTCAACAGGGGGAAGTCGAGGGTGACGGGGTCGGCGGGCGGCGTCGCGGCCGTCTCGTCCGTGCCCAGCGCGCCGGCCACCACGTGCGCGCAGGTGCACAGGGTGCGGTCCGCGACGAGGAAGCCGCTGCCGGTGACCCGGCCGTCCCGGCTCCACAGGCGGGCGATGGCCCGTGGGAGGTCGTCGTCAGGAGGTGCCGTCGGCATCGCGCTGCCCCGGAACCGTCGCCTCGTCCGGACCCGGCCAGTGCATGCTCACGGTGAAGTGCGCCTCCGTCGTGCCCTTCGCGACCACGACGCCCGCCTCGGCGCTGAGCGTGATGCCGAACTCGACGGTCACCGAGCCGGGCGGTCTCGGCAGGGTCCGTGCCCCGTCGAGGACCGCGCCGAGGGCGGGGCGCACCCGGGCGAGGGCCTGCTGGAGGGTCTCGGCCGCGCCGGCCACCACGCCCCCTCGGGAGACGCGCTGGACGCCGGACGGGCCCTCTCCGGTGACCTCCAGAAGGACGATGTGCCCGTCGTCCAGCAGCATTTCACCCACGTACGCCACGTCGTGCCCCTCTCGCACCTGTCACACCCCGTATGAGGGTGTACGCGCCATTGCAGGTGCTCCTGTTCCGCGCGCGCAACCGGATGCGGGCGAGGACCGCCAACACGAGGGGAATTCACCGGGACGCCGTCCGGGTGTGCCGTCCGCCGTGGTAGGGGTGTGGGCTTGTGCACACTCCCCCTGCGCAGGTCAAAGGCAAGTTGACG
The DNA here is from genome assembly GCF_055580085.1 of Streptomyces sp. NPDC032126. NCBI lineage: Bacteria > Bacillati > Actinomycetota > Actinomycetes > Kitasatosporales > Streptomycetaceae > Streptomyces > Streptomyces sp. NPDC032126. The sequence continues at coordinate 69,113 of NZ_JBVIMA010000002.1, forward strand.
GCCCTTCCGGGCCCGTGGTGGACTGCCGGGGCCATGTACGGCGGCAGAAGAGGAAGCCGGTGCGAATCCGGCGCGGTCCCGCCACTGTCACCGGGGTAGGAACCCCCGGGAGCCAGGAACTCTCGCCGCCGGTCTCGTCGAACCAGGGCGTGGACACCCTGAGTGAGGACATATCGCCATGCTCGGTGGGCCGTTGACACAGGCTCTGAGGTACTCCGCCGGATCGCTGTCCGACTCCGCGGCCGGCTGAGCCGATGGGTGCCGATCGCGTCTTCGCGTACGGCGCCGCCGCCGGCCTCCTCGGTGACCAGCTGCTCGGCGATCCCCGCCGGGGGCATCCGGTCGCCGCGTTCGGCCGGGCGGCCGCGGCCGTGGAGCGGGTGCTGTGGCGCGACCACCGCGGCTGGGGCGCCCTGCACACCGCCGTGTGCGCCGGTGGCGCCGTCGCCCTGGGTGCCGTCGCCGCGCGCTCCGTACGCCCCTCCGCCGCCGCGTCCGTCGCGCTGACCGCCGCCGCCACCTGGGCGGTCGTGGGCGGTACGTCGCTCGCGCGCGAGGCGCGGGCCGTCGGGCGCGCCCTGGAGGCGGGGGACGTGGCGGCGGCCCGGGCCCGGCTGCCGCATCTGTGCGGGCGGGATCCGCAGGCGCTGGACGCCGACGGGATCGCCCGGGCGGTCGTGGAGTCGGTCGCCGAGAACACCTCCGACGCCGTCGTGGGCGCCCTGGTGTGGGGAGCCGTCGGCGGGGTGCCGGGGCTGCTCGGGTTCCGGGCCGTCAACACGCTCGACGCCATGGTCGGCCACAAGTCGCCCCGCTACCGGCGGTTCGGGTGGGCGTCCGCGCGCCTCGACGACCTCGCCGGATGGCCGGGGGCGCGGCTGACCGCCGTACTCGCCGCCGTGGCCGGGGACGATCCGCGCGGGGCTGTACGGGCGTGGCGGGCGGACGCGGACCGGCATCCGAGCCCCAACGCCGGTCCTGTCGAGGCCTCGTTCGCGGGGGCGCTCGGGGTGCGGCTGGGCGGGACCCTGTCGTACGGCGGGCGGGTGGAGCACCGGCCCGTGCTCAACGGGGAGGCGGGGCGCGCCGTGCGGGTGCCGGACATCGAGCGGGCCGTGCGGCTGTCCCGGCGCGTCGGACTGCTCGCGCTCGGCGCCACCGTCGCCGCGCGCCTGATCGTGAAGGGACGTGGGAAGTGAGCGGGGGTCTTCTCGTCGCCGGCACCACCTCCGACGCAGGCAAGAGCGTCGTGACGGCGGGGATCTGCCGGTGGCTGGTCCGGCAGGGGGTCAAGGTCGCGCCCTTCAAGGCGCAGAACATGTCCCTCAACTCCTTTGTGACGCGGGAGGGTGCGGAGATCGGGCGGGCGCAGGCCATGCAGGCCCAGGCGTGCCGGGTCGAGCCGACGGCGCTGATGAATCCCGTGCTTCTCAAGCCGGGTGGTGAGCAGAGCAGCCAGGTGGTGCTGCTGGGCAAGCCGGTGGGTGAGCTCAGTGCGCGCGGCTACCACGGCGGGCGTCAGCAGAAGCTGCTCGGGACCGTGCTGGAGTGCCTCGCCGAGTTGCGGGGCACGTATGACGCGGTGATCTGTGAGGGGGCGGGCTCGCCGGCCGAGATCAATCTGCGGCGGACCGACATCGTCAACATGGGGATCGCCCGCAACGCCGGGCTTCCGGTGCTGGTGGTCGGTGACATCGATCGCGGTGGGGTCTTCGCCTCCTTCTTCGGGACGGTGGCGCTGCTGTCGCCCGAGGACCAGGCGCTGGTCGCCGGGTTCCTCGTCAACAAGTTCCGGGGGGACGTCTCCCTCCTCGAACCCGGGCTCGACATGCTGCACGGGCTCACCGGGCGGTCCACGTACGGCGTGCTGCCGTTTCGGCACGGGCTCGGGATCGACGAGGAGGACGGGCTGCGGGTGTCGTTGCGCGGGACCGTGCGGGAGTCGAACACCGCCCCGCCCGTCGGCGAGGACGTGCTGCGGGTCGCCGTCTGCGCGATCCCCCTGATGTCCAACTTCACCGACGTGGACGCGCTCGCCGCCGAACCTGGCGTGGTGGTGCGGTTCGTGGACCGGCCGGAGGAGCTGGCCGACGCGGACCTCGTGGTGATTCCGGGGACGCGCGGGACGGTCCGGGCGCTGGAGTGGCTGCGGGAGCGGGGGTTGGCCGCCGCGCTCGTCAGAAGGGCTGCGGAAGGGCGGCCGATCCTCGGCATCTGCGGCGGCTTCCAGATCCTCGGCGAGCACATCGAGGACGAGGTCGAGAGCCGGCAGGGGCATGTCGAAGGGCTCGGCCTGCTCCCCGTGCGGGTGCGTTTCGCCCGCGAGAAGACCCTCACCCGGCCCGTGGGCGAGGCCCTCGGCGAGCGGGTCGAGGGGTACGAGATCCATCACGGGGTCGTCGACGTCACAGGGGGCGAGACCTTCCTGGACGGCTGCCGGGTCGGCCAGACCTGGGGCACGCACTGGCACGGCTCGCTGGAGTCGGACGGCTTCCGGCGGGCGTTCCTGCGCGAGGTGGCGGCCGCCGCGGGGCGCCGTTTCGTGCCGGCCCCCGACACCTCGTTCGCCGCGCTGCGCGAGGAGCAGCTCGACCGGCTCGGCGACCTGATCGAACAGCACGCGGACACGGACGCGCTGTGGCGGCTCATCGAGTCGGGCGCGCCGCAAGGACTGCCTTTCATTCCACCGGGAGCGCCCGCATGAGCACAGTGTTGTTGTTGTCGACCGCCGACACCGATCTGCTGGCGGCCAGGGCCGCTTCCGGCGCCGACTACCGGATCGGCAACCCGACCCGCGTCGACGTCGCGCAGGAGCTGCCCGGTCTGCTGGACGGCGCCGACATCGTCGTCGTACGGCTGCTGGGCGGCAAGCGGGCCTGGGAGGACGGGCTGGCCGTTCTCAAGGCGTCCGGCGTGCCGACCGTGCTGCTGGGCGGGGAGGCCGTGCCGGACGCGGAACTGATGGCGGAGTCGTCGGTGCCGGCCGGCGTGGTGGCGGAGGCGCTGAAGTATCTCGTCGAGGGCGGGCCCGCCAACCTGACCGAACTCGCCCGGTTCCTGTCGGACACCGTGCTGCTGACCGGTGAGGGGTTCGTCGAGCCGCGGAAGATGCCCGAGTTCGGGGTCCACGGGGAGCGTCCCGTCGTCGAGGGGCGGCCCACCGTGGGCGTGCTCTTCTACCGGGCGCACGAGCTGAGCGGCAACACCGGCTTCGTGGACACGCTGTGCGACGCGATCGAGGCGCGCGGCGCCAACGCCCTTCCCGTGTACTGCGGTTCGCTGCGCGGCGCCGACGCGGGACTCTACGAGCTGCTGGCGCGGGCCGACGCCCTCGTGGCGACCGTGCTCGCCGCCGGCGGCACGCACGCCTCGCAGGCGTCGGCCGGGGGCGACGAGGAGGCGTGGGACATCGGGGCGCTCGCCGAGCTGGACATCCCGGTGCTGCAGGGGCTCTGCCTCACCTCGTCGCACGCCGCCTGGGACGAGTCGGACGCCGCGCTCTCCCCCATGGACGCGGCGATGCAGGTCGCGATCCCGGAGTTCGACGGGCGGCTGATCACCGTGCCGTTCTCCTTCAAGGAGCAGGGCCCGGACGAGGTCCCGGTCTACGTCGCCGACCCCGAGCGGGCCGCGCGGGTGGCCGGGATCGCCGTGCGGCACGCGGAGTTGAGGCACAAGCCGAACGCGGAGAAGCGGATCGCGCTGGTCTTCACGGCGTACCCGACCAAGCACTCGCGGGTCGGCAACGCGGTCGGTCTGGACACGCCCGCGTCGGCGGTACGGGTCCTGGACGCCCTCAAGGACGCCGGGTACGCCCTCACCGAATACCCCGACAACGGCGACGAGTTGATCCACCGGCTCATCGAGGCCGGCGGTCACGACGTCGAGTGGCTGACCGAGGAGCAGCTGGCCGCCGCGCCCGCGCGGGTGCCGCTCGCCGACTACCGGGCGTGGTTCGACAAGCTGGACCCGGAGCTCAGGGACGGGATGCTGGAGGCGTGGGGCGAGCCGCCGGGCTCCCTCTACGTCGACGGCGACGACATCGTGCTCGCCTCCCTGCGGTTCGGGAACGTCGTCGTGATGATCCAGCCGCCGCGCGGCTTCGGCGAGAACCCGATCGCGATCTACCACGACCCGGACATGCCGCCGTCGCACCACTACATGGCCGCCTACCGGTGGCTGGAGAACAGTTTCGGCGCCGACGCCGTGGTGCACATGGGCAAGCACGGCACGATGGAATGGCTGCCCGGCAAGGGACTCGGGCTCAGCGGCGGTTGCGCCCCGGACGCCGTCCTCGGCGAACTCCCCCTCATCTACCCGTTCATCGTCAACGACCCCGGCGAGGGCACCCAGGCCAAGCGGCGCGGGCACGCCACGGTCGTCGACCACCTCGTACCGCCGATGGCCCGTGCCGACACCTACGGCGACCTGGCCAAGCTGGAGCAGCTGCTCGACGAGTACGCCCTGGTGTCCGACCTGGACCCGACCAAGGCGCCGGCCGTGCGCGCGCAGATCTGGACGCTGGTCAAGGCGGCCGAGCTGCACCACGACCTGCATGTCGACGAGCAGCCGGACGACGACGACTTCGACGAGTTCGTCATGCACATCGACGGCTATCTGTGCGAGATCAAGGACGTGCAGATCCGCGACGGACTGCACATCCTCGGCGGCGGCCCGGTCGGCGAGCCGCGGGTGAACCTGGTGCTGGCCGTGCTGCGCGCCGCGCAGGTGTGGGGCGGGCAGGCGAACGCGCTGCCGGGACTGCGGGCCGCGCTGGCCGAGCACTTCGGGCTCGTCGAGAAGGAGCTGCTGGCGGAGCCGGGCGCGCCGGTGAAGGTGCCGGTGGAGCTGACGGACCTGGTCGAGGGCCCGGCGCGTACCGGCGCCGACGCGATCGACCTGCTGGAGCAGCTGTGCCGGCGGGTCGCGGAGGGCATGGAGGAGCGGGCGTGGGACGTCACCGCCGTCCCGGCCCTCGTCCGTGACGTCCTCGGCACCGAACTCCCGGACGCCGTGGCGGTGTTGGAGTTCGCTTGCACCGAGGTGGTCCCCCGCCTGGCCCGCACCACCGACGAGATCGGGCACATCCTGAAGGCTCTGGACGGCGGTTACGTCCCGGCGGGTCCGTCGGGCTCGCCGACGCGCGGGCTGGTCAACGTGCTGCCGACCGGCCGGAACTTCTATTCCGTCGACCCCAAGGCCATTCCGTCGCGGCTGAGCTGGGAGGTCGGGCAGTCGCTCGCGGACTCGCTGGTCGCGCGGTACCTCCAGGACACCGGCGAGTACCCGAAGTCGGTCGGCCTCACCGTGTGGGGCACGTCGGCGATGCGGACGCAGGGCGACGACATCGCCGAGATCCTGGCGCTGCTGGGCTGCCGTCCCGTGTGGGACGACGCCTCCCGCCGGGTGACGGGCTTCGAGGTCGTGCCCCTGGAGGAGCTGGGCCGCCCCCGCATCGACGTCACGGTGCGAATCTCCGGCTTCTTCCGGGACGCGTTCCCGCACGTGGTCGGGCTGATCGACGACGCCGTCCGGGCGGTCGCCGAGCTGGACGAGCCGGCCGACAGCAACTACGTCAAGGCGCACGCCGACGAGGACACCGCCGAGCACGGCGACCGGCGGCGCGCCACGGCCCGGGTCTTCGGCTCCAAGCCGGGGGCGTACGGCGCGGGTCTGCTGCCGTTGATCGACGCCCGCAACTGGCGCTCGGACGCCGACCTCGCCGAGGTGTACGCGGTGTGGGGCGGCTACGCCTACGGGCGCGGGCTCGACGGGCGGGCGGCGCGCGGGGACATGGAGACGGCGTTCCGGCGGATCGCCGTGGCCGCGAAGAACGTGGACACCCGCGAGCACGACCTGGTCGACGCGGACGACTACTTCCAGTACCACGGCGGCATGGTCGCCATGGTCCGGCATCTGACGGGCGCCAACCCCGAGGCGTACGTGGGCGACAGCGCCACCCCCGACCAGGTGAGGACCCGCACGCTCGGCGAGGAGACCCACCGTGTCTTCCGGGCCCGGGTGGTCAACCCGCGCTGGATGGCGGCCATGCGCCGGCACGGCTACAAGGGCGCCTTCGAGATGGCGGCGACCGTGGACTACCTCTTCGGCTACGACGCCACGGCGGGCGTGGTCGACGACTGGATGTACGAGAAGCTGTCGGCCGAGTACGTCTTCGACCCGGAGAACCGGGACTTCATGAAGCAGTCCAACCCGTGGGCGCTGCGCGGCATCACCGAGCGGCTGTTGGAGGCCGCCGACCGGGGGCTGTGGGCGGAGCCGGACGCGGACACGCTGGAGCGGCTGCGGGCCACCTATCTGGAGCTGGAAGGCGACCTGGAGGGCGACCAGTGACAACCCCCTTCCCTTTCACGGCCGTTGTCGGCCAGGACGATCTGCGGCTCGCGCTGCTGCTGAACGCCGTGTCCCCGGCCGTCGGCGGTGTGCTGGTACGCGGCGAGAAGGGCACCGCGAAGTCGACGGCGGTGCGCGCGCTGTCCGCGTTGCTGCCCGAGGTCGATGTCGTCGCCGGCTGCCGGTTCTCCTGTGACCCGGCCTCCCCCGACCCGGGGTGCCCGGACGGGCCGCACGAGCCGGGGCCCGGCGCCCAGCGGCCCGCGCGCATGGTCGAGCTGCCCGTCGGGGCGTCCGAGGACCGGCTGGTGGGCGCGCTGGACATCGAGCGGGCGCTGGCCGAGGGCGTGAAGGCGTTCGAGCCGGGCCTGCTGGCCGACGCCCATCGCGGCATCCTGTACGTCGACGAGGTCAACCTGCTCCATGACCACCTGGTCGACCTGTTGCTGGACGCGGCGGCGATGGGTGCCTCGTACGTCGAGCGCGAGGGTGTCTCGGTGCGGCACGCGGCCCGCTTCCTGCTCGTCGGCACGATGAACCCCGAGGAGGGCGAGCTGCGGCCGCAGCTCCTCGACCGGTTCGGGCTGACCGTCGAGGTCGCCGCCTCCCGGGAGCCCGACCAGCGGGTGGAGGTCGTACGGCGGCGGCTCGCGTACGACGACGATCCGGCCGGGTTCGCGGCGCGTTGGGCCGACGAGGAGGCCGCGGTACGGCAACGGATCGTCGCAGCACGGGAGTTGCTGCCGTCGGTGCGGCTGGGCGACGGGGCGTTGCGGCAGATCGCGGCGACCTGTGCCGCGTTCGAGGTGGACGGCATGCGCGCCGACATCGTGATGGCCCGCACCGCCACCGCGCTGGCCGCCTGGGCCGGGCGGACCGACGTGCTCGCCGAGGACGTACGGCAGGCGGCGCTGCTCGCGCTGCCGCACCGACGGCGCCGTAATCCCTTTGACGCGCCGGGACTCGACGAGGACAAGCTCGACCAGACGCTGGAGGAGTTCTCCGGCGAGTCCCCCGACGACGACCCGGACCCGGACCCGGGCGGTCCCGGCGGCGGCGGTGGGCAGCCGGCGCCGGACGCCGGTCCGCAGGGCGGGGACACCGGGGCGCGGCCCGAGGAGGGCGACGGCGGGCAGCCGCAGCCGTCCGGCGCTCAGGAGCAGCCGGCCGCGCGTGCGTCGGAGCCCTTTCGCACCAAGGTGCTGAGCGTGCCCGGGATCGGTGAGGGTGCCGCCGGGCGGCGTTCGCGGGCGCGGACCGAGCACGGGCGGACCACCGGGGCCCGGCGGCCCCGGGGCGCCCTGACCAAGCTGCACCTGGCGGCGACCGTGCAGGCCGCCGCGCCCCACCAGCGGGCGCGTGGCCGGTCCGGGACGGGGCTGGTGATCCGGCGGGACGATCTGCGGCAGGCGACGCGTGAGGGGCGCGAGGGCAATCTCGTGCTGTTCGTCGTCGACGCCTCCGGATCCATGGCGGCCCGGCAGCGGATGAGCGCCGTGAAGGGCGCCGTGCTGTCGCTGCTGCTCGACGCGTATCAGCGGCGGGACAAGGTGGGGCTGGTGACCTTCCGGGGTTCCGCCGCCGACGTGGCGCTGCCGCCGACCTCGTCCGTGGACGCCGCCGCCGCCCGGCTGGAGTCGTTGCCGACCGGTGGGCGTACGCCGCTGGCCGCCGGGCTGCTCAAGGCGCACGACGTGCTGCGCGTGGAGCGGCTGCGGGATCCGGCCCGGCGGGCGCTGGTGGTCGTGGTGACCGATGGGCGGGCGACGGGTGGGCCCGAGCCGGTGGCGCTGGCCGGGCGGGCCGCGCGGCTGTTCGCCGCCGAGCAGGTCGCCTCCGTCGTCGTCGACTGCGAGTCCGGGCCCGTGCGGCTGGGACTCGCCGGGCAGCTCGCGGGTGAGCTGGGCGGTACGGCGGTGACGCTGGACGAGCTGCGGGCCGACAGCATCGCCGGACTGGTGAAGGACGTACAGAGGAGGGCCGTGTAATGCCGCAGGGGCAACCGAGTGTGGTGCCGGACGACGGGCTGACGACGCGTCAGCGCCGCAACCGGCCGCTGGTCGTCGTGCACACCGGCGTCGGCAAGGGCAAGTCCACCGCCGCGTTCGGGCTCGCGCTGCGGGCCTGGAACCAGGGGTGGCCCATCGGGGTGTTCCAGTTCGTCAAGTCGGCGAAGTGGAAGGTCGGCGAGGAGAACGCGCTGCGGGTGCTCGGCGCCTCCGGCGAGGGCGGGACCGTCGACTGGCACAAGATGGGCGAGGGCTGGTCGTGGGTGCAGCGCGATCAGCAGATGGACAACGAGGAGAAGGCCCGGGAGGGCTGGGAGCAGGTCAAGCGGGACCTCGCCGCCGAGACGTACAAGCTGTACGTGCTCGACGAGTTCGCCTACCCGATGCACTGGGGGTGGGTGGACACGGACGAGGTGATCTCCGTGCTGCGCGACCGTCCCGGGACCCAGCACGTCGTCATCACCGGGCGGAACGCGCCCGAGAAGCTCGTCGACCTCGCCGATCTCGTCACCGACATGTCCAAGGTCAAGCACCCGATGGACGTGGGGCAGAAGGGGCAGAGGGGCATCGAGTGGTGATGTCTTCCGTCCCACGGCTGGTCATCGCCGCGCCGGCCTCCGGCAGCGGCAAGACCACCGTCGCCACGGGGTTGATGGCCGCGTTCGCCGCGCGGGGGCTCGCCGTGTCCCCGCACAAGGTGGGGCCGGACTACATCGATCCCGGGTACCACGCGCTCGCCACCGGGCGGGTGGGGCGGAATCTCGACGCCTATCTGTGCGGGCCGGAGCTGGTCGCTCCGCTGTTCCTGCACGGGGCGCGGGGGTGTGACCTCGCGGTCGTCGAGGGGGTGATGGGGCTGTACGACGGGGCCGCCGGGCAGGGTGAGCTGGCGTCCACCGCGCATGTCGCCAAGCTGCTGGGGGCGCCGGTCGTGCTCGTCGTGGACGCGTCGTCGCAGTCGCGGTCGGTGGCGGCGCTGGTGCACGGCTTCGCCTCGTGGGATCCGGAGGTACGGGTCGGGGGCGTGATCCTGAACAAGGTCGCGTCGGACCGGCACGAGGAGTTGCTGCGGGAGGCGTTGGACTCGGCGGGGGTGCCGGTACTGGGGGCTTTGCGGCGGGCGGCCCAGGTGGATACGCCTTCTCGGCATCTCGGGTTGGTTCCTGTTGCCGAACGGCAGGGGGCTGCGGTTGAGGCGGTTGCGGCGATGGCCGCCCAGGTGGCCCACGGGTGTGACCTCGCGGCGTTGGAGGAACTTGCCCGGAGTGCCGGTGCCGTACCAGGGGGCTCCGCCCCCTGGACCCCCGTCCTGCCCACCCACGGCCACCCGACTCGGTCAGTTGAGAGGTCGGCGCCCCGCGTTGCCGTTGCCGGTGGGCCCGCCTTCACCTTCTCCTATGCCGAGCACAGCGAGCTGCTTGCCGCCGCCGGCGCCGAAGTGGTCACCTTCGATCCGCTCCGGGACGAACACCTCCCGGAAGGCACCGCCGGTCTCGTCATCGGCGGCGGGTTCCCCGAGGTCTACGCCGCCGAGCTGTCCGCCAATGAGCCGCTGCGCAAGGCCGTCACCGAACTGGCCCTCGGCGGAGCCCCCGTCGCCGCCGAATGCGCCGGACTGCTCTATCTCTGCCGGGAATTGGACGGGCAGCCCATGTGCGGGGTGCTCGACGCCACCGCTCGGATGAGTGAGCGGCTCACGCTCGGGTATCGGGACGCCGTCGCCGTCGGTGACAGCGTGCTCGCCGTCGCCGGGACCCGGATGCGGGGGCACGAGTTCCATCGGACCGTCGTGGAGCCCGGTGCGGGGGACGCGCCCGCCTGGGGTGTGCTCACCCCCGAGCGGCGCGTCGAAGGATTCGTACAACACGGTGTGCACGCGAGTTATCTGCACACGCACTGGGCCTCCGCGCCCGGTGTCGCCCATCGGTTCGTGGAGAGGTGCCGGACGTCATGAGCAGCATCAGGTTGATCGGAGTCGGGGTGGGCCCGGGCGATCCCGAGCTGGTGACCGTCAAGGGCGTCAACGCCCTGCGCGCCGCCGATGTCGTCGTCGTGCCGGTCATGGACACCCTGGAGCGCGGGCGGGCCGAGGCGACCGTGCTGCACTACGTGCCCGGGGACAAGGTCGTCCGGGTGGTGTTCGCGCTGAACGAGCGCAGCGACCGGGGGCGGCGCGAGGCCGCCTGGGACGCGGCCGGGGGGCGGGTCGCCGAGCTGCTGAAGGAGCACGGGACCGTGGCCTTCGCGACCATCGGCGACCCCAACGTGTACTCCACCTTCACCTATCTCGCGCAGACCGTCGTGGAGCTGGTGCCGGGGACGGTCGTCGAGACCGTGCCCGGGATCACCGCCATGCAGGATCTCGCCGCCCGGTCGGGGGCCGTGCTGACGGAGGGGACCGAACCGCTCACGCTGGTGCCGGTCACCGCGGGGTCGGCGGTCCTCAGGGACGCCCTGCGGGGGCCCGGAACGGTCGTCGCGTACAAGTTCGGGCGGCAGGCCGGCGAGGTCGCCGACGCGCTGCGCGAGACGGGGCGGATCGACGACGCCGTGTGGGGGTCGGCGCTGGGGCTGGACGCCGAGTCCATCCGGCCGGCCGCCGAGCTGGACGGGGCGCCGCTGCCGTATCTCTCCACGCTGATCGCGCCCGCCCGGCGCGAGGGTGGACGGGGCGGCAAGCTGTGACCCGGTCAGCCGGAGATGCCCACGACCAGCCAGATGAACAGCACTCCCGTCACCGTGCACAGCAGGGTGGAGCGGGCGGGGTGCTCGTGGTGCGCCTCGGGGAGGATCTCGGCGGCGGCGAGGTAGAGCAGGACGCCGCCGAAGAGGCCGAGATAGCAGCCGAGCGCCTTCTCCGGGATCGTGAAGAACGCCGTGGACAGCGCGCCGAGGACCGGTGCGCAGGCGTCCGCCACCAGCATCGCCACGGCCTTGCGGCGCTGGTTGCCGTACAGGGTGGTGATGGTGAAGGTGTTGAAGCCGTCCGCGAAGTCGTGGGCGATCACGGCGAGCGCGACGGCCGTGCCCATGCCGCCGCCGACCTGGAAGGCCGCGCCGATCGCCACGCCGTCCATCGCGCTGTGGCCGACCATGGCCGCCGCGGCCGTCAGGCCGACCTCCGGCGCCCGGTGACCGTGCTCGGCGCCGCCGTGCGCGGCCTGGCGCGCGGCCAGCAGCCGTTCCACCAGATGGGCCAGCAGAAAGCCGGCCACGAACAGCAGCAGTGCGGCGGGCACGCCGAAGACCTCGCCGCCGGCCGCGTCCAGGGCCTCCGGCAGCAGGTCCAGGCCGACCACGCCGAGCATCAGGCCGCCGGCCAGGCCCAGCACCAGGTGGCGGCGGTCGGTGACACGCTGTGCCGTCCAGCCGCCGGCCAGCGTCATGAGGAACGCGCCGAGCGCGACGAAGACCGCCATGGGCTCTTCGTATCCGATGAACCCCCTGCCGCGCACATCCGGACCCCCCGCACCCCCTGAAGTGACCCGAAGATGAGAGGACCCGAACCCATGGCCGATGCCCCCGCCGGCAAGGTGACCTTCGTCGGTGCCGGCCCCGGCGCCGCCGATCTGCTGACGTTCCGCGCCGCGCGTGCCATCGCCGAGGCCGACGTCGTGATCTGGGCCGCGAGCCTGGTGCAGGCGGAGGTGCTGGAGCACGCGCGCGAGGGTGCGGAGATCCTCGACTCGGCGACGATGTCGCTGGAGGACGTGGTCGCCGTCTACGGGCGCGCCCGGGCCGAGGGCCTGCGGGTCGCCCGGATCCACTCCGGCGACCCGGCCCTGTGGGGCGGCACGCAGGAGCAGCTGGACCGGTGCCGGGAGATCGGCATCGAGACGGAGGTCGTCCCGGGTGTCTCCGCCTTCTCCGCCGTGGCCGCGCTCGCGCAGCGCGAGCTGACCATTCCCGAGGTGGCGCAGTCCGTGGTGCTCACCCGGCTGGGCGGCGGCAAGACGCCGATGCCGCCCGGCGAGGAGGTGCGCGAGTTCGCCCGGCACGGCACGACGATGGCGATCTTCCTGTCGGCGGCGCGCAGCGGGCAGCTGGTGCGGGAGCTGCTGGAGGGCGGCTATCCGACGTCGACGCCGGTCGTCGTGGCCCATCAGGCGACCTGGCCGGAGGAGCTGATCGTGCGGTGCACGATCGGCACGCTGGAGGAGACGGTCAAGGAGCACAAGCTCTGGAAGCACACGCTGTTCCTGGTGGGCCCGGCCCTCGGCGCGCACGGCACGCGCTCGCACCTGTACCACCCCGGTCACTTCCACGGCTTCCGCAAGGCCGACCCCGAGGCCCGGCGGGCGCTGCGCGAGCGGGGGGCCAGTACATGATCACCGTGGTGGGCACGGGCACGGGGACACCGGTCCCCGAGGACGTCCTCGCCGGGGCCGAGCTGGTCGTCGGCGGGCGCCGGCACCTGGACGCCGTACGGCTGCCGGAGTCGGCCGAGCGGATCGTCCTCGGGCCGCTGGCGCCCGCCCTGGACGCGATCGAGGAGTACGACGGCAAGGACCGGCCGGTGCTGGTGCTGGCGTCGGGCGATCCGGGGTTCTTCGGGATCGTGCGGGCGCTGGCCGAGCGGTGCGGGGCGGGGCGGCTGGACGTCCGGCCGGGAGTGTCCTCGGTGGCGGCGGCCTTCGCCCGGCTGGGGCTGACCTGGGACGACGCGGTGGTCGTCAGCGCGCACGGACGGGAGGTGCGCACGGCGGTGCAGCTGTGCCGGGCGCACCCCAAGGTCGCCGTGCTGACGGGGCCGGGCGCCGGTCCCGCCGAACTGGGCGCGGCCCTGGTGCGGTCCCGGTCCCGGCGCGTGCTCGTGGTGGCGTCGGCGCTGGGCGATCCGGAGCGCGAGCGGGTGGAGCGGGTCACGCCCGCCGAGGCCGCGGGCCGCGACTGGGGCACGGCGGTCAGTGTCGTCCTGAGCCTGGACGAGACGCGGGTGCTGGGTCCCGTACGGACGGTCGCGGGGCTGTCGGCGCGGCCCGGGTCCTGGGCCCTGGACGAGGACGCGTTCGCGCACCGCGACTCGATGATCACCAAGTTCGAGGTGCGGGCGCTGGCGCTGGCCCGGCTCGGGCCGGGGCCGGGCGACCTGGTGTGGGACGTCGGTTCCGGGTCGGGTTCCGTGGCGGTGGAGTGCGCGCGGCTGGGCGCCGCCGTGTCGGCCGTCGAGCGGACGGCGGACGGGGTGGAGCGGATCCGCGCCAACGCCGCCGCGCACGGGGTCGATGTCGACGTGGTGCACGGTACGGCCCCGGGGGCGCTCGCCGGACTCGACGATCCGGACGCGGTGTTCGTCGGGGGCGGCGGCCGTGAACTGGCGGACATCGTCGGCGCGTGCGCGCGGCGGGCCCGGCGGAGCGTGGTCGTGGCCATGGCCGCGCTCGACCGGGTGCCGGCGGCGCGGGCCGCGCTGACCGAGGCCGGCTTCGGCTGCGAGGGAGTGCTGCTCCAGTCGTCCCGGCTGGCACCGCTGCCCGGGGATGTGACCCGGCTCGCGGCGACCAATCCCGTTTTTCTGCTGTGGGGCACCAGAAGCCCTGTTTCTCACGAAGGAGTTGCTCAGTGATCGGCCTCATTTCCGCCACCGCGGCGGGGGCGGCGGCGCGGGACCGGCTGGCCGCGGCGTGGCCGGAGCGCACGCGCGTGTACGACGGGCCCGTGGCCGACGCCGTACGGCGGGCGTTCGCGGAGTGCGAGCAGCTCGTGTGCTTCCTGGCGACCGGCGCGGTGGTCCGGCTCGTGGCGCCCCTGCTCGGGGACAAGGCGGGCGACCCGGGTGTGGTGTGCGTCGACGAGGGCGGCCGGTTCGCCGTGTCGCTGCTCGGCGGGCACGGGGGCGGCGCCAATGAACTCGCCGTGCGGGTGGGCGAGTTGCTGGCGGCGGCGCCCGTGGTGACGACCGCGACGGACGCGGTGGGCCTGCCCGGTCTGGACACCCTCGGACTCCCCGTGGAGGGGGATGTCGCGGCGGTGTCCCGGGCTCTCCTCGACGGCGAACCGGTGGCGTTGCGGGCGGAGGTGGCCTGGCCGCTGCCGCCGCTGCCGGTCCGCGCCGACGGCGCGTACGCCATCCGGGTCACCGATCGTCTCGTCGAGCCCGCCGGACGCGAAGTGGTCCTGCGGCCGCCGTCCCTCGTCGTCGGGGTCGGGGCCTCCCAGGGCGCCCCCGTCGAGGAGGTGCTGGAGCTGATCGAGTCCTCGCTGCGCGAGGCGGGGCTCTCGGTCGCGTCCGTCGCCGAGCTCGCCACCGTCGACGCCAAGGCCGAGGAGCCCGGCATCGTCGAGGCCGCCCGGCGCCTCGGGGTGCCGCTGGTGACGCACTCCGCCGGGGAGCTGGCGCGGGTCGAGGTGCCCAACCCGTCCGACGCGCCCCTCGCCGCCGTCGGTACGCCGTCCGTCGCCGAGGCGGCCGCGCTGCTGCGCGGCGGCGAACTCCTCGTCCCCAAGCGCAAGTCGGCCGGACGCCCGGCCATGGCGACCTGTGCCGTCGTACGGCGTCCGGGGCGGGGGCGGCTCGCGGTGGTCGGGCTGGGCCCCGGCGCCCGGGACCTGCTCACGCCGCGCGCGAAGGAGGAGGTGCGGCGCGCCTCCGTGCTCGTCGGGCTCGACCAGTACGTCGACCAGATCCGCGATCTGCTGCGGCCGGGCACCCGGGTGCTGGAGTCGGGGCTCGGGGCCGAGGAGGAACGGGCCCGGACGGCCGTCGAGGAGGCCCGCAAGGGGCAGGCCGTCGCGCTGATCGGCAGCGGCGACGCGGGCGTGTACGCCATGGCCTCCCCGGCGCTCGCCGAGGCGTCCGACGACATCGACGTGGTCGGGGTGCCCGGGGTGACCGCGGCCCTGGCCGCCGGGGCGATCCTCGGCGCGCCGCTGGGCCACGACCATGTGTCGATCAGCCTGTCCGACCTGCACACGCCGTGGGAGGTCATCGAGCGGCGGGTGCGTGCGGCCGCCGAGGCGGATCTCGTCGTCACCTTCTACAACCCGCGTTCCCGGGGCCGCGACTGGCAGCTGCCCAAGGCGCTGGCGATCCTCGCCGAGCACCGGGAGCCGACGACACCGGTGGGTGTCGTGCGCAACGCCACGCGCCCCGACGAGTCGAGCCGGCTGACCACGCTGGGCGCGCTCGACCCGGCGTGGGTGGACATGATGACGGTCGTGACGGTGGGCAACACCGCGACCCGTGACATCGCGGGGCGCATGGTGACGCCGCGCGGCTACCGCTGGCAGACAGCGCAGGAGGGCGCCGAGTGAACCGCGTTGTCCACCCGATCGAGGAGGAGTCCTACCGGCGGCTGCGCGCCCGCCTGGACACCTCGCACTTCCCGCCGCTGACCCGCGCGGTGGTGGAGCGGGTCATCCACTCCGCCGCCGACCTTGAGTACGCGAGCGATCTCGTCATGGACGAGGGCGAGTTGGCGACGGCGCACGCGGCGCTGCACGCCGGCGCGCCCGTCGTCGTGGACGTGGAGATGGTGGCCGCCGGGATCACCCGGCGGGAGACCGTCTGCCGGCTCCGCGACGCCGTGGCCGCGCCGGGGCTGACCCGCTCGGCGCACGCGATCCGGCTCGCCCACGAGCAGGTCGGCCCCGGCGCCCTGTGGGTGATCGGCAACGCGCCGACCGCCCTGGAGGAGCTGTTGACCCTGGACGCCTCCCCCGCGCTCGTGATCGGTCTGCCCGTGGGTTTCGTGGGCGCGGCCGAGTCGAAGGCCGCGTTGCGCGAGAGCGGGCTGCCCGCCGTGAGCAACGTGTCCGAGAAGGGCGGGTCGGCGGTCGCCGCCGCCGCGCTCAACGCCCTGCTGTACCACCCGATTTCCGCCGAGGAGACACCGTGACCACCCCGCCGCCCGCTCTGCTCATCGCCGGCCACGGCACCCGGGACGACGCCGGAGCCGAGGCGTTCCGCGCCTTCGTACGGGAGTTGGCGCGCCGCCATCCCGAACTTCCCGTCGCGGGCGGCTTCATCGAGCTGTCCCCGCCGCCCCTCGCCGAGGCCGTCACCGAGCTGGTCGAGCGGGGGGTGCGCCGGTTCGCCGCCGTGCCGCTGATGCTGGTGTCCGCCGGTCACGCCAAGGGGGACATCCCGGCGGCGCTGGCCCGGGAGAAGGAGCGGCACCCGGGGATCTCGTACACGTACGGGCGTCCGCTGGGCCCGCACCCGTCGCTGCTGTCGGTGCTGGAGCGGCGGCTGGACGAGGCGCTGGGCACGTCCGAGCGGTCCCCCGCCGACCGGTCGGACGTGACCGTGCTGCTGGTGGGGCGCGGTTCGACGGACCCGGACGCCAACGCCGAGGTGTTCAAGGCGGCGCGGCTGCTGTGGGAGGGGCGCGGATACGCGGGCGTGGAGACGGCGTTCGTGTCGCTGGCGGCGCCGGACGTGCCGAGCGGGCTCGACCGGTGCGCGCGGCTCGGCGCGCGGCGGATCGTCGTCCTGCCGTACTTCCTGTTCACCGGCATCCTGCCGGACCGGGTGCGGCAGCAGACCGCGGGATGGGCGGCCGCGCATCCCGAGGTCGAGGTGCTGTCGGCGGACGTCATCGGTCCGGAGCCGGAGCTGCTGGACCTGGTGATGGAGCGGTACCGGGAGGCCGCCGCGGGCGAGGTGCGGATGAACTGCGACACGTGCGTGTACCGGATCGCGCTGCCGGGCTTCGAGGACAAGGTGGGCCTGCCGCAGCAGCCGCACTTCCACCCCGACGACGACGGCCACCACCACGGCCATGGTCATGGACACGGGCATCAGCACGGGCATGGGCACGCCCATGCCCACTGAGCCCGATCTGCGGCACCACGGGGACGCGGAGGTCCGCGACGACGGTTCGGCGCTGATCGATCTCGCGGTGAACGTGCGCGCGGACACCCCTCCGGCCTGGCTGCGGCAGCACATCGCGGCCTCGCTGGAGGGGCTCGCCGCCTACCCGGACGGGCGGGCGGCGCGGGCGGCGGTCGCCGCCCGGCACGGGCTGCCGCCGGAGCGGGTGCTGCTGACGGCGGGGGCGGCGGAGGCGTTCGTGCTGCTCGCGCGGGCGCTGAAGGTGCGCCGACCGGTGGTGGTGCATCCCCAGTTCACCGAGCCGGAGGCCGCGCTGCGGGACGCCGGGCACAGTGTGGACCGGGTGCTGCTGCGGGAGGCGGACGGTTTCCGGCTGGATCCGGCGGCGGTGCCGGAGGAGGCCGACCTGGTGATCATCGGCAATCCGACGAACCCCACGTCGGTGCTGCACCCCGCCGGGACGGTCGCGGGGCTCGCGCGGCCCGGGCGGACGCTGGTGGTGGACGAGGCGTTCATGGACGCGGTGCCGGGCGAGCGGGAGGCGCTGGCCGGGCGGACCGACGTGCCCGGTCTGGTGGTGCTGCGCAGCCTGACGAAGACGTGGGGGCTGGCCGGGCTGCGGATCGGATACGTGCTGTCCGCGCCGGAGACGATCGCCGAGCTGGAGCGGGCGCAGCCGTTGTGGCCGGTGTCGACCCCGGCGCTGGCGGCGGCGGAGGCGTGTGTGGCGCCGCGGGCCCTGGCGGAGGCCGCCCACGCGGCGCACCGGGTCGCCGCCGACCGGGCCCATCTGGTCGCCGGGCTGGAGGAGTTCGCCGGGGACGGGGTGCGGGTGGTGGGTCCGGCGGAGGGGCCGTTCGTGCTGGTCCGTCTACCTCGGGCGGTGGCTGTACGACGTCATCTGCGGGACCTGGGGTTCGCGGTACGGCGGGGGGACACGTTTCCCGGGCTGGACGAGGAGTGGCTGCGGTTGGCCGTGCGGGACCGGGGGACGGTGAACCGTTTCTTGCAGGCGCTTGACCAGGCGATGGCGTTGGCGTCCGCTTGAGGGGCCGTACCAGGGGGCTCCACCCCCTGGGCCCTCGCCGTCAACGGGTGGCGGGTGGGCATAGGCCGGGGGCCTGGGGGCGGAGCCCCCAGGAGGGTCAACCCCGGCCCCGGCGCGCCAAGGTCACCGCTCCGGCTCCCACGGCCAGCAGCACCGCCGACCCCGCCGCCAGATACACGCTCAGTGAACTCCCGCCCGTCTCCGCCAGATCCGCCTTCACCGGCTTAGGGGCGTCACCCGGCGCCCCCTGGACCTTCACGTCCTCCGCCGGCGCGGACGGCGTCTCGCAGCTCGCCCTCGCCAGGGTCACCGTCCCCTCCACCTCGGCCACGTTCAGGTTCGACGGGTTCACCGTGACCGTGAGTTCGAGGGCGGTCGCCGCGGCCGTACGGGACGTCGTCTCCCGCTTCGACCAGTCCAGGCGCACCTCCCCCACACCGGGCACCTTCACGTCCGTCGGACCGCCCGCGGCGACCGTGACCCGCTTGCCGAACACGGTCACCGCCCCCGGCAGCGCGGCCGAGGCGACCGGCGTCCGCCCCGCCGCGCAGACGGCTCGGGACGTGATCGCGTCCACCTCGACGACCGACAGCAGCGGCAGCCCCGGGACATGCAGCTTCGCCCGCGCCAGACGCGTCGAGGCCTGGGCCACGCCCCCGCTCACCGTCGCCTTCGCCTCCGCCACCTCCGCCCGCAGCACGCTGAACGGCCTGCCGCCGTCCACCCCGTCCAACTCGGCCGTCAGCGCCGTCCTCTCGGCGCTGCTCGGCGCCTGGACCTCGTTGAGGGAGACCGCCAGCGGGACCTCGACGGTCTTGTCGAGGAGGGACACGTCCAGGCCGGCCCGCAGGACGACCGCGCTCGCGCGACCCTGGTCGGTGGTCGCGTGGGCGGGGCCCGCGCCGGCCAGGGCCACGGGAGCCATGGCCAGGGCCGTGGCCGCCGCGGCGGCGGCGAGGCGGCGTGCGGGCAGGCGGAAGGTGGTGCCGTTCACGGTGGGGACCCCCAAAGGAGACTTGCTCGGGACCCGCCAAGAATCGCCGACGGAGAGTGAACCGTCAGCGATCCTCCGTCACTTCACTCCATCGTGGAGTTTCCGCACACGCATGCGCATGCTTCGGTACGCGTGTTCCAGCCGTCCCCGCCCGCTCCGCTCTTCCGGGCGAGCCCCCGGTCGACGCGTCGGCGCGGAAGGGGGCGCGCACCCGCCCGCTCTCCCCGGACACACGCCTATCCGACGACGACGCCGTTGACGACCACGCGGCGCGGCGCCGCCAGCACCCGTACGTCCGCCCGCGGGTCGGACTCGTACACCACGAGGTCCGCCGGTGCCCCCTCCTCCAGCCCGGGCCGGCCGAGCCACGCCCGGGCCGCCCAGGTCGTGGCCGCGAGCGCCTCGAGGGGGGTCAGCCCGGCGGTGACGAGTTCCGCGACCTCCGCCGCCACCAGGCCGTGCGGCAGCGTGCCGCCGGCGTCCGTGCCGACGAACACCGGGATGCCGGCGTCATGGGCGTTGCGGACGGTGTCGTAGCGGCGTTCGTGGAGCCGTCGCATATGGGCCGACCAGCGCGGGAACTTGGCCTCGCCGCCGTCGGCGAGGCGCGGGAAGGTCGCGATGTTGACGAGGGTCGGGACGATCGCGACACCGCGTGCGGCGAAGAGGGGGATCAGGTCGTCCGTGAGGCCGGTGGCGTGCTCGATACAGTCGATGCCCGCCTCGACGAGGTCCTGGAGGGAGTTCTCGGCGAAGCAGTGGGCGGTGACCCGGGCGCCGAGCCGGTGGGCCTCGGCGATGGCCGCCTCCACGGCGTCGCGCGGCCAGCTGGGGGCCAGGTCGCCGAGGTCGCGGTCGATCCAGTCGCCGACCAGCTTGACCCAGCCGTCGCCGCGCCGGGCCTCCCGCGCCACGTACGCGACCAGGTCCTCGGGCTCGATCTCGTGGGCGTAGCCGCGGATGTAGCGGCGGGTGCGGGCGATGTGTCGGCCGGCCCGGATGATCTTCGGCAGGTCGTCGCGGTCGTCGACCCAGCGGGTGTCCGAGGGCGAGCCGGCGTCGCGGATCAGGAGGGTGCCGGCGTCGCGGTCGGTCAGGGCCTGCTTCTCGGCGATGTCCTCGTCGACCGGGCCGTGCGGGCCGAGGCCGACGTGGCAGTGGGCGTCGACGAGGCCGGGCAGGGCCCAGCCGTCGACGGTCCGTAGGTCACGGGCGCCGACGGGACGGTCGTAGGAGATCCGGCCGTCGACGATCCACAGCTCGTCCCGGACGTCGTCGGGTCCGACGAGAACCCTGCCCTTCACGTGCAGCACCGCGCGTTCGCTCATGGAGCGAAGACTAGTCAGCCGGGCCGCCGACCTGGTCGGAGGTCTCCTCCGGACTAGTCAGCCGGGCCGCCGACCTGGTCGGAGGTTTCTTCCTCTACGTCCGCCATCGCCGGGTCGAGGAGGCGGGAGAGGAAGTGGCGGGTGCGTTCGTGGGCGGGGTTGCCGATGACACGGGCCGGGGTGCCGTCCTCGACGATCACTCCGCCGTCCATGAAGACGACCCGGTCGGCGACCTCGCGGGCGAAGCTCATCTCGTGGGTGACGACCATCATCGTCATGCCCTCGTTGGCCAGCATGCGCATGACTGCCAGCACGTCCCCGACGAGCTCCGGGTCGAGCGCCGAGGTCGGCTCGTCGAAGAGCATCACCTCGGGGCCCATCGACAGAGCGCGGGCGATGGCCACGCGCTGCTGCTGGCCGCCGGAGAGGGAGGCCGGGTAGGCGTCCGCCTTCTCCGACAGGCCCACCCGCGCCAGGTTCTCGGCGGCCACGCGGGCGGCCGTCGCCTTGTCCCGCCGCAGGACGCGGCGCTGCGGAAGGGTGAGGTTCTCGGTCACCGTGAGGTGCGGGAAGAGGTTGAACTGCTGGAAGACCATGCCGATCCGGCGGCGCACGGCGTCGATGTCGACGTCCGGGTCGGTGAGTTCGGTGCCGCCCACGAAGACCTGGCCCTTGGTGGGCTCCTCCAGCAGGTTCACACACCGCAGGAGGGTGGACTTGCCGGACCCGGACGGGCCGATGACGCAGACGACCTCGCCCTGGCCGATCTCCAGGTCGATGCCGCGCAGCACCTCGTTGGCGCCGAAGGACTTGTGCAGACCGCGTACGTCGATTTCCGGACGGCTCATTTGACGGCCTCCTGGGCCTTGGCCTCCATGCGGCGCACGACGAAGCCGAGCGGGATCGTGATCAGCAGGTAGCACAGGCCGGCGACGAGGATCGGGGTGGAGTTGGCGGTCTGACTGGCCAGGTCGCGGCCGTACTTGGACAGTTCGCGCTCCTCCAGGGTGACACCGAGGAACAGCACGAGGGAGGAGTCCTTGAACAGCAGGACCAGTTCGTTGGTCAGCGGCGGGAGGATGATGCGGAACGCCTGCGGGACGACGATCGAGGCCATCGCGCGGGCCGGCGAGAAGCCCAGCGAACGCGCCGCCTCCATCTGTCCCTTGGGCACGGCCTGGATGCCGGCGCGGATCGTCTCCGCCATGTACGCGGCGGCGACCAGGCCGAGGGCGAGGGCGACCTTGCCGTAGGTGCCGCCGACGACCTCCGTGCCGGGGAAGGCGAGCGGGACGGCGACGCCGATGAAGATGAAGATCAGCAGGGCGGGCAGGCCGCGGAAGATCTCGATGTAGACGCCGGCGAGCCAGCGGTACGGGCCGACGGACGACAGCCGCATCAGCGCGATCACCATGCCGAGCGCCAGTCCGACGACGAAGCCGGACACTGTGTACAGCACGGTGTTCTTCAGGGCCAGGGTGATGACGTCCGGGAACATCTCCCGGGCGATGTCGCCCTGGGCGAACTGGTTCTTCAGCCGTCCCCAGTCCGCCGTGACCGCGACGGCGATCACGGCGGCGACGAAGAGGACGT
The DNA here is from genome assembly GCF_055580085.1 of Streptomyces sp. NPDC032126. Taxonomy (NCBI): domain Bacteria; kingdom Bacillati; phylum Actinomycetota; class Actinomycetes; order Kitasatosporales; family Streptomycetaceae; genus Streptomyces; species Streptomyces sp. NPDC032126. The sequence goes on from NZ_JBVIMA010000002.1 coordinate 91,215, forward strand.
ACTGCGCGCCGCGTGACAGTCGGCGCTTCTGACGTCGCGTCAGTCCCTTTTTCTTCGGCTGGAGTTCTACGTCCGTCGCGGTCATGAGGCGGCCGGGGAGGCGGCGGACTGGTCGTAGGGACCGATCCACTGCTCGTACAGCTTCTTGTAGGTGCCGTCGGCCTTGGCGTCGGCGAGCGCCTTGTTGATGGCCTCGCGCAGCTTGGTGTTGCCCTTCTTCACCGTGAAGCCGTACTGCTCACCGGTGTTGATGTTGTCGGCGATCCGGAAGGCGTCCGCGTTGGCCTTGTCCTTGAGCCAGCCCTGGACGACCGGGTAGTCGATGACGACGGCCTTGACCTGGCCGGAGCGCAGGCCGTTGAGGACGGCGTCGGAGGACTCGAAGGAGACCGGGTCGAAGCCCTGGCTCTTGACGTAGTCCTCGCCGGTGGTCTGCGCCTGGGCGCCGAGCTTGACCTTCTTCGCCTTGGCGTCGGCGAGGGAGGTGATGCCGCTGTCCTTGTCGACGAGCAGGGCCTGGGTGGCCTCGAAGTACGGGTCCGAGAAGTCGACGTTCTTCTTGCGCTCCTCGGTGATGGTCATGCCGGCCGCGGCCAGGTCGCACCGGCCGGAGTTCAGGAAGGCGCCGGTCTTGAAGTTCTCGAAGGGGGTGTCGACGATCTTCTGCTTCACCCCGAGGTCCTGGGCGACGAGGTCGATCAGGGACACGTCGAAGCCCTGCACCTTGCCGTCGATCTCCGACTGGAAGGGCGGGTAGGGCAGATGGGTGCACGTGGTGAGCTGCCCGGCCTTGACCAGCTCGACCCCGCCGGCGGCGGTCTTCGATCCGCTGCCTCCGTCGTCGCTCGACGTGCAGCCGGCGACGAGGACCAGGCCGGCCGTCGCGGTGGTGGCGGCCAGGACGCGGGCCCGGCGGCCGAGGGCGATGTTCACGACGGTGACCTCCTGTGATGGAACAGTGGCTTCCGATTATAAGGATGAGTTTGAGGTACTCAAATCAAACCGTTGGTAACGAAGGCGTCTCGCCTAAGAATCTCGCCCCTCGGGCGGTGCGCGGCGCGGAAGATCGTCCCGGTTACCCTCGATTCCATGACGCACCCCTTCCTGGACCTCGCCCCGCTCACCGCCGCCCGCTTCGCCTCGATCGAGGACCGGGTGGCCCGGCTGCTCGGCACCCGGCAGGACGTGGTGATCACCCAGGGTGAGGCGCTGCTGCCGCTGGAGGGGGCGATCCGCGCGACCGCCGGTCCCGGCACCACCGCGCTGAATGTGATCACCGGCCCCTACGGGCAGACCTTCGGCGACTGGCTGCGGGACTGCGGGGCGACCGTGATCGACCTGGCGGTGCCCTTCCACACGGCGGTGAAGGCCGCGCAGATCCGGCAGGCGTTCGCCGAGCACCCGGAGATCGACTTCGTGTCGCTGGTGCACGCGGAGGCGGCCACCGGCAACACCAACCCGGTGGCGGAGATCGGCGAGGTGGTGCGGGAGCACGGCGCGCTGTTCTATCTCGACGCGGTCGCCTCGGTGGGGGCCGAGCCGGTCCTGCCCGACGCGTGGGGCGTGGACCTGTGCGTGATCGGGGCGCAGAAGGCGATGGGCGGCCCGGCGGGTGTGTCGGCGGTCTCGGTGAGCGAGCGGGCATGGGCCCGGATGGCGGCGAACCCGCGCGCGCCGCGCCGCTCCTACCTCTCCCTCCTGGACTGGAAGGAGCGCTGGATCGACGGCGGCCGCAAGACGCTGCTGCACGCGCCCGCGCAGCTGGAGATGCTGGCGCTGGAGGCGTGCGTGGAGCGCGTCGAGACGGAGGGCCTCGACGCCGTGATGTCCCGCCACGCCCGCGCCGCGGCGGCCACCCGCGCGGGCGCGACGGCCCTGGGCGGCGGCCTGGAGCCGTATGTGCACGAGGCGTCGGAGGCGGCGCCGGTCGCCACGACCCTGCGGACCCCGTCCGGGGTCGACGCGTCCGCGGTGGTGGCCAAGGCGCTCGCCACCGCTCCCGACCTGCCGCTGGCGGCCGGCGGCGGCGCCCTCGCGCGGGAGATGATCCGGGTGAACCACTACGGCTCCGCCGCCCGCCCGGACGTCGTCGACGCGTGCGTGGCCGCCCTGGGTTCCGCGCTCGCGGAGTTCGGCCCGGCGGTGGACGAGGCGGGCGCGCGACGGGCGGCGGCGGAGGCGTGGGCGCGGGTCTAGGGCCTCTCTTTCGGATCTTGCGGCTCCGAGCGACGGCTCCCCGCGACCCCGGCACGATCCGAAAGAAGGGCCCTAACCGGGCATCGGGTCCCGGACCTCCAGCACCGGGTGGCAGTCGGGAGCGGGGGCGAGCAGGGTGAACGTCAGTTCCACCTGGTGGGCGCCGTGCTCGCCGAGCCTGATCTTCTCGCTGCGGCCGAGCCGGATCTCGCCGGTGCGCGCGGCGTCGGCCCGCGATGCGTCCGGGGTCGCGACGCGGTAGCGGACGGTGGTCGACGCCGGGCAGCCGGACGCCGGTACGCCCCTCAAGGCGAGCGTGGCGGTGAAGTCGCCGTGGCCGGGGACGTCGTAGACCGTCCTCGTGGGGCGGGTGCCGAGGACGTAGGGGAACGTCGTGGCTCCCCTGCTGTCGACGCAGTCCGAATCGGCGGCGCAGACAGGGGTGTCCCCGGAGATCTGGCCGACGGTGACGGGCTCCCGCCTCCATGAGTCGGTCAGGCTGAACACGCCCCAGATCACCGCGACGGGCAGTGCGAGGATGCCGAGCAGAACCACCATGACCGTGAACCAGGTCGGCGGGCCGATCCACACCTTGGTGCCCGCGCAGGGCGGGGGCGGCGGGTCGGGGTTCGTGGGGGCGCGGTGCTCCGCGTAGTCCAGCGCGAGGAGTCCCACGGGCGTCGCGACGACCAGGCGGGGGCCGGCCACCGCGATGTCCTGGACGGGCAGGCCCAGCGGCAGGGAGTGCAGTGCGACGCCCGTGGCCAGGTCGTACGCCTGGATGACGTCGTGGTCGCAGGCGAGGACCACCGGGCCCGCGGCCGTGTTCATGAGCGCGCAACGCGGCTGGTCCCGATGGTGCGGGAACGTCACCGGCAGGGGTGCCGCGGTGCGGATGTCGCGGAGCCGGGGCGGGGCTTCGCCGTGCAGCAGGAACGCGACGGGCTCGCGATCGCCGTCGCCGCTGCGCAGGACGGTGAGGCCGCCCGAGACGGAGCGGAGGGGGATCGGGTCACCGATGCGGCGGCGGGTGGCCGGGATCCACAGCTCCGCCAGGTACTCGATCCGGTTGTCCTGCGTGTGTTGCGACGTCGTGACGAGCACCAGGCGCCCGTCCGGCTGCGGCAGGTGGCCCAGCCGTAGCACCGCCCGGCGCGCGGGCAGTCGCATCCCGGCTTCCCGCCCGGTGACGTTCCGGGCGCTCAGGATGTCCCACAGTCGGATCCGGGGACCTCGCGCGATGGCGACGGCCGGGTCCCCCGAGGACAGCCGCACGGTGGTCAGGGCGTCGACGGACCCGCCGTCGACGACGCGGAACCATGTGTCGGCCTCCAGGTCCCGCATCCACACGGTGCCGGAAGCCCCGTGCACGACCACCGGCTTGCCCGGCCGTTCCCAGACGACCCGGGCGACCGGTCCGGCACCACCCCGGTTCTCCCTTCCGTACAGGCGCTCACCCGTCCCGAGATCCAGGCACTCGATCTCCGCGTCCTGTCCCTCACCCCGCGCGAAGCGCACGGCCAGAGGGGTGTCCCGGTCCGGCGGCCAGTCGACGGACAGCTCGTCGTCGTGCTCCCCGTCCCTCGGGCGAAGGGGCGGGCCCGTCTCGCCGGTGTCGAGATCCAGTGTCCGGTACGTGGCGGATTCGGTCCGCGCGACGGCCCGGACGGTGCCGTCGGGGCCGGGGAAGAGGTGGATCCAGCCCGTGCTCCCCCACCGCAGGTACACCTCCCCCAGATCCGGCTCGGTACCCGCCGCGTGGGTGGACACATGGATGCGCCGAGCGCGCACCCTGACGTCCAGCCGCCTGCCGTCGTCGAGCGTGAGGTCGATCTCCGATGCCGGGCCGATGGCCCGCTGCCGTGCGGGCCGCCCGGCGCGACCTGGTTCCCACACCAGCAGGTGATCGAACTCGTTGATCAGGAGCAGCGCGTCGCTCCCGTCGGCGAGGGGGACGACGGCCAGCGGCCAGGTGCGGGCCTCCGTATCGATGAAGTGGGCCACCTCGGCGCCGGACCGCGCGTCGCGCAGACGCACCGTGCCCAGGTGGTTGCCGCAGGTGAGCACCCGGCGTCCGTCGGGCAGTCGCGTCGGGATCAGAGGTGGGCCGTCGCCGCCAGGGGTGTGCGGGACCGGCCGCCAGGTCCGCAGGTCGTAGAGGGCCACGCGTTCGTCCCACCCGGCGGCCACGAGAATCGTCCGCCCGTCCGGCAGCGTGACGACATAGAACCCTCCCGCGCCACCGGCGACCGCGAGGGGATCGGCCAGCGGCTCCCCGCTGTTCAGGTCCCAGAAGCGCAGGGCCGACGCGCCCTCGAAGGCCACCAGCGCCGTGCCGTGGTCGGGCAGCCGCAGGGCTGCCACACCGGTCACGTCCTCGCCGAGCGTCGCCGTCAGTTCGGTGCGTTCCAGGGCCGTCCACGCCAGCCGCCAGGGCGTGTCGCCGTACGACGGCCAGGGCACGGTGGTGCCGGTGAGGCGGGCGCCGGCCAGGACGCGCACCAGGGCGCGGTCGGCGGGGGCCAGCGGTGCGAGGTCCCGCCAGGCACCGAGCACGCCCAGGATCTCGGGCGGCAGGTCGGCCTGGCCCAGGGCGGCCCACTGGGCGCGGGAGGCGACCGTCTCCGGGGCGAGCCGGTCGAGGAGTTCGGGGGCGTCCGCCAGGTCCTGCCAGGCGGAGGCGGCGAAGACGTGCTCGACCAGGCGCCGGGCCACGTACGGGTTGAGCTCTTGCTCCGGCAGGTTCCGGGCCAGGTCCAACAGGCCGCGCGTCAGGGCCAGTTCGGCTGTCGTGGCGTCGTGCGCCGTGAAGTGCTCCTGGAAGGTGTGGTGGGCGAGGCGGTGCACCGTCTGGCCGTCCTCGACATCGAACAGGATGTACGGGGCCGCGTGGGCCAGGACCTCGTCGATGTCCTCCTCGCCCACCTCCCGGCCGTCCCCCAGCGCCGTCGCGGCCGCGGCCCACACACCGCCCGTCCGTGGCAGTCCCCGGCCACGGGACAGCGCGAGAGCGTGCAGCAGGGGCAGCGCCGCGCCGGACGTCCGGGCCAGGCGCCGGGCCATGGCCGCGAAGGTGGTCCGGTGGTGCTGGCCGAGCAGCTGGTCGAGCGCGTGCGCGTGCTCGGGGAGCAGCAGGTGCGGCCGGGCGATGATCTCGGCCACCGCGATCCGGGCGGACAGGAAGCTGGGGCTGAGCCGTGCGGCGCGCCGTACGACGTCCTTCAGCGCCGCGTCGGTGAGCTGGAGCAGCTCGGCCTTCCGGGCGGCTCGCAGACGCAGTCCCACGTACTCGGCGTGTGCGTCGGGGACGGGCTCCAGGACCAGGATCCTGCGGTGGGTGTCCGGCGCCGGGGCGAGACGGCCGATGAGGTCCTCGCCGGCGGAGCCCTCCGGGCGGGTGCCCACGACGATCCGGCAGTTGGGGAGTTCGGCGAGCCTGCGCAGCACCAGGACGGCGAGTTCGGCGGGCTCCTCGGCCTCGTCCAACGCGTCCGCCAGCACCGTGAACATGCCGGACCGGCGCCGCAGGTGGTCCCGCAGCCGCTCGACGGCCTGCCCGGACTCCCCGGCGGGCGGCGCGGGCAGGCCCGCCGCGAGGCCGATCCTGGTGACCAGGGCGTGCACGGTCATGCCCGCCAGGTGCACCACGGCGTCGAAGGCGTCCGCGGGCGGGAGGACCTGGGCGCGGGGCTCGGGGAGGACCTCGGCGTCCACCAGCAGCTCGAGCATCTCGCGGCGGGCGTGCACGGCGAGGTTGCCGAGGAGCGCGGACTTGCCGGTGCCGGGCGCGCCGGTGACGACGTACAGGCCGGGCGCCGTGCCGCACAGCCACTCGACGAGTGCGCGGCGCTCCCGCCACCGGCCGACGAAGAACCAGGCCAGCTCGCCGCTGTCGGCACCCTGGGCCTTGGTGAGGAAGTGACGGCGTTCATCGGGGCCGAGGCCGTCGAGGAAGTGCCGCAGGCGCTGGTAGTCGTCGACGGTCACGGTGACGCTCTGCTCGGTCCTGCGGATCAGGCGCAGCGTGCACTCGTCGGAGGGCTGGACGAGCTCCACCCAGCCGCGCCGCCCCTTTCTGAGACGGTTCCGCAGCCGCCGGGCGAGTTCCGCCAGATCGATCGCCTCGTCGTTCGGTTCGAACGAGGTGATGGTGGGCGCCAGGACCTCGTTGAAGGTGCCGAGCCGGCCCTCGCCGCCCTGGGCGCTCACCCCCACCAGCAGAAGCCGCTCCGGGACGTCCGGCATGGCGGACAGGGCGGAGTGGACCCCGCGGAGGAAGACGTCGGCGCCGCACGCCTCCACGACGACCATGACCCACGCGCCGGAGTCACCGGCCCGTACGTTCGCCCACTCCGCGCGGAGCCGTTCGGCCATCTGGGCCACCGTCAGTCCGCTGCTGGGCGCGTCCGTGGTGTTGGCGTAGGCCAGCCAGGCGTTGGAGCCGTCGGTCTCGCCGTGGCCGGTCCACAGCAGGACGGAGCTGCGCGGCTCGCAAGGTTCCTGCCAGGCGTCCAGCCGTGCGTTGACCTCGTCGAAGGTGACCAGCTCGGGCGGGTCCGGCCAGGGGCGCCGGGCTCCGCCGAGCTCACCGAGGAGCCGTACGGTCTCGGCGACGGTCTCCTCCACGCCCTCCAGGTCCGCGAAGGTGCGGTAGCGGCCGATCGCCACCGCCTCTACCTCGAAGTCGGCTCCCGGGATCACCTCAGTCCTCCTCGCGGGCCGCGTCGTCCGGTGCCAGCGCCATCAGCAGGGAGCCGACGGGCGAGGTGCCGCCGCGCCGGACCTCGACGCGGTAGATCCCGGGCCGGTGCAGAAGGGCGGTGGCGACGACGCGGCCGTCGCGCCGGGTGAAGGCCGGCCGGGCGGCCTGGCGGCCGTCGTGGGCGGTGACGACGCGGCAGCGCACCTCCGAGGCCGCGGCGTCGCCGTGCGCCACGATCTCGAAGGGCACCCCGGCCGTGACGAGGTCCGGAGCCTCCGCGCCGACTCCGGTGGCGGCGGGGAGGCGGGGTCCGAGGCGGGTCTCGGTCACGACCGCGCGGACATGGTCGACCACCTCGTCCATCCGGGCGAGGGCCGCGTGCTGCTGGGACCAGTACGCGGGCCGGTCGCAGAAGCCGGTCGCCGAGTGCCGGTAGACCGTGCCGTCGCCGCCGTGGTCCACGAGCCGCCCGTCCGGTCCCTCGGGCAGGCCGTAATGGGGTACGACGGTGCCGTCCCGCAAGTGGAGCGCCTGCGCGGTGGGCTGATCGACGCCGACGACCACGCGCAGCCAGTCCGGCACCGGCCCGGCCCGGCGGTCGGCCAGGGCGGGCGCGGCGAGGTCGGGGTCGCCGCCGATCGCCGCGATGTCACCGGGGGTCATCCGCCGCGGCTCCGTCCCCTCCACGACGCACCGGTAGCCGGGCAGCAGGTCGTACAGGCCGGGCAGGGTCCGGGCGAGCCGGCCCAGCCGCCGGGCGGACAGGGGGATCTTCACGCCCTTGCCCAGGTTGAGGATGCGGGCCGCCGCGACGGCTCCGTAGAAGGGGGTGCCGAGGGTGATCAGTGTGCGCAACGGGGCGCTGCCGCCGAGGTGTTCGGCGAAGTGGCGGGCGACGAGGCCGCCCATGGAGTGGGCCACGATCACGAGCCGGGCGTCCGGGCGTCCGCTGCGGCGGCGCCAGTCGGCGAGATGGCGGTCGGCCGCGTCGGCGAGCCGGGCCGCGTTGTACGTGACGGGCAGCCGCCAGTCGTAGGGGAAGCCGGTGACCGCGCGGGGGTCCTCGACCGCCGCGCGCAGCCCGGCCAGCAGGTTGCCGTAGGGTTCGACGCCGCGCAGCACCGGTGCGAAGGCGGGCGCCCTGAGCAGTCCGACCGGGGCGACGCGTCCGGTCCGGCCGGCGCGTTCGTCGTCGGTGAGGGCGAGCCGGTCCAGCGCCCGTCCGGTCGTCCACGCGTCGAGATACCAGCGGGGGTCGAGCGGCCCCCACAGCAGGTCACCCGACCGTGTGTCCCGCAGCTCGCTGCCCATGATGCCGGGCACCACCAGCATCGCGTCCGTACCAGCCACCGGGGCAGCATTCCCGCCCGGGGCGCGGGACAACCTCCTCCGCTTGCCAGGGAATTCTCGGCGAATAAAGGAAATAGGTTTCCCGAGTTCTCCTGCCCGGGTTCTCGACCGCTAAACCCGGTGATTTCCAGGGCCGGTCATGAATGGGTGACGCATAACACAGGGGAGGTGTTTTGTACTGTTTCGCACCGGTCAAAACCTCACATATCCGCCATCTGCAACTCCCGCATCACGGAATCGGCACGCCCCCTCCATGCATTCCTGAATTTCCCTGGGTAAGTTCAATCCGCATGACTGCCGCACAAGCAGACCTGTGTATCGACCGACCGTCGACGGCCGACGGTGCCGCACTCTGGCGTATCGCCAAGGATTCCGGAAAGCTCGATCTGAACTCGTCCTACAGCTATCTCCTGTGGTGCCGCGACTTCGCGGACACCTCGGCGGTGGTGCGGGAGGGCGGGGAGCCGGTCGGGTTCGTCACCGGATACGTACGGCCGGACGAACCGCGCACCCTGCTGGTCTGGCAGGTGGCCGTCGACGCCGCGCACCGGGGCCGCGGACTGGCCGGGGCCATGCTCGACGGGCTGGCCGGACGGCTCGCCGCCGAGCGGGGCGTGGACCGCGTGGAGACCACCATCACGCCCGGCAACACCGCCTCCGAGCAGCTGTTCACCTCCTTCGCGGCCCGGCACGGCGCGACCGTCACCCGTGCGGTCCTGTTCACCGCCGACCACTTCCCGGACGGCCCGCACGATCCCGAAGTCCTTTACCGCATAGGCCCGTTGACCCTTCCGTCGCATTGAGGAGCGATCCGTCGTGACCATCACCCAGCCGGACCTGAGCGTCTTCGAGACCCTGGAGTCCGAGGTGCGCAGCTACTGCCGCGGCTGGCCCGCCGTCTTCGACCGTGCGCGCGGCAGCCGCATGTACGACGAGGACGGCCACGAGTACCTCGACTTCTTCGCCGGGGCGGGCTCACTGAACTACGGCCACAACAACCCCGTGCTCAAACGCGCGTTGCTCGACTATCTGGCGCGCGACGGGGTCACCCACGGCCTCGACATGTCCACCGTCGCCAAACGGTCCTTCCTGCGGGCCTTCCAGGACCTGGTGCTGCGCCCGCGCGATCTCCCCTACAAGGTCATGTTCCCCGGCCCGACCGGCACCAACGCCGTCGAGGCCGCCCTGAAGCTCGCCCGGAAGGTGAAGGGCCGCGAGGCCGTCGTGTCCTTCACCAACGCCTTCCACGGGATGTCGCTCGGCTCCCTGGCCGTCACCGGCAACGCCTTCAAGCGGGCCGGCGCCGGCATCCCGCTGGTGCACGGCACGCCGATGCCGTTCGACAACTACTTCGACGGCACGGTGCCGGACTTCCTGTGGTTCGAGCGGCTGCTGGAGGACCAGGGTTCCGGCCTGAACCGGCCCGCCGCCGTCATCGTCGAGACCGTGCAGGGCGAGGGCGGCATCAACGTCGCCCGTCCCGAGTGGCTGCGGGCGCTGCGGGAGTTGTGCGACCGGCAGGACATGCTGCTGATCGTCGACGACATCCAGATGGGGTGCGGCCGCACCGGTGCCTTCTTCTCCTTCGAGGAGGCCGGGATCGTGCCCGACATCGTCACCCTCTCCAAGTCCATCAGCGGCTACGGGCTGCCCATGTCGCTGTGCCTGTTCCGGCCCGAGCTGGACGTGTGGGAGCCGGGCGAGCACAACGGCACCTTCCGCGGCAACAACCCCGCGTTCGTCACCGCGACGGCCGCGTTGGAGACGTACTGGAGCGACGGCTCCGCCATGGAGAAGCAGACCCGGGCGCGCGGCGAGCGGATCGAGCAGGGGCTCATCGAGATCTGCGAGGAGAACCTCGCCGACATCAAGGAGTACCGGGGCCGCGGCCTGGTGTGGGGCCTGGAGTTCCACGAGAAGGCGCGCGCCGAGCGGGTGGCGCGGCGCGCCTTCGACCTCGGGCTGCTCATCGAGACGTCCGGCCCGGAGAGCGAGGTCGTCAAGCTGCTGCCCGCGCTCACCGTCACGGCGGACGAGCTGGACGCAGGGCTGAGCGTCCTCGCCCGCGCCGTACGCGAAACCGTCTGACCAGACCGTCCGACAGCCCGTCCGACCAGGCCGTGCGACCGGCCCGTTCCGACCAGGAGGAAGTACAGCACCGTGATCGTCCGATCGTTCAAGGACATCGAAGGCACCGACCGGCATGTGAGGGCGGCGTCCGGCACCTGGGAGAGCAAGCGCATCGTGCTCGCCCGGGAGCGGGTCGGCTTCTCGCTCCACGAGACGATCCTCTACGCGGGCACCGAGACGTCCATGTGGTACGCGCACCACGTCGAGGCCGTCGTCTGTGTGGAGGGCGAGGCCGAGCTCACCGACCACGAGACCGGGACGACGTACTCCATCACTCCCGGCACCCTGTACCTCCTCGACGGGCACGAGCGGCACACGCTGCGCGTCAAGGAGGACTTCCGCTGCCTCTGCGTGTTCAACCCGCCGGTGACCGGCCGGGAGGACCACGACGAGAACGGCGTCTACCCCCTGCTCACCGAGCCCGAGGAGGTGTGACCGGCATGACCACCGTCACCAACCTGTACCCCAGCCGCGGCGCCACCGAGGTGTCCGTCCCCCGTCAGGACCCCGTCGTCTGGGGCTCCCCCAGCACCCCCGGCCCCATCCCGGCGGCCGATCTCCAGCGCTACGAGCGCGACGGCTTCCTCACCGTCGACCAGCTCATCTCCGACGAGGAGGTGGCCGTCTGCCGGCGTGAGCTGGAGCGGCTGATCGGCGATCCGGCGATCCGCGCCGACGAGCGGTCGATCGTCGAGCCGCGGTCGCGGGAGATCCGCTCGGTCTTCGAGGTGCACCGGCTCAGCCCGGTGTTCGCCGCGCTCGTACGGGACGAGCGGGTGGCCGGCCGGGCCCGGCAGATCCTCGGCTCGGAGGTGTACGTCCACCAGTCGCGGATCAACGTCAAGCCGGGGTTCGGGGCGAGCGGCTTCTACTGGCACTCGGACTTCGAGACCTGGCACGCGGAGGACGGTCTGCCGAACATGCGGACCGTGTCCGTGTCGATCGCGCTCACCGAGAACCACGACACCAACGGCGGGCTGATGATCATGCCCGGCTCGCACCGGACGTTCCTGGGCTGCGCCGGGGCCACGCCGCGGGACAACTACAAGAAGTCGCTCCAGATGCAGGACGCGGGCACGCCGTCCGACGCGGCGCTGACGGCCATGGCCGGCGAGTACGGCATCAAGCTCTTCACGGGCAGGGCCGGTTCGGCGACCTGGTTCGACTGCAACTGCATGCACGGCTCCGGCGACAACATCACGCCGTTCCCGCGCAGCAACGTCTTCATCGTGTTCAACAGCGTGGAGAACGCGCCGGTCGAGCCCTTCGCGGCCCCGGTGCGGCGGCCGTCGTTCATCGGGGCGCGGGATGTCACGCCGGTGAGGTAGGCGCGGAGGCGGGCGGGGTCACAGCCAGGCCAGTGACGCCGCCCGCTCCAGCACGCCGCGTACGACGCGCTCGTCGCCGGAGGCGTCGTACGGCACCGCGTCCGGGGCGTACCGGCCGCCGATCAGCAGGCAGAAGTCGACCGGGTCCAGGGCGAGTTCGGCGCGTACGGGATCGGCGTCGGAGCCCAGTACCCAGGCGTCGGCGCCGGTGACCTCGACGAGCACGGGTGGCGCGGTGGGGCCGAGGGCGGCGCCGAGGATCCGTACGGCCAGCCGGACCAGGCGGTCCAGGTGGGCGGCGGGCGGGGGCGGAACGGACAGGCCCAGCGCCCGCCCCAGGTCGTGGCCGTGGATCCAGGTCTCGAAGGCGCGGACGAGGTAGTGGTCGGCGATCGGCAGCCGCAGGCCCATCAACTCCACGGCTCGGGCGGCGCGTTCGGGATCGCCGGCCTCGGGTGCGGCGAGCAGCTCCGCCGCCTGGCCGGCCCACGCGGCGACGGTCTCGCCGGGCGTGCGCCGCCGCTCGTGCTCGATCACCTCCCGGGTACGCCGCTCCCAGGCCTCCTCCCATCCGGCGTCGCCCGCCCCGCCGGTGCCCGGTACGCGCGCCGGGATGCCGAGGCGTCCGGCGAGGGGTTCGTCGGCGGCGAGGAGGTGGGCGAGGGTGGCGTGCGCGTCCCAGTCGTGCACGACCGGGAGGGTCCAGCGCCCGTCCAGCTCGGGCAGCAGCGCCGTGAGTCCGGAGACGGCGGCGGCGTACGGCTCCGCGTGGACGGCGACCGACGGCCGGGCGGGACGGGCCCGCAGCGCGGCGCCGAGCACATCGACCGCACCGCCGTCGGCTCTGGTGTCGCCGCCCGCCCCCGTATCCGCGTCCCCGGCCGCTCCCGGGCCAGGCCCGTCCCAGCCCGGTGGCGGCCCGTCCAGCAGGCGTACCGTCTCCCGCAGGCGCCCCGCTTCCCGGGTGCACTCCTCGCACTCCGGCAGGTGGCGTCGGACCCGCGCCGCCTCCCCGGGCGGCAGCGCGTCGACGGCCCACGCGGGCAGCAGGTCTCGTAGCGCCTCATGGGCGGTGGTCACGGGTGGGGCCCTCCTCTCCGCGGCGCGCTCCGGTACACGGCCATCATGCGCCTTCCTCCAGGGACTGCGCCAAGGTGCGCAGAGCCGTGCGCAGGCGGGACTTGGCCGTGCCCTCGGGGATGCCCAGTTCCCGGGCCGCCTGCCGGTAGGTGCGGCCGGCGAAGTAGGCGAGGTGGACGATCTCCCGTTGCGGCTGCGGCAGTTCGGCCAGCGCGGAGTGCAGCAGCAGGGAGCGCTCGCGCTCGACGACGGTCTCGGCGGGACCGGGACCCGGCTCCGGAACGGCGTGCAGCGCGCTGTCGTCGGCGTGGGCGTCCTTGCGGTGTCTGGCCTCGCCGCGCACCCAGTCCACAGCCCGCCGGTGGGCGAGCAGGGACAGCCAGGTGCGCAGACTGCCCCGGCGCGGATCGAAGGCGTACGGTCTGCTCCACAGCTGGGCGAAGACCTCCTGGGCCACGTCCTCGGCGGCCCCGGGACTGCGGGTGACCCGCCCGGCCACCCGCCGCACCAGGGAACCGTACGCCGCGTACGCCTCGGCCAGCGCGGACTCCTCGCCGTACACCAGCCGCCGGTGCAGTTCGGCGTCGACCGCGGCGAGCGCCCCCTCCTCGACGTCCACCCGCACCACCCCCGGGTGACTGTCTAGCGTCAGCCCGCCAGCGCGTCCAGCAGGCGGTCGACGTCCGAGGCGGTGTTGTAGAGGTGGAAGGCGGCGCGCAGGTTGCCCGCACGGTCGGAGACCTCGATGCCCGCGCGGCTGAGTTCCGGCTGGCGGGAGCCGAGTCCGGGGACGGAGACGATGGCCGAGCCGGGCGCGGGCACGGGCGCGTGGCCGAGCGTCGCGAGCCCGGCGCGGAAGCGGTCGGCGAGCGCCAGGTTGTGCGCCTGGACGGCGGGCACGCCCAGTTCCTCGATGAGGTCCAGGGAGCGGCGCAGGGCGGCGTAGGTGAACAGGGCGTGGGTGAGGTCGAACCGCCGTGCGGAGTGGGCGAGTTCGGCGACCGGTCCGTAGCAGCTGTTCCAGGGTTCCTCGCCCGCGACCCAGCCCGCCAGCAGCGGGGTCAGCCCGCCGAAGTCCTCCGGGACCACGAGGAAGGCGGCCCCGTGCGGGCCGAGCAGCCACTTGAAGGAGACGGCGGCGGTGAAGTCGAAGGCGTCGGCGTCCATCGGCAGCCAGCCGGCGGCCTGGGAGAAGTCGACGTAGGTGCGTGCCCCGTGGGCGCGGGCGGCCTCGCGCAGGGCGGCCAGGTCGGCGATCCGTCCGTCGGCGGACTGTGCGGCGCTGACGGCGACGAGGGCGGTGCCGGGGCGCACGGACTCGGCGATCCGCTCCAGCGGCACGGTGCGGACCTTGAGGTCGCCGCGGACGTGGAAGGGGTTCAGCACGGAGGTGAAGTCGTCCTCGGCGGTGAGGACTTCGGCGCCGGCGGGCAGCGAGGCGGCGATCACCCCGGTGTGCGCGGCGACCGAGGCGCCCGCCGCCACCCGGGTGACGGGGACGCCGGCGAGCCGGGCGTAGGCGGCCCGGCAGGCCTCCACGTCCTCGTACAGCGGGGTCAGCGGCCGGCCCTCGGCGCGCAGGAGTGCCGCGTCGTGCAGGGCGGTGACGGCGCGGGCGGGCAGCAGGCCGTTGCTCGCGGTGTTGAGGAAGGTGCTCTTCGGGGCGAACTCGGCGCGGACGAGGCTGTCGAACGTCTCCGTGGTCTCCATGGGTCCACTGTGCGTCCCCATGAAGTCGTAGTCCATTGCGGATTTTTACGTGGATCCGCTTAGCAAGCCTTATACATCCGCGCCGACCTGCGCTTTTGCCGCGACTCAGCCCTGCGGTACGGCGCAGCCGTCGGGGCCGCACGCGTCGGCGTCGCCCTGGTCGATGAGCGTCAGCGGCGACCGCTCGCCCCAGGCCTGGGCGAGCGCCTGGGTGAAGAGCTCGGCCGGCTGGGCGCCGGAGACGCCGTACTTACGGTCCAGGACGAAGAAGGGCACGCCGGTCGCGCCGAGCTCGGCGGCCTCGCGCTCGTCGGCGCGGACCTCGTCGGCGTAGGCGTCCGGGTCGGCGAGGACCTCGCGGGCGGCGTCGGCGTCCAGGCCGGCCTCGACGGCGAGCTCCACGAGCCGCTCGTCGCCCTCGGTGAACAGGGAGCGCTCCTCGGCGAAGTTCGCCCGGTACAGGATCTGGATCAGCTCGTCCTGCCGGCCCTGCTCCTTGGCGAAGTGCAGCAGGCGGTGCATGTCGAAGGTGTTGCCGTGGTCGCGGCCCCGGGTGAGGTAGGCGAGGCCCTCTCCGGCGGCCTGGACGCCCAGGTTGTCCTCGTTGGCCTGGGCCTGCGCCTCGCTGATGCGGTACTTCTTGGCGATCATCGGGATGACCGGGCCGGTGTCGTCCTTGGCGCGGCCGGGGTCCAGCTCGAAGGAGCGGTGCACCACCTCGACCTCGTCGCGGTGCGGGAAGGCCTCCAGCGCCTTCTCGAAGCGGGCCTTGCCCACGTAGCACCAGGGGCAGGCGATGTCGCTCCAGATCTCGACGCGCATGTCTTCGGCTCTCTCCAGGTCGTGCGGGTACGGAGACTCCCTCCGCAGACTGGATGAACGTTCAAGCAGCCGTGGTCATTCCCCGGCGACGGCGAACCGCAGCTCCCTGTGGTGCTCGCCACGCTGCGGCGGCTCGCCGGCCCAGCCCATGCGGCCGTAGAAGTCCTGCGCCCTCCGGTTGTCCACGTGCACCTCCAGGACGGCCGTCCGGCGGCCGTCGGCCCGCCACTGCTCGACGCAGGCCGCGTGCAGGGCCGTGCCGACGCCGGAGCGCCAGCGGTCGGGGTCGACGTGGAACTGGTACAGCTTGACCGTTTCGGCGGATCCGCCCTCCGGGGTGCGGAAGGAGGCCAGGCCCACGATCCGGCCGTCCTGGACCGCGCACAGCACCTGTCCGTCCGGCCGCTCGATGGCACCGCGCCAGGCGGCGAGCCAGTCGATGCCGTCGTCCGGGAGGCCGTCCGGGTAGTACGTCGCCCGGGCGCGCCGGTGCAGCGCGGCGACGGGCTCCGCCTCCGCCCCCAGCACGGTGCGGATCACCAGGGCCCCGGTCACACGGTCATTGATCATGCCGTCGAAGACGTGATCGAACCCGCCCCGGTTCCGCCGGTCCCCCGTCCGGCTCAGCCGCCGTCCCTGAGGTCGTCCGGCCAGGTGTCCCGGAACTCGATGTGGTCGTACGTCACGACACAGCCCTCGCCCATCGGCGACTGGGTCATGAACCCGACGAGGGCGTCCCCGGTCTCCTTCTCGCCGCCGAGCGTGAACAGCCGGACGAAGATCCAGTGCTTGCCGTCGCGGGAGGCGTGGAAGGCGAAGGCCCGTCCGGTCCGGCTGACCCGCAGCCAGACCGAACTGCCGTCGACGGTGAAGGAGTTGGCGTCGTCGGAGTGGCCCCGGGTGACGACGGTGCACACGGTGGGCACGTCCGGCGAGTACTCCAGGCACAGCTTGGCCCAGGCGCGCTCGCCGACGTGGACGTACAACACGCCCGCGTCGAACGAGGAGTTGAACCCGACGGTGACCCGGGCGATGAGCTGGAAGTCCCCCTCGGGCGCCCCGAGCAGCCGCGGCGCGTCGGAGGCGGGATCCAACGCCTCCCCGGTGGGCGGGACGAACCGGTCCTGCCGTGCCCCGGCCCACCCGGAGAGCACGCCGTCCTCGTAACTCCAGTGCCCGTCGGGACCGTAGGTACGCAGGCCGAAGGGAAGCTCGGGCAGCGAAACGTCCATGTACCCCTTCTCTCAGGACCGGTCAGTCACCGCAAGAGGCCGGCGCTACCGCTCCAGCACCCCGTTGAACCGCCGGGGCAGCCCCAGCGCGTTCTCGTCCCGCAGCTCCGCCGGCAACAGCGCCTGAGGAGCGCCCTGGTAGACGACGGGCCGCAGCCACCGCTCGATCGCCGTGCCGCCCACGGAGGTCGACGTCGACGTCGTCGCCGGGTACGGCCCGCCGTGATGCTGCGCCGGCGCCACGGCGACGCCCGTCGGCCATCCATTGACCAGCACACGCCCGGCCAGCGGCGTCAGCTCCTGGAGGATCTCCGCCCCCCGCCCCTGACCCGCGGCCTCCTCGGCGGACAGGTGCACGGTCGCCGTGAGGTTGCCCGGCAGCCGGGACAGCACGGCCTCGACCTCGGCGTCGTCCTCGTAGCGGACCACGACGGTGACCGGGCCGAAGCACTCCTCCAGCAGCAGGTCGTACGCCCCCTCGGCCGCCAGCTTGCTCGCGGGCACCGTGAGGAAGCCGGCGCTGACGGTGTGCTCCCCGCCGGCGCCGGGCGTGACCGGCGACTCCACGCCGTCCAGCCCGGCCCGCTCGGCGACCCCGGCGATGAAGTTGTCGCGCATGCGGTGGTCGAGCAGCACGCCCGCCTCGGTGTCGCTGACGGCGTCGGTGAGGGACTTGATCAGACCGTCACCGGCGGCGCCGGCCGGCACCAGCACGAGCCCCGGCTTCACGCAGAACTGTCCGACGCCGAGGGTCATCGACCCGGCGAGCCCGGCTCCGATGGCCTCCGCGCGCTCGGCGGCGGCCGCCTCGGTCACCACGACGGGGTTCAGGGACCCCAGTTCGCCGTGGAAGGGGATCGGCGCCGGCCGGGCGGCGGCGGCGTCGAACAGCGCGCGCCCGCCCCGCACGGACCCGGTGAAGCCGGCCGCGGAGACCAGCGGGTGCTTGATCAGCTCGACGCCGGCCTCGAATCCGTGCACCAGGCCGAGCACGCCCTCGGGGACGCCCTGCGCGACCGCGGCCTTGCGCAGCACCTTCGCGACCAGCTCGGACAGCGCCGGGTGGTCGGGGTGGGCCTTGACGACGACCGGGCAGCCGGCCGCCAGCGCGCTCGCGGTGTCACCGCCGGCGACGGAGAAGGCGAACGGGAAGTTCGAGGCCGAGTACACGGCGACGACGCCCAGCGGCACCTTGTAGCGGCGCAGGTCGGGGATCGGCGGGGTCGCCGTGTCGTCGGGGTGGTTGATGACGACGTCGAGGAAGGCGCCCTCGTCGACGATGTCCGCGAAGGCCCGCAGCTGGTAGCAGGTGCGGGCGAGTTCTCCGGTGAGCCGGACCGGGCCGAGCGCGGTCTCCGCGTCGGCGGTCTCCACGAGGCCGTCCCGGGCCGCCTCCAGGGCGTCGGCGGCGCCGCGCAGGAAGGCCGCGCGGACCGTGCGGTCGGCGAGGGAGCCACGCGCGTCGTGCGCTGCGCGGACGGCGGTGTCCACCTCCTGGGCCGTGGCCTCGACCGCAACCTGTTCCCGCTGCTTCCCGGTACGGGGGTCGACACTCCAGACTGGTGCTGCTGCCACCGCGGGTCCCTCCACATGTATTGCCGCAGTACGTACGCTCACCACCAGGGCTGTTCGATATACTGAACACTGTCTCTGATGATGAATATGCTGGTCTCGGAGACTATTTCCCGTCGAACGAAGGGGTCAAGGGCGATGTCGGTGGGCGAGACGGGGGGCGGGGCGCAGGTCAAGTCCGCGGTGCGGACGGTCGAGCTGCTGGAATACTTCGCCGGCCGCCCCGGTATGCACTCCCTCGCGGCGGTCCAGGAGGCCGTCGGCTATCCCAAGTCCAGCCTGTACATGCTGCTGCGCACCCTGGTGGAGCTGGGCTGGGTGGAGACCGACGCGACGGGCACGCGGTACGGCATCGGGGTGCGGGCACTGCTCGTCGGCACCTCCTACATCGACGGCGACGAGGTGGTGGCCGCCGCCCGGCCGACGCTGGACCGGCTCTCCGACGACACCACCGAGACCATCCACCTGGCCCGCCTCGACGGCACGAACGTGGTCTATCTCGCCACCCGTCAGTCCCAGCACTACCTGCGCCCCTTCACCCGCGTGGGGCGCAGGCTGCCGGCCCACTCCACCTCGCTCGGCAAGGCGATCCTCGCCAGCTACAGCGACGAGCAGGTGCGCAAGATGCTCCCGGAGACCCTGCCCGCGCTCACCGAGAACACGATCACCGACCGCGAGCGGCTCATCGAGGAGCTGCACCAGGTCCGCGAGCAGGGCTTCGCCGTCGACCGCGAGGAGAACACCCTGGGCCTGCGCTGCTTCGGCGTGGCAATCCCGTACCGCACCCCGGCCCGGGACGCGATCAGCTGCTCGGTGCCGGTGGCCCGGCTGACCCCGGCGCACGAGCAGACGGTGAAGGACGCCCTGTTCGACGCCCGGGACCGGCTGACACTGGCCACCCGTAGGCTCTGAGGATGCGAATCGAACTGCGCGAGGTGCACGACAGCGATCTGCCGGTGTTCTTCCGGCAGTTGAACGATCCGGAGGCCCTGCACATGGCGGCCTTCACGCCCGCCGACCCGGCCGACCGGGAGGCCTTCGACGCCCAGTGGAAGCGGAACCGGGAGACCGCCCTGGTCCGTACGGTCCTGGCGGACGGGGACGTCGTCGGCAGCGCGGCGGTGTACGGGGAGCCGGGCGAGCGCGAGGTGACGTACTGGATCGACCGTTCCCACTGGGGGCGCGGGGTGGCCACGGCCGCGCTGCGGGGCCTGCTCAACGAGGTCACCGAGCGCCCGCTGTACGCCCGCGCGGCCGCCGACAACAAGGGCTCCCTGCGGGTCCTGGCCAAGTGCGGCTTCACGGAGACGGCCAAGGACCGCGGCTTCGCGAATGCCCGGGGCGAGGAGATCGACGAGGTCGTCCTGGTGCTCGCCGACTGACCCCCGTCCCCGCCCGGCCGGCGGGAACCGGATGAGAACCGGGTGAAAAGTCAGGCGTGAGGGAACGATCACCCGGTTCTCGTTCGTCTCTCCTGTCGTCATGAACAAAACGATCAGGCGTGCCTCTGTCTTCGCGTTGCTGCTGATCCTCGCCCTGCTGGTCCGGGCGACCTGGGTGCAGTTCTACAAGGGCCAGGTCCTCGCGGACGACCAGCACAACCGGCGCAACGCGATCGCGACGTACGCGGACCCACTGGGCAACATCATCGTGGCCGGAAAGCCGATCACCGGCTCGGCGGCCACGACCGGCGGCGACCTGAAGTACCGCCGCACCTACACGGACGGCCCGCTGTACGCGGCGGTGACCGGCTACGCCTCGCAGGCGTACGCGCCCACCCAGCTGGAGGGCATCTACGCCGACCTGCTCAACGGCACCGACAACCGGCTGAGGACCGTGCTGGACACGGTCACCAACCAGCGGGCCGAGCCGGGCCATGTGCTCACCACCATCGACCCGAAGGTGCAGAAGGCGGCGTACGACGCGCTCGGCGACAAGAAGGGCGGGGCCATCGCGATCGACCCGGCGACCGGGAAGATCCTCGCCGTGGTGTCGACCCCGTCGTACGACCCGTCGGCGCTGACCGACGCCAACACGGCGGGCACGGCGTGGAAGAAGCTCAACGCGGACGCCGACAAGCCGCTGATCAACCGCGCGCTGCGCCAGCCGCTGCCGCCGGGGTCGACGTTCAAGCTGGTCGTCGCGGCGGCCGCGCTGGAGGACGGGCTCTACCGCGACGTGGACCAGAAGACCACCAGCCCCGTCCCGTACACCCTGCCGCACACGACGACCGTCGTGCGCAACGAGAACGCGTCGGCGCCCTGCGCGGACGCCAGCATCCGGGTCGCCCTGCAGTACTCCTGCAACAACGTCTTCGCGCACATGGCCGTGCAGCTCGGCCAGGACAAGGTGCGGGCGATGGCGGAGAAGTTCGGCTTCAACGACGAGAGCCAGGACGTGCCGGTGCGGGCGTACACCAGCGTCTACCCGAAGGACATGGACGAGGCGCAGACGGGCCTGTCGGGCATGGGCCAGTTCGATGTCACCGCGACCCCGCTCCAGATGGCGATGGTCTCCGCCGCGATAGCCAACGACGGCAAGCTGGTCTCCCCGCACATGGTCGCGCAGATCACCGACGGTGGCGGCGACGTGCTGGAGAACTATGACAAGGGCGTCTCGGCCACCGAGGTGGTCAGTGCCCAGACGGCCGAACAGCTCCGGTCGGCGATGCAGACGGTCGTGGAGAAGGGCACCGGCACCAACGCCCTGATCGACGGGGTGACGGTGGGCGGCAAGACGGGCACCGCCCAGCACGGCGAGAACAACAGCAAGACGCCGTACGCCTGGTTCACGTCGTACGCGAAGTCCGGCGACCGGCAGGTCGCGGTCGCGGTGATGGTCGAACAGTCCGACGCGGCCCGCTCAGAGGTCAGCGGCAACGGCCTGGCGGCCCCCGTCGCCAGGGCGATGATGAAAGCCGCGGTGAGCTAGGGCCTTTCTTTCGGATCTGGTCGGCTCCGAGCGACGGCTCCTCCCGGCCCGCCCGAGCGGGGTCTGGTGCGTGCAGCTGCAAGGCGGAGGAGGGCGGCGACGCGGAGCGTCGGCAACCGACGACAACGCCGCAGATGTGCGTGCCAGACCCCGCGACCCCGGCAAGATCCGAAAGAGAGGCCCTAGCGCCCCCGGAGGGGCGCCGGCCCTACACACCGAGGATCTGCTCCACCGGATCGATCGCGAAGAACACCACGAACAGGGCCGAAACCCCCCACAGCAGCCAGTGGACGTCCCTCGCCTTCCCGGTGACCGTCTTGATCACGACATACGAGATGAACCCGGCCCCGATCCCGTCGGTGATGGAGTACGTGAACGGCATCGCGGCGATGGTCAGGAACGCCGGGATCGCGATCTCGTACTTGTCCCAGTCGATGTGCTTGACGTGAGTCATCATCAGGAAGCCGACGGCGATGAGCGCGGGCGCGGCGGCCTGGAGCGGCACGATGGTGAGCAGCGGCGTGAGGAAGAGCGCGAGGCCGAACAGACCGCCGGTGACCAGGTTGGCGAAACCGGTGCGCGCCCCCTCGCCGACGCCGGCGGCCGACTCGATGTACGCGGTGTTGGAGGAGGCCGAGCCGAGCCCGCCCGCGACGGCGGCCGCGCCGTCGATGAACAGGACGCGGCCGATGCCCGGCACCTGGCCCTGGTCGTCGAGCAGTCCGGCCTCCGCGCTGATGCCGACGATCGTGCCCATGGCGTCGAAGAAGTCGGACAGGATCAGCGTGAAGACCAGCAGCACGGCCGTGAGCACTCCGGCCTCGGCGAAGCCGCCGAAGACGTCGACGTGACCGACGAGCCCGAAGTCGGGTGCCTCCACGAGGGAGTCCGGCACCTTCGGGGTGGTCAGGCCCCAGCTCTTGATGTCGGCGACGGAGTTGATGACGATCGCGACGACGGTCATGGTCACGATGCTGATGAGGATCGCGCCCCGCACCTTGCGGGCGAGCAGCGCGATGGTCAGCAGGACGCCGAGACAGAACACCAGCACGGGCCAGCCGGTGAGCCGGCCGACGGCGCCCAGCTGCACGGGGACCGTGGTGTTCGCGGCGTCCGGGATCCGGCTGACGAAGCCGGCGTCCACGAAGCCGATGAAGGCGATGAACAGACCGATGCCGACGCCGATGGCCTGCTTCAGCGGCTGCGGGATGGCGTTCATGATGGCCTCGCGCAGACCGGTGAGCACCAGGACGCAGATGAGCACGCCCTCCAGGACCACCAGCCCCATCGCCTCGTCCCAGCTCATCAGCGGGGCCAGCTGGAAGGCGACGACGGCGTTGAGGCCGAGACCGGCGGCGATGGCGAGGGGCAGGTTGCCGCCCACCCCCATGATGATCGTCATCACGCAGGCCACCAGGGCGGTGGCGGTGACGAGTTGGCCGGTGTCGAGCTGGTGGCCGAACTTGTCCTTCGCGCTGCCGAGGATGATGGGATTCAGGACAAGGATGTAGGCCATCGTGAAGAAGGTGGCGAAGCCGCCGCGTATCTCACGGCCCAGGGTGGACCCGCGCTCGGAGATCTTGAAGAACCGGTCGAGGCCGTTCACCGGGAGCGGCGGGGCCGGGGCCCGGTCGGTGGCCTTCTGCGTTTCTGACATGGCGGACACTCCTCGACGCCTGGTGGATCAGTGTGCGGATGCTGGCTGGATTGTTCCCCTGTCGAACTCGTTTCAGGTTTTCGCCGTGTTACGGAATCGGGCTGCTCAACGTGCGGTCCCCCATACACCGTTCGAAGCCTCGTACGAATCCCGTCCGCGAACACTGCTACGCTTCCGCTCCTCGACCCGGATGATCTCCGGACGAACACATGTCATTCACATGCCACGCACAGGCAGGAGAGGTCACTCGTGGGCACAGTCGTCGACGACGCCGCCTCGGTGGAGTTCCATGCCTTCTTCGAACGCCACTACGCAGAACTGTCCCGTCTCGCCTATCTGCTGACCGGCGAGTCGGACACCGCCGACGATCTCGCGGCGGACGCGCTGCTCGCCCTGTGGCACCGCTGGGACCGGGTGCGGGCGGCCGACCACCCGGTGGCCTACGCACGCGGTGTCGTCGCCAACCTCGCCCGCACCCGCATCCGCAGCGCCGTCCGGGAGCGCCGGAGAATCGCCCTGTTCTGGTCACATCGCGAGGAGAAGACGGAAAATCCCGATGTGCCGGGCGTGCTGGACGTCCAGTCGGCACTGCGTAGACTCCCCTTCCGCAAGCGGGCCTGCGTGGTGCTGCGGCACGCCTTCGACCTCTCCGAGAAGGACACCGCGCTGGCCCTCGGCGTCTCGGTGGGTACGGTGAAGAGCCAGACCTCCAAGGGAATGGCCGAGCTGAAGAAGATGCTCGGCGCACAGGGAGCTCAGCTCAAGGTGCCCGCGATGGCGCGCACCGGCGAGACCTCGGGAAGGAACCGATGACCATGCGGCGGGACGTGCACGACGATCTGCGCGCCCGGCTGCACGAGGCGGCCGAGGCGCACGAACCGAACCGGGCCCGCATGCTGGCCCGGATCGAGCGGGGCATGGCGGCGCAGGCACGGCCCGACCACCGGGCGACCCGGCCGCCGGTGTGGGGTTGGTTGCGGATCGCGAGCGCCACGGCGGCGGTCGCGGGCATGCTGGCGGTCGGCGGTTACGCGGTCGCGTCCGCCGTGAAGGACGACACCCCCGCACAGGAGACGGTCTCGGTCTCCTCCCCGCCCGTGGAGTCCCCGGACGCCACGCGTCGGCCGCCGGCCTCCCCGAAGGCGACGCCGAGCAGGGGCGGGGCCGGGCAGCCGGAGCGGCCCAGCGGAAAGCCGACGGCCCCGGCGACGCCGTCCGCGCCCCCCGCGACCGTGCCGCCGGCCACCACGGGGGCCGAGGACGGCCCGCTGTGGTCGGACGGTTCGCTGGACACGCACAGCAACGAATTCTGGTCGCAGGCCAATGTGACCCTGAAGACGTCCGAGCAACTCACCTCCCTCACCGTGCAGTTGAAGGTCGCCCAGACCGGCGGGGTGGCCTCGACCGGCGCCTGGCGCTCCCTGCCCGAGGACGACTACACGCTGACGGTCCAGGAGCAGGACGGCTTCCTCGTCTACACCTGGGTGCTCAAGGAGGGCCGCACGGTCCCGAAGGGCACATGGGTGTTCGCCGGGCAGTACAACCATCAGCGGGGCGGCCGGGACGCCAAGGCCGACCGCTACACGATCAACGGCACGGCCTCCGGCAAGCAGCACACGGTGGGCGGCGACTTCGCGGCGGACACCGCGGGCGGCGGCTCGTAGGCATGCGTGTCCCGGGCGGACACGTACGCGTGGTCGCCGGCGATCGCCCCGAACGCGACGGGACCTCCCCGCTCGGCCCGTGGACCGAGCGGGGGACGATCGACCGGCTGTGGTTCGCCGCGGACGGTACCCTTCAGCCGGTCGTGCCGACCCTGGAGTCGGTTCAGCCCCTGCGCGGGGTCAGCTGACGAAGTACGTCGGGTTCGGCAGCTTGAACGTCTTGTCGGCGTAGCCGCCTTCGAGGTCGGAGTACTGGTCGCCGAAGTTGGCGATGATCTCGTACCCGAGGTCGTCCTCGATGTGCCGGCGGGTGCCGCCCTTGTACTGCACGGTCGTGCAGGTCCAGGCGCCCGGGGTGGCGCAGGCGCTCAGGTAGGCCGGCGGGTTCGCCTTGTCCTTGAGGAACATGTGGTCGGCGTCGAGGTTCACATCGGCGCCGATCTTCTTCAGGTTGGCGACGGCGGCGGTGCGCTGCGCCTCGCTGAGGCCCGAGTTGTAGAAGACCTCGACACCCTTGGACTCGGCGTACCGCACGAGCTCGGGGCTGCCGAAGACGGCCGGGCGGTCCGCCTTGTTCACGTACTCGGCCCAGGTGGTGCCGTTGTACGTGTAGTTGGTCTTCTTCTCGTAGTCGAGGCTGAGCAGCAGCGTGTCGTCGATGTCGAAGACGACGGCCGGCTTCTCGCCCCGGTGCAGCGCCTTGCGGGCCGCCTTGTCGATGTACTTCCGCGCGGCCGCGTCGATCGCCGCGAGGTCCTGGGCGTACGGGCTGTCCGTACCCGCCTGGTAGACACCGTTGGCGTCGAGCGTGGTGCCGTAGTAGGTGTCGATGTCCTTGACGAGGAGCCCGATGTTGTAGGGCTCGTGGGTGCTGTTCACGGTCGACTGGCCGGCCGTGGCCGCGCCGGCGCCGTACAGGGCGGCACCGGCGACGGCACAGGCCGCGACGGCGGCCGCGATGCGCAATTGCTTCTGCATGACAGGTTTCTACGCGCGTCATCCCTTTGGGCGCGATATCCGTTGCCCGATCGATACCCGATCACACGACAACCTGGGGAAAACCCTGTATCCCGCGCCCCTGTTCAGGGGCGGGGGCGCCAGAGGTGGCCGGTGCCCGCGTGGTGGTCGACGAGGGCCGGGACGGCCTTCGGTGGGTCGATCGTGGTGCGCAGGGCGGGGGTCCAGCCGGCGCCGGACCGGAGGGTCTCGGCGGGGATCTCCGCGTTGTGGACGGCGATCAGGTCGGTGAGCGTGCCGTTGACGTAGTTGTCGGAGGCGGTGAGGGGCGCATCCTTCCACTTCTTGAGGATCTTCGCGGCGGAGACGCCCTCGGAGAGCGTGAACGCGTTGTGCTCGGCGACGAGCTGGGACTCCATGCCGATGCCGTAGCTGTAGACGAAGCCGTCGCTCGCGACGAAGTGGTTGTTGTAGGAGTCGACCTGTCCGAAGCGGACGCGGGGTGCGCGCTCGACGAGGTCCGAGAACAGGTTGTGGTGGAAGGTGACCTTCAGGTGCCCCCGGTCGACGGCCGCCGTGGCGGCGCTGTCGCTGTTGCCGATGAGGATCGTCTTGTCGTGGTCGGCGAAGACGTTCCAGGAGGCGGTGACGTAGTCGGCGCCCTTGACGATGTCCAGTTCGCCGTCGTGCTGCTGATAGAGCATCCCGAAGTAGGTCGGGGCCGCGCCGTCGGGGTGGTCGCCGTCGGTGAAGGTGTTGTGGTCCAGCCACACATGGGTGGAGCCGTGGACCACGGCGCTGTCGTACTCGGAGTTCCAGTTGCCGGTGGAGCCGTCGGTGGGGTCCCACTGCGGGAAGCAGTCGAGCGGGCTCTCCAGCCGGAGGTTGCGGACGATGACGTTGTCCACGCCGGTGATCTGGAGGCCGGCGCCCTTGAACCCGGCGTCGCGGCCGACGCCGATGATGGTGGTGTTGGACGGGACGAACGCCTTGACGGCCTGGGACTGGTGGGCGGCGGAGACCCGGCGCAGCCCCTCGGGACTGTCGGCGGGCTCGCCCTCCAGATCGGTGCCGTGGCCCCAGACCTCCGGGGCGTACCTGGCCAGGTAGGCGTCGAAGTCGTAGCCGGGCGCGGCGAAGGCGTCGCAGCCCTCGGAGACGGCGTCGATGACGCCCTTCACCTTGATGATCTTCGGCGCGCTGCCGTCGGCGGCGAGGGCGGCCTTGAACTCGGCCCAGGTGGTGACGGTGTGGACGTGCTCGGCGGCGGCGGCCGAACCCCCGGTGGTACCGGTCCCGTACGCGGCCCAGCCGTCGCCGACGGGCAGCGTCTGCCGGGCGAGGTCGCGGGTCTGGGCCTGGGCGGCGACGCCGGTCAGGGACAGGACGAGGGCAGCGCATCCGACCACCGCGCCGACCCTTCTCACTGTGGCATGATCATGCCATTCCTGTACGTTCATGGTGCGGCTCTCTTTCTCGGGGACGGGGGGTGCGAAAGGGGCGCGGGGAACTGCGCGACAAAGCCATGACGCACAGACAGCCGACGAGCTATCCGTGCTGCTTCTTCCACTCGGCCTGAGCCTCATTGAGCTGATCGGCGAGCGTGTCCAGGAATTCCTTCGCACTCATCTTCCCCAGCAGCACCTTCTGGAAGTTCGGCTCGTTGTCGGCCTTGGAGATCGTGTTCCAGTCGGGCAGGTAGTAGGGCAGCTGCACGATCGTGGTCGACCCGTCGGTCAGCGCGGCGGCGGCCAGCTTCGTGGGCTCGGCCTTCCGCACCCACGCGTCCCCGGCCGCCTCCGTGTTCGCCGGGACCTGCCCCGCGGACTCGTTGAACTTCGAGTTCTCCGCGTGCGAGGCGGCGAACTCGATGAACTTCCAGGCCGCTTCCTTGTTCTTGGACGCCTTGAACAGACCCAGCCCGTCGACCGGGTTGGACACCTGCACCCGCTTGCCGTTCACCGTCGGCGAGGGAATGCCCTTGAACTTGTCGACGCCGAACGCCTTCACGTGATCCTTGTAGGACCCGAGGTTGTGATTGAGCATCCCGATCGTGCCGGAGTCCCACTGCGCGACCATCTTGGTGAAGTCGTTGTTGAGGTCGGCCGCCGGGGTGACCCTCTTGTACAGGCCGACGTACTTCTCCAGCGCGGCCACGTTGCGGGGATCGTTGACGGTGGTCCTGTCGCCGTTCCAGAACGAGGTGATCTGCGACTGCCCGTACGCCGCGTCGAGCGCCTGGGCGATGGAACCGGCGCCGCCGCGCATCGTGTAACCGAACTCGTTCTTGCCGGAGTTCGTGAGCTTCTCGGCAGCCGTGTAGAAGGCGTCCCAGGTGGTGGGCGGCTGGAGGTCCGCCTTCTGGAAGAGGTCGGTGCGGTAGTACAGCACGCCGTTGTTGGCGGACGTCGGCACGGAGTACAGCGTGTCGTCGCCCCCGCCGGCGGCCTTGAGGGAGGCGACCATGTCCTTGTTGAGCTTGCCGCCGAGGGAGGACGCGGCGAGCCGGTCGTCGAGCGGCTCCAGCGCGTTCTGCGCGGAGAACCCGGCGAGCATCGCCGCGCCGACCCCGCCGACGTCGGGCAGACTGTTGCCCTGGATGGCGGTGTCGACCTTGGACTGGTACTCGGTGGCGGCGATGCCGACGTACTCGACCTGGATGTCCGGGTTGGCCTTCTCGAAGTCGGCGATGATCTCCTTCCAGATGTCGGTGCGGACACCGCCGTTGTTGTCCCAGAAGACGATCTTGCCCTTGCCGCTGCCCTCGGAGCCCTTGTCTCCCCCCGACCCGTTGCCGTCGTCGCCGCAGGCGGTGGCGGTGAGGGCGAGCACGGAACCCAGGGCGACGGCCGCGGCGGCGCGTCTGCTGCTGCGCATGCTGATCTTCATCGGTCGGCTCTCTTCTTCTAGGCGGGCGACGCCCAGGGGGCGCCCAGTTCGGAGTAGAGGGAGAGGGTGTCGGCGGCGGTCGCGACCAGGCCGTCGATGCCGGGGACCGTCCGGCGCTCCTCGTCCGCCAGCAACTGCCAGGATCCGTCGGGCAGTTGGGCTGGCTCGGGGGCGGTGCGGATGGCCTCCACGACCTTCATGAAGGCGCCGGTCGCGTCCGGTGGGACCAGCAGGCCGGTGCCGTCGGTGAGGTGCTCGACGAGGTTCTCCAGCAGGTCGGTGCTGCCGTGCTCGAACTCCTCGGGGCCGTGACCGGCCCGCTGGAGCAGGACGCGGTCCTGCTTGTACCAGTAGGTGACGCGGCCCCGGCTGCCGTGCACGAGGACGTAGGGCTCGCCGGGGTGCTCGGCGCACAGGGTGGCGGCGACGGTGATCCGGCGGCCGGCCGCGGTGGTGACGCGGACGCAGGAGGTGTCGTCGGACTCGATGGCGTTGGCGTGCCACAGCTCGGTCTCGATACCGGCGACGTCCTCGGCGCGGGTGGCGCCGTCGAGGGCGAGGGCGGTGGCGACGGCGTGGGCGAGCGGATTGGTGAGCGCCCCGTCGATCACGTCGACGCCGTTCAGGCGCCGCTTGCCGGCCCAGGGGGCGCGCCGGTAGTACGCCTCCGGGCGGGCCCAGGCACCGGCCCCGCCGACCCCGGTGACCTCGCCGATCGCGCCCTCGGCGATCAGCTCCCGGATGGCGGGCACCGCGTGCGAGCCGAGCGACTGGAAGCCGATCTGACAGGCCACCCCGGCCGCGGCGACCCCGTCGGCCATCCTGCGGAACTCGGCGTACGAGGGCGCGGGCGGCTTCTCCAGGAGCAGGTGGACACCCCGGGCGGCGGCGGTCAGCGCCAGGTCGGTGTGGGTGGGGATCGGGGTGCAGATCACGGCGATGCGGGCGCCGGTGGAGTCCAGCAGCGCGCCGAAGTCGGCGGACTGCTCGGGCGTGCCCAGGCCCCCCGGGATCTCGTCGGGGGTGAGCGGGGTCAGCTCGCAGACGCCCGCGAGGCGGACGATGCCCTTGTCCGCCAGGCGGCGGATGTTCTCCAGGTGCCAGCGACCGTGGCCGCGCGCGCCCGCGAGAACGAGGGGTACGGCGATGCTCATGGGATCCTCCCTGCGCCCGCGCCGCGTGCCACCTCGCGGTCGGCCGCCGCGGCGCTGTCGATCTTTCACGGTGAACCGACTCTTCCTCATCCCTTCACCGCCCCCGCGCTGAAGCCGGTGATGAGCCACTTCTGGATGAACGCGAACACGATCACCACGGGGACGGCGGCGACGATGCCACCCGCGGCCAGGGCGCCGAGGTCGACGCTGTCCGCGCTCATCAGGGTGTTCAGGCCGACCGGGATCGTCTGCTTGTCCTGGTTGTTGAGGAACATCAGGGCGAACAGGAAGTGGTTCCAGGAGTGGACGAAGGCGAAGGAGCCGACGGCGATCAGGCCCGGCCGCAGCAGCGGGAGGACGACGATCCGGAAGGCCGTCAGCCGGTCGCAGCCGTCCACCCAGGCCGCCTCCTCCAGGGAGTACGGCACGTTCTTGATGAAGTTGCCGATCAGGATCATCGACAGGGGCAGCTGGAAGACCGTCTCGGCGATGATGACGCTGCCCAGGGAGTTGATCATCTGGAGCTTGGCGAAGATCTCGAAGAGCGGCACGAGCAGCAGGGCGCCCGGCACGAACTGGGAGCAGAGCAGGGCGAGCATGAAGCCGCGCTTGACCTTGAAGTCGAAGCGGGCGAGCGCGTAGCCGCCGGCCAGCGCGACGAGCGTCGTCATGACCAGGGTGGAGACGCCGACGAGGACGCTGTTCTGGAAGTAGGTGGCGAAACCGCGCTCGTTCCAGACCTTGTCGAAGTGGTCGAAGGTGATCGGCCAGGGCACGAGCCGGGTCGAGCCGGCCGGGCGCAGCGCGAAGAGCAGGATCCAGTAGAAGGGGACGAGGGTGAAGACGAGATAGATCGACAGGGGCAGATAGATCTGCCAGCGCGGGACCTCGTCCCAGGCGCGGCGCCGCTGGGCGGCCCGCGGGGGACGGGGCGCCGGGCGCACGGGGGCCGGTGCGGTCTCGGTGGCCTCCTCGGTGATCACTTGGACTCGCCTCCGAACTTGCTCAGGCGCAGATAGACGATCGAGCTGAAGAGCAGGATCACGAACGCGACCGTGGTGAGGGCGGACGCGTAGCCGAAGTTGTGGGCGTCCACGCCGGTATTGGCGATGTACAGCGGCAGGGTCGTGGTCTCGCCCGCCGGTCCGCCGCCGGTGAGGGTGTAGAGCAGGTCGACGTTGTTGAACTCCCACACCGCGCGCAGCAGGGTGGACAGGACGATGGCGTCCTTCAGATGAGGCAGGGTGATGTGCCAGAACTGCTGGACGCGGCCGGCCCCGTCGACCTCGGCGGCCTCGTACAGGTCCTTCGAGACGGACTGGAGGTCGGCGAGGATGAGGATCGCGAAGAAGGGCACCCCGCGCCACAGGTCGGCGACGATCGCCGCCGGGAAGACGGTGGAGGTGTCCGACAGCCAGCTGGTGCCGTAGGAGCCGATGCCCGCATCGGCCAGGTAACGGGTGATGCCGGTCTGGGAGTTGTAGAGCAGCACCCAGATCGCGGAGGTGAGCACACCGGAGACGGCCCACGGGGAGAAGACCAGGGCGCGCCCGACGGCCCGTCCGACGAAGGTCTGGTTGACGATGAGCGCCAGCGCCAGGCCGAACAGCAGTTGCAGGCCCACCTCGACGACGACCCACTTGGCGCTGAAGGTCAGGGTGTCCCAGAACTGCGGGTCGTCGGTGAAGATCTTGGTGAAGTTGTCGAAGCCCGCGTAGCCGTTGCGCCACGGCTTGGTGGGGTTGTAGTTCCGCAGGCTGTAGTAGAAGACGCTGATCACCGGGTAGGCGATGAAACCCAGCATGAGCAGGACCGCCGGGGCGATCAGCAGGTAGGGGAGCCTGCGCGGCGTGGCGGAGGCACGGCGCCGCCGGGGTGGCGCGGGCGGTTTCGCCACGGCTGCGGCTTGGGCCATGACTGGGTCTCCGTTCTCGGTACGTCGGAACAGGAAGCGCTTTCTCGACAGGCGGAGGTCGGCCCCCGCACTGCCAGGGGGCCGGTCAGCCGGTGTAGGGGTCCGGGGCCTTGCCCGGGCGGGCCAGGAACCTGAAGTCGCAGCCGGTGTCCGCCTGCGTGATCTGGTCGTCGTAGAGCGCGCCGTAGCCGCGTTCACAGCGGGTGGGCGGGGGTGTCCAGGCCGCCCTGCGCTGCTCCAACTCCTCGTCGTCCACGTGGAGATGGAGGGAGCGTGCCTCGACGTCGAGGGTGATGAGGTCGCCCGTGCGCACGAGGGCCAGCGGGCCGCCGACGTACGACTCCGGTGCCACGTGCAGGACGCACGCGCCGTAACTCGTGCCGCTCATCCGGGCGTCGGAGATACGGACCATGTCCCGCACGCCCCGCTTGAGCAGATGGTCGGGGATCGGCAGCATGCCGTACTCGGGCATGCCGGGGCCGCCCTTGGGGCCGGCGTTGCGCAACACCAGCACACTGTCGGCGGTGATGTTCAACTCCGGGTCGTCGATGGTGCGTTGCATGGTCCGGTAGTCGTCGAAGACGACCGCGGGGCCGGTGTGCTCGAGCAGGTGCTGTTCGGCGGAGATGTGCTTGATGACGGCGCCGTCCGGGCAGAGGTTGCCGCGCAGGACGGCGACCCCGCCCTCGTCGGCGACCGGGTTCTCACGGGTGCGGATGACGTCGTCGTCGTGGACGACGGCGCCCTCCAGCTGCTCACCCAGGGTGCCGTTGACCGTCGGCCGGTCCAGGTGCAGCAGGTCGGTGATCCGGGAGAGGAAGGCGGGCAGTCCGCCGGCGAAGTGGAAGTCCTCCATGAGGTACGTCCGTCCGCCGGGTCGTATGTTGGCCAGCACCGGGACCGTGCGGGCGATGCGGTCGAAGTCGTCGAGGGTGAGCGGGACGTGGCAGCGGCCCGCCAGGGCGATCAGATGGATGACCGCGTTGGTGGAGCCGCCGAGGCCGAGCACCGTGGTGACGGCGTCCTCGAAGGCCTCCCGGGTGAGGATCCGCGACGGCTTGAGGGCGGTCCAGGCGAGCTCCACGGCACGGCGCCCGGAGGCGGCGGCCATCCGCTCGTGCCCGGAGTCCACGGCCGGGATCGAGGAGGCGCCCGGCAGCGTCATGCCGAGGACCTCCGCCGCCGCGGTCATGGTGGACGCGGTCCCCATGGTCATGCAGTGACCGGGCGAACGGGCCAACCCGCCCTGGAGCTCGCGCAGTTCGCAGTCCGTCAGATTGCCGGCGCGGTGCTCGTCCCAGTACTTCCACATGTCGGTGCCGGAGCCGAGGGTCTCCCCGCGCCAGTGTCCCGGCAGCATCGGCCCCGCGGGGACGAAGAGCGACGGCACATCGGCCGAGGCCGCGCCCATGAGCAGCGCCGGTGTCGACTTGTCGCAGCCGCCGAGCAGCACGGCCGCGTCGACCGGATACGACCGCAGCAGCTCCTCGGTCTCCATCGCGAGCAGATTGCGGTAGAGCATCGGGGTCGGCTTCTGGTACGTCTCCGAGAGCGTGGAGACCGGGAACTCCAGCGGGAAGCCCCCCGCCTGCCACACCCCCCGCTTGACCGCCTCGGCGCGCTCGCGCAGATGCACGTGGCAGGGGTTGATGTCGGACCAGGTGTTGAGGACGGCGATCACCGGGCGGCCCCGGTACTCCTCCGCCTCGTAGCCGAGCTGGCGCATGCGCGCGTTGTGCGACCAGGTGCGCAGCCGGCCCTCGGTGCCGTACCACTGGTGGCTTCTGAGCTCCTCGGGGCGCATCCTCACCGAGCCGGTCACAGGGACCATCCGGCGGCGATCGCGGCGACCTCGGCGCGCTCTTCCTCGGGCAGCGCCCTGCTCGGCGGGCGGACGTCCCGGCGGCACAGGCCGAGCGAGGCGAGGGCCTCCTTGACGACGGTGACGTTGTCGGCGCTGCCGTTGGCGGCGCGCAGCTCCTCGAAGCGGCGGATCTGCTCCCAGATCTTCATGGCGGCCGGGTAGTCGCCGGATCGAAGCGATTCGATCATGTTCAGCGACACGGCCGGGGCGACGTTCACCAGGCCGGAGGTGAAGCCCGTGGCCCCCGCCGAGAAGTAGGACGGGGCGTACGGCTCGGCGAGGCCGGCGACCCAGACGAAGCGGTCCAGGCCGGCGTCCCGGGCGAAGGCGGCGAAGCGGGCCGCGTCCGGGACGGCGTACTTCACGCCGATGACGTTGGGGCAGAGGTCGGCGAGTTCGGCGAGGCGTTCGCCGCGCAGCTGCGCGGTGCGGATGTAGGGCACGACGCCCAGGTCGGGCACGGCCTCGGCGATGGCGCGGTGGTAGTCGACCCAGCCGCTCTGCGAGACGTAGGGGTGCACGGGCTGATGGACCATCACCATGGGGGCGCCCAGCTCGTGCGCGTGACGGGCGGAGGCGACGGCGGTCGGCACGTCGTGGCCGACGCCGACGACGATCGCGGCCCGGTCGCCGGCCTCGTCGAGGGTCAGCTCGGTGACCAGGCGGCGCTCCTGGGGTGTGAGGGCGTAGAACTCGCCGGTGTTGCCGTTCGGGGTGAGGGTGGTGATCCCGCCGTCGAGCAGACGGCGCAGCAGGGCCCGGTGGGCTTCCCGGTCGACGGAGCCGTCCTCGGCGAACGGGGTCACCGGGATGGCCACCACGTCGGCCAGCGCCGCCCGCTGGGACTCGAACGCCACGCCGCTCATTGCTGCCCTTCCTGTTCCCGGACCGCGGATCCGGCCCCGGGGAATGCTCGGAGCACGAAGGACGCGATGTGGTCGTGGAGGGCGCGCGCGGCGCCGTCGGCGTCTCCTTCCAGGGCGAGCCGCAGGATCTCCCGGTGCTCGCCGGCCTCCCGCTCCCAGGAGGGCGAGGACGCCCAGGCGACGGCGGAGACGAGGGCGGCCTGGTCACGGACCTCGTCCAGCATCCGGCCGAGCAGCGGGTTGCCGCACGGCAGGTAGAGGGCGCGGTGGAACTCCCGGTTGGCGAGGGAGCGTTCGGCGGTGTCGCCGGCCTCGTCGGCGCGGGTGAGCGCGTCCCGGGCGGCGTCGAGGGGGGCACCGCGGCGGACGGCCCGCCGCAGCGCCTCCGGCTCCAGGAGCAGCCGCACGTCGTACACCTCGCGCGCCATGTCCGCGTCGACCATGCGCACCGTGACGCCCTTGTACTGGTTCATGACGACCAGTCCGGTGCCGGCCAGGGTCTTGAGCGCCTCGCGCACCGGGGTCTTGGACACCCCGAACTGTGCGGCGAGTTCGGTCTCGACCAGGGCCTGACCGGGCGTCAGCCGCCCGGTGAGGATGCGGTGTTTGATCTCCTCCAGCACGTACTGCGTGCGGGACGGGATGGGCGTGGGCACAGAGGTCATGCGCGCCTCTCGGATATCTGATCTCACGTATCGCGTCTCATATATGACGTACGAAGTACGACGCGACGAAGGTAGGAGGGAGCGCATGGTTCGTCAATGCCTCTGACACAGCAACTGGGGATTTCCCCAAGGGAGTTCGGCCGCTACGGGGTCCAGCCCGGGTCGCGTCCGCTCAGGCCGACGGCGCGGTCCAGCAGTGAGACATCGGGCCGGACCGGGACGATCGGGCCGAAGGCGCCCCGGCCGTCGGGCTGGGCCGCACCCTCCAGGAAGTCGTGCGCCACCCGGAGCGCGGCCGGGTCCGGCGTGTACGTCTGGCCGGTGGCGCGGGCCAGGTCCCAGCCGTGGACGACCAGTTCGTCGGCGACGACGGCGGCCGCGACCGCGCCGGGCAGGTCGACGCCGCCCGCGCGCGTCATGCCGGTCCAGGCGGCCGGGTCGCGCCAGGCGTCGGCGAGATCGCCGAGGGCCTTGGGCAGCTCGGCGCGCCAGTCGGGGCCGATGTCGGGGACGGCCGCGTCGGGCGGGGTGTCGGTGGTCGGCCCGAAGTCCTTGCGGGCCGCGTCACGGAAGGCGACGGACAGGCCGATGAGGTGACCGAGCAGATGGCGCACGGCGTACGCCGGGCAGGGCGTCGAACCGGCGAGCTGCTCATCCACGACGGCCTCGGCAAGCCGAGCGACGACCAGGGTCTGCGGGCCGAGATCGAAGGCGGGGGGCTGGTCGGCGGCGGGGGTCGGGTGGGCGGTCATACGGGGTCCTCCGGGTTTCCGGGACATGGGGTCTACGGAAGGTGGACCCCACCCGTCCCGAAAACTCATCGCTCCCGGTGACCTCGCCCTCGGAAGCGGCCCTCAGATCCCCCTGAGCGCCTCGCGGACCTCCTCCAGGTCGGCGTCCGACGCGAGCCCCGCGTGGTACAGGCGGATCTCCGTGGCGCCGTGGTCACGCGCGCGGGCAGCGTCCGCGGCGAGGGTGCCGGGGTGGCCGCCCATGCCGGAGACGATGGGGAGGTTCGCGGCGAGGACAGCGTCCTGCCCGGTCTCCGCGAACGGGGTCAGGGCGCCCGGTCCGCCCGCGCACGGCACGACCACGCCGTCCGCGACGGACAGGATGTGCGCGGGGTCCACCCCGACGTTGGGGCCGCAGCGGTAGCTCAGCGGGTCGGCGTGCAGCAGGATCTGGAAGCCCTCGGGCGCGGCGGCGCGCACGGCCGCGACCGCAGCCTCCTGGAGCGTGCGCGCGGTCCCGTCGCGCCACGCGCGCGTGGCGGTGGCCCGGTCCTCCCCGAGCAGCTTCTCCACCCCCGCCCAGCCCTGGTCGTCGGGCGCCCCCCGCCACAGCGGCTCCAGGGCGGCGCGTACGGCGGCGGCGAGTTCGTCGGCGTCGAGGCCGTGCGTGGCGTAGCCGGCCCGGCAAGCGGGGCAGAAGCACAGCGACATCAGGTAGTGCCCGGCGTCGCCGAGGCCGACCCCGCTCGTCTTGTCGTGGGCGTGCAGATGCTGGAGGCCGTACCAGCCGAGGGATTCCAGCTCGGTGCCGGCCGCCCCCGGCCGTACGGCGGCCTCGGCGGCCAGGTCGACGAGGTACGCGCGCGTGGCGGGCTGCGCGATGCACGGCGCCCACGGGTAGCGGTCGCCGTAGGCGTTGACGACGGAGGTGTCGGGGTGCTCGGCGCCCAGCCGGGAGTTGTGCGCGAGGATCACCCAGGTGTGCACCTCCAGGCCGGCCCCGGCGAGCGCGGCGGCGGCCTCGCCGAAGGCGTCCCCGGGGGCCCAGTCGCCGGCCGGGTAGGGGCGCGGGGCGCGGCCCGCCCAGCGGCCGTCGGGGGGATACAGCACGGACGCGTACTCGGCGGTGACGATGCGGTGGCGGGGGTGGCGCGGGGTCAGCGCGCGCGTGGAGTGGTAGGAAGCGGCGAGCGTCGTCCGGGCCACGCCGAGCCCGGCGATCCGGGCGGGGGCCTCCGGGTCGCCGTTGACGTCCCACGGATAGACGAATGCCGAGGCCTTCACCGGGCGTCCTCCTCGGCGAGCAGCGCGTACCCGCGCTCGATCACCTGGGCGAGCCGCTTGACGTGGTCCTCGCTCGGTTCGTGCAGCGGGGGCCGCACCTCCCCCACGTCCAGGCCACGCAGCCGTACGCCCGCCTTGACCAGGGAGACGGCGTAGCCGCGGCCCTGGGCGCGCAGTTCGACGAAGGGGCGGTAGAACCCGTCCAGCAGCCGCCGGACGGTGTCGTCGTCGCCGGTCTCCAGGGCGCGGTAGCAGGCGAGGGCGATCTCGGGGGCGAAGCAGAAGACGGCGGAGGAGTAGAGCGGGACTCCGATCGCGCGGTAGGCGAGCTGGGTCTGCTCGGCGGTCGGCAGGCCGTTGAAGTAGAGGAAGTCGCCGGGGACCTCGGTGCGGACGGCGCTGACGATGCGCTGCATCAGGTCGAGGTCGCCGAACCCGTCCTTGAGGCCGATGATCCCCTCGGTGCGGGCCAGTTCGACGACGGTCTCCGGGGTGAACACGGCGTTGTCGCGCTGGTAGACGATGACGGGCAGGGCCGTCGCCGCGGCCACCTCGCGGTAGTGGCGCAGCAGGCCCTCCTGGCCGGCGACGACGAGGTACGGCGGCATGGCGAGCAGCCCGTCCGCGCCGGCGGCCTCGGCGAGGCGGGCGTAGCGCACGGCCAGCGCGGTGCCGTATCCGGTGCCGGCGACGACGGGCACTCGGCCGGCGGTCTCCTCGACGGCGGCCCGGACGCAGTCCTCGAACTCCTCCGGGGTGAGGGCGTGGAACTCCCCCGTGCCGCAGCACGCGAAGACGGCGGCGGCTCCCGCCTCGACGCCCCGGCGCACATGGGCGCGGTAGGTGTCGAGGTCGGGTGAGCCGTCCCGGCCGTAGGCGGTGACGGGGAAGAACAGCGGCCCGCCGGGGAGGGCGAGTCGGGCGGCGAGAGGGGCTGGCGTCACGGGCTCTCCCTAGGACGAGCGCCGTGCCCGACCGCGGCCCCGAACGCTCACGTCTGTGATTCATGTCTACATTTCTGAACACGACCACACTAAGGACCCCATCGGGGCAGGTCAAGCGGACCCCCTTGACGCGGCAGCGCCGGAATCCTTAGCTTGTCCACGCATGTGAATGACGATCATGCACGCGGCCGTCGACTCAAGGAGACCGAGGATGCCCGCTCCCCGCACCGTCCTGCTCACCGGCGCCGCCGGCGGCCTCGGCACCCTGATGCGGGACCTGCTCCCCGGCTACGGCTACGAACTGCGGCTGCTCGACCTGCTCCCCGTCGAGGGCGCCCCGGACGCGATCACCGCGGACCTCGCCGACAGGGACGCGCTGCGGGAGGCCGTACGCGGCGTCGACGCGGTCCTCCACCTCGCGGGCATCTCCCTGGAAGCCCCCTTCGAGAAGATCCTCAAGGCGAACATCGAGGGCACGTACAACCTGTACGAGGCCGCGCGCGAGGCGGGCGTGCCGCGCGTCGTCTTCGCCTCCTCCAACCACGCGGTCGGCTACACCCCCCGCCCCCGGGCCGGCGCCCCCCTCATCCCCGTCGACACCCCGCACCGCCCGGACACCTTCTACGGCCTGTCCAAGTCCTTCGGCGAGGACCTCGCCCAGCTCTACTGGGACAAGCACGGCCTGGAGACCGTCTCCGTGCGCATCGGATCCTGCTTCGCCGAACCCACCAGCGTGCGGATGCTCTCGCTGTGGCTGAGCCCCGCCGACGGCGCCCGCCTCTTCCACGCCGCCCTGACCGCCGAGAACGTCGGCCACACCGTCGTCTACGGCTCCTCCGCCAACACCCGCCTGTGGTGGGACCTCGCCTCCGCGCGGGCGCTCGGCTACGAACCCCGGGACGACTCCGAGCCGTACGCGGAGAAGCTGATCGCCGAACAGGGCGAGCCGGACCCGGAGAACGAGGCCCACGCCTACCTCGGCGGCCACTTCGTCAACGATCCCCCGATCTGGCCGCACTGACCGAAAACCCTCGCCGAGGGCGGCGGGCGGGCAGCGAACGGGCTCCCACGAGGGGTCTTCGGACATGACCGGCCGACGGAACAGCACCCCGGCAGGGGCGCCGCGAACCCCGCGACCAGCCACGACGTACCCGCGGCCGACGCGCGACCGAACGGGCACACACGGGCACACACGGGCAGCATCACCCCGGTAACAGACCTGGTCACCGCCCCGCCCCCGCTGTAGAACTTCCCCCATGAGCCCGAACGGGCAGCACGGCGAGGAAAGCGGGTGACGGCCATGAACAGAACCGCGGAGGAACGCCAGCGCGAGATCGTGCGCGCGGCCCGCGCCGGGGGTTCCGTCGACGTCGCCGCGCTCGCCGCGGAACTCGGCGTCGCCAAGGAGACCGTACGGCGCGACCTGCGCGCCCTGGAGAGCCACGGCCTCGTCCGCCGCACCCACGGCGGCGCCTACCCCGTGGAGAGCGCCGGTTTCGAGACGACGCTCGCCTTCCGCGCCACCAGCCATGTCCCGGAGAAGCGCCGCATCGCGACGGCCGCGGCCGACCTCCTCGGGGACGCCGAGACCGTCTTCGTCGACGAGGGCTTCACCCCCCGGCTCATCGCCGAGGCGCTCCCCCGGGACCGGCCGCTGACCGTGGTCACCGCGTCCCTGCCGGTCGCCGGCGTGCTCGCCGAGGCCGACGGCGTCTCCGTGCTGCTGCTCGGCGGCCGGGTCCGCGCCGGCACGCTCGCCACGGTCGACCACTGGACGACGAAGATGCTGGCCGGCTTCGTCGTCGACCTGGCCTACATCGGCGCCAACGGCATCACCCGCGACCACGGCCTCACCACCCCGGACCCGGCCGTCGGCGAGGTCAAGGCGCAGGCGATGCGGGCGGCGCGGCGCACCGTCTTCGCGGGTGTGCACACCAAATTCGGAGCGGTCAGCTTCTGCCGGTTCGCCGAGGTCGGCGCGCTGGAGGCGATCGTGACGAGCACGCTGCTGCCGGCGGCGGAGGCCCACCGGTACTCGCTGATGGGGCCTCAGGTCATCAGGGTCTGACCGCCCCACCCCCTCGCACCGTCACCCCGGACGTCCCACCCGTGGGGCACCCGCATGCCCCGCGGCACCCCTTGTCTGCCCTTATCTCCCTCACTCTCCAGGAGCGATCCATGCGAACCCCGAGCCGACGACGACCGCCGCGGGCCCCGCTCGCCGCGGTCGCCGCAGGGACGCTGCTCGCCCCGCTGCTCTCCGGCTGCTGGGTCGGGGCGGGCGGGGCG
Source organism: Streptomyces sp. NPDC032126 (assembly GCF_055580085.1). Taxonomy (NCBI): domain Bacteria; kingdom Bacillati; phylum Actinomycetota; class Actinomycetes; order Kitasatosporales; family Streptomycetaceae; genus Streptomyces; species Streptomyces sp. NPDC032126. Next base: position 131,147 of record NZ_JBVIMA010000002.1, read on the forward strand.
GGGTCGGGCGGCGACTCGATCAACGTCCTGATGGTCAACAACCCGCAGATGACCGAACTGCAGAAGCTCACCGCCGCCCACTTCACGAAAGCGACGGGTATCAAGGTCAGCTTCACCGTGCTGCCCGAGAACGACGTCCGCGACAAGATCAGCCAGGACTTCGCCAACCAGGCCGGCCAGTACGACGTGGCGACCCTGTCCAACTACGAGATACCGATCTACGCCCGCAACGGCTGGCTGCACGAGATGGACTCCTACGTCGCGAAGGACCCGTCGTACGACGAGCAGGACGTCCTCAAGCCGATGCGCGAATCCCTCACCGCCGACGACGGCAAGCTGTACGGCCAGCCCTTCTACGGCGAGTCGTCCTTCCTGATGTACCGCAAGGACGTGTTCGCGGCGAAGGGCCTCACCATGCCCCGGCGGCCCACCTGGACCCAGGTGGCCGACCTCGCCGCGCGGGCCGACGGCGCGAAGCCCGGTATGAAGGGCATCTGCCTGCGCGGACTGCCCGGCTGGGGCGAGGTGATGGCGCCGCTCACCACGGTCGTGAACACCTTCGGCGGCACCTGGTTCGACAAGGACTGGAAGGCCCGGCTGGACTCCCCCGCGTGGGAAAAGGCGACGAAGTTCTATGTCGACCTGGTGCGCGAGCACGGCGAGTCCGGCGCGGCCCAGTCCGGCTTCGCCGAGTGCCTGAACAACATGACCCAGGGCAAGGTCGCCATGTGGTACGACGCCACGAGCGCCGCCGGCTCCCTGGAGGCGAAGGACTCCCCGGTCAAGGGCAAGGTCGGCTACGCCCCGGCCCCGGTCGAGAAGACCGGCTCCTCCGGCTGGCTCTACACCTGGGCCTGGGGCATCCAGAAGGCGTCCCGCAACGCCGACAAGGCGTGGAAGTTCGTCTCCTGGGCCTCCAGCAAGGAGTACGAGCGGCTGGTCGGCGAGGAGATCGGCTGGTCCAACGTCCCGGCGGGCAAGCGCGCGTCGACGTACACCCAGGCCGCCTACGTCAAGGAGGCCGCCGCCTTCCAGGAGATGACCCGGGCGGCCATCGAGGGCGCCCGCCCCAACGACCCCGGCGTGCAGCCGCGCCCCGCGCCCGGCATCCAGTTCGTCGGCATCCCCGAGTTCACCGACCTCGGCACCAAGGTCTCCCAGGAGATCAGCTCGGCCATCGCCGGACGCCAGTCCGTCGGATCGGCCCTGAGGAAGGCGCAGGCGCTCGCCGAGAAGATCTCCGAGGAGTACGAGGGACGATGACCGCGACGACGACAACTCCCCTGGCCACCACGCCCGTTCGCACCATCCGGCAGCCCTCCGCCCGGCTGCGCGCCTGGGCCACCCGGGCCCCGCTGCTGCCCGCCCTGGTCTTCATGATCGCCGTGACCCAGCTGCCGTTCGTGGCCACGCTGGTGATCTCCTTCTTCGACTGGAACGCCCTCTACCCCGACGCCCGCCGCTTCACCGGCCTCGACAACTACCACCAGGTGCTCACGGACGCCGATCTGCGCCACTCGGTGTGGACGACCGTGCTGCTGACGGCGGCCGTGGTGCTGGCCAGCCTCGTGCTGGGCCTGGCCCTGGCGCTGCTCCTCGACCGCCGCTTCCGCGGCCGGGGCATCGTCCGCACCCTGCTGATCGCCCCCTTCCTGGTGGTCCCGGTCGCCGCCGCCCTGCTGTGGAAGCACGTGCTCTACAACCCCGAGTACGGCCTGTTCAACGGCCTGTTGCACTACGTCGGCGGGCCCCAGCCGGACTGGATCTCCCGCACCCCGCTGCTGGCCGTCGAGGCCGCGCTGGTGTGGCAGTGGACGCCCTTCATGATGCTGATCCTGCTGGCCGGGCTGCAGAGCCGGGACCATGAGCAGATCGAGGCCGCGCGGGTGGACGGCGCGAGCGACTGGCAGATCTTCCGCCATCTCACGCTCCCGCATCTGCGCCGCTATCTCGAACTCGGCGCCCTGCTGGGCTCGATCTACATCGTGCAGAACTTCGACGCCGTCTTCACGATCACGTCCGGCGGCCTGGGCACGGCCAACCTGCCCTACACCGTCTACCAGAGCTTCTACCAGGCCCATGAGAACGGCCTCGCCTCGGCGGCCGGCGTCCTGGTGGTCATCGGCTCGCTCGTCATCGCGACCTTCGCCCTGCGCGTGGTGTCGTCCCTGTTCCGCGAGGAGGTCTCCCGCGCATGAACACCCCGTCCTTGCGCCGCCACGGGCTCGGCCTGCTGGCCTGGCTCGCCGGGATCCTGTTCTTCCTGCCGATCGCCTGGATGGCGCTGACGTCCTTCCACTCCGAGAAGGACGCGGCGACCAACCCGCCGTCCTTCACGGCCGCGCTGACCCTGGACGGCTACCGCGAGTTCTTCGGCACCGGCGGCGGGGCGAGCCCCTGGCCCGCGCTGATCAACTCGACGGTCGCGTCGGTGGGTTCGACGCTGCTGGTGCTGTTCCTCGCGCTGCCGGCCGCGTACGCCCTGTCGATCCGCCCGGTGCGCAAATGGACGGACGTGCTGTTCTTCTTCCTGTCCACGAAGATGCTGCCGGCCGTGGCGGGCCTGCTGCCGCTCTACCTCTTCGCCAAGAACACCGGCCTGCTGGACAACATCTGGCTGCTGATCGTCCTGTACACCGCGATGAACCTGCCGATCGCGGTGTGGATGATGCAGTCGTTCCTGGCCGAGGTGCCGGTCGCGGTCGTCGAGGCGGCCCGGGTGGACGGGGCGCGGCTGCCGACGGTCCTCACCCGGGTGGTGGCCCCGATCGCGCTGCCCGGCATCGCGGCGACGGCCCTGATCTGCTTCATCTTCAGCTGGAACGAGCTGCTGTTCGCCCGGGTGCTCACCGGTGTGGTCGCCGAGACCGCGCCCGTCTTCCTGACCGGCTTCATCACCAGCCAGGGCCTGTTCCTGGCGAAGGTGTGCGCCGCGTCGCTCGTCATCTCCCTGCCGGTGCTCGCCGCGGGGTTCGCCGCCCAGGACAAACTGGTCCAGGGCCTGTCGTTGGGAGCCGTGAAATGAGGGCCGCCGTCATCGAGTCCGTGGGCCGGGCCGTCGTCGCCGAGGTCCCGGACCCGACGCCCGGGCCGCGCGAGGTCGTCGTGGAGGTCGCCGCGTGCGGCCTGTGCGGCACCGATCTGCACATCCTCCAGGGCGAGTTCGCCCCGAAGCTGCCGATCGTGCCCGGCCATGAGTTCGCGGGCGAGGTCGTCGGGGTGGGCACCCAGGTCACGGAGGTGTCGGTGGGCGACCGGGTGGCGGTCGACCCGTCGCTGTACTGCCACGAGTGCCGGTACTGCCGTACCGGCCACAACAACCTGTGCGAGCGCTGGGCCGCGATCGGGGTCACGACCGCCGGGGGCGCGGCCCGGTACGCGCTCGCCCCGGTCGCCAACTGCGTGAAGCTGCCCGAGCACGTCCGCACCCAGGACGCGGCGCTGGTGGAGCCCCTGTCGTGCGCGGTGCGGGGCTATGACGTCCTGCGCTCACGGCTGGGCGCCCATGTGCTGATCTACGGCTCCGGGACGATGGGCCTGATGATGCTGGAGCTGGCCAAGCGGACCGGCGCGGCCGCCGTGGACGTGGTGGACGTCAACCCGGCCCGGCTGGAGACGGCCCGGCGGCTCGGTGTGTCGGGGGCGGCGGCGAACGCGGACGAGCTGGACCGCCCGCGGGGCTGGGACGTGGTCGTGGACGCCACGGGCAACGCGGCGGCCATCCAGGACGGCCTCGACCGGGTCGCGAAGGCGGGCACGTTCCTCCAGTTCGGGGTCGCCGACTACGCGACCCGGGTCACCGTCGACCCGTACCGGATCTACAACCAGGAGATCACCATCACCGGCTCGATGGCCGTCCTGCACAGCTTCGAGCGGGCGGCGGAGCTGTTCGCGAACGGGGTCCTGGACCCCGAGGTGTTCATCAGCGACCGCCTGCCGCTGGAGCGCTACCCGCAGGCCCTGGAGCAGTTCGCGGCGGGCGTCGGCCGGAAGATCGTGGTGGTGCCCTAGGTCGTGCCCGGGAGTGCGTACTCGTCGCGGCGGCCGCACATGCCGTAGCCGCCGCGGCGGGTGGGTGTGGCCGCGTGGGCGCTCGCCCGGGTGAGGTGGGTGGGGTCCCCGGCCGCCAGCGCGTCGAGCTGGGCGCCGGTGCGCTCGGCGGCGGCGAGGGCGCCCGCCCGCCACAGCTCCCGCCAGGCCGGCGCCTTGTCGCGGACGAGGCGGGCGGCGGCCTCCAGGAAGGCGAGGTAGGGGCCGTCGTCGCCGCGCGCCAGCGCCTCGCGCAGGGCGAGGTAGCCCTCGACGGCCAGGTCCCTGCGGCGGCGGGCGGCGGCCTCCGTGTCCGCTCCCGTGCCGGGCGGCAGCGCGGCCGCGGCGGCGTACCGGGCGGGGTCGGCGAGGATCTCGGGCGGGAAGGTGAAGACGGCGTCCCCGGCCTCGGGCAGTCCGCTGTTCTGCATCAGCACGGTGACGCGCAGATCGCCGCCCTGCACCATGCGGTGCACGGTGCCCGGGGTGAACCAGGCGACCGTGCCGGGCTCCAGCGGGATGTCCCGGACGCCGTCGGGGCCGAGCGTGTGCACCGCCCCGCGCCCGCCGGTGACGACGTACGCCTCGGTGCACACCAGATGCAGATGCGGGCTGCCGCCGCAGACGCCGTCGGCGGCCTCCCAGGGGTAGGCGCTCAGGTGGGAGAGGCCGACGGCGCCCGGCAGCGGGTCGGGCAGGGTCACCACGGCAGGCTCTCCAGGTGGGCGGCGACCCGGTCGCGGTCCCAGGCCCCGTCGGCGATCACCACCCGGTAGCGGTAGCCGAAGGACTCCCCCGGCGGCAGCTCGAACTCCTCGAAGAACGCCCAGGAGAAGGCGACGCTCGGGATGGGCTCGGAGCGCACGAACCAGTGGGACTCGTGGATCGCGCGGTCGCCGTCGAGGTTCTCGGGCGCGTGCGCGAAGACGATCGTGGAGTGGGCGTCGACGTCGTCGTGCTCGGCGGTGAAGGCCAGCCACGGGCTCTGGCTGCCCATCAGCCCGCCCGCGTCGGCGTCGCCGCCGGGGGCCATGACGGCGCCGCCGGTGAAGTCGCGCGGTCCACGCCACTGCAGGCCCGTGTAGCCGGCCATCTCACGTCCCGCGGTGGTCGGGGAGCCGAAGACGAGCGGCTCTGCCCGGAGATTGGTGAGCCGGATCGACCAGTCCAGCGCCCAGGCGCCGGCCTCCTCGTCGACCGCGTGCACGACGATGTCGCGCACCTCGCGCGCCCACTCCTCGCCGGTGTGCGCGACCCAGGTCAGCTCCTCGGTGAGGGAGAGCCGTTCGTCCTCCGCCGCGATGCCGGTGAAGCGGTCGTGCCGCATGGAGCCGACCCGTTCCGGCAGGGCCAGATAACCCCGGCCGTGGACATAGGAGTTGCCGCCCCAGAAGTTCTGCCCGGACAGATGACTGGCCGTCATCTGCAGGCCCTTGTGCCAGCGGTGGTCGTTGGGGCGGTAGCCGGTGACGGTGCGGCCGCCCAGGGTGCGCAGCGGGTGGGCGTAGGGCTTGCGGGACTCGAAGGGGTCGGGGTCGGGCCGGTAGACGTAGCGGAGGATCTCGGTTCCGCCCGCCTCGACGGTGATGTGCTCGCCGTGGGTGTGGGTGACGCGGAGGGTCATGCGCTCTCCCCGGGGGCCCAGTCGGCGTGGTCGCCGTGCATGGCCGCGTAGAAGGGGTCGCCGGGGGCGATCTCTCCGGCGTGCACCGGGCGGCCGGTGAACGCGGCCTTGTACAGGGCGGCGGCGAACTCCAGGGTGGCGCGGGCGGCGGGGCCGCTGCCGGGGGGCCGTACGCCGTGGTCGTAGGCGTCGAGGAGGCCGGCCAGCTGCGCGGTGTGCGAGCTGGGCACGTCGGCGGCCGGGCTGCGCCAGGCGGCGGCGCGGTCGGCGGGGACGTGCGGGGCGGGGGTGTAGACCCAGCTGTCGTTGGTGTGGCCGTAGAGGTGGGTCAGTTCGACGGTCGCGTCGGCGCAGTCGATCCGGACACGGCTGACCTCGTCCGGGGAGAGCACGCTGTTGACGACGGTGGCGAGCGCGCCGCTGCGGAAGCGGACCAGCGCGGTGGAGACGTCCTCGCTCTCGGTGTCGTGGACGAGCCGCGCCGCCATGGCGCGGATCTCCTCCCACCCGCCGAGCAGGTCCAGCAGCAGGTCGTACTGGTGGATGCCGTGGCCCATGGTGGGACCGCCGCCCTCGGTGGCCCAGCGGCCGCGCCAGGGCACCGCGTAGTAGGCGGCGTCGCGGTGCCAGGTCGTCTGGCAGTGCGCGACCAGCGGGGCGCCCAGCTCGCCGCTCGCGATCAGCTCGCGCGCGTGGACGGCGCCGGAGCCGTAGCGGTGCTGGAAGACGACGGACGCGTACGCGCCGGACGCCTCCTCGGCCGCCGCGATCTCGTCGTATTCGGCGAGGGACAGGCACAGCGGCTTCTCGCACAGCACCCAGGCGCCCGCCTTCAGCGCGGCCACGGTCTGCTCCCGGTGCAGCGCCGGCGGGGTGCCGATGAGGACCAGGTCGGGCCGTACGGCGTCCAGCATCGCGCCGGTCGAGGTGTACCCGGCGACCTCCGCGCCCTGCTCGGCCGCCAGCGCGCGGAAGGCGTCCAGCCGGCCCGGGTCCACGTCGACGGCGGCGACCAGTTCGGTCCGGTCGGCGTGGGCTCTCAGCGCGGGCAGATGACTGCCGGCGACGATGGCACCGGTGCCGATCACGGCGACGCGGCGGCGGGCTGGGGGCAACGACATGCGGCGCTCCTCGGCGGGGGATCTCTGTTAGAAAGCGCTTGCTCCCTCGGGGAGGACCCTAAGCGTCCAGGTCGGGCCCGGACAAGCCCTGGTCCGTCCGGCGGACGGGCCGCGACCGGCGGGGGGACGGACGAGATCGGTAAGGGAACGGTAAAGCGGGCTGGATCGTTCACAGGGCATGACAGCTATGACGCCTGGCTCGAACATCCCTCTCTCCGCCACGCGCGTGACGGTGGACGTCACCGCACCGGTGCGGCTCGACGTTTCGGGCCTGCTGCTCACCGCCGACGGCAAGGTGCGCTCCGACGACGACTTCATCTTCTACAACCAGCCGTCGGGCCCGGGCGTGACCTACCGCTCGGGCGGCGGCACGTCCCCCGACGCGATCACCGTCGACACCTCGGCCGTACCCCCGGGCATCGAGAAGATCGTCGTCACCGCCAGCCCGGACGCGGCCGGCCAGACCTTCCAGGGCATCGAGCCCACGGCGACCCTGCGCAACGCCGACGACCACAGCGTCCTGGCCACCTTCACCCCGCCGCGGCTCGGCACCGAGACGGCCCTGGTGATCATGGAGATCTATCTGCGGGGCGGCGCCTGGAAGGCCCGAGCGGTCGGCCAGGGCTACGCCGAGGGGCTGGCGGGCATCGCGACGGACTTCGGCGTCACGGTGGAGGAGCCGGCACCGGCGACCCCGGCCCAGCCGGTCGCTCCCCCGGCACCCCCCGCTCCCCCCGCACCCGTCGCGCAGCCGCCGGCCCCGCCGATGACCACGCCTCCCGCGCCGCCCATGCCCCCAGCGCCGCCCGCCGCCGCGCCCGGCACCGGGAAGATCAACCTGGACAAGGGCCGGGTCAGCCTCCAGAAGAACCAGACGGTGTCGCTGATGAAGGGCGGGCGCCCGCTGCTGTCCCAGGTCCAGATGGGCCTCGGCTGGGAGCCGGCCTACCGCGGCAAGAGCATCGACCTGGACGCCTCGGTCATCGCCTACGGCCCGCAGCGCAACCACATCGACAGCTGCTACTTCGGCAAGCTGACCATCGTGGGCGGCGCGATCCGCCACTCCGGCGACAATCTCACCGGCGAGGGCGGGGGCGACGACGAGGTCATCACCGTCGACCTCGGCCGCCTCCCGCAGGACGTCACCGGTCTCGTCTTCACGGTGAACTCCTTCTCCGGCCAGAAGTTCACCGAGGTCGCCAAGGCCTACTGCCGCCTCCTGGACGCCGCGACCGGCGAGGAACTGGTCCGCTTCGACCTCACCAACGCCGAGCCGCAGACCGGCGTGATGATGGCCAAGCTGATCCGCCAGTTCTCCGGCGAGTGGGAGATGACGGCGATGGGCGACTTCGTGAAGGCCCGCACCGTGCGGAACATGATCAAGCCGGCGGCGGAGGCGCTGTAACGGCCGGTACGACGCAGGGGGCGCCCTCACGCGGGGCGCCCGCCGTCCGTCTCACGCGTCCGGAGCCCGCAGACCCTCGGTCAGCAGGGCCAGGTACCGGTTGATGTCCTTGCCCTCCCCGCTCGCCATCTCCGACGCCGTGGCCACCGCGTGGGCCAGCCGCAGGACCTCGATCGGCTCCACGTCGGCCCGCAGGCTGCCCTCCCGCTGAGCCGCCTCGACCAGCCGGGTCGCCGCCGCCTTCATCGACGTACCGCAGGCCGTGACCGCGACCGAGCTGCCGTCGGTCACCGCCGAGCCCAGCAGGGCCTTCAGGCCGCGCACCTGGAGCGTGCCGACGCAGAGTTCGTGCAGCCACTCCATCAGGGCCTCGCCGGGCGGGAGTTGGGCTCCCAGGGCGTCGGCGCGGCCGGCGAGCGCCTCGATCCGGTCGACGTAGGCCGCCTCCAGCAGTGCCTGACGGGTCGGGAAGTGCCGGTAGAGGGTGCCGGATCCGACGCCCGCGCGCTTGGCGATGTCGTCGAGCGACGCGCGTTCCCCATGCTCGGCGAAGGCCTCGGCCGCCACCTTCAACAAGCGCTCGTAGTTGCGCCGAGCGTCCGCGCGCATGGGCTTGACCTGCGTCATCCAGTAACTCCTTGCGAACCGGGGACTCTCTCCGTATTTTATCGGGCACTAACCGGAGACAGTCCCCGCTTATCCGGTCCGGCCGGCCCGCGACCACGGGCTGTTCGTGCTGCCCGCATGCTCCATCACTTCCCGCGGGGACACCAGACAGGGAGCGTCCTCATGTCCACCACCACACCCTTAACGACACCCAGGCCCGCCGCCGAGCGGCCCGGTGCCGTCCTGCTCGTCGTCGTGGCCGCGTACCTGATGGTCGGCGTCGACTCCACCGTCGTCAACGTGGCCCTCCCCGACATCCGGCACGACCTCGGCTTCAGCGCCACCGGTCTGGCCTGGGTGCTCAACGCCTACACCCTCGCCTTCGGCGGCCTGCTGCTCCTCGGCGGCCGCGCCGGAGACCTCCTCGGCCGCCGCCGCACGCTCACCGCCGGCGTCCTGCTCTTCGCCATCTCCTCCCTGCTGGGCGGGCTCGCGGGCGACGGCGGATGGCTGCTCGCCGCCCGCGCGCTCCAGGGCGTCGGCGCCGCGCTCATCGCGCCCAGCACCCTCGCCCTGATCACCACCAGCTTCCCCGAGGGACCGCGCCGCCATCACGCCCTCGGCGTGTTCTCCTCCATGGCCGGCATCGGCGCCTCCGTCGGCCTCGTGCTCGGCGGGATGCTCACCTCCTGGGCCTCCTGGCGCTGGTCCTTGCTGATCAACGTGCCCATCGGGGCCGCCGTCGCGCTCGCGCTGCCCCGCTTCGTCGCCGAGACCCCGCGCCACACCGGCCGGTTCGACGCGGCCGGCGCGCTGACCGGGACCGCCGGGACGACCTCGCTGGTGTACGCCCTCATCCGGGTCTCCGAGGAGGGCTGGGGCGACGCCCGGGCCCTGACCGGCTTCGGCGCGGCGGCGGTGCTGCTCGCCGCGTTCGCCCTCGTCGAGTCGCGAGCCGACCAGCCGATCGTGCCGCCGCGACTGCTCGCCGACCGCGCGCGGGCGGGCGCGTACGCCGTCGTCCTGCTGCTCCCGGCCGGCATGTTCGGCGCCTTCTACTTCCTCACCCTCGTCAGTCAGCAGGCCCTGCACTACAGCCCGTTGCGCACCGGATTCGCCTTCCTGCCGATGACGGTAGTGATGTTCACGACCGTACGGGCCGTGCCGAGGCTGCTCGCCCGCCTCGGCGCCCGGCCGCTCGCCCTCACCGGACTGACCCTGATGACCGCCGCCGGCGCCTGGCTGTGGCGGCTGCGGCCCGGCGACGGCTACGCGACCGGACTGCTCGGCCCCCTGCTGCTCGTCGGCGTCGGCATCGGCCTCGCGCTGATGCCGCTCAACGCCACGGTCCTCGCCCGGGTGCGCCCGCACGACGCCGGCGCGGCCTCCGGTCTGCTCCAGACCCTCCAGTGGCTCGGCGGCACGGTCGGCCTGTCCGTGCTGGTCACGGTCTACGGCACCGCCACCCGGCACACCACCGGCACCGCCGACACCGTGCTCACCCACGGCGCCGCCCACGCCTTCGGGGCCGGCGCGCTGATCTCCCTCACCGCGGTACTGGTGGCGGCGGTGGCGATCAGCGGACGGAAGGAGGAGCGGGCGGCCGCCTAGGCACTCAGAAGAGGGCGCTGTACGCGTTCAGCGCGGGCTGGCCGCCGAGGTGGGCGTAGAGCACGGTCGAGCCGCGGTCGATCTCGCCGCGTGCGACGAGGTCGATCATCCCGGCCATCGACTTCCCCTCGTAGACGGGGTCGGTGACCATGCCCTCGGTGCGTGCGGCGAGCCGCATCGCCTCCAGGGTTGAGGCGTCGGGGACACCGTACGTCCCCGCGTGGTACCGCTCGTCGAGTTCGACATCCGCCTCGGTCAACTCCCGTTTGACACCGATGAGTTGTCCGGTGCGCTGGGCGATCCGGGCGATCTGCGTCCGGGTCTCGGCGGGCTTGGCCGAGGCGTCGACGCCGATCACCCGCCGGGGCCGGCCGCCCGCCTCCTCCAGCGCGGCGAACCCGGCGACCATGCCGGCCTGCGTGGAGCCGGTCACCGAGCAGACGATCACGGTGTCGAAGAAGACGCCCGCCTCCCGCTCCTGCTCGGCCACCTCGTAGGCCCATCCGGCGAAGCCGAGCCCGCCGAGCGGATGGTCGGACGCCCCGGCCGGGATGGCGTACGGCTTGCCGCCCGCCTCCTCGACCTCCCGCAGCGCCTGCTCCCAGCTCTCCTTGAACCCGATCCCGAACCCGGCCTTCACCAGCCGTACGTCGGCCCCGGCGAGACGGCTGATCAGGATATTGCCGACCTTGTCGTACACCGCGTCGGGCCAGTCCACCCAACTCTCCTGCACAAGCACGCACTTGAGGCCGACGCGGGCGGCGACGGCGGCGACCTGGCGGGTGTGGTTGGACTGCACACCGCCGATCGACACGAGCGTGTCGCAGCCCTGCGCGAGGGCGTCGGCGACCAGGTACTCCAGCTTGCGCGTCTTGTTCCCGCCATAGGCGATCCCGGAGTTGCAGTCCTCCCGCTTGGCCCAGAGCGCGGCGCCGCCGAGGTGCGCGGTCAGCCGGTCGAGCGGATGCACGGGAGAGGGGCCGAAGAGGAGGGGGTAACGGTCGTACGAGGCGAGGGACATGGGTCCTCCCTGGGTCAGGTGCCGTCGGCGAGGTCGGTGAGGCTCCGCCAGATCTCCGCGGTGACGCCGACGGCCTCGTCCGTGTCGCCGGCCGCGCATGCCTCGATCAGGCGCTCGTGCAGCCCGGCCGAGCGGCAGCTGCCGCCCTCGCCGAAGCGGCGCCGCTCCAGGCGGCGGATGAGGGGGGTGTACCGGGCGACGGTGGCGGCGGCCGCGCGGTTGCCGCTCACCCGGACGAGGACGTCGTGCAGCTCGTCGTCCGCGCGCAGGGCGGCGTCCACGTCGCCGGTGCGTACGGCGGAGGCGAAGCGCTCGTTGGCCGCGCGCATGATCTCCGTGTCGGCGGCCGTCAGCCGGGGCACCGCCACCCGGGTCACCAGCTCGTGCATCGCCCCGACCACCGCGGCCGCGTCCCGCACGTCGGCGGTGACCAGCGGGGTGACGCGGGTGTAGCTCTGCGGCTTGCTCTCCAGCAGCCCCTCGTCGACCAGCCGCGAGAACGCCTCCCGCACGGGCGCCCGGGACAGCCCCAGCCGCTCGGCGAGCTCGCCGTCCCGGACCACCGCCCCGGGCGGGATCTCCCCGGCGACGATGGCGTCCCGGATGGCCGCGTAGGCGCGGTCCCTGAGCAGGGTGCGGCCGAGGGGTCGTAGGGCCTCCATGAACTGAAATGTTAGATGTCAGTCGGGGTCCGGGGAAAGGGGTGCGGCGGGAAAGGGGTGCGGCCCACACCCTCCGTACGGGTGCGGGCCGCGCATGGTGTGCCGGTCGCCGAATCGATTACCGCTTCTGCCGCTTCCACGGCCCCCTGATCGCCAGCATGATGCCCGGGGTCTGGATGTTGGCGTAGAGCGTCTTGCCGTCGGGGGAGAAGGTGACGCCGGTGAACTCGCTGTACTCGGGCTCCTCCGCGGTGCCGATGTTCAGCTCGTTGCGGGCGATCGGGTAGGTGCGGCCGCTGTCGGTGGCGCCGAACAGGTGCTGGACGCCCTCGCCGTCCTCGGCGATGACGAGGCCGCCGTAGGGGGAGACGGTGATGTTGTCGGGGCCGTCGAAGGCGCCGTCGGCGGACGGGTCGGGGTTGACGCCGAGCAGCACCTTCAGGGTGAGGGTGCGGCGGTTCGGGTCGTAGAACCAGACCTGGCCGTCGTGCTGGACGGGGCTCTCCTCACGGGCGAAGGAGGAGACGATGTACGCCCCGCCGTCGCCCCACCACATGCCCTCCAGCTTGCGGGCGCGGGTGATCTGGCCGGTGGCGAACTGCTTGCGGACCGACACCGTCTTCGCGTCGCGGTCGGGGACGTCGACCCAGTCGGCGCCGTACACGGTGCCGATCTTCGTGGCGCGGGAGAGGTCGTCGACGAACTGGCCCGCGGAGTCGAAGCACTTGACGGCCTGGAGGACGCCCGCGTCGTCGGGGAGGGCGCGCAGCTTGCCGCGGCCGTGCGTGAAACCGGCGGGCGGGGTCCAGCGGTAGAGCAGGCCGTTGGGGTTGGCGGCGTCCTCGGTGAGGTAGGCGTGGCCGCGCTTGGGGTCGATGACGACGGCCTCGTGGGCGTAGCGGCCGAGAGCCTTGATCGGCTGGGGGTCGCGGTTGGCCCGGCGGTCCTCGGGGTCGACCTCGAAGACGTAGCCGTGGTCCTTGGTCATGCCGTTCTTGCCGGCCTTGTCCTCGGTCTCCTCGCAGGTGAGCCAGGTGCCCCACGGGGTGCTGCCGCCCGCGCAGTTGGTGGAGGTGCCCGCGATGCCGACCCACTCGGCGACATGGCCGTGGCGCACCTCGACGACCGTGCAGCCACCGGCGGCGGCCGGGTCGTAGACGAGGCCCTCGGTGAGCGGTACGGGGTACGGCCAGTTGGCGCGCGGGCCCTTGAGCTCGTGGTTGTTGACGAGGAGGGTCGTACCGCGCGGGCCGCAGAAGGTGGCCGTGCCGTCGTGGTTGGACGGGGTGAACTCGCCGGACTCCAGCTTGGTCCTGCCGCTGTACGTGATGATCTCGTACGTGAATCCGGCGGGGAGCGCGAGGATGCCGTCAGGGTCCGGGATCAGCGGTCCGTAGCCGACGCTGTCGTGGCCGACCGCGAGCCCGTCCGCGTAGGTCTCCGCGTCCGTGGAGGCGAGGGCGTTGGGCGCGGTGGCGAGGGCGCCGACGCTGCCCGCGAGGGCAACCCCGGCACCGGTGATGGCGGACTTTCTGGCGAAGTCCCGCCGGCTGAGCGACATGGTGTCTCCTGGGAGAGTGGGTGCCATGGGGGGTGGCGGGCGACTGGTGCGGCCGCCACGGTCCCGCCCGTCTTTGAACACCAGTTGAACAACACCCCAGGCGCGCGGGGAACGGCGCGACAAGCCACAACGAACCCGCGCCCACCGACCGACGTCGACCGCCGACGAACCCGCCCCTGCCGACCGGCGTCAACCGCCAACGAACCCGCGCCCACCGACCGACGTCGACCGCCGACGGACCAGCCCCCACCGACCGACATCGACCGCCGACGGACCCGCCCCCACCGGCCGACGTCAACCCCCAACGAACCCGCGCCCACCGACCGACATCGACCGCCGACGGACCCGCCCCCACCGACCGGCGTCAACCGCCCTGCTGCGACCGCGCCTTGAACGCCGCCTTCCGCGCTTCCTTGGCGACCTTCTTGTCCGGGTGCAGCCGCCCCATCGCTTCGAGGACGTCCGCGGTGGCGGGGTGTCCGACCCGCCAGGCGGCCGCGAAGAACCCGTCGTGCTGGGCGGCCAGTCCCTCCACCAGGGCCAGCAGTTCCTCGGAGTTCCCCTCGGCGGCCAGCTGTGCGGCGAGCGTGTCGATGGTCAGCCAGAACACCAGGTCCTGCGAGGGGGCGGGGACGTCGGCGGCGCCCTGCTCGGTCAGCCACACGCGGGCGAGTCCGCCCAGTTCGGCGTCGTCGAGCACCTCCCGCAGCGCGGGCTCGGCGGGCGCCCCGACCAGCGACAGGGCCTGCTGGCAGCGCAGCCGCCTGAGCGGCGCCCCGGCGTCGGAGCCGCGGGCGGCGGCGAGCAACTCCCGCGCGGCGGCGACGGGTTCGCGCCGTGCGAGCCACTGTTCGGTCTCGGCGAGCGCGGCGGACGAGCCGTAGTGGGCGGTGCCGTCGAGCAGGGCGTCGGCGCCCTTGTCGGCGAGTTCGCCGACCGCGGGTGCCTCGAAGCCGGCCTCCAGCAGCCGTACCCGCAGGCCGTGCAGGCCGAGCGGGGTGAGGCGGACCATGCCGTAGCGGGTGACGTCGGTGTCGTCGACGGCGGCGGCGGGTTCCTCGTCGGCGTCGGCCATGAGCGCCTCGTCGACGGGCTGGTACGCGACGAGCCCGATGGGCTCCAGCAGCCGGAACTGGTCGTCCAGGCGCATCATGGCGTCGGAGACCTGTTCGAGGACGTCGTTGGTGGGCTCGCCCATGTCGCCGGGGACGATCATGGAGGCGGCGAGGGCGGGCAGCGGCACCGGGCTGTCGCCGGGTCCGTCCTCGCTGACGGTGAGCAGGTAGAGGTTGCCGAGGACGCCGTCGAGGAACTCCCCCTCGGCCTCGGGGTCCCAGTCGAGCTCGGAGAGGCCGATCGAGCCGCCCTCGTCGAGGGCGTCGACCAGGTCGTCGAGGTCGGGCACGCTCGCGTCGGCGAGCACGGCCTCCAGGGCGGACTGCCAGATGGCGAGGACGTCGTGCGGGGTGCCGCCGGTGAGCAGGGCGAGGTCCTCGCCGGCGGTGACGGTGCCGGCCTCCTCGTCGACGATCTCGACGAGTCCGGCGTCGACGGCGATCCGCCAGGCCTCGCTGGCGTAGGCGGCGGCGTCGTCGCCGGTCAGGCCGAGGATCTCGGCGGCGGCGGGCAGCTGGTCCTCGGCCAGTCCGCCGCCGGCGTCCACCCGGGTCTGCGGTCCGGCCCAGCGGGCGAGCCGTGCGGCCCGGGCGAGCAGGGGGGTGGACAGCGCGTCGCGCGCCAGCTCCGCTTCGGAGGTCAGCCGCGCCGGCGGCAGGGGGGAGCTGTCTGACATCGGCCGTTTCTCCTAGGGCGCCTTGGGAGCCGTACACATCACGGCTCAACCGCTCAGCCTAGACGGATTTCCACCCATGCCGCCCGGTTCATCTCTCGGACAGGTCTCGTACATGGCCGAAACCTTGACAACTGCTGTGATCACGCAGGAGATTGACGCGCGTAGAAATGGGGGGACAACTGTTCACTCGGTTCTACGCGTGTCACGCACATGTCAGCCGTACACCGTCACCGCCCTCGTCCCGGCGCTTCTGTACGTCCCCGGAGGGATCCCCTTGCCGAGCAAGAAGTCCGCGCGCGTCGCCGCGCTCACCGTCGCCGCCGTCTGTTCCGCGGCCTCCACCGTCGTCCTCACCTCCCCCGCGCACGCGGACTCGGTGCGCATCCACGACATCCAGGGCACGACCCGGATATCCCCGTACGCGGGCCAGAAGGTCGCGGATGTGGCCGGAATCGTCACCGGTGTGCGCACCTACGGCTCGTCCAAGGGCTTCTGGATCCAGGATCCGAACCCGGACGCCGACCCGGCGACCAGCGAGGGCGTCTTCGTCTTCACCAGCTCCACCCCGAAGGTCGCGGTCGGCGACTCCGTCACGGTCACCGCCACGGTCTCGGAGTACGTGCCCGGCGGCGCCACCTCCGGCAACCAGTCGGTGACGGAGCTGACCAAGCCGGTGGTCACGGTGCTGTCCAGCGGCAACGCGGTACCGGCCGCCACGGTCGTCGACGCGGACTCCGTACCGGACGCCTACGCCCCGGACGGCGACACCGCGGCGGGCGGCTCGGTCAACGGCCTCACGCTGCGGCCCGCCGACTACGCCCTGGACTACTACGAGTCCCTGGAGGGCATGAACGTCGAGGTCGCCGACACCCGCGTGGTGGGCGCCTCCGACCCGTACACCGAGCTGTGGGTGACGGTGAAGCCGGACGAGCACCCGAACCTGCGCGGCGGCACGGTCTACGGCTCCTACACCGCCCAGAACGGCGGCCGGCTCCAGATCCAGACGCTGGGCAAGACCGCCGACTTCCCGGCCGCGAACGTCGGCGACGTCCTGGAGGGCGCCACGACCGGCCCGCTGGACTACAACCAGTTCGGCGGCTACACCCTCGTCGCCAACCGGATCGGCACCCTGGACAGCGCCGGTCCGGAGCGGGAGACGACCCGTAAGCAGAGCAGCCGCGAGCTGGCGGTGGCGACGTACAACGTCGAGAACCTCGACCCGTCCGACGCCACGTTCGACCAGCACGCCGCCGCGATCGTGAACAACCTCCAGTCGCCGGACATCGTGTCCCTGGAGGAGATCCAGGACAACAACGGCGCCACGGACGACGGTACGACCGCCGCCGATGTGACGGTGAACAAGCTGATCGACGCGATCGTCGCGGCGGGCGGCCCGCGCTACGACTGGCGCTCCATCACCCCGGCCAACGACACCGACGGCGGCCAGCCGGGCGGCAACATCCGCCAGGTGTTCCTGTTCAACCCCGAGCGGGTGTCCTTCACCGACCGCCCGGGCGGCGACGCCACGACCGCCGTCGGCGTCACCAAGGTGCGCGGCAAGGCCGCCCTGACCGTCTCGCCCGGCCGGATCGACCCGACGAACGCGGCCTGGACGACCAGCCGCAAGCCGCTCGTCGGCGAGTTCGTCTTCCGCGGCAAGACGGTCTTCGTGATCGCCAACCACCTCAACTCCAAGGGCGGCGACCAGGGTCTGACCGCGCAGTACCAGCCCCCGACCCGCACCTCGGAGATCCAGCGCCACGCGCAGGCGACGGCGGTCAACACCTTCGTCAAGGAGCTGCTCGACACGCAGAAGAACGCGGACGTCATCGCGCTCGGCGACATGAACGACTTCGAGTTCTCCGACACCGCCAAGATCCTGGAGGGCGACGGCGAGCTGTGGTCGGCGATCAAGTCGCTGCCGAGGAGCGAGCGTTACTCGTACGTCTACCAGGGCAACGCGCAGGTCCTCGACCAGATCCTGGTCAGCCCCTCGATCCGGCGCGGCTGCGACCTCGACTACGACAGCGTGCACATCAACTCGGAGTTCCACGACCAGATCAGCGACCACGACCCGCAGGTCCTGCGCTTCAGGCCGTAGGGCTCGGGGTGGTTCAGGGCCGGCTGAACACGCCGTTCAGCCAGCCCTGCCAGGCCCTCTCGCACTCGCCGATGTCGGTGCCCGGCGCGAAGTCGTGCAGGGAGATGCCGACCGGGTGGCCCCAGTGGTTGCGCCCGAAGACGCGGGTGAGGCCCCGGTCGGTGCGCAGCCCGATGAAGTACGCGTCGCGGAAGTCGACCACGGCGTCGAACGTGTCGGGTCCGTGGACCGTCACCCGGGTGCCGGCGGTCACGTCCTCCCCGAGGCCCAGCGCCCTCGCCACGACGGCGAGGGCGTCGGGGGCCTTCGACGCCTCGGGCCCGTCGAAGGTGGCGAAGGCGGCCGGCCGGGGCGCGAAGTGCGCCAGGTACTCGCGCAGGGTGTGCAGATAGAAGTCGGTGTGCTTGGCGGCGCCGTCGTACTGGTTGTCCCAGTCGTCGACGAAGATGCCGCTGTGCACATAGCGCACCCAGGCGCGGCGTCCCTCGTCGCGCGGCTCGATGGTGTAGTCGAGCTGGTTGGCGCTCTGCTCGGCGATGCCCTCGACGTTCTCGACGCGGTTGGTGTAGCGGTGCGGCGGGTCCCAGGCGGTGACCGTGGACCCGAAGGGCCCCTTGCCGCCGACCTTCGGCTCGGGCGGTTCCATCGGCCAGAGATAGCCTCCGGTGCCGGTGGTGATCGCCTCCCACACCTCCTCCGGAGTGGCGTCGACCTCGAACTCGCGGGCGATCTCGAATTCCTTGGACATGGTGGGGTTCCTGCCTTACTCCGACTCGTTCTGCTTGAGCGTGGGATGGACGGCCACGACGATCCGGTGGTCGCGCCCGCCCTCGGCGTCGGGGGCGTCGTACTTGCGGATCAGGGCGGTGACGCCGGCCGTCAGTTCCTGGACGAACGCGGCCCGGTCGGCGGCCGAGGCGAAGCGCACCTCGCCGTCCAGCGCGTAGGTCGCCAGCCCCTTGCGGGCCCTGGCCGCGCCGGTGATCAGTGAGCCGACGTCCCGTACGAGACGGGCGCCCAGCGCCAGCAGCCAGCGTGCGGAGAGCTGGTCGCGGA
This sequence comes from Streptomyces sp. NPDC032126, assembly GCF_055580085.1. Taxonomy (NCBI): domain Bacteria; kingdom Bacillati; phylum Actinomycetota; class Actinomycetes; order Kitasatosporales; family Streptomycetaceae; genus Streptomyces; species Streptomyces sp. NPDC032126. The sequence continues at coordinate 149,736 of NZ_JBVIMA010000002.1, forward strand.
AGCGGTCCGGGTCCGGCTGCACGGCGGCCAGGGCCAGGGGCGAGATGACGTACGACGCCGCCGTCGCCCGCATCAGCCGCTCGGTGACATTGCCCTTGCGGCGCTCGCCGGCCAGCTCGACCAGGCCGTGCCGCTCCAGGGCCTTGAGGTGGTAGTTCACCTTCTGCCGGGGCAGTCCGACCTGGCCGGCCAGCATCGCGGCGGACGCGGGCCCGGTCGCCAGCTCGGCCAGCAGCCGCGCCCGTATGGGGTCCAGGGAGGCGGCGGCCGCCTCGGGGTCCTCGATCACGGTGACGTCCAGCATGCGTCCACCGTCTCACCGAAAACTTTTTTTGTCCAGGAGGATGAAATTGTCGGAGGGTCGGGCTTGCGGCCGTCCGGTCGGCCCGTGCGCGGTCAGTCGGGGACGAGGCCGAGGGTGTGCTGGTAGCGACTGATGGCGGTGCCCTTCAGGCCCGGCCAGGTCTGCACGCGTTCCCACTCGGGGGTGGCCGCGCCGATGCCGACGCCGGGCTTGAGGGCCTCGATATGGGCCTCGGCGCTCTCCCAGCCGGCGTAGTTGAGGACCCTGGTGCCGTCGGTGCTGAGGTGGAACTGGGCGGAGATGCCGCCGGGGTGCGGGTCCGGGTGGGTCTCCAGGGCCTTCAGGACGGCGTCGACCCAGTCCCGCTGCCGCTCGGGGTCGGGGCCGTCGAACTCGATGTCGACGATCACGACGCATCCCGGGACGCGGCTGTCGCGGGCGTGGAAGCCGCGGTAGGGCCGGTAACGGCCGAGCCACAGCCGCTCGATCCCGGGCACGGCGGTGTCGACCTCGTCGACGCGCTCCTGGCGGTGCGTCTTCACATAGGAGCCGTACGCCTGCTCGCTCGTCCACTGCGAGTGGTGCAGCAGGGTGGAGCCGTCCAGGCCGGTGTAGAGGTGGTAGGAGAGCAGGTCGCCGGTGGGCCAGGGCCGGCGTTCCCAGGAGGCGGCGACGGCCTCGACCGCCGCCCGCTGCCGTTCGGGGGTCCCGAGGCGCCAGGTGCTGAAGAGGGCGGCGTCGGCGCGGGGGTCGGTGAGGTCGGGGTGGTCAGGGGTGCGGCGGGTCATGCCGGCCTCCTTCGGATCGGTGCGGACGGGCTGCGCCGATCAGCGTTCAACCTCCAGCGAGGTTGAGGTCAAGGAGGTACCGGTGGGGGCGCCGGGTTTCGGCCAGGGGGCGTGCGTCCGCCTGTGGGCGCGCGTCGAGGTGGCGGTGGGGGTGCCGGGGTTTCGGCCAGAGGGCGTGCGTCCGTTTCGGTCAGGGGGCGGCCGCCTAGTCGCGGGCGTTGCCGCCGAGGTGTCCCAGCTGGGTCTGGAACCAGTCCAGCCTGGCCTGCAACAGGGCGGCCTCGGCGGCGAGTTCGGGCACGCCCAGCTCGGCGGGGGCCGCGACCGGCGGAATCGTCCTCGGCGCGGCCACGACCCGCAGGCCGTCCCCGGCCAGCCGGGCGAAGGAGGCGAGCGAGACGGACGTACGGGCCCCGACGCAGCGCGCGCAGGCGGGCGCGAGGGCGATCCAGCCGGGGCGTCCCCAGCCGGCGTCGGCCAGCGCGACGGCCGGCGCCCCGCAGGCGCAGGGACCCACGGTCGCCGTACGCACCCGCTGGCGGGCGCTGCGGAAGCCCCGCTCGAAACGGATGTAGGCGCCGAGGACGGTGACGTCGAGGAGGACGGCGTCGCGGTGTTCGGCGGTGCACAGCAGCGCCTCGGCGGCCGCGCGGTCGTGCACGCAGTGGAAACCGCAGTCGCAGCGCCGGTGCGGGGGCCGGTGCCGCAGGCCGTACACGCAGGACGCGTCGGCCACCACGCCGTAGGGCAGTGCGCCGCCCAGCGACACCCCCGTGAAGGCCGCCCGGGTGCCGTCCCGGGACAGCACCGGGTGAGCGATCTTGTAGCCGGTGGGCGGCTCCGCGGGGCGCTCGCGCGGCAGCCGCAGCCTCATCGGACGGCCGGGGCCTCTTCCGGCACGGGGGTCGGGTCCTGGATCCCGATCTCCTCGGGCAGTTCGCGTGTGTCGTCGGCGCTCTCCGGCCGCTCCTCCGCGACGCCGGTGGCCAGTGCCTTGCCGAGCTTCATGGTGCCTCCCTGACGGGTCGGGCGCCCTGCCGTGGGCGGGGGATCCTGGCCATGGTGACCCATGACGCCCCTTTTGGACAGAGGACCTCGGCCGTCGGGCAGCGGGAGCCCACGACACGTATCGCAGCGATACTTACCAATACCCCGTAGAAGATTTAAGTAGAGCTTCACGCTGGAGTTGCCGAGACTGGCGTCCATGACGAACGCACGCTCCCCTCGCCCGCCCTTCGGCCGCGCCCTCTGCGCCATGATCACGCCCTTCACCGAGGCGGGCGGGCTCGACCTTGACGGGGCGCAGCGGCTCGCCGACCGGCTGGTGGCGCAGGGCTGCGACGGACTGGTCCTGTCCGGCACGACGGGCGAGTCGCCGACCACGACGGACGAGGAGAAGGCCGAGCTGATCCATGCGGTGCGCGCGGCGGTCGGCGACGGCGTGCCGCTGGTCGCGGGCGTGGGGACGGCCGACACCCGGCACACGGTGGAACTGGCCCTGGCCGCCGAGAAGGCGGGCGCGGACGGGGTGCTGGTGGTCTCGCCGTACTACAGCAGGCCTCCGCAGGACGCCCTCGCCGAGCACTTCCGCGAGGTGGCGGACGGCTGCGGAGTGCCGGTCATGCTCTACGACATCCCGGGCCGCACCGGCACGCGCATCGAGCCGGAGACGATGCTGCGCCTCGCCGAGCACCCCCGGATCGTGGCGGTCAAGGACTGCTCCTACGACCTGCTCGGCACCCAGAAGGTCCTGGCCCGCACCGAGTTGGCGTACTACGCGGGCTGCGACGAGCAGATCCTCGCCCTGTACGCCGTGGGCGCGACGGGCTATGTGAGCACGGTCGCCAACGCCGCCCCCCGCCCGCTCCGGGCGATCCTGGACGCGTTCGACGCGGGCGACACGGTCGGGGCCGCCCGCGCCCAGCGACGGGCGATGGAACTCATCGAGTCGATGATGGCCTCGGGCCTCCCCGGCACGGTCACCGCCAAGGCCCTGCTGACCGACCTCGGCCTCCCCTCGGGCCCGGTGCGCCGCCCCCTGCGCCCCGCCGACCGCACGACGACACAGGCCCTGCGCGAGGCGTACGACCGCCTGGTCTGAGCCCTGCGAAAATCCGGGTACGGGCGCCGCGCACCCGCGTACGGTGACCCCATGTCACCCTCCGCCGACCGGCCGCTGCTCTTCCTGGACGTCGACGGGCCGCTCAATCCGTACGCCGCGCAGCGCGAGCGCCGGCCCGAGGGGTACACGACGATCCGCGCCTCGGTGCGGCCGGGCCGGCCGCTGCGGGTGTGGCTGAACCCCGGGCACGGCCCCGTCCTGCTCGGCCTCCCCTACGAGCTGTGCTGGGCGACGACCTGGATGGCCCAGGCCAACCAGTGGATCGCGCCGGTCGTCGGACTGCCCGAGCTGCCCTACGTCGACTTCGGCGACCGTCTGTTCGCGGAGCGGCCCGGTGGGCTGCACTGGAAGACGGAGGCGTTGGTCGCGTACGCGGCGGGGCGGGCCTTCGCCTGGGTGGACGACGAGCACTCCCCCGTCGACGAGGCGGACGTGACCCGGCACCACCCCGGCGCCGCCCTCCTGCTCCGGGTGAACCCCCGGATCGGCCTGCGGGAGCCGGACTTCACGACCCTCAGGGAGTTCGCGGCCGGCCTCGGGACATGAGCGGGCGCCCCCTCCCGGCCGACGGGAGGGGGCGCCCGGGGGTCCGGCGGGCCGCTCAGTTGTGGCTGTGCAGGATCTCGTTCAGGCCGCCCCAGACCGCGTTGTTCGGGCGGGCCTCGACCGTGCCGGTGACCGAGTTGCGGCGGAAGAGGATGTTGGAGGCGCCGGACAGCTCGCGGGCCTTGACGATCTGGCCGTCGGGCATGGTGACGCGGGTGCCCGCGGTGATGTAGAGGCCGGCCTCGACCACGCACTCGTCGCCGAGCGCGATGCCGACGCCCGCCTCGGCGCCGATCAGGCAGCGCTCGCCGATCGAGATGATGACGTTGCCGCCGCCGGAGAGCGTGCCCATCGTGGAGGCGCCGCCGCCGATGTCCGAGCCGTCGCCGACCACGACACCGGCCGAGATGCGGCCCTCGACCATCGACGTGCCGAGCGTGCCGGCGTTGAAGTTGATAAAGCCCTCGTGCATGACCGTGGTGCCCTCGGCGAGGTGCGCGCCCAGGCGGACCCGGTCGGCGTCGGCGATGCGGACGCCCTTCGGGGCCACGTAGTCCGTCATGCGCGGGAACTTGTCGATCGAGGTCACCTGGAGGTGCAGGCCCTCGGCGCGGGCGTTCAGCCGCACCGTCTCGACGTCGTCCACGGCGACCGGGCCGAGCGAGGTCCAGGCGACGTTGGCGAGGTGGCCGAAGATGCCGTCCAGGCTCTGGCCGTGCGGCTTGACCAGGCGGTGGGAGAGCAGGTGCAGCCGCAGGTAGACGTCGTGCGCGTCGATCGGCTTGTCGTCGAGGGAGGCGATGACCGTGCGGACCGCGACCACCTCGACGCCCCGGCGGGCGTCCGGACCGATCGCCTTGGCGGCACCCTCGCCGAGCAGTTCCACGGCCCGCTCGGCGGACAGCCGCTCGGTGCCGGACGGTCCGGGCTCGGCGGTGAGCTCGGGGGCGGGGAACCAGGTGTCGAGAACGGTGCCGTCGGAGGCGAGGGTGGCGAGGCCGGCGGCCACCGCCCCGGTGGTGCGAGGTGCAGTCGTGTCGGTCATGAGGGAAACCTAACCGCCGGGGGGCAGTGGGGGCCAACCCGCCGGGGGCGCGTCTCAGGTGCCGGTCGCGGGCCGGCGCCGTGGGGGCCAACCCGCCGGGGGCGCGTCTCAGGTGCCGGTCGCGGCCGGGACCGTGGGGAGCCAACCCGCCGAGGCGCGCCCCAGGTGCCGGTCGCGGCCGAGGCCGTGGGGAGCCAACCCGCCGGGGGCGCGTCTCAGGTGCCGGTCGCGGCCGGGACCGTGGGGGGCCAACCCGCCGGGGGCGCGTCTCAGGTGCCGGTCGCGGCCGGGACCGTGGGGGGCCAACCCGCCGAGGCGCGCCTCAGGTGCCGGTCGCGGCCGAGGCCGTGGGGGGCCAACCCGCCGAGGTGCGTCTCAGGTGCCGGTCGGCGGGCGGAGCCCACCGGGGGGCTCGGCGCCCGCCCGTGGCCCTGCCCGTCGCCTCGGACGCCGTCCCGTCCGTCATCTCCCGGCTCCTGGAGCCGGGTGAGGCGGTTACGCCGGCCCGGTGGAGGCGTTCGCCTCGTGGCCGACCGGGACGGGTGGGGCGGTGGGCGGGTGGGGGGCTGGGGGCGGAGCCCCCAGGTGGCCCGCCGCGGCGCCGAGCACCGCGCAGCCCGCGACCAGCCCCACGCCCGCGCACACCGGCCACAGGATCCCGGGCGCCGCCTCGTACACCGCCCCGCCCAGCGGCGCGGCCAGCACCACCCCGCTGATCGACACCCCGGCGTACAGCGACTGGAACCGCCCCTGCGCGTGCTCCGGCGCCTGGTCGGCGACGTACGCCGTGGCGGTCGTCTTGTACAGCAGCTCCCCGAGGGTCAGCAGCGACATGGTCAGGACCGCCGTACCCACCCCCGCCCCGAGGACGAGCGCCCCGTACCCGGCGCCGACGAGCAGCAGCCCGGTCCCCACGATGTGCAGCGGCGACCTGCGGCGCAGGGCGAGCGCGGCCGGCAGCTCCAGGCAGAGCAGCACTCCGCCGTTGATCGCGAGCAGGGCGCCGTACACGCGGGCGTCCTGGCCGTGATCGGCGAGGAAGACGGGGAAGGTCGTGTACTGCTGCCGGTAGACGATGTCGACGAGCAGGATCGCGACGAGCAGCACGAGGACGGCTGGCCGGGCCCGCAGCGCCGCCCACAGCCCCTCGCCCCGGCGATCCGCACGACCGCCACCGGCACCCGCACCGGCCCGCGCCACCCTCTTGCGCGCCCCCGCGCCCGCCGGGATCACCCGGGCCACCCATCCGGCCAGCGCCACCCCGGCGACGCCCTCCCCCACGTACAGCCAGTCGTACGAGAAGCGGGTGGCGATGTACGCCCCGAGCACCGGGCCGACCGTGAACCCGCCGTTCGCCGCCGCCCGCACCACAGCGAACGCCTGCCGCCGCGCCCCCTCCGGCACGATCACCGCGACCAGCGCCGAGTTGGCCGCCCGCTGCACCCCGGACGCGTACTGGGCGAGCGGCAGGACGGCGTAGAGCGCCGCCGTCGGCATCAGCGGCACGGACACGAGGAGCAGCCCCGAGACGGTGGCCGCGGCGAGCAGCACCCGCCGGTGTCCGAACCGGTCCCCGTACCACCCGCCGGTGAAGTTCCCGGCGACCAGCCCCACCCCGCCGAGCCCGGCGAGCAGCCCGGCCGCGCCGGTGTCCAGGCCGCGGGGCCCGGTCAGGTAGAGGAAGAGATAGGCGAAGCAGACGCTCACCATCATGTTGGCGAACATGCCGCCCGCCAGCAGCCACACCGCCCGCGGCACATCCCTCAGCGCTCGCACCCGTCCGACCCCGCCCCCGTGTTCGAGTGAGTTTCCTTTGGGAACTCACTGTGCCAACATGACAGCCTCGGGGTCAACCGGCACGGCGGAAGAGCGGGACGAAGCGCAGGAAGGCGGGAGGGGCGACACATGGCACGCAGGACGAGCCTGGAGGACTCCACCTGCGCCATCGCGCAGGCGCTGGACGTCGTGGGCGACTGGTGGACGCTGCTGATCGTGCGCGACACCGCCCGCGGGGTGCACCGCTTCGACGAGCTCCAGAGGGAACTCGGCGTGTCCCGCAAGGTGTTGACCGAACGGCTGCGGCTGCTCGTCGAGGCCGACGTGCTCACCCGGGTGCCGTACCAGGACCGCCCGGTCCGCCACGAGTACCGCCTCACCGAGCGCGGCCGCGCCCTGCTCCCCGTCCTGATCGCCCTTCAGGACTGGGGGGACGCCTGGGTGCTGGGCGACGGCGGCCCCACGGCCACGGCGACGGAGGCCTCCGCCGAGGCCCAGCGCGTGCACGAGCTGATCGGCACCTCCGTCCCGGAGCTGCGCCTGCTGAACCACGAGGGCCGGCCGTGCGATCCGGTCAGCGAGGACACCCCGTTCACCGTCGTGTACTGCTTCCCCGGCGCCTACGCCCGCCCGGACGCCTATCCGCCGGGCTGGTCGGACATCCCGGGCACCACGGGCTGCACCTTGGAGTCCTGCACCTACCGCGACCATCTGCCGGAGTTCACCGCGGCCGGTGCCACCGTCCACGGCGTCTCCACCCAACGGCCCGACGAGCAGAGGGCGTTCGCGGAGAAGGAGTGGCTCGGCTTCACTCTGCTCTCGGACGCCGAGCTGTCCCTGATCGCCGCCCTGCGCCTGCCGACCTTCCGTGCGGCGGGCATGAACAAGCTGAAGCGGCTGACGCTGATCGTCGACCGGGACCGCACGGTCCGGGACGTGCAGTATCCGGTGACGGATGTCGCGGGGAGCGTGCGGGCGGCGCTGGACACGGTCAGGCGTCTGGGATCGGGCGGATGATCCGGCCCAGCATCCGCCGGGCGTACGCCGCGTCGTAGGGCACGTCCGTCAGCAGCACCTGGAGGCAGATGCCGTCCATCAGGGCGACCAGGGCGCGCGCGGTCGTCGGATCGGTGCGGCGGGCGAGCCGGTCGGCGAGCCCCTGGGCCCATTCGGCGGCGACCGGCCGCAGCGCGGGGCGGCGCAGCGCGGCGAGATACAGCTCGTACTCCAGCTCCACCCCGGTCCGTTCGCCGCCGAGCCACTCGCCGAGCAGCGCCGCCAGCTCGGCCGCCAGGTCCACCTGCGTATCCCCGAGGCCGCCGCGCGCCGCGATCAGGCTGTCGAAGCCCTCGTTCGCCTGCCGCAGCGCGGCCACCATCAGCTCGTCGAGCGTCGCGAAGTGGTACGTCGTGGAGCCGAGCGGCACATCCGCCTCGGCGGCGACACTGCGATGGCTCAGCCCGGCAAGGCCTTTCTCCCCCACCACCCGGATCGCCGCGTCGATGATCCGCCGGCGCCGCTCGGGGTCGTAGCGCCGGGCCATCAGTGGGCGCCTCCCAGGTTCAGTACGACCACTCCCCCGACGATCAGCACGATCCCGCCGATCTTCGCCGGCCCCAGCCCCTCCCCGAAGAGCGTCAGGCCGATGACGGCGATGGTCGCCGTGCCGACGCCGGACCAGATCGCGTAAGCGGTGCCGATCGACACCGACTTCAGGGTCTGGGCGAGCAGCGCGAAGGAGACGACATAGCCCACGGCGGTCAGCGCCGAGGGCCACAGTCTGCTGAAGCCGTCGCTGTACTTCATGGCGGTGGTCGCGGCCACCTCGGCGGCGATGGCTCCGGCGAGCGTCAGATATCCCATGTGTACGAGCGTACACATGAGGTGCGTACGCCCGTACACACCAGTCGTGCGGGGGGAGTTGGTCGACCGAAGCGTTATAGAAACCGCTCACCGAAACGGCTACCTCGGAGTAACAGCTTCCTCTAGTGTTTCACCGTTCATACACCGGGCCTTCGCAGCCGCGGCCGCCGTCATGCGCGCCGCTGGAGGAACAGCGCATGCCAAAAAACCAGACCCGGCCCTCTCAGGACAGACCTTGGGAGAACGGCTGGACCCCGGACACGTCCCGAGCCCCCGGCACCCGGCGCCTCTGGCTCGCGGGCACGCTCGCGATAGCCACCGTGGTCGCCTGTCTGACGGCAATAGCCGTCAACGACCCGCGTCCTGACGGATCGTCGGACACCGCGCGGCAGGACGCACCGCAGGCCGGCACCCGGTCCGGACCCGGCCTGATCTCCTTCCCCACCCCCACGGGCAGCGCGGCCGCCGGCGGGACCGCGGTCCCCTCCTCGGCGCCCCCCGCGTCCCCCTCCGCCTCCGCCTCCCCGAGCCCGCAGGGCGGAGCGACCCCCGGCCCGTCCGCGTCCGCCTCGGCGTCGTCCGCACCGGGCCCCAAGCCCCCCGCGCACCCCGGACACGCTTCCGCCGACCGATCGGTCCAGTCGGTCAACTACCCCGACCGCTACTGGCACGTCAGCGGTGGCGTGGTGCGGCTCGACCCGACCGCCTCCGTGTTCACCGCGGTCAAGGGCCTGGCCGACGCGGGCTGTTACTCCTTCGCCACCGCCGACGGCGGATACCTCCGGCACAGCGAGTTCGTCCTGCGCTCCGAGCACAACGACGGCTCGCGCCTCTTCCAGCAGGACGCCACCTTCTGCCCCCGCCCCTCCGCGTACTCCGGCGCGGTCATGCTGGAATCGGCGAACTACCCCGGCCGTTTCCTGCGCCACGCGAACTTCCAGCTGAAGCTCGACCGGTACCAGAACACCGCCCTCTACCTCGCGGACTCCTCGTTCCGCTTCGTGGCGGCGCGAGGACACTGACCCCGGACACACCAGTGGCCCCCGGCGTGATCGCCGGGGGCCACTGTCATGCGTCCGCTCAAACGGTGAAGCCCAGACGCTGAAGCTCAGACGTTGAAGCCCAGCGCCCGCAGCTGCTCGCGGCCGTCGTCCGTGATCTTGTCCGGGCCCCACGGCGGCATCCACACCCAGTTGATGCGGAGTTCGCTGACGAGGCCGTCCGTCGCGGACTTGGCCTGGTCCTCGATGACGTCCGTCAGCGGGCAGGCCGCCGAGGTCAGCGTCATGTCGACGGTCGCGATGTTCGCGTCGTCGACGTGGATGCCGTAGATCAGGCCGAGGTTGACGACATCGATGCCCAGCTCGGGGTCGACCACGTCCATCAGGGCCTCGCGGAGCTCCTCCTCCGAGGCCGGCTTCATCTCCACGGTGTCGCTCATGCCGTCTTCCTTTCGGCGTCGGCCCCGTCCAGAGCCTGGGCCGTCGCGTCCTTCCACGCCATCCAGCTGAGGAGGGCGCACTTGACCCGGGCCGGGTACTTGGAGACACCGGCGAACGCGACCGCGTCCTCCAGGACCTCCTCCATCGCGTCGTCGGGCTCGATCTTCCCCTTGGACTGCATCAGCTCCAGGAAGGTCTCCTGGATCTTCTGCGCCTCGGAGACGTCCTTGCCCACCAGGAGGTCGTTCAGCACCGAGGCCGAGGCCTGGCTGATGGAGCAGCCCTGGCCCTCGTACGAGACGTCCTCGATCTTCGTGCCGTCGTACTTCACTCGGAGGGTGATCTCGTCGCCGCACGTCGGGTTCACGTGGTGCACCTCGGCGTCGCCATCCCGAAGACCACGCCCGTGCGGGTGCTTGTAGTGGTCCAGGATGACTTCCTGGTACATCGAATCCAGCTTCACGGTCTCAGCTCACGCCCTTCAGCCGAAGAAGTTCCGTACGTGCTCCAGCCCCTCGACCAGTGCGTCGATCTCGGCCGGCGTGGAGTACAGATAGAACGACGCTCGCGTGGTCGCAGGAATTCCGTACCGCAGGCAGACCGGCCGCGCGCAGTGGTGGCCGACCCGGACCGCGATGCCCTGCTCGTCGAGGACCTGGCCCACGTCGTGCGGGTGGATGTCGCCCAGCGTGAAGGAGATCGCCGCGCCCCGGTCCTCGGCCGTGGTCGGGCCGATGATCCTGAGGTCCGGGATCTGCGTCAGGCGCTGGACCGCGTACTCCGTCAGCGCGTGCTCATGGGCGAGGATCCTGTCCATGCCGATCGCGTTGAGGTAGTCGATCGCCGCGCCCAGACCGACGGCCTGCGCGACCGGCGGGGTGCCCGCCTCGAACTTGTGCGGCGCCGGGGCGTACGTCGAGGAGTGCATCGACACCGTCTCGATCATCTCGCCGCCGCCGAGGAACGGAGGAAGGTCCTCCAGCAGCTCCTGGCGGCCCCACAGCACGCCGATGCCGGTCGGGCCGCACATCTTGTGGCCGGTGAAGGCCACGAAGTCGGCCTGGAGGGCCTGCACGTCCAGCGGCATGTGCGGCGCGGCCTGCGAGGCGTCGATGCAGACCAGCGCGCCGACCTCCTGCGCGCGGCGCACTATCGCCTCGACCGGGTTGACCGTGCCCAGGATGTTCGACACCAGCACGAAGGAGACGATCTTCGTCTTCTCGGTGATGATCTCGTCGATGTTGGACAGGTCGAGACGGCCGTCGTCGGTCAGGCCGAACCACTTCAGCTTCGCGCCCGTGCGCTGCGCCAGCAGCTGCCAGGGAACGATGTTGGAGTGGTGCTCCATCTCCGTGATGACGATCTCGGTCTCACGGTCCACGCGGTAGGGCTCGTCGGCCCAGCCCAGCATGTTCGCGACGAGGTTCAGCGACTCCGAGGCGTTCTTGGTGAAGATCACCTCGTCGCGGCTGGGCGCGTTGATGAAGTCGGCGACCTTGTCGCGCGCGCCCTCGTACAGTGCCGTGGCCTCCTCGGCGAGCACATGCACACCGCGGTGGACGTTGGCGTTGTAGCGCTCGTAGTACTCGCTCAGGGCGTCCAGTACCTGGCGCGGCTTCTGCGAGGTCGCCGCGTTGTCCAGGTACACGAGCTTCTTGCCGTCGTGGATCAGGCGTTCCAGGACGGGGAAGTCCTTGCGGATCGCCTCGGTGTCGAGGAGGCCCGGCAGTTGCGTCACTCGGATGCGCCGCCCTTCGTGTAAGCCTCGTAGCCCTCGTTCTCCAGCTTGTCGGCGAGCTCGGGGCCACCGGACTCGACGATGCGGCCGGCGGCGAACACGTGGACGTGGTCGGGCTTGATGTAGCGCAGGATGCGCGTGTAGTGCGTGATCAGCAGGGTGCCGACCTCGCCGGTCTCGCGGACGCGGTTGACGCCCTCGGAGACGATGCGAAGGGCGTCGACGTCCAGACCGGAGTCCGTCTCGTCGAGGATCGCGACCTTCGGCTTGAGCAGTTCGAGCTGGAGGATCTCGTGGCGCTTCTTCTCACCGCCGGAGAAGCCCTCGTTGACGTTGCGCTCGGCGAAGGAGGGGTCCATGTTGAGGCGCTCCATGGCCTCCTTGACCTCCTTCACCCAGGTGCGCAGCTTGGGGGCCTCGCCGCGGACGGCGGTGGCGGAGGTGCGCAGGAAGTTGGAGACCGAGACGCCGGGAACCTCGACCGGGTACTGCATCGCCAGGAACAGGCCCGCGCGGGCACGCTCGTCGACGGACATCTCCAGGACGTCCTCGCCGTCGAGCAGCACGGTGCCGCCGGTGATCGTGTACTTCGGGTGACCCGCGAGGGAGTAGGCGAGGGTCGACTTGCCGGAGCCGTTGGGGCCCATGATGGCGTGCGTCTCGCCCTGCTTCACGGTGAGGTCGACGCCCTTGAGGATCTCCTTCGTGGCGTTGTCGGCCTCGACGGTGACGTGCAGGTCTCGGATTTCAAGCGTTGCCATGGATGCCTCAGGACTCCTGGGTGAGGGAGACGAGCACGTCGTCCCCTTCGATCTTTACGGGGTATACGGGGACGGGGCGCGTCGCGGGAAGGCCGGACGGCTTGCCGGTGCGGAGGTCGAAGCTGGAGCCGTGCAGCCAGCACTCGATCTGGCAGTCCTCCACCTCGCCCTCGGAGAGCGAGACGTTCGCGTGGGAGCAGATGTCGTGGATCGCGAACACCTCGCCCTCGGTGTGCACGATGGACACCGGCGTGCCGTCGAGTTCCACCCGCTTCGGGGTGTCCTCCTCCAGCTCGCTCAGCGCGCACGCGCGGACGAAGGCTGTCATGCGACCGACGCCTCCAGCTCCTCTTCGATCTTGGCGAGGAGGCGCTCCTCGATGTCGTCGACGCCGATCTGCTGGACCAGCTCGGCGAAGAAGCCGCGGACGACGAGGCGGCGGGCCTCGTGCTGCGGGATGCCGCGGGCCATCAGGTAGAAGAGCTGCTCGTCGTCGAAGCGGCCGGTGGCGGAGGCGTGGCCGGCACCGACGATCTCGCCGGTCTCGATCTCCAGGTTCGGCACCGAGTCGACGCGCGCGCCGTCCGTGAGGACCAGGTTGCGGTTCATCTCGTAGGTGTCGGTGCCCTCGGCCTTGGCCTCGATCAGCACGTCGCCGATCCACACGGCGTGCGCGTCGTCGCCCTGGAGCGCGCCCTTGTAGACGACGTTGGACTTGCAGTGCGGGGCGTTGTGGTCGACGAGGAGGCGGTGCTCCTGGTGCTGACCGGCGTCGGTGAAGTACAGACCGAACAGCTCGGCCTCGCCGCCGGTGCCCGCGTAGGTGACGCGCGGGTGCAGGCGTACGACGTCGCCGCCGAAGGTGACGACCACGGACTTGAAGGAGGCGTCGCGGCCGAGGAGCGCGTTGTGCTGCGCCACGTGCACGGCCTTGTCGTCCCAGTCCTGGACGGAGACGACGGTCAGCTTGGCGCCGTCGCCCAGGAGGTAGTCGACGTTGGCGGCGAGGACGGCGTCACCGGTGTGGTCGATGACGACGACGGCCTCGGCGAAGGCGCCCAGCTCGATCACCTGGTGGGCGAAGGCGGTGCCGCCCTCGCCGTGCACGGCGATCCGGATGGGCTCGGTGAGGACCGTCTCCTTGGGGACGGTGATGACACCGGCCTTCTCGAACGCGGAGTACGCCTGGGCGGCGACGCGGTCCACCGGGGTGCCCGCCTTGCCGAGGCGCGCGTCGTCCCGGCCGACGGTCTCGACGGTGACGCCCTCGGGGGCCTGGACGTCGACCTTCAGGCCCTCGCCGGTGGCGACGGCGGTGCCGTCGTGCAGCCCGCGCAGGCGCTCCAGCGGGGTGAACCGCCACTCCTCCTCGCGGCCGTGCGGGACCGGGAAGTCCGCCACGTCGAAGGACGGGGGCGCGCTCATGCGCGTGGCGACGGTCGACTCGGCGGCGACCGCGATCGAGCCGGCGGTGGTGGACCCCACCGGGATGTTCTGAGCCTCAGCCATGGCTGTCGGTTTGCTCTCTTCCTGACGCTTGTAAGACTTACGACGGGGGCGTGGGCCGGTGTCGGCCCACCGGGCCGGTGTTAACCGACCGCACCCTCCATCTGGAGCTCGATCAGCCGGTTGAGCTCGAGGGCGTACTCCATGGGCAGCTCCTTGGCGATGGGCTCGACGAAGCCGCGCACGATCATCGCCATCGCCTCGAACTCGGTCAGACCGCGGCTCATCAGGTAGAAGAGCTGGTCCTCGGAGACCTTGGAGACGGTCGCCTCGTGGCCCATGGACACGTCGTCCTCGCGGACGTCCACGTAGGGGTACGTGTCGGAGCGGGAGATGGTGTCGACGAGCAGCGCGTCGCACAGCACGTTCGACTTGGAGCCGTGGGCGCCCTCGCCGATCTCGACCAGACCGCGGTAGGACGTACGGCCGCCACCGCGCGCCACGGACTTCGAGACGATGTTGGACGACGTGTTCGGCGCCATGTGGACCATCTTGGAGCCGGCGTCCTGGTGCTGGCCCTCGCCCGCGAAGGCGATGGAGAGGGTCTCGCCCTTGGCGTGCTCGCCCATCAGGTAGACGGCCGGGTACTTCATCGTCACCTTGGAGCCGATGTTGCCGTCGATCCACTCCATGGTCGCGCCCTCGTAGGCGACGGCGCGCTTGGTGACCAGGTTGTAGACGTTGTTCGACCAGTTCTGGATGGTCGTGTAGCGGCAGCGGGCGTTCTTCTTGACGATGATCTCGACGACCGCGGAGTGCAGCGAGTCCGACTTGTAGATCGGGGCCGTACAGCCCTCGACGTAGTGCACGTAGGCACCCTCGTCGACGATGATCAGGGTCCGCTCGAACTGGCCCATGTTCTCCGTGTTGATGCGGAAGTAGGCCTGGAGCGGGATCTCCACGTGGACGCCCGGCGGGACGTAGATGAAGGAGCCGCCCGACCACACGGCGGTGTTCAGGGAGGCGAACTTGTTGTCACCGACCGGGATGACCGTGCCGAAGTACTCCTTGAAGAGCTCCGGGTGCTCCTTCAGCGCGGTGTCGGTGTCCAGGAAGATGACGCCCTGCTCCTCCAGGTCCTCGCGGATCTGGTGGTAGACGACCTCCGACTCGTACTGCGCGGCGACACCGGCGACCAGGCGCTGCTTCTCGGCCTCCGGGATGCCCAGCTTGTCGTAGGTGTTCTTGATGTCCTCGGGCAGGTCCTCCCAGGACTCCGCCTGCTTCTCCGTGGAGCGCACGAAGTACTTGATGTTGTCGAAGTCGATGCCCGACAGGTCCGAGCCCCAGTTCGGCATGGGCTTCTTCTCGAACAGGCGCAGGCCCTTGAGGCGGAGCTTGGTCATCCACTCCGGCTCGGACTTCTTCGCCGAGATGTCCCGGACCACGTCCTCGTTCAGGCCACGCTTCGCAGAGGCACCGGCCTCGTCGGAGTCGGCCCAGCCGTATTCGTACTTGCCCAGACCCTCGAGTTCGGGGTGGGCAGTCTCCGTGGGGAGAGTCATGCGGGGTTCCTCCCGGCCGTGCTTGCAGATGCGTCAGTGGAATTGGGGGAAATCTTGGGGATGAACGTCGTGCACACGCCGTCACCGTGCGCGATCGTCGCCAGCCGCTGTACATGTGTACCGAGCAGCTCCGCGAAAAATTCCGTCTCGGCCTCGCACAGCTGCGGGAACTGCTCGGCGACATGGGCGACCGGGCAGTGGTGCTGACACAGCTGCTCACCCACGGGGGCGCTCCGCGCCGTAGCAGCGTACCCGTCGGCGGTCAGGGCCTTGGCCAGGGCTTCGGCGCGCTTCTCGGGGGCCACGCCGTCGATGGCCTTGCGGTACGTGCCCGACTGGGCGGCGATGCGGGCGCGGGCGAAGGCGGCGATGGCCTCCTGGCCGCCCTCGCGCTCGGCGATCCAGCGCAGGGCGTCCGCGGCGAGCTTGTCGTACGACTGATCGAAGGCGTCGCGGCCGCAGTCGGTGAGCGCGAAGACCTTGGCGGGGCGGCCACGGGTCCGGGCGCCGTACACCCGCTGCTCGCGTGCCTCCACGACGTCGTCGGCGGTCAGTGCGTCCAGGTGGCGGCGGACGGCGGCCTGGGTCAGGCCCAGCCGGGCGGCCAGCTCGGCGACGGTCGACGGCCCGTGGTCCAGGATGGAGCGCGCGACGCGGTTGCGGGTGCCCCGCTCCCGGGTCGCGAGTTCCTCGGGGGCCTCGCCGACGTTTTTCACAACGCCATTGTTGCGTAATTCCTCAGACGCGGGCAAGCCGCGTCCGGACCCCCGGACGGTGCCCTGCATCACTTAGGCATACCTAATCCGACCTGGGGAAATGATCTTCCGATCGGCCGGACCCGGCGCTGTCCGGCCACGATGGCACCGCCCCCGAGCCAACGAGGGCGCCGCCCTCCGACCGGTTCCCGCACCCCCCGGTCCGAGCCCCCGATTCCGTCCCTAGACTCTGGAGCCATGCGAACCGATCCCGTCGTCCAGGTCCAGGCCCTGGTGAAGCGGTACGGCACCAAAACCGCGGTGGACGGCCTCGACCTGACGGCCCGGGCGGGCGTGACCGCCGTCCTCGGCCCCAACGGCGCCGGAAAGACGACCACGATCGAGACCTGCGAGGGATACCGCAGAGCGGACTCCGGCACCGTGCGCGTCCTCGGACTCGACCCGGTGCGGCAGGCCGGCGCGCTGCACCCCCGGATCGGGGTGATGCTCCAGTCCGGCGGCGTCTACTCCGGCGCCCGGGCCGACGAGATGCTGCGCCACATGGCCAAGCTGCACGCCCACCCGCTGGATGTCGACGCCCTCATCGAGCGCCTCGGCCTCAACTCCTGCGGCCGGACCACCTACCGCCGCCTCTCCGGCGGCCAGCAGCAGCGCCTCGCCCTCGCCATGGCCGTCGTCGGCCGCCCCGAGCTGGTCTTCCTCGACGAGCCGACCGCCGGACTCGACCCGCAGGCCCGCCGCGCCACCTGGGACCTGGTCCGCGACCTGCGCGCCGACGGCGTCTCCGTCATCCTCACCACGCACTACATGGACGAGGCCGAGCAGCTCGCCGACGACGTCGCGATCATCGACGCCGGCCGGGTCATCGCCCAGGGCTCCCCCGAGCAGCTGTGCCGCGGCGGCGCCGAGAACACCCTGCGCTTCACCGGCCGCCCCGGCCTCGACGTCGGCTCCCTGCTCAAGGCGCTGCCCACCGACTCCCAGGCCGACGAGCTGACCCCGGGCTCCTACCGGGTCATGGGCAAGGTCGACCCCCAGCTGCTGGCCACGGTCACCTCCTGGTGCGCCCAGCACGGCGTGATGCCCGACCGCATCTCGGTGGAACGCCACACCCTCGAAGACGTCTTCCTGGAACTCACCGGCAAGGAGCTGCGCTCGTGACCGTCACCGGCATCTACGCCCCGAAGCCGGGTGCGGCGCCGCTTCCGCGCATGATCGCGGCCCAGGCGGCGCTGGAGACCAAGATGCTCCTGCGCAACGGCGAGCAGCTGCTGCTCACCGTCGTCATCCCGACGCTGCTGCTGGTCCTGTTCAGTTCCGTCGACATCGTGGACACCGGCAAGGGCGAGGCCGTCGACTTCCTCACCCCCGGCGTCCTCGCACTCGCGGTGATGTCGACGGCGTTCACGGGCCAGGCCATCGCGACCGGCTTCGAGCGGCGGTACGGCGTGCTGAAGCGGCTCGCCTCCTCCCCGCTGCCCCGCTGGGGCCTGATGACGGCGAAGACGGCGTCCGTGCTGGTCACCGAGGTCCTCCAGGTGATCCTGCTCACGGTGATCGCCTTCGCCCTGGGCTGGTCCCCGCACGGCAACCCCCTCGCCGTCCTGCTCCTGCTGGTCCTCGGCACCGCCGCCTTCTCCGGCCTCGGCCTGCTGATGGCCGGCACGCTCCGGGCGGAGGCGACGCTGGGCGCCGCCAACCTGGTGTTCCTGCTGCTCCTCGTCGGCGGCGGCGTCATCGTCCCGATGGACAAGTTCCCCTCCGGCGCGCAGGACGTGCTCGGGCTGCTGCCGATCTCGGCCCTGTCGGACGGTCTGCGGGACGTGCTCCAGCACGGGGCCGCCATGCCGTGGGGCGACCTGGGAATCCTGGCGGTGTGGGCGGTCGTCGGGCTGGCGGCGGCCGGGACGTTCTTCCGCTGGGAGTGAGCGGGACCACGCGACCCTCGTGAAAGCGTGCACAAGCGGCCCCCTACGATGGACCCCGTGCCAAAGCTGACCCGCGCCGACGCCACCGCCGCCGTGCGCAACCCGCTCGCCTTCATCGCCGAACGCTGGACCCCGCACCCCCGGACGGTTCAGCGGGCGGCCCTCGCCGCACTCGTCATGTCGGTGGTCATCGTGGTCACCGGCGGCGCCGTCCGCCTCACCGGCTCGGGCCTCGGCTGCCCGACCTGGCCCAAGTGCACCGACGACTCGCTCACCGCGACCAGCGCGATGGGCTTCCACGGGGCCATCGAGTTCGGCAACCGCATGCTGACGTATGTGCTGTGCGCGGCCGTCGGCTGGGCGATCATCGCCGCCCGATCCGAGAAACCGTACCGGCGCAGCCTGACCCGGCTGGGCTGGGCGCAGTTCTGGGTCGTCATGAGCAACGCGGTGCTCGGCGGCGTCGTCGTCCTGGTCGGCCTCAACCCGTACACGGTCGCCGCGCACTTCCTGCTCTCCTCGGCGCTGATCGCCGTGGCGGCGGTGATGTGGCAGCGGACCCGGGAGGGCGACGGGGCGCCCCGGCCGCTGGTCGGCAAGGCGGTGCAGCAGCTGGTGTGGTTCCTGGTCGCGGCGTCGACGCTGCTGATCGCGGTCGGCACGGTCGTCACCGGCGCCGGCCCGCACGCGGGCGACTCCAGCGAGGTCGACCGGATGCCGCTGGACTGGGAGACGGTGGCCAAGCTGCACGCGGTGCTGGCGTGGATCGTGGTGACGCTGACCTTCGCCCTGTGGTTCGTGCTGAAGGCGGTGGACGCCCCCAAGGGACCGCTGGACCGGACCCGGGAGCTGTTCCTCGTCCTGCTGGCCCAGGGCGCCATCGGCTACACCCAGTACTTCACGGACCTCCCCGAGGCCCTGGTCGCGGCCCATATGCTCGGCTCCGCCGTGATGTGGATCTGGGTGCTGCGCGTGCTGCTGTCGC
The DNA here is from genome assembly GCF_055580085.1 of Streptomyces sp. NPDC032126. Lineage (NCBI taxonomy): Bacteria > Bacillati > Actinomycetota > Actinomycetes > Kitasatosporales > Streptomycetaceae > Streptomyces > Streptomyces sp. NPDC032126. Next base: position 168,761 of record NZ_JBVIMA010000002.1, read on the forward strand.
TGCGGGAGCGGCCCGGGCCGACGGCGGACCTGCCGGGACCGTCCGCCGAGCCGATGCTGACCAACGCCTGACCCGCCGGGCTCGGCCGCCCCGTTCGCGTCAGTCGAGCCCGTAGACCCGGCGCGCGTTGCCCGCCGCCACCATCCCGGCCACCCGCTGGGCGTCCCCCAGGGACCACGCGCCCTCGGCGACCCAGCCGCCCAGCACCCGGCCGAGCGCCTCGCGGAACAGGCGGGCGCCCACCACGTGCAGCTCGGGCAGTCCTCCGGCGCCGCTGGAGAAGAGGATCTTGCCGAAGGGCGCCAGCTCCAGGATCTCGGCGAGGACGGTGGCCGCCCGGGCGCCGGTGCGGACCAGGGCGGCGCCGGAGTCGGCGTACACGTGCGGGAAGACCCCGGCGAGGTGCGCGGCGTTGCGGTGGTAGGGGTAGCCGTGCAGCAGGACCAGATCGGTCCCGAGGCCGGCGGTCGCCCGGACGAAGTCCGTCAGCAGCACCGGATCGGTGCGGTCGATGCGCGCCCCGGGCTCCGCGAGCCCCGCGTGCAGTTGCAGCGGCAGCCCGGAGGCGACGGCGATCCACAGCAGATGCCGCAGCAGCACCGGGTCGCTCAGCTCGCCGCCCACCCGGCGTCCGGCCAGCCAGCGGCCCGCCGCGCCGCGCACCTCGCCCGGCCCGGGCGGCTCGGGTGCCAGCGCCAGACCGTGCCGTACGCCCGCGACCGAGGTGAAGGCGACGGCGTTCCCGGCGGCCCCGTGCACCGACTCGGCGAGGTTGGCGAGGAAGGACTCGACGGTGCCGGAGGTGTCGGCGACCTGTTCGGCGAGGAGTTCGAGCCGCACGATCTCGCGGGCGTGGGCGCCGGCGGCGGTGGCCATCTCGGCGGGGCCGGTCAGATCGCCGGGCAGGCCGGTGTCGACGAGATAGGTCGTGATGCCGGATCCGCGCAGCAGCCTGCGGCCCGCTTCCAGTACGCCGAGTTCACGACGCCGGGCCAGATAGCGGGCGGGCGGGCAGTGCGGCTCCAGGCCGAGTAAGGGGGGACACCAGCGGCGTACGGCGAAGCCGGTCTGGGTGTCGAAGAGGGTGGTGCCGGGCGCGGGCGGGCCCTCGGTGCGGGCCAGCTGGGCCTCGAAGGTGCCGAGGCCCAGCTCGGTGCGCAGTATGCCATGGCAGTACTGGTCCACGAGGGACGGCGTTTCGATCATCCGGGCTCCCCGTGCAGACGGTGCTACCCGTCCGGTTGGACGGCGCTACCCGTCCTAACGGGTGAACCCGGGAGGAGGTGTTGGGGGCCGGCGGTTCAGCCGCCCACCTGAATGCCCGCCATGCGCTTCCACTCGTACGACCCGGTCGTCACCTTGGCGGCGAACTCGCCGTCGAACGCCTCGTGGCGGGTGAGCCCGGACTTCTCGACGGCCTGCTCGGCGATCTCGTAGGAGGGCGCCACCAGGTCGCCCCAGCCGCCGTCCTCGCCCACCAGGACGACGCGGGCGCCGCGCTCCCCGATGTACGCGATCTGGGCCTCGGCCCCGCCGTGCGCCTTGGAGAAGGCGCCGATCCTCTTGGCGAGGCGGGCCACGTCGCGGGCGGCCTTCGCGTCGGCCTTCGCCTCGGTCTGCTGCGTGTCTGCCTGCTGCGTGTCTGCCATGAGCAGGATGCTACTCACGAGTAGATCGACTGGCGAGAGCAGGGCGCTGTGACCTGCGTGTCAGCGCCGCGTCGGGGCGGGTGTCAGCGCAGGAAGGGGTCGACCGCCACCGCGACGAAGAGCAGCGAGACATAGGTGATGGACCAGTGGAACAGGCGCATCTCCTTCAGCTTCGCGCCCGTCACCTCCGCCTTGGCGCGGTTCTGCAGGGCGTGCGCCTCCCACAGCCACCAGCCGCCGGCGGCGAGCGCCACCGCCGTGTAGAACCAGCCCGTGTAGCCGAGCGGCGTCAGCAGCAGCGACACCCCGACCATCACCCAGCTGTAGACGACGATCTGCCGGGCGACGACCTTGTTGGAGGCGACGACGGGGAGCATCGGTACGCCCACGCGCGCGTAGTCCTCCTTCACCTTCATGGACAGCGGCCAGTAGTGCGGCGGCGTCCAGAAGAAGATCACCATGAAGAGGATGACCGGGGCCCAGGCGAGGGAGTCGGTGACGGCGGTCCAGCCGATGAGCACCGGCATGCAGCCGGCGATGCCGCCCCAGACGATGTTCTGCGCGGTCCGGCGCTTGAGGATCATCGTGTAGACGACGACGTAGAAGAGGAGCGCGGCGAGCGACAGCCAGGCGGACAGCCAGTTGACGGTGAGGCCGAACAGCAGCGTGGAGACCACGGCGAGGGCGATGCCGAAGGCCAGGCACTCGCGCGGGCTGACCATGCCGGTGACCAGGGGCCGCTGCGAGGTGCGGTCCATCAGGGCGTCGATGTCGCGGTCGATGTACATGTTGAGGGCGTTGGCGCCGCCCGCGGAGAGGTAGCCGCCGACGCAGGTGAGCAGCACCAGACCGAGGTCGGGCACGCCCTGCTCCGCCAGGAACATCACCGGAACGGTGGTGATCAGCAGCAGCTCGATGATCCGCGGCTTGGTCAGCGCCACGAACGCCTTGACCCGGGCCCCGATCGGCCGCCGGCTCGGGCTCTGGCTCGTCCCGATCATCCCCGCTGGACGGGATTCAACGGCCGTCACGCACACCCCTGACAGAGACATCCCAGCAAGCCTCCCCGTGTGAGGTCCCGGTAAAGGCTCGCGCGTACCACGCCACTGTAGACGTTGCCCAGACCCGGACATTCGCGGGGGTGGGGTCGTGTTGGTCGACCTGCTCCGACGTGCGTGTCGAGACCCGATTGAGCGGTCAGATGAGCGCCTCCGTATTCAGTTGCCGAACGCCTCTTCGGCCAGTCGGGAGGCGGATCGCGAGGAGTCCCGGCAGTCTGGAATGACTCGAAAAAATGCACGTCCCCACGGGGGTAGGCTCGACAGCGGCCGGTGGGCATCCAGTGCACCGGCAGCCGGTGGGCGCGCGCCCGGAACAGCCGGTATTCGACATGTGGAGAGGAGCCCTGACTCAGGGTGAGCACCAAGCCGACCACCACAGACCTCGAGTGGACCGAAGTGGACCAGCGGGCCGTGGACACCGCCCGCGTCCTGGCCGCCGATGCCGTACAGAAGGTTGGCAACGGCCATCCGGGTACGGCGATGAGCCTGGCGCCCGCCGCGTACACCCTCTTCCAGAAGGTGATGCGGCACGACCCGGCGGACGCCGACTGGGTCGCGCGTGACCGTTTCGTGCTGTCCGCGGGCCACTCGTCCCTGACCCTCTACACCCAGCTGTACCTGGCCGGCTTCGGCCTGGAGCTGGACGACCTGAAGTCCTTCCGCACCTGGGGTTCGAAGACCCCGGGCCACCCGGAGTACGGCCACACCGTGGGCGTGGAGACGACGACCGGTCCGCTGGGCCAGGGTGTCGCCAACGCCGTCGGCATGGCGATGGCCGCCCGCTACGAGCGCGGTCTGTTCGACCCGGAGGCCCCGGCCGGCGAGTCGCCCTTCGACCACTTCATCTACGTCATCGCCGGCGACGGCTGCCTCCAGGAGGGCATCTCCGCCGAGGCGTCCTCCCTCGCGGGCCACCAGCAGCTCGGCAACCTGGTCCTGCTGTGGGACGACAACCACATCTCGATCGAGGGCGACACCGAGACGGCCGTCTCCGAGGACACCGTCAAGCGCTACGAGGCGTACGGCTGGCATGTGCAGCGCGTCGAGCCGCAGGCCAACGGCGACCTCGACCCGGCCGCCCTCTACGAGGCGATCCAGAAGGCCAAGACGGTCACCGACAAGCCGTCCTTCATCGCGATGCGCTCGATCATCGCCTGGCCCGCCCCGAACGCGCAGAACACCGAGGCCGCGCACGGCTCGGCGCTCGGCGACGACGAGGTCGCGGCCACCAAGCGCGTCCTGGGCTTCGACCCCGAGCAGACCTTCGAGGTCTCCGAGGAGGTCATCACCCACACCCGCAAGGCCCTGGAGCGCGGCGCCGAGGCCAAGGCTGAGTGGGAGAAGCAGTTCCAGCTGTGGCGCGACAACAACCCCGAGCGCGCGGCCGAGTTCGACCGGATCAGCGCCGGTGAGCTGCCGGCCGGCTGGGAGGAGAAGCTCCCGGTCTTCGAGCCCGGCAAGGGTGTCGCGACGCGCGCCGCGTCCGGCAAGGTGCTCCAGGCGCTCGGCGCGGTGATCCCCGAGCTGTGGGGCGGCTCGGCCGACCTGGCCGGCTCCAACAACACGACGATCGACAAGACGTCGTCGTTCCTCCCCGCGGACAACCCGCTGCCGGAGGCGAACCCGTACGGCCGCACGATCCACTTCGGCATCCGCGAGCACTCCATGGCCGCGGAGATGAACGGCATCGCGCTGCACGGCAACACCCGTATCTACGGCGGCACCTTCCTGGTGTTCTCCGACTACATGCGCAACGCGGTGCGTCTGTCGGCCCTCATGCACCTGCCGGTGACGTACGTGTGGACGCACGACTCCATCGGCCTCGGCGAGGACGGCCCGACGCACCAGCCGGTCGAGCACCTGGCCTCGCTGCGCGCGATCCCGGGCCTGAACGTGGTCCGCCCGGCGGACGCCAACGAGACCGCGATCGCCTGGCGCGAGATCCTCAGGCGTTACACGAAGGTCTTCGGCAAGGGCGCCCCGCACGGTCTGGCGCTGACCCGCCAGGGCGTGCCGGTGTACGAGCCGAACGAGGACGCGGCGAAGGGCGGCTACGTCCTGTTCGAGGCCTCCAACGGTTCGCCCGAGGTCATCCTCATCGCCACCGGTTCCGAGGTGCACGTCGCCGTCGAGGCGCGCGAGCAGCTGGAGGCCGACGGCGTGCCCACGCGCGTCGTGTCCATGCCGTCCGTGGAGTGGTTCGAGGAGCAGGACCAGGGGTACCGGGAGTCCGTGCTCCCGCCGTCGGTGAAGGCGCGCGTCGCGGTCGAGGCCGGTATCGGTCTCACGTGGCACAAGTACGTCGGTGACGCCGGACGCATCGTTTCCCTGGAGCACTTCGGCGCTTCGGCCGACGGCAAGGTCCTCTTCCAGGAGTACGGCTTCACTGCCGAGAACGTGGCCGCCCAGGCCCGGGAATCCATCGCCGCCGCCCAGCGCTGACGCCCATATACGACACGTAGGAGATGTAATTCCATGACAGACGCACTCAAGCGCCTCTCCGAGGAAGGCGTCGCGATCTGGCTGGACGACCTGTCGCGCAAGCGGATCACCTCCGGCAATCTCGCCGAGCTGATCGACCAGCAGCACGTCGTGGGCGTCACCACCAACCCGACGATCTTCCAGAAGGCGATCTCGTCCGGCGACGGCTACGAGCAGCAGCTCGAAGACCTCGCCGCCCGCAAGGTCACCGTCGAAGAGGCCGTCCGCATGATCACGACGGCGGACGTCCGGGACGCCGCCGACATCCTGCGCCCGGTCTTCGACGCCACCGGCGGCCAGGACGGCCGGGTCTCGATCGAGGTCGACCCGCGCCTGGCGCACAACACCAAGGCGACCGTCGCCGAGGCCAAGCAGCTGGCTTGGCTGGTCGACCGTCCCAACACGCTGATCAAGATCCCGGCCACCAAGGCGGGTCTGCCGGCGATCACCGAGGTCATCGGCAACGGCATCAGCGTCAACGTCACGCTGATCTTCTCGCTGGAGCGCTACCGCGAGGTCATGGACGCCTACCTCTCGGGTCTGGAGAAGGCGAAGGCCAAGGGCCTGGACCTGTCCCTGATCCACTCGGTCGCGTCCTTCTTCGTGTCCCGTGTGGACACCGAGATCGACAAGCGGATCGACGCGCTGGGCACCGACGAGGCCAAGGCGCTGCGCGGCAAGGCCGCCGTCGCCAACGCGCGGCTCGCCTACCAGGCGTACGAGGAGGTCTTCTCCTCGGATCGCTGGAGCGCGCTGGAGAGCGCGGGCGCGAACAAGCAGCGTCCGCTGTGGGCCTCCACGGGTGTGAAGGACCCGGCCTACAAGCCGACCCTCTACGTCGACGACCTGGTGGCGCCGAACACGGTGAACACCATGCCGGAGGCGACCCTGGTGGCCACCGAGGAGCACGGCTCGATCACCGGCGACACCATCACCGGCGGCTACGCGCAGGCCCGCGCCGACCTCGACGCCGTCGAGAAGCTCGGGATCTCGTACAAGGACGTGGTCCAGCTGCTGGAGGACGAGGGCGTCGAGAAGTTCGAGGCGTCCTGGAACGACCTGCTGAAGTCGACCGAGGCGGAGCTGGAGCGCCTCGCCCCCTCGGAGGGCTGAAACTTTGTCAAGCAGCCATCCGCTGCTTTCGAGCAGCAATCCGCTGCGTGACCCCGCAGACCGACGGCTCCCGCGTATCGCGGGGCCGTCGGGCCTGGTCATTTTCGGCGTCACGGGTGATTTGTCACGCAAAAAGCTGATGCCCGCCGTGTACGACCTCGCCAACCGCGGGTTGCTGCCGCCGGGCTTCTCACTGGTGGGCTTCGCCCGCCGGGAGTGGGAGCACGAGGACTTCGCCGCCGAGGTGCACGACGCCGTCAAGGCGCACGCCCGCACCCCGTTCCGCGAGGAGGTCTGGCAGCAGCTCATCCAGGGCATGCGGTTCGTGCAGGGCACCTTCGACGACGACGATGCCTTCGAGCGACTGCGGGCCACGATCGAGGAGCTCGACAAGGCGCAGGGCACGGGCGGCAACTTCGCCTTCTATCTCTCGGTGCCGCCGCGTTCCTTCCCGGTGGTCATCCAGCAGCTGAAGAAGCACGGCCTGGCCGATCAGAAGCAGGGCTCCTGGCGGCGCGCGGTCATCGAGAAGCCGTTCGGCCACGACCTGAAGTCGGCCGAGGAGCTCAACGCGGTCGTGCACGAGGTCTTCTCCCCCGAGCAGGTCTTCCGCATCGACCACTACCTGGGAAAGGAGACCGTCCAGAACATCCTGGCGCTGCGCTTCGCCAACACGATGTTCGAGCCGATCTGGAACCGGTCCTTCGTGGACCATGTGCAGATCACGATGGCCGAGGACATCGGCATCGGCGGCCGGGCGGGCTACTACGACGGCATCGGCTCGGCCCGTGACGTCATCCAGAACCACCTCCTGCAGCTGATGGCGCTGACCGCGATGGAGGAGCCCGCCTCCTTCGACGCGGACGCCCTCGCGGCCGAGAAGACCAAGGTGCTCGGCGCGGTCCGGCTGCCGCGGGACCTGGGCCGGGACACCGTGCGCGGACAGTACGCGGCGGGATGGCAGGGCGGCGAGAAGGCCGTCGGCTATCTCGAAGAGGACGGCATCGACCCGCAGTCCAAGACGGACACCTACGCGGCCATCAAGCTCCAGGTGGACAACCGCCGCTGGGCGGGCGTCCCCTTCTATCTGCGCACCGGCAAGCGGCTGGGCCGCCGGGTCACCGAGATCGCGGTCGTCTTCCAGCGCGCCCCGCACTCCCCCTTCGACACGACGGCCACCGAGGAGCTGGGCTCCAACGCGATCGTCATCCGCGTCCAGCCGGACGAGGGCGTGACGGTCCGCTTCGGCTCCAAGGTGCCGGGCACGTCGATGGAGATCCGGGACGTGTCGATGGACTTCGCCTACGGCGAGTCCTTCACCGAGTCCAGCCCGGAGGCGTACGAGCGGCTGATCCTGGACGTGCTGCTCGGCGATTCGAACCTCTTCCCGCGCACCGAGGAGGTCGAGCTGTCCTGGAAGATCCTCGACCCGATCGAGCAGTACTGGGACGCGAACGGCAGGCCCGCCCAGTACCCGTCGGGTACATGGGGGCCGGTCGAGGCCGACGAGATGCTGGAGCGAGACGGACGGAGCTGGCGCCGGCCATGAAGATAGACCTCACGGACACCACCGCCAGCAAGATCAACAAGGCGTTGGTGCAGGGCCGCCGGGCCATCGGCACGCCGGCCGTCGGCATGGTGCTCACCCTGGTCATCGTCACGGACGAGGAGAACGCCTACGACGCGCTGAAGGCCGCCAACGACGCGTCGCGCGAGCACCCCTCGCGCACGCTGGTGGTCATCAAGCGCGTCTCGCGCAGTCCCCGCGACCGCACCTCGTCCCGCCTCGACGCCGAGGTGCGGGTGGGCGCGGACGCGGGCACCGGCGAGACGGTGGTGCTGCGGCTGTACGGCGAGATCGTGGACCACGCCCAGTCGGTGGTCCTCCCGCTGCTGCTGCCGGACGCCCCCGTCGTCGTCTGGTGGCCGGTGAACGCGCCCCTCGACCCGGCGAACGACCCGCTGGGCGCCCTGGCGCAGCGCCGGGTCACCGACACCTACGCGGCCGAGCAGCCGGTGCGGGAGCTGGGCGCGCGCGCCGAGACCTACACCCCGGGCGACACCGACCTGTCCTGGACCCGGATCACCCCGTGGCGCTCGATGCTGGCCGCCGCCCTCGACCAGGTCACCTGCACGGTGGAGTCGGTCGAGGTGGAGGGCGAGGAGTTCAACCCGAGCTGTGAGCTGCTGGCCATGTGGCTCGCGGATCGGCTGGCCGTACCGGTGCGGCGCTCGCCCTCCGGCGGGCCGGGGCTGACGGCGGTGCGCATGGCGACCGACTGCGGCCCCATCGTCCTCGACCGGGCCGACGGCTCGCTGGCGACGCTGTCGATCCAGGGTCAGCCGGACCGCGCGGTGGCGCTCAAGCGCCGCGACACGGCCGAGCTGATCGCGGAGGAGCTGCGGCGTCTCGACCCCGACGACACCTACGCCTCGGCGCTGCGGTTCGGGGTGGAGCGGCTGAACACGGAGGCGGAGGAGACGGTGGTGACCGTCACCGTGGCCGATGAGCCGACGGCCGCCCCCGAGGCCGGTGAGCCGGTTGCCAAAGGAGACGCCGAGGCTCCGGCCGAGGAGGCCGCTGAAGCTCCCGCGGGCCAGGAGGCGGCGCCGGAACCGGTGAAGAAGCCGGAACCGGTGAAGAAGGCGGCGGCGACATGAGCGCACCCCAGCTCGTCGTGCACCGCGACAAGGAACTGATGGCGCAGGCCGCCGCGGCCCGCCTGATCACGAAGATCGTGGACGCGCAGGCCTCCCGGGGGCAGGCGTCCGTGGTCCTCACCGGCGGCCGCAACGGCAACGGCCTGCTGGCCGCCCTGGCCGCCGAACCGGCCCGGGACGCGATCGACTGGGGCCGGCTCGACCTCTGGTGGGGCGACGAGCGCTTCCTGCCCGAGGGCGACCCCGAGCGCAATGTCACGCAGGCCCGCGAGGCACTGCTGGACGCCGTGCCGCTGGACCCGAAGCGCGTGCACGCCATGCCCGCGTCGGACGGTCCCCACGGCGCGGACGTGGAGGCGGCGGCCGCCGCCTACGCCGACGAGCTGGCCCGTGCGGCCGGCCCGGAGAACCACGGCGCCGTGCCCACCTTCGACGTCCTGATGCTGGGCGTCGGCCCCGACACCCATGTGGCCTCGCTCTTCCCCGAGCACCCGGCCGTACGGGAGACGGACCGCACGGTGGTCGGGGTGCGCGGCGCGCCCAAGCCGCCGCCGACCCGGGTGACGCTCACGCTGCCCGCGATCCGCGCGGCCCGCGAGGTGTGGCTGCTCGCGGCCGGCGAGGACAAGGCGCAGGCCGCGGCGATCGCCCTGTCCGGCGCGGGTGAGATCCAGGCCCCGGCGGCGGGGGCCCGCGGCCGGGCCCGCACCCTGTGGCTGCTGGACACGGCGGCGGCCTCCCGGCTGCCGCGCTCGCTGTATCCGCCGGCGTCGCCGTGAGCGGTGGGGGCGGCGCCCCGTGCCGCCGCCCCCACCGCCGCCTGTTCGACCGAACCGGGCGTCATCGCGGCCTACTTGACCGACCCGGCCATGACGCCCTGCACGAAGTGCCGCTGGAAGGCGAAGAACACGGCCACCGGCACGATCAGTGACAGGAACGCCCCCGGCGCCAGCACATCGATGTTGCTGCCGAACTGCCGTATCTGGGACTGGAGTTCCACGGTCAGCGGCTGCGACGAGCTGTCCGCGAAGAGCAGCGCCACCAGCATGTCGTTCCACACCCACAGGAACTGGAAGATCGCCAGCGACGCGATCGCCGGGCGCCCCACCGGCAGGACCAGCCGGGTGAAGATGCGCCATTCGCTGCCGCCGTCCATCCGGGCCGCCTCCAGCATCTCCTTCGGCATCTCGGCGAAGTAGTTGCGCAGCAGGAACACCGCGAACGGCAGTCCGTAGGCGACATGGAAGAGGACCACGCCCGGGATCGTGCCGAACAGGCCGAGTTCGCCGAAGAGTTTGGCGACCGGCAGCAGTCCGATCTGCACCGGGACCACCAGCAGGGCGACCACCAGCAGGAAGAGCGGTTCGCGCAGCGGGAAGTCCAGCCAGGCGAAGGCGTATCCGGCGAGCGCCGCGATGACGACGACCAGGGTCGTGGCCGGCACGGAGATCAGCACGGTGTTCCAGAAGGCCTGGGTCATCCCGGCGTTCTTCAGCAGCGCCGAGTAGTTGTCGAAGGACAGTTGCCCGGGGCTGGACAGGGCCGTCCACCAGCCGCCCTTCGCCGTGTCCTGGGCCGACCGCAGCGAGGAGACGAACAGTCCCGCGAGCGGCGTCAGCCAGACCAGGCCGATCACCACGAGGAAGGCCTGGACGAGACCGCTGGCCAGATACCGCCGGACGGCGTTCATCGCTGACTCCTTCGGAAGCGGCGGACGTTGAAGACCATCGCGGGGATCACCAGCAGCAGGAGCAGCACCCCGAGGGCGCTGCCGAGGCCCTGGTTGTTGCCCCCGCCGAAGGACACCAGCCACATCTGTGTCGCGAGCACGGTGGCGTCCTCCTGCACCGGCCCCGGCGCGATGATGTAGACGAGGTCGAAGACCTTCATCACGTTGATGACGAGGGTGACGAAGACGACCGTCAGGACCGGGGCCAGCAGCGGCACCGTGATCCGGCGGAAGATCTGCCACTCGTTCGCCCCGTCCATGCGGGCCGCTTCGAGGGCGTCCCGGGGCAGCGTGGACAGGCCCGCGCCGATCAGGACCATCGCGAAGCCGGTCCAGATCCACAGGTAGGCGCCGATGATCGCCGGGGTGACGAGCGTCGGGCCGAGCCACGAGACCCCGTCGTACGGCGGCGCGAAGTTGGCGGCGGGCAGCCTCAGCGTGTACGTGCCCGCGTCCAGCCCGGAGAAGCGGAAGGAGCCGTCGGACGCGGTGGTGGTGCTCGCGACCGTCCTCCCGTCGCGGACCGCCTCGACCCTGATCCGCGGGAGCCCGCTCTCGCGTGCGTCGACCCGGCCCTGTCGGCCTCCGCCGCCGGGTGTGAAGTCGAGGTAGACGACGCCGCGCAGTTCGTCCGCGGCGGCCTTGCGGGCGGCTGCCCCGGCGGCGGGTGCGGCGCCCTCGGGCAGGTCCTCGGGGAGCACCCCGACCAGGCCGAGCGCCGTCGTGGACCCGGGCGACACGCCGGCGGTCGTGGCGTACGAGCCGTCGCGGCCCGGCGCGAGTCCCTGCCCGTCGCGTGCCCGTGCCGTCGGATACGTCGACGTGCCCGTGAAGGCGTCGTGGACGGAGACCACCGCGGCGTTCAGCACGCCCTTGTCCGGGTCCTCGTCGTAGGCGAGCCGGAAGATGATGCCGGCGGCGAGGAAGGAGACGGCCATCGGCATGAAGAGCAGCAGCTTGAAGGCGGTGGCCCAGCGGACCTTCTCCACCAGGACGGCGAGGATCAGGCCGAGGCCGGTCAGCAGGGCCGGGGCGACGACCACCCAGATCGTGGTGTTGCGGATGGCCTTCAGCGTGGCCGGGTCCTCGAACATCTCGGTGTAGTTGTCGCCGCCGACGAAGCGGGTGCCGGAGGCGTCGAAGAAGCTGCGGCCGACGGAGAACAGCACCGGGTAGACGACGAGCGCGCCGAGCAGCAGCAGGGCGGGGAAGACGAAGAGGAGGGCGACGATCCGCCCCCGCCGCCGCGTGCGCCGCGCGCGGGCGGCGGGGGAGGTACGCGGCGGCGGGTGGCCCGCCTCCTTCTCGGTGACGAGGGTCGTGGCGGTCATCGTGGATCAGTTCCCGTACGCCTTGGCCGCCGCGGTCTCCAGCTTCGCCGCGGTTCCCTTCGGGTCGGAGGGGTCGCGCAGGAAGTCCTGGAGGATCTTCCACTCGCCGGTCCCCTTGGTGCCGCCGAAGGCCGCCGGGGCCTGGTCGGACATGTCGAAGCGGACCGAGTCGCCGGCCGCGATCAGGGACTTGGCGGTGGTCCGGGTGACGGCGTCGCCGTACGAGGCGGGGTTCAGCTTCTTGTTGGGCGACAGGAAGCCGCCCGCCTTCGCCCAGACGGCGGCGGCCTCGGGGGTGGCCAGGTACTCCAGGAGCTTCATGCCGGCCTCGGAGTTCTTGCCGTCCTTCAGGACGACGGCGGCGTCACCGCCGCTGACGACGGGGGCCTCGCCCGTGCCGACCGCAGGGAAGGGGAAGAAGTCCGCGTCCTCACCGATCGCCTTGCCGAACTGGTCCTTGGCGACACCGGCGACGAAGTCGCCCTCGTAGACCATGCCTGCCTCGGGCTTGGGTCCGAACACCTTCTCCACCGAGCCGGGGAAGTCGGTGTTCAGGGCACCGTTCTGGCCGCCGGCGATGAGCTGCTTGTCCTTGAAGAGCTGCCCGAGCGTGGTGAGCGCCTGGACCACGGAGGCGTCGGTCCACTTGAGCTTGTGCGCGGCGAGGGCGTCGTACTTCTCGGGGCCGGCCTGGGAGAGGTAGATGTTCTCGAACCAGTCGGTGAGGGTCCAGCCGTCCTGTCCGGCCACCGCGAAGGCGGCGAGCCCGGAGTCGGAGACGGTGTGCCCGGCCTTGAGCAGGTCGTCGTAGGTCTTGGGGGGCGTGACGCCGGCCTGGGTGAGGGCCTGCGGGCTGAACCAGACGGTCGACTTGTGGGCGGCCTTGAAGTACAGGCCGTAGAGGGTGCCGCCGACACTGCCGTACGTCTTCCACACCGGGGCGTAGTTGGCGTCGACCGATTTCTGGGCGGTCGCCGACAGCGGCTTGAGCCAGCCCTTCGCGGCGAACTGCTGGAGGACGCCGACCTGCGGGACCATCACGACGTCGGGCGCGTTGCCGCCCTCGATCTTGCTGCCGACGACGGTGGAGACGTTGTCGCCGGTGGACACGAACTGCGTCTTGGCGCCGGTCTTCTCGCTGAACGCGTCCAGCACCTTCTGGAAGTTCTTCTGCTCGCTGCCGGACCAGACTCCGGCGACGGTGACCGTCTGACCGCCCAGCGCCTTGTCGCCGCCGCCGGCCGAGACCGGCTCGTCGCCTCCGCAGGCGGTGGCGCCGAACGCGAGGGCGAGGGCGGTGCAGCCGGTGAGCAGGGTCGTACGTCGTCGCATCATCGTTGATGTCCCTTCGGGGATGGGGAATGGACGGTCGAACGGGGGGTGGACCGTCGAGCGGGGGGATCAGAGGTCGGCGAGCCACCAGGCCGCCGTCGAGCCGGGCAGGACCCCGGACGGGCAAGGGCCGCTGGACAGCAGCGGGGTGCCGCCGACCGGTGCGGGCGTGGGCGCCGTGGTGAAGTTGACGGCGCAGACCAGGCCGTCGCCGCGCACGAAGGCGAGGACGCCGGGCGGGGTGTCCAGCCAGCGCAGGGTTCCCTCGCCCAACTGGGGCAGCTGGGCGCGCAGTTGGAGACCGTCGCGGTACAGGTGCCAGAAGGAGCGGGTGTCGGCGAGGGCGCGGTCGGTGGCGTATTCGGCGAAGTACGGCGGCTGCGGCAGCCACGGTCTGGCGCCCTCGGCACCGGAGGTGAAGCCGAACGGCGAGGCGTGCCCGGACCACGGCAGCGGCACCCGGCAGCCGTCGCGGATGCGGGCCCGGCTGCCGGTGCGGCGGAAGATCGGGTCGGTGAGCACGTCGTCGGGCAGATCGACGACCTCGGGCAGCCCGAGCTCCTCGCCCTGGTAGATGTACGCGGCTCCGGGCAGCGCCAGCATCAGCAGGGCGGCGGCGCGGGCGCGGGCGGCGCCGAGACCGCTGCCCTCCGTCGCGGGTTCGCCGTAGCGGGTGACGGTGCGGACCTGGTCGTGGTTGTTGAGGACCCAGGTGACCGTGGAGCCGGTTCCGGCTATGTCCTGCATGGCCTCGGAGATGACCTTGCGGAAGGCGTCGGCGTTCCAGGGGGCGCTGAGCAGGTCGAAGAAGAAGGCCTGGTGGAGTTCGTCGGGGCGGACGTATCGCGCGTGTTCCCGTGCGGTCGGGACGGACACCTCGCCGACGAGCAGCCGCTCACGGCCGTCCCGGGCCGTGTACTCCTCGCACACCGACCGCCAGTGCCGCCATACGTCGTGCACCTCGGGCTGGTTCCAGGCGAGCGGGTTGACCGAGTCGCGGGTGCGGGCGTCCGCCTCGGGGTCGTCGGAGTCGGGCAGGTCCGGGTGCTTGAAGAGGCCGGCGGCGACGTCGATGCGGAAGCCGTCGATGCCCCGGTCGAGCCAGAAGCGCAGGACCTTGTCGAACTCGGCGGGTATCTCGGGGTTGCGCCAGTTCCAGTCGGGCTGCTCGGGCGCGAACATGTGCAGGTACCACTGGCCGGGCCGGCCGTCCGGCTCGGTCACCCGGGTCCAGGCCGGGCCGCCGAACATGGAGTACCAGTTGTTGGGCGGCTCGGCGCCGTCGGGTCCCCGGCCGTCGGCGAAGTGGAAGCGGGCGCGGGCCGGGCTGCCGGGGGCGGCGGCGAGGGCCTCGCCGAACCACGGGTGCTCGCTGGAGCAGTGGTTGGGGACGATGTCCAGGAGCACCTTGATGCCGAGCCGCCGGGCGGCCGTCATCAGCAGGTCGAACTCGGCGAGGTCGCCGAAGAGCGGGTCGACGTCGCAGTATCCGGCCACGTCGTAGCCGTGGTCGTGCTGCGGCGAGGGGTAGAAGGGGCTCAGCCAGATCCCGTCCACACCGAGCTTCCTCAGGTACGGCAGCCCGGCGCGGACCCCGGCGAGATCGCCGACGCCGTCACCGGTGCTGTCCAGGAAGCTGCGGACGTACACCTGGTAGATCACGGCGTCGCGCCACCAGTGGTGCTTACTCAACATGCATGCATGTTAGGTAGGCGTTTCCGGAGGGTGTCAATGAACGGAACAGAAGCTACTGAGCAGTTGCCCCGGAAAACGCGCATATATTGGGGCAAGAAGGTGCGAGATGAGACGTCGGCGTTACCTAACATGTAACTAGAGGCGGCTTAACGGCCGGAGATCGCGGCGAGCTCCCGCGCCAGTCGCCGCACGGCGGCCTCGGGCGTCTGCCGCCCGGTCATCGCGTCGTGCACGACCGCCTGCACGACCAGGCTCACCTGGTCGTAGCGCGGGCTCTTGGGGCGCGGCGCGGCGGCGAGCACGCTCTCGCGCAGGGTCGGCAGATACGGGAACCGCCGGACCAGCTCGGGATCCTCGTACAGCGCGGCCCGTACGGGCGGCAGCGCGCCGCGCGTGAGGACCTGGCGCTGGACGGGCTCGCTGGTGAGATACGCGATCAGACGCGCGGCGGAGTCGGGGTGCCGGGTGTGCGCGGTGACGGCGAGGTTGGAGCCGCCGAGCACGCTGGTGCCGGGACCGTCCGGCCCGGGCAGCGGTACGGCGCCGACCTTCCCGGCGACCGGGGAGCCCTCGGCGGACGCGACGACGTAGGCGTAGGGCCAGTTGCGCAGGAAGAGCAGCCGGCCGTCCTGGAACGCCTGCTTGGACTCCTCCTCCTTGTACGTCAGCGCCTCTCTCGGTATCCAGCCCTCGCTGACGCCGCGGGCGAGGAAGCCGATGCCCTCGCGGGCCGCCGCGGAGTTCACCGTGACGCGGGCGCCCTCGTCGCCGAGGATCGTGCCGCCCGCCGAGTAGACGACCTCGGCCGCGTTGACGGTGAGCCCCTCGTACGGCAGGAACTGGCCCGCGTAGCCGTCGAGGCCGTACTTCGGCGCGATGGTCCGCGCGTCCTGTTCCAGCTCGGCCCAGGTGCGCGGGGGCGGGACGCCCTCGGCGGCGAGCACGTCCTTGCGGTACAGGAGCAGGCCGGCGTTGGTGACGTACGGGACGGCGTACAGCTCGTCGTCGTAGGTCGCCGTGTCGACGACCGGCGGCAGGAAGGTGTCCAGCGGGAAGCGGTCGCGGGGCAGCGCACGGATCCAGCCGGCGGCCGCGAACTCGGACGTCCAGTTGACGTCGATGTTCAGGACGTCGAAGCGGCTGCGGTCGCCGCCGCGCAGGTCGGTCACCATCTGCGCGTGGGTCTCGTCGGCGGAGTCCGGGAGCTCGACGAGGGTGACCCGCTCGCCGGGGTGGGCGCGGTTCCAGCCCTCCAGGAGGGGGCCGAGGTAGCCGGTGAGGTCGCCGGCGGTGGCGAGGGTGAGCGGGCCCCGGCCGCCCGCGGCGCCCTCGTCGGCATGGGCTCCGGAGGCGACGTAACCGCTCAGGACGACGGCGAGAACGAGGAGGCCCCTACCCGCGGCATGGATCCACCGCATAGGTTCCTCCTTGCACACCGGCGCCGGGCACCGTCGCCCGGAGTCAGAGGCCATGTATACCTGTTAGGTATGGGCGATACTAGGGCCTGGAGCACATTGACCGGACAGGAGGACAGCACGCGTGCGCCTGCACCTCCTGGCTCTCCTGGCCCGCGGTCCGGCCCATGGCTACGAGCTCAAGCAGGACCTTGAGCAGATGCTGGGCTCCGCGTACCCTCAGCCCAACGTCGGCCAGATCTACGTAACCCTCGGACGCCTCGAGAAGCAAGGGCTGATCGAGGGCGAGGACGTCGAGCAGTCGAGCCGGCCCAACAAGAAGGTCTACCACCTCACCGACGCCGGGCGGGACGCGCTGCGCGCCTGGTTCGCGGAGCCCGAGGACGAGCCGCGGGTGCGGGACGAGTTCTTCATGAAGCTGGCGCTCGCCCCGCGCACGGGTCTCGCCGACCAGATCGCCCTCATCAACAAACAGCGGCGCCAGTACCTCAACACCATGCGCAACCTGTCGAAACTCGCCGCCGCCGAAGACCGGGACAACCGCATCGCCCATCTGCTGATCGAGGGCGCGATGCTGCACCTGCAGGCCGACCTCGACTGGCTGGAGCGGTGCCAGGAAGAGCTGGAGGAGCTGGAGTGAGCGACAGTCCCACGACAGCTGTCCTGCGCGCCGAGGGTCTGATCAAGACCCATCACGGCGAGGGCGCCCCGGCGCACGCCGTGCGCGGGGTCGGCCTGAGGGTGACGCCGGGCGAGTTCGTGGCCGTCACCGGCCCGTCGGGCGCCGGCAAGTCGACCCTGCTGCACCTGCTCGGCGGGCTCCAGCGGCCGGACGCCGGCACCATCTGGCTCGACGGCGCGTGCACCGACGCCTGGAGCGAGGCCCGCTGGGCGGTGGAACGCAGGAAGCGGATCGGGATCGTCTTCCAGTTCTTCAACCTCGTGTCCAACCTGTCCGTCGCCGACAACGTGGAGCTGCCCGCGCTGCTGGCGGGCCTGCCGCCGAAGCGAGCGCGCGCCGAGCGGGAGGAACTGCTGGCCGAGCTGGGCCTCGCGGGCAAGGAGCGGAGCATGCCGGGCGAGCTGTCCGGCGGTGAGCAGCAGCGGGTGGCGCTGGCCCGGGCACTGGTCAACCATCCCCCGCTGCTGCTCGCCGACGAGCCCGCCGGCAGCCTGGACAGCAAGGGCACCCGCGAGGTGATGCGGCTGCTCTCCCGCTTCCACCAGCGCGGCCAGACGATCGTGCTGGTCACCCATGACGCCCGGCTGGCCAGCGCGGCGGACCGGGTGATCAGCTTCTTCGACGGACGCATAGCCGACGACGCGGAGCTGGACGGCACCCCGGCCCGCAGGACCGGGATATCCGGAGTGCTGGAGCTCAGGGACTGACATGCGGCGGAGCGAGGGACGGCAGCAGCGGTACGAGCGGCGGCGCCATGATCGTGGCCGTGGGGCGGGGGGCTGATCCGGGTGCGGGCCACCTTGCGCTGGGCGCACTCCGATCTGCGCACGCATCGCGGCGAGGCACTGTTCCTGGTGCTGGCCACCGCCGGGATCGTCGTCTCGCTGCTGCTGGCCACGGCCCTGTTCGGCTACGCCACCAACCCCTGGCAGCGGGTCTTCACCCAGGCGCGCGGCGCCCATGTGTGGATCCACACCGGCGCCTCCGCACAGCTCGACAAGGTCGCCGGCCTGGACGGCGTCGACGCGGTCGCCGGCCCCTACCCCACGGCCTCCACCACCCTCGCCTCCCGGGGCGCCCGCGCCTCCGTCGAACTGCGCGGCACCCCCGAGCGCCCCTCCGTCGGTCGCCCGCTGCTCACCGCGGGACGCTGGCTGGAGCCCGCCGACCCGGACGGCGTGGTCCTGGAGACCCGTCTCGCCCGCGCGCTGCTTGCCGAACCGGGCGACACGCTCACCCTGCCGGACTCCGCGCGGAAGGTGACCGTCCTCGGGGTGGCCGACAGCGCCGAGCCGCGCTACCGCCCGGGTGAGCAGCCGGGCCTCGTCTGGGCGCTTCCGTCCGCCGTACCCCACCCCACCGGCCAGGTCATCGGAGTGCGCCTGACCGACCCGGACGACACGGGGTACGCCGTCCAGCGCGCCGTCACCGTCCTCGGCGCCGGCGCCATCGGCGAGGTCTCCACCTGGCAGCAGGCGCGGGCCGAGGCCCAGGGCGACAACCGGCTGCTGGGGCAGGTGCTGGGCCTGTTCGGGCTCGGCGCGCTGGTCGCCGCCGGGCTCGCCGTGCACGGGGCGATCGCCACCCGTATCCGCGGCCATCTGCGGGACCTCTCGGTGCTGAAGGCGATCGGCTTCACCCCGGGCCAGGTCGTCCGCGTCTTCCTGCTCCAGCACATCGCCTACGCGCTGCTCGGCGCCGTCGCCGCGGCCGTGCTCACCCAGGGCCTGGGCAGCAGGGTCCCGGGGCGGCTCGGGGACGCGCTCGGCGTGTGGCAGGGGCTGCCCGGGCACACGGTGGCGCTCTTCGCGGTGCCGGTGGCGGCGGTGCTGTTCATCGGGGCGACGACCGGGCTCGCGGCCTGGCGGGCGGGACGGGTGTCCCCGGTGCCGGTACCGCGGCCCGCGGCGGCGCCGGGCGGGCGGCTGTCGGGCGTCGCGCGGTGGGCACTGGGCCTGACCGTCACCTTCCCGTCGGCCACGACGACGGACCGCGACCGGGCCGTGGGGCTGCGGCTGCCGCCCGCGCTGGTCCTGGGCTGGCACAAGGCCTTCCCGCGCCGCCTGCGGTCACTGGCCACGGTGGCCCGGCTGGCGCTGCCGCTGCTGC
The DNA here is from genome assembly GCF_055580085.1 of Streptomyces sp. NPDC032126. Lineage (NCBI taxonomy): Bacteria > Bacillati > Actinomycetota > Actinomycetes > Kitasatosporales > Streptomycetaceae > Streptomyces > Streptomyces sp. NPDC032126. The sequence continues at coordinate 188,019 of NZ_JBVIMA010000002.1, forward strand.
TGATCGTGGTGGCGATGAGCGCGTGGGCCACCATCGACCGCTTTCACAGCCACCCGGAGCGGACCGGCCTGCCGGCCGCGCTCACCGTCCACGCGGACGCCGGCCTCGGCGACCGTGGCGCCCGCGCGCTCCTGGAACGCGATCCGCAGGTCGCCGCGGCCTATCCGGGCGTGGAGGTGGCCGCCCTGGTGCCGGGCCAGACGGCCACGATCGCCCTGCGCGGCCTCGGCACCCAGCAGGACCCCTACCCCTACACCCTGGCCGCCGGCCGCCCCGCGCGCGGCGCCGACGAGGCCGTGGCCGGACAGGGGCTGCTCGATCTGCTGGACATCCGGGTCGGCGACTGGGTGCGGATGACGGTCGGCGAGCAGCCGCAGATCCTGCACATCGTCGGCCGCAGCATCGAGCCGAAGAACGCCGGCCGGGTCATCTCCACCTCGCTCGACACCCTCCGCGAGAACGACCCGGGGCTCTCCCCCACCCTCTACCAGGTGCGGCTGCGCCCCGGCGCCGACCCGCACGAGGTCGCCGACCGCCTGGCCGGTGCCGGGCTCGGACACCTCGACGTGCACACCGTGCCCAACCCGGCCGACGGGCTCTCGCCCCTGCGCGGCGTCGTCGTCGGCCTGATCGCGGTGCTCGCGCTCATCGGGCTGATCGAGCTGTTGACGACGATCGGCGGTGCCGTGCGCGAGGGGGAGCGCGACCTGCTGGCGCTCAAGGCGATCGGGCTGTCCCCGCGCCAGATCACCGCCGTCACCGTCACCGCCACGGGCCTCACCACGCTGGCCGCCGTCCTCGTCGGCACGGCCCTCGGTGCGCCGCTCGCGCACTGGCTGATCGACGCCCAGGGCCGGTCGAGCGGCATCGGCAGCGGGATCGCGCGGGGTCCGTCGCCGGCCCTGCTGGTCCTGTTCGGGGCCGCCGCCGTCCTGGGCGCCGCCGCGCTGGCCGCGCTGCCCGCCGCGCGCGCGGCCCGCCGCCGTCTCGCGGACACGTTGAGCGCCGTGGCCTGAGCGGACCCGGGGCGCCGTGACCTGAGGGGGCCCGGGGCGCCGTGGCCCGAGCGGACTCGGGGGCGCCGGAACACGGCACCCCCGCTGTCCCGCCGCCCGGGCTCAGGAGCGACCGCGCAGTTCCCGGTACGTCGCCACCAGAGCCTTCGTCGACGCGTCGAGGCCGGGCACCTCGGCGCCTTCGGTGAGGGCGGGTTCGACGCGCTTGGCGAGGACCTTGCCGAGTTCCACGCCCCACTGGTCGAAGGAGTCGATGTTCCAGATCGCGCCCTGCACGAACACCTTGTGCTCGTACAGCGCGATCAGCTGACCCAGCACCGACGGGGTCAGCTCGCGGGCGAGGATCGTGGTCGTGGGGTGGTTGCCCTGGAAGGTCTTGTGGGCCACCAGTTCCTCGGCCACGCCCTCCGCGCGGACCTCGTCGGCGGTCTTGCCGAAGGCGAGCGCCTGGGTCTGGGCGAAGAAGTTGGCCATCAACAGATCGTGCTGCGCGGCGAGTTCACCACTGAGCTCGGCGACGGGCCGGGCGAAGCCGATGAAGTCCGCCGGGATGAGCTTGGTGCCCTGATGGATCAACTGGTAGTACGCGTGCTGCCCGTTGGTACCCGGCGTGCCCCACACGATCGGACCGGTCTGCCACTGCACGGGCCGGCCCTCGCGGTCCACCGACTTGCCGTTCGACTCCATGTCGAGCTGCTGGAGATACGCCGTGAACTTCGACAGATAGTGACTGTAGGGCAGCACCGCATGCGACTGCGCGCCATGGAAGTTGCCGTACCACACACCCAGCAGGCCCAGGATCAGCGGGGCGTTGGCCTCGGCCGGGGCGGTGCGGAAGTGCTCGTCGACGAGACGGAAACCGTCGAGCATCTCCCGAAAGCGGTCCGGACCGATCGCGATCATCAACGACAGGCCGATCGCCGAGTCGTAGGAGTAACGGCCCCCCACCCAGTCCCAGAACTCGAACATGTTGTCCGCATCGATACCGAACCGCGTGACCTTCTCGGCGTTCGTCGACAGCGCCACGAAGTGCCGCGCCACGGCCTTCTCGTCGCCGCCCAGCCCCTCCAGCAGCCACGAACGCGCCGACGTCGCGTTGGTGATCGTCTCGATCGTCGTGAACGTCTTGGACGCCACGATGAACAGCGTCTCCGCCGGATCCAGATCGCGGGTCGCCTCGTGCAGATCCGCACCGTCGACGTTGGAGACGAAACGGAACGTCATCTCCCGCGCGGTGTACGCCCGCAGGACCTCGTACGCCATCGCCGGACCCAGATCCGAGCCGCCGATACCGATGTTGACGACATTGCGGATACGCCGGCCGGTATGGCCCGTCCACTCACCCGAACGCACCCGGTCGGCGAAACCCGCCATCTTGTCGAGGACCGCGTGCACACCCGGCACCACGTTCACCCCGTCGACCTCGACCACCGCACCGCGCGGCGCCCGCAGCGCGGTGTGCAGCACCGCCCGGTCCTCGGTGATGTTGATCCTCTCACCACGGAACATGGCGTCCCGCAGCCCGAACACATCCGTCGCCGCGGCCAGCTCCCGCAGCAGCGTCAGCGTCTCGTCGGTGACGAGGTGCTTGGAGTAGTCGATGCGCAGGTCACCGACCTGGAGCGTGTATCCGGTGCCGCGGCCGGGGTCGGTGGCGAACAGGTCCCGCAGGGGTACCTCGCCGAGTTCCCGGCGGTGCTCCGCGAGCGCGGTCCACTCCGGCGTCCGGTTGAGCCTGATACGGCCGTCTGCGTTCATGTCGGACTTCAGCCTTCTTTCCTACACCTGTCCTGACCGCTGGCGGTCCCAACCTAGTTGATCAGCGGGGGACATGAGCTGTCGTGGCGTCGTCGTGCGGCGCGACAACAGGTACGTCCCGGCGGCCCAGGGGTATCAGCGCGGCGACGGACAGGACGAAGAAGGCGGCCGCGAGCAGGGCCGGGGTGCCGGCGCCCCAGGCGGTGGCGGCGGCCCCGCCGAGGAGGGCGCCGAGCGGGGTCCCGGCGACCCCGAGGGTGCGGAAGGCGGACGCGACCCGGCCCAGCATGCCCTCGGGGCTGCGCTGCTGCATCAGGGTGGTCGTGTTGACGTTCCACACCATGCCCATCAGTCCGAAGACCGCCATCGCGGCCACCAGGGCGGCGAGGCCGCGCACCGAGCCCATCACCACCAGGGCGCCGATCTGGACGGTCCCGGCGAGCAGCACCGCGCGGACCTCGCCGAGGCGGGTCACCAGAGGGCCGTTCACCACTCCCCCGGCGAGATTGCCGAGGGTGTAGGCCGTCAGGGCCGCCACATACCCGGCGTTTCCGGCGTCGAGCCATCCGGTCACGAGGACGACGAGGGTGGCGATCAGGGCGCCCATGCCGATGTTGCACAGGGCGGTGGCCGTGCACAGTCCGCGCAGGGCGCGGTCGCGCCACAGGGTGCGCAGTCCGTCGGCGATCTCGCGGCGCAGGGTGCTGCCCTCCGGTCTCGGCCGGTGCTCGGGAGCGCCGGCGCGCAGGGAGGCGACGAGGGCCGCGGCCACCAGGAAGGTGGCGGCGTCGGCGGCGAACGGCAGAGCGGTGCCCGCGGCGAGCAGCAACGGTACGGCGGGGGCGCCGAGGAGGCCGCCCGCCACCCGCTGACCGGTCATCAGCCGGGCGTTGGCGCCGCCCAGCGCCTCACGGGAGACCAGGGTGGGCAGCAGGGCCGTGGAGGCGTTGTCGAAGAGGGTCTGGAGGGTGGTGAGGACGAGGGCGAGGGCGATCAGGAGGGTGATCGAGGCGTGACCGAGGCCGACGGCGAGGGCGAAGGCGGCCATCAGCAGACCGCGCAGGGCGTCCACCGTCCACATCGCGCGCCGCTGGTCGACGCGGTCGGCGACGGCGCCGCCGAGCAGTCCGAAGACGAGCCACGGCAGTTGGCCGCAGGCGGTGACGGAGGCGATGAGCAGGGGCTGGTCGGTCAGCGTGGCCGCCAGGAGGGGCAGCGCGGACGTCCGCAGCGCGTCCCCGAAGCTGGACAGCACGGCGGCGCTCCACAGCCGTCCGAACCCCCCGCGCCACGTGGGCGCAAGCCCCTCCACCGCGTCGACCGCCGTCACGGCTCCCCCTTCCGGTCACGCATGTCATCGATGCACGAACCGTAAAGGGCACCACTGACAATCGGTCGGCGGCGAGGGGGACGGCGGCGCGGGACCGCGGGGGAAGCGAGGGGAAAACACGTCCGGCCAGGCGCCCATGGGCTCCCGGCCGGTCGTCAGTTCCTAGATCTCGCCCCGCAGCTTGGCGAGCGCCTCGGCGAGGATCGCCTCGCCGTCCGCGTCGCTGCGCCGCTCCCTGACGTACGCGAGGTGCGTCTTGTAGGGCTCGGTGCGCGGCGGGTCCGGCGGGTTGTCCCGGTCCTGTCCGGCCGGGAAGCCGCAGCGCGGGCAGTCCCAGGTGTCGGGTACCTGCGCGTCGCTGGCGAAGCTGGGCTGCGTCTCGTGCCCGTTGGAGCACCAGAAGGAGACGCGCAGACGCGGCGCGGACTCGCCCCGCTCGGCCTCGCCCATCGGCCCCGCCCCGACCCGGCTTCCTCGGATCGCGTTGCCACTTGCCACGGTCGTAACTCCCTGCGTGATGGTGCCGCGAAGCGAGTCGGCGTTTCGCTTCACTGCGAGCGCCTCAGTCTACGTAAGGCCCAACGCGCGTCCAGTGATTGGAGTTACAACCCGCACACCTAGACGCAAGCCCCATGATAGGCCGCGCACATGGGCGCGTACCGAACATGGGGCGTTACGTACGGAAAGTACGGATCAGTTCGTCTTCATCAGAATGCCGAGCACGATGATGGACGCGAACCAGAGCAGACCGATCACCAGGGTGATGCGGTCGAGATTGCGCTCGGCGACCGAGGAGCCGCCGACGGAGGACTGCATGCCGCCACCGAACATGTCGGAGAGGCCGCCGCCCTTCCCCTTGTGCATCAGCACCAGCAGCATCAGCAGCAGGCTGAAGACGATCAGGGCGATCGAGAACCCCAAAACCACGGCTGGACCAACTTCCTCGGACTCGGATGGACGACGGGGCCCAGCAAATCATGCTGGACCCCGCAAGGGTACGACGTATCGCCGCTACCGCATACTCACAGCTCGGCTCACTGGTCGCGGAAGCGGACGATCTTGACGAACTCGTCGGCGTCCAGGGAGGCGCCGCCCACCAGCGCGCCGTCGATGTCGGCCTGCGCCATGATCTCGGCGACGTTGCCGGCCTTGACGGAGCCGCCGTACTGGATGCGGACCTGGTCGGCCAGTTCCTGGGTGTACAGCTCGGCGATCTTGCCGCGGATGGCGGCGCAGACCTCCTGCGCGTCCTCGGCGCCGCAGACCTTGCCGGTGCCGATGGCCCAGACGGGCTCGTAGGCGATCACGACGGTCTCGGCCTGCTCGGCCGGGAGGCCCTTCAGACCGCCCTCGACCTGGGCGAGGGTGTGGGCGACGTGGTTGCCCGCCTCGCGGACCTCCAGCTCCTCGCCGACGCACAGGATCGGGGTCAGGCCGTGCTTGTAGGCGGCCTTGACCTTGGCGTTGACCAGCTCGTCGGTCTCGTTGTGGTACTGGCGGCGCTCGGAGTGGCCGATGGCCACGTAGGTGCACTTCAGCTTGGCCAGCATGGGGCCGGAGATCTCGCCGGTGTAGGCACCGCCGTCGTGCGCCGAGATGTCCTGGGCGCCGTACTTGATCTTCAGCTTGTCGCCGTCGACCAGGGTCTGCACGGAGCGCAGGTCGGTGAAGGGCGGCAGGACGGCGACCTCGACGGCCTCGTAGTCCTTGTCTGCCAGGGCGAAGGCGAGCTTCTGGACGTGCGCGATGGCCTCAAGGTGGTTGAGGTTCATCTTCCAGTTGCCCGCCATCAGCGGCGTGCGGGTGCTCATGCGGTTCAGTCCTCCAGTGCGGCGAGGCCGGGGAGCGTCTTGCCCTCGAGGTATTCGAGGGAGGCGCCGCCGCCGGTCGAGATGTGGCCGAATGCGGTCTCGTCGAAGCCCAGGAGGCGGACGGCCGCGGCGGAGTCGCCACCGCCGACGACCGTGAAGGCCGGGGAGTCGAGGAGGGCCTGGGCGACCGCCTTGGTGCCCTCGGCGTAGTCAGGGTGCTCGAAGACGCCCATCGGGCCGTTCCAGAAGACGGTGGCCGCGTCGGCGAGCTTCGAGGCGTACAGCTTGCGGGTCTCCGGACCGATGTCCAGACCCTCCTGGTCGGCGGGGATCGCGTCCGCGGCGACGGTGGTGGGGTTCGCGGGGGCCTTGGTCTTCAGGTCCGGGAAGTCGCGGGCGACGAGCACGTCGACGGGGAGGACCAGTTCGACGCCGGTCTTCTCCGCGCGCTCGATGTACTCGGTGACGACCGGGATCTGGTCCTCCTGGAGGAGGGAGATGCCGACCTCGTAGCCCTTGGCCTTGAGGAAGGTGTAGGCCATGCCGCCGCCGATGAGCAGCCGGTCGGCCTTGCCGAGGAGCTGGTCGATGACGGCGAGCTTGTCGGAGACCTTGGCGCCGCCGAGGGCGACGACGTAGGGCCGTGCGACGTCCTCGGTGAGCTTCTTCAGGACGCCCACCTCGGTGGCGATGAGGAAGCCGGCGTAGTGCGGCAGCTTGCCCGGGAGGTCGTAGACGGAGGCGTGCTTGCGGTGCACGGCGCCGAAGCCGTCACCGACGTAGACGTCGGCGAGGGCGGCCAGCTGGTCGGCGAAGGCGGCGCGCTCGGCGTCGTCCTTGCTGGTCTCGCCGGCGTTGAAGCGCAGGTTCTCGATGACCGCGACCTGGCCGTCGGCGAGGCCGGCGACCGTGGAGGTGGCCGAGTCGCCGACCGTGTCGGTGGCGAACGCGACGTCCGCGCCGAGGAGTTCGCCGAGGCGGGCGGCGGCGGGCGCGAGGGAGAAGGCCGGGTCCGGGGCGCCCTTGGGGCGGCCGAGGTGCGAGGCGACGACGACGCGCGCACCGGCCTCGGCGAGGGCCTTGACGGTGGGCAGGACGGCGCGGATGCGGCCGTCGTCGGTGATGGTGGTGCCGTCGAGCGGCACGTTGAGGTCGGCGCGGACGAAGACCCGCTTGCCGGTGACTCCTTCGGAGAGGAGTGCGTCGATCGTCTTCATGAAAAGGGCTCCCGGGAGGGCTGGTGGTGCTCCGTGATCGTAGACAGGGCCGTTCTGTACGCGAGTCAGGGCCCGGGCGACGCGTCCCTGCGCCGCCCGAGCCCTGCCCTCACATCGAGGTGTCTGCTCTGCCGATCAGAGCTGGTTGCCGACGAAGACCGTGAGGTCGACGAGGCGGTTGGAGTAACCCCACTCGTTGTCGTACCAGCCGATGACCTTCACGTTCTTGCCCTCCTGGACCATGGTCAGGGAGGAGTCGAAGGTGCAGGACGCGGGGGCGTTGACGATGTCCGAGGAGACGATCGGGTCCTCGGTGTACTCCAGGATGCCCTTGAGCTCGCCCTCGGCGGCCTTCTGGAAGGCGGCGTTGATCTCTTCCTTGGTGACCTCGCGGCCGAGCTCCAGGACGAGGTCGGTGACCGAGCCGGTGGGGACCGGGACGCGCATGGCGATGCCGTCCAGCTTGCCCTTGAGCTGCGGGAGGACCAGGGCGGTGGCCTTGGCGGCGCCCGTCGTGGTCGGGATGATGTTCTCCGCGGCGGCGCGGGCGCGGCGGAGGTCCTTGTGCGGGAAGTCCAGGATGCGCTGGTCGTTGGTGTACGCGTGCACCGTCGTCATCAGACCCTTGACGATGCCGAAGTTCTCGTCGAGGACCTTCGCCATCGGGGCCACACAGTTGGTGGTGCAGGAGGCGTTGGAGATGACGTGGTGGTTCGCCGCGTCGTACTTGTCCTGGTTGACGCCCATCACGATGGTGATGTCCTCGCCGGAGGCCGGAGCCGAGATGAGGACCTTCTTGGCGCCGCCGGCGATGTGCTTCTCGGCGTCGGCCTTCTTCGTGAAGATGCCGGTCGACTCGATGACGATGTCGACGCCCAGCTCGCCCCACGGGATGTCGGCCGGGTTGCGCTCGGACAGCACCTTGATGGTGTGGCCGTCCACGGTGATGGTGTCGGCGGTGTGGGACACCTCCTGCTTCAGACGGCCCAGGATGGTGTCGTACTTCAGCAGGTGAGCGGTGGTCGCGGTGTCACCGAGGTCGTTGACGGCCACGATCTCGATGTCCGCGCCCTGCTCCAACAGTGCGCGGAAATAGTTACGCCCGATGCGGCCGAAGCCGTTGATGCCTACGCGGATCGTCACGAACCGATCTCCTCGTTGGTACGCCGGCCATGCGGTGCCGGCGAGCTCTATTTGGGATGTCCCCGACCACCCACGACCCTACCTCCCTGAGGCCCCCGTGGTGACATCGAGTCGGCCCATACACGGCAGGACGGTCCGTACCCGCCAGTAGGGTACGGACCGCCCGGGCCGAAGGGCCCTATCGCCCATTTGAGCGACTATGCGCTCAGGGAAATTGACCGCTTTGTCTCACTCGTCGAGCGCGTCGAGCGCCTTGCCGAGCAGGGCGTTGCGGTCGGCCGCCGCGGTGACGTGCTCCAGGCCGAAGCCCAGCAGCACGGTGTCGTCCGTGGTGACCGCGCCGTACGTCTGGAACAGGGCGCCGGTGCGCGTCCAGTCCTTCAGGACGGCCGGGCTGCCCGCGGGCGGTCCGGCGGCCTGCCAGGCGCCGAGGGACGTCTCGAATCCCTCGGTCTGGGTGGCGCTGCCGCCGACCACGAGCGCGGCATCGTCGGCGAGCACACCGTGTCCGCCCGTGCCGGGGTCGGTGACATAGCTGATCGACACCTCGACGGTCCGGCCGGCGTACGCGCTCAGGTCGAAGTTCACCTGCTGCCAGCCGCTGGAGGCGCCGGTGAGGGCGTTCCAGGCGCCGGAGGTGCCGGTCGCTGCGCAGTCGTTGCCGGTCAGGGTCAGGTAGTGCTTCAGCCAGGGGTGCTCGCCGACGTAGAAGCCGCCCCCGCACTCCGCCGGTACGGCCGTACTGGTCGCGCCGCCCGTCTCCGGGAGCGTGGTCCAGTCGTCGGCGCCGGCCGTGTGGGCCTCGACCAGCGCGTTGTCGTAGCCGGGTTCCGTGTCCCACAGCAGCTGGGTGCGCAGGGTGGGCTTCTGGGCGGCGGTGACACCGGTGAGGTCGATGGTGCGGGTGAGGCGCTTGTAGGCGTCGTCGGTGTGCACGGCGGCGGCCATGTACGAACCCGCGTACGGCCCGTACGGGTTGACCGTGCCGGCGAACGTGCCCGCGCCCGCGCTCGCGAACTGCGGATACGTGGCGGCCGGCAGCTCGTCCGAGGTGACGCCGTAGGTGCCCGCCCTGTCCAGCGGGTTGCCGGTCGCGGCGCCGAGCGCGCCGCCGGCGCCGGCCAGCTCGCCCGAGCCGGTGAAGCCGGTGGCCCCGGGCGTGGACGTACGGCTGTAGGCGCCCAGGTAGTACTGGCTGAAGTCGTTCGACAGGGTGCCCCCGCCGAGGTCGACGCTGCCGCCGGCCTGCTCGCCCGCCTCGATCAGCTTGCCGCCCTCGTTGAGGAACGCGCGCAGTTGGAGCTGGGTGGCGTTGCCCGGGGTGCTCGCGCCCGTGTAGTGGACGACCGTGTCGAAGTGGCTCAGCACGCCGAGCGCGTCGGGCGCGCCCTGGGTGGCGACGTCCCAGACGATCGCCTTGCGGCCGTTGGCCTTCAGCGCGTCGACATAGGTCTGCGCCTGTGCGGCGGCCGCGCCCTCCTCGGCGACGACGAGGACGTCCGCGCGGGGCCGCTTGGCCACGGTGTAGGTGAAGTGCTCGCTGGAGACCTTCTTGCCGCTCCTGGTCTCGCCGGTGAACCACACCTCGACCTTGTCGCCCGGGTCGCCGTCCTGGACCTTGGCCCGGTACTCGTCGAAGTAGAGGTTGTCGTCGCCGCCGTACGTCTCGCCGCCCTTCCAGGGCCGCAGCGCCATGTCCTCGGTACGGCCGCCGTTGACGCGGTACTTGAGCTCCTTGTCGCGCACCGCCTTGCGGACGACGACGGAGACCTCCTGGTCACCGCCGCGCGCGTACGACGTCGTGAACGGCGCCGGGGTGAAGTCGGCGGACGTCAGGCCGACCGAGGACGACGGGGTGTCCGGGTGGGCGGCGGTCTCGGCGACGGAGAGCGCGAACGGGATGTTCTTGGCGAACTCCTGCTGGATCAGCTTCTCGTCGTCGGGGAAGTTGAACACCGACTGGCAGTCGGCCGCGTTCCACTGGTCGTTGGGGTCGATGGCGGAGGCCGTCTGGCACGTCGACATCTCGGGGGTGAACATCGCCATGCCGTTGACGTTGGCCGCGTGGCCGTCCGCCTCGCCGTTGGTGGTGTACAGCTCCGAGGAGACCTGCGGGTGGTAGCCCGGGACCGCGGAGTGCTCGGGCGTGCCGGCCAGCGCCTTGTAGAGGACGTCGTCCGGGGTCGGGGTGGCGACCTGCCAGCCGACGCCGTAGAGGAGGAGTTCGGCGGCGGAGTGGTAGTTGATGGCGTAGGTGAAGCCGACGCGCTTCTCGAAGGCGTCCAGGGCCCGGGTCTCCGGCTCGGAGGCCGGGGCCGCGCCGCGGTAGGTCTGGCTGGTGGGGTTGGGGGACGAACCCTCGTCGTCGTAGCCCCACTTGTAGGCGAAGTTGCGGTTGAGGTCGACGCCGTCGCCGGTGGTGATCACGCCGTCGCCGTTGACGTCCCGCAGGTTCTTGCGCCACAGGCGGGTCGTGGAGTCCTGGAACGTGTAGTCGTAGCCGTCGGGGTTGGCCGACAGCACGAACCACAGCTCGGTGGAGTCGACGAGCTTCTTGATCCGCTTGTCCGTCGCGTAGTTGTCCAGGTAGTAGTGCATCAGACGCCGGGTCATCTCCGGCGTGATCCACTCGCGCGCGTGCTGGTTGGACAGATACAGCACCGCGGGCTTGGCGCCGTCCGCGGTCTTCTTCGCGTTCTTCGTGAGCTTCAGGGCGAGGATGTCCTGGCCCTTGATCGTCTTGCCGATGGAGACGACCTTGGTCAGGCCGGGGTTCTCCCGGCCGGTGCGGACGATCTCCTCCTTCAGACCGCCGCTGCCGCTGTACGGGCGGAACACACCGTCGGCGGCCGCCTCGACGCGGTGCTCGGCCTTCGCGGACAGGGTGTGCTCGGTGAGGTGGACGCCCTGTTTCTTCAGCTTGGCCGCCTGGTCGTCGGTCAGATAGACCTCGACGGCGGCCTTGCCCGCGCCGGGCGCCGTCTCACCGAGTTCGTGGCCGTCCTGGCCGGCCGCGAGCAGCAGGGGCACCTGCTGCTGGGTGACCTCGGCGCGGAAGACCTTGACCTCGTTCGGGTCGTCCCCCTGGGAACTTCCGCTCTGCGCCTGGGCGATGGGCGCGATGCTCGCCCCGCCGATCAGGAGCGCGCCGACAGCGAGGATCGATCTCGCTCTACGTCTCATGAACCCCCCTAGCGTGGGTCCGCCACAGCAGCGAACAGATGCCAGGCTCATGACAGTTCATGATCGAGTCAAGGGCGCCTCGTGGACAGCGAAACGCCGGTGGATCCGCCCGATCGGGCGATTCCACCGGCGTTTTGACGGGCTGTCAGGCCGCCCGGTCCGGTCGGCGCGTCAGCCGACGAGGTTGTCGGCGAGCTCCTCCGAGAGGTTGGCCTCCGTGCCCGGGATGCCGAGGTCGGAGGCGCGCTTGTCGGCCATCGCCAGCAGGCGGCGGATCCGGCCGGCCACCGCGTCCTTCGTCAGCGGCGGGTCGGCGAGCGCGCCCAGCTCCTCCAGGGACGCCTGCTTGTGGTCCATCCGCAGCCGACCCGCGGCCGCGAGGTGCTCGGGCACCTCGTCGCCGAGGATCTCCAGCGCGCGCTGGACGCGCGCGCCCGCGGCGACGGCGGCGCGGGCCGAGCGGCGCAGGTTGGCGTCGTCGAAGTTGGCGAGACGGTTCGCCGTGGCCCGCACCTCGCGGCGCATCCGGCGCTCCTCCCAGGCCAGCACGGACTCATGGGCGCCCAGACGGGTGAGCAGCGCGCCGATGGCGTCGCCGTCCCGCACGACCACCCGGTCGACGCCCCGCACCTCGCGGGCCTTCGCGGCGATCGACAGCCGGCGGGCGGCGCCCACCAGGGCGAGCGCGGCCTCGGGACCGGGGCAGGTCACCTCCAGCGAGGAGGAACGGCCCGGCTCGGTCAGCGAGCCGTGCGCCAGGAAGGCCCCGCGCCAGGCCGCCTCGGCGTCACAGGTGGCCCCGGAGACCACCTGCGGGGGCAGACCCCGGATGGGGCGGCCCCGGCCGTCCACGAGCCCGGTCTGGCGCGCCAGCTGGTCACCGCCGGCGACCACCCGTACGACGTAGCGCGAGCCGCGGCGCAGACCGCCCGGGGCCATCACGATCAGCTCCGAGCTGTGCCCGAAGATCTCCAGGATGTCCCGCTTGAGGCGACGGGCCGCCATCGCCGTGTCCAGCTCCGCCTCGATCACGATGCGGCCGCTCACCAGGTGGAGGCCGCCGGCGAACCGCAGAATGGCGGAGACCTCCGCCTTTCTGCAGCAGGTCCGGGTGACGGGGAGCCGGGAGATCTCGTCCTTCACCGCTGCCGTCATCGCCATGGGCCGATCCTTCCATGCATCCGAAAAATACGGTCGTACGCGGCGGCCAGCAGCTCCGGATCATGCCGCGGAGTCCCGTCGGGCCGGGCCACGGGCGCCAGCTCGACCGCGGCCCCGAACCGTTCGGCGGCGTCGGTCAGGGACTCGCGGTCGGGCACGGCGGCCTCGTCGGCCAGCACCACGTCCAGGGCGAGTTTAGGGGCGTGTCGCCCCAAAACCTCCAAATGACGCTGCGGTGAGAACCCGTCCGTTTCCCCGGGCTGCGGGGCGAGATTCAGGGAGAGCACACGGCGCGCCTTGGTCTCCACGAGGGCGTCCAGCAGCTCGGGCACGAGGAGGTGCGGCATGACCGAGGAGAACCAGGAGCCGGGCCCGAGCACCACCCAGTCGGCGTCCAGGACGGCGGCCACGGCCTCCGGGACGGCCGGCGGGTCGTGCGGCACGAGGTGCACGGACTGCACATCGCCCGGCGTGAGCGCCACCGTGGCCTGTCCGCGCACGGTGTCGATGTCGTCGGGCCGTGCCGGGTCGTGCCCCTTGACCAGGGCCTGCAGCTCCAGGGGCACGGCGGACATGGGCAGCACGCGCCCTTGCGCGCCCAGCAGCTTGCCGACCAGGTCCAGGGCCTGGACATGGTCGCCGAGCTGCTCCCACAGGGCCACGATCAGCAGATTGCCGACCGCGTGCCCGTTGATCTCGCCCTGCGACTGGAAGCGGTGCTGGATGACGCGGGCCCAGGTCTGGCCCCAGTCGTCGTCACCGCACAGCGCGGCCAGCGCCTTGCGCAGATCGCCGGGCGGGAGCACGCCCAGCTCGTCGCGCAGGCGCCCGCTGGAGCCGCCGTCGTCGGCCACTGTGACGACGGCGGTGAGATCGCCGGTGATCCGGCGCAGCGCGGCGAGCGAGGCGGACAGCCCCATGCCGCCGCCGAGCGCGACGACCTTGGGCTGTGTGCCGCGGCGGCGCGGTCGGCCGCCGCGGACCTCGACCGGCCGGCCCGCACGCCCCTCGGGCACCGCCCTGCGCAGCCGGCCCAGCCGCGGAGTACGTCCTGTCATTCCCGTCCCATGTCCCGGTGTACGACCACCGTCTCCACACCCTCGGCCGCGAGGCGCGCGGCGAGCTTCTCCGACATCGCGACGGACCGGTGTTTGCCGCCAGTACACCCCACGGCGATGGTCACGTAGCGCTTGCCCTCCCGACGGTAGCCCGCGGCAATCAACTGCAGAAGCTCCGCGTACCGGTCGAGGAACTCCTTCGCGCCGGGCTGGTTGAAGACATACGCCGCGACCTCGTCGTTCAGGCCGGTGTAGGGGCGCAGCTCCGGGACCCAGTGCGGGTTGGGCAGGAAGCGCATGTCCACGACCAGGTCGGCGTCGACGGGGAGACCGTACTTGAAGCCGAAGGACATGACGGTGGCCCGCAGCTCGGGCTCCTCCTCGCCGGCGAACTGGGCGTCCATCTTGGCGCGCAGCTCGTGCACGTTGAGGCTGGAGGTGTCGATCACCAGGTCGGCGTCGCCGCGCAGCTCGCGCAGCAGCTCGCGCTCGGCCGCGATGCCGTCGACGATGCGGCCGTCGCCCTGGAGGGGGTGCGGGCGGCGCACGGACTCGAAGCGGCGCACCAGGGCCTCGTCGGAGGACTCCAGGAAGACGATCCGCCGGGTGACGTTCTTCGCCTCCAGGTCGGCGAGGGACTCGCGGAGGTTGTCGAAGAAGCGGCGGCCGCGGACGTCGACGACGACCGCGATGCGGGCCACATTGCCCTGGGAGCGGGCGCCGAGCTCCACCATGGTGGGGATCAGGGCGGGCGGCAGGTTGTCGACGACGAACCAGCCGAGGTCCTCCAGGCATTTGGCGGCCGTGGACCGGCCCGCCCCGGACATGCCGGAGATGATCACCAGCTCTGGGATGGCCGCCTCCGGGATCCCGGGGGGCGGCGTGCTGTCCGTACTCACCTGTGCTCCGTCGTCGTGCCGTGGGGTCTGCCGGGCTGTCGCCCCGTGCCGGGCGGCCGCCTCCTGCTGGGCGGCATTCTCGCCCGCGTTCCCCTGTGCCGGATCTCGCTGTGCTGTGGGCTGCTGTTCGTGCTCGGTCATGTCTCCTGCCCCCGTCGTTCCTCCGGGGCGCCGGTCGTCACCGGCTCCCCGCGGGAACCCGCCGTCGTTCCGGGTTCCTCGTCTTCAATGATCTCTCCGGTCGCCGTGTTCACCGCGGGGGCGGCCGGAGCGGCCTGGGCGAGGGCCGCGGCGATCGTCTCGGCCGTCTTGCGGCCTATGCCCGGCACCTCGCAGATCTGCTCGACCGTCGCGGCCCGCAGCTTCTTCACCGAGCCGAAGTGCTTGATCAGCGCCTGCTTGCGGCTCTCGCCGAGGCCGGGTACGTCGTCCAGGGGGCCGGCCCGGAACCGCTTGGCGCGCTTGGTGCGCTGGTAGGTGATCGCGAAGCGGTGCGCCTCGTCACGCACGCGTTGCAGCAGGTAGAGGCCCTCGCTGGTGCGGGGCAGCACGACCGGGTCGTCGTCGCCGGGCAGCCAGACCTCCTCCAGGCGCTTGGCCAGACCGCAGACGGCGATGTCGTCGATGCCGAGTTCGTCCAGCGCGCGCTGCGCGGCGGCGACCTGCGGCTGACCGCCGTCGACGACGACGAGCTGGGGCGGGTAGGCGAACTTCCGGGGGCGGCCGTCGTCGTCCTTGAGGGCGCTCGCGGGGGCTTCGGGGAGGGCGCCGTCGGGGCGGCCGGGGAGGACGCCGGGGAGCGCGCTCTCGGGGGCGCCGGGGAGGGAGCCGTCGGGGCGGCCGGGGACGGAGCCGTCGGGGGCGCCGGGGAGCGCGCCGTCGGGGGCGTCCGCCGTGGTGTCGTCCACCCACTCGCCGGTCCTCTCCTTCTCGGCGAGGTAGCGGCGGAAGCGGCGGGTGATCACCTCGTGCATGGAGCGGACGTCGTCCTGGCCGGAGAAGCCCTTGATCTGGAAGCGGCGGTACTCGCTCTTGCGGGCCAGGCCGTCCTCGAAGACGACCATGGACGCGACGACGTCGTCGCCCTGGAGGTGCGAGATGTCGTAGCACTCGATGCGCAGGGGCGCGCTGTCGAGGTCGAGGGCGTCGGCGATCTCCTCCAGGGCACGCGAGCGCGTGGTGAGGTCCGAGGCCCGCTTGGTCTTGTGCAGGACGAGGGCCTGCTGGGCGTTGCGCTCGACGGTCTCCATCAGGGAGCGCTTGTCGCCGCGCTGCGGAATGCGCAGGGAGACGGCGGAGCCACGGCGCCCGGTGAGCCACTCCTGCACCGGCTCGACCGGCTCGGGCAGGGCGGGGACCAGCACCTCCTTCGGGACGGAGTCCCCGCTCTCCTCGCCGTAGAGCTGCTGGAGGGCGTGCTCGACCAGGTCACCGGTGGTGACGGCCTCCACCTTGTCGGTCACCCAGCCGCGCTGACCGCGCACCCGGCCGCCCCGGACGTGGAAGATCTGGACGGCCGCCTCCAGCTCGTCCTCGGCGACCGCGATCAGGTCGGCGTCGGTCGCGTCGGCGAGCACGACCGCGTTCTTCTCCATGGCCTTCTTCAGGGCCTCGATGTCGTCGCGCAGACGGGCCGCGCGCTCGTACTCCATCTCCTCGGCCGCGTCCCTCATCTGCTGCTCCAGGCGGCGGAGGTAGGTGCCGGTGCGGCCGGTCATGAAGTCGCAGAACTCGTCGGCGAGTTCGCGGTGCTCCTCGGCGGAGACGCGGTCCACGCAGGGGGCGGAGCACTTGCCGATGTAGCCGAGCAGACAGGGGCGGCCGGTGCGGGCCGCGTTCCTGAAGACCCCGGCCGAGCACGTGCGCACCGGGAACACGCGCAGCAGCAGATCCACGGTGTCGCGGATCGCCCACGCGTGCGCGTACGGCCCGAAGTAGCGCACGCCCTTCTTCTTGTGGCCGCGCATCACCTGCACGCGCGGGAACTCCTCGTTCATCGTCACCGCGAGGTACGGGTAGCTCTTGTCGTCGCGGTACTTGACGTTGAACCGGGGGTCGTACTCCTTGATCCAGGAGTACTCCAGCTGGAGCGCCTCGACCTCCGTGGACACCACGGTCCACTCCACGGACGCGGCGGTGGTCACCATCGTGCGCGTGCGCGGGTGCAGGTTCGCCAGGTCCTGGAAGTAGTTCGCCAGGCGCTGACGCAGGCTCTTCGCCTTTCCGACGTAGATCACCCGGCGGTGCTCGTCGCGGAACCTGTACACCCCGGGAGAGTCCGGGATGTCACCCGGCCTGGGGCGGTAGCTGGAGGGGTCGGCCATGTCTCACACCCTACTGGCGCGGGGTGACACTCCGGCGGGCTGTGGACGACGGGTGAGCGGCGTGTTCGAGACACGACTCCCGTGTTCGAGTCCCGCCCGGCGCCGACGACCGCGCACGGGGCCGGGCCGCGCCGTTGGCAAGGCCCACGACTCGGCCAACCACGCCCCGGTCCGCCGCATCAGGTGTTGTCGGGACTTGGTCAACACGCTTCAATGCGGGGGAACTCGGGGCCGTGAATGACGCCGTACGGATGTGAAGAGGCCGGGCGTCCACGGGGAGGCCCCGAGCGCACCCTCGGGAAACGGTCTGACCAGCCGTTGTGAGCTTTCACAGAAAGGCCCCTGCATGCCGCACGCCACACAGCACGCGGACGCCGTCGACGATGCCGCCGACATCGCCGTCGCGGAACTGGACGCGGCCCTGCGGGGCGGCCCCTTCCATGTCGCGCTGCGGGCCGCCATCGCCGCCCGCGGCCTGCCCCTGCAGCGCGTCCAGCACCACCTGTCGCGCCACGGCGTGAAGGTGGGCGTCACCAGCCTGAGCTACTGGCAGCAGGGCGCCCGCCGTCCGCAGCGCCCCGAGTCGTTGCGCGCGGTGCGGGCCCTGGAGGAGATCCTGCACCTGCCGGAGGAGTCCCTGATCCGGCTGCTCGCGGAGACCGACGGCACATTGGCGCACGGCCGCCCCGCGGCCCGTTCCTACCGCTCCTACCTGGCCGCGTCCGACATCCTCCAGCGCCTGCTCACCGACCTCGGGGCGCCCCTCGACAGCGGTCTGCACACGCTCGGCCACCACGAGCGGGTCCGCGTCGGCCCGCGCCGCGAGCTGCTCGGCCGTGAGGCGCACCACATCGTGCGCGCCCACCGTGACGGGGTCGACCGCTTCGTGGCCGTCCACCACGGCGACCCCGGCTGCGCGCCGGAGCGCATGACGGTGCACGCCCTGGAGAACTGCCGCACGGGGCGCGTACGTTGGCACCACGACACCGGCGTCCTCGTCGCCGAGCTGCTCTTCGACACCCGGCTGCGCTCCGGTGAGACCTTCCTCTTCCGCTACGGCGTCGAGGACGGCACCGCGGGCGTGTCCCGGGAGTACGCGCGCGGCTTCGGGCCGGTCGGCGGACAGTACGCCCTCCAGGTCCGGTTCGACGCGAACGCGCTGCCGCTGCGCTGCCACCGGTTCACCCAGCACTCGGCGGCGGCTCCCCGCGGCGGCCGCCAGGAACTCCCCCTCAGCGACCACCACCGCTCCGTCCACCTCGTCGAACCCCGCGTACGCTCGGGCATCGTGGGGATCGGCTGGGACTGGGAGTAGCGGGAGGGGGCGACGGGGGCGGTCGGTCCCGGTAGACGGTGCTGTCCCGGCGGACGGCCCTGGCCCACCAGGCGGCCGGTCCGGGCGGATGACTGTGTCCCGGCGGACGGCCGGTCCGTCAGGCAGGCGGTCCCGCCACGACCGTGCCGTTCTCGGTCTTCACCGACAGCGTGGCCAGCCGCACGGACGCCGGACCCTTGCGCACCTCGCCCGTCGTCGCGTCGAACTCGCTGCCGTGGCACGGGCAGATCAGCGTCGTCCCGTCGAGCTTGTTGATGACACACCCCGCGTGCGTGCAGACCGTGCTGTACGCCGCCAGCGTGCCCTCGGCCGAGCGGCTGACCACCACGTTGTGGTCCCGGTAGAGCTTGGCGCCGCCCCGCGCGACCTCGCTCTCCGCGCCCAGCTCGACCGGCGCGGTGGGCGTGGCCGGCGTCGTCGTCCCGCCGAGCGGCGAGCAGGCGGCCGCGCCGATCCCGGCCACGGGGGCGAGCGCCGCCCCGCGCAGGACGGTACGGCGGGGCGCGGAAGGTCGGCCGGGCATGAGGATCTCCACTGTTCACGGGCGGTGCGGTCGGTCCGGCGGGACGCGCGGGAGCCGTGCGGACCGGGCGCCGGACGGGGTGCCGAGCGCACGATACCGGTCGGGATCGGACAGGACGGCGGCGGGTCGGGCGGGGAGCGGCTGCGGACCCGGGCACGGACGCCCTGCGGATCAGGCGCGGACGTAAACGTTTGCGCAAGCGTTTACGCCAGCCGCGAGATGGGATAGCTTCCCGGCCGTGGGGCCCACCGGAACCGGCGGCGCGAGAGGAGAGCGGGATGGCGACCATGGCCGACGTCGCACGACGGGCGGGCGTCTCCGTCGCGACCGTCTCGCACGTCCTCAACGACACCCGCCCGGTCCTGGCCCCCACCCGTCAGGCCGTCCTCGACGCGATCGACGAGCTCGGCTACACCCCGAACACCCTCGCCCGCTCCCTGGTGACGTCCCGCACCCGCTCGATCGGGCTCGCCGTGTCCGCGATCAGCAACCCGTACTTCACGGAGATCCTCCAGGGCGTGGAGGCGAGCGCCCTCCACCACGGCTACAGCCTGCTGATCGCCGACCCGCACGACGACCCCGAGCACGAACGCAAGGTCGTCCAGCTTCTGCACGAGCGCCGGGTGGACGGCGTGATCGTCGCGCCCTCCGCCGATCCGCGCGACCTCCTCGCCTATCTCACCCGGCACGCCGTCCCCACCGTCCTGCTCGACCGGACCGTGGACCCCCGGGACGACGGCACCCCGCGCCTCGACCAGGTCTGCGCCGAGAACGCCGAGCCCACCGCCCAGCTGGTCGGCCACCTCGCCGCCCTCGGTCACCGCAGGATCGCCCTGGTCGCGGGCCTGCCCGGCCTCAGCACCACCACCGAGCGCGTCTCCGGCTACCGACGTGGTCTCGCGGCCGCCGGTCTCCCCTACGACGAACGGCTCCTGGTCCACGGCGACTCCGCCTCCGCCGGCGCCGAACGGGCCACCGCCGCCCTGCTGTCCCTCGGCGCCCCGCCCACCGCGCTGGTCACCGCCAACAACGCGATGACCCTCGGCGCGCTGCGCACCCTGCGCGCGAGCGGCCTGACCGTGCCCGACGACATGGCGCTGTGCTGCTTCGACGACTTCGCCTGGGCGGACCTGTTCTCCCCCCGGCTCACCGCGATCGCCCAGCCCAGCCGGGAGATCGGCGCCCGGGCCGTCGACGTGCTCCTCGAACGCCTCGCCGCCCCGGACCGCCCCACCCGCACCGTGCGGCTCGACTGCTCCTTCGTCCACCGCACGTCCTGCGGCTGCCCCGAACAGCCCGCGGAACCGCCGGCCCGGCCCGCCGTCCCCGATCGTCCAGCCCGCGCACTCCCCGAAAGGAACCGCCCGTGATCGTCGTCGCCGGTGAGGCACTGATCGACCTGGTACCGCTGGGCGAGGGCGCCCTCGCGGGTCTGCGGCCGGCCCTCGGCGGCGGGCCGTACAACACGGCCGTGGCCCTCGGCCGCCTGGGCTCCCCCACAGCCTTCTCCTCCCGCACCTCCTGCGACTCCTTCGGCGAGGCCCTGCTGGACGGCCTGCGGCGGGCCGGCGTGGACGTCTCGCACGTACAGCGCGGCCTGGAGCCGACGACGCTCGCGGTCGCCACCATCGACAAGGACGGCTCCGCCCTCTACTCGTTCTACGTCGAGGGCACCGCCGACCGTCTGTACTCGACCCCGGCCGAGCTGCCCGCCGGAACCCGCGCGGTGTCCTTCGGCACCTGCTCGCTCGTCCTGGAGCCCGGTGCGAGCGCCTACGAGGAGCTGATGCGGTCCGTGTCCGGGCAAGGTCTGTTCACCGCGCTCGACCCCAACATCCGCCCCGGCCTGATCCCCGACGCGGACGCCTACCGGGCCCGGTTCAAGAGCTGGCTGCCCTCGGTGAGCCTGCTGAAGCTCTCCGAGGAGGACGCCCGCTGGCTGGGCGGCACCCCGCGCGAGTGGCTGGCCGCGGGCCCCTCGGCCGTCGTGATCACGCAGGGCGGCGAGGGGCTGACCGCGTTCACCCGGGACGGCGGGGTGTACGCGGTGCCCGGCGAGCGGGTCGACGTCGTGGACACCATCGGCGCCGGCGACACCGTGAACGCCGCTCTGCTGCACGGTCTCGCCCAGCTGGACGCCCTCACCCCCCAGGCCCTGGACGCGCTGGGCCCCGCGGGCTGGGAGCGCCTGCTGCGGTTCGCGGCGCGCGCGGCGGCGATCACCTGCTCCCGTGCGGGCGCGGAACCGCCGTACGACTACGAACTCGGCGCCTTCTGAAGGCGGTTGGGCTCGCCCGCGTCGGCACCGGGCCGGGGTGACCGACCGGGGAACGAGCGGCGCCCCGCGGGGAGTTCCCGCGGGGCGCCGCTCGTTCGCGCTCGGTCCTGGACCGACTCGCTAGGCCTTGCGGGCCCGGGTCGTCTTCTTCGCCGGAGTGGCCTTCTTGGTCGCCGTGGCCGCCTTCTTCGCGGCCGTGTTGTTGACCGTCCTGGCCGTCGCGGTCTTCTTCGCCGCCGCCCCGGCCGCGACCGTCTTCTTCGCCGCGGTCCTGCGGGGCGCCTTCACCGGCTCGGCGTCGCTGATCCGGTCGGCTCCGAGGATCTCCCGCAGGAACTTGCCGGTGTGGCTGGCGGGTACCGCGGCGACCTCCTCCGGCGTGCCCTCGGCGACCACGAGGCCGCCGCCCGCGCCGCCCTCGGGGCCCATGTCGACGATCCAGTCGGCGGTCTTGATCACGTCGAGGTTGTGCTCGATGACGATGACCGTGTTGCCCTTGTCGACGAGACCGCCGAGGACCTTCAGCAGCTTGCTGATGTCCTCGAAGTGCAGGCCGGTCGTCGGCTCGTCCAGGACGTAGACCGTGCGGCCGGTGGAGCGCTTCTGCAGTTCGCTGGCGAGCTTGACGCGCTGCGCCTCACCGCCGGACAGCGTGGTCGCGGACTGGCCGAGGCGGACGTAGCCGAGACCGACGTCGTTCAGCGTCGTGAGGTGGCGGTTGATCGCCGGGACGGCCTCGAAGAAGTGCATCGCCTCTTCGATCGGCATGTTCAGGACCTCGGAGATGG
Organism: Streptomyces sp. NPDC032126; assembly: GCF_055580085.1. NCBI lineage: Bacteria > Bacillati > Actinomycetota > Actinomycetes > Kitasatosporales > Streptomycetaceae > Streptomyces > Streptomyces sp. NPDC032126. Next base: position 209,844 of record NZ_JBVIMA010000002.1, read on the forward strand.
ACTTGCCCTTGTAGTGGACCTCCAGCGTCTCCCGGTTGTAGCGGGCGCCGTGGCAGACCTCGCAGGGGACGTAGACGTCCGGGAGGAAGTTCATCTCGATCTTGATGGTGCCGTCGCCCGCGCAGTTCTCGCAGCGGCCGCCCTTGACGTTGAAGGAGAAACGCCCCGGCTGGTAGCCGCGGACCTTCGCCTCGGTGGTCTCGGCGAACAGCTTGCGGATGTGGTCGAAGACGCCGGTGTAGGTCGCCGGGTTGGACCGCGGGGTACGGCCGATGGGCGACTGGTCGACGTGCACGACCTTGTCGACGAGGTCGTCGCCGTCCACGCGCGTGTGGCGCCCCGGTACATTCCTCGCGCCGTTGAGCTCGCGGGCCAGGTGCGTGTACAGGATGTCGTTGACCAGGGTGGACTTGCCGGAACCGGAGACGCCGGTGACGGCGGTGAACACGCCCAGCGGGAACGAGACGTCGATGTCCTGGAGGTTGTTCTCCCGGGCGCCGTGCACCGTGAGCCGGCGGGTCGGGTCCTGCGGGCGGCGGATGTCCGGCAGCGGGATGGACTTCTTGCCGGACAGATACTGCCCGGTCTGCGACTCGGCGTTGGCGAGCAGCTCCTTCAGGGAGCCGCTGTGCACGACCTTGCCGCCGTGCTCGCCGGCGCCGGGGCCGATGTCGACGACCCAGTCGGCGACCTTGATGGTGTCCTCGTCGTGCTCGACGACGATGAGCGTGTTGCCCATGTCGCGCAGCCGGACCAGGGTCTCGATCAGCCGGTGGTTGTCGCGCTGGTGCAGGCCGATGGACGGCTCGTCGAGGACGTAGAGGACGCCGACGAGGCCGGAGCCGATCTGGGTGGCCAGGCGGATGCGCTGGGCCTCGCCGCCGGAGAGGGTGCCCGCGGCGCGGTTGAGCGAGAGGTAGTCCAGGCCGACGTCGACCAGGAAGCGCAGCCGCTCGTTGACCTCCTTGAGCACGCGCTCGGCGATCTTCTTGTCGCGGGCGTTGAGCTTCAGCTCGCCCAGGAAGTCCGCGCAGTCGCTGATGGACATCGCGGCGACCTCGGCGATCGACTTCTCCATGATCGTGACCGCGAGGACGATCGGCTTCAGGCGGGTGCCCTCACAGGTGGGGCAGGGCACCTCGCGCATGTAGCCCTCGAAGCGCTCGCGGCTGGCGTCGCTCTCGGCCTCGCTGTGGCGCCGCTTCACGAAGGGGACGGCCCCCTCGAAGGGCGTGGTGTACACGCGCTCGCGGCCGTACCGGTTGCGGTAGCGGACCTCGATCTGGGTCTTGTGGCCGTGGAGCAGGGCCTTCTTGGCGCGCTGCGGCAGGCCGGCGAAGGGGATGTCGGTGCGGAAGCCCAGCGCGTCCGCGAGAGCGTCGATGAGCCGGCCGAAGTAGTCCTTGGTGTGGCCGTGCGACCACGGGTGGATGGCGCCCTCGTCGAGGGTCTTGTCCTCGTCCGGGACGATCAGTTCCGGGTCGACCTCCATGCGCGTGCCGATGCCGGTGCACTCGGGGCAGGCGCCGAAGGGCGAGTTGAAGGAGAAGGAGCGCGGCTCCAGCTCCTCGAAGGACAGGTCGTCGTACGGGCAGTACAGGTGCTCCGAGTACATGCGCTCGCGCTCGGGGTCGCCCTCGGGGAGGTCGACGAAGTCGAGCACGACCATGCCTCCGGACAGGCCGAGAGCGGTCTCGACGGAGTCGGTGAGCCGGCGCTTGGCGGTGTCCTTCACCGTGAGGCGGTCGACGACCACCTCGATGGTGTGCTTCTCCTGCTTCTTCAGCGCGGGCGGGTCGGACAGCTGCACGGTCTCGCCGTCCACGCGCGCGCGGGAGTAGCCCTTGGTCTGGAGGTCCGCGAAGAGGTCGACGAACTCGCCCTTGCGCTCGCGCACCAGCGGCGAGAGCACCTGGAAGCGGCTGCCCTCGGGCAGTTCCAGGACCTTGTCGACGATGGCCTGCGGCGACTGGCGGGAGATCGGGCGGCCGCACTCGGGACAGTGCGGCTTGCCGATGCGGGCGAAGAGCAGCCGCAGGTAGTCGTAGACCTCGGTGATGGTGCCGACCGTGGAGCGCGGGTTGCGCGAGGTCGACTTCTGGTCGATCGAGACCGCCGGAGAGAGGCCCTCGATGAAGTCGACGTCCGGCTTGTCCATCTGGCCGAGGAACTGGCGGGCGTACGAGGAGAGCGACTCCACGTAGCGCCGCTGGCCCTCGGCGAAGATCGTGTCGAACGCCAGCGAGGACTTGCCCGACCCCGACAGGCCCGTGAAGACGATGAGCGAGTCGCGTGGCAGGTCGAGCGAGACATTCTTGAGGTTGTGCTCGCGCGCGCCACGGACGATGAGACGGTCGGCCACGCCGGTCCGCACCTTTCTTGAGAGAAGTGACAGGGGCGGGGCCCCCGTCATTTCTCAGACTAGGGGGAGCCACTGACAACGCCGGTCGGATTCACCGGTTGCAAACAATCCCCGGCCCTCCAGCATGCCCGACGCCACGACCGACCATATAGCACGCGCATTCGATTTACGGCACAGCTTCACCACCTTCACCCGAAGGGGTGGCGGGGCTAGGGTCAGGACCATGATTGATCACGCTCGTGACCTGGCGTCTGTACACGACGCGACGGAACGGCTGCTCAGCGCAGCGGCCAAGCTGGACAACGCGTCCGTGGGAGAACCGTCACGGCTCCCCGGCTGGAGCCGCGGCCACGTCCTCGCCCACCTCGCCCGCAACGCGGACGCCCTGGTGAACGTCCTCGAAGGGCGCCCCATGTACGCGTCCGCCGCCGCCCGGGACGCCGACATCGACCGGGACGCCCCGCGCCCCCTCGACGTCCAGCTCGCCGACGTGCGCGAGAGCGCGGCCCGCTTCCAGGACGTGGGGGCGGCCCCCGCGGACTGGTCGCGCACCGTGGAGCTGCGCAACGGGGTCACCGACGCGGCGGCCCGGGTGCCCTTCCGGCGCTGGGTCGAGGTCGAGCTGCACCACGTCGACCTGGGGATCGGCTACGAGCTGGAGGACCTGCCGGAGGAGTTCACCGAGCGGGAGATCGACTTCCTCGCGGACCGCTTCGCAGGACACCCCGACGTGCCGCCGACGCGGCTGACCGACGGCACGCGCGCGTGGAGCACGGGACGCGTCACGGACGCCGCCGAGGTCACCGTCACGGGTTCCGCTCCGGACCTCCTGGGCTGGCTCGCCGGGCGCCGCGACGGATCCGCGCTGACCGTCTCGGACGGGCCCCTTCCGGCCCTCCCCCCGCTATAGGCTGCCGCCATGATGTACAGCGGAGAGGTGACCGTCGGCGGCCCGGCGGACGTGCACGAGCTCAAAGACCTGATGATCACCAAGATCGCGGTCGGCCCGATGAACAACAACGCCTATCTGCTGCGTTGCCGGGCCACGGACGAGCAGCTGCTGATCGACGCCGCCAATGACGCGCGGACGCTCATCGGCATGATCGGCGACGACGGCATCGCGTCCGTCGTCACCACCCACCGGCACGGCGACCACTGGCAGGCGCTCGCCGAGGTCGTGGCGGCCACGGGCGCGCGTACGTACGCGGGACGGCACGACGCCGAGGGCATCCCGGTGCCGACGGACGTCCTGGTGGACGACGGCGACGTGATCAGGGTCGGGCAGGTGGAGCTCACGGCCCGCCATCTGGTCGGACACACGCCGGGCTCGATCGCGCTCGTCTACGACGATCCGCACGGGCATCCCCATGTGTTCACCGGGGACTGCCTGTTCCCGGGCGGGGTGGGCAACACCTGGAAGGATCCGGAGGCGTTCGCCAGCCTGATCCACGACGTGGAGACGAAGATCTTCGACGTGCTCCCGGACGAGACGTGGGTCTATCCGGGACACGGCAACGACACCACGCTGGGCGCGGAGCGCCCGCAGCTGCCGGAGTGGCACGCGCGCGGGTGGTGAGACCCGGGGCGCGCGTCGTCGTACGCGCGCCCCGTGTGAATCGCGCGCACGCGCCGGAGTTCCGCGCGCGCTCCCCACGGCCGCGGTTGCGCGGTCAACTGGTCGTAGCCCCGCGCGGGATGACGGCTCCCGCTCGGTATGGGTCGCCGGCCTTCCGATCCCCGCCCTCGGCCGGCGGCCCAGGCGGGCATCCGCCCCCTGTTCACACCAGCGCAACACTCGTTCCCACTATGCGGACAAATGTTGGTGTGACCTCGACAAACGCGGATTTCGCTGTCACTCTCCCGCCATGCACCTCGCCCCTCGCGCGCTGCGTCGCGCCGTCGCAGCCGCCACCGTCGCCCTGCTCGCCACCGCCGTCGGCTGTGCCCCGCAGCCCGAGGACGACGCGGCCGCCACGCCGTCCGGTTCCAGCGGAAACACCTGCGCCCAGGGCAAGTTGGCCACCAAGACCTCCGGCAAGCTCACGATCGCCACCGACACGCCCGCGTACGAGCCCTGGTTCAAGGACGACAAGCCCGCGAGCGGCGAGGGCTTCGAGTCGGCGGTGGCCTACGCCGTGGCGCAGCGCCTCGGCTACGACAAGAACGCGGTCGCCTGGCAGAGCGTTCCCTTCAACAAGGCGTTCGCGCCCGGTGAGAAGACCTTCGACTTCGACATCAACCAGGTGTCCATCAGCGACGAGCGCAAGAAGGCCGTGGACTTCTCCTCCGGCTACTACGACGTGCGTCAGGCCGTCATCGCGCTGAAGGGCACCAAGGCCGCCCAGGCGAAGACCGTCGCGGACCTCAAGGGCCTCAAGCTGGGCGCCCAGGTCGGCACCACCAGCCTGAACTACATCGACGACGTGGTGAAGCCGACGCGGCAGGCCGCCGCCTTCGCCAAGAACGACCAGGCCAAGTCGGCGCTGAAGAACGGTCAGGTGGACGCCATCGTCGTCGACCTGCCGACGGCCTTCTACATCACCGCCGCCGAGGTCACGGACGGCACGATCGTCGGCCAGTTCGAGAACCAGGGCGGTACGCCGGAGCAGTTCGGCCTCGTCCTCGACAAGGGCAGCGGGCTCACCGCGTGCGTGACCACCGCCGTGGACGCCCTGCGCAAGGACGGCACCCTGGCGAAGCTGGAACAGAAGTGGCTGTCCGACGCCGTCGACGCACCGGTGCTCAAGTGACGGTCACCAAGGAGGAGTCCGGGGAGGAGTCCGGAGAGGACGGCATGCGGGACGGTTACGTCCCCTCACGGCGGCGCCTCGACCGCGAGCGCTACCGGCGCACGCGGGCCCGCCGCGCCACCGCGATCGCCGCGCTGTCGACCCTGGTCACGGGAGTCGTCCTCTACCTGGTCGTCGTCAACGCGCCCGGCTGGCCGCGCACCAAGGAGACCTTCTTCAACGGGCAGTACGCGCGCGAGGCGCTCCCGAAGGTCCTGGACGGCCTGTGGCTGAACGTGCGGCTACTGCTGATCTGCGGCGCGGCCGTGCTGGTCCTGGGCATGCTCATCGCCATCGCGCGGACCCTGCGCGGGCCGGTGTTCTTCCCGCTGCGCTTCCTCGCCGCCGCGTACACGGACTTCTTCCGCGGGCTGCCCCTGATCATCAACCTGATGATCGTCGTCCTCGGGGTGCCCGCGCTGCGCCTGCAGGGCGTCACGGTCGACCCGGTGCTGCTGGGCGGTACGGCCCTGACGCTGACGTACTCGGCGTACGTCGCCGAGGTGTTCCGCGCGGGCATCGAGTCCATCCACCCCTCGCAGCGCGCGGCGGCCCGCTCGCTGGGCCTCACCAACCGTCAGGCCCTGCGCCACGTCGTCCTGCCGCAGGCGGTACGGCGCCAGGTGCCGCCCCTGCTCAACGATCTGGTGTCCCTCCAGAAGGACACTGGGCTCGTGTCGATCGGCGGCGCGGTGGACGCCGTACGGGCCGCGGACATCATCGTGGGCCGCAGCCTCAACTACACGCCGTACATCGTCGCGGGACTGGTGTTCGTGGCGCTGACCATTCCGATGACCCGCTTCACGGACTGGGTGACGGCCCGGATGGACCGTCGGCGCGCACAGGGAGGGACGGCATGAGCGAGGCTCCCGTGCTGCGGATGGAGTCCGTGCGCAAGACCTTCGGCGACTCCGTCGTCCTGCGGGACGTCGATCTGGAGGTGGCCCCGCACACGGTCACCGCGCTGATCGGCGCCTCCGGTTCCGGCAAATCCACGCTGCTGCGGTGCGCCAACCTCCTGGAGGACATCGACGACGGCGCGATCTGGCTGGACGGCGAGGAGATCACCGACCCGCGCGCCGACCAGGACGCGGTGCGCCGCCGAATCGGCGTGGTCTTCCAGGCGTACAACCTGTTCCCGCACATGACGGTGCTGGACAACATCACGCTCGCCCCGCGCCGGGTGCACGGCGTCGCCCGCGCGGAGGCCGAGGCACACGCGCGTGAGCTGCTGGAGCGGCTCGGGCTGGGCGACCGGGCCGGCGAGTATCCCGACCGGCTCAGCGGGGGCCAGCAGCAGCGCGTGGCCATCGTGCGCGCCCTCGCCGTACGTCCCCGGCTGCTGCTGCTCGACGAGATCACCGCGGCGCTCGACCCGGAGCTGGTGGGCGAGGTCCTGAACGTCGTGCGCGATGTGAAGGACGACGGCATGACCATGGTCCTCGCCACGCACGAGATGGGCTTCGCGCGTGAGGTCGCCGACCAGGTGTGCTTCCTGGACCAGGGCGTGGTGCTGGAGCACGGCACGGCGGAGCAGGTTTTCGGCGACCCGCAGCAGGAGCGCACCCGGCGCTTCCTGCGGCGGATCGTGGAGGCGGGCCGCCTGTGAGAAGGGCGCGCGACGAGGCGTGGCGCCTCGTCGACGCGCCTTCTTCGAGGGGAGCGTGTAAGGGGCGCCCCGCCATGGCGGGCGGGGCTTACACGTCGGCCTGTGCCGCGCCCACCAGCGCCGCGACCCGCTCCACACCGAAGACGTACCCCTGCACTCCGCACCCCGCGATGACACCGTCGGCGCGCAGCGAGACGTACGAGTGGTGCCGGAAGGACTCGCGCCGGTGGATGTTGGAGATGTGCACCTCCAGCACCGGCAGGCCGTCACAGGTGTTGAGCGCGTCCAGGATGGCGACGGACGTGTGCGAGTAGGCGCCCGGGTTGATGACGATCCCGCAGTGGTTCAGCCGCGCCTCATGGATCCAGTCGACGAGTTCGCCCTCGTGGTTGGACTGCCGGAAGTCCACCGTGCCGCCGTGCGCGGCCGCCGCCTTGGCGCACATCGCCTCGACGTCGGCCAGCGTGTCCTTGCCGTAGATCTCCGGCTGCCGCTGGCCGAGGAGGTTGAGGTTGGGGCCGTTGAGGATCATGATCGGGGCGTTGGCCAGGGTGCGGGGCACGGTTCCTCCGGTCCGGTGAGGGTGGGCGGTCGCCGAAGACCGCTGCTCACCCCCGGTTTATCACGGTGCGGCGATCGGGTGAGGGGCCCTACGATCCCCCGATGACGACGATCTCGTACCCGCCCAAGCCGTCACCCGGCGATCGTGTAGCCGTCGTCTCGCCCGGCGCCGGCCTCCCCCAGCTCTTCCCGCGCCCCTTCGAGCTGGGCCTGGAACGGCTGCGCGACGACTTCGGCCTCGTTCCCGTCGAGTACCCCACCACCCGCACGATGGGCGCGAGCCCCCGGCAGCGGGCCGCCGACCTCCACGCCGCGTTCGCCGACCCCGATGTGAAGGCGGTCATGGCGTCGATCGGCGGCGACGACCAGATCACCGTACTGCCCTTCCTGGACCGTGAGTTGATCCGCGCGAACCCGAAGCCGTTCTTCGGGATGAGCGACAACACCAACCTGCTGGCGTATCTGCGCAACGCGGGGATCGTCGGCTATCACGGCGCGACCGTGATGGTGCAGCTCGGGCGGCCCGTCGCCATGGACGCGCTGACCGCCGACTCGCTGCGGGCCGCGCTGTTCACCTCCGGCGCGTACGACCTCACGCCCGCCCGGCGCTGGAACGACGTCGACCGCGACTGGGCCGACCCGGCGACCTTCGAGGCGGAGCCCGAGACCCGGCCCGGCACCGGCTGGACCTGGGTGAACCCGGATCGCGTGGTCGAGGGCCGCAGTTGGGGCGGCTGTCTGGAGATCCTCGGCTGGATGCTGATGGCCGACCGGGAGATCGCGCACGACCTCACCGAGTACGACGGCGGCGTCCTGCTGCTGGAGACGTCCGAGGAGATGCCGAGCGCCACCGAGGTCTTCCGCACCCTGCGGAACATGGGCGAGCGCGGTCTGCTCCAGCGGTTCTCGGCGCTGCTGATGGGCCGGGCGAAGACCTGGTCGTTCGAGCGGCCCAACAGCCCGGAGGAAGCCCGCCGTTACGCCGACGAACAGCGCGAGGCCGTGCTGCGCGCCATGCGGGCGTACGCTCCGGACACGACGATCGTCCTCGACGTCGACTTCGGGCACACCGACCCGCAACTGGTCATCCCCTACGGCGGCTTCGTACGGGTCGACGGTCCCGCCCGGCGCATCACCGTCACCTACTGAGCCGACGGGGACGCCTCCGCACGCCCCCGTAACCCGCGATCACCGCGGGTAGTTGACGCGGCATGCACGATGTACGCACCGTAAAGGCCGTCGGCCCGCCCTCCATGCTGCGCCTCGCGGCCGCCTCGCTCGCCGGGACGGCCGTCGAGTTCTACGACTTCTTCGTCTACGGGACCGCGGCGGCACTGGTCCTGGGCCCCCTGTTCTTCCCGACGTTCTCACCGCTGGCGGGGACGCTGGCCGCGTTCGCCACCTTCGGTGTGGGGTTCGTGGCGCGGCCGTTGGGTTCGGTGCTGTTCGGGCACATCGGGGACCGGCGCGGGCGGCGGCCGGTGCTGGTCCTGTCGCTGCTGCTGACCGGCGGCGCCACGGTCGCGGTCGGCTGCGTGCCGACGTACGGCACGATCGGCGCGGCCGCTCCCCTGCTGCTGCTCGTGCTGCGCTTCCTGCAAGGACTCGGGCTCGGCGGGGAGTGGGGCGGGGCAGTGCTCCTGACAGCGGAGCACGCGCCGGTCGAGCGGCGTGCCCTGTGGTCGAGCTTCCCGCAGGTCGGGCCCGCGCTGGGCTTCCTGCTCGCGAACGGTGTGATGCTGGCGCTGTCGGTGACGCTGACCGGGGCCCAGTTCGCCGACTGGGGCTGGCGGGTGCCGTTCTGGGCGGCGGGGGCGCTGGCCCTCGCGGGGCTGTGGTTGCGGTCGTCGCTGGCCGAGAGCCCGAGGTTCCTCGAACTCGACGACCACGCGCGTGTGCCGTTCGCGGAAGTGGTGCGCGACCACTGGCGGCTGGTTCTGCTGACCGCCGGAGCGCTCGCGGTCGGGTACGCGATCTTCTACGCCGTGACGACGTGGTCCCTCGCCTACGGGACGGAACGGCTCGGGGTGAGCCGTACGGTCATGCTGGTCTGCATCATGGCGGCGGTCGCGGTGAAGGGCGCGCTGACACCAGTGGCGGCGGCCCTGGGCGACCGGTTCGGGCGGCGGCCCCTGTGCCTGGTGGGGTGCGCGGCGGCCGCGCTGTGGATGTTCCCGATGGTGGTGCTGCTGGCGACCGGCGAGCCGCTGCCGATGTTCCTCGGCTTCCTGGGCGCGCTGATCGCGTTCGTCACGATGTTCGCCGTGATCGCCGCCTATCTGCCGGAGCTCTACGAGCCCCGTGTCCGCTGCACGGGCGCCGCGGTGGGCTACAACCTGGGCGGGGCCGTCGGAGGCGCGCTGACACCGATCGCGGCGACCGCGCTCGCCGAACACGGCGGACGGGTGCCCTGGGGCGTCGGCGCCTATCTGACCGGGATCGCGCTGCTCAGCCTCGGCTGCTTCGCCCTGCTGCCGGAGACCCGCCCGGTGCCCGTGGCGGCGCCCGGCCTGGACCGGCCGTCACGCCGTCGTGAGGGCAGGGTCATGGATTGATCGCCAGCTCCAGGTAGGCGGCGAACAGCACCAGGTGGACGCCGCCCTGGAGCGGTGTGGCGCGGCCCGGTACGACCGTCAGCGAGCTCACCGCCACCGTCAGGGCGAGCAGCACCATGTGGGTCGGGTACAGGCCGAGCACGAGCGGGCCGGACAGCCAGACCGACGCCAGGGCGACGGCGGGGACGGTCAGGCCGATGCTGGCCATCGCGGACCCGAGCGCGAGGTTGAGGCTGGTCTGCACCCGGTCGCGGCGGGCGGAGCGCAGCGCGGCGATGGTCTCGGGGAGCAGCACGAGCATCGCGATGATCACCCCGACGACGGCCTGGTGCAGTCCGGCGGCGTCCACGCCGGACTCGATGGTCGGCGAGACGCCCTTGGCGAGGCCGACCACGCCGACCAGGGCGAGACCGAGGAACCCGAGGCTGATCCGCGCGGCGCGCGCGGACGGCGCGTGGGCGTGGTCGTCCGCGGCGACGGCGTCGCCCGGGCGGGTGACGGGCAGGAAGTAGTCCCGGTGGCGGACGGTCTGGGTCGTGACGAACAGGCCGTAGAGGATCAGCGAGGACAGTGCGGCGAAGGTCAGCTGGACGCCGGAGAACTCCGGGCCCGGCTTGCTGGTGGTGAAGGTCGGCAGGACGAGGCTGAGCGTGGCCAGGGTCGCCACGGTGGCGAGGGCCGCGCCGGTGCCCTCGGGGTTGAAGACCGCCGTGCCGTGGCGCAGCGAGGCGACCAGCAGGCACAGGCCGACGATGCCGTTGCAGGTGATCATCACGGCGGCGAAGACGGTGTCCCGGGCGAGGGTGGAGCTCTTGTCGCCGCCGTCCGCCATCAGCGTGACGATCAGGGCGACCTCGATGATCGTCACGGCGATGGCGAGCACGAGGGAACCGTAGGGTTCGCCGACCCGGTGGGCGACCACCTCGGCGTGATGGACGGCCGCCAGGACCGCTCCGGCGAGCACCAGGGTGACCAGCGCGACGACCGCGGCGGGCAGATCGCGGCCCCAGGTGAGGGCCAGCAGGACGACCGCCAGCACCGGCACGAGGGACGTCCAGCGGTCCATGAGCGGCCGGATCCGAGCGATCATGCAGCGATGGTCGCAAAGGTGGACGGGCCGCGCACATCGGCCGTGCCGGCCCGTCGACTCGCGCGTCCCGCGCTGTCCCGGGGCTACTTCAGGGCGCGGGCGTCCAGCAGATCGGCGTTGATGAAGCGGGGCGGGCGGGTACACAGGGCACCCAGCTGCTCGGCCATCTTGGTCGTCTCGGGCGCCTCGCTGTTGCGCATGGCCTCCTCGTACGAAGCGAACTCGATCACGGCGAGGTAGCGCCCCGGGTTGTCCCGGTCCTTGAGGAGCGTGCGGTGCAGGGGGCCGTCCTCCTTGTCCGCCAGGTTCTGCCTGGCCTCTTCGAGCAGTTGCTCCATTTCGTCGAACCGGTCGGTCTCGAAGTCGATGATCTGCACGAACTTCATGGGCACCTCCGCCGGGCCACGGCGCCCCCGGGCCGGGGAACGCGCACCCGACCAAGCAAGCACCGGGAGCGGCGAGCGGCAATGCGCCACGCACCGCCCCCGGGACGGTTGTTCCTACGCCGTCCGTCCTCAGGCGTCGATGCTGTCCTTCGGAGCGCCTTCGCTCGCCGTGTGCGCCGTGCCGGCCGCCACCCGGCGCTCCGCCTCCTGTGCCGCCTCCTGCACCGCCTGCTTCTTCGAGGCGCGCAGGCTGGTGAGGGTGGTGACGATCAGGACGGAGCAGATCACGCCGAGCGAGACCGGGATGCTGATCTCGGGGACGTGGACCCCGGACTCGTGGAGCGCGTGGAGCACCAGCTTCACGCCGATGAAGCCCAGGATGACGGAGAGGCCGTAGCTCAGATGGACCAGCTTCTTCAGCAGGCCGCCGATGAGGAAGTACAGCTGGCGAAGGCCCATCAGTGCGAACGCGTTGGCCGTGAAGACGATGTACGGGTCCTGCGTCAGGCCGAAGATCGCCGGGATGGAGTCGAGGGCGAAGAGCACATCGGTCGTACCGATCGCCAGCATCACGACGAGCATCGGGGTCATGACCCGCTTGCCGTTCTGCTGGATCCACAGCTTGGTGCCGTGGTAGCGGTCGGCGACGCCGAAGCGCCGCTCGGCGGCCTTGAGCAGCTTGTTCTCCTCGAACTCCTCGTCCTCCTCGTCGGCGCGGGCCTCCTGGATGAGCTTCCAGGCCGTCCAGATCAGGAAGGCGCCGAAGAGGTAGAACACCCAGGCGAAGCTGGCGAGGATCGCGGCGCCCGCGGCGATGAAGATCGCGCGCAGGACCAGGGCTATGAGCACGCCGACGAGCAGCACGCGCTGCTGGTACTTCGAGGGGACCGCGAACTTCGCCATGATCAGGACGAAGACGAAGAGATTGTCGACGCTGAGCGACTTCTCGGTGATGAAGCCCGCGAAGAACTCTCCGGCGGGCCGGCCGCCCCCGAAGACGAGGAGACCGAGGCCGAACAGGCCGGCCAGGGCGATCCAGACGACGGTCCAGATCCCGGCTTCCTTGAGGGACACGTCGTGCGGTTTGCGGCCGATGAAGAAGTCGACCGCGATGAGGGCGGCGAGGCCCACGATCGTCAGGACCCACAGGGTCACGGAAACATCCACTGCGCCTCCGGCATTACGTAACGGCAGGTAATCAGCGTCGTCGCGCTGCCGGAGGTCTCTTCCACCCGGGATGGGCCGACGCCCCGGGATCCGGCCGGATCCGTATTGACGGGGACGCCGCAGCAGGGAGTACTCCCCTCCGTACGGAAGACAGTACCCCAATCACCAAGGAAAGGTAAAGCGATTGGCAAAAGAAAGTTCAAATTAGCTGGTCAGGCGGCTTTACATGTACTTGGTGCGCGCCTCCGCGACCTGTGCGAGGACCTGCTGGAGCACCTGGCTGCCGGGCGGCACCAGCGCCGGCTCGTACGTCCAGGCGTGGCCGACCCAGGGGTCGGCGAGGTGGTCGTCGGGCACCGGGGTGAGGCGGAGCAGGGAACGCCACAACGGGTCCAGCAACGGACCGTAATCGGCGGCCTCCTCGCGGTCGGCGACCATCATCAGATGGACCCCGACGGCCGGGCCCTCGTCGGCGAGGTAGCGCAGCTGGGTCACGGCGCGGTCGTCGAAGCCGTGCGGGAAGTCGTTGACGACGAGCAGCTGCTGGGAGGTGTCGAAGCCCGGGGGCAGCGAGTCGGCCGCGCCGCCGCGCACCGCCATCTGCACCAGGTCGACGCGCTCGGTGAGCCGGCCCAGGACGTCCGCCACCCCCGCCGCACCCAGCGCGGGCGGACCCGCGAGCACCCCGCTGTCCACCAGCGGGCGAAGCGCCTGAGCCGCCGAGCCGGCCGGGTCGACGACATGCACGGTGAACTCCCCCGCCGGGTGGGCCGCCAGCAGCCGGGCCGCGTGCGCCACCGCCGACTCCATGGCCAGATGCCGCAGGTCGTAGGCGTCGGTGAAAGAGTCGTCGACACCGGGGGTACGCCCGCTGTCGATCCACAGTCCGCGCTCCAGCGGCAGCCGGACCAGCATCGGGATGCGCAGCCGGTCGCTCTCCGGGAGTCGCAGATCGCCCAGGCGCAGGGCCATCGGCATCTCCATGGGCGCCCGGTAGGCGTGCCAGACGGGGTTGTCCCAGCGGGCGTACGCCGGCGGCAGCGCGGGTTCGACCACGTCCGCCTCGGCCGTCAGCTGGGCCAGGTCCCGGTCCAGGGCCTGCCGGGCCTGGTCCACGAGCTGTGTGTACTTGATCTGGGCGGCCTCCCGGGCGGCGTCGCCCTGACCGCCGATCCGGCTGCGCGGGTCGGACAGGACCTGGTCGAGTTCCTTCTCCATACGGGAGTCGGCGAAGTCGATCGCGCTGCGGTACGCGGCCGTCGTACGGGCCAGGTCCTCGAACATGCCCCAGACCTGGTTGTAGAGCCGCTCCTCCATGGACCACCCGGTCGCGTCTCCCGCGACGGGCTGCGCGGGCTGCCCCGGCGCGGCCGGGGGCGCGGTGGGCGGCGGCGGAGGCGGCGCGGTGTTCTGCCGGCCCGGGTGCGTGTAGTCGATCGGGCCACCGGCGGCGGCCGGGACGGCGGAGGTGGCGTCGGCGGCCGTGCTCTGCGGCTCGTACGGGGCTGCCGGGACCGCGGACTGGCCGGCATCGGCGGCCACGCTCTGAGGGTCGTACGGGGCCGCGCCGCCCTGCGGTCCCGTGGTCTGCGCACCCTGCGTGCCGTACGGTGCGCCGCCCTGCTCCGGGCCGGGGGCCGATGGGGTCGTCTGGCGGGAGCGGTCGGGGTGGTCGGTGGTGCGGGGCGGCGGGGCCGGGACCGCGCGGGCCAGACCCTGGACCACGGCCTCGTTGATACCGGAGGCGAGCTGAGGGCCCTCAGGCAGACCCTGGTCCGTGAGGAGCGCGGCGAGACCGCCGGCGTAGCCCTGACCGACGGCCCGCACCTTCCAGGCACCCTGCCGTCGGTAGAGCTCCAGGGCGACGACGGCCGATTCCGCGTCCAGACCGGTGATCGTGTACGAGGCGACCCCGGTGCCGTCGAGGCCGGTGACCGCGACGAAGGGAGCGGCGAGACCGCCGAAGCGGACCGGCCCGCCGACGCCGACGGGCAGGGCGAGCAGCACGCTCACCCGGTGCACGCTCTCCGGCAGGGCGTCCAGGTCCACCGCGAGACGGTGGTCGGCGGCGGCCTGCCGGGAGACCTCCAGGCCGGGCAGCGTGGGCGCCCCCGGGTGGGCCACCCACTCGACTCCCCGCGTCCTGCCGTGCTCGTCACCGAGCGTGGCCCCGGCCACGATCGGCGTGCCGGCCGAGACCCTGATCTCCAGGCGGACCTGGGAGAGCGGATGGTTCTGCCCCCGCACCAGCTCGGCCGTCATCGCCCGTCGTCCCCCTGTGTCGCGTGTGGTGTTGTCGTGTGCTGCCCGCCGTCGTCCTGGAGCAGCGGCCGTCGTCCTAGAGCAGCGGCAGGACGGCCGGCATCAGGTCCTGGAACGTCCGGCCGTTGGCCGGGGTGCCGAGGGCCGTCATCGTCCAGCCCGTGCCGGAGCGGTGCACCTTCGCCATGATCTGGGCCGTGTACGCGCCGCCTCCGGCGAGGGTGTAGCGGGCCAGCTCCTGGCCGTTGGTCTCGTCGACCAGTCGGCAGAACGCGTTCTGCACTTCCTGGAAGGTCTGGCCCGTGAAGGAGTTCACGGTGAAGACGATCTGGTCGATGTGGACCGGGACGCGCGCGAGGTCGACCAGGATCGCCTCGTCGTCGCCGCCCTGGCCGACACCGCCGACGAGGTTGTCCCCGGTGTGCCGCACGGAGCCGTCGTCGCTCACCAGGTGGCGGAAGAACACCACGTCGACGGGCTGCTTGTCGGCGAAGAGAACGGCGGAGGCGTCCAGGTCGATCTCCCGGGTGCGGGAGCCGAACAGGCCGCGCCGCGGAGCCGCCTGCCAGCCGAGACCCATGCGCACCGCGGTCAGGCTGCCCCCGTCGTTCTTCTGCAGACTGATGGCCTGACCCTTGGTCATGTTGACGGTCACGCGCTGATTCCCCTCTCGAACGTCCCCTGTTGCCGCGACGATGCGCGGTTGACCAGAACCCTACGCAAGGGCGCTGACCGCGCCGAACCCGGTGGCCTACTTTGTGTCGGTCTTGCAACACAGCGCGTCCGAAGGGGAGACGGCGGAACAGCGAAGTCGCTGCGCGGGCGCCGGTTCCCTCTCGGTGACCGGCGCCCGGCCCGGGCCGTCAGGCCAGGCCCGCCTCCTTCATCTGGCGCAGTTCCTTCTTCATCTCGGAGACCTCGTCGCGCAGGCGCGCCGCGATCTCGAACTGGAGGTCCGCGGCGGCGGCCCGCATGCGCTCGGTCATCTCCTCGATCTGCTCGGCGAGATCGGCCGCGGGACGGTCGGTCGGCACGGTCTCCCGGGCCTTGCCCTTGGCCGGCTTGGTGGTCCTGGCGCCCTTGCCCGCCTTGTCGCCGAGAGACGGCACCGGCGCCTTGGTACCGCGACCGTCCTTCTTGGCCTTGCGGTAGCCCGAGCCGAGCAGCTGCTCCGTGTCGACGTCCTCGCGGGCGATCTGCGCCACGATGTCGTTGATCTTCTTGCGGAGCGGCTGGGGGTCGATGCCGTGGGCCGTGTTGTACGCGACCTGCTTCTCCCGGCGGCGGTTGGTCTCGTCGATGGCCTTCTCCATCGCCGGGGTGATCTTGTCGGCGTACATGTGGACCTGGCCGGAGACATTGCGCGCCGCGCGGCCGATCGTCTGGATCAGGGACGTTCCGGAGCGCAGGAAGCCCTCCTTGTCGGCGTCGAGGATCGCCACCAGGGACACCTCGGGCAGGTCGAGGCCCTCCCTCAGGAGGTTGATGCCGACCAGGACGTCGAACTCGCCGGAGCGCAGCTCGCGCAGCAGTTCGACGCGGCGCAGGGTGTCGACGTCGCTGTGCAGATAGCGGACCTGGATGCCCAGTTCCAGGAAGTAGTCGGTGAGGTCCTCGGCCATCTTCTTGGTGAGCGTGGTGACCAGGACCCGCTCGTCCTTCGCGGTGCGCTCCCGGATCTCGTGCACCAGGTCGTCGATCTGGCCCTCGGTGGGCTTGACGACGACCTCGGGGTCGATCAGGCCGGTGGGGCGGATGATCTGCTCGACGACGCCGTCCGCGCGCGACAGCTCGTAGGCGCCCGGGGTCGCCGACAGGTAGACGGCCTGCCCGATGCGCTCCTGGAACTCCTCCCACTTCAGGGGCCGGTTGTCCAGGGCGGAGGGCAGCCGGAAGCCATGCTCGACGAGGGTGCGCTTGCGGGAGGCGTCGCCCTCGTACATCGCGCCGATCTGCGGGACCGTGACATGCGACTCGTCGATGACCAGCAGGAAGTCGTCCGGGAAGTAGTCCAGCAGGGTGTTGGGCGGGGAGCCGGGCAGGCGGCCGTCGAAGTGCATCGAGTAGTTCTCCACGCCGGAGCAGGTGCCGATCTGGCGGAGCATCTCGATGTCGTAGGTGGTGCGCATCCGCAGACGCTGCGCCTCCAGGAGCTTGCCCTGCTTCTCCAGCTCGGCCAGGCGCTCGCCCAGCTCCTTCTCGATGTCGTTGACGGCCCGCTCCATGCGCTCGGGTCCGGCGACGTAGTGCGAGGCCGGGAAGACGTACAGCTGCTCGTCGTCGCTGATGATCTCGCCGGTGAGCGGGTGGAGCGTGGACAGCGCCTCGATCTCGTCGCCGAACATCTCGATGCGGACGGCGAGCTCCTCGTAGACCGGGAAGATCTCGATGGTGTCGCCGCGCACGCGGAAGGTGCCGCGGGTGAACGCCATGTCGTTGCGCGTGTACTGGATGTCGACGAAGCGGCGCAGCAGGTCGTCGCGGTCGATCTCCTCGCCGACCCTCAGGGGGACCATGCGGTCCACGTACTCCTGGGGCGTGCCGAGGCCGTAGATGCAGGAGACGGAGGCGACCACGACGACGTCGCGGCGGGTGAGCAGCGAGTTGGTCGCGGAGTGACGCAGGCGCTCCACCTCCTCGTTGATCGAGGAGTCCTTCTCGATGTAGGTGTCCGACTGGGGGACGTACGCCTCGGGCTGGTAGTAGTCGTAGTACGAGACGAAGTACTCGACCGCGTTGTTCGGGAGGAGCTCGCGGAACTCGTTCGCCAGCTGGGCGGCCAGCGTCTTGTTCGGCGCCATCACCAGGGTGGGGCGCTGGAGCTTCTCGATCATCCACGCGGTGGTGGCGGACTTGCCGGTACCGGTCGCGCCCAGCAGGACGACGTCCTTCTCACCGGCCTCGATGCGCCTGGCCAGGTCGGCGATGGCCGCCGGCTGGTCGCCGCTGGGCTGGTAGGGGCTGACGACCTCGAAGGGCGCCACCGTGCGTTCGATGTGGGAAACGGGCCGCATGTCATCCACCGTACGACCCCCCACTGACAACGGGGTCCGATCAGCGGTTTTGCGGGGTGCGCTGCCTGTGGGGCGCCGCCCTGCGGCGGGCGAGGAGGGCCGGGCGGCGGCCGTGGTGGGCGGCGGGCTCGTGGGCCGGGACGCCTGGCTTGTGCTCGACGGGGGTCCAGTCGGGCTTGCCCATGACCATCAGCGGGTCGAAGAGGACGACGACTCCGGCCAGGCAGAGGAAGGCGAGCGGGCCGATCAGCATCGGCGCCAGCACGGAGGCGGGCGAGTCCCCGGAGTCCGGGGCGCCGGCGCCGTGCAGGTGGACGCTGAGGGCGGCCATGCCGGTGTAGTGCATGCCGGTGACGGCGAGTCCCATGACCAGGCTGGCGCCGACGCTCCACAGGAAGCCTCTGACCTGCCCGGCGGCCCACAGGGCGGCGGTGGCCGCGACCATCGCGATGACGACGGAGAAGGCGACCGTGAGCGTGTTGTAGCCCAGCGTGCCGTTCAGGCGCAGTCCGGCCATGCCCAGGTAGTGCATGGAGGCGATCCCCAGACCGGTGATGGTGCCACCGGTGAAGAGGGCGGTTCCGGAGGTGCCCTTGTAGCCGACGATGAAGATCCCGACGCCGACCATCACGATGGCCACGCCCAGGCTGGCGAAGGTGGTGGGCCGGTCGTAGTGGATGGGCGCGCCCCGGACCGTGAAGCCCATCATGGCGATGAAGTGCATGGTCCATATGCCGGAGCCGATCGCCGCGGCGGCCAGGGCGAGCCAGCCGGGCCGCCACGAGTGGGCGACGAGCAGGGCTCTGGTCGTGCAGCGCAGTCCGAGCGCGCCGCCCAGGCAGGCCATGAGGTAGGCCACCAGCGGTGTGACGAGTCCGTAGCTGAAACCGTCGACGGTGCCCTGCATGCCCGGCTGCCCCTCCGCCCTGTTGCTGGAATTCCGTGAAAGCGCCCCCCTCCCAGGACCGCACGAGCGGTCAGGGTTGACGCAGAGAGTATGACTCCCACCGGATTGGTCGAACGATTTTCCGGCAAAGAAACACGTCCTTGCCCCATATGTGCGGCCGCGGTGTGCGGGCACCGGCAATGCCCTTTCCTTGTGTGGCCATCCTGCACCCCCGTCGCCCTTGACGCTCTGCTGTCACAGTTGAGCTGTACGTGATCGCACGACGCGAGGAGTACGCATGCACGCGCGCGCACTGGCCGCCATGACGACCGCGCTCCTGGGCATCGTCGCCCTTCTGCTGCCCGCCGCACCGCACGCCCGGGCCCGCATCGGCGGCCTGCCCCTGGTGATCGCGCACCGGGGCGCCTCCGCCTACGCCCCGGAGAACACCCTGGCCGCCGTCGACGAGGCGGCCGGGCTGGGCATCCGCTGGGTGGAGAACGACGTCCAGCGCACCAAGGACGGCGAGCTCGTGGTGATCCACGACGACAGTCTCCGCCGTACGACCGACGCGGAGGAGGTCTTTCCCGGCCGTGCTCCCTGGAAGGTGAAGGACTTCACGGCGGCCGAGATCGCGCGGCTCGACGCGGGCAGCTGGTTCTCCTCCGCCTTCGCGGGCACGCGCGTGCCGACGCTGCGGCAGTACCTGCGCCGTGTGGAGGCGAACCGGCAGAAGCTGCTGCTGGAGGTCAAGAACCCCGAGCTGTACCCCGGGATCGAGCAGCAGATCCTCAAGGAGCTCGGCAACGAGAGCTGGCTCGACGAGCGGCACGTCGACGGGCGGCTGGTCGTGCAGAGTTTCAGCGCCGACAGTCTGCGCACCGTGCATGGCCTGGAACCGTCCGTCAGGACCGGCTTCCTCGGCACGCCCGCGCGGGCCGACCTTACGCGGTACGCGGACTTCGCCGACTTCGTCAATCCGGCGTACACGGCGCTGTCCGAGAGCTACGTGTCCGCCGTGCACGAGCACACGGGGCCGCACGGTGACGCCCTGGAGGTCTCCGCCTGGACGGTGAACGACGCGGCCACCGCCCGGACCGTCGCCGGGTACGGCGTGGACGGGATCATCACCAATGTGCCGGACGTGGTGCGGCGGGCCCTGTCCTGGTACTGACCGCGCTCCGCGGCGGGCCGGGGGCATTGTCAGTGGCGGGCCGTACGGTGGGTCGCATGAACAGCCGAGGGCAGCAAGGGCAGGACGAGCAGCGGGTGGTGTGGGCCGTCGTCGGCTCCGGCATCGGTCCGCTGCTGCTGGCCGCGACCGACGCGGGACTGGTCAACGTCGTCTTCCACGCCGACGACGCGGTGCGCGACCGGGCACTGGCCCGGCTGGCCGAGCGGCTGGGCACCACGCCCGTGGAGGCGCCCGGCTCCCCGCTGCTGGCCGAGGCGATACGCCAGGTCGAGGACTACTTCGCGGGCGACCGGCACGACTTCGAGCTACCGCTGGACTGGACGCTGATCTCCGGCTTCAACCGCCAGGTCCTGCGCGAGCTGGCCTCCGGCGTGCCGTACGGCTCCGTGGTGGGCTACGGCGATCTGGCCCGCCGGGTGGGGCAGCCGGGGGCGGCGCAGGCGGTGGGGACGGCGATGGGCGCCAATCCGCTGCCGGTCGTGGTGCCCTGCCATCGGGTCGTGGAGAGCGACGGCGGGATCGGCGGCTTCGGGGGCGGCCTGGAGACCAAGCGCAGACTGCTCGCCCTGGAGGGGGTACTGCCCGAACCGCTCTTCTGAGCCGCGCCCCCTCCGTCCCGTCGCCGGTGGCCGTCAGTCGTAGTGCCGGGCCTCGAATATGTTTCCGTCCGGGTCGCGGAAGTAGAAGCTGCGCCGGGCCAGGCCGCGGGCACCGAAGGAGTCGTGGGAGATGTCCGACACGGGAACCGACCGCTCCTCCAGCCGCGCCCTCAAGGTCTCGAAATCGTCCCCGGGCAGAGCCAGGCAGACATGGTTGACCGGGTGCCCCGAGCTCTCGGCGGCGTCCGGGAACATCCGCATGCGGTCCACCATGGAGAGCGGCATGAGATCGAGGACGGTCTCGTCATTGAGGCGCGCGGAGGGGAAGGGCACCGACCCCGCGGCGAACTCGGTGACCCTCACGGGCTGCATGCCTATGGCCTTCTCGTAGAACTCCATGGAGGCGATCGGGTCGCGCACCCACAGGACGACATGATCCAGACGCATGGTGTTGTCCGTCATGCACCCCAGACTGGTGTCCTGCCCCACAGGCCACAAGGGTTTGATCCAGTCTGCCGCCCGCCAGACATGAGGGAGTACCGACGCAGGAGCACCGACGGACAGGAGGCGGTCGCGTGACGCTGGTGGTGTCGGAAGAGGTACGGGAGGCGGTCGACGCGCGTCGCCCCGTGGTGGCCCTGGAGTCCACGATCATCGCGCACGGGCTGCCCCGCCCGCGCAATCTGCAGGTGGCCCTGGAGCTGGAGGCGGCCGTACGGGCGGAGGGCGCCGTACCGGCGACGATCGCCGTGCTGGACGGGCGGCCCCATGTCGGCCTGGACAAGGACCAGGTGGAGCGGATCGCCAACGAGGAGGGGATCCGCAAGCTGGGCCACCGCGACCTGCCGCTCGCGCTCGCCACGGGCGCGAGCGGGGCGACGACGGTGTCCGCGACGGCACTGCTCGCCGCGCTCGCCGGGGTGCGGGTGTTCGCGACCGGCGGGCTCGGCGGGGTGCACCGGGAGTGGACCGTGACGCAGGACGAGTCGGCCGACCTGGGCCTGCTGGCGCGGACGCGGATCACGGTGGTGTGCGCGGGCGTGAAGTCGATCCTGGACGTGCCGGCGACGCTCCAGCGGCTGGAGACGCTGGGTGTCGCGGTGGCGGGTTACGGCACGGACCGCTTCCCCGGCTTCTACCTCTCCGACTCCGGGTATCCGGTGGACTGGACGCTGGAGACGCCCGGCCAGGTCGCGGAGGTGATGCGGGCTCAGGACGCGCTCGGCGCACCGGAGTCGGCGCTCATCGTGGCGAACCCGGTGCCGGAGGCGGAGCAGCTGGACCCCGCGCTCCACGCGCGCGTGCTCGCGGAGGCACTGCGCGCGTGCGAGGCGGAGGGCATCACCGGGCAGGCCGTCACGCCCTTCCTCCTCGACTACCTGGTGCGCCACACGGACGGCGCGTCCCTGAACGCCAACCTGGCGGCGGTGCGCGGCAATGTGCGGCTGGCGGGACGGATCGCCTCGGCCTGGGCGGGGGCGTGAGTGGAGGGTGGGGGCCTGCTCGTCGTCGGGGATGTGGTGACCGATGTCGTCGCCCGGCATCGGGGGCCGCTCGCCCCGGGGACCGACACGGCCGCCGTGATCCGGACGTTGCCGGGCGGGGCGGGCGCCAACGTGGCGTGCTGGGCGGCGCACTGGGGGTGGCCGGACGTACGGCTGCTGGGGCGGGTCGGCGCGGACGCGGCGGCCTGGCACGAGCGGGCGCTGACCGCCGCCGGGGTACGGCCCCGGCTGGTCGTCGACGCCGAGGCCCCGACCGGGACGGTGATCTGCCTGGTCGACACCGGTGCGGCGGCCGAGCGGACGTTCCTCACCGACAGCGGCGCCTCGCTGCGGCTGGAGCCCGGTGACTGGTCCGACGCGCTGCTGGACGGGGTGGCCCGGCTGCACCTCTCGGGATACCTGCTGTTCTCCGCCTCCGGCCGCGCGCTGGTGCGGGTCGCGCTGGAGGCGGCACGCGCGCGCGGTGTGCCGGCGAGTCTCGATCCGGCGTCGGCGGGGTTCCTCGGTGAGCTGGGCGTCGACCGGTTCCTCACGCTCGTGGAGGGAGTGGACGTACTGCTACCCAGCCGGGACGAGGCGTGCCTGCTCACGGGGTTGCCGCAGGGGGCGGAGGCGGCGGCCGAACTGAGCCGGCACGTTCCGCTGGTGGTGGCCAAACAGGGAGCGGAGGGCGCGCTGGTGGCCCGCGACGGCGGCATCCTGGCCCATGTCCCGGCGGCACCGGCGAAGCCCCGCGACACGACGGGCGCCGGCGACGCGTTCACGGGCGCGTTCCTGGCGTCCCTCCTCTCGGGCGCCACCCCGGAGGCCGCGGCGAAGGAGGGGTGCCGGGCCGGGGCACAGGCGGTGGAGAGGGTGGGCGGGAGACCGCCGACGCCCGGGGAGGACGGGGGTGGGGGCGCCGGTAGGGGTGCCTGAGGGGGAGCGGGGCTGTTGGCACGAGTACTGAGGCGGAGTGGGGCTCTTGGCGCGGGTGCCGGACGGGTGCTCAGTGCTCAGGCGGAGTGGGGCTCTTGGCACAGGTACTGAGGGCAGATGGGCGCGGCGGTGGTCACGAAGGCGTGCCACCGCTCCGTAACGCCACCCCCACGGCTACCCCCAAGGGGCACCGCCAAGGGCCACCGCCACTGCCGCCGCCACTGTCACCGCCGATGGGAGGGAAGCCGCCGGGCCGCCACCCCTACCCCTTCCTCCCCCACGCCGAGATCATCGGTGCCGTGGCCAGGTCCATCGGGCCGGACTCGATGTTCGCGAGGTGGAGGTCGATGTCCTCCTCCGTGGCGATGCCCGCGGCGACGAGCTGGGGGCGGATCTGACGGATCGTCGCCGATTCCAGGGCGGCGCAGGCCGGAGAGGTCATCGGGAAGTAGGCGTCGGCCTCGACGCGGTGCAGCCCGGCCTCGCGAAGGAGCCGCGGGAGCCGGCGGCCGTAGGAGAGGTCGGCGCCGCGTTCGGCGAGGAGGGCGCGGAAGCCCTGGCGCAGCCGGTTGGCGAGTTGCTGTGCGGGGCCGTGTTCGTCGGGGCAGGCGAGGGGCTGCAGGGCGGGGTCGGCGTCCTCCAGGAGCAGCCGTCCACCGGGCCGCAGCGCCTTGACCATCGACTGCAACGCCCGTTCCCGGTCCGGCACGTGCACGAGCACGAGCCGGGCGTGCACGAGGTCGAATCCCTCCCCTGGTGGCTCCTCGACGCCCACGTCATGGACACGTACCTCGACCGGCGGCCGGGCCGCGGCTGCGAGCCGCGAGGTGTCGATGTCGGTCGCGACGACCTTGCCGGTCGGCCCCACCTTCTTCGCCAGCCAGGAGACCACCGAGGGACCGCCGGCACCGACCTCCCAGCAGCGCCAGCCGGGGCCGATGCCGAATCCTTCGAGGTGGCGGAACGTCGTGGGATCGAAGAGGGTGGCGAAGGCGTCGAAGCGCTCTCCCGCCTCGGTCTGCTGGTTGTCGAGGAGATACCCTCCGGTTCGCTTCATACCGGGATCATCCCAGTCGTCCGGCATGTCCGGGGTGGGCGACGCGGTACGAAGGCGATCGGAGCCGACATCGGGGTTTTCCGCGACCCCGCCTCTGCTTCCGCTCGGCGCCACGCAGGCCCTCAAGTCCCGTTGTCCACAGGCGGGAACAAAGCGGAATCCATGCTTTCCACAGGCTTACCCGGGGCATACGCCGGACTGGCAGACTGGCGGGCCAGGACGCGGAAACGCGACACGGGGAGATCCACGCGAGGAGATCCAGATGACCATGGCAGGGAATCTGCGGAAGGTCACCGGCTTGAGCAGGGTCGGCGGCCTTCGCAAGGTGGCACGGCTGGCCCGACGTCCGGCACGGGTCGATCTGAGCCATCCCGCGCGGTCCCCGCTGGGTTCCTCGGTGGTGAACTGCGTGACGTACCGGGACGGCGTGCGGGCCTCGGCCCGCGGGGATCTGACCGAGACCGTGGAGTCGCTGCGCAAGGGCCACGACGGCTTCATCTGGCTCGGACTGCACGAGCCGACGAACGAGGAGTTCGCGGGCATCGCCGAGTTGTTCGATCTGCATCCGCTGGCGGTCGAGGACGCGGTCGAGGCGCATCAGCGGCCGAAGGTGGAGCGGTACGGCGAGACGCTGTTCGCGGTGTTCAAGACGGTCTGTTACGTCGAGCACGAGCAACTCACCGCGACCAGCGAGGTCGTCGACACCGGCGAGATCATGGTGTTCGTCGGCAAGGAGTTCGTGATCTCGGTGCGGCACGGCCGGCACGGCTCGCTGGGACCGCTGCGCGAGGAGCTGGAGTCCGACCCGATCCAGCTCGCCAAGGGTCCGTCGGCGGTGCTGCACGCGATCGCCGACCATGTGGTCGACGACTACCTCAATGTCATCGACGCGGTGCAGGAGGACATCGACCAGGTGGAGACGGACGTCTTCGCGCAGAACGGCGCGCGGGTGGATCCGGGCCGTATCTACCAGCTCAAGCGCGAACTGCTGGAGCTGAAGCGGGCGGTGGTGCCGCTGGGCCGCCCGCTGCTGGACCTCGCGGACCGTCCGGTACGCGTGGTGGACCCGGAGATACAGGCGTACTTCCGGGACGTCTCCGACCATCTGCTGCGGGCCACGGAGCAGATCGCCGCGTTCGACGAACTGCTCAACTCGATCCTCCAGGCGCATCTGGCGCAGGTCACGGTCTCGCAGAACGAGGACATGCGGAAGATCACCGCGTGGGCGGCGGTGATCGCCGTGCCGACGATGGTCTGCGGCGTGTACGGCATGAACTTCGATCACATGCCGGAACTGCACTGGAGATTCGGCTATCCGCTGGTCATCGGGGTGATATCCGTCGCGTGTCTGGTGCTGTACCGCGGCTTCCGGCGCAACGGCTGGCTCTGACACCGCGCCGGTGCCCGAGCCGGGCCGCCGCGCGAGGGGTCAGTGCGCGGAGGGAGTGGTCCTGGCGTAGACGCTCTCGGCCCAACCGGCCAGCTGGGTCTCGCTGAGGTGCCGGGCGAGATCGGCTTCGCTGATCATGCCCACCAGGCGCTTGTTCTCGATCACCGGAAGCCGACGGATCTGGTGCCCCTGCATCTCCTGGAGCACCTCGCTGACGTCGGCGCTCGCGTCGATCCAGCGGGGGGTGCCCTGGGCCATCTCGCCGGCGGTGACCTGGGCCGGGTCGTGTCCCATCGCCACACAGCCGACGACGATGTCGCGGTCGGTGAGGATGCCGCAGAGCCGTTCGTCGGCGTCGCTGATGGGGAGGGCTCCGACGTTGAGTTCACGCATCAGCTGGGCGGCGCGGTCGAGCGTCTCATGGGCGGGGATCCACTGGGCGCCCCGGTGCATGATGTCTCCGGCGGTGGTCATGGGTACCTCCCGGTGCCGGACGGCCGGCGCGGCGCAGGACGCACCGCTGTCCCGGCGCCCTCATTCTCGCCGCGCGGGGCGGACGTCGCACCTCCGGTGAGCAAGGCCGTACGAGGCCGTCGGCCGCTGCGGCTCAGGCGGAGAAGCCCACGATCTTCCGCGGGGTGATGCGGATGATCACGCGGACCTCGTCGTCCTTCTCGGCCGGCGGGTCGATACCGAGGTACTTGTGCGAGAGCTCGCGCGGGAGGCGCTTGCCCTCGTCGGGAAGGATCTCGGCGGTGCCGCGGATCTCCACGGAGGTGTAGGGGTTGGCGAGGTCGAAGACCGAGAGGCTGATGCGCGGGTCGCGGCGGAGGTTGCGCACCTTCTGGCGCGCGTCGACGGAGGAGAACACCACGGTGTCGCCCTCGCGCTTGATCCAGACCACGGAGTTCTGCGGGGCGCCGTCCGGACCGAGGGTGGCGACGCTGGCGAAGTTCTTTCCGTCGAGCAGGGCGCGGACGGACTCGTCGAAGGACAGGGGTTGCTGCACGGACGTCACGGAAGTGGTCATGGAGAACACTCTAGTTATATGCACGCGCATGCAAAGGGGGTTTCAGCCTTTCCACGCGGGATGGCGCGGATCGTCGGCGCGCACCAGGACGTCGGCGGTGGCTGCGGGGTCGGTCTCCCGCTCGTAGCGCTCGAAGGCGGGCAGCGTCCAGCGTTCGGCCTCGGAGGTGCGACGGCGCAGGGCGGACGGGGAGAGGAGCACATGAACGGTCAGGTCGAAGGGGAACCAGTGACGCAGCAGGAGGGGACCGTGCAGCAACAGGAAGCCGCCGGGCGGGAGTTGGACGTAGGGGCTGCGGGTGGCGCGGTCGGTGGCCGGGTCCCACAGGTCGGGCAGGATCCGTCCGTCGCCGCCGGGTTCGAGGGGGCCGAACACCTCGCGCCACAGAGCGCCGGTGTCGAACCAGCCGTCGTAATAGGCGTCCACGTCGTGACGCCCGTATTCCAGACGGAGCGAGGCGGGCCGCAGGAAGCCGTGGGTGTCGAGGACCCGGGCGGCCCGGCCGCGTATGCGCAGTGCCTCGGCGACGCGCTCGGCGAGGTCTCCGGGGCGGGCCGCCGGGGCGCCGTCGAAGGCGACGCGCGGCCACGGGCCGCCGTCGACCGGCGTCAGGTCGAGCAGCCGCTCGGCGAGGAGGTCGCCGAGCCGGTCCCAGGTGATCGCTTCGAGTCGCACACGGCCCATGATGCGTCAGGTGCGGTCGAGGACGCCGCGTCCTCGTGGCGGCGGGCGGGCGGCAGGCGAGGGAGGTGGGACTCGCTCCAGGCGCGGGCCGCGTCGAGAAGCGGACCAAGGGTGCGGCCGAGGGAGGTGCGGGTGAGGGCGTATGCGACGCGGGGCGGATTCTCGTCGAACGCGGTGCGGGTGAGGAGCACTGCCCGGCGGAGGGGAGGCGGGACGGCGTAGCGCGGGGTGCGCCAGGGGGAAGGAAAGCCGTATGACGGCGATCACGACTCCCCCGGCCCGGGCCGGACTTCTCGTCTTCCAGCCGGTCCGGCGCAAGCACTGCGCCGCGTGCCGGCGCGGGCCGCTCTCGCTGCTCGTCCTGGAGGACGGGGTCCCGCGATGCCTGGACTGCGCCGACCTCGGGCACCTGGTGTTCCTGCCGCGTGGCGACACCGCGCTGACGCGCCGGGCCCGCGAGGAGAGCACGCTGTCGGCGGTCGTCGTGCGCTTCAACCGGCGCAAGGCGCGCTACGAGCGCCAGGGCGTCCTCGTCGAGGAGGCGGGCCTCGCCCGGGCCGAGGCACGGTGCCTGGCGGACGCCGAGGCCCGTCGGCGGCGCCGGGTGCGGGACGCGCGGCGTCGGGCGGATCAGGACGAGCGGTTCGCGGAAGCGTTCGCGGCGCAGATCCTGCGGCTGTTCCCGGGCTGCCCGGCGAGCCGCGCGCGGGAGATCGCGGCGCATGCCTCGGCGCGCGGCAGCGGACGCGTGGGGCGCAGCGCGGCCGGCCGGGCGCTGTCCGAGGGGGCGGTGGTGTCGGCGGTCGTGGCCTCCGTACGGCATGTGGACACGCCGTACGACCGGCTGCTGATGGACGGCGTGGCGCGGCACGAGGCGCGGCGGCGGATCGCGGGGACGGTGGAGGCGGTGGTGCGGGGGTGGCGGGGGGTGGGGAGGGAGGGGGAGGGGGGAGGGCCCCCCGAAGTGAGGTGAGCCGCAACACCCTGGACGACCACTTATGCCCTCGCGCGCCCCAGCCATGGTCACCGATCATCTACGGGGTTTCACTGATGGTGCAGGACGGCGGCGCCCGGGCGGGTCCCGGGTCCATGGGCGGGAGTTGAGGGTCGCATGGTTGACGGACCGTACACGGTGCTCGCGGTGCTGGGGGTACTCGCGACGGCGCTGATGGCCGGGGTGTTCTGCGCCTTCTCGGTGCTGGTCATGCGGGGGCTCGGCGCGCTGCCGCCGGCACAGGGCGTGGCCGCGATGAACGCGATCAACTCCTCCGCGCTGACCCCCGCGTTCATGGTGGTGTTCCTCGGGACGGCGGTGATGTGCGCGGTGATCGCCGTGGTGACGTTCGTGCTGTGGCCGGACGACGGGCGGCTGGAGTTGCTGCTGGGCAGCGCGCTGTATCTGTTCGGCGCGTTCGGGGTGACGGTGACGGCGAACGTGCCGCGCAACGAGGCGCTGATGAGGCTGGAAGCGGGCACGCCGGAGGCCGTCACCTACTGGCCGACGTATGTGCGCGAGTGGACGTTGTGGAACCACGTCCGCATGGTGGCGTCGGCCGCGGCGGCGGTGGTGTTCGCCGTGCCGCTCCTCTGAGGGCCCACCCGACGCGGGTGGGCCCGGTGGGCGGCGGGCCCAGCGGGCGGCGGGTCCGGCGAGCGGCGAGCGGCGAGCGGCGAGCGGCGGAAGAAAGCGGTGTCCGGCGCTGTTCGCCACTCTGCGCATGGGGTCGGCGAGACGTATCGTGGCCGAAGAGTGCCGCCCGATGACGCTCGGCCTGCCCACGCGTACGCAAGGAAGACGCCCATGGCCGATCCCAAGGGATTCATGACCACGCCGCGCCAGGACTGGCCCCGCCGGCCGGTCGAGGAGCGGGTCCGGGACTGGAACGAGGTCTACGTTCCAGGGGCGCTGCTGCCGATCATCAGCAAGCAGGCCGACCGTTGCATGGACTGCGGCGTGCCCTTCTGTCACGACGCCTGTCCGCTCGGCAATCTGATCCCCGAGTGGAACGACCTCGTCTCGCGCGAGGACTGGAGGGCGGCGAGCGACCGGCTGCACGCGACGAACAACTTCCCCGAGTTCACCGGCCGGCTGTGCCCGGCGCCGTGCGAGGCGGGGTGTGTGCTGGCCATCAACCAGCCGGCGGTCACCATCAAGAACGTGGAGTGCGCGATCGCCGACCGGGCGTGGGAGGACGGGTTCGTGCCGCCCCGGCCGCCGGACCGGCTGTCGGGGCGGACGGTGGCGGTGATCGGCTCGGGGCCGACGGGACTCGCGGCGGCGCAGCAGCTGACGCGGGCGGGTCACACCGTGGCGGTGTACGAGAAGGACGACCGGATCGGCGGTCTGATGCGGTACGGCATCCCCGAGTTCAAGATGGAGAAGCACCATCTGGAGCGGCGGATCGAGCAGATGCGGGCCGAGGGGACGAAGTTCCGTACGTCGACGGCGGTCGGGCGGGATATCGGTGCGGCGGAACTGCGGGCGCGTTATGACGCGGTGGTGATCGCCACCGGTGCCACGGCGTGGCGTGAACTGGACGTGCCGGGGCGGGAGTTGGCCGGTATTCGGCAGGCGATGGAGTATCTGCCGCTGGCCAACCGGGTGTGCGAGGGGGATCTTGAGGTATCGCCGCTGTCGGCCGCCGGCCGGCATGTCGTGATCGTGGGCGGCGGCGACACCGGGGCGGACTGTCTGGGGACCGCGGTGCGGGAGGGTGCCGCGTCGGTGACCCAGCTGGACATCTACGCGCAGCCGGGCGCCGAGCGGGACGAGGACGTGGAGCCCTGGCCGACGTATCCGAAGATCTATCGGATGTCGGCCGCGCACGAGGAGGCGCGCGATCTGGAGAGTGCGCCGGTCGCGGACGCCGACGCGCGGCTGTTCGCGGCGTCGACGCTCCGTTTCACGGGAGACGCGGAGGGGCATGTGCGGTCGCTGCACCTGGTGGAGGTGGACGCGCGGCGCCGGCCGGTGCCGGGGACGGGGCGGACCCTGCCCGCCGACCTCGTGCTGCTCGCCCTGGGCTTCTCCGGCCCCGATCGGAAGGACGGGATGATCGACCAGCTGGGGCTGGCGATGGAGCCGCGGGGCACGATCGCCCGGGACCACGCGTTCGCGACGAACGTTCCCGGGGTGTTCGCCGCCGGGGACGCCGCGCGCGGGCAGTCGCTGATCGTGTGGGCGATCGCCGAGGGCCGGGCGGTGGCGGCGGCCGTCGACCGTCATCTGACGGGTACGTCGAATCTGCCGGCCCCCATATCGCCGTACGACCGCCCGATGACCGTGTGAGGGGGCTTGGGCGGGATCGGGGCTGCTGCGAACCAACCCGATGAGCGAGCGGGCGGCAGTCGCACCAGATGAGGCAGCCCCGCTCGCCCGCCCCGCCGCCGCAGCGGATCGCTCAGCCCGGTCATCCGCCCCCGCCGCCGCACCGGATCGGTCAGCCCCGCTCGTCCGTTCCGGCCACCTTGCCCGTCGCCAGGGCCACGCGGTTCCATGTGTTGATCGTGCAGATCAGGGCGATGACCTGGGCGAGTTCCGCGTCGTCGAAGTGGGCCGCGGCCTCGGCGTAGACCGTGTCGGGGACGCCGCCGTCGGCCACCAGGGTGATCGCCTCCGTCAGGGCGAGGGCGGCCTGCTCCTTGGGGGTGTAGAAGTGGCGGGCCTCGCGCCAGACGGCGACCAGGTGCAGCCGGTCCTCGCTCTCGCCGGCCTTGCGGGCGTCGTTGGTGTGCATGTGCAGGCAGTACGCGCAGTGGTTGAGGTGCGAGGCGCGGATCTGGATCAGTTCGACGAGGGCCGGGTCGAGGCCCTCGCGGGCGGCGGCGTCGAAGCCGATGAGCGCGCGGAACGCCTTGCGCGCGGAACGCCCGAAGTCCACCCGGGTCCGGGCGCTCTCCGCCGCGGCGATGGCCGGCGCGGGGTCGGTGGGGGCGGAGGTGGCGGTGGTGGTGGTCGCGTCGATCGTGTTCGTCGTCATGCGTCCAACTTAGGGTGCGGAAAGACCCGTTGTAGGGTGCATTTCCATGGTGGAATCGTGGGTCAATTCGGCGGAGCGGATCGGTGCCGACCTGCATCTGGAGCTGACCGGTCCGGGCGGGCGGCGGGCCGCGCTCATCCGGGCGCTGCGGGAGGCCGTGCGGGGCGGGCGGCTGGCGCCGGGGACCCGGCTGCCGCCGTATCGTTCGCTCGCGGCCGACCTCGGGGTCGCCCGCAACACGGTGGCCGACGCGTACGCCGAGCTGGTCGCGGAGGGCTGGCTCACGGCGCGTCAGGGTTCGGGCACGCGGGTCGCGGACCGGGCGGAGCCCTTGCGTCCGGCGGGGCGCGTGCCCAAGAAGGTGGCGCCACGCGCGCGTGGGCCGCGGCACGACCTGAGGCAGGGCACCCCGGATGCTTCGGCGTTCCCGCGCACGGCCTGGCTGGCCTCCTACCGGCGGGCGCTGCAGCAGGCGCCGAACGAGGTGTTCGGGCCGGGTGACCCGGCGGGGCGCCGCGAGCTGCGGGAGGCGCTGACGGAGTATCTGGCACGCGCGCGTGGGGTGCGGACCGAGCCGGGCCGCATCGTGATCTGCTCCGGTTTCGCGCACGCCCTGCGGCTGCTGTTCGGCCAGGGCGGGGGCGGGGTGCTGCGGGGCCCGGTGGCCGTCGAGGCGTACGGACTGCCCTTCCATCGCGGGCTGTTCGCCACGGCCGGGGTCCGTACGGTGCCGCTGTCGTTGGACGAGGACGGGGCGCGCGTGGAGGAGCTGGGGCGCGAGCGCGCGGTCCTGCTCACGCCGGCGCACCAGTTCCCGACGGGCGGCCCGCTGCACCCGGCGCGCCGGACGGCGGTGGTCGACTGGGCACGCGCGCGTGGCGGCGTGGTCCTGGAGGACGACTACGACGGGGAGTTCCGCTACGACCGCAAGCCGGTCGGCGCCGTCCAGGGACTCGATCCGGAGAGCGTCATCCACATCGGTTCGGTCAGCAAGAGCCTGTCGCCGGCGCTGCGGCTGGGCTGGATGGTGCTGCCGGAACGGTTCGTCGACGGCGTGCTCGCGGCCAAGGGTGAGCGGGAGGCGTGGGCGAGCGTCCCGGACCAGCTGAGCCTCGCGGACTTCATCGTCTCCGGGTCCTACGACCGTCACGTACGGCGGATGCGGCAGCGGTACCGGAGCCGCCGTGACCGCCTGGTCGCGGCGCTCGCCGCCGAGGCGCCGCACATCGAGGTCACCGGGGTGGCGGCCGGACTGCACGCCGTGCTGAGGCTGCCGCCCGGCACCGAACGTTCCACAGTCAAGGCGGCCGCCTGGCATGGCGTCGCCCTGGACGGTCTGGCGGACTTCCGGCACCCGGAAACAGGGCGGACGCCCCAGACGACCGACGGTCTGGTCGTCGGGTACGCGACAACTTCGGAGCACGCGTACGAGGCGGCTCTGGAGGCCCTGTGCGCCGTACTGCCGCCGCTGTAGGCGGAGCGTGGCGGCTCGTGCTCGCGGAGTAAATCGTGCCGGACCAGGCCGGAAAGTGACCTGCGGGCGACTCGGATCCGAACGCCGGTGGGAACCTGGCCGCAGGAGGCGTTCCGTCGGCGTCACCGGGTCCCGGCCGACGGCGGCCGCCCCCATCCTTCGTTCCGCCGTCAGGCGCAGGGCCACCCCCGCGCGTCCCCCCTGTTGGCGGTCGGTCCTGGAGGGTGTTCATGACGACGCTCGACGAACGCCATGGAGAAGGCGCATCCGACGGGGAAGGCCCGCGGGACGTGTGCGCCCCTCACTCCTACGCGATGATCGGGACGCACGGCGGGCGGGCCCCGTGGGTCCCGGCGACGGCCGTCCCCTTGGATCGCCCCGCGGCGGCGATCGCCCGCCTCACCGGTTCCAAGGCGGCGAACCTGGCCCGTGCCGCGGCCGCCGGGCTGCCGGTGCTTCCCGGTTTCGTGATCCCGCACCTACCGCCGGCCGACGGAGCCGCTCCCCCGCACGACCCCCTGTCCGAGCAGCACATCGATCTTCACCGCGCCTGGCGGGAACTCTCAGACGGCGGCACCCGTTCTCTGGTCGTACGGTCCTCCTCCCCCCAGGAGGACACCGAAGAGTCCTCGCTGGCAGGCCAGTTCACGTCCGTCCTCGACGTGCGCGGCTGGGAGGACTTTCGTACGGCGGTCACCGCGGTGCTGGACTCGGCGCACCGGCCCGACGGGGTGACGGCCCCGATGGCGGTGCTCGTGCAGCCGATGCTGACCGCGCGGGTCGGCGGGGTGATGTTCGGGGCAGACCCGGTGGCGGGCCGCACCGACCGGATCCTCGTCAGCGCGGTGCACGGCGGTCCGGACAGCCTGGTCAGTGGCGCACAGGCAGGGGTGGACCACTGGCTGAGCGGTCGGGGCCGACTGCTGCGCCGTGAGCCACCGGAGGCCGATCCGCCGCTCACCCGGGCGGAG
This sequence comes from Streptomyces sp. NPDC032126, assembly GCF_055580085.1. Taxonomy (NCBI): domain Bacteria; kingdom Bacillati; phylum Actinomycetota; class Actinomycetes; order Kitasatosporales; family Streptomycetaceae; genus Streptomyces; species Streptomyces sp. NPDC032126. Next base: position 243,328 of record NZ_JBVIMA010000002.1, read on the forward strand.
TTGCTCCGGCTGGCCCGGCTCGCGCGGCGCACCCGGCAGGTGTTCGGCGGACCGCAGGACGTCGAGTTCGGCTTCGACGCGGACGGACGGCTGTGGCTGTTCCAGAGCCGTCCGATCACGGCGATGGCGGCGCGCCCCGCGCGCGGGGCCCGGCTGCTGGGACCCGGCCCGGTCGCGGAGACACTGCCGGAACAACTGCTGCCGCTGGAGGCGGATCTGTGGGTCACTCCCATGGCCCGCGGGCTCGCCGCCGCGCTCGACATCGCGGGCAGCGCACCGCGCCGGCTGCTGCGGACCGTGCCGGTGGTCACCACGGTCGACGGGCGTGCCGCCGCCGACCTGCGTCTGCTCGGCGTGGTTCCGCCGCGCCACCCGTGGCTGGCGCTGCTCAACCCGGCGCCGGGCGCGCGCCGGCTCGGTGCGGCCTGGCGCGTGGGCCGGCTCACGGCGGCCCTGCCCGGCCTGGCCACCGACCTCGTGGCCGACGTCGACCGGCATCTGGCGGAGGTCCCGCCGCCCGCCGAGCTGTTCGGCGCCGACCTGGTCGCCGAGCTGCGCTGGACCCGCGCGGTCCTGGTCTCCCTGCACGCGCAGGAGGCCCTCGCGGGTGCGCTGCTGCCGGAGCCGCCGCGGTCCCGCACGGCGGCCGGCGCTGCCCTCGCCGCCCTCGCGGCGGCCCGCGAGCGAGGCGTGCCGGAGGAGCGGGTGGCGGCGGAGGCGCCGGTGGTGCTGGCACTCCTGGGACCGAGCCTGCGAGGGACGGGGGGATTACCGAGGGGAGGGGTGTACGGGGGCGACGAGCAGGAACCGCAGGCCCAGGCACCGCAAGTCCAGGCGCCCCGCGCTCCCCACGGGCCGCACGGGCGACCCGGTGAGTCGTCCGGCGGTGTCGGCGTGGCGGCGGGTGGTCGGCCCTCCCTTCCGCCGCGGGAGGCGCTGCGGTTGCGGGTGCGTTGGGTGCAGGAGTTGCAGGTGCGGCTCGTGCGTCAGGGGGCGCGGCGGCTGGGGCTGGATGCCGGGCGGGCCGGGCTGCTGCGCTGGCGGGAGTTCACCGGCGCGCTGGAGGGCGGACCGCTGCCGGCCGATCTGCCGGAGCGTGCGCCCCTGCCGGACTCCGCGCCGCTGCCTGACGCGTTCCGGCTCACGGAGGACGGGGTGGTCGTCGCCGAGCGCACCGCGTCCGGCAGCGGTGACGGCGGCGGACAGGGCGTGTCCGGCGGGCGGGCCGTCGGGACGGTGTGGGACGGCAGGGGGCCGCGCCCTTCCGACCCGGTGCTCGTCGTCCGCACGCTCGACCCGGCCCTCGCCCCGCTGCTCCCCGAGCTGACGGGTCTGGTGGCGCAGACCGGCAGCCCGTTGTCCCATCTCGCGGTCCTGGCGCGGGAGTTCGGGCTGCCGACGGTGGTCGGCGCGGGGGACGCGGTGCGCCGCTTCCCGCCGGGCTCCCGGCTGACGCTGGACGGGACCACGGGTGAGCTGCGGGGCGCGGCGGCCCAGGGCGACGGCGAGGACGGCCGGTCCACCGACGGTCTGACCGGGGGCGCCCGATGAAGCGCCTCGCCTATGTGTTCGGCGGCGCGGCCGCGGCCGGTGCCGGCATCTATCTGGTGGTCTATCTGTATCGCTGGGAGTGGCAGCGGGCGATCCTGTGCGGGGTGCTGTTGCTGGTCGTCGAGGTGATGCTGCTCGGGGCCGTGCTGCTGAGCCGGCTGTCGAGGATCGAGCGGCGGATCTCGGACGGGGAGCGACGGCAGCGGGACGTGCTGGCGCGGTTGCGGGAGCGGGAGCAGGACGCGCGACGGTTCCGCTGGCTGGAGGATCCGGCGGAACGCACCTTCGTCTTCGTGCCGGTGCTGATGGTCACCGGGGTGATGTTGTCCGGGCTGGCCTGGGTGGTGCAGCGGATCGCCTCGACCATGGCGCGGAGTCCGGCGGAGCGGAGGCTGGCCGGTCGGCTGGCCGTCCTCGTGGCCCCGGAGGGCCCGGTGACCGCCCCTTCGGCTGGCGGTGCCCCGGGCAGCCCGGGCGACCACGGGCCCGTAGACCTGGGTGGTGCGTCCGAACCCGTGGATCTGGAGGATCTGCCGCCGCTGCCGGCGAGCGGGGCACGACGGCGGGCCGCACGGATCACGGTCGTCACCACGGTGGGCGTGTTGTTGCTCGTCATGCTGGTGTCCGCGCTCGCGGATCTCACGCAGACCCGGGACGAGCGGGCGGGCGACAGCGAGGCGACGTCGGTGCTGCTGCGCATGGTGGTGCGGGGTCCCGACATCACCGAGGACCGGCAGGCCGTCGCGGCCCAGCAGATCTGGGAGCACTGCCGGGACTCCACGTCCGTGCTGCTCAGGCACACCACGTTGGGCAGCCTGGGCGACGGGATGTTCGGTGCGGTGGTCCGGCCGGCGCTGGGCGAGCACAACCAGCTGCGGCTGCGCGGCTGCCTGGAGGACGTGAACGTGAACCGCGTGCACCTGACGGTGATCGGCTTCGACGACGTGGCCGAGCCCGCTCTTGAATGACCCTTAGATGATCATTGACCCATATACCCGATTCGCTGCGGGTACGATGCGTGGGCGCCCACCGTCCCCGAGCCCCGCCCACCGTCCCCGAGCCCCCCGGGTCGTCCATGGCTGTCCTCGTCGAAACGACGCCGCCCCCGCCCGCCTTCTCCCCCGCTCGCCGCCCGCTGCGCGGACGTGTCGCGCGGGTGCTGCTGGCCGTCGTCATCGGCTATCTCGTTCTGTGGGCCGGCGGCGCGCTCGGGATCCTCGCCCTGTCGTACTGGGCGCGCGAGGAGACCCCGGAGCCCGCCGGAACGCGGAGGGTGCAGGGCATCCACCACTTCCAGCCGGTCGACACCGATGGACGGCTGTGGCGGGGGGCCGCCCCCTCCCCCGCCGGTTACCGCGCGCTCAAGAGCCTCGGCTTCACCACGGTCGTCGATCTGCGCGCCGAGGACCTGACGAAGGCACAGCTGGCCGAGCCGGCCGAGGCCGGGCTGAAGGTCGTACGGCTGCCGATCCGCGACGGGCAGACGCCGACGCCCGCTCAGGTCCGCGAACTCCTCGACACCGTGTCCGGCGCGCCGGGTCCGGTGTTCGTGCACTGCGGTGCCGGTGTCGGCCGGACCGGCACGATGGCGGCGGCGTACCTCGTGAGCACCGGGGAGGAGTCACCGGCGGCGGCGGTCCGGCGCAATCTCGCGGTCGGTCCGCCCTCGATCGAGCAGATCTACTACGGGCTGCACCTGGAACGGCACGAGGCCGAGCAGCCGCCGCTGCCCGTCGTCGCCGTGAGCCGCCTGGTGGACGCTCCCCGGCGCATGTTGACCTGGCTGTAGGACGGCTTCTCCAGAAACGACTTCTCCAAGCACGGCTCTCCAAGAACGGCTTCTCCAAGAAACCGCTTCTCCGAGACCGGGAGAACGGCCTCCTCTCAAGAGGCGACGAGACGTGGATTCAGCACCAAATTAAGGAAGTCGAGCGAGAGACAGGCAAGGCGGGAGTGACAGGCAAGGCGGTCACGTCATGAGAGCAGGAAGTCCGCCTCCCCCGCCTTGGCCCCCTCGATGAAGGCGGTCATCTCGTCGGTGGTGTAGATCAGCGCCGGACCGTCCGGGTCGGTGGACTGGCGGACGGCGATCCGGCCGTCGGCGAGCTTCATCGCCTCCAGGCAGTTCCCGCCGTTGCCGCCGCTCCACGGCTTGTGCCAGCCTTCGCTGCCCAAGTCGCGTGCGGGCATGCCGTTGTAGACCCGTTTGAGCGGCTTGATGCGATCCATTCACAGCTCCTTGCGGAGATCCCGGAGGATCTCCTTCGTGCGATGTGCCGTAGCGGCCTGCGCCGCCATGCGGTCCATGACCTCCAGGTGGGTCGCCACCTCGGTGCGCGCGTCGAGGTAGACGGCGCCGGTCAGGTACTCGCTGTAGACCATGTCCGGAAGCTCCGGCATGGCGAATCGGAACAGCACGAAGGGCCCGTACGTGCCCGGGTGCGGCCCGTTGGCGAACGGGGCGATCTGCAGGGTCACGTTGGGCAGCTTCGTGATGTCGAGGAGTTTGTCGATCTGCGCGCGCATCACCTCCGGGCCGCCCACCGGGCGGCGCAGCAGCGTCTCGTCCATGACGACCCACAGCCGCGGCGCGTCCTGACGGGTGAGCAGATCCTGGCGTTGCATGCGCAGGTCGACGAGGCGTTCGATGTCCTCGGGCCGCGTCTGGCCGATGGCTCCGGACCGCAGCACCCCGCGCGCGTAGTCCTCGGTCTGGAGCAGGCCGGGGACGAAGTGCGGCTCGTACTGGCGGATCATGGAGGCCGCGCCCTCCAGGCTGACGTGCATGGAGAACCAGCCGGGCAGGACGTCGTGGAAGCGCTGCCACCAGCCGGGCCTGTTGGCCTCCTCGGCGAGCTGGACGAAGCCCTCGGCCTCCTCGTCGGTGACGCCGTAGGCCTTCAGCAGCAGCTGGAGGTACGGGATCTTGAGGGCGACCTCGGCCATCTCCATGCGGCGCACGGTGGCGGGCGCGACGCGGAGGATGCGGGCGGCCTCCTCGCGCTTGAGTCCCGCGCGTTCGCGCAGGTCGAGGAGGCGTCGGCCGAGCACGACCTGTCCCACGGTCGGCGCGGACCGCGGTTCGCTCACGCTCCACCTCCACGAAGAGCCCCGAAAAGAATCCCTGACAGCCCTACGGCGCCATGCGAAGACCCGTTCGAAGATCGGTACGAGTCCGTACGGATCCCCGGCGATCCCAACTGGCGCCGCTCGACATGCTGTTGCGAGCAGTGTGCCACGGGGGCCCACCGCGTCACACAGCACTCTGCATTTTTCAGAGTGACACTTGCCAAGTGTTCACGGCGGGGAGATAGTGGCAAGCGTGATTCCGTCCGCACCCTTAGGAACAGACGCAGGTCCTGACCAGGCCGCAGCCGAGCGCCGGTTCCGTTTCGAACTGGCCGCACACCCGGGCTCCCCCGCGCAGGCAAGACGCCTCGCCCGGGCCCGGCTGACCGGCTGGTCGGTGTGCGAGGACACCTGCGACACGGCCGCTCTGGTCATCTCCGAGCTGGTCACCAACGCGATCGTGCACACCGCGAGCGGTGTCGTCGTATGCGAGCTGCACGACGGCGACGACCTCGTCCGCATAGCCGTGCACGACGAGGGCTGCTCGCCCGACGAGCCCCATCCGTCTCCTCAGCGCCCCGAGGAGGAGCACGGGCGGGGACTGCTGCTCGTCGACGCGCTCTGTCACGCCTGGGGTGCCCAGGAGCACGGCGCCGGCCTGCTGGTCTGGGCGGACCTCACCCGCGGTGCGGCCGAGCCGCGCGACGACCTCGGCTGGGGCGCCCGCCCGAAGCGGGAGTCGTCCGACCACGCGGGCAAGGAGGAAGCCCCGGCCCACCAGGCGCACGACCCGGCCCGCCAGCCGCACGCCCCGGCCGGTACCGCAGGCACGGACACCGGTACCGCAAGCACAGACATACGAGTGGACCACGACGGTCCCACCCATCTCCTGGACCGCTCGAAGCACCACGTGGACAGCCCCAAGCACCACCCGCTCGACGCCGCCCTCGCGAAGCACCACCCGCTCGACTCCCGCTCCCCCCGCCCCACCGGCCCGGACGCCGATCGCGCCCCCTGGGCCTCGCACCCCCGTCCCCACGCCCTGGGCGTGCCGCCGCTCGGACGCGGCCGAGAGCGGGGCCGGGGATGACGGCCGCCCCCGGTCGCGGCCCGGCGCTCAGCCTCGACACGCTCGTCCGCGTCCAGCGCGAGCTGTCCGGCCCCGCTACTCCCCGCCGCCTCGCCGTGCCCGACGGCATGACAGCCCCGCTCGGCTGTGACGCCGTCGCCGTACCGGCCCGGTTCGGACCGCTGGTCCTGCCCCGTCTGCCGCGCGTGGGCTGTGTCTACGCCGACGAGGCGCACTGGTGGTGGCTGGTCCCGTCCGACTCCGACTATGCCCTGGAGTGGCCGGCCCCCGCCCGCTATGCCACGGGCGCGGTCCTCCCGGACCTGCCGACCTCCCCCGGCCTCATCCACCGCCCGGACGGCACCCTCCCCTATACGCCGCCGATCCCCCTCTATCTGGCGCTGTGCCGCGTCACGGGCGCGACGCCCACCTGGTCACGCCCGGTCACCGCGTAGCGCTCCGCGTGTCGCGGATCGCCCCGGCCGCCGTCACGGGCACGTCACCCGGCGCCGCCACCGTCGCCGCGGACGATCACCAGGAACGTGTCCGTGGCGAGGTCCATCACGACCTCCGCCGGCAGCCCTTCCATGCGTCGCGCGTGCGCGAACTCCTCCGCGGGCCATGATCCCCGCGGGCCACCGGCGGGAAAGCGTTCGAGCACGGTTCGCCCGTTCACCATCTCGCACCTCCAGAAAGCGTCGTACTTGTAGGAGTTAACGCCTTCCAACGGGTGAAACCCTCGCCCGGTGACGGGACTGAGACGTAGTTGACACTCGTTCACCGCGGAGTGTGAGAATCCGGTCACCGTACGAACAGAAGCGATACGCTCCGCGCCGGAATGCGTGCGCTCAGGTGTCGTACTCCTGGACGCGTCGCCCATGGCTCCGGTCGAGCAGCGCGGGCATGCGCTCCCCCAGCTCCCGTACGACGTCCCGCACGTCGATGGTCAGCAGCTCGCGGTCGCGCATCAGCACGCGGCCGTCGACGATCGTGGTGCGGACGTCGGAGGAGCGGGCGCTGTGCACCAGGGTCGCGGCGAGGTCGTGGACGGGCTGGGTGTGCGGACCGGTCAGGTCGACCAGGATCAGGTCGGCGCGCCGGCCCGGGACGATGCTGCCGACGCTGTCGCCGAGCCCGACGGCCCGGGCGCTCTGCAGCGTGGCGTGATGCAGGGCCTGGCGGGACGTCAGCCAGCGGGGGTCGCCGGTGGTGGACTTCTGGACGAGGGCGGTGAGCGCCATCGACTCCCACACGTCGAGGGAGTTGTTGGAGGCGGCGCCGTCGGTGGCGAGGCCGACGGGGATGCCGATCCGGCGCAGCGCGCGCACGGGCGTGGTGGTGGGCCAGGCGAACTTGAGGTATCCGCGCGGGGCGCTCGCCACGGCCGTACGACCACGCGCGCGTGCGAGAACGGGCAGGTCGCGCTCCAGGATGCCGGTGCCGTGGGCGATCAGGACGTCGGTGTCGAGGATTCCGGTGCGTTCCAGGACCTCGATGGGGGTGACGCCGTGCCGGGTGAGAGCGACGTCGGCCTGGTCGCGGTTCTCGGCGGCGTGCAGATGGACGGGGAGGCCGTGGACGCGGGCGAGTTCGGCGGTGGCGGCGAGGTCCTCGTCGGTGACCGTGTACGGGGCGTGGGGCGCGAGGGCGGTGGTGATGCGGCCGCCGGCGCCGCCCCGGTGCCGTAGCGCGAACTCCAGGGACTCCTCGCGCCCCTGGGGCCCCTGCGAGGAGAAGTACACCTGCCCCAGATGCGCCCGCAGTCCGCACTCCGCCACGACCGCCGCCACCGCGTCCATTGCGAAGTAGTGGTCGGCGAAGCAGGTGACCCCGGCGCGGATCATCTCGGCGCAGGCGAGCCGGGCGCCCAACTCGACGTCCTTCTCGGTGAGGTTGGACTCCACCGGCCACACGACGTCGTTGAACCACTCCTCGGTGGGCAGATCCTCCGCGAGACCGCGCAGGGCGACCATCGGCGCGTGGGTATGGCAGTTGACGAGGCCCGGCAGAGCGACCTGGCCACGGGCGTCGATGTGCTCGGCGGGCACGAGGTCGACGGCGTCGCCCACGGGCGTGACGGCGTCGACGATCCCGCCCCGGACGACGATGGCGACGTCCTCGCGGAAGCCGATCCGCTCCTGTTCGTCGTGGGTGAGCACGGTGCAACCGGTGATGAGGAGATCGGCGGAACGGGAAGGCCTCATCCCCTCAACGTACGGCCCCGGCGTCACGGCCCGAAAGGGCGTGGGGCGCTGTCGGCGCGCGGCCCGGCGGCGGGGGCGCGAGAAGCCCCCAGGGGCCCGCGGACGACGCGTCCCGGTGCTCGGCGAGCGCGTCGAGGAGCTCCCCGAGCCGCTCGCTGAGGCTCGCCGTCAGCCGGCCCGTGTCGTCGAGCTGCACCGCACACGCGGTGGTCGTGTCGACGAGCCTTTCGAGCAGCGCGGCGACCTCGTCCGTCCCCTCGGTGTGCCGCGCGACCGCGGGCAGTTCCGCGGCGGCGAGCGCGATCGCCGTACGGGCCTCGGCGAGCGTCCGGTACGCCTCGCGCCGCAGGGTCCAGCGGGCGGCGCGGTCGTCGGATCCGGCGAGGACGTGCGCGAGATAGGTGTGCGCGGCGGCTCCGGCGGCGGCGAGCCGCGCCCGCACCTGGCCCCCGCGCTCGCCGGGCATCGGCAGATGCCCTACGACCAGCACGATCACGCAGGCCAGCAGGGTCTCCCCGATGCGCCCGGCGGACGCCTGGGACTCGCCCCCGATCATCACCAGCGCGAGCACGAGGACGGTGACGACGGCGGTCTGCGCGGCGAAGTGCCGGGTCGCGACGGGTATCAGGGCCCCGCTGACGGCGACGAGCGCGACGAGCCCCTCGGGCCGGGGCAGTACGGCGGCGAAGGCGGCGAAGACCAGCGCCCCGAGGACGGTTCCGGCGGCCCGGCACAGCACGCGGGAGACCAGCGGTCCGAGGTCGGGCTTGACGAGGAAGACGGCGGTGGCGGGCAGCCAGTACCAGTGTTCGTGCTGCCCGTACCAGTGGGAGTGATGCAGCGCCTGGGCGATGGCGACGGCGGCGCCGAAGGAGAGGGCGACCCGGAAGCCGTACTCCCGCCCGCCGGGCCCGCAGGCGGTGCGCAGCAGCTCCCCGGCCGACCGGCGCCGATGGTGCAGCCGGCCGCCCTCTCGCCCCTGGTCGAAGGCGTCGGCGGCGTGCAGCAGGGCGTCGTCGAGGGCGCGCAGTCCCGGCGCGGAGCGGGAAGGCGCGGGCAGCGGTCCGGTGGGCGCGTTGTCGCGTACGGCGGTGGCGAGGCGACGGGGTCCTTCGGAGGCCCGTTCGGGTACGGCCTCCCCGGCCCAGGCGAGGGCGGTCGCCGCTTCGGCGAGGGGAAGGGCGGCGGCGTACTGGGCGTGCAGTCGCCGTTCGGCCGAGGAAGCGGCCCGGCGGCGCAGACGGGGGCCGGTCAGGGCGTCCTGGGCGTGGTCGAGCGCGGCGGTGAGGGCGGCGCGGCGGGCGGTGGCGGCGTCCGTGGCGACCGCGTCGAGGAGGGCGGCTACGGCGTCGTAGACGTCGGCGACCGCCGCGCGCTCCCCGTCGAACCGGAAGTCGCCGGCGAGGGAGCCGGGGGTGGGCAGCAGCAGGCGCAGCGCGAGCAGCCAGGCGGCCCCGGCGAGATAGGCGAGGGCGCGCGCCCCCGCGCTGTCCGGCAGGGGCATCCCGGCGCCGATCGCACTCGCGACGAGCAACTGGGTTCCGGCGCCCGAGGCGACGGGCCCGACGGCGCTGATACCGCCGGCGAGCAGCCCGAGGACCGTGAGCAGCAGCGTGAGCGCGACACCGCCGAGCAGGTCTCCGGCGTACGTCCCGACGAGCAGCCCCACCGCGCCGGCGAGCGCGGGCGCCCCCAGCCTGCGGACGGAGGCGCGTCGGCTGCCGGGCCGGTCGTTGATGCCGGCGAGCATGGCGGCGATGGCGGCGACGACACCGAGGGACGTGTGCCCCAGGGCCAGGGCCAGCAATAGGAGCGGCCCCCCGGCGAGCGCTCCCCTGCCGACCGCGCTCCAGGGCACGGGCCCGCGCTGGGTGCGCAAGGCGTGGGCGAGCCAGGGCGGCAGGGCGAGGGCGACGCGGGACACGGAGCTCCAGTCGGGACGAGGGCGGTGGGGTGTGCCTTCGGGCGACGGTGGCCGGGCGGGATGGTGTCCACGCTAGGGGGCGATCTTGGAGGTGAGGAGGCTTTCGCGTTTCGCGAGTGTGACAAGGGGCGCGGAATCAGCGTTCTTTATGAACGCAATGCCGGTTGCCCGTCATGACGGCACCGCGCGGACGGCGTCCACCGCGTCCTCGAAGAGGGTGAGGGCGCGTCCCAGCGCGTCGGCGATGTCCTCGCCCTGTCCGACGGCCGCGGTGATCTCCTCGACGTCCCGCAGACCGGCGCGCTCCAGCAGCCGCTTCTCATTGGTCACCCATTCCCCGCGTGCGGCGAGGGCGGCGTGCCCGGCCTGGGTGGCGGCGACGGCGAGGGCACCGGCGGCCTCGGTGCGGCGGCCGGCGGGAGCGTGGTGGGCGAGGGCGTACGAGAGAGTCGCGCGGGCGGTCCCGTACCAACGCTCGCGGGCGCTGTGCCGCAGAGCCGCCGGATAGCCGTCCGGCCGGGGCAACTCACCGCTGAGCACCTGGTTGATGGCCAGCTCGGCGACGACGAGGTAGCTGGGGATCCCGGCGAGATGGAAGAGGAGCGGCTCGACGCGGAAGCGGCCCTGCTCGGCCTCGGCGAGCTCGTGCTCCACGACGTCGAGGTCCCGGTAGTGCACGTCCACGCGGCGTCCGTCGATGGTGAGCCAGGCACCCCCGTTGAAGACACCGCCGCCCCAGCCGCCGACTTCGGAGACCTCGCCCTCCCAGCCGAGGGCGCGCAGATCGGCGGGGGCGAAGGGGCCGCGGTAGTAGACGGCGAGATCCCAGTCGCTGTCGGGCCGATGCGTCCCCTGCGCCCGCGAACCGCCGAGCGTGACGGCCCGCACGGTGGGGAGGGAGGCGAGGCGGTCGGTGGTGACGGTGAGGAAGTCCGCGTCGGAGGAGGATGGCATGGGGGCAGCGTACGGAGCTGTGAGCTGGGCTTCCAGGGGATTTCGGCGTGCCGCGGAGTGCGTCGGGCGGCCGCTTCGTCGCGTCGTCGGCCGCCGCCTCGCCGGGCCGTCGGTCGCGTTGTCAGTGGTCCGCGTTATCAATGAAGTCGTCACTCAGTGTTACGACGAGGTGGGACGACGGGGGAATCATCGATGACGGAGCACGACAGGGAGCGGCGGCATCTGTCCACGGCGGGGCTGCGGGCCCGTGGCTGGACGGCCGGGATGGTGCGGCGGCTGCTCGGTGAGCCCGATTTGCTGCTCGACAATCCGGCCTTCCGCGCGGGGCCGAGGATCCGGATGTATCGCGTGGAGCGGGTCGAGGCCGCCGAGCAGAGGGAGGAGTTCAGGTCCGTCGCGGCGGCCGCGGCCCGGCGGTCGGCGGCGGCGAAGGCGGCCGCGCTGCGCAGGCGGCGGGAGGTGCTGGTGCGGATCGCGGCGGAGCCGATCGACGTGCCCCGGCTGACTCCGGACCGGCTCAGGGCGCTGGCCGCTGAACACGGCGGGACCGGCGCGGGGGGCGACACTAGCGCGGACGGCGACACCATCACGGGCGGCGAGACCGGCGCGCTCGATCGGTGGAAGGTCGACTATCTGCGCCAGCGGCTCACCCGTTACGACGGGCTGCTGGCCGGGCTGCGGGGGAGTACGGGGCGGGCCGCCGCGGAGTCGCTGTTGCGGCGGCGCGTGTACGCGGCCATCGCCGAGGCGTACCCGGATCTCGCGGCGGAGTGCGAACGGCAGTTGGCGGGAGGGGGGTCGGGTCCGGTGCGCCCGGGCGTGCCCCGCCCCCGAAATTCGGATGCGGCCGCGACCCCCGCGGCCGATGATCGGCAGGTTGTCGGCCGTCCACCCCAGGAGTCCCCTTGATCCGGCGCGTCACCGTCCCCGGGCTGTTCCCGCCGCCCGTCTACTCCCACGCCTCCGTCGTCGAGGCCGGGACCAGACTCGCCTTTCTCGCCGGGTCGGTGCCGCTCGACGCCGACGGGAAGCTGATCGGTGCGGGGGATCCCGTGCGGCAGGCCGAGCGGGTGATCGCCAATCTCACCGAGCAACTGCGGGCGGTCGGAAGCGACTTGGCTCATGTCATCGCCACCGATGTGTATGTGGTGAGCGGTGAGACCGCCGTGCTGTCCGCCGTGTGGGACGTGGTGGAGGCGTCCGGACTCAGCGTGGGACCGCACTCCTCGACCCTCATCGGGGTCGCGTGTCTCGGATACACCGGGCAGTTGGTGGAGATCACGGCCACGGCGGTCGTCCCCGACGAACCGGCCGTCACCCTGCGCCGGGCCACGACCGACGACGCCGCCGCCGTCACCGACGTCTATCTGCGCTCCTTCGCCGCCGCCCTGCCGGCGGTCGTCCGGCCGCACACCGACGACGAGGTGCACGCGTACTTCCGCCATGTCCTCATACCGCAGCACGAGACCTGGCTCGCCGCCGTCCCGGCCACCGGTGAGGTCGTGGGGCTGATGGTGCTGGAGGGCGACTCGCTGTCCCAGCTCTACCTCGCCCCCGACTGGCGGGGCCGTGGCATCGGCGACCGCTTCGTCGAGCTGGCCAAGGAGCGCAGCCCGCAAGGGCTCTCCCTCTGGACCTTCCAGGTCAACGAGCCCGCCCACCGCTTCTACGAGCGCCACGGCTTCACCGCCGCCGAACGGACCGACGGCAGCGGCAACGAGGAGGGGGAGCCGGATGTGCGATACGTGTGGCGACCGTAGGGGGTGGGCTCTCCGTCCCTCACCCTCTCCCCCACGTCCTCCCCTTCTCCAGGGGGAGTGCGTAGCTTCCCGCGCGGCTCGTGCGCAGGCCCAGGCCGACCAGGCCCTCCGCTAGTTTCACCGCCGCCCCGACGCCGTCGACCACCGGTACCCCGAGCTTCTCCGCCACCGCCCGCTGGAGTCCCGTCATGCCGGCGCACCCCAGGACCAGCACCTCGGCGCCCGCCTCCCGTACCCGCTCGGCGGCCGTGAGGAAGGCCGACTCCGTGCGCTCCGTGTCACCCAGGTCGAGGACACCCAGTCCCGTGCCGACCACGGCCACGCAGTTGCGGCCCACCCCGGCCAGTTCGAGGCTGTCCTCGATCTGGCCGCAGGACCGCTCCAGGGTGGTGATCACGCCATAGCGCCGGCCGAGCAGACAGGCGAGATGGGCGGCGGCCTCGGTGATGTCGACGACCGGTGCGTCCACCAGTTCCCGGACGCCTTCTCTGCCGTGCTCCCCGAAACCGGCCATGACCACCGCGTCGTAGGCCGGGCCATCGTAGGTGCGCAGGGCGTCGATGACGGCCGCGGCCGAGAGATAGCTGTCGAGCCAGCCCTCCGCCGACTCGGGTCCCCACGCGGGGGTGAGTCCGAGCACGGTGGTGCCCGGGCCTGCGGCGGCCCGGGCACCTCGTACGATCTCCTCGGTCATCTCCTGCGTGGTGTTGCAGTTGGTGACGACGATCCGCACGTCCGTCAGACCTCCTGGCCGGCGGCGGTGGCGGGGACGGTCGCGGACTCGGCGCGCTCGCCGCGGCACAGCAGCAGATAGAGGCCCGCCGCCAGTGCCGTGCCGATGAACCACGAGTAGGGCGCCACATCGCTGAACGTCTTCACCAGCGCCAGCACCGCCGCGACCCCCGCCGCCGGCAGGAACGCCGCCAGCGCCTTCGGGTTGACGCCCTTGCGGTAGTAGTAGCGGGAGCCGGGTGCGGCGGAGAACAGCTCGTCGACGTCGACCCGGCCGCGCTTGATCAGGTGGTAGTCGACCATGATCACGCCGAACAGCGGGCCGAGGAAGGCGCCCAGGCCGCCGAGGAAGTAGTTGACGACCGTGGGGTTGGAGAAGAGGTTCCACGGCGTGACCACCAGCGCGGCGACCGTGCTGATCATGCCGCCGACCTTGAAGCTGATCTTCTGCGGCCAGACGTTGGCCAGGTCGTACGCCGGGGAGACGAAGTTGGCCACGATGTTGACGCCCATGGTGGCGACGGCGAAGGTCAGCGCGGCCACGACCAGGACCCAGGTGTTGCCGACCTTGGCGACGAGCTCGGCCGGGTCGGTGATGGCCTCGCCGAAGGCCTCCAGCGAGCCGGCCGTGACGATGACGGAGACGACCACGAACGCCGTCGAGTTGATGGGCAGGCCCCAGAAGTTGCCCCGCCGGACGGTCCGGTAGTCCGGTGCGAAGCGGGAGAAGTCGCAGAAGTTGAGCATCAGGGTGCCGTAGGTGGCGAGGATCAGGCCGATCGCGCCGAACCACTGCCGCCACTGCTCGCCGACGGAGACGGGGTGCGGGGTGGTGGTGAGGGAGATCGTCCAGTGGGCCTTGGCCAGCACCCACACGGCCAGCGCGATCATCACCAGCCAGATCGCGGGGCCGCAGAAGTCCTGGAACTTCCGTACGGATTCCATGCCCTGGCTGATGATCAGCGCCTGGATCAGCCAGAGGGAGACGAAGGAGGTCCAGCCGAGCGCGTCGAGCCCCAGGAAGGAGTGGTGGGTCCAGGACTCCAGGCCCGGCCAGGCCGCCAGCAGCATCACATTGACGGCGACCGAGGCGAGGTAGGTCTGGATGCCGTACCACATGATGGCGATGACCGCCCTGATCAGCGCGGGGATGTTCGCGCCCCACACGCCGAAACTGATGCGGCTGACGACCGGGAAGGGCACGCCGTGGCGCTGGCCGATCCGGCCCATCCAGTTCATGCCGATGTAGATGAGCACGAAGCCGACGAGCAGGGAGGTGAAGACCTGCCATACGTTCATGCCGAGGACCAGCAGGCCCGCGGCGAACGTGTAGTTGCCGAGGTTGTGGACGTCGGACATCCACATCGCGAAGAGGTCGAAGACCTTCCAGTTGCGCTGGTTCGCGGGGGCGAGGTCTTCGTTGGTGAGGCGGGGGTCGGGGACGAACGCTGGGGCGCCGGTGGCTGTGGCGCGGTCGGCGAGGGACACGGGGCCTCCCTGAGCGGCGGGGCTGGGGACGGAGGAGGACTACAACCGGTCGTTTGGTATACCAAACTGCCGTCATGGTCTCGCCGTCAAGCGTCCCGACCGATGTCCGTCCCGTTACGGCTCCGTAAAAGACCTCTCGCATCGGCGAAGATGACCTCATGACGACGATCGAACCCCTCGGGGCGGTCCGCGAACGCGTGCTGGCGCAGCTGCGGCAGGACATCATCGCCGGACGGCTGCGCCCCGGGGACCGGTTGGTCGAGCGGGAGCTGGCCGACCGGTTCGGGGTCTCGCGCGTGCCCGTCCGGGAGGCGATCCGGGCCCTGGTCGCCGAGGGTTTCGTCCTCTTCGAGTCCGCGCGCCGCACGGTCGTACGGCGCCTCACCCCGACCGACGTCAAGGAACTCTTCGAGCTGCGCGAGGCGTTGGAGGTGTACGCGGCGGGACTGGCCGCGGCACGGGCGACCCCCGAAGCGCTGGCGGAGCTGCGGGAGCTGCTCGACCACGCGGCGACGGCGACGAAGGCGGGTGAGGCCGAGGCGATCACGGACATCAACACGCGCTTCCACGACCGCATCCTCGCCCTGGCCGGCAACACTCTGCTGATCTCGGTCATGGAGCCGGTCGACGGCCGGCTGCGCTGGCTCACCCGGCAGAACGAGGAGTGGCCCCAACTCCTCACCGAGCACCGCGAGTTGTACGAGGCGATCGCGTCCGGCGACCCCGAGCGCGCCCGCGCGCACGCCCTGCGTCACGTCCGGGCCAACTACCGCTCGACGGTCCGGCACCTCTTCGGCGACCTGCCCGAAGAACAGTTGCCCTAGATCGCCGGGCCGATCCCGCGGCACGCGTCGTCCGACCGACACCAGTGGACCGCCCCCCGTCGCGGCCGGTTCCCTCAGCGCCGGGCGTACGCGTCGGTCGCCGCCACGATCGCGTCCGCCACGCCCGGCGCCCCGGCGTCGTGCCCCGCCTCGTCCACCAGGATCAACTCGCTGTCGGGCCAGGCGTGATGGAGGCGCCAGACGGTGCCGAGGAGGTTGCCGAAGTCGAGGCTGCCCTGGACGAGCGTGCCGGGGATCCCCTTCAGCAGCGGGGCGTCGCGCAGGACGACGCCCTCCGCGCCGGCCCCGTCGCCGCCTTCCTCGCCGAGGAAGTGGCCGTTGCCGAAGTAGTGCGTGACCGTCCGGGCGAAGCCGTAGCGGAACACCGGGTCCTGAAAGCGCGGGACGGAGCGCGGCGGAGCGGGGATCGTCGCGGTCTCCCAGTCGGTCCACGCCAGCGCGGCCCGTTCCCGCACCACGAGATCGGGCGAGGCGAGCAGCCGGCCGTACGCGGCGGCGAGATTGCCGCCCCGCTCCCCCTCCGGCAGCCCGTCGAGGAACCGCTCGAACGCCTCCGGGAAGATCTTCCCCAGCCCCCGGGTCAGCAGCTCGACCTCGGCGTCGGAGCCGGTCGCGACCCCGGTCAGCACCAGCTCGCTCACCGCCCCCGGGTGCGTCTGCGCGTACCGCAGTCCGAGCACCGACCCCCACGACACGCCCCACACCAGCCATCGGCCGATCCCGAGATGCCGTCGCAGCAGCTCCAGATCGGCCAGGAGATGGGCGGTGGTGTTGACGCTCATGTCCGTGCTGAACGCGCTCGCCGACGGTGTCGACCGCCCGCTGCCCCGCTGGTCGAGCAGCACGATCCGGTACGCGTCCGGGTCGAACAGCCGCCGGAAGTACGGCGTGCTGCCGGACCCCGGTCCCCCGTGCAGCACCAGCGCCGGCTTGCCGCGCGGATTGCCACAGGTCTCCCAGTGGACCTGGTTGCCGTCCCCGACATCGAGCATGCCGTGGTCGTACGGTTCGATCTCCGCATACAGGCCCATCCGGGCACCGTAACGTCCCTACGACGCGGTCGTCGCGTCGATTTACGGCAGTCCCGCCCTCCGTGCCGCCGCCCGCAGGACCTCGCGCAGCATCTCGGGGGTGAGCCGACCGGTGAAGGTGTTGCGCTGGCTGACGTGGAAGCAACCGAAGAGGTCCAGGGTGCCGTCGGGGCCGTCCAGGGGGACGCGGGCGCCGTGCGCGAAGGCGGGGCGCGGACGGGGCACGCTCCAGCCGGCCGCCGCGAACGCCGGCAGCGCGGCCTGCCAGCCGAACGCGCCCAGCACGACCACGGCCCGCAGCGTGGGCCGCAGCAGCCGCAGTTCCTGCACGAGCCACGGCCGGCACGTGTCCCGCTCCCGTGGCGTGGGCCTGTTGGCGGGCGGCGCGCAGTGCACGGGCGCGGTGATCCGCACACCGCGCAGCCGCAGCCCGTCGTCCACGGCCGAGGACTCCGACTGCGAGGCCAGCCCCACGTCGTACAGAGCCCGGTACAGCACGTCACCGGAGCGGTCGCCGGTGAACATCCGTCCCGTGCGGTTCCCGCCGTGCGCGGCCGGTGCGAGCCCTACGATCAGCAGCCGGGCGTCGTCCGGCCCGAAACCGGGCACCGGGCGCCCCCAGTACGTCCAGTCCGTGAACGCGGCCCGCTTGGTCCGGGCCACCTCCTCCCGCCATGCGACCAGCCGGGGACAGGCCCGGCACCCGGCGATCCGCTCGTCGAGACCGGCCAGCCCACCGGGCCCGCTGATGTCCATGCCTCCACCGTAGAGCGCCACGAAAACCCTTCCGGCCGGTCCCACCCGGGCGGCTAAGGTCGGATACATGGTTTCTGAGGACGCGGCCCACGAGCCGGCGGAGCCCACGGGCACGGCGGGGACGGTGGGCGATCCGGGCACGGCCGGGACGTCGAGGCCGACGGAGGCGAGGGAACCGGCGGACGGCACCGGCGAGCCGGCGGACCCGAAGATCGCCGCCGCGGTCGCCGCGGCCGAGGCCGCCGGTCCCGCCGCCGGCGAGTCCGTGCGTGTCGACAGCTGGATCTGGTCCGTACGGCTGGTCAAGACCCGCTCCCAGGGCGCCACCGCGTGCCGGGGCGGGCATGTGCGGGTGAACGGCGAGCGGGTCAAGCCCGCGCATTCCGTCCGCGTCGGCGACGAGGTGCGGGTCCGGCAGGAGGGCCGCGAGCGGGTCGTCGTCGTCACCCGCCTGCTCCGCAAGCGGGTCGGCGCCCCCGTGGCCGCCCAGTGCTATGTCGACAACAGTCCCCCGCCGCCGCCCCGCGAGGCCTTCGCCCCCGCCGGTGTCCGCGACCGTGGCACGGGCCGCCCCACCAAACGGGACCGCCGCGAGATGGAACGCCTCCGCGACGTCACCGGCTTCGGCACCCTCGGCGGCCCGCCCAGCCCGATCGGCCCCGCGGGCCTGGGCAGCTCCGGCACGAACCGCCGGAACCCCGTCCAGCCCGACGACGACCGCCACAGCGCCGGCCGATCCGGCGAGGGACGCCGCGGTGACGGCCGCCAGGGTGGCGGACGACGTGGAGGGCGAGCAGGCGCGTAGGGCGAGCAGGCGCGTAGGGGGCGGGCGGGATCCCCGGATCATGCCGCCCGCCGCACCCACCGGATCAGCTCGGCGTTCCGCTCGCGTCGCGCCCAGGCGATCAGCAGGAGCGGCACCAGCAGGATCAGCGGGGTCGCCGCGTTCTCCCCGTCGAAGACCGTGGTCTGGACGACGAACGCGCCCACCATCAGGCCGCTCAGCGCCAGCGCCGCCACTGACTGCAGCAGCGGCACCAACAGGGCCACCGCTCCGGCCAGTTCGAGCGCTCCGATGACGTACATACCGGCGCTGCCCCAGCCCAGCTTGTCGAACGCCTCGACCGCCGTCGGGTGGGCGATCAGCTTCGGCAGCGCGCTGGCGATCCCGTAGAAGAGAGCGAGCATGATCTGCAGGCCACGGAGGGCGATCCGGGCACGGCGGCCCTTCGCGGTCGCGGACTCGGCGATGACGGCGCGGGCGGCGACGCCGGTGCGGGTCCCCGTGCGGGTGCGCGTGCCGGTGCCGGTCGAGGCGGTGGCCGTGGCGGCACCGGTCGAGGCGGTGGCGGTGGTCTCGGACATGAGGTCTCCTCGGGGAAGCGGTCCGTCGTGCTGTCACAGAGATAGACCGACCCGACCTCCCCAACTCATCGCCCGCCGACGAAACTTCTCGCCTCACCGCCCTCCGCCGGTACCGCCCGCACCCACGTCCGGTCCTCCGTCAGATACCGGTCCACTCTCAGGCCCGCCTCCCCCAACGCCTCCTCGAACTGCTCCTTGCTCAGGGGGCGCGACAGGAACGTCTGGGTCCAGGTCGCGTCCGGGAACACATACTCCGCTCGCACCGAGCGCACTCCGTCCTCGACCGGCTCCGCCGACAGGATCCGGACCGTGAAGCCGCTCGGGTCGACCCGCTCCCGCGGCACCTTCGCGTGGTAGTCCTCGCCCTCCCGCTGGATCAGTACACACCCGCCCTCCGCGACATGCCGCGCGCAGGTCCGCAGCAGGCCCCGCCGCACCTCCGCATCGCCGGCGTGCACCAGGAACGACGCGAGCATCACCACGTCGAAGGTCTCACCGGCGAGGTCGAGGTCCTCGATCGGGCCGCATATCGTGCGTGCCCCGCGCACCCGCTCCAGCATCTGAGCGGACTCGTCCACCGCCGTGACCCGGAACCCGCGCTCCAGCAACGCGTGGGTCACGCGGCCCACGCCGCTGCCCAGCTCCAGGATGTGCGCGCCCTCGGGCACGGCCGCGGCGATGATCTCCGGCTCCTCCCCCACGGGCAGCCGGGCATACAGCTCCACCGCACAGCCGTCGGGGGTGATCGGACCGGGACCCGTGCCCTGATATCCCTCTCGCATGTTCAGCCTCATGCCCGTCCAACGGCCCGTCCCCGCAAGGCCGTTCCCACCCCGCCCCAGTTCACCCGTTCGAGCGACAGCCCCTCGTTCGACTACAACGCGACGGCCCTCCGCCCGGCGGAGCCGCCCGCCTTTGGAGATCGCGCGTCGCGAAGAGTACGTTTCAAGGGAGAGTGGTGTGTGCCGATGCGTACGGGCAGTGAGCCGACGACCGCGCGCAGTGTGCTGCGGGTACGCCTATGGCTGTGTCTGTGGGGGCTGGCCTGGGCGACCTTCGGCACGGTCGCGTTCCTGCTGGTCGGGCGGCTCGGGTGGGCGGCCGCGTGCGGGGCGCTGTGGCTGGTGGTCATGGTGGACCTGAGCAGAGTGCTCCGGCACATCCGGCAGGGCCCGCACTATCAACCGGGCCCGGACGTCCCGCCGTACCGCCCGCCGGATCAGCACCCCCGCTGACCGTGTCAGCTCTCGAAGCGCGCCGCCTTGAGGTACTCCGGGTTGGGGTCCAGCGCCGCGGCCAGCCGGAAGTGGCGCTTGGCCTGGTCGTCGCGCCCCTGCCGCTGGTAGGTGCGGGCGAGTGCGAAGTGGGCGAAGGCGTTGTCCGGCTCGCGCTCCAGCACGATGGTGAACTCCAGCTCGGCGGGCCGTAGTTGAGCGGCCGCGAAGAACGCACGCGCGCGCAGCAGCCGGGCGGCGGTGTTCTCGGGGTGTGCGGCGATGACACCGTCGAGCAGCTTCACCGCGCCCCGCGGGTCCCGTGCGGCGAGCAGTTGCTCCGCGGCACGGAAGTCGATGACGTGCGTCTCCGGAGAACGTCCGGTCGAACCGCTGGTTTCGGGCACGGAAAAGTCCTTCCCTCGCTGCACCGGTTCAACGCCCGGGGGACGCATGTCTATTCCTCCGGCAGGGCCTCCCCCTGTCCCTTCGGCGCACCCGCCCGGCGGGCCAGCTCGGCCCAGACGTCCCGCACGCGCCGCTCCAGGTCGGCCAGCGGTACGTCGTTGTCGATCACGATGTCGGCGATCTTGCGGCGCTCCTCGCGCGACGCCTGGGCGGCCATCCGCGCGCGTGCGTCCTCCTCGGTCATGCCACGCAGCCGGACCAGCCGGTCGAGCTGGGTCTCCGGGGCGGCGTCGACGACGATGACGACGTCGTAGAGCGGCGCGAGGCCGTTCTCGGTGAGCAGCGGGACGTCGTGGACGACGACGGCGTCCTCGGGGGCGGCCTCCTCCAGGGCGCGGGAGCGGGCGCCGACCAGGGGGTGCATGATCGCGTTGAGCACGGCGAGCTTCTCGGGGTCGGCGAAGACGATCGACCCGAGTGCGGGTCGGTTCAGGCTGCCGTCCGGCGCGAGGATGCCCTCGCCGAAGGCGTCGACGACGGCGGCGAGACCGGGCGTGCCGGGCTCCACGACCTGGCGCGCGATCCGGTCCGCGTCGATCAGCACGGCCCCGCACTCGACGAGCAGCCGCGACACCTCGCTCTTGCCGGCGCCGATACCACCGGTCAGGCCCACTTTCAGCATGAGCGGAAGCTTAGGGCCTGCCCGTGATCAGCCGTCCGCACGGTGTCAGTTCTCCCCCTCCCGCTCCGCCAGGAAGCGCTCGAACTCCTGACCGATCTCGTCCGCCGATGGAATGTCCAGCGGTTCGGCGAGCATGTTGCCGCGGGTCTCGGCGCCCGCGACGGCGTCGTACTGGTGCTCAAGGCCCTCGACGAGGGACGTCAGTTCCTCGTCGCCCTCGCGGATCTGGCGGTCGATCTCCGTCTGCGTGCGGTGCGCCTCGGTGCGCAGCGCGTGCGCGACACCCGGCAGGACGAGACCGGTGGCGGCCGTGATGGCCTCAAGGACGGTCAGGGCCGCGTCCGGGTACGGGGAGCGGGCGATGTAGTGCGGCACGTGCGCGGCGACGCCCAGGACGTCGTGTCCGGCCTCCATGAGGCGGTACTCGACGAGCGACTCGGCGCTGCCGGGCACCTGGGCCTCGTCGAACGGGCTGCGGTGGCCGGGGATCAGGTCGGTGCGGTTGCCGTGCGGGGTGAGGCCGACAGGGCGCGTGTGCGGGACGCCCATGGGGATGCCGTGGAAGTTCACCGACAGGCGCACGCCGAGCCGTTCCACGATCTGCCGGACGGCGGCGGCGAAGCGCTCCCACTCCACGTCCGGCTCGGGGCCGGACAGCAGCAGGAAGGGCGCGCCGGTGGTGTCCTGCACGAGGCGCACCTCGATCGCCGGCTCCTCGTACTCCGCCCAGCGGTCGCGCCGGAAGGTGAGCAGCGGGCGGCGAGCACGGTAGTCGACCAGCCGGTCGTGGTCGAAGCGGGCGACGACCTGGTTCGGCAACGCGTCGAGGAGCCGGTCGACGATCTGCTCGCCGGTCTCGCCCGCGTCGATGTATCCGTCGAAGTGGTAGAGCATGACAAGTCCGGCCGACTCCTGCGCCAGCGCCATGTCGACGACGGCCAGGCCCTTCGGCTCCCATGCGTACAAACCCTGCGGATCAAGCACTGTGACCGCTCCTCCTCGTGTTCATAAGCGACAACGAGGCGCGGGGCACGAGCATTCCCGCGGACTGGAGACTCCCGGCGACGCCAACTCCCTCAGGGGGGCGGGGAACTGCGCGACCAGCCCCCACCGGCGGAAAGCCGAAGAACAAGCAGAAAACACTGATGGGCCGCACCTCGAAAGGTACGGCCCATCAATTAACGGCTAAGCCTCAGCGGCAGCGTTCAGCTCTGGCCACCGGCGAGCTTCTCACGGAGCGCGGCAAGCGCCTCGTCAGAGGCCAGCGCACCGGAGGTGTCCGCCCCCTCGGAGGAGTACGAACCGCCACCCGCGGCCGGAGCCGCACCGGCGGCGTCGCCGCCCTCGGCGGCAGCGGCAGCGTCGGCCTCGCGGCTCTTGATGACCTGCTGCTGGTGCTGCTCGAAGCGGGTCTGCGCCTCGGCGTACTGGCGCTCCCACTCCTCGCGCTGCTTCTCGTAGCCCTCGAGCCAGTCGTTGGTCTCGGGGTCGAAGCCCTCGGGGTAGATGTAGTTGCCCTGGTCGTCGTAGGACGCGGCCATGCCGTACAGAGTCGGGTCGAACTCGACCGAGGCCGGGTCGGCACCGAAGGACTCGTTGGCCTGCTTCAGCGAGAGGCTGATGCGACGACGCTCGAGGTCGATGTCGATGACCTTGACGAAGATCTCGTCGTTGACCTGGACGACCTGCTCCGGGATCTCCACGTGGCGCTCGGCCAGCTCGGAGATGTGGACCAGACCCTCGATGCCCTCGTCCACGCGGACGAACGCACCGAACGGAACCAGCTTCGTGACCTTACCCGGGACGACCTGGCCGATCTGGTGGGTACGGGCGAACTGCTGCCACGGGTCCTCCTGGGTCGCCTTCAGCGACAGGGAGACGCGCTCGCGGTCCATGTCGACGTCGAGGACCTCGACCGTGACCTCCTGGCCGACCTCGACGACCTCGGAGGGGTGGTCGATGTGCTTCCAGGACAGCTCGGAGACGTGGACCAGACCGTCGACGCCACCCAGGTCCACGAAGGCACCGAAGTTGACGATCGAGGAGACCACACCGGAGCGGACCTGACCCTTCTGGAGGGTCGTGAGGAACGTCTGGCGGACCTCGGACTGGGTCTGCTCCAGCCAGGCACGGCGGGACAGGACCACGTTGTTGCGGTTCTTGTCCAGCTCGATGATCTTCGCCTCGAGCTCCTTGCCCACGTAGGGCTGGAGGTCGCGGACACGGCGCATCTCGACGAGGGAGGCCGGCAGGAAGCCACGGAGGCCGATGTCGAGGATGAGACCACCCTTGACGACCTCGATGACGGTACCGGTGACGATGCCGTCCTCTTCCTTGATCTTCTCGATGGTGCCCCAGGCACGCTCGTACTGGGCGCGCTTCTTCGAGAGGATCAGGCGGCCTTCCTTGTCCTCCTTCTGGAGAACAAGGGCTTCGATCTCGTCACCGACGGCGACGACCTCGTTGGGGTCGACGTCGTGCTTGATCGAGAGCTCGCGGCTCGGGATGACACCTTCGGTCTTGTAACCGATGTCGAGCAGGACCTCGTCCCGGTCGACCTTCACGATGACGCCGTCGACGATGTCGCCGTCGTTGAAGTACTTGATCGTCTCGTCGATCGCGGCGAGGAAGGCTTCCTCGTTACCGATGTCGTTGACCGCAACCTGCGGGGTGGTGGCGGTGGTCTCGGTGCTGCTCGTCATGTGGGAAAGGGCTCCGGTACGGACATTGAGTCGTAGGTACTGCTACGCCGGGAGCCCGTATCGCTCTGAAGAAGCCGGACAGCCTAGGAAGCGCCACACCAGGAAAAACCCGGTGACGCCTCGACAACCGAGGGGACATACAACAGATGCGAGCGCAGCCTGCTACGTCTGAGGTGCGCAGGCCCGCAGCGCAACTTGTAGCATACGGGGGCAGCCGGGCGGGGTCAATGCGCGAAGGCGCACACCCGGGGCGGATCGCCGCATACCCGGCACACAACCTGTCTCCCGAGGCCACGCAGGGCGTGGCGAGCCCCTTCGGTTTCACCCTCGGGACGGGTTGGTTGGACGGAAGAGTACGACGAGGGAGCCGATCATCCAAGAGCCCGTATCGTCCGCGTACCGTTCCGACCCCGAACCCGAGCCGGAGGCCACGCGGCGTGACGCCGACGTCGCCGAGAGCTCCCGGGCCAACCGGGGCTGGTGGGACCGCAACGCGGACGAGTACCAGATCGAGCACGGCACGTTTCTCGGCGACGACCGCTTCGTCTGGGGTCCGGAGGGCCTGGACGAGGTCGAGGCCGAGCTCCTCGGGCCGCCCGAGGAGCTGAAGGGCAAGGACGTCCTGGAGCTCGGGGCCGGCGCGGCCCAATGCGCGCGCTGGCTCGCCGGGCAGGGCGCCCGCCCGGTCGCCCTGGACCTCTCCCACCGTCAGCTCCAGCACGCGCTGCGCATCGGCGCGTCCTTCCCGCTGGTGTGCGCGGACGCGGGTGCGCTGCCCTTCGCGGACGCCTCCTTCGACCTCGCGTGCTCGGCGTACGGGGCACTGCCCTTCGTGGCGGACCCGCGGCTGGTGCTGCGCGAGGTGCGGCGGGTGCTGCGCCCGGGCGGCCGGTTCGTCTTCTCGGTGACGCACCCGATCCGCTGGGCGTTCCCTGACGAGCCGGGGCCCGAGGGCCTGTCGGTGTCTGCCTCCTACTTCGACCGCACGCCCTACGTCGAGCAGGACGAGCGGGGTGCCGCGGTGTACGTCGAGCACCACCGCACGCTCGGCGACCGGGTGCGCGACATCGCGGCCTCGGGCTTCCGGCTGGTCGATCTGGTCGAGCCGGAGTGGCCGGCCTGGAACACCGCCGAGTGGGGCGGCTGGTCACCCCTGCGCGGCAGCCTCATCCCCGGCACGGCGATCTTCGTCTGCGAGCGGGACTGACGCACCTCGTCCGCAGCACGTCCGCTCTTTGTCGCGCGCGCGTGACGCAGCACGTCGGCTCTTCGGCACGCGCGCGTGAAGGCTTCGCCAGGGGCCGCGCGTGACGGCTGCGCCGGGGGCCGTACGACACTGGGGGCGTGATCCGCTACGACGCTCTGGACGCGCTTCCCGTACGGGGCGCCCTGCCCGCCCTGGACGATGCTCTCGACGCGCACGGCACCGCCGTGCTCGTCGCGCCGCCCGGAACCGGCAAGACGACCCTGGTGCCGCTCGCCCTGGCCGGACTGCTGGGCGACGGGCCGGCGCGGCGGGTGGTCGTGGCGGAGCCGCGCCGGATCGCGGCGCGGGCGGCGGCGCGCCGGATGGCGTGGCTGCTGGGCGAGAAGGTCGGCGAGAGCGTCGGCTACACCGTGCGCGGGGAGCGTGTCGTCGGGCGCCACGCGCGCGTGGAGGTCGTCACGACCGGTGTGCTGCTCCAGCGGCTCCAGCGCGACCAGGAGCTGACCGGCGTCGACGTCGTGGTGCTCGACGAGTGCCACGAGCGGCATCTGGACGCCGACACGGCCGCCGCCTTCCTGTGGGACGTGCGGGAGGCGCTGCGGCCGGAGCTGCGGCTGGTGGCCGCGTCCGCGACGACCGACGCGGAGGGCTGGGCGCGGCTGCTGGGCGGTGCGCCGGTCGTCGAGGCGCACGGCGTGTCGTATCCGGTGGAGACGGTGTGGGCGCCACCGGTCCGTCCCGTGCGGCCGCCGCACGGGACGCGGGTCGATCCGGTGCTGCTCGCGCACGTGGCGTCGGTGGTGCGGCGGGCGCTGGCCGAGCGGCCGGGGGACGTCCTGTGCTTCCTGCCGGGTGTCGGGGAGATCGCGCGGGTCGCCGCACAGCTCGGGGACCCGGAGGGCGTGGAGGTGCTCCAGGTGCACGGGCGGGCTCCGGCGGCCGTCCAGGACGCGGTGCTGGCGCCCGGGGAGCGGCGGCGGGTGGTGCTGGCCACGTCCGTCGCCGAGTCGTCGCTGACGGTGCCCGGGGTGCGGGTGGTCGTGGACTCGGGGCTCGCGCGGGAGCCGCGGGTGGACCACGCGCGCGGGCTGAGCGCGCTGACGACGGTGCGGGCCTCGCGGGCGGCCGGGCGGCAGCGGGCGGGGCGGGCCGGGCGTGAGGCGCCCGGGGTGGTGTACCGGTGCTGGGCGGAGGCGGAGGACGCCCGTCTGCCGCGTTTCCCGTCGCCCGAGATCAAGGTGGCCGACCTGACGGCGTTCGCGCTTCAGGTGGCCTGCTGGGGCGATCCCGAGGCGTCCGGGCTGGCGTTGCTTGATCCGCCGCCGGGCGGGGCGATGGCGGCGGCGCGGGAGGCGTTGGTGGCGGTCGGGGCGGTGGACTCCGCCGGTCGGGCCACGGAGCGCGGGGTGATGCTGGCGCGGCTGGGGTTGCATCCGCGGTTGGGGCGGGCCCTGGTGGATGCGCCCGGTGGCGGGGCCGAGGTGGTCGCGTTGCTGTCCGAGGAGGCACCGCGGGAGTACGGGGACGATCTTGCCGCGGCTCTGCGGAGCGCTCGGCGCGGGGGTGACGCCTACGCGGGGCGATGGCGGGCCGAAGTACGGCGGCTGCGCGCCGCCTCCGCGGAGATTTCCGAGACGGGCTCCCCCTCCGGGGACGACCGGCTCGTCGGTCTCGTCGCCGCGCTCGCTCAGCCCGAGCGGGTGGCCAAGGCCGACGGAGGCTCATATCTCATGGCTTCCGGGACCCGTGCCGAGCTTGCCGAGGGGTCCGGATTGCGCGGGTCGCCGTGGATCGCCGTCGCCGTCGCCGATCGGCCCGTCGGCAAGGGGCACGCGCGTGTGCGGCTCGGGGCCGTGATCGACGAGGGCGTCGCGCGGCTCGCCGCCGGTGCCCTGCTCGACGAGCGGGACGAGGTGCGCTGGGCCGACGGGGACGTCGTCGCGCGGCGCGTGGAGCGGCTGGGGGCGATCGAGCTGGCGGTGCGGCCGCTCACCGACGCCGACCCCGCCCTCGTACGACGGGCCCTGCTCGACGGGCTCCGGCAGGAGGGGCTGGGCCTGTTGCGCTGGTCGGCCGACGCGCGCGTGCTGCGGCAGCGGCTGGCGTTCCTGCGGCTGCACCTCGGCGAGCCCTGGCCCGACGTGACGGACGACGCGCTCTACGCACGCGTGGACGAATGGCTGGAGCCCGAGCTGGGCCGGGCGCGGCGGCGGGCCGATCTCGCGCGGATCGACGCCGGTGAGGCGCTCGCGCGGCTGCTGCCGTGGGCCTCCGGTGCGGCCGGGCGGCTGGACGGGCTGGCGCCCGAGCGGATCACCGTGCCGAGCGGATCCAGGATCCGGATCGACTACAGCGACCCGGAACGGCCCGTCCTCGCCGTGAAGTTGCAGGAGATGTTCGGGCTGCACGAGTCGCCGCGCGTGGCCGGGGTGCCGCTGGTCGTGCATCTGCTCTCGCCCGCCGGGCGGCCGGCGGCGGTCACCGCCGACCTCGCGTCCTTCTGGAAGGACGGCTACAAGGGCGTCCGGGCGGAGCTGCGGGGCCGGTATCCCAAGCATCCGTGGCCGGAGGATCCGGCGACGGCCGAGCCGACGCGGCACACCACCGCGCGGCTCAGGCGGTGACCGGTTCGGGTTCGGCGGGCTCGGCGGGGGCCGGGGCGCCCGGGCGGCGTCCGCGGGCCTCCAGGTAGAGGGCGAGGACCAGCAGGAGCGCGCCGAGGGTCAGGAAGCCCTCGGGCAGGTAGGTCGTCAGCAGCAGGATCGTGGTGCGGTTGGACTTGACCAGGTCGACGGTGTGCCGGATGTAGTCCTCGCGCATCTTCACGTGCCCGGCGAACGCGGTGACCTTGTCGCGGTCGCCGAGGAGGGTGCCGCCGCGCAGTTCCTCCCGGTGGATCTCCTCGCCGTAGACGGGCGCCCCGGTGACGGGCTCGACCCAGAACTTGCGGACCGTGGTGTACCAGCGGGTCGTGCCGGTCCTGGCGACGGTCTCGGGGGTGATGCCCGCGATGGGCATCGTCTTCGGCATGGGGACCTTGGTCCAGGGGATCGTCTGCTCGAAGTAGTAGACCTTCACGCCGCGGAAGGTCCGGGTGCCCTCGTAGTGGATGGGGGCGCTGGTGCGGGTCTGCGCGTCGAAGTACTCGTAGTCCCGCTTCTCGGTGCCGAAGGGCCATTTGAACTCGATGCCGGTGCGGGTGACGGGGTCGCCGTCGACCATCTCGCCGGTGGCGTGGACGGGTTCCTGGGTGTGGGCGTCGAAGATGTAGCGCTCGGGGACCTGGGAGACCATCGCGCCGTCGGGGCCCTGGATGTAGGACAGGCCGTTCCAGACGACGACGTCCCGGCCGGCCGTCTTCTCGATGCGCTCGGACGCCTCGACGTCACCCTTGAGGGTCTGCACGATGGTGATCTTCGGGACCGTGCGGGCGGTCATCGTGCCGTAGTCGAGGAGGGTCGCGTTCTTCGCCTCCAGGACCGAGGTCTGGTAGGTGTTCGGCGGGATCTTGGCCAGGCGCGGGAAGGCGTACCAGCGCAGCAGCGGGGACAGCGCCGCGAAGAACACGGCGAGGGCGAGCAGGATCAGACTGGCCTTGCGACGCAACGGGGCCTCCCTCCGGGGCGGTTGCGGGCCCTCAGGGGTGTGCGGGCACCGTGGTCAGCAGCGGCTTCGGGGACGTCTCGCCGGTGGGCGTGCCCAGGGCGGTGAGCGTGAGGACGAGCGCGAACGCGACGGCGAGGCCGACCGCTACGGCGATCAGGGCACGCATGCGGCCTCCGAACCGGACCGGCCCGACCGACCGAAGCCGGGCATTTATGGGCATCTAATAGGCGTTGACGGGCATGGATGGGCGTGGATGAGCGCGGATGAGCATCTGATGGATCGTCAGGTCCGGCACCGTAGCAAGGCGCGCGTGAGATGAGAACAGGTCGCGCACGACGGCGGCGCCCCCTTCCGCGAAGAGGGCGCCGCCGGGGTCGTACGGGGTGTTACGCGCCGGTGGTCTCCGACGACGACGGGCTCGGCGAAGACGAAGGCGAGGCCGAGGTCGACGTCGAGGTCGAAGGCGAGGGGGAGGGCGAAGCGGCGGCCGTGACGGTCAGTTCGACCGTGACCGTCCCCCCGCCCGGGGTGGTGACGCGGAGCAGGAAGGTGCCGGTGGTGTCGTCCGCGTACAGCTTCGGCAGCTTCAGCAGACCGTTCGCGTCCGTCGTCAGGCCGGTGAGGGTGCGGACGGGGTTGCCGGCGGCGTCCTTGAAGTACGGGCCCTTGTCATTGGCCGTCGGGTCGTCCGCCGACTTGATGAGCATGGCGGTGGCCGCGACCTTGTCCGCGACGGCGCCCTTGTAGGTCGCCTTCACCTCGACCTGGTCGGCGAACTCGCCGCCCGCCGTGCACGTCAGCGCGGTCTGGCCGGTGCGGGTGAGGGTGTCGGCGGCGCGCTCGGTGACGGTGGCCGCGTACGTGAGCGGAGACATGATCCGGCCCACGAGGCTGGCACTCACCGTGAAGGTGCCGGTCTTCTCGCCCGCCCGGAGCGCGGGCGCCAGCGCGACACCGGTGCCGTCGGTGAGGACCGTGGCGACGGTCTCGCCGTTCGCGAAGGTGGCGTCGGCGCTCCCGCTGATGGTGAAGCGGATCCTGACCTTCGCGACGGCCTTGCCGGTGGCGGTCTCCGCGCGCGTGCCGATCCGCTCGGAGAAGGTGTGGCCGGCCATCGCGCTGAGCGCGGTCGTACCCGCGTCCTCCAGGTGGTGGACGGTCTCGGTGGGCGTGGGCGCCGGCTCCGACGGGGCGGGCGGGGTGGTGGTGCCGGTGCCCGGTTGGGCCGGCTTGGACGGTTTGGCGGGCGGAGGGGTCGGCGTGGGCCTGACCGGCGCGGTGGGGGTCACCGTGGTGCCGGTGCCGTCGCTGCGGTGGCCGGGCAGCGAGCCGGTGCCGTCCGGGATCTCGTGGGTGCCCTTGCGGTAGTACTCCAGCCACGACATGACGGTGTTGTAGTAGTCCGTCGAGTTGTTGTAGCTGAGGACGGCCTTGCGCATGCCGGACGTGGTGGACATGTCCCAGTCGTTGCGGCACAGGTAGTGGCCTGCGGCGAGCGCGGCGTCGTAGATGTTGTTGGGGTCCTTCTTGCCGTCGCCGTTGCCGTCGCGGCCCGCCCACTCCCAGGTGGACGGGATGAACTGCAGGGGCCCGACGGCCCGGTCGTACCTGGTGTCGCCGTCGTACGCGCCGTTGTCGGTGTCGGTGATGCTCGCGAAGCCGTTGCCGTTGAGGACCGGGCCGAGGATCGGCGTGAAGGTGGTGCCGTCGGCGGAGACGCGGCCGCCGCCGGCCTGCCCGGACTCGACCTGGCCGATGGCCGCCAGGAGCTGCCAGGGCATGTTGCAGCCGGGCTTGGAGGCGGCGAGTTCCGCCTCGGCCTTCTTGTAGGCGTCGAGGACGGTCGCGGGGATGCCGGCCTCGGAGGTGCCGGTGCCCGGCGTGGGTCCGGTGGTCGCGCTCGGCGCGGGAGCGGGGGTCTTCAGCGGCGGCAGGTCCGTGTAGTAGGGCGAGTTGCCGGTGGCGCTGTCGCCGGTGACGCCGTCGGGCGTGGACTGCGCGTCGGCGGCGCTCTGTCTGCCCTGGTCCTCCGTGGTGGCGCCGGGAGCCTGGGACGCGGACAGTGCCGCGACCGCCGCCGCGGCCACGGCGGTGGTCACCGCCCCCTTGCGCAGCCGCCTGCCGAATTGCGCCGCCATGAAGTGAACCCCTCCCATGGACGCCCGAGCGCCCGACTCTGTCTGTTGCTGTTCGCCCTGTTGTGACGATCGACCAGGCCAGCAGGTTGCCCTCGCGGGCGATTTGCGCTGTTCTGTTCTGTTCATCGATCGCCGTACAGCACATCGACCCAGGCGACCCTACGACAACTTCATTGGCGCCGGGACCCGTTCGTGCCCGGTATTCACCGGTTGGCCATGTGTCATCGGCGCGCGGAGGGCGTCGCGCATACTGGTCGGCGTCGATCTCCGGGCCGGCCGGCCCGCCAACGTCCTGTCCCGGGAGTCCCGTTGCCGTTCACCCTGAGTCATGCGGCGGCGGTGCTGCCCGCGATCCGCGCGGACGGCGGCGGGCGGGGGCGGCTGGTGCCGGCGGTCCTCGTCGCGGGTTCCTTTTCGCCCGACATGACGTACTACGCGGCGAGTGTCGTGTCCGGGGCGATGGAGTTCGGGGACGTCACGCACTCCTTCCCCGGTGTCTTCACCGTGGACGTGCTCGTCGCGTGGCTGCTGACGGGGCTGTGGCTGCTCGTGCGCGAACCGCTGGTGGCGCTGCTGCCGCGGGCCCGCCAGGGGCGGACGGCCGCGCTGACGCGGTGCGGGGCGCCACGCGCGCGTGTACGGCCGTCGCTGTTGCTGTGGTGGTACGTCTCCGCGGCGCTCGGTGCGCTGACGCACGTGGTGTGGGACGCGTTCACGCATCTCGACCGGTGGGGCATGCGGCTGTTCCCCGTGCTGGGCGAGACGGTGGCCGGCTCGCCGCTGTACTGGTACCTGCAGTACGGCGGGTCGGCGGTGGCCGCGGTCGTGATCGTCGCGTTCGTCGCCCACGCGCTGCGGCGGGTGCCCTCGGGCGAGCCGCTCGGGGTGCCGGCGCTGTCGGTGCGGGACCGGTGGTGGGCCGGGGCGGTGATCGGCGGCTGCGCGCTGGTGGCGGCGGTGCGGCGGGCGACGCGCTGGTGGGACTACTGGGCACCGCGCGCCAAGCCGTGGGAGCTGATCCCGACGGTGTGCTTCGGGGCGGGCGCCGGGCTGGTCCTGGGGCTGCTGCTGTACGCCGTGGGGGTGCGGGTGTGGCGTCCGGCCGCCCGGAGTGCCGGCGGGCGGCCGGAGGCGGAGGCGGTCAGCGCCGGGCGGAGCGGTCCGCCGTCGCGATGAAGACCTTGAGGGCGCGGCGGGAGGTACGGCGGGGCAGGCGGGGCCGGGGAAGCCGGCCGAGGGCGCTGACGGCCAGGTCGAGGTAGCCCCGGGCCAGCTGCCAGGCCGGGGCGCCCTGGAGGCGGCTCAGGCCCCGGCGCAGGGGGGCGGTGGCCTCGTGGAGCGCCTTGAGGGGGGTGCGCGGAAAGCGGGGCGTCGCGGCATCCGGGGCGCGCGCGGGCAGCGGGCGGGAGGGGGCCGCGTGGGGGTGGAGCTGCGTGTCTGCGGTCGCCGTGGCGTCAACGCGTGCGGTAGCCGTCCGGCGGTGGAGCATGCGTATACCCATGGCGGCATCTTGTCCGCGCCACACCGTCCCCGGCCTCTCGTCGGGGGCCACGCGGGTGAGGAGGCTTGGGGGCCGGGGGTGTGGGGCCCCGGGGTCTACGAGGGTGTGCGGCGGGTCTACGAGGGTGTGCGGCGGAGTTACGGCCGGTGGCGCGGCCTGCCCGGCACCGCCGGGACGCGCCGCCGTGGCTGAGCAGCGTTGCGGCGGCATAAGGGGACGGCACCGACAAAAGCACCACACCCAGACAGCCCCAGCCCCGCACCGCCGGAACACACCGTCGCGGCGGGCACAAGGTGACGGCAACGACAAAAGCACTGCGCCCTGACAGCCCCAGCCCTACTCCGCCGTGGCGGAACGTCGTCGCGGCGGACGAGGCGTGAGAGGGCCCGCCTTTGTCGGGCGGGCCCCCTTGAAGCTCACCTCGGTGGTGGCTTCCCGTCGCTCCGCCGGAGGCTAGTGTGCTGCCGATTCCCAGTCCGGGCCCGATCCCACCGAGACGTCCAGCGGGGCCCTGAGGTGGACCGCCGTGGACATCTCCTGGCGGACCAGGTGCTCCACCCTCTCGCGCTCGCCGGGAGCGATCTCCAGGACGATTTCGTCGTGGACCTGGAGCAGCATGCGGGACGTGAGGTCCGCCTCCCGCAGCGCGCTGTCCACCTTGAGCATGGCGATCTTGACGATGTCCGCCGCCGTGCCCTGGATGGGCGCGTTGAGGGCCATCCGCTCGGCCGCCTCGCGCCGCTGGCGGTTGTCGCTGTTGAGGTCGGGGAGGTAGCGGCGGCGCCCGAACAGCGTGGCCGTGTAGCCCGTCGCCCGTGCCTCGTCGACCGCCCGGCGCAGATAGTCCCGGACTCCGCCGAACCGCTCGAAGTACGCGTCCATCAGCGCGCGTGCCTCGCCCGCCTCGATGTTCAGCTGCTGGGACAGCCCGAACGCCGAGAGGCCGTAGGCGAGGCCGTACGACATGGCCTTGATCTTGCGGCGCATCTCCGCGTCCACGGCGGCGGGCTCGACGCCGAACACCTGGGACGCGGCCGTGGTGTGCAGGTCCTCGCCGGAGGTGAACGCCTGGATCAGGCCCTCGTCCTCGGAGAGGTGGGCCATCACGCGCAGTTCGATCTGGCTGTAGTCCGCCGTCATCAGGGACTCGAAGCCCTCGCCGACGACGAAGCCCCGGCGGATGGCGCGGCCCTCGTCGGTGCGGACGGGGATGTTCTGCAGGTTCGGGTCGGTCGAGGAGAGGCGGCCGGTCGCGGCGACCGTCTGGTTGAAGGTCGTGTGGATGCGGCCGTCGGTGGCGATCGTCTTGATCAGGCCCTCGACGGTGACCCGCAGCTTCGCCTGCTCACGGTGGCGGAGCATGATCACCGGCAGTTCGTTGTCCGTCTGGCCGGCGAGCCAGGCGAGCGCGTCGGCGTCCGTGGTGTAGCCGGTCTTGGTCTTCTTGGTCCTGGGCAGGCCCAGTTCGCCGAAGAGGACTTCCTGGAGCTGCTTGGGCGAGCCCAGGTTGAACTCGTGGCCGGCGGCCGCGTGGGCCTCCTTCACGGCCTGCTGGACCGCGCCCGCGAACATCTGCTCCATGGCCTCCAGATGGGCCCGGTCGGCCGCGATGCCGTGCCGCTCCATGCGGGCGAGCAGGGCGGAGGTGGGCAGCTCCATGTCGCGCAGGAGGTCCGCCGCGCGGACCTCCTCCAGGCGGCCGCGGAACGCCTCGCCGAGGTCGAGGATCGCGCGGGCCTGCACCATGAGGGCCTCGGCCTCGGCGCCGTCGTCCGCGCCGAAGGCGAGCTGGCCGTCGGCCGTGGCGGCGGGCGCCAGCTCACGGCCCAGGTACTCCAGGGACAGGGCGTCCAGGTCGAAGGAGCGGCGGCCGGGCTTGACCAGGTAGGCGGCGAGGGCGGTGTCCATCCACACGCCCTCGATGCTCCAGCCGTGCTCGGCGAAGACCCGCATCGCGCCCTTGGCGTTGTGGAAGACCTTGGGCCGGTCCGCGTCGGCGAGCCAGGCCGCCCACGCGGTCTCGTCGGCCTCGTCCAGCTGGGACGGGTCGAACCAGGCGGCCGCTCCCCCGGCGGCGGCGAGCGCGATCTCGGCGACCGAGCCGGTGCCGAGGGCCCAGGTGTCGACCGTGGCGACGCCGAGGGTCTCGCCGGCGTGCTCCGCGAGCCAGCCGGCCACCTCCCCGGTGCCGAGGACGGAGCCGTCGACCGCCACGCCGGCCTGGACGGCCGGGGCCGGCTCGGCCTCCTCGGCGCCCGGGTCGACGGCGAGCAGGCGCTCGCGCAGCGAGGGGTTCCTGATCTCCAGGGTGTCCAGGACCGTCGCGACGGCCTTGCGGTCGTACGCCACGCGCTCCAGGTCGGTGACCGTGCGGTCCAGCTCGACGGTGCGGACCATCTCGGTGAGGCGGCGGTTGAGCTTGACCGCCTCCAGGTGGTCGCGGAGGTTCTGCCCGGCCTTGCCCTTGACCTCGTCGACGCGCTCGACCAGCTCCGCGAAGGAGCCGAACTGATTGATCCACTTGGCGGCGGTCTTCTCGCCGACGCCCGGGATGCCCGGGAGGTTGTCGGACGGGTCGCCGCGCAGGGCCGCGAAGTCGGGGTACTGGGCGGGCGTCAGCCCGTACTTCTCGACGACCTTCTCGGGGGTGAACCGGGTCAGCTCCGAGACGCCCTTGGTGGGGTAGAGCACCGTCACGTGGTCGGTGATCAGCTGGAAGTTGTCCCGGTCGCCGGTGACGATCAGCACGTCGAAGCCCGCGGCCTCGGCCTGCGTGGCGAGGGTGGCGATGACGTCGTCGGCCTCGAAGCCGTCCACCGCGAAGCGGGCGACGCGCATGGCGTCGAGCAGCTCGCCGATCAGCTCGACCTGGCCCTTGAACTCGTCCGGCGTCTTGGAGCGGTTCGCCTTGTACTCGGTGAACTCCTCGGAGCGCCAGGTCTTGCGGGAGACGTCGAAGGCGACCGCGAAGTGGGTGGGCGCCTCGTCACGCAGGGTGTTCGCCAGCATCGACGCGAAGCCGTAGATCGCGTTCGTCGGCTGGCCGGTCGCGGTGGTGAAGTTCTCCGCGGGCAGCGCGAAGAACGCGCGGTAGGCCAGCGAGTGCCCGTCCATGAGCATCAGGCGCGGGCGGCTGCCGCCGGAGGGGGTGTCGGTCTTCTTCGATGCTGTCTCTGCCACGCCCCCGATCCTGCCACGCCCCACTGACACCGAACCGCCACCACCGCCCGCCGCCCCCGCCCGGACGGCCCGGCCCCGCACCTGGCCCCGGCCCCCCGACGGCTCAGCTCGCCCCCGGCCCCCGGCCCCCCGACGGCTCAGCCCCGGCCCCCGGCCCCGGCCCCCCGACGGCTCTGCTCGCTCCCGGCCCAGGCCCCCCGACGACTCCGCCCCCGGCCCCGGCCAGCCAGGCCCCCGACGGCTCAGCCCCGGCCCCCGGCCCCGGACGGCCCGGCCCCGCCCCCGACCCCCGGCCCCCCGACGACTCCGCCCCGGCCCCGGCCAGCCAGGCCCCCGACGGCTCAGCCCCGGCCCCGGCCTCGGACGGCTCGGCCCCGCCCCCGGGGGCTGATCGCTGTCACCGGTCCGTGCGAGGATCGAAGACGTACCTCGTCTGTGCACCCGAAGGAGAGCGCGCGATGGCAACGAAGCCGCCGAAGGCCGATCCCGTCCAGGACGCGCCCCAGGTCACCGAGCCGCAGCATGCCGCGGCGGGGCTGCCGGCCATCGGGCACACCCTGCGCGTCGCCCAGCAGCAGATGGGGGTCAAGCGGACGGCGCTGACCCTGCTGCGGGTCAATCAGAAGGACGGCTTCGACTGCCCCGGCTGCGCCTGGCCGGAGCCGGACCACCGCCACAAGGCGGAGTTCTGCGAGAACGGCGCGAAGGCGGTCGCCGAGGAGGCCACGCTGCGCCGGGTCACGCCGGAGTTCTTCGCCGCGCACCCGGTCGCCGACCTCGCGACCCGCAGCGGCTACTGGCTCGGCCAGCAGGGGCGCCTCACCCACCCCATGTATCTCCCCGAGGGCGGCGAGCACTACGAGCCGGTGTCCTGGGAGCGCGCCTTCGACATCGTCGCCGAGGAGATCACCGCTCTCGCCTCGCCGGACGAGGCCCTCTTCTACACCTCGGGGCGCACGAGCAACGAGGCGGCGTTCCTCTACCAGCTCTTCGCGCGTGAGCTCGGCACGAACAACCTGCCGGACTGCTCCAACATGTGCCACGAGTCGTCGGGGTCGGCCCTGTCGGAGACCATCGGCATCGGCAAGGGCAGCGTCCTGTTGGAGGACCTCCACCGGGCCGACCTGATCATCGTCGCCGGCCAGAACCCGGGCACCAATCACCCGCGCATGCTCTCCGCCCTGGAGAACGCCAAGGCGAACGGCGCGAGGATCATCAGCGTCAATCCGCTGCCCGAGGCGGGCCTGGAGCGCTTCAAGAACCCGCAGACCCCGCAGGGCATGCTCAAGGGCGCCGCGCTCACCGATCTGTTCCTGCAGATCCGCATCGGCGGCGACCAGGCCCTGTTCCGCCTCCTGAACAAGCTGATCCTGGAGACGGAGGGCGCGGTCGACGAGGACTTCGTCCGCGAACACACGCACGGGTACGAGGAGTTCGCCGCCGCCGCGCGGGCCGCCGACTGGGACGAGACCCTGCGGGCCACCGGCCTGTCCCGGGAGCGGATCGAGGAGGCCTTGCGCATGGTCCTGGCCTCGGAGCGGACGATCGTCTGCTGGGCCATGGGCCTGACCCAGCACAAGCACTCCGTGCCGACCATCCGCGAGGTGGTCAACTTCCTTCTGCTGCGCGGCAACATCGGCCGCCCGGGCGCGGGCGTGTGCCCGGTGCGCGGCCATTCGAACGTGCAGGGCGACCGCACCATGGGCATCTTCGAGCGCCCCGCCCCCGCCTTCCTGGACGCCCTGGAGAAGGAGTTCGGCTTCGCGCCCCCGCGCGAGCACGGCTACGACGTGGTGCGGGCCATCCGCGCCCTGCGCGACGGCGAGGCGAAGGTCTTCTTCGCGATGGGCGGCAACTTCGTCTCCGCCTCCCCCGACACGGAGGTCACCGAGGCCGCGATGCGCCGGGCGCGGCTGACCGTGCACGTGTCGACCAAGCTGAACCGCTCGCACGTGGTCACGGGCGCGCGTGCGCTGATCCTGCCGACCCTCGGCCGCACCGAGCGCGATCTGCAGGACGGCGGCGAGCAGTTCGTGACCGTCGAGGACTCCATGGGCATGGTGCACGCCTCCCGGGGCCGCCTGGCGCCCGCGAGCACGCATCTGCTGTCCGAGCCGGCCATCGTCTGCCGTCTGGCACGCCGTGTGCTGGGCGAGCGGAGCGTGGTGCCGTGGGAGGAGTTCGAGAAGGACTACGCCGCGATCCGCGACCGCATCGCGCGCGTGGTGCCGGGCTTCGAGGACTTCAACGCGCGCGTGGCCCGGCCGGGCGGCTTCACGCTGCCGCACGCGCCGCGTGACGAGCGGCGCTTCCCGACCGCCACCGGCAAGGCCAACTTCACGGCGGCGCCGGTGGAGTACCCCGAGCTGCCCGAGGGCCGGCTGCTGTTGCAGACGCTGCGCTCGCACGACCAGTACAACACCACGATCTACGGCCTGGACGACCGCTACCGGGGCATCCGCGGCGGCCGCCGGGTGGTCCTGGTCAACGCCGAGGACGCGCGGGCCCTCGGGGTCGCCGACGGGGCGTACGTGGACCTGGTGAGCGAGTGGAAGGACGGCGTGGAGCGGCGGGCGCCGGGCTTCCGGGTCGTCGTCTACCCGACGGCGCGGGGCTGCGCCGCCTCGTACTACCCGGAGACGAACGTCCTGGTGCCGCTGGACTCCACCGCGGACACCAGCAACACCCCGGCCAGCAAGTCCGTCGTGGTCCGTCTGGAACAATCGCCCACCGACTGAGCGTTTGCTCAGCGGACGCCTGACGTACGACGACGAACGGAGCCGGGCCCCATGGGCGAGCAGCACGACGTGAAGTTCCCGCAAGAGGTCATCGACGAGTACGCCGCGCTCGGCGTGGATCTGCCGGCCCTGTTCTCCGCCGGGCACCTGGGCACGCGCATGGGCGTGCAGATCGTCGAGGCGTCCGCGGAGCGGGTGGTCGGGACGATGCCGGTCGAGGGCAACACCCAGCCGTACGGCCTGCTGCACGGCGGCGCCTCGGCCGTGCTCGCCGAGACGCTCGGCTCGGTGGGGTCGATGCTGCACGGGGGCAGTTCGAAGATCGCCGTCGGGGTCGACCTGAACTGCACGCATCACCGCGGCGTCCGCTCCGGCCTGGTCACCGGCGTGGCCTCGCCCGTCCACCGGGGGCGCTCGACGGCGACGTACGAGATCGTGATCACCGACGAGGCGGGCCGACGGGTGTGCACCGCCCGGCTGACGTGTCTGCTGCGGGACGTGAAGGCGGGCGACGAGGCGCACGCGCGCGTCAAGGACTGACGGCGTCCGAGGGCGCGCGTCCCGTTGCTCCGCGGCGGGCGGGCGCCCTAGCGTCGAGACATGACACGGGCACGGGCCGTCCCGCCGTCACCGGCGTGGCCCACAACGGCGAGATCGCGCCAAAATACCGACATCGTCGGCCAGTTGAGCGCCCCCCGGCCGCGTGCGCACTCCGCCCGGAGGCGGCGGTCATGAGCACCATCGGCCCCGTCGAGCCCGGCGAGGGGACGCGTGAACGGGGTGCGTACGACCGCCCCGAGGCGCCCGGCGGCCGGCCCGGAGGCGCGCGCCCCCGACTCTCCCCCGGCCGTCGGCGTGCCGTCCTCGCGATCCTCACCGCCGCCGCACTGCTGGCGGGCGGCGGTGTTCTGTACGCCACCCGGCCCGATCCGCCGCACCCCGTCCCCGCCGCCCTGCCGTATCCCGCCCAGACCACCGAGGTCACCTACCTGGGCCGATACGCCCTGCCTCCGGGCGCGCGCCCGGCCACCTTCGCCTTCGAGGTGCTGCTCAGCGTGGACGGCGGGCCGCCGGTCACCGTGACCGGGCTGAGCCAGCCGTACGCCGGGCTCTCCCTGACCTCGACCCCCAAGGCCCCCTTCCGAACGATGTCCGGTTCAGCACACAAGATCATCATCACCATGCATGTGTCGGAATGCGGGAAAGTACCGAAGAACGCGGGCCTCCCATTCCTCGACGTAACTCTGCGTAATACGCGTGCAATACAAGTGCAGAGTTTCATCCTCGGGACGCGCTATGCACAGGATCTCTCCGAGGCTCTACAAGTCGCCTGTAGCAACGGTTCCGGTAATCACCAAAACACCTGAGACGCCTGAACCCATCTCCGCACGTCCTGCATGTTCTCAACATGTGGACAGGGCGAATCGGCCGGAATTCCGCTGTTCCACCCCCTCAGTACCGCTCTGCATTACCTGGTGTCATAACAAGAGCGTCACAGCCTGGGTCAGACCCTCCTCCACCTTCCCCACACACGCTTAGAGTCACGCCCAGTCACCGCGAAGGTCGGAATGCCATTCGGCTCAGCGCTCGACTCGATCTCTTCCAGGGGGAAGAGGTCGCGCCAGGGAAAGGACTGGATCGTGCGTCAACGTTCGCTCATCGCCATCACCGCCGCGCTGGCGGCGGGAGCACTGACCCTCACCGCCTGCGGCTCGCGCGACAGCGGCGACAAGGGGGGTTCCGACTCCGGCGGCAAGACTGTCGTCATCGGTGTGGACGCCCCACTGACCGGCGACCTGTCCGCGCTCGGCCTCGGCATCAAGAACTCGGTCGACCTCGCCGCCAAGACCGCCAACAAGAAGAACTACGTCGACGGCGTCAAGTTCGAGATCAAGGCTCTCGACGACCAGGCGCAGCCCTCCTCGGGCCAGCAGAACGCCTCGACGCTCGTCGCCAACAAGGACGTCCTCGGTGTCGTCGGCCCGCTGAACTCCTCCGTGGCCGAGTCCATGCAGAAGGTCTTCGACGACGCCAAGCTCGTCGAGATCTCCCCGGCCAACACCGGCCCGGCGCTGACCCAGGGCCCCGACTGGCAGACCAAGAAGGTCCGCACGTACAAGTCGTACTTCCGCACCTCGACGACGGACGCCATCCAGGGCCCGTTCGCCGCGCAGTACGTCTTCAACGACGCCAAGAAGAAGAAGGTCTTCGTCATCGACGACAAGAAGACCTACGGCGCGGGCCTCGCCGCGACCTTCACCGACGAGTTCAAGAAGCTCGGCGGCCAGGTCGTCGGCACCGACCACATCGACCCGGACACCAAGGACTTCTCCGCGGTCGCCACCAAGGTCAAGAACTCGGGCGCGGACGTCGTCTACTACGGCGGCGAGTACCCGCAGGCCGGCCCGCTCAGCAAGCAGATCAAGGCCTCCGGCGCCAAGATCCCGCTGGTCGGCGGCGACGGCATCTACGACCCGACCTTCATCCAGCTGGCCGGCGCCAACGCCGCCGGTGACCTCGCCACCTCCGTCGGCGCCCCGGTCGAGACGCTGGCCTCCGCCAAGCAGTTCGTCGCCGACTACAAGGCCGCGGGCTACAAGGAGGAGTACGCGGCGTACGGCGGTTACTCCTACGACGCCGCCTGGTCGATCATCGAGGCCGTCAAGAAGGTCGTCGACGAGAACGACGGCAAGCTGCCCGACGACGCCCGTGCGAAGGTCACGGCCGCCGTGCAGAACGTCTCCTTCGACGGGGTGACCGGCAAGGTCTCCTTCGACGAGTTCGGCGACGCCACCAACAAGCAGCTCACCGTGTACGCCGTCGAGAACGGTGCCTGGAAGGCGGTCAAGTCCGGTACCTACACCGGCTGACCCGTACACCCGCACCACTCACGAGCCGCGCGGGGCGCTGTTCCACTGGCGCCCCGCGCGGACTCGCATCCGGCCTCATCCGTCGAAACATCCGAACCGTCTCGGAGGACATGCGGTGAACGAACTGCCGCAGCAGCTGGTCAACGGCCTGCTACTTGGATCCATGTACGGGCTGGTCGCCATCGGCTACACAATGGTCTATGGCATCGTCCAGCTCATCAACTTCGCCCACGGCGAGATCTTCATGATCGGAGGGTTCGGCGCCCTCACGATCTACCTTTACGTCCTGCCCGACGGCACGTCCATGTGGATCGCACTGCCGCTGATGCTCCTCGGAGCGATCATCGCGGCGGTCGTCGTCGCCGTAGGAGCGGAACGGTTCGCCTACCGCCCCCTGCGCACCGCGCCGCGTCTCGCCCCCCTCATCACCGCCATCGGTCTCTCCCTCGCCCTGCAGCAGGCGGTCTGGGCCTGGTACCCCGGGGCCAAGGAGTCCATCAACTTCCCGGAGATCCCGGGCGGACCCTTCGAGA
Source organism: Streptomyces sp. NPDC032126 (assembly GCF_055580085.1). Taxonomy (NCBI): domain Bacteria; kingdom Bacillati; phylum Actinomycetota; class Actinomycetes; order Kitasatosporales; family Streptomycetaceae; genus Streptomyces; species Streptomyces sp. NPDC032126. Next base: position 284,855 of record NZ_JBVIMA010000002.1, read on the forward strand.
TCGGCAGCGTCACCATCCAGACCGGTGACATCTTCCTGTTCATCGCCGCGCCCATCAGCATGGCGATCCTGGCCTACTTCGTCATGAAGACCCGCACCGGCCGGGGCATGCAGGCCACCGCCCAGGACCCCGACACCGCGAAGCTCATGGGCATCAACACCGACCGCATCATCGTGGTCGCCTTCGCCCTCGGTGCCGCGTTCGCCGCGATCGGAGCCGTCGCCTACGGCCTGAAGTACGGCCAGGTCCAGTTCCGCATGGGCTTCATCCTCGGCCTCAAGGCCTTCACCGCGGCCGTCCTCGGCGGCATCGGCAACATCTACGGCGCCATGCTCGGCGGCCTCGTCCTCGGCCTCGCCGAGACCATGGCCACCGCCTACATCGCCGACGTCCCCGGGTTCGACAAGCTCGGCGGCCAGTCCTGGGCCAACGTCTGGGCCTTCGTACTCCTCATCCTCGTGCTGCTGTTCCGACCCCAGGGTCTGCTCGGCGAGCGCGTCGCGGACAGGGCGTGATACCGATGACGACGCAGACCTCGACCCCCACCGACGTCGCCGCCCAGGGCGGCGCCAAGGGCTTCATCGGCATCCCGGCCACCACCGGCCGCGCCCTCGCCACCGGCGGCGGCGTCCTCGCGGTGATCTCCACCTTCATGGCCTGGACCTGGACCTCCGAGTTCCCCGGCGACCTCACGGTCTACGGCTACCCCGGCGGCCTTCAGGTGCTCGTCCTCATCGGCGGACTGTTCACCGTCCTGTTCGGCCTGGCCTCCTTCGGCGTCAAGGGCCTCGGCTGGCTCGCCCCCGCCGGCGCCGACAGCGCCCTGAAGCTCGCCGTCCTCGGCACCTTCGCCACCGCCTGGTACACGGTCATCGACATCAGCGCCGTCCTCGGCGGTGTGGTCAACCTGGAGCCCGGCGGCTACCTCGTCGCCGCCGCCACCCTCATCTCCCTCGTCGGCGCGCTCGCCCTCCCCTTCGAGTGGCCCGAGCCCGAGCCGATCGACCCCGAGGACTCCGGCTGGGACCAGTTCAAGCACAAGGTCCGCCACGGCTGGACCGTCGTCAAGGCGTCCGTCGCCTCCGGCAAGCCCGGCCCGGCGCCCAAGCTGCCCGTTCTCGCCGAGATCCTGGTCATCGTCGCCGCCATGGCGGTCGGCCTGATCATCTTCACCTACGGCATCGGCACCGAGTACGACCAGCTCTTCATCGGCTTCCTGATCACGGTCGGCTTCGGCTTCGCCGCGTTCGCCAAGGCCGGGCTCGTGGCCCGGGTCTCGGCGATCACCGCCAAGCACCGCACCCTCACCATGATCAGCGCCTTCGTCGCGGCGGCCCTGTTCCCCTTCACCCAGTCCGACGACCAGTACGCCACCCTCGGCGTCTACATCCTGATCTTCGCGACCGTGGCCCTGGGCCTGAACATCGTCGTCGGCCTCGCCGGCCTCCTCGACCTCGGTTACGTCGCCTTCCTCGGTGTCGGCGCCTACACCGCGGCCCTGGTCTCCGGCTCGCCGTCCTCGCCGCTGGACGTCCACTGGCCGTTCTGGGCCTCCGCCGTCCTCGGCGCCGTCGTCGCCATGATCTTCGGTGTCCTCATCGGCGCCCCGACCCTGCGCCTGCGCGGCGACTACCTCGCCATCGTGACGCTCGGCTTCGGTGAGATCTTCCGCATCACCGTCCTCAACATGGACGGCACCTCCGGCCCCGACGTGACCAACGGCTCCAACGGCATCTCGTCGATCCCGAACCTGGACATCCTCGGCTTCGACTTCGGCCAGGAGCACTCCATCCTGGGCTTCACCATCGCCCGCTTCGCCAACTACTTCCTGCTGATGCTGCTGATCACGCTGATCGTGGTCGTGGTCTTCCGGCGCAGCAGCGACTCCCGCATCGGCCGCGCCTGGATCGCCATCCGCGAGGACGAGACCGCCGCGCTCGCCATGGGCATCAACGGCTTCCGCGTCAAGCTGATCGCCTTCGCCCTCGGCGCCTGCCTCGCGGGCCTCGCCGGCTCCGTCCAGGCCCACGTCACCTACACCGTGACGCCCGAGCAGTACCAGTTCGCCCACGTCGTCCCGCCCAACTCGGCCTTCCTCCTGGCGGCCGTCGTGCTCGGCGGCATGGGCACCATCGCCGGTCCGCTCGTCGGCGCCGCGCTGCTCTACCTCATCCCGGCCAAGCTCCAGTTCCTGGGCAACTACCAGCTCTTCGCCTTCGGTCTCGCGCTCGTCCTGCTGATGCGCTTCCGCCCGGAGGGCCTCATCCCGAACCGGCGCCGCCAGCTCGAATTCCACGAAGAAGCGGAAGCACCCGCCGTCCTCACCAAGGCAGGGGCCTGACCACGATGACCACCGACACCACCACCGCAATCGGCGAGACGGTCCTCGACGCCCGCGGCGTGACCATGCGCTTCGGCGGCCTCACCGCCGTACGCAATGTCGACCTCACCGTCAACGCCGGCGAGATCGTCGGTCTGATCGGCCCCAACGGCGCCGGCAAGACCACCTTCTTCAACTGCCTCACCGGCCTGTACATCCCCACCGAGGGCGAGGTCCGCTACAAGGGCGACGTCCTGCCGCCGAAGTCCTTCAAGGTCACCGCGGCCGGCATCGCCCGCACCTTCCAGAACATCCGTCTGTTCGCCAACATGACGGTCCTGGAGAACGTGCTCGTCGGGCGCCACACCCGCACCAAGGAGGGCCTGTGGTCCGCGCTGCTGCGCGGCCCCGGCTTCCACAGGGCCGAAGCCGCCTCCCGCGAGCGGGCCATGGAGCTCCTGGAGTTCGTGGGCCTGGCCAAGAAGGCCGAGCACCTCGCCCGCAACCTCCCCTACGGCGAGCAGCGCAAGCTGGAGATCGCCCGCGCCCTCGCCAGCGAGCCCGGTCTGCTCCTCCTCGACGAGCCGACCGCCGGCATGAACCCGCAGGAGACCCGGGCCACCGAGGAACTCGTCTTCGCCATCCGCGACAAGGGCATCGCCGTGCTCGTCATCGAGCACGACATGCGCTTCATCTTCAACCTGTGCGACCGGGTCGCCGTCCTCGTCCAGGGCGAGAAGCTCATCGAGGGCGACAGCGCCACCGTCCAGGGCGACGAGCGCGTGGTCGCCGCCTACCTCGGTGAGCCCTTCGAGGACGCCCCCGGCGACGCCGAGGTCGCCGAGGTGCAGGCCGCCGAGGTGCAGGCCGAGACCACGACGGACGCCGCGCCCGGCAAGGAGAACGACCGATGACCGCACTGCTCGAAGTCGAGGACCTCCGGGTCGCCTACGGCAAGATCGAAGCCGTCAAGGGCATCTCCTTCAAGGTCGAGGCCGGCGAGGTCGTCACGCTCATCGGCACCAACGGCGCCGGCAAGACGACGACCCTGCGCACCCTGTCCGGTCTGATCAAGCCGGTCGGCGGGCACATCAAGTTCAACGGCCGCTCGCTGCGGAAGGTGCCCGCGCACAACATCGTGTCGCTGGGCCTCGCCCACTCCCCCGAGGGGCGGCACATCTTCCCGCGCATGACCATCGAGGACAACCTGCGTCTCGGTGCCTTCCTGCGCAACGACCGGCCCGGCATCGAGAAGGACATCCAGCGCGCCTACGACCTGTTCCCCATCCTGGGTGAACGGCGCAAGCAGGCCGCGGGCACCCTCTCCGGCGGTGAGCAGCAGATGCTGGCGATGGGCCGCGCGCTCATGTCCCAGCCGAAGCTGCTGATGCTGGACGAGCCGTCGATGGGTCTCTCCCCGATCATGATGCAGAAGATCATGTCGACCATCGCGGAGCTGAAGTCCCAGGGCACGACCATCCTCCTGGTCGAGCAGAACGCCCAGGCCGCCCTGTCGCTGGCCGACCACGGCCACGTCATGGAGGTCGGCAACATCGTCCTGTCGGGGACGGGTCAGGACCTGCTGCACGACGAGTCGGTGCGCAAGGCGTACCTCGGCGAGGACTAGCGGCGAGGACCAGGGGCGAGGATCAGGTCCTTCCCCGCCTACGACGAGGCCCGCGCCCCCTGGTGACAGGGGGCGCGGGCCTCGTCCGTACCGGCCGGGCGGGTCAGCTCTTGGACGCCTTCTTCTCGTCGGCGTCCTGGATGACGGCCTCGGCGACCTGCTGCATGGACATCCGCCGGTCCATGGAGGTCTTCTGGATCCACCGGAAGGCGGCGGGCTCCGTCAGGCCGTACTGGGTCTGGAGGATGGACTTCGCGCGGTCGACGAGCTTGCGCGTCTCCAGCCGCTGGGTGAGGTCGGCGACCTCGTTCTCCAGCTCCTTCAGTTCGGTGAACCGCGAGACGGCCATCTCGATCGCGGGCACGACGTCGCTCTTGCTGAAGGGCTTGACCAGATAGGCCATGGCACCGGCGTCCCGGGCGCGCTCCACCAGATCCCGCTGCGAGAACGCGGTGAGCATGAGTACCGGGGCGATGCGCTCCTCGGCGATCCGCTCGGCCGCGGAAATGCCGTCCAGCTTGGGCATCTTCACATCGAGGATGACGAGGTCGGGCCGGTGCTCGCGGGCGAGCTCCACGGCCTGCTCGCCGTCACCGGCCTCACCGACGACGGTGTAGCCCTCTTCCTCGAGCATCTCTTTGAGATCGAGCCGGATCAGCGCCTCGTCCTCGGCGATGACGACACGGGTCGTCAGCGGAGGCACGTGCGACTTGTCGTCGTCGGGCGCGTCTACGGGCTGGGGCGACTCGGCGGTCACGGGGGCTCCTCGTTCAGGGCAGGGGTGCTGCTGACAAGAGCCTACCTAGCTACGGTAAGGTGGACGCGCGGAGGGTCGGGGGAAACCTTTGATTCTGCGAGCCCCGGTAGCCCAATTGGCAGCAGGCAACGGATTCAAAACCCGTACAGTGTCGGTTCGAGTCCGACCCGGGGCACTTTTCCTTAGATTTGAAGGTCAGCAGAATGCGGGCCCCTCCGGAGGAGGGGCCCTTTTTCGTCACCGGGGATTCATCGCCGGGGGTTGTCGTCCTCGCCGATGTGATGGACCCGGACCAGGTTTGTGGAGCCGGATACGCCGGGAGGGGAACCGGCCGTGATCACGACCACGTCGCCCTTGGCGCAGCGGCCGAATTTCAGGAGGAGTTCATCCACCTGGTCGACCATCGCGTCGGTCGATTCGACGTGGGGGCCGAGGAAGGTCTCCACTCCCCAGGACATGCTCAACTGGGAGCGGGTCGCGGGGTCGGGGGTGAAGGCCAGCAAGGGGATCGGGGAGCGATAGCGGGAGAGGCGGCGGGCCGTGTCGCCGGACTGGGTGAAGGCGACCAGGAATTTCGCGCCCAGGAAGTCGCCCATTTCCGCGGCGGCCCGGGCGACCGCGCCGCCCTGCGTGCGGGGCTTGTTGTTCTCCGTCAGCGGCGGGAGGCCCTTCGCCAGGAGGTCCTCCTCCGCGGCTGCCACAATTTTCGCCATGGTGCGGACCGTCTCGACAGCGTGCTTGCCGACGCTCGTCTCGCCCGACAGCATCACCGCGTCCGTGCCGTCGATGACCGCGTTGGCGACGTCGCTGGCCTCCGCGCGGGTCGGGCGGGAGTTCTCGATCATCGAGTCGAGCATCTGGGTCGCCACGATCACCGGCTTGGCGTTGCGCTTGGCCAGCTTGATCGCCCGTTTCTGGACGATCGGGACCTGCTCCAGCGGCATCTCCACCCCGAGGTCGCCGCGGGCGACCATGATGCCGTCGAAGGCGGCCACGATCTCCTCGATCGCGTCGACCGCCTGGGGCTTCTCCACCTTGGCGATCACCGGGAGGCGGCGGCCCTCCTCGTCCATGATGCGGTGGACGTCCTCGATGTCGCGGCCGCTGCGCACGAAGGACAGCGCGATGACGTCGAAGCCGGTGCGCAGCGCCCAGCGCAGGTCCGCCTCGTCCTTCTCGGAGAGGGCGGGGACGGAGACGGCGACGCCGGGCAGGTTCAGGCCCTTGTGGTCGGAGACGACTCCGCCCTCGACGACCGCGGTGTGGACGCGGGGGCCGTCCACGGAGGTCACTTCGAGGCAGACCTTGCCGTCGTCGACGAGGACGCGCTCACCGGGGCTGACATCGGCGGCGAGGCCGGCGTAGGTGGTGCCGCAGGTGGTGCGGTCGCCCTCGACGCCCTCCTCCACGGTGATGGTGAAGGTGTCGCCGCGTTCAAGGAGTACCGGTCCTTCGGCGAAGCGGCCGAGGCGGATCTTCGGGCCCTGAAGGTCGGCGAGGACACCGACGCTGCGACCGGTCTCGTCGGCGGCTTTGCGCACACGCCGATAGCGCTCCTCGTGTTCGGCGTGGGTGCCGTGGCTGAGGTTGAAGCGGGCGACGTCCATTCCGGCGTCGACCAGGGCTTTGAGCTGGTCGTACGAGTCGGTGGCGGGGCCCAGGGTACAGACGATCTTTGCTCGGCGCATGAAACGAGCCTATTACTTACCACCCAGTAGGGAATTGGCCGCGCATGACCACTCAACAACCTTTGCGTGAAGGGTTATTGACAAGTGTTGAATTGTGCGGCGGGGCGCTCCGATGAGCACCGAATAGATGGCCGAATATCGCTCACAGGCGCGGCGGAACCATCGTGAACTGCGCGGTGACTTCGGCCTGGACCCGCATTCTGCGCGGTTCCAGATCCAGCGGTTCGGCGAATTCCTCGGCGCCGGCGGAGGCGGAGACCCGGCGGGCCCGGCGGTCGAACGCCGCACGGGGGCGGGCGCGCTCCGCGCCGTCGTCGGCGAGCTCGACGAGGGCGGCGACGGTGGTGCCGAGGGCCTCCGCGTACTCGTGGGCCCGCCCGACGGCCGCCCGGACCGCCTGCTGCCGTACCTCGCGGTGGGCGGGGGCGCCCGGGCTCAGGTCCCACCAGGGGCCGTCGACACGGGTGAGCTCCAGGTCGGCGAGGCGGGTGACGAGTTCGCCGAGGGCGGTGAAGTCGGTGAGTTCGGCGCCGATGTGGACCTGGCCGAGATAGTTGCTGACGCGTTCGCCGCGCCCGTGCCGGGCGAGTTCGGGGGTGACGGAGAAGGCGCCGGTGGACACCTGGGCGACCGCGTCGCCGTAGGACTTCACGAGGTCGAGGGCGGTGGTGTTGCGGCGGGTGAGGTCGTCGAGGGTGGAACGCCGGTCGCGGCCGCGGGCCGTGACCGTGACGCCGACGCGGGCGATGTCCGGGTCGACCTCCAGGGATGCCTCCCCGCGGACGACGAGGAGGGGGGCGTCGGGAGTGCCGGAGGGCGTGGTCATACGTCCCACTCTGTCACCCGTTTTCCTTTTGCGGGACGGGAGTTACCCCTCCGGTCACCAGATCGAAACCTCCTGGACCTGTTGCGGCCGGTCCTGGGCGCGTCAGAATCTACGCGCGTCGTTGAAGCGCGTTGTCTACGCGCGTCGTTGAAGCCGTATCCGCGTCGACCCTTCCCCGAGGAGAGCAGGACATGCCGTTGAACCGCCGGAAGTTTCTGAAGAAGTCCGCCGTCACCGGGGCGGGGGTGGCGATCGCCGGGGCGGCCGCGGCTCCCTCGGCGCAGGCCGCGGACACCTCGGCGGTTCACCAGCCGGCGAAGCAGCCCAAGCGCTACTCGCTGACCGTCATGGGCACGACCGACCTGCACGGTCACGTCTTCAACTGGGACTACTTCAAGAACGCCGAGTACACCGACAAGGCGGGCAACGCGCAGGGCCTGTCCCGGATCTCCACCCTGGTGAACGGCATCCGCGCGGAGAAGGGCCACTGCAACACGCTGCTCATCGACGCCGGCGACACGATCCAGGGCACGCCGCTGACGTACTACTACGCGAAGGTGGACCCGATCACCGCCAAGGGCGGCCCGGTGCACCCCATGGCCCAGGCCATGAACGCGATCGGCTACGACGCCGCGGCGCTCGGCAACCACGAGTTCAACTACGGCATCGAGACGCTGCGCAAGTTCGAGGACCAGCTGGACTTCCCGCTGCTCGGCGCGAACGCGGTCGACGCGACGACGCTGAAGCCGGCCTTCCCGCCCTACTTCATCAAGAAGTTCCATGTGCCCGGCTCCGCGCGGCCGGTGAAGGTGGCGGTCCTCGGTCTGACCAACCCCGGCATCGCGATCTGGGACAAGGCCTACGTCCAGGGCAAGCTGGCGTTCCCGGGCCTGGAGGAGCAGGCCGCGAAGTGGGTGCCGAAGCTGAAGGCGCTGGGCGCGGACGTGGTCATCGTGTCGGCGCACTCCGGTTCCTCCGGCACCTCGTCCTACGGCGACCAGCTGCCGTACGTCGAGAACGCGGCCGCGAACGTGGCCAAGCAGGTCCCGGACATCGACGCGATCCTGGTCGGCCACGCGCACGTGGAGATCCCTGAGCTGAAGGTCGTCAACGACACGACCGGCAAGACGGTCGTGCTGTCCGAGCCGCTGGCCTACGCCGAGCGGCTGTCGGTGTTCGACATCGAGCTGGTCTTCGACAAGGGCCGCTGGAGCGTCGAGTCGGTCGCGTCGAAGGTGCTGAACTCCAACACCGTCGCCGACGACCCGAAGATCACCAAGCTGCTGGCCGACGAGCACGCGAAGGTCGTCGCGTACGTCAACCAGGTCGTCGGCAAGGCGACGCAGACCCTGACGACGGTCGAGGCCCGCTACAAGGACGCCCCGATCATCGACCTGATCACCAAGGTCCAGGAGGACGTCGTCAAGGCGGCCCTGGCGGGCACCCAGTACGCCTCGCTGCCGGTGATCGCGCAGGCGTCGCCGTTCTCCCGCACCTCCGAGATCCCGGCCGGCGACGTCACGATCCGCGACCTGTCCAGCCTGTACGTCTACGACAACACGCTGGTCGCCAAGCTGATGACGGGCGTTCAGATCCGGGCGTACCTGGAGTACTCGGCGGAGTACTTCGTGCAGACGGCCCCGGGCGCGGTGGTCGACGTGGACAAGCTGACCAACGCCGGCGGCCGTCCGGACTACAACTACGACTACGTGTCGGGGCTGTCGTACGACATCGACATCGCGCAGGCCGCCGGCTCGCGCATCAAGAACCTCACCTACAACGGCGCGGCGCTGGACGACGCGCAGCAGTTCGTGTTCGCGGTGAACAACTACCGCGCCAACGGCGGCGGCGCCTTCCCGTACGTGGCGTCGGCGAAGGAACTGTGGTCGGAGTCGACGGAGATCCGCACCCGGATCGCGGAGTGGGTGACCGCGAAGGGCGTGCTGGACCCGAAGGAGTTCGCCTCGGTCGACTGGAAGCTCACGCGGAACGGCACGCCGGTCTTCTAGAGCGGCGGGGAACGGTCCTCGGGCGTCGGCGCGGTGCGCGCCGGCGCCCTTGGCGTTGCTAGGGCCTGTCGACGAGGGGGGTCAGGACGGGCGGGGCCTGGCGGGCCTGGGGGACGCGGTGTTCGGGTTCGAGGCCGAAGGTGGTGAACGCGGTGCGGGTCGGCAGGGGGTAGGTCTCCTTGCCGGTCAGGGTGTTGAGGACGGTGGCGCTGCGCCAGGCGGCGAGGCCCAGGTCGGGGGCGCCGACGCCGTGGGTGTGGCGTTCGGCGTTCTGGACGAACACCGAGCCGGTCACGGAGGGGTCGGTGACGAGCCGGAAGTCCTCGTCGACGCGCGGACGTCCGGCGCTGTCGCGGCGCAGGTACGGGTCGAGGCCGGCGAGGACGCGGTCGAGGGGGCGTTCCCGGTAGCCGGTGGCGAGGATCACGGCATCGGTGGTGAGACGGGTGCGGGTGTTCTGCTGGACGTGCTCCAGATGGAGTTCGACCTTGGTGGTGGCGATCCGGCCCGCCGTGCGGACGCGGACGCCGGGGGTGAGGACGGCGTCGGGCCAGCCGCCGTCCAGGCTGCGGCGGTAGAGCTCGTCGTGGACGGCGGCGAGGGTGCCGGCGTCGATGCCCTTGTGGAGCTGCCATTGGGCGGTGAGGAGCTTGTCGCGCACGCCCTCGGGCAGGGCATGGAAGTAGCGGGTGTAGTCGGGGGTGAAGTGCTCCAGACCGAGCTTGGAGTACTCCATGGGGGCGAACGCCTCGGTGCGGCCGATCCAGTGCAGCCGCTCCCGGCCGGTCGGGCGGTGGCGCAGCAGGTCGAGGAAGATCTCGGCGCCGGTCTGTCCCGAGCCGACGACGGTGATGTGGCCCGCGGCGAGGAAGGCGTCGCGGTGGGCGAGGTAGTCGGCGGCGTGCACGACGGGGACGCCGGGGGCGTCGACGAGCGGGCGCAGCGGGTCGGGGACGTACGGCTCGGTGCCGATGCCGAGGACGACGTTCCTGGTGTACGTGCGGCCGAGGGCCTCGGCCTCGCCGTCGGCGTCGAGCTGGGTGAAGTCGACCTCGAAGACGTCGCGTTCGGGGTTCCAGCGGACGGCGTCGACCTGGTGGCGGAAGTGCAGGCCGGGGAGCTGGTCGGCGACCCAACGGCAGTAGGCGTCGTACTCGGCGCGCCGGATGTGGAAGCGCTCGGCGAAGTAGAAGGGGAAGAGACGGTCGTGGCTCTTGAGGTAGTTGAGGAAGGTCCAGGGGCTGGCGGGGTCGGCGAGGGTCACCAGGTCGGCGAGGAAGGGGACCTGGACCCGGGCTCCGTCGATGAGCAGGCCGGGGTGCCAGTCGAAGCGGGGATGCTGTTCGTAGAAGACGGCGTCGAGCTCGGCGAGGGGGTGGGCGAGGGCGGCGAGGGAGAGATTGCTGGGGCCGATACCGACGCCCACGAGGTCACGGGGGGCGTCGGGGGCGTGACGGTCGTGGGGGTGCCGTGGTCGGGGCGCGCGGGGGGTGTCGGGGGTCATGTGGCGGTGTTTCCTTCCACCAGTTTCAGGAGGGCGGCCAGGTCGTCGGGCCGGGTGTGGGGGTTGAGGAGGGTGGCCTTGAGCCAGAGCCGGCCGTCCAGGTGGGCGCGGCCGAGCACGGCACGGCCCTCCGTCAGCAGGCGACGGCGTACGGCGGCCACGGCGGCGTCGGTGGCGTGGCCGGGGCGGAAGAGGACCGTGCTGATGGTGGGCCGCTCGTAGAGCTCGAAGCCGGGGTGGGCGGCGACGAGGTCGGCGAACTCGGCGGCACGGGCGCACACCTGGTCGACGAGGGCGCCGATGCCGTCCCGGCCCAGCGTTCTGAGGGTGACGGCGATCTTGAGGATGTCGGGGCGGCGGGAGGTGCGCGGGGAGCGGCCCAGGAGGTCGGGCAGGCCGGCCTCGGTGTCGTCGTCGGCGTTGAGGTAGTCGGCGCGCTGGTGGAGGGCGGCGAGGTCGTGGCGGTCACGGACGGCGAGGAGGCCGGCGGCGACGGGCTGCCAGCCGAGTTTGTGCAGATCGAGGGTGACCGTGCGGGCGGCGCTCAGACCGGTGAGCCGGTGGCGGTGCCGGTCGCTGAACAGAAGCCCTCCGCCGTAGGCCGCGTCGATGTGCAGACGGGCGTTGTGTCGTCGGCAGACGCTCGCGATCTCGGGGAGCGGGTCGATGAGGCCGGTGTCCGTGGTGCCCGCGGTGGCGGCGACGAGGTGGGGGCCGGGGATCCGGGTGAGGGCCTCGTCGAGGGCGGCGGGGTCGAGGGTGCCGGCGGGGGCGGGCACGACGACCGGTTCGGGGAGGCCGAGGAGCCAGGCGGCGCGAGGCAGGGAGTGGTGGGCGTTGGCCCCGCAGACGAGGCGGACGCTGCCGCCGTGGGCCTCGCGGGCGAGGAGGAGGGCGAGGTGGTTGGACTCGGTTCCACCGGTGGTGACGACGGCGTCCGGGCGGGACGGATACCGCGCGCCGCCTGCCGCGGGTGCGTCCGGGTCGCCCGCCGCCGGTGCGTCCGGAGCGCCCGCCGCAGGTGCGTCCAGAGCGCCTGCCGCAGATGCGTCCAGGTCGGCAGATGCGTCCGGAGCGCCCGCCACGGATGCGTCCGGGTACACCTCGTCGGCGAGGGCCCGGGTGACCAGTGCCTCCAGCTCGGAGGCCGCCGGGGCCTGGTCCCAGGAGTCCAGGGACGGGTTCAGCGCGGAGGCGGCGAGGTCGGCGGCGGTGGCGACGGCCAGGGGCGGGCAGTGCAGGTGGGCGGCGCACAGGGGATCCCCGGGGTCGGCGGCACCCTCGGCCAGGAGTCGTACGAGGACGGCGAGCGCGTCGGGGTCACCGGTGCGCGGGAGCGCCTCCCCCACCACCGCCCGCACCCGCGCCGCCACCGGCCGGGGACCACCCGCCGGCAGGGGCCCGCCCCGCGCGCGCGTGCCCTCGCTCAGCGCGTCGAGGACGACGGCGAGCAAGGGCCGTAGCGCGTCGGGGCCTTCGGGGCCGGAGGCGAGGGGTGGCGTACTCATCGGAGTCCTCCGGGGCGGGGCGCGGCCAGGGGGACTTCCAGCTTGTACCCGGATGCTCCGACGCGCCCGAAAAGAGCGGAAGCAGAACCCGAAAGTGGGACCGGCGACTCAGTCCCGGAACCCGGCCGCCCGGCGCGAGAGCCTCCGGCGGGGCCTGGCGAAGCACGCCCCGCCGGACAAGCTCTAGGCCCCCCTGACCTTCAACGCCCGTGCCAGGTCGTCGAGCTGGTCGACGAGTTTGCGACGCAGGGACGGGATGGGGTCGCCGTCGGACAGGCAGGCCTGGCCGAGGCGGAGGGTCTCGGGGTCGACCGCGTCCGCGGGGAAGGCCCAGCGGCCGGCCGCGTCGGCGATGGCGGGTCCGCGCCGGGCGGCGACGGCGACGGCGTCGTCGTAGAAGCGCGGCACGTACTGCCGTACCAGGTCCGCCTGTTCGGGCTGCCAGAAGCCCTGGGCGGTGGCCGTGAAGAGGTAGTTGGACAGGTCGTCGTCGGCGAACATCGCGTCCCAGGCGCGCGCCTTGGCCTCCGCGTCGGGCAGCGCGGCGCGGCAGCGGGCGGCGCCCTCCTGGCCGGTGGCGGACGGGTCGCGCTCCAGCTCGGCGGCGATCGCGGCCTCGTCGGTGGCGCCGAGGACGGCGAGCCGGGCGAGGACGCGCCAGCGCAGGTCCGGGTCGAGTTCGGGTCCGCCGGGCACGGTGCCGTCGGCGAGCCACTCGGCGATCGTGTCGGGGTGGGCGGCGACGTCGATGAAGTGCCGTACGGCGATCAGACGCAGGCCGGGGTGGTCGCCGTCCTCGGTGCGGCGGATGAGGTCGCGGCAGAGGGAGGAGAGGGTGGCCAGGGCCGCCGGGCGCTCCTCGGGGGCGACGTAACGGTCCGCCACCTGGACGGTCGCGAAGCCGAGGACGCCCTGGACGAGGGCGAGGTCGGTCTCGTGCGGGAGGTGGGCGCGGGCGGCCTCCAGGTAGGCGGCGGGCGGGAGTTCGCCGTCGCGGACGGCGTCGCGCAGGGCGTTCCAGGCGACGGCGCGGCTGAGCGGGTCGGGCAGGCCGGACAGTGCGGTGCGGATCGTCTCGAAGGAGTCGGCGTCGAAGCGGATCTTGGCGTAGGTGAGGTCGCCGTCGTTGAGGAGGAGCAGCGCGGGCCTCGTGCCGAGGGGGTGCGGGGCGCTCTGCGGGACGTCGACCTCGACGCGCTCGCGCAGGGTGAGCCGGCCGCCGTCGGTGAGGTCCTGGTCGTACAGGCCGACGGTGATGCGGTGCGGGCGGCTGCCGGCCCGGTCGACGGTGAGGGCGTGCGAGCCGTTGCCGCCGCTGATCCGCGGGGTGAGGGTGTCGACGCCGGTGGTGCGCAGCCAGGCGTCGGCCCAGGCGTGCACGTCGCGTTCGGTGGCGGAGGCGAGGGAGTCGATGAAGTCGGCGAGGGTGGCGTTGCCGAAGCGGTGGCGGGCGAAGTGGGTGTTGATGCCGGCGAGGAAGTCCTTCTCGCCGAGCCAGGCCACCAGCTGCCGCAGCGCGGAGGCGCCCTTGGCGTAGGAGATGCCGTCGAAGTTCAGCAGCGCCGACGCGGTGTCGTGGACGGCCTCGGGGGCGACGGGGTGGGTGGAGGGGCGCTGGTCGGCGTCGTAGCCCCAGGACTTGCGGGCGACGCCGAAGTCGGTCCAGGTGTCGCTGAAGCGGGTGGCCTCGGTGAGGGTCTGGTAGCCCATGTACTCGGCGAAGGACTCGTTGAGCCAGATGTCGTCCCACCAGCGCAGGGTGACGAGGTCGCCGAACCACATGTGGGCCATCTCGTGGGCGATGACCATGGCGCGGGTCTGCCGCTCGGTGTCGGTGACGGCGGAGCGGAAGACGAACTCGTCACGGAAGGTGACCAGGCCCGGGTTCTCCATGGCGCCGGCGTTGAACTCGGGGACGAACGCCTGGTCGTAGGAGTCGAAGGGGTAGGGCTCGTCGAACTTCTCGTGGTAGCGGTCGTAGCACTGCCGGGTGATCTCGAAGAGTTCATCGGCGTCCGCGTCGAGGTAGGGGGCGAGGGAGCGGCGGCAGTGGAGGCCGAAGGGCAGGCCGGCGTGCTCGGTGCGCACGGTGTGCCAGGGGCCGGCGGCGACGGCGACGAGATAGGTGGAGATCAGCGGGGTGGCGGCGGCCCGCCAGCGGCCCTGCCCGAGGTGCTCGGTGATGCCGTTGGCGAGGACGCTCCAGCCCTCGGGGGCGGTCACGGACAGCTCGAAGACGGCCTTGAGGTCGGGCTGGTCGAAGGCGGCGAAGACGCGCTGGACGTCCTCCATGAACAGCTGGGTGTAGAGGTAGGTCTCGCCGTCGGTGGGGTCGGTGAAGCGGTGCATGCCCTCGCCGGTGCGGGAGTAGCGCATGCTCGCCTCGACGCGCAGCTCGTGCTCGCCGGCGGTGAGGCCCTTCAGGGGCAGCCGGTTGCCGTCGAGGCTCTCGGGGTCGAGCGGCTGTCCGTCGAGGTGGGCGGAGCGCAGCTCGGCGGGCTTGAGCTCGACGAATGTGTCCGCGTCCGTGCGGGCCGTGAACCTGATGAGGGTGCGGGACTGGAAGGTCTCCTCGCCCGTGGTCAGGTCGAGCTCGATGGTGTAGCGGTGGACGTCAAGCAGCTGGGCACGGGTCTGCGCTTCGTCGCGCGTCAGTACGGACATGGACGACATGCTGCCTGATCAGCCAGGCCGGGCACAGGGGCGGATCGGTACGCGCGCTTTGTCCGTCCCCGCGCCCGGGCGCCCACGGGGCGCGGGCAGGTCACCGTGGGTGTCCGGGGCGCCGTCAGTGGCCGTCGGCGATGCTCTCGTGGTGGCGGATCACCTCGGCGATGATGAAGTTCAGGAACTTCTCGGCGAAGGCCGGGTCGAGCTTGGCGTTCTCGGCGAGGGAGCGCAGCCGGGCGATCTGGCGGGCCTCGCGCGCGGGGTCGGCGGGCGGCAGCTGGTGACGGGCCTTGAGGTGGCCGACCTGCTGGGTGCACTTGAACCGCTCGGCGAGCATGTGGACGACGGCCGCGTCGATGTTGTCGATGCTGTCGCGCAGCCGCGCGAGCTCCTCGTGGACGGCGGGGTCGACCTCGCCGGTGGGGCCGTTGGTGCTGGTGGTCATGGGCGTTCACCCTAGTCGTTGCCGGTGGCCGGCCCGCACCGGTGCCGGGGGCGGGAATCCTCGTAGAGTGGGATGCGGGTTCACGGCTGTCTTGGGGGTGCGGGCGTGGCGAACGGCGGACCGGTCCAGCACGGGTACCCGCATCTGGAGACGGTGCGGGCCGCGATCACGGCGCTGTACAGACGGCTGTCGTACGACAGCATCCACCGGTTCGACACCAGCGTGGCCCCGGTCGATGTGGCGTTCTGCGACGTCGACGACCTGTACTTGGGCACGCAGCGGGTGGCGCACGAGCTGGTGCGGCACTTCCGGCTGCCGGACGCGCGGATGATCGTGAGCTTCCGGGAGATGGAGCAGGCGGCGAACGTCGAACTGGCGGCGGGCCCGGAGTACTTCATCGAGCTGAACGACCGCTTCCGCACCCATCGCCGGGACATCGGCGCTGCGTTGGCGCACGAGATCATGCATGTGTATCTGCACCGCCTGGACCTGTCCTTCCCCGGCACGCGCGCGAACGAGATCCTCACGGACACCGCGACGACGTATCTGGGCGCGGGCTGGCTGCTGCTGGACGCGTTCCGGCAGGACGGGGCGTCCTCGCAGAAGCTCGGCTATCTCACGCCCGAGGAGTTCGGGTATGTGCTGGCGAAGCGGTCGCTGGTGTTCGGGGAGGACCCCTCGACATGGTTCACCAGCCCGCAGGCGTACGAGGCGTACCGGCAGGGCAGGGAGCGGGCCCTCGGCGACGAGCGGCAGCCCCCGCTGACGGCGGCCGGCTGGACGGGCCGCCGCCGCTACGCGCGCGACCGCCGGCACGCCCAGGACCACCGCCCGGTCGCGTCCGCCGACACCTCGTACTCCTTCACGCCGGACACCCCGGGCGCGCTGCGGGTGACGTTCCCGTGCCCGACCTGCCACCAGCGCATCCGGGTACCGGTACGGGGACGGGTGCGGGCCCGATGCGCGCTGTGCCGGACGGTGCTGGAGTGCGACACCTAGGGCCGCATCCCGGCGGCCGCGCGCGCGTGCCCGGCGGTTCTCCCGCGCGGACCCCCTTGTCCCTCCTACGTTTCCTGCGCGCCTCCTACGCCCCGTACACCGCCCCCGGCCTCTCCGCCGCCGCGAGCAGTTTCAGGGCCGTCTCCCCTGCCTCCGCCGCGCTCCAGCGTGCCCCCTTGTCGGCGGTGGGGCCGGCGCGCCAGCCCTCCATGACGGTGATGCGGCCGCCCTCCGTCTCGAACACGCGGCCCGTGACGCCCGCGCTCGCGGCGGAGCCGAGCCAGACGACGAGCGGGGAGACGTTCTCCGGGGCCATCGCGTCGAAGCCGGACTCGGGTGGCGCCATGGTCCGCGCGAAGGCGCGTTCCGTCATGCGGGTGCGGGCGGCGGGGGCGATCGCGTTGACCTGGACGCCGTAGCGGGCGAGTTCGGCGGCCGCGACCAGGGTCAGCCCGACGATCCCGGCCTTCGCGGCGCTGTAGTTGCCCTGTCCGACCGAGCCCAGCAGCCCCGCGCCGCTGCCGGTGTTGACGACCCGGGCGTCGGGGCGGCGGCCGGCCTTGGCCTCGGCGCGCCAGTGCGCGGCCGCGTGCCGCAACGGCAGGAAGTGCCCCTTCAGGTGCACGCGGACGACGGCGTCCCAGTCGTCCTCGTCGAGGTTGACCAGCATCCGGTCGCGCAGGAAACCGGCGTTGTTGACGAGGGTGTCGAGGCGGCCGTAGGTCTCCAGGGCGGTCGTGACCAGCGAGGCGGCGCCGGCGGTGGTGGCGATGTCGCCGCCGTGGGCCACCGCGTCGCCGCCGGCCGCCCGGATCTCCGCGACGACCCGCGCGGCGGGGCTGTCGGGCCCCGGGGTGCCGTCGAGGCCGACCCCGAGGTCGTTGACGACGACGCGGGCGCCCTCGGCGGCGAAGGCGAGCGCGTGCGCGCGTCCGAGCCCCCGCCCGGCGCCGGTGACGACGACGACCCGGCCGTCGCAGATACCGCTGTTCATCTGGCTCCTCCTGGTCACTTCGGTTGGCCATGGATCACGCCTGCTGATCACGCCTGCTGATCACTCCGGCTGGTTCGCGGTCGCCGCGTCCAAAAAGGCGGGGCGCTCCCCGCCGCCGTGGACGAGCAGGCTCGCGCCGCTGATGTAGGCGGCGGCGTCAGAGGCGAGGAAGACGGCGGCCGCGCCGACGTCGGACGGGGTGGCCAGGCGCCCCAGCGGAACCGTGCGGGCGACCGCCTCGACGCCGTCCTCGCCGCCGTAGTGGAGGTGGGACAGCTCGGTGCGGACCATGCCGACGACGAGGGTGTTGACCCGGACGTCCGGCGCCCATTCCACGGCCATGGAGCGGGCCAGGTTCTCCAGGCCGGCCTTGGCCGCGCCATAGGCCGCCGAGCCCGGTGACGGGCGGCCGCCGCTCACGCTGCCGGTCATCACGATCGATCCCCGGGCCCGCCGCAGCCGCTCGTACGCCGCGAGCGAGGCCGTCAGCGGGGCGAGGAGGTTGAGCTCGACGATCCGGGCGTGCCACTCGGCGTCCGCGTCGGCCAGGAGCCGGTACGGGGTGCCGCCCGCGTTGTTGACGAGGACGTCGAGCCGGGGCAGCGCGCCGAAGAAGGTGCGCACGGCG
This sequence comes from Streptomyces sp. NPDC032126, assembly GCF_055580085.1. Classification (NCBI taxonomy): domain Bacteria; kingdom Bacillati; phylum Actinomycetota; class Actinomycetes; order Kitasatosporales; family Streptomycetaceae; genus Streptomyces; species Streptomyces sp. NPDC032126. Next base: position 302,830 of record NZ_JBVIMA010000002.1, read on the forward strand.
TCCGGGTCACGCAGGTCGAGCGGTCTGAACTCGACGCCTTCGAGGGGGACTCGGGGCGGCCGCCGAGCGCACACCAGCACCTCGGCACCGGCCTCGACGAACGCCGTGGCGATCCCCGCGCCGACACCCCTGGTACCCCCGGTGATGACGACGATCCGGCCGCGCAGCGAGTTTTCCACAGGCCCTCCCGCTCGGATTCGCCGGCTGCTAGCTTCGAGGCGTCATACCTAACAAATGTTTGGTGGAAAGGTAGCTGATGCTCCCATGGGTGTCTCCACCTCGTCCCCGGAAAAGGGGATCTCGCTCGTCACGGTCGACGTCCCCCCGGTGAACGCGCTGCCGGTGACCGGCTGGTTCGCGCTCGCCGACTCCGTCCGCGCGGCGGGCCGCGATCCCGAGGTGCGGTGCGTGGTGCTGGCCGCCGAGGGACGCGGGTTCAACGCGGGTGTGGACATCAAGGAGATACAGACCGCCGGCCGACAGGCGCTGATCGGCGCCAACGCGGGCTGCGCGGAGGCGTTCGCGGCGGTCTACGAGTGCGAGGTGCCGGTCGTGGCGGCGGTGCAGGGCTTCTGTCTCGGCGGCGGCATCGGCCTGGTGGGCAACGCGGACGCGATCGTGGCGAGCGAGGACGCCGTCTTCGGACTGCCCGAGCTGGACCGGGGAGCGCTGGGCGCGGCCACCCATCTGGCCCGGCTGGTCCCGCAGCATCTGATGCGCGCGCTGTACTACACCTCGCGCACGGCGACGGCGGCCGAGCTGCACACGCACGGCTCGGTGTGGCGGGTGGTGCCCCGGGAGGGGTTACGGGCCGCCGCGCTGGGGCTGGCCCGCGAGATCGCGGCCAAGGACGGCCGGCTGCTGCGCATGGCCAAGGCCGCGATCAACGGCATCGACCCCGTCGACGTGCGCCGCAGCTACCGCTTCGAGCAGGGCTTCACCTTCGAGGCCGGCCTCAGCGGACTCGCCGACCGGGTCCGGGACACGTTCGGGAAGGGGGACGCGTAGGTGGGCGACAAGACGATGACCGCCGCCGAGGCCGTCTCCCGCCTGGCCAGCGGCATGACGCTCGGGATCGGCGGGTGGGGCTCGCGCCGCAAGCCGATGGCCCTGGTGGGGGCGCTGCTGAGGTCCGACGTCACCGATCTGACGGTGGTGTCGTGCGGCGGCCCGGACGTCGGCATGCTCGCCGCCGCGGGACGGATCCGGAGACTGGTCGCGCCGTTCGTCACCCTCGACTCGATCCCGCTCGAACCGCACTACCGCGCGGCCCGGGAGAGCGGAGCGCTGGAGCTGATGGAGATCGACGAGGCGATGTTCCTGTGGGGGCTGATAGCGGCCGCGAACCGGCTGCCGTTCCTGCCGGTGCGCGCGGGCCTCGGCTCGGACGTGATGCGGGTCAACCCCGGCCTGCGGACGGTCACTTCGCCGTACGAGGACGGGGAGACGTTCGTCGCCGTGCCCGCCCTGCGCCTGGACGCGGCCCTGGTCCACCTCAACCGCGCCGACCGGCTGGGCAACGGACAGTGTCTGGGCCCGGACCCGTACTTCGACGACCTGTTCTGCGAGGCGGCGGACGCGGCGTATGTCTCGTGCGAACGGGTCGTCGACACGGCCGAGTTGACGAAGGAGGCGGCGCCGTCGACGTTGCTGGTCCAGCGGCACACGGTGACGGGCGTCGTCGAGGCGCCGAACGGGGCGTACTTCACCTCCTGCGCCCCGGACTACGGCCGGGACGAGGCCCTGCAGCGGGAGTACGCGACCACGCCCTGGCCGGAGTTCGCCGAGCGCTTCACCGCATCGTCCGAAGGGACCCGGTCATGACCGTCACCCGCGCCGAGTACTGCGTGATCGCCTGCGCCGAGGCGTGGCGCGGGGCGGGCGAGATCCTGGCGAGCCCGATGGGCACGATCCCCTCCATCGGGGCGCGGCTGGCCCGGCTCACCTTCGCGCCGGACCTGCTGCTGACCGACGGCGAGGCGCTGCTGGTGCGCCCGGACGGCACCCCGGAGGGCTGGCTCCCGTACCGGCGGCATCTGACCCTGGTGACCGGCGGACGGCGGCACGTGATGATGGGCGCGAGCCAGATCGACCGGTTCGGCAACCAGAACATCTCGTGCATCGGCGACTGGGCGCGGCCGCGACGGCAGCTGCTCGGGGTGCGCGGGGCGCCGGTCAACACCCTGAACAATCCGACCAGTTACTGGATACCGAGGCACTCGCGGCGGGTCTTCGTCGAGCGGGTCGACATGGTGTGCGGGGTGGGGTACGACCATGCGGGGGGCGCCCGCTTCCACCGCATCCCACGGGTCGTCTCCGACCTGGGTGTCTTCGACTTCGCGACGCCCGACCACTCGATGCGGCTGGTCTCGCTGCACCCGGGGGTCACGGTCGAGCAGGTCGCAGCGGCGACGTCCTTCGCCCTGGCCGTCCCAGACGACGTCCCGCCGACGCGTGCGCCCACGGCCGAGGAGCTGCGGCTCATCCGCGAGGTGATCGACCCGGCGGGCACCCGCTCCGGAGAGGTCGGTGCGTGATGGAGACCGCGCTGACGGCACTCGTCGGGGTCCGTCACCCGATCGTGCAGACGGGGATGGGCTGGGTGTCGGGCCCCCGCCTGGTCTCGGCGACGGCGAACGCGGGCGCGCTGGGCATCCTCGCGTCCGCGACGCTGACGCTCGACCAGTTGCGTACGGCGATACGCGAGGTCAAGGCCCGCACCGAGGCGCCGTTCGGGGTGAATCTGCGGGCCGACGCGGCGGACGCCGGCGACCGGGTGCGGCTGATGATCGAGGAGGGGGTGCGGGTCGCGTCGTTCGCCCTGGCGCCCTCCGCCGCGCTGATCGCCGAGCTCAAGGAGGCCGGCGTGGTGGTCATGCCCTCCGTGGGCGCCCGTCGGCACGCCGAGAAGGTCGCCGCCTGGGGCGCGGACGCGGTGATCGTGCAGGGCGGCGAGGGCGGCGGGCACACGGGCGAGGTGGCGACGACGGTGCTGCTGCCCCAAGTGGTGGACGCGGTGGACCTGCCGGTCGTGGCGGCGGGCGGCTTCTTCGACGGCCGGGGCCTGATGGCGGCGTTGTCCTACGGGGCGGCGGGCGTCGCGATGGGCACCCGCTTCCTGCTCACCTCGGACTCGACGGTGCCGGACGCGGTGAAGGCGCGGTATCTGGCGGCGACGGTCCGGGACGTCACGGTGACCACGGCCGTGGACGGCCTGCCGCACCGAATGCTGCGCACGGAGCTCGTGGAGTCCCTGGAGAACTCCGGCCGGGCGAGAGCCCTGTGGCGGGCGGTGCGCAGGGCGTCGGGGTTCCGGGGGCTGTCCGGGCTGACCTGGCGGCAGATGGTCCGTGAGGGGCTCGCCCTGAAGCACGGCAAGGACCTCACCTGGAGTCAGGTCCTGCTCGCCGCCAACACCCCGATGCTGCTGCGCTCGGCGATGGTGGACGGCCGTACGGACCTGGGGGTGATGGCGTCCGGGCAGGTCGCCGGGGTGATCGACGACCTGCCGTCGTGCGCGGAGCTGGTGGAGCGGATCATGAAGGAGGCGGACGCGGTCCGGACGAGACTCGCGGCCCAGCGCTGAGCGCGGGGCTCACGGCCTCCGGGTGATCGCGGGGCTCACAGCCGCTCGATGATCGTCACGTTGGCCTGTCCGCCGCCCTCGCACATCGTCTGTAGGCCGAACCGGCCGCCGCTGCGCTCCAGTTCGTGCAGCAGGGTCGTCATCAGCCTGACGCCCGTCGCGCCCAGCGGATGCCCGAGCGCGATCGCGCCGCCGTTGACGTTGACCTTCCCGGGGTCGGCGCCGGTCTCCTTGAGCCAGGCGAGGACGACCGGCGCGAACGCCTCGTTGATCTCGACGAGGTCGATGTCGTCGATGGTCATCCCGGTCTTCTTCAGGGCGTGCGCGGTGGCCGGTATCGGGGCGGTGAGCATCCGGATCGGGTCCTCGCCGCGCACCGACAGATGGTGCACCCGGGCCCGGGGCGTGAGCCCGTGCTCGCGTACCGCGCGCTCCGACGCCAGCAGCATCGCGGCGGCGCCGTCGGAGACCTGGGAGGAGCAGGCGGCGGTGACGGTGCCGCCGTCGACGACGGGCTTCAGCGCGGCCATCTTCTCCAGGGAGGTGTCCCGCCGGGGCCCCTCGTCGGCGGTCACCTCGCCGTAGGGCACGGTCTCCCGCGCGAAGCGGCCCTCGTCGAGGGCGCGGACCGCCCGCTCGTGGGAGCGCAGGGCGAACCTCTCCTGGTCGCGGCGGCCGATGCCCCATTTCGCGGCGATCATCTCGGCGCCGACGAACTGGTTCACGGGCCGGTCGCCGTAGCGTGCGCGCCAGCCCTCGCTGCCCGCGAAGGGGCCCTGGGTGAAGCCCAGCGGCTCGGCGGCCTGCCGGGTCGCGAAGGCGATCGGGATCTGCGACATGTTCTGCACGCCGCCCGCGACCACCAGGTCCTGGGTGCCGGAGAGGACGCCCTGCGCCGCGAAGTGCACGGCCTGCTGGGAGGATCCGCACTGCCGGTCGACGGTCACGCCCGGCACCTCCTCGGGCAAGCCGGCCGCCAGCCAGCAGGTCCGCGCGATGTCCCCGGCCTGCGGGCCGACGGTGTCCAGGCAGCCGAGGACGACGTCCTCGACGGCGGCCGGATCGACGACGGAGCGGGCCATCAACTCCTTGAGGACATGCGCGCCCAGGTCGGCCGGATGGACGCCGCTGAGCCCTCCCCCGCGCCGCCCGACGGGCGTGCGGACCGCTTCGACGATATAGGCCTCGGCCATGGCAACTCCCCTGACATGAAGGGTTATTCGCGTACGGCGATCCCGTCCAGCACCATCGACAGGTACTGCCGGGCGATCTCCTCGGGGCTGTGCTGTCCGCCGGGCCGGTACCAGGACGCGGCGACCCACACCGTGTCCCGCACGAACCGGTAGGTGAGGCGGACGTCGAGGTCGGCGCGGAAGGCGTGTTCGGCGACGCCGCGTTCCAGCGTGGACAGCCACGCCTCCTCGAATCTGCGCTGTGACTCGGCGAGGAACGCGAAGCGCTCCTGCGCGACCAGCTGCTTGCTCTCCTTCTGGTAGATCGCGACGGCGGCGCGGTGCCGGTCGATCTCCCGGAACGACTCGGTGACCAGGGCTTCCAGGGTCTCGCGGGGTCCGAGACCGGCGGCGAGGACGGTGTCGTAGCCGTCCCACAGCTCGTCGAGGAAGGTGCGCAGGATCTCCTCCAGCATCGATTCCTTGGAGTCGAAGTGGTAGTAGAGGCTGCCCGCGAGCATGCCCGCGATGTCGGCGATCCTGCGGACGGTGGTCGCGTTGTAGCCCTGCTCGGCGAAGACCTCGGCGGCGGTGTCGAGGAGTTCCCGGCGCCGGGCGGGTGCGGCGGTGGTCACCTGGGGCTTCTTCTTGGTCGGCACGCTGTTCATTGTCCTAGGGGTGCTGGCTGCTGACGGAGACGACCTCTCCCGTCAGATACGACGAGTAGCCCGACGCCAGGAACACGATCACGTTGGCCACCTCCCACGGCTCGGCGTACCGCCCGAAGGCCTCCCGCGCGGTCAGCTCCTCCAGCAGTTCCGCGGAGGTCACCTTCACCAGGTGCGGATGCATCGCGAGGCTGGGCGCCACCGCGTTGACCCGCACCCCGTAGGCGGCGGCCTCGATCGCCGCGCACCGGGTCAGCGCCATCACGCCCGCCTTCGCGGCGGCGTAGTGCGCCTGGCCCGCCTGGGCACGCCAGCCGACGACGGAGGCGTTGTTGACGATCACCCCGCTCCCGCTGTCCCGCATGGCGCGCAGGGCGGCGCGGGTGCAGCGGAAGGTGCCGTTCAGCGTCACGTCCAGCACCCGGGACCACTGCTCGTCCGTCATGTCGACGAGGGGTGAGGTGCCGCCCAGGCCCGCGTTGTTGACGACGACGTCCAGCCGGCCGTGTTCCTCGACGGCGGTGTCGAAGAGGGCCCGCACCTGGGACTCGTCGGTGACGTCGCAGGGGACGGCCGCGACGGCTCCGGGGAAGTCCCGGCTCAGCCCGGCCGCGTGCTCCTTGAGCCGGCGGGTGTGCGCGTCGCTGATCAGCACGCGCGCGCCCTCCTCCAGGAAGCGGCGGGCGGTCGCCCCGCCGATCCCGGCTCCGGCCGCCGCGGTGATGACGGCGGTACGCCCCTTCAGCAGCCCGTGCCCGGGCACGGGGGCCGGGCTCTCGACTCCTGTCATGGGCCCACGCTAACCTACCAAACACTTGTTAGGGAAGGACGGGAAGGACGGTGACGACCGTGGACCTCACCCACGCTCCGGCCGACGAGGACTTCCGTGCCGAGGCCCGGGCCTGGCTCGCGGCGCATGTGCCGGCCGCCCCGCTGCCCTCCCTGGAGACGGCGGAGGGCTTCGCGGCCCATCGCGCGTGGGAGGCCGAACTGGCGGCGGAGCGCTGGTCGGTCGTCGACTGGCCCGCGGAGTACGGCGGCCGGGACTGCGGTCTGGTCCGTTGGCTGCTCTTCGAGGAGGAGTACTGGGCGTCGGGCGCGCCGGGCCGGGTCGGGCAGAACGGGATCAGCCTGCTCGCGCCGACCCTCTTCGAGCACGGCACGCGGGAGCAGCGGGAGCGGGTGCTGCCGCCGATGGCGACCGGCGAGGTGGTGTGGGCGCAGGCGTGGTCGGAGCCGGAGGCCGGTTCCGATCTGGCGTCCCTGCGTTCGACGGCGGTGCGCACGGACGGCGGCTGGCTGATCGGCGGGCAGAAGACGTGGTCGTCCCGGGCGGCCTTCGCGGATCGCGCGTTCGGGCTGTTCCGCAGTGATCCGCACGCCCCGCGACCCCACCAGGGCCTGATCTACCTGATGTTCGACCTGCGCGCCCCGGGTGTCACCGTCCGCCCGATCGCCCGCCTCGACGGCCGGCCGGCCTTCGCCGAGGTGTTCCTGGACGAGGTGTTCGTGCCGGACGAGGACGTGATCGGCGAGCCCGGCCAGGGCTGGCGCATCGCGATGTCGGCGGCGGGCAGCGAGCGCGGTCTGACGCTGCGCTCCCCCGGCCGCTTCCTCGCGGGCGCCGAGCGGCTGCACGCCCTCTGGCGGGCCCGCGGCGCGCCTCGGGACTCGGCGGACCGGGTGGCCGACGCCCTCATCGGGGCCCGCGCCTACCAGCTCTTCACCCACGCGGCCGCGTCCCGCTTCCTGGCCGGCGACCGGCTCGGCCCGGAGTCGAGCCTGAACAAGGTCTTCTGGTCGGAGCTGGACATCGCCCTGCACGAGACGGCCCTCGACCTCCTGGGCACCGACGGCGAGGAGGCGGACACCGCCTGGGCCGAGGGGTGGGTCTTCGCCCTGGCGGGCCCGATCTACGCGGGCACGAACGAGATCCAGCGCGACATCATCGCCGAACGCCTGCTCGGCCTGCCGAAGGGACGCCGCTGATGCGTTTCCTCCTCGAACCCGAGCAGCGCGACTTCGCCGCCTCGCTGGACGCCCTGCTGACGGCGGCGGACACTCCGGCGGTGGTACGGGACTGGAGCCGGGGCGAGCACACGGGCGGGCGGGCGCTGTGGCGTCGTATCGCCGCTGCGGGAGTCTTCGCGCTGGCGGTACCGGAGGCGTACGAGGGACTGGGCCCCCGGCCCGTCGAACTCGCCCTCGCCTTCGTGGAACTGGGGCGGCACGCGGTGCCGGGGCCGCTGGTGGAGACGGTCGCGTCGGCCGCCCTGCTCACCGAGCCCGCGCTCGCGAAACGCCTGCTGCCCTCCCTGGCCTCCGGCGCGACCATGGCCACCCTCGCGCTCCCCGGCGCCCCCGCCCTGGACGGCGACGCGGCCGGCCTGCGTCTCGCCCTCACCCCCGGCGGCCTGTACCTCGCCCCCGGCCACGGCCCCGTCCGCACCTCGATCGACCCGGCCCGGCGCCTCACCCCCCTCGCCCCCGGCGGCGAACTCCTCACCCCGGACCCGCCCACCGCGACCGCCCTCGCCGTCGCCCGCCTGGCCACCGCCGCGCAGGCACTCGGCGTCGGCCTCGCGCTGCTCGACAGAACCGTCTCCTACGTCAAGCAGCGCACCCAGTTCGGCGTCCCCGTGGGCTCCTTCCAGGCCGTCAGACACCGCCTCGCGGACGCCCGGATCGCCCTGGACTTCGCCCGCCCCCTGGTCCTCGGGGCCGCGCTGACCATGGACGCCGCCGACCTCGCCGCCGCCAAGGCGAGTGCCGGCGAGGCCGCGTACGCGACCGCCCGCACCGCGCTCCAGCTGCACGGCGCGATCGGCTACACGGCGGAGTACGACCTGTCCCTGTGGCTCACCAAGGCCCGCGCCCTGCGCACGGCGTGGGGCACCCCGCGCGAGTGCCGGGAAACCGTCCTCAGTGCCCGCGCGTGAGCTGTTTGTACTCCTCCGGTGTCGGCTTCGGCACCTGGCTGTCCGCGCCGAACATCGCCCGCGACAGCCGCGCCCGCAGCCGCTGGGACCGCTTCACCCGGCGCCGAACGCCATGGGCGTCGACCAGCGGCCCCACCTCGTACGGCGGATGCTGCTCGTGCTGGGTGAGGGTGAACAGCTTGTCCTGCGGGAGGGGTTCGTGGACCTCGATGAACTCGCCCCCCGGCAGCCGTTTGATCGTGCCGGTCTCGCGGCCGTGCAGCACCTTGTCGCGGTCCCGGCGCTGCAGCCCGAGGCAGACCCGCTTGGTGAGCCAGAACACGATCACCGGCAGGACGAAGACGGCGATCCGCACGAACCAGGTGATGACGTTGATGGACAGATGCAGATGGGTGGCGACGATGTCGTTGCCGCCGCCGATCAGCAGCACGACGTACAGGGCGAGCCAGGCGGCGCCCAGGCCGGTGCGGACGGGCGCGTTGCGCGGCCGGTCGAGGATGTGGTGCTCGCGCCGGTCGCCGGTGATCCACGCCTCGACGAAGGGGTACACGCCGATGGCGAGCATGACCAGCGGGAAGAGCGCGAAGGGGATGAAGACGCCCGGTACCAGGGTGTGGCCCCAGGCGTTGATCTCCCAGCCGGGCATCACCCGGATCAGCCCCTCGGAGAAGCCGAGGTACCAGTCGGGCTGCGCGCCGGTGGTCACCAGGTCGGGGCGGTAGGGCCCGAAGGCCCACACCGGGTTGATGCTGGCGATGCCGCCCATGATCGTGAGCACGCCGAAGACGAGGAAGAAGAAGCCGCCCGCCTTCGCCATGTAGACGGGCATGAAGGGCATGCCGACGACGGACCGCTGGTCGCGTCCGGGCCCGGGGTACTGCGTGTGCTTGTGGTAGAAGACCAGGATCAGATGGGCCACCACCAGGCCGAGCATGATCCCGGGCAGCAGCAGGACGTGGATCGGGAAGAGCCGGGAGATGATGTCGTGGCCCGGGAACTCGCCGCCGAAGAGGAAGAAGGACAGATACGTCCCGATGATCGGGACGGACAGGATCGCGCCGTCGGCGAAGCGGATGCCGGTGCCGGAGAGCAGGTCGTCGGGGAGCGAGTAGCCGGTCAGCCCGGTGAGGATGCCGAGCATCAGCAGGGTCCAGCCGAACAGCCAGTTGATCTCGCGGGGTTTGCGGAAAGCGCCGGTGAAGAACACCCGCATCATGTGCACCAGCATGCCGGTGACGAAGACCAGGGCCGCCCAGTGATGGACCTGCCGGATCAGCAGCCCGCCGCGCACCTCGAAGCTGATGTCGAGCGTCGACTCGTACGCCTTGGTCATGACGATGCCGTTCAGCGGGGTGTACGAGCCGTCGTAGACGACCTCGGCTCCGCTGGGCTCGAAGAAGAGGGTGAGATAGACGCCGGTGAGGATCAGGACGAGGAAGCTGTAGAGGCAGATCTCGCCGAGCATGAAGGACCAGTGGTCCGGAAAGACCTTGCGCATCTGGGACTTGGCGAGCCCGTAGATCCCGAGCCGCCCGTCGGCCCAGTCCGCCAGCCGCTCGCCCTTGCCGGCCGGTTCCCTTGCCGTGCTCCCCGGTCGTGCGCCGTCGCCCATCGGCCCGCCTCCCGTCGGATCCTCCTCAGGGTGACATGACGGACAGGGCCGGGCCAATGGTGCGTGCAGCCGGGTGAGCGGCCCGGCTACGAGGTGACGATCCCCCGTTCGCGGGCCGCCGTCAGCCAGCGCGGGAACTCGCCGAGCAGCCGGTCGTAGAGCTCGGAGTCCGGTACCGCCAGGGGGTCCTCGCCGGCGTGGAAGAAGCCGGCGTTGTCCACCTCCCGCTTGCCGGGCACGGCGAGGTCGTCGAGCCTGCGCAGGAAGTCGAACTGCTTGCTGTGCGGGTCGCCGAAGCCGACGAACTGCCAGAAGAGGGGGAGCCGCGCCGCCTTGCAGACATAGCGCTCGGCGGCGAGCCGGTTGATCGGGCCGCCGTCGGTCTGGAAGACCACCAGCGCGGGGGCGGTGCTCCCGCTGTCGAGGTAGTGGTCGATGACGGCGTCCATCGCGAGGTGGTAGCTGGTCCGGCCCATGTGCCCGAGCCCCGCCGCGATCCGCTCCACGCGCCCCTGGTGGTCGGCGAGCTCGATGTCGGTGACGGCGTCGACATCGGTGGAGAAGAACACGACCGGCACCCGGCCGTCGTCGTCGAAGTGCGCGGCCAGTCCGAGCACCCGGTCGGCGAGCGCCTGCACACTGCCGTCGCTGAAGTACGGCTTCATGGACCCCGAGTAGTCCACGACCAGGTAGACGGCGGCCCGCTCCCCCGTCAGCCCGTGCTTGGTGAGGGACACCCCGGCGGTCCGGTAGGGACCGACCAGCGCCGGTGCGGTCTCCTCCACCTTCCTGAGACTGATCATGGCCCTCACCCTCCCACACAGGCGACAGCGCCTGCCCGGTCGTCCGGTCGGGGACAGTGGGGCAGGCGCCATCAGTGTTCCGTACGCCGTTGTACGGGACGTTCTTCGGGACGGGTCAGACCGTCAGGGCACGATCCGTCGGACGGATCGGCGCGGGCAGGTCGCTCGCCCCCGTGAGGAAGCGGTCGGCGCCGCGAGCCGCCGAGCGGCCCTCGGCGATCGCCCACACGATGAGCGACTGGCCGCGACCGGCGTCACCGGCGACGAACACACCCGGCACATTGGTCTGGAAGTCGGCGTCGCGGGCGATGTTACCGCGTTCGTCGAGCTCCAGCCCGAACTGCTCGACCAGGCCGTTCTGCTGGTCGGTGCCGGTGAAGCCCATGGCGAGGGTGACCAGCTGGGCGGGGATCTTGCGCTCCGTGCCCGGCTTCGGGGTCAGCTTGCCGTCGACGAACTCGACCTCGGTGAGGTGCAGCCACTGGACGTTGCCGTCCTCGTCGCCCTCGAAGTGGGTCGTCGAGACGGAGTAGACCCGCTCGCCGCCCTCCTCGTGGGCGCTCGTCACCTTGTAGAGCATCGGGAAGGTCGGCCAGGGCTGGGTGACCGTGTTCCGCTCGTCGTTCGGGCGGGGCATGATCTCCAGCTGCGTCACGGAGGCCGCGCCCTGGCGGTGGGCGGTGCCCACGCAGTCCGCGCCCGTGTCGCCGCCGCCGATCACGACGACGTGCTTGCCCTCGGCCGAGATCGGGGAGGTGACGTAGTCGCCCTCCTGGACCTTGTTGGCCAGCGGCAGGTACTCCATCGCCTGGTAGACGCCCTTGAGTTCGCGGCCGGGCACCGGGAGGTCGCGCGCGGTGGTGGCACCGGCGGCGATCACCACGGCGTCGTAGCGCTTCTTGAGGTCGTTCGCCTTGATGTCGCGGCCGATCTCGATCCCGGTACGGAAGCGGGTGCCCTCCGCGCGCATCTGCTCGATACGGCGGTTGATGTGCCGCTTCTCCATCTTGAACTCGGGGATGCCGTAGCGGAGCAGGCCGCCGATGCGGTCGGCGCGCTCGTAGACGGCGACGGTGTGGCCCGCCCGGGTGAGCTGCTGGGCGGCGGCCAGGCCCGCCGGGCCCGAGCCGATGACCGCGACCGTCTTGCCGGACAGGCGCTCGGGCGCCTGCGGGGCGACCGTGCCGGCCTCCCACGCCTTGTCGATGATCGAGACCTCGACGTTCTTGATGGTCACGGCCGGCTGGTTGATGCCGAGCACGCACGCCGACTCACAGGGCGCCGGGCAGAGGCGGCCGGTGAACTCCGGGAAGTTGTTGGTGGCGTGCAGGCGCTCCTGCGCGGCCGACCAGTCCTCGCGGTAGGCGTAGTCGTTCCACTCGGGGATGAGGTTCCCGAGCGGACAGCCGTTGTGGCAGAACGGGATGCCGCAGTCCATGCACCGGCCGGCCTGCTTGCTGATGATCGGCAGCAGCGAGCCGGGGACGTAGACCTCGTTCCAGTCCTTCAGACGCTCCTCGACGGGGCGGGACTTGGCGACCTCACGGCCGTGGTTCAGGAAGCCCTTCGGGTCAGCCATTGATCGCCGCCTCCATCATCTTCTCGGTGATCTCGGACTCGGAGAGTCCCGCCTGCTCGGCGGCGTCCTTGGCGGCGAGCACTGCCTTGTACGTGCTGGGGATGATCTTGCTGAAGCGCTCCACGGACGCGTCCCAGTCCGCGAGCAGCTTCTCGGCGACCGTGGAGCCGGTCTCCTCGGCGTGGCGGCGCACCACGTCGTGCAGCCACTGCTTGTCGGTGTCGTCCAGCGCCTCGATCGCGCCGACGTTGCCGGCGTTGACGTTGTCGCGGTTCAGGTCGATCACGTACGCGATACCGCCGGACATGCCGGCCGCGAAGTTACGGCCCGTCTCGCCGAGCACCACCGCGTGGCCGCCGGTCATGTACTCGCAGCCGTGGTCGCCCACGCCCTCGGAGACCACCAGCGCGCCGGAGTTGCGCACGCAGAACCGCTCGCCGGTGCGGCCGCGCAGGAAGAGCTCGCCGCCGGTCGCGCCGTACGCGATGGTGTTGCCCGCGATCGTCGAGTACTCGGCCAGGTGGTCGGCGCCCCGGTCCGGGCGGACGATCACCCGGCCGCCGGAGAGGCCCTTGCCGACGTAGTCGTTGGCGTCGCCCTCCAGGCGCAGCGTGATGCCGCGCGGCAGGAAGGCGCCGAAGGACTGGCCGGCGGAGCCCGTGAAGGTGATGTCGATGGTGTCGTCGGGCAGGCCCGCGCCACCGAACTTCTTCGTCACCTCGTGGCCGAGCATGGTGCCGACCGTGCGGTTGATGTTGCGGATGGCGACCTGCGCGCGCACCGGCTGGGCGTCGTTGACCGAGTCGGCGGCCAGCGCGTCGGCGGCGAGCTTGATCAGCTCGTTGTCGAGCGCCTTCTCCAGGCCATGGTCCTGGGCGATCACCTGGTGGCGGACGGCGCCGTCGGGCAGCGCCGGCACGTGGAACAGCGGCTCCAGGTCCAGGCCCTGCGCCTTCCAGTGGCTCACCGCGCGCTTGACGTCGAGGACCTCGGCGTGGCCGACGGCCTCCTCGATGGAGCGGAAGCCCAGCTCGGCCAGCAGCTCGCGGACCTCCTGCGCGATGAACTGGAAGAAGTTCACCACGTACTCGGCCTTGCCGGAGAACCGGTCGCGCAGCACCGGGTTCTGGGTGGCGATGCCGACCGGGCAGGTGTCCAGGTGGCAGACGCGCATCATGACGCAGCCGGAGACGACGAGCGGCGCGGTCGCGAAACCGAACTCCTCGGCGCCGAGCAGCGCGGCGATGATCACGTCACGGCCGGTCTTCAGCTGGCCGTCCGTCTGCACCACGATCCGGTCGCGCAGACCGTTGAGCAGCAGGGTCTGCTGGGTCTCGGCGAGGCCGAGCTCCCAGGGGCCGCCCGCGTGCTTCAGCGAGGTGAGCGGGGAGGCGCCCGTGCCGCCGTCGTGGCCGGAGATCAGGACCACGTCCGCGTGCGCCTTGGACACGCCCGCCGCGACGGTGCCGACGCCGACCTCGGAGACCAGCTTGACGTGGATCCGCGCCCGCGGGTTCGCGTTCTTGAGGTCGTGGATCAGCTGGGCCAGGTCCTCGATCGAGTAGATGTCGTGGTGCGGCGGCGGGGAGATCAGGCCCACGCCCGGCGTCGAGTGACGCGTCTTGGCGACCCACGGGTAGACCTTGTGGCCGGGCAGCTGGCCGCCCTCGCCGGGCTTGGCGCCCTGGGCCATCTTGATCTGGATGTCGTCCGCGTTGACCAGGTACTCGCTGGTCACACCGAAGCGGCCGGAGGCGACCTGCTTGATGGCGGAGCGGCGCGCCGGGTCGTAGAGGCGGTCCGGGTCCTCGCCGCCCTCACCGGTGTTGGACTTGCCGCCCAGCTGGTTCATGGCGATGGCGAGGGTCTCGTGCGCCTCGCGCGAGATGGAGCCGTAGGACATGGCGCCGGTGGAGAAGCGCTTGACGATCTCGGAGACCGGCTCGACCTCGTCGACGGGGATCGGCTGACGGTCCGACTGGAAGCCGAACAGGCCGCGCAGCGTCATCAGGCGCTCGGACTGCTCGTTCACCCGGTCCGTGTACTTCTTGAAGATGTCGTAGCGGCCGGAGCGCGTGGAGTGCTGGAGGCGGAAGACCGTCTCCGGGTCGAACAGGTGCGGCTCGCCCTCGCGGCGCCACTGGTACTCGCCGCCGATCTCCAGGGCGCGGTGGGCCGGCGCGATGCCGGACGCCGGGTACGCCTTGGCGTGCCGGGCGGCGACCTCCTTGGCGATGACGTCGATGCCGACGCCGCCGATCTTGGTGGCGGTGCCGTTGAAGTACTTCTCCACGAAGGCGTCGTCGAGACCGACGGCCTCGAAGACCTGGGCGCCGCGGTAGGAGGCGACGGTCGAGATGCCCATCTTCGACATGACCTTCAGAACACCCTTGCCCAGGGCGTAGATCAGGTTGCGGATGGCCTTCTCGGGCTCGATGTCGGAGAGGAACGTGCCCGCGCGGACGAGGTCCTCGACGGACTCCATCGCCAGGTACGGGTTGACGGCGGCGGCGCCGAAGCCGATCAGCAGGGCGACGTGGTGGACCTCGCGGACGTCACCGGCCTCGACCAGCAGGCCCACCTCGGTGCGCTGCTTGGTGCGGATGAGGTGGTGGTGGACGGCCGAGGTGAGCAGCAGCGACGGGATCGGCGCGTGCTCGGCGTCCGAGTGGCGGTCCGACAGGACGATCAGCCGGGCGCCGTTCTCGATGGCCGCGTCGGCCTCGGCGCAGATCTCCTCGATCCGCGCGGCGAGGGCGTCACCGCCGCCGGAGACCCGGTACAGGCCGGAGAGCGTCGCGGCCTTGAAGCCCGGCATGTCGCCGTCGGCGTTGATGTGGATGAGCTTGGCCAGCTCGTCGTTGTCGATCACCGGGAACGGCAGGGTGACGCTGCGACAGGAGGCGGCCGTCGGCTCCAGGAGGTTGCCCTCGGGGCCGAGCGACGAGCGCAGGGAGGTGACCAGTTCCTCGCGGATCGCGTCCAGCGGCGGGTTGGTGACCTGCGCGAACAGCTGGGTGAAGTAGTCGAAGAGCAGCCGCGGGCGCTCGCTGAGCGCGGCGATCGGCGAGTCGGTGCCCATCGAGCCGATCGGCTCGGCGCCGGACTTCGCCATCGGCGCCAGGATGACGCGCAGCTCCTCCTCGGTGTAGCCGAAGGTCTGCTGGCGGCGGGTGACCGAGGCGTGGGTGTGCACGATGTGCTCGCGCTCGGGCAGGTCGCCCAGCTCGATCTCGCCGGCCTCCAGCCACTCGGCGTAGGGCTTCTCGGCGGCGAGCCGCGCCTTGATCTCGTCGTCCTCGATGATGCGGTGCTCGGCGGTGTCGACGAGGAACATCTTGCCGGGCTGGAGGCGGCCCTTGCGGACGACCTTCGCCGGGTCGATGTCCAGGACGCCGACCTCGGAGCCGAGGACGACGAGGCCGTCGTCGGTGACCCAGTAGCGGCCGGGGCGCAGACCGTTGCGGTCGAGCACGGCGCCGACCTGGGTGCCGTCGGTGAAGGTGACGCAGGCCGGGCCGTCCCAGGGCTCCATCATCGTGGAGTGGTACGCGTAGAAGGCGCGCCGGGCCGGGTCCATGGAGTCGTGGTTCTCCCACGCCTCCGGGATCATCATCAGCACGGAGTGCGGCAGGGAGCGGCCGCCGAGGTGGAGCAGCTCCAGGACCTCGTCGAAGGAGGCGGAGTCGGAGGCGTCCGGGGTGCAGACCGGGAAGACGCGCTCCAGGCCCTTGTCGTCGGCGCCGAAGAGGTCGGAGACCAGCTGCGACTCGCGGGCGCGCATCCAGTTGCGGTTGCCCTTGACGGTGTTGATCTCACCGTTGTGCGCGACGAAGCGGTAGGGGTGCGCGAGCGGCCACGACGGGAAGGTGTTCGTGGAGAAGCGCGAGTGGACGAGGGCGACGGCCGAGGCGAAGCGGCGGTCGGACAGGTCCGGGAAGAAGGGCTCCAGCTGGCCGGTGGTCAGCATGCCCTTGTGGACGATGGTGCGGGCGGAGAGCGACGGGAAGTACACGCCGGCCTCGCGCTCGGCGCGCTTGCGCAGCACGAACGCCTTGCGGTCGAGGGCGATGCCCTCGCTGGCACCGTCGGTGACGAAGATCTCCCGGAAGGCGGGCATCGTCGAACGGGCGGTGGCGCCGAGCAGTTCGGGTGCGACGGGGACCTCGCGCCAGCCGAGGACCGTGAGGCCCTCCTCGCCGGCGATCGTCTCGATCTGTGAGACGACCTCGGCGGTGTTCTCCTCCGGAAGGAAGGCGATGCCGACGGCGTAGGAACCGGCCTCGGGCAGCTCGAATCCGGCCACCTCACGGAAGAACGCGTCGGGGACCTGAGTGAGGATGCCCGCGCCGTCGCCGGAGTCCGGCTCGGAGCCGGTGGCGCCGCGGTGTTCGAGGTTGCGCAGAACGGTCAGCGCCTGCTCGACCAGCGTGTGGCTAGCCTCACCGGTGAGGGTGGCCACGAAGCCGACGCCGCAGGCGTCGTGCTCGTTGCGGGGGTCGTACATACCCTGCGCAGCAGGGCGAGCATCCATGAACGACCAGTTCTGGCCGTTCTCGGAGTGCTGGGACGGCTGGCGCGGCGTACGCATCGGCTCTCCCGTCGTCGTCATCTGGCATGTGCGAAGTGCCGAGGGACGACGTTGGCCCTCTGCGGGAAGCGCACGTGTGACGTGCGCTTGAGTGCAAAATTTCGTGCAGGTTACATGATGGAGCGGTTCTCGGGAACCGGATACTCCGTTCCAGCATGCGGACGCCGCGGGGTGGCGGCAGGGGGCCGCGCGCGGCGGCCGGAAGTGTGTGGGGACCGAACGGGACAGATCGATGTCCGTCGGCCCGAAGAGCGAAGGGGGCGTCGTCGCCCACCCCGCGAGCACGCCGCAGGCGTCATTGCCCACAGCGCTTACGGCTCATGCCCGGTGGTCATGCATCCGAAACCAACGAGTAACGGGTATTTATGCGGCCCATCGCATAAGTACCAGCCGCCTTATCCTACGGCCGTTCCGAACAAGCTGCCCAGGAGATACGTCACACCGGCCGCCGCGCCACCCAGGGCGAGTTGCCGCACACCGCTGTACCACCAGGACCGCGCGGTCACCTTGGCGACGACGGCGCCACAGCCGAACAGCCCGATCAGCGCGAGCAGCACGGCGGGCCACAGGGCCGTCGCCCCCAGCAGATACGGCAGGACGGGAAGCAGGGCGCCCAGCGCGAAGGAGCCGAAGGAGGACACCGCGGCGACGGTCGGCGAGGGCAGGTCGGTGGGGTCGATCCCGAGTTCCTCGCGGGCGTGTATCTCCAGCGCCTGCTCGGGGTCGCGGGAGAGCTGCTCGGCGACGAGCCTGGCCAGCCCGGGATCGACGCCACGAGCCTCGTACAGCGCGGCGAGCTCGGCCTCCTCGTCCTGCGGGTGCCGCTTCAACTCCCGCCGCTCGACGTCGAGTTCGGCCTCGACCAGCTCACGCTGGGAGGCGACCGAGGTGTACTCGCCGGCGGCCATGGAGAAGGCGCCCGCGGCGAGGCCGGCCAGCCCGGTCACCACGATGGTCTGGTGACCGACGGAGCCGCCGGCGACACCGGTCATCAGCGCCAGGTTGGAGACGAGCCCGTCCATCGCCCCGAAGACGGCCGGCCGCAGCCAGCCCCCGTTCACGTCCCGGTGCGTGTGGTTGTCGCGGTGCGCCTCGTGCAGCGTCGCCTCGGTCTCGATGAGAGCCATCCGGAGTCCCCCAGGAAGCTTAGCCAAAGCTAACTTTGGATTGATTCTACTTTTCGATAACCCAGACAGTACGCCGGTGATTCCCGCTCCGCCAGCAAGGAAAGGCTGGGCTAACCTGCGGTTTTGCCCTTGTTCGCTCATCTGAACGAACTGCTGCACAGATGTCGACCGGGTGACTTTGCGGCACACCAGGCTGAGGTCAACCGCCAATGGTGGGACAGATCGGATGGGCCCGATCCGGCAGGTCGGATCCCCTCGAAACCCCCTCAGGAGAGGCGGAGCAATGGCATCGACGATCGCCCGCGTGCCCACGGTCCCGGCGCCGGGGGACGCCGCCGAACTCCGCGAACGGGCCCGCGGCGCGCTCCTGGGCCTCGCCGTGGGGGACGCCCTGGGCGCACCCGCGGAGAACATGAAGCCGTCCCAGATCAGGGCGAGATGGGGCCGCATCACCGGCTATGTGGCGGAGCGCCCCGCGGGCACGGACGACACGGAGTACGCCATCTTCTCGGGCCTGCTGCTGGCCCGGCACGGCTCGGCGCTCACGCCGGCGCATGTGGAGGCGGCCTGGCACGCCTGGATCGCGGACCGCGACGAGGGCCCGTTCCGGGGCGCGGGCTTCAGCGAGCGGGGCACCCTGGAGAACCTCCGCCGGGGCCTGGCGGCGCCCATCTCGGCCCAGCACCGGCACGCGTGGAGCGACGGCCTGGCGATGCGAGCGGCGCCCTTCGGCGTGTTCGCGGCGGGCCGCCCGGCCGAGGCGGCCCGGCTGGTGGCCATCGACGGCTCGGTGAGCCACGAGGGCGAGGGCATCTACGGCGGCCAGGCGGTGGCGGCGGGTGTCGCGGCGGCGATGGCGGGCGCCCCCACGATCGCCGTGGTGGCGTCGGCCCTCGCGGTGGTCCCGGAGGACTCCTGGACCGCCCGTTCCCTGCGCAGGGCCGTCGCGGTCGCCCACCGGGGCGAACGCGCGGTCCGCTCTGCCGTCGTCATCGGCGGCTACCCCTGGACGGACCTGGCGCCCGAGGCGGTGGCCCTGGCCTTCGGCGCGTACGCGGCGGCGGACGGCGACTTCCGCGAGGCGGTCCTGACGGCCGTGAACATGGGCAGGGACGCGGACACGACGGCGGCGGTGGCCGGCGCGCTCGCGGGCGCGACGGGCGGCGAGTCGGCGATCCCCCGGGACTGGTCGGCCCCCATCGGCCCGGCGCGCGGCAGCTGCCTTCCCTCGATGTCCGGCCATCACATCCTGGACGTGGCGGAACTCCTGGTCCCGGCAGACAGCGAGAAGTGGCCGTCGTCCCCCCAGCGAGAACAGGACCCCGGTCGATGACCCCACCCGCCCCGTGGAACGCCCAGACCCCACCCGCAGCCGCCGACGGCGAGCACCCCCCACAGGAGACGCACACCTCTCAACCAAGCGCGGGTGGGAGACAGGAGGCCGAAGGCGAAGCCGAGGCCGGGCAGCGCACCCTCGGTCTCCTGCTGGGCCTGGCCGCGGGCGACGCCGCCGGCTGGCCCGCCGCCCGCCACCGAGCCGCCCGCATGCCCGACTGGACCCGCCGTCTCACCCGCGAGCTGGACACCTTCGCCGAGCACAACGCCACCACCACCCTCCCCGTCCCCATCGCCCTCAACCAGCCCCCCGAACCTCTCCGCCTGGGCCCCTCCGACGACGCCGAATGGGCGGCCTTCACCGCGGAAGCCCTGCTCAGAACCGGCGACGACGTCCTCAGCGACCTCAGCCGGGACCGCCGTACGCGCGCCGCCATCGACCTGACCTGGACCGCCCTCGCCTCCGAGGTCGCCGCCGCGGCCGACCGCGCCCCCGAGGTGGAGTCCGCCGTCCTCCCCCTGCGCGCCCGCATCTCCGTCCGCGCCGGCCTCGGCAACCTCGCCGCCGGCCTGCGCCCACCCGCCACCGGACACGACAACCCCCACTACTTCGACGACGCCGCGTGCGTGCGCGCCTGCGTCCTCGCCCTCGCCCACCCCGGCGACCCCCACGGCGCCGCGGCCCTCGCCGAGTTCGACGCCCGCTACACCCAGGACGGCGACGGGGTGCACGGCGCGCGGGCGATGGCGGCGGCCCTCTCCCTGGCCCTGACCGGCGAGACGGCGGAGACCTGCGCCGAGGCCGCGCTCACCGAACTCCCCGAGTCCACCGAGATCGGCCGCAACGCCCGCCACGCCCTCAAGCTGGCCCGCGACGCGGACAGCGCCTTCGCCCTGATCCCCCTCCTCGAACACGAGATCGTCGACCACGTCTACAGCTACGGCATCGCCGCCGCCGAGACGGTCCCGGTGGCCCTCGCCCTCTCCCTCGCCGCCCACGGCCGTATCGCCGAGGCGGTCCCCGCGGCCGCCTGCCTGTCCCGGGTCGCCGACTCCGCCCCGGCCCTCGCGGGGGCGCTGACCGGCGCGCTCGGCGGCGCCGCCGCGATCCCCGACTCCTGGCGCGACACCTGCCGCACCCTCTCCGGCTGCGCCCTCCCCCGTCTCACCGGCACGGATCTGGTGGAACTCGCCGAGCTCCTGGAAGCCGTACAACCGGCCTCACCAGGAGGATGATTCGGGGCATGACGCCCAAACAGCCAGAAAGCACCACCCTGGAGGACCGGATCACGGCCGCCCTCGTGGGCGCGGCGGTCGGCGACGCCCTCGGCGGCCCCGTCGAGGGCTACTCCCCCACCCAGATCCTCGAACGCCACGGCGGCCGCGTCCACGGCATCGTCGGCCCCTGGAACGGCGACGCCTGGCGCACCGCCCGCCCCATCGCCCCGTACCACAAGGGCGACGGCCACATCACCGACGACACCTTGATGACCCACGCCCTGATCAGGGTCTACGCCACGGTCCGCGACCACCTGGACGCCTACGCGATCGCCGACCACCTGGTCCCGGACCTGATGACCACCCCCCGCTGGATCCCGGAACTGGAGGCCGAGACCATCCCCCTGCACCGCGTCTTCCTCGCGGAGAAATGGCTCGTCGCGAGGCTCCACTACGGCCATGTGGACCCCCGCGAGGCCGGCACCGGCAACATCGTCAACTGCGGCGCGGCGATGTACATGGCCCCGGTCGGCCTGGTCAACGCGGCCAACCCCCGGGCCGCCTACGCCGAGGCCCTGGACGTGGCGGGCGCCCACCAGTCGTCGTACGGGCGGGAGGCGGCCGGCGTGTTCGCGGCGGCGGTGGCGGCGGCCTGCACCCCGGGAGCCACGCCCGGCTCGGTGGTGGCGCAGTGCCTGGCCCTGGCGAAGGACGGCACCCGCGAGGCGATCGAACGGGTCTGCGAAGTGGCCGCCTCCCACCGGGACTTCGAGTCGGCCCTGGGCCCCCTGCGGACGGCGGTCGCCCCGTACGACACGGTGGGCCCGGACTATCGCTCGCCGTCCCTCGGCGCCCGCCGCCCGTCCCGGCTGCACGCGATCGAGGAACTCCCGGTCGCCCTGGGCATGCTGGTCGTGGCCGGCGGCGACTACCGGCAGGCGGTCCTGGGCGCGGTGAACTACGGCCGCGACTGCGACTCGATCGCCACGATGGCGGGCGCCCTGGCCGGCGCGCTCGGCTCCCCGCCGCCGGAGGACTGGTCGAAGCAGGTGGCCGAGGCGAGCCGGGTGGACCTGTGGGAACCGGCCCGCACGCTCACGGAGGTGACCCGCGAGATCTTCGCGCGGGACGTCCGCGCGCGCCGGGCCCACGAGTCGGCTTTCGCCGCCCTCGGAGGCCCGGAATGCTCCGCCTGACGTGGGTCCAGCCGGAGGACCTGCTGGGCCACGAACTCCGCCAGGCGTCCCTGGACGGCCGTGAGCCCTCGGCGATCGCCGCGCGCTGGCGGGCGGCCGGCGGACCGGCGGCCCCGCCACGGGCGGGCGCCTCACCGCAACCGGCGTCCCGCTACCTCCGCACGCTCGCGCAGGACCTGCTCGACGAACTGGCGGACCTCCCCAGCGCGTTGACGGACCACGAGCCGACGGACCTGACGAAGATCAAGGCGTGCTGCCCGAGTTGGCCCACTCGACGGGCGGGCGGTCGTGAGGCCGGGGTGGCAAGGGCGGGTGCCGACGGTCCCCCCTCCGGGGAAGGCACCCCGCAACGGCAGGCGACCGAAATCCGCCCCCGCCCAGCCCCCGCCCCGGCCCGCCTCGAAGCCGCCTGGCTCGGCCGGGCCGTCGGCTGTCTGCTCGGCAAACCCGTCGAGAAGCTCCCCCTCGACGCCATCCGCCGGCTCGCGCGCTCCACCGGCAACTGGCCCCCCACCACCTACTTCACCGCCCAGGGCGTCCCCCCGGACCTCCTCCGGGAGCACCCCTGGAACCGCCGCTCGGCCGCCACCTCCCTCGCCGAGAACATCGACGGCATGCCCGAGGACGACGACCTCAACTACCCCCTCCTCAACCTGCTCCTGCTCCAGCGCCACGGCCGAGCCTTCACCACCCGGGACGTGGCGGCCCTGTGGCTCGACGAACTCCCCGCCGGCCGCACCTTCACCGCGGAACGCGTCGCCTACCGCAACCTCCTCTCCGGCGTCGAACCCCCGCACACGGCCCGCCACCGCAACCCCTTCCGCGAATGGATCGGCGCCCTCATCCGCGCCGACGTCCACGGCTGGACCAACCCCGGCGACCCGGCCGCGGCCGCCGAACAGGCCCACCGGGATGCCACCCTCACCCACACGGCGAACGGCGTCTACGCGGCGATGTTCACCGCCGCCGTCATCGCCACGGCCGCCACCGGCACCCACGACGTGCACACGGCGCTCCGCACGGGCCTCACGGTGATCCCGCCCCGCTCCCGCCTCGCCCACGCTCTCGCCCACGCCCTGCGACTGGCCGCGCGGCACGAGGACTTCGACACGGTCGTCGACGAACTCCACACGGCCCACGCCGCGTATCACTGGGTCCACGCCATCCCGAACACCGCCCTGATCGCCGCCGCCCTCGCCCATGCGAACGGCGACTTCACGGGCTCCGTCAGCCGTGCCGTGTCGGGCGGCTGGGACACCGACTCCAACGGCGCCACGGCGGGCGGTGTCGCCGGACTCCTCACCGGCGACACCGACGCCCTGCCCGCGCACTGGACCGCCCCCCTGAAGAACCGTCTGTCCACCTCCGTCGCCGGCTTCGACGGCACCGGATTCGACGCCCTGGCCCACCTCACCCACCGGGAGGCAACTCGCCCATGACCGACATCGTCGTGCTCGGCAGCACGAACATGGACCTCGTCGCGTACGTCGAGAAGGCACCGCAGCGCGGAGAGACCGTGACGGGACGGGAGTTCCGTACGATCCCCGGCGGCAAGGGCGCCAACCAGGCCGTCGCCGCCGCCCACGCGGGAGCGACCGTCTCGATGATCGGCGCGGTCGGCAACGACTCCTTCGGCGCCCGGCTGCGCTCCACCCTCGAACACTCCGGGGTGAACACCGACCATCTGCGCACGGTCGAGGCCCCCTCCGGCACCGCCCACATCGTGGTCGACGACGAGGGCGGCAACGCCATCGTCGTCATTCCCGGCGCGAACGGCACCGTCGACCATCTCGTCCCCGGCGACGAGGGCCTGATCGCCTCCGCCGACGCCCTCCTCCTCCAGCTGGAGATCCCGCTCCCGGCGGTCGTCGCGGGCGCGCAGGCCGCCCGCGCCCACGGCGTCCGGACGATCCTCACACCGGCCCCCGCCCAGCCGCTCCCGCCCGAACTCCTCGCCGCCACCGACCTGTTGGTGCCCAACCAGCACGAGGCCGCCGCCCTCACCGGCCGCACCGACCCCGTCGAGGCGGCCACCGCCCTCCTCGACAGCGTGCCGGAGGTGGTCATCACCCTCGGCGCGGCGGGCAGCCTCTACGCGGCCCGCGGCGACGAACCCGTCACCGTGCCCTCCCCGCGGGTCACCGCCGTCGACTCGACGGGCGCGGGCGACACCTTCGTCGGAGCCCTGGCGGTCGCCCTCGGGGAGGACCGGCCCGTGCGGCAGGCGCTCGCCTGGGCGGCGGCAGCGGCGGCCCTCTCCGTCCAGCGGCCGGGCGCCTCGGCGTCGATGCCGTACCGCTCCGAGATCGAAGCGCGGTTCGCCTCATGAGCGCCGCCGCCCCGCCCCTGACCGGCCTGCGCGTCCTCGACCTCGCCACCCTCTTCGCCGGTCCGCTCGCCGCCACCCTGCTCGGCGACTTCGGCGCGGAGGTCATCAAGGTCGAGCACCCGGCGAAGCCCGACCCCTCGCGCGGACACGGCCCGTCGAAGGACGGCGTCGGCCTGTGGTGGAAGGTCCTCGGCCGCAACAAGCGCACGATGACCCTGAACCTCTCCACGCCCGGCGGCCGCGCCACCCTCCTGCGCCTCGCCGAGACGGCCGATGTGATCATCGAGAACTTCCGCCCCGGCACGCTGGAGAAATGGGACCTGGGCTGGGCGGAGCTGTCGGCCGCCAACCCCCGGCTGATCCTCGCCCGGGTCACCGCCTTCGGCCAGTTCGGCCCCTCCTCCCGCCGCCCCGGTTTCGGCACCCTCGCGGAGGCCATGAGCGGCTTCGCCGCGATCACCGGCGAACCCGACGCGCCCCCGACCCTGCCGCCGTTCGGCCTCGCGGACAACATCGCGGGCCTCACCACGGCCTACGCGGTCATGACGGCCCTCGCCGCCCGCGACCGCACCGGCGAGGGCCAGGTCGTCGACATGGCGATCATCGAACCGATCCTCGCGGTGCTCGGCCCCCAGCCCACCTGGTACGACCAACTCGGCTACGTCCAGGAGCGCACCGGCAACCGCTCGGCGAACAACGCCCCGCGCAACACCTACCGCACCGCCGACGGCACCTGGGTCGCCGTCTCCACCTCGGCCCAGTCGATCGCGGAACGCGTGATGCACCTCGTCGGCCGGCCCGAGCTGATCGACGAGCCCTGGTTCGCCACCGGCGCCGACCGGGCGGCCCACGCCGACGTCCTCGACGAGGCCGTCGGCACCTGGATCGCGGCCCGCCCCCGCACCGAGGTCCTGGCGGCCTTCGAGAAGGCCGAGGCCGCGATCGCGCCCGTCCAGGACGTACGGGACGTGCTGGAGGACCCCCAGTACGCGGCCCTCGGTACGCTCACCACCCTCGACGACCCCGAACTGGGCCCGCTGCGCCTGCAGAACGTGCTCTTCCGCCTCTCCGCCACCCCTGGCGCGATCCGCTGGGCCGGCCGCCCGCACGGCGCGGACACCGACCAGATCCTCACCGAACTGGGCCTGACCACCGCCGAGCTGACCGCCCTGCGCGCGGAGGGCACCCTGTGAGACACCCGCTGACCTGGCTCTACGCCCCCGGCGACCGCCCCGCGGTGGTCACCAAGGCACTGTCGGCGGGCGCGGACGTCGTGGTCGTCGACCTGGAGGACGCGGTCGCCCCGGACCGCAAGGACTACGCCCGCGCGGCCACGGCGGAACGGCTGAGCGACCCCCAGCCGGTCCCGGTCCACGTCCGCGTCAACGCCCTGGACGGGCCCCACGCCGCTCGGGATCTGCGCGCCCTGGCCGAACTCCCCGGCGTGTCCGGCCTGCGCCTGCCCAAGGTGACCACCCCGCACCAGATCACCCGCATCGCCGAGACCGTGCACCCCACGGACGGCGGCGCCCCCGCCCTCTACGCCCTGCTGGAGACCGCCCTCGGCATCGAGAACGCCTACGCCATCGCCTCCGCCCACCCCTGTCTGCGGGGCATCGCCCTGGGCGAGGCCGACCTCCGCGCCGACCTGGGCCTCCAGGACGACCGGGGCCTCGACTGGCCGCGCTCCCGGGTGATCGTCGCGGCCCGGGCGGCGGCCCTGCCCCCACCGCCCCAGTCGGTCCACCCCGACACCCGCGACCTGACCAGCCTGGCCACCAGCTGCGCCCACGGCCGGGCGCTGGGCTTCCTGGGCAGAGCGGCGATCCACCCGCGCCAACTCCCGGTGATCCAGCAGGCGTACCTCCCCACGCCGAGGGAGATCGAGGAGGCGGAACAGATCGTCAAGGCCGCGGAGACGGAACAGGGCGCCCAGGCCCTTCCCAACGGCAGCTTCATCGACGCGGCGGTGGTCACGGCGGCCCGCAGGACCCTGTCCCTGGCGGCCGATCTCCGCTGACACCAGACCGAGCCGGGCCGACAGGAAAGCGAGGGCGCCCGGGGAATCCCCGGGCGCCCTCATCGCCGTAGAACCGGCCGTCAGAGCTTCTTGCCGGTCGCCGACTCGGCTTCGTCCTTCTGCCCGGCCTCGTCCTTCTGCCCGGCCTCGTCCTTCTCGTCGGGCTCCGCCGAGGCGCCGTCGGCCTGGTCCCCGGCCTCCTTCGCGGGCTCGGCGTCCGTTGTGCCGGTGCCGTCCGCGGCAGGCTCCTCGGCCTTCTCCGCGGCCGCCTCCTCAAGAGCCCCGGGCTCCACGACCTCTTCGCGGCCGGGCCGCTTCTTCGCCGACACCACGATGTACGTCACCGCGAGCAGGAAGACGATCAGCGCGGTCCAGTCGTTCAGCCGCAGGCCCAGGAAGTGGTGGGCGTCGTCGACGCGCATGTACTCGATCCAGGCCCGGCCCACGCAGTACGCGGCGACGTACAGCGCGAACGCCCGCCCGTGGCCGAGCTTGAAGCGTCGGTCGGCCCAGATGACCAGCAGGGCGACGCCGACGCACCACAGCGACTCGTAGAGGAAGGTCGGGTGGTAGTAGCCCGGCACGCGGCCGTCCGCGGAGGACGTGATGTGCAGGGCCCACGGCAGGTCGGTCTCCTTGCCGTACAGCTCCTGGTTGAACCAGTTGCCCCAGCGGCCGATCGCCTGGGCGAAGGCGATGCCGGGGGCGATGGCGTCGGCGTAGGCCGGCAGCGGGATGCCCCGGCGCCGGCAGCCGATCCACGCGCCCACCGCGCCGAGCGCGATCGCGCCCCAGATGCCGAGGCCGCCCTGCCAGATCTTGAAGGCGTCCACCCAGTCCCGGCCCTCGCTGAAGTACAGCTCGTAGTCGGTGATCACGTGGTAGAGGCGGCCGCCGAGCAGACCGAAGGGCACCGCCCAGACCGCGATGTCGGCCACCGTGCCGGCCCGCCCACCGCGGGCGATCCAGCGCTTGTTGCCGATCCAGACCGCGAGGAAGACGCCGATGATGATGCAGAACGCATAGCCGCGCAGCGGAATGGGGCCGAGGTGGAGCACCCCGCGCGACGGGCTGGGAATGTAGGCAAGTTCCATGGCAGGGTCGACGCTACCGTGCCGGACCACGGACTCGGCAGGCAGCCCGGCTACGGGTCCATAACGGGAACCTGGCGGAAAGCTGTCGTCGTCAGCTCTGGTTCGCCTCCTCGACCATCTGCTTCAGCTTGGCCGGTGTCATCGACTGGTCCTGGTAGATGTTCTTGCCGTTGAGCAGCACGGTCGGGGTGCCGGTGAAGCCGCCGGCCTGGAAGGCCTTATGGGACTTGGCGACCCAGCTGTTGTGCGTGCCGTCCTCGACGCAGGTGCGGAACGCGGGCGTGTCCAGCCCCTTGACCTTGCCGGCCAGCTCGATCAGCTTGCTGTCCTTGCTGAAGGCGTCGTCGGTCTCCGGCGGCTGGTTCTCGTACAGCACGTCGTGGTACGGGCTGAAGCTGCCGGCGTCCTGGGCGCAGGCGGCGGCGTTGGCCGCGTTGCGTGAGCCCGAGCCGCCCATGTTGCCGTCGATGAGCGTGACCAGGTGGTACTCGACTCTCAGCTTGCCGGTGTCGGTCAGCTCGTGGATCGTCGAGCGGTATCCGTCCTCGAAGGCCTTGCAGGCGGGGCAGCGGAAGTCCTCCCAGACGACGAGGGTGGACTTGGCGGCGTCCTTGCCGACCGGGATCGCGAGGGCGTCCTTGCCGGTCGCCCCGGACGGCGCCACGACCGGGCCGGAGCTCTCGCTCTTGTCGTCCTTGCCGGAGTTGGCCGCGACGACGCCGATCACCGCGGCCAGGCCCAGCACGCACACCACGCTCGCGCCGACGATCAACGTGCGCCGGCGCCGCTCGGCGGCCTTCTGCTTCTCGCGCTCGACCGCCAGCCGCTCCCGGGCGGTGCGCTTTCCCTCACGATTCTTCTCGCTCACACCCCGGAAACGAACCGGGGAGGCGCGGCGCGCCTCCCCGGTCCCAGGTCCACCCGTTCGAGTGACCGAATCTTCCGTTACGCCGGTCCCGCGCGGGTCCTACGCCTGTCCGCGCACGCCCTTGGCCAGCTCGCCCGCGAGCGCGCGCACGGCCTCGACGCCGGCCGCGTGGTCCGGGGCGTCCAGCATCCGCTTGACGAAGGCGGAGCCGACGATCACGCCGTCGGCGAAGCGGGCCACCTCGGCGGCCTGTTCGGCGTTGGAGACGCCGAGGCCGACGCAGACGGGCAGACCGGTGCCGGTGGCCCGGGTGCGCTCGACGAGGTCCTGCGCCTGCGCGCCCACGGACTCGCGGGTGCCGGTGACGCCCATCAGCGAGGCGGCGTAGACGAAGCCGCTGCCCGCCGCGGTGATCTGCGCGAGCCGCTCGTCCTTGCTGCTCGGCGCCACAACGAAGACGGTCGCGAGGCCGTGCTTCTCGGCGTGCTCCCGCCACAGGGCCGACTCCTGCACGGGCAGGTCGGGCAGGATGCAGCCCGCACCGCCCGCCTCGGCGAGCTCGGCGGTGAACCGCTCCACGCCGTAGCGGTCGATGGGGTTCCAGTAGGTCATGACGAGGACGGGCTTGCCGGTGGCCTCGTACGCCTCCTTGACCGTCCGCAGGACGTGCGCGATCTTGACGCCGCCCCGCAGGGCGATGTCGTCCGCGGTCTGGATGACCGGGCCGTCGAGGACGGGGTCGCTGTGCGGCAGGCCCACCTCGACGACGTCCGCGCCGCCTTCGAGGGCGGCCTTGACCGCGTCGATGCCGCCGTCCACGGTCGGGAATCCGGCCGGGAGGTAGGCGATGAGCGCGGCACGGCCCTCGGCCTTGGCGGCGGCGAGGGTGTCGGACAGCAGCTGAATGGTCCCGCTCACTTCGCGTCCCCCTCGATCTCGGCGGTGTCGGCGGCGTTCGCGGCCACCTCGGCGTCGGTGTCGTACAGGCCGAAGTAGCGGGCGGCCGTGTCCATGTCCTTGTCGCCGCGGCCGGACAGGTTGACGACGATCAGCCCGTCCTCGCCCAGCTCCCGGCCGATCTCCAGGGCACCGGCCAGCGCGTGCGCGGACTCGATGGCCGGGATGATCCCCTCGGTCCGCGACAGCAGGCGCAGGGCCTGCATGGCGGCGTCGTCGGTGATCGCGCGGTACTCGGCGCGGCCGCTGTCCTTGAGGTAGGAGTGCTCGGGGCCGATGCCCGGGTAGTCCAGACCGGCCGAGATGGAGTACGGCTCGGTGATCTGGCCCTCGTCGTCCTGGAGGACGTAGGAGCGCGAGCCGTGCAGGATGCCGGGCTCGCCGACGGTCAGCGTGGCCGCGTGCTCGCCGGTCTCGACGCCGTGCCCCGCGGGCTCGCAGCCGATGAGGCGGACGCCCTCGTCCGGGATGAAGGCGTGGAAGAGGCCGATGGCGTTGGAGCCGCCGCCGACGCAGGCGACGGCCGCGTCGGGGAGCCGGCCCGCCCGCTCCAGGAGCTGGCGGCGCGCCTCCACCCCGATGACCCGGTGGAAGTCGCGGACCATGGCCGGGAAGGGGTGGGGGCCCGCGACCGTGCCGAACAGGTAGTGGGTGTGGTCGACGTTGGCGACCCAGTCGCGGAACGCCTCGTTGATCGCGTCCTTCAGGGTGCGGCTGCCGGACTTCACGGCGACGACCTCGGCGCCGAGCATACGCATGCGGGCGACGTTGAGGGCCTGGCGCTGGGTGTCGATCTCGCCCATGTAGATGGTGCAGTCGAGACCGAACAGCGCGCAGGCGGTGGCCGTCGCGACACCGTGCTGGCCGGCGCCGGTCTCGGCGATCACCCTGGTCTTGCCCATGCGCTTGGTGAGCAGGGCCTGACCGAGGACGTTGTTGATCTTGTGGGAGCCGGTGTGGTTCAGGTCCTCGCGCTTGAGGAAGACCCGGGCGCCACCGGCGTGTTCGGCGAAGCGGGGGACCTCGGTGAGGGAGCTGGGGCGACCGGTGTAGTTGACGAGCAGGTCGTCGAGCTCGCGGGCGAACTCCGGGTCGTTCTTGGCCTTGTCGTACTCGACGGCGACCTCGTCCACGGCGGCGACGAGGGCCTCCGGGATGAACTTGCCGCCGAACGCCCCGAAGTAGCCCTCGGGGCTGGGGACTTGACCCTCAGGGTCGGGAATGAAGTAGTCGCTGGGCATGTATGAGCCTCACGGTGAGTGCGGTGAAAAGACACTGTTCGCCGTGGGGGCGGAGTCCGTCGTACGACCTCAGGCCGTGTGTGGCTGGTCGCGCTCGCGCGGCGACAGCCGCATATCGAACAGGGCCCCGCGCCCCTGAGGGGCGCGCTGCCATCGACGGCCGTTTACCTGCCCGGGTTCGTCACCGATGACGTACCGCACGCGACGACCGTGGACGCGCCTCGCCGGGGCTCGGCAACCACGCGGACGGCAGCCGCGCGCCAGGCGGGCGTAGCGGTCCACGGTCGTCGCAGTGAGAGTCATCGATGCCAACCCTACCGGGTGATCAGCCCCGGCCGTGGCGCAGTGCGGGGTGCTCCCCCGCCGCCACCAGGTCGGCCACCGCTGTCTTGGGGTCACGACCCGTCACCAGGGACTCGCCGACCAGGACCGCGTCGGCGCCGGCGTTGGCGTACGCGATGAGGTCGTGCGGGCCGCGGACGCCGGACTCGGCGACCTTGACGAGGCCGGCCGGGATCTCCGGGGCCACCCGCTCGAACGTGGTGCGGTCGACCTCCAGGGTCTTGAGGTTGCGCGCGTTGACGCCGATGATCTTGGCGCCCGCGTCGACCGCGCGCTCGACCTCCTCCTCGTCGTGCACCTCGACGAGCGGGGTGAGGCCGATGGAGACGGCGCGCTCGATCAGCGACTCCAGGGCCGGCTGGTCGAGGGCGGCGACGATCAGCAGCGCGAGGTCGGCGCCGTACGCCCGGGCCTCCCACAGCTGGTACGACGTGACGATGAAGTCCTTGCGCAGCACCGGGATGTCGACCCGGGCGCGCACGGCCTCCAGGTCGGCCAGCGAGCCGCCGAAGCGGCGCTGTTCGGTGAGGACGGAGATGACGGCCGCGCCGCCCGCCTCGTAGTCGGCGGCCAGGCCGGCCGGGTCGGCGATGGCGGCCAGCGCGCCCTTGGACGGGCTGGAGCGCTTGACCTCGCAGATGACCTTGACGCCGTCGCCCTTGAGCGCGGCGACCCCGTCCTTGGCAGCGGGCGCCTTGGCCGCGCGCTCCTTGAGCTCGTCGAGGCTGACGCGCGCCTGCCGCTCCGCGAGGTCGGCCCGGACTCCGTCGATGATCTCGTCGAGCACACTCACGCGAGCGGCCCCCTTCCAGACGGTGGACAGTTCCTGCGACCAGCGGGAAGAAACCATGGTCACTGCGATGGTATCCGCAGCGGGGCCCCGGCCTCGCATCCGGCCGACGGCGGTCCCACTACCTGGACATTCACCGGATGATCAAGGATGCAGCCAGCCACCGAACGGCAGGTTCCGGACAACGGTGAAGACCAGCAGGAACGCGCCCAGGGTCCACAGGGCGACGGGTCCGGGGTCGAGGCGCAGCGGTCGGCCGCGGGCCGCGCGGACCACCCAGACGGTCCACACCACGGCGAAGCCCAGACAGGCGATCACGACCACCGCGTTGTCCTGGAGCGCGGCGAGCACGTCGCCGTGCGCGAGGGCGTGCGCGCCGCGCAGTCCGCCGCAGCCGGGGCAGTACACGCCGGTGGCGCGCCAGA
This sequence comes from Streptomyces sp. NPDC032126, assembly GCF_055580085.1. NCBI lineage: Bacteria > Bacillati > Actinomycetota > Actinomycetes > Kitasatosporales > Streptomycetaceae > Streptomyces > Streptomyces sp. NPDC032126. The sequence continues at coordinate 334,722 of NZ_JBVIMA010000002.1, forward strand.
GCGGGCAGACCGGGTAGTGGCCGGGCTCGTTGGGATCGACCGCCCCCACGTACGCGAAGGCGCCGCCGGCGGCCGCGAGAACCCCGACGGGGACGAGGAGCCGGCCGAGCACGCTGGCGGGGGCGGGTCCTGCGGTGGCGTCGGTGGGCACCGGGTGGCTGGAGGCGTTCACGCCTCGCATTGTGCCCGTGGCGGGCCGTACGCGCGCGTGAGGGGCGGCCGGTCGTTCGACCGGCCGCCCCTCACGAAGCCTTGCGGCTGCTCAGCTCTCCGCGGTGGCCGGCTCGCGCGTGGCCAGCGGCTGAGGGACCGCGTGGGCGGCCTCCTTCTGGCCGAGGCCCATGGAGCGCATGATGCCGCCGACAACGGCGCCGAGGAGCGTGAGCGCCATACCGGCCCAGAAGCCCACCGGGTTCGCCATCACCATGAAGGCGCCCGCGACGCAGAAACCGATGAAAGCGATGATGACACCGGTCCAGGCGGCCGGGGTGTGTCCGTGGCTGCTGCCCGCCATTGATTGCTCCTCGTTGCTTCGTGTGTGGCCGAGCGGGACGCTCTGCCTCCATTGTCCCGTACGCGCGCGCGTGCGGTGAGCTGGGGTCGGCCCTCGCGGCGTCTGGTTCGCCACATCGGGACCGTCGGCCCGGGCCGTCGGTCCCCGGGTCAGGCCGGATCGGCGCCGGTCGGGTCCTCGCCCCGGTCCAGGGCCTTCCAGATCTCCTCGGGGCGCTCGGGGTCCGCCGGCCGGGCCGCGCGGCGCGGACGCGGGGTGCTGCCGCCGCGCTCGTAGCGACCGGACATGGCGGGCCACAGGCGGCCGTAGCGCAGGGCGAGCAGACCGGCCAGGAGGATCAGGGCGCCGCCCGCCGCCGCGGCGTAGGGCCAGGCGGTGTGGCTGAAGGCGGCCACCGTGGAGGAGGTGTCGCCGGAGGCCCGGGCGGCCTTCTCGTCGAGCGCGGAGCTGTCGGAGGCGCCGAGCAGGGCTGCGGCGGCGATACCGACGCCGGAGAGCGCGAGCACCGCGGAGACGGCGAGGCGGCCGGTGCGGCGGACGGCGAAGACGGCGACCAGCGCGGCGAGGCCCACTATGGCGAGCGCCGCGGGCACGCCGGTGACGTCGCTGCCCTTGACGGTCAGAGGGAAGTCGCCGCCGGCCACCGAAGCGGTGCCCTCCGACCAGCGCTGCCGGGTGGCGAGCAGCGCCAGGGCCGCGCCCAGCGCCCCGCACAGCAGGGCGACGGCGAGACTCCGGCGGCCGGACCGCGCGGAGGCGCCGGCTTCGGTACGGGGGTGAGGTACAGCAGTCACGTACTCCACTATCGCCTGAACCCCGGGCGAACCGTCACCCGGGGCTCACGTGATACGCGCCCCACTTTCCGGAAAGCGCCCTATCGCGCGAGCCGGTTGGCCGTGTGGACCGCTCTGAGGACCGCCGCCGCCTTGTTGCGGCACTCCTGGTCCTCGGCGAGCGGGTCCGAGTCGGCGACGATGCCCGCGCCCGCCTGGACATGGGCGGTGCCGTCCCGCAGCAGGGCGGTGCGGATGGCGATGGCGGTGTCGGAGTCGCCCGCGAAGTCGAGATAGCCGACGCAGCCGCCGTACAGCCCGCGCCGGGACGGCTCCAGTTCGTCGATGATCTGCATCGCGCGCGGCTTGGGCGCGCCGGAGAGGGTGCCGGCCGGGAAGCAGGCGGTGAGGACGTCGAAGGCGGTGCGGCCGGCCGCGACCCGTCCGGTGACGGTGGAGACGATGTGCATCACGTGCGAGTACCGCTCGATGGACATGAAGTCCACGACCTCGACGGAGCCGGGCTCGCAGACGCGCCCCAGGTCGTTGCGGCCGAGGTCGACGAGCATCAGGTGCTCGGCACGCTCCTTGGGGTCGGCGAGGAGCTCGTCGGCGAGGGCCTGGTCCTCCTGGGGGGTCGCCCCGCGGTGCCGGGTGCCGGCGATGGGGTGGACCATCGCCCGCCCGTCCTCGACCTTCACCAGGGCCTCGGGGGACGAGCCCACGACGTCGAAGCCGTCGAAGCGGAACAGGTACATGTACGGCGACGGGTTGGTCGCCCGGAGGACCCGGTACACGTCCAGCGCGCTGGCCGTGCACGGTGTCTCGAAGCGCTGCGAGGGGACGACCTGGAAGGCCTCGCCCGCACGGATGCGCTCCTTGATGTCCTCCACGGCCTCCTGGAAGTCCGGGCCGCCCCACCGGGCGGTGTACTCGGGCAGCTCGGAGGGGGGCAGGACGGCGGGCGGCTGGGGCACCGCGCGCGCGAGGTCGGCCTGCATGGCGTCCAGGCGGGCCACGGCGTCGGCGTACGCCTCGTCGACGCCGGTGTCGAGGTCGTTGTGGTTGATCGCGTTGGCGATCAGCAGGACCGAGCCCTCCCAGTGGTCCATGACGGCGAGGTCGCTGGTGAGCAGCATGGTCAGCTCGGGCAGCCGCAGGTCGTCGCGCTCGCCGGGGCCGATCTTCTCCAGGCGGCGCACGATGTCGTAGCCGAGGTAGCCGACCATGCCGCCGGTGAAGGGCGGCAGGCCCTCGTGGTGCGGGGTGTGCAGGGCCTCGATGGTGGCGCGCAGGGCAGCCAGCGGGTCGCCCTCGGTGGGGACGCCGACGGGCGGGGTGCCGAGCCAGTGGACCTGGCCATCGCGCTCGGTGAGAGTCGCGGCGGAGCGGACGCCCACGAAGGAGTAGCGGGACCATTGAAAAGCGGTGCGGCCGTTCTCCGCGGACTCCAGCAGGAAGGTGCCGGGGCGCTCGGCGGCGAGCTTGCGGTAGAGCGCGACCGGGGTGTCGCCGTCGGCGAGGAGCTTGCGCGTGACCGGGATGACACGCCGGTCGATGGCGAGCTTGCGGAAGGTCTCGAGGTCCATGGCGGCAGACCTTACTGATCGGAGGCGGGTCGGCCGGAATCGACGGCGGGCTCGGGCGGCAGGTCGGCGTCCGCGCGGGGCGTGTCGGCCTCCTCCCCTGCCGTGTCGGCTTCCTTGAGGAGCACGTCGGCGTCGAAGCACGTGCGCTCGCCGGTGTGGCAGGCGGCGCCGACCTGGTCGACCTTGACGAGCACGGTGTCGGCGTCGCAGTCGAGGGCGACGGACTTGACCCACTGGAAGTGGCCGGAGGTGTCGCCCTTGACCCAGTACTCCCGGCGGCTGCGCGACCAGTAGGTGCAGCGGCCGGTGGTGAGCGTCCGGTGCAGCGCCTCGTCGTCCATCCAGCCGAGCATCAGCACCTCACCCGTGTCGTACTGCTGGGCGATGGCGGGGACGAGCCCGTCGGCGCTGCGCTTGAGGCGCGCGGCGATCTCCGGGTCGAGGCCGGTGGAGGACTCACCGTGGCGCGCAGCGCCTCCATCGGGGGCGGTGGCCGGGGGACGGGCGGGCGTGCTGGTCATGGGTGCCATTGTGCCGCGCGGCACCGACAGTGACGGTGCGCTGTCCAGGGTGCGGACCCCTCGGCGTGGACGGCCCCGCCCGCTGCGCCGGTCCGGAGCGTGGTCGTAGGCTGACGTCATGTCGACCTTCGCCAAGCGTGAACGGCTTCTGCTCGCCGACCTCTTGGAAACCGCCGGTCCCGAGGCACCCACCCTGTGCGAGGGGTGGCTGACCCGTGATCTCGCCGCGCACGTGGTGGTGCGCGAGCGCCGGCCCGACGCCGCCGGGGGCCTGCTCATCAAGCAGCTCGCGTCCCGCCTCGACAAGGCCATGGAGGAGTTCGCGGCCAAGCCGTACGAGGAGCTGATCCAGCTGATCCGTACGGGCCCGCCGCGCTTCTCGCCCTTCCAGCTCAAGCAGATCGACGAGGCCTCGAACATCATCGAGTTCTACGTCCACACGGAGGACGTCCGGCGCGCCCAGCCGGACTGGACGCCGCGTGAGCTCGATCCGGTGTTCCAGGACGCCCTGTGGTCGCGGCTGGAGCGCACGGCCCGGCTGACGGGCCGCGGCTCCCCCACCGGCCTGGTCCTGCGTCGCCCGGACGGCCGTACGGCGGTCGCCCATCGCGGGACCCCGGTGGTGACCGTCACGGGCGAGCCGTCGGAGCTGCTGCTGTTCGCCTACGGGCGGCAGAGCGCCGCCAAGGTGGACGTGGACGGCGACGCGGACGCGATCGAGAAGCTGCACGGCGGCAAGCAGCTCGGCCTCTGAGCCGTCATCCGAGCCGTCGGCCCGGGAACCGCCGGCCCGGCCCTCACGGCAGTTCGGCGCGGCGCAGCTCGCGGGCGCACAGGACGACCGCTCCGCCGAGGCCGCTCACCGCCGCGCAGGTCGCGAAGACCGGGCCGGTGCCCCACAGGGAGACGGCCCAGCCGACCACGGGGAAGGTGAGCGGCGCGACGCCGAAGCCGACCAGCGTGGAGACCGCCGTGACCCGGCCGATGTAGGCGGCGCCCGCCCGGGCCTGGACGAGTGCGCCGCACAGGGCTCCGGACAGACCGGCGGACAGGCCGATGAGCAGCGCGACCCCGGCCGCGGCCGCGACGGAGGCCTCCTGGGCGAGGGCGGCGATGGCCAGGGCGGCGAGCAGGTTCGCCGCGGCGGCCACCGCTCCGGCCCGGGGCACACGGCCGCGCCAGGTGAGCAGCAGCGAGGCCGCGCCGGCGCCGGTCCCGAAGCCGGCGAGCACCCATCCCATGCCGGTGGAGCCCCAGTCGCGCTGCTCGGCGAGGAGGGTCAGGCCGAGGTTCATCGGGCCGACGAAGCCGAGGTCGCTGAGGGCGGCGGCGATCACCAGCGGACGCAGGACGGGGTCGCGCCGGACATGCCGCAGTCCGTCCCGCAGTTCGGCCAGGACGCCGGCACGGGCGCGGAGGTCGTCCGGGGGGAGCTCCCCGACGCGCACGACCGACAGGAGCGGCAGGGACATGCCAACCAGGAGGGCGGCGAGGCCGAACGCCCCGGCGGTGCCGCCCAGGGCCACCCCGAGGCCGCCGAGCGGACCGCCGAGGACATTGGCCAGCCGGGTGGCCAGGCCGCGCATGCCCTGCACCCGGGCGAGCTGGCTCCGGCCGGCGATCCGGGCCGGCAGGGCGCCCGCGGCCGGGAGGAACACGGCGTCGACGACCCCGAAGAGGACGGCCACCGCACCCAGCGCCCACAGGCCCGGGCGGGAGACCAGGAGCAGCACGGCCGCGGTGAGGACCAGGGCGGAACGCACCCCGGTGCTGCCGAGGACCACCCGGCGCGGACCGTACCGGTCGGCCACCACTCCCCCGCCCAGCATCAGCAGGGAGCGCGGCAGCGCGCTGGCCGCGGTGACCAGTCCGGCCTGGGCCGGCGTGCCGGACTGGACGGCGGCCCAGGACAGGGCGATGTAGTACACGTTGTCGCCGATGGCGGACGAGGCGTAGCCGCCGAGCCAGCGCAGGACGTTGGGGTCGCGATGGGCCGGCATGTCCTGCGGGCCGGTCCGGGCGACGAGCGTGGTGGTCACGACGGACCGTCCTCTCGGGTATCGGCGTCTCAGACGCGGAACGGGAAGCCGTACGTGTGCACCGCGACGTTCTCGCGGCCCTCGGTGTCACCGGCGGCGACGGCGGCGCGGCCGAGCTCCTCGTACTTGCGGACGACGGCGTACATCTCCTTCGACAGCCGGGTCAGTTCGTCCGGGGTGAGTCGCAGCAGCCACTCGGAGGACTCGGAGGCGGTGTTCCACTCGGCGCCCCAGTGGGTGCGCTCGTCCAGGAAGCGCCGGTACATGTCGGCGCGCTGCTCGAAGAAGAGGCGGCTGGCCGCGGTGTGCGCGGCGGCCTTCTCCGGGGCGTCCCTGAAGTCCTCGTCGTGGATGGACACGCCCTGCGAGGCGGGCTGCCACCACCGCTCCCGGCCGTCCGTGCTCTGCGTCTCGGCCTCCTCGATGAGCTCGTGCTCGGCGAGCTTGCGCAGGTGGTAGCTGACGAGCGACACGGCCTCGTCCACCTGTTCGGCGAGCTGTGAGGCGGTCGCGGTGCGGGCGATCGTCAGGGCCCGGTACAGCTTCATCCGCAGCGGGTGCGCGAGCGCCTTGAGCGTGCCCACGTCCTTGATCCGGCGGTCTCTCTCCTGCTCTGCCATGCCACTACGCTAGATACACAAGAAATATTGCGCAACAGATTTTGCGCAACTCCTCTTTCGCATCTGGGCACGAGTAAGCCCCGGCCACCAGGTGACCGGGGCTTACTCGCTGCCTCGCACGGCGTCAGCGCACCGGATGTCCCGCCCCCCGCAGCTCCTGCTTCACTTCCCCGATCCGCAGGTCGCCGAAGTGGAACACCGACGCCGCGAGCACCGCGTCCGCGCCCGCCGCGACGGCCGGCGGGAAGTCGGCGAGCTTGCCCGCGCCACCGGACGCGATCAGCGGGACGGTGACGTGCTTGCGGACGGCCTCGATCATCTCGATGTCGTAGCCGTCCTTGGTGCCGTCCGCGTCCATCGAGTTGAGCAGGATCTCGCCCGCGCCCAGCTCCGCGGCTCGGTGCGCCCACTCCACGGCGTCGATGCCGGTGCCCCGGCGACCGCCGTGGGTGGTCACCTCGAAGGCCCCGGACTCCGTGCGGCGGGCGTCCACCGACAGCACCAGCACCTGGCTGCCGAACCGCTCCGCGATCTCCCGGATCAGCTCCGGGCGCGCGATCGCGGCCGTGTTGACGCCCACCTTGTCGGCGCCCGCCCGCAGCAGCCGGTCCACGTCCTCGGGCGTGCGCACCCCGCCGCCCACCGTCAGCGGGATGAACACCTGCTCGGCGGTGCGGCGCACCACGTCGTACGTCGTCTCACGGTCGCCCGAGGACGCGGTGATGTCCAGGAACGTCAACTCGTCGGCGCCCTCGGCGTCGTACACCTTGGCCATCTCGACGGGGTCGCCCGCGTCGCGCAGGTTCTGGAAGTTGACGCCCTTGACGACCCGGCCGTTGTCCACGTCCAGGCAGGGGATGACTCGGACCGCCAGGGTCATGAATCCACGGCTCCTCTGTACGCCTCTAGTTCCACTTCGACCAGGATGCGCGGATCGACGAAGCCCTCCACGACCAGCAGGGTGGAGACCGGGCGCACGGAGTCGAACAGCTCCTTGTGCGCGCGGCCCGCCTCGTCGACGTCCCGCAGATGGGTCAGAAACATCCGGGTCCGGATCACCGAGTCGGGGCCCAGCCCGAACTCGGCGATCGCCTCCAGCGCGCTGGTGAACGCCACCTTGGCCTGCTCGTACGGGTCGCCCTCGCCGTACAGCACCGGGCCCTTGAAGGACGTGGTGCCCGCCACCAGCACACGGTCGCCCGCCGCGACGGCCCGTGCGAAACCGAAACTCTCCTCCCAGGGGCTTCCGCTCTGCACCCGCCGTACGCCGTCGGACGTCATGACACCGCGTCCCTTGTCACGAGGTAGCCTCCAGGGCCTCTTCCAGGGTGAACGCCTTCGCGTACAGGGCCTTCCCGACGATGGCGCCCTCGACACCGAGGGGTACCAGCTCGGCGATGGCCCGCAGATCGTCCAGCGACGACACACCGCCGGACGCCACGACCGGCCGGTCCGTGGCCGCGCACACATTGCGCAGCAGCTCCAGGTTCGGGCCCTGGAGGGTGCCGTCCTTGGCGATGTCCGTCACCACGTACCGCGCGCAGCCCTCCTTGTCGAGGCGCTCCAGCGTCTCGTAGAGGTCGCCGCCGTCGCGGGTCCAGCCGCGGCCGCGCAGGGTGGTGCCGCGCACGTCGAGGCCGACGGCGATCTTGTCCCCGTGCTCGGCGATGACCTTGGCGACCCACTCGGGGGTCTCCAGGGCGGCCGTGCCCAGGTTGACGCGGGTGCAGCCGGTGGCGAGGGCGGCGGCCAGCGAGGCGTCGTCCCGGATGCCACCGGAGAGCTCCACCTTGATGTCCATCGCCTTCGTCACCTCGGCGATGAGGTCACGGTTGTCGCCGGTGCCGAACGCGGCGTCCAGGTCGACCAGGTGCAGCCACTCGGCGCCCGCCCGCTGCCAGGCGAGGGCGGCCTCCAGCGGAGAGCCGTACGACGTCTCCGTCCCGGACTCGCCGTGCACGAGGCGGACGGCCTGGCCGTCACGGACGTCGACGGCGGGGAGGAGTTCGAGCTTCGACATCAGAGGGTTCCGATCCAGTTGGTCAGCAGCTGGGCTCCGGCGTCGCCGGACTTCTCGGGGTGGAACTGGGTGGCCCACAGCGCGCCGTTCTCCACGGCGGCCACGAACGGCTTGCCGTGTGTGGCCCAGGTCACCCGGGGCGCGCGGAGCAGCGGGTTGTGCACTTCGAGAGTCCAGTCGTGGACCGCGTAGGAGTGCACGAAGTAGAACCGGGCGTCGGCGTCGAGGCCGGCGAACAGCTCGGATCCCGCCGGGGCGTCCACGGTGTTCCAGCCCATGTGGGGCACGATGTCGGCCTGGAGCGGCTCGACCGTGCCGGGCCACTCGTCGAGGCCCTCGGTCTCCACGCCGTGCTCGATGCCGCGCCCGAAGAGGATCTGCATGCCGACGCAGATGCCCATCACCGGGCGGCCGCCGGACAGGCGCCGCTCGATGATCCAGTCGCCGCGGGCCTCCTTCAGGCCCTTCATGCACGCGGCGAAGGCGCCGACGCCCGGAACCAGGAGTCCGTCGGCCGCCATGGCCCGGTCGTAGTCACGGGTTATCTCGACGGCGGCGCCGGTGCGGGCGAGGGCGCGCTCGGCGGAGCGGACGTTGCCGAAGCCGTAGTCGAAGACGACGACCTTCTTCGGGCTCATCAGTTCCACACCTCCAGCCGGAGAACCCCCGCGACGAGACACATGGCGGCACCGATGGAGAGCAGCACGATCAGGCTCCTCGGCATGTCCTGCTTGACGAAGGAGATGATGCCGCCGACGAGGAAGAGGCCGACGACGATCAGGATGGCGGAGAGGCCGGTCACAGCGCGCCCTTCGTCGATGGGAGGATGCCGGTCGCGCGCGGGTCGCGTTCGGAGGCGTAGCGCAGGGCCCGGGCGAGGGCCTTGAACTGGCACTCCACGATGTGGTGCGCGTTGCGTCCGTAGGGCACGTGCACGTGCAGGGCGATCTGGGCCTGGGCGACGAAGGACTCCAGGATGTGCCGGGTCATCGTGGTGTCGTACTCGCCGATCATCGGCGCCATGTTCTCGGGCTCGGTGTGCACGAGGTAGGGGCGGCCGGACAGGTCGACGGTGACCTGGGCGAGGGACTCGTCCAGCGGGACCGTGCAGTTGCCGAAGCGGTAGATGCCGACCTTGTCGCCGAGGGCCTGCTTGAAGGCGGCGCCGAGGGCGAGGGCGGTGTCCTCGATGGTGTGGTGCGCGTCGATGTGCAGGTCGCCCTCGGTCTTCACGGTGAGGTCGAACAGACCGTGCCGGCCGAGCTGGTCGAGCATGTGGTCGTAGAAGCCGACGCCGGTCGACACATCGACCTGGCCGGTGCCGTCGAGGTCGATCTCGACGAGGACCGAGGTCTCCTTGGTGACCCGCTCCACACGTCCTACGCGGTTCATCAGTCCAGCTCCTTCTTCAGGTCACGTACCGCGTCGAGGAACGCGTCGTTCTCTTCGGGCGTACCGGCGGTGACCCGCAGCCAGCCCGGCACGCCGTTGTCCCGGACCAGGACGCCCCGGTCGAGAATCCGCTGCCACGCGGCGTGCGCGTCGGCGAAGCGCCCGAACTGCACGAAGTTGGCGTCGGAGGCGGTCACCTCGTAGCCGATCGCGCGCAGTTCGGCGACCAGCCGGTCGCGCTCGGACTTCAGCTGCTCGACGTACTTCAGCAGCGTGTCCGTGTGCTCCAGGGCGGCCAGGGCGGTCGCCTGGGTGACGGCCGACAGGTGGTACGGCAGCCGTACGAGCTGGACGGCGTCGACGACCGCCGGGTGCGCGGCGAGGTAGCCGAGGCGCAGTCCGGCCGCGCCGAACGCCTTCGACATCGTGCGGGAGACGACGAGATGCGGCCGTCCTTCGAGCAGCGGCAGCAGCGAGTCGCCGTGGCTGAACTCGATGTACGCCTCGTCGACCACCACGATCGACGGCTTGGCCGCCTGCGCGGCCTCGTACAGCGCGAGGACGGTCTCGGGCGGGACCGCGTTGCCCGTGGGGTTGTTGGGGGTGGTGACGAAGACGACGTCGGGCCGGTTCTCGGCGATCGCCTTCCCGGCGGCGTCGAGGTCGATCGTGAAGTCCTCGCCCCGCGGCCCGGAGATCCAGCCGGTGCCCGTGCCGCGCGCGATGAGCGCGTGCATCGAGTACGACGGTTCGAAGCCGATCGCCGTACGGCCCGGTCCGCCGAAGGTCTGCAGCAGCTGCTGGATGACCTCGTTGGAGCCGTTGGCCGCCCAGACGTTGGCCATGCGGACCTCGTGGCCGGAGGTGTCCGTGAGGTACTGGGCGAGCCGGGTGCGCAGCTCGACCGCGTCCCGGTCCGGGTAGCGGTTGAGGTCGCGGGCCGCCTCGCGCACCCGCTCGGCGATCCGCTCGACCAGCGGCTCGGGCAGGGGGTAGGGGTTCTCGTTGGTGTTCAGCCGTACGGGGACGTCCAGTTGGGGCGCACCGTAGGGGGACTTGCCGCGCAGCTCGTCCCGTACGGGAAGATCGTCGATCCTTACGTCGCTCACTTGCTCTCCGGAACCTTCCAGCCGAACCTCGCCTTGATCGCCGCGCCGTGCGCCGGGAGGTCCTCAGCCTCCGCCAGCGTCACCACGTGATGCGCGACCTCGGCCAGCGCGTCCCGCGTGTAGTCGACGATGTGGATGCCGCGCAGGAAGGACTGGACGGACAGGCCGGAGGAGTGGCAGGCGCAGCCACCGGTGGGCAGCACGTGGTTGGACCCGGCCGCGTAGTCGCCGAGGGAGACGGGGGCCCAGGGGCCGATGAAGATCGCGCCGGCGTTCCGCACCCGGTCGGCCACTGCGGCGGCGTCGGCCGTCTGGATCTCCAGGTGCTCGGCGCCGTACGCGTCGACGACCCGCAGGCCCTCGTCGACGCCGTCGACCAGGACGATCGCGGACTGCCTGCCCTTGAGCGCGGGGACGATCCGGTCGTCGATGTGCTTGCTGGCCGCGACCTGCGGCTCCAGCTCCCGCTCCACCGCGTCCGCGAGCGCCACGGAGTCGGTGACCAGCACGGCCGCCGCCAGCGGGTCGTGCTCGGCCTGGCTGATGAGGTCGGCGGCCACGTGCGCCGGGTCGGCCGTGTCGTCGGCGAGGATCGCGATCTCGGTCGGGCCGGCCTCGGCGTCGATGCCGATCTTGCCGGTGAAGTAGCGCTTGGCGGCCGCCACCCAGATGTTGCCGGGGCCGGTGACCATGGTGGCGGGCGGGCAGGACTCGGTGCCGTGGGCGAACATCGCGACGGCGGTGGCGCCCCCCGCGGCGTACACCTCGTCGACGCCGAGCAGGGCGCACGCGGCGAGGATCGTCGGGTGCGGCAGGCCACCGAACTCGGCCTGGGCGGGGGAGGCGAGGGCGATCGACCCGACGCCGGCCTCCTGCGCTGGCACCACGTTCATCACCACGGAGGACGGGTAGACCGAGCGGCCGCCCGGCGCGTACAGCCCGACGCGGTCGACCGGCACCCATTTCTCGGTGACCGAGCCGCCGGGCACCACCTGCGTCGTGTGGGTCGTGCGGCGCTGCTCGCGGTGGACGAGGCGGGCGCGGCGGATGGACTCCTCCAGGGCCTCGCGCACGGCCGTGTCGAGCTCGTCGAGCGCCTTCTGGAGCGCCTCGGCGGGCACCCTGACCTGGTCGAGCCTCACCCCGTCGAACTTCTCCGCGAAGTCGATCAGCGCCGCGTCGCCCCGATGATGCACGGCTTCGCAGATCGGACGCACCTTCTCCAGGGCGGCCGAGACGTCGAAGTCGGCTCGGGGCAGCAGGTCGCGCAGGGCGGGGCCCTCGGGGAGGGCGTCGCCGCGCAGATCGATTCGGGAGATCACGGTGCCAATTCTCGCAGACCCCTGTGACAAGCCGTCCGCGCGTATCAATGGCTGATACAGAACGTGGCCGGAACCCGGAAGATCTTCTTCACGTCTTGTGTTCCAGGCGTCACTCAACGGGCATGAACATCTGTGCGAACCAGGAGACCCGTGAGTACCCGGGGAGGAAGTGACAGGTGTGACCGAGGGGGCCGGCATTCGGGCCGGGGACCTGCCGGACGATCTGACCGCCGCCGAGGCCGGCATGTGGCAGGCCTTCCGCAACGGCACCGGATACGACCTGAGCAGCGGCGACGCGCTCGTCGACGACCCGCACGGCGGACGGCCGTGGGGCGCGGAGCGGACCGTGCGGGCGCGGATCGTCGCCTGGCTGCTGCTGGACGGCCCGCCCGCGCTGGCGGGCCGGGTGGCGTCGTTGAAGCTGGCCGGGGTGCTGATCAGCGGCACCCTGGACCTGGCGGGCGGCACGGTGGTGCCGTACGTGGAGATGAAGCGCTGCCGCTTCGAGAAGGAAGTGCTGCTGCCGGAGGCCCGTTTCACGACCGTGCGCATGGTGGACTGCTCGGTGCCGCGCCTCGAAGCCGCCCGGGTGCACACCGAGGGCGATCTGCATCTGCCGCGGTGCCGCTTCCAGCGCGGGATCCGGCTCACGGACGCGCACATCGGCACGGACCTGCTGCTCAACCAGGCGATCGTGCACCCCGATCGCACCGGCCGGTCCATCGTCGGCGACGGCATGACCGTCGGCCAGGACCTCCAGGCCGAGCTCCTGGAGTCGCACGGCGAGCTGAGTCTGCGCAGCGCCAAGGTCGGCGTGTCGCTGAGCCTGCGCGGGGCCCGGCTGGCCCATCCGCAGGGCCGCGCGCTGAACGCGCCGCAGCTGACCGTGGAGCGCGCGCTGTACCTGACCCCGGCCGGCATCGGCGTGCAGGCGGCGAGCGGGGCGACCCCGGCGCAGGGGACGCGGATCCAGCGGTTCGAGTGCCGGGGCGGGGCGCGGCTGGACGACGGGCGGTTCGGGGACGCGGTCGACCTCCAGGGCGCGCGGTTCCTCCTCGGCGACGCGCAGGAGCTGTCGCTGCGCCGGGTGCAGACGCCCGAGCTGCGCTTCCTCGGCGAGCGGCCGCAGCGCGGCAAGGTCGTGCTCTCCGGCGCGCGCGTGGTCAACCTGGTGGACCGGGCGAGCGCCTGGCCGGAGCCCGGCAACCTCCACATGGGCGGCTTCTCCTACGAGAACCTGGTGCCGCGGGGCCCGTTCCCGCTCCAGGAGCGGCTGAAGTGGGTGGCGGCGGCGACCGCCGAGTACAACCCGGAGCCGTACGAGCGGCTGGCGGCGGTCCTGCGGGCGGGCGGCGAGGACGAGGACGCGCGCGAGGTGCTGCTCGCCAAGCAGCGCCACCGCCGTACGACCCTGCCGCCCGCGGCGAAGCTGTGGGGGTACGCGCAGGACTGGACGGTCGCCTACGGCTACCGGCCGGGCCGGGCGGCCGTGTGGATGGCGGTGCTGTGGGCGGCGGGCTCGCTGGCCTTCGCGCGCGCGGGACACCCGCCGGCCGACCCGGGCCGGCCCGCGCAGTGGAGCCCGGCCCTGTTCGCGCTCGACCTGCTGCTCCCGGTGATCGACCTGGGCCAGGCCGACCGCTGGCAGCTGCGGGGTGGCTGGCAGTGGCTGTCGACGGCGATGATCGTGCTGGGCTGGATCCTGGCGACGACGGTGGCGGCGGGGGCGACGAGGCTGCTGCGACGCAGTTGAGCGGCCGGGATTCGATGATGGTTGAACCATCACCTTTTACCGCTCCTTGACTTTCCGGCGTACAACTTTCCGCCGCCTTACCGTTCCCTCTGGCGCTGCGTCGACCTGCGGCTTTTCAATGGTCGACACCATGGCTCTGCTGCCCCCGTTCATCCGCACGGCCCGCTCCCCGAAAGCCGTGCCGAGCCTTGCCGCCGCCGGACTGCCGGCCGACGACGAGGTGCTGCTCGACGCGCCGGACGAGCGTCTCGGCCCCGCGCTGGTCGCGGCCGGGCAGGACCGTTACGGGCCGGCCGCCGCGCTCCTGGCCGGCACGCGCGCGCGGGGCGAGTGGGAGAACCGCGACCGGTACGCCGTACGCCTGGCGTCCTTCGCGCACGCGCGGCCCGACTGGTTCGAGGAGTGGCGCGCCGCCGCCCCGCGCGACCCGGACGTCCTGCTGGTCTCCGCCCAGCTCGCGGTGGACCGCGCCTGGCGCTCCCCGGCCCGCGCGGAGCTGCTGCGCGAGGTGAGCCCGCTGATCACGGCGGCCGCCGGGAGCTTCGACCGCGACCCCGTGCCCTGGCGGATCGCGCTCGACCACGCGCGCGGGGCGCGCGCCGGCCACAAGTACTTCGGCGAACTGTGGGAGGCGGCGGTCCGCCGGGCCCCCCACCACTACGGCTGCCATGTGGCCGCCCTGCGCTATCTGGCCGCCTCCTGGCACGGCTCGCACCACGAGTGCTTCGACTTCGCCGAGCTCGCGGCCCAGGACGCCCCGGCCTCCTCCCTCGTCCAGGCGCTGCCCCTCCAGGCGGCGTTCGCCTATCTGACGGACGGCTGCGGGCCCCGGGTGGACGGCGGGCGGCTGAACGCGGCCGCCGACCGGGCGATCGTGCTGTCCGCCGGCTTCCCGGTGGCCGACCCCTGGCCGGCCGAGATCCGCAACGTCCTGACGTACGTCCTGGCCCGCCTGAACCGTCGCGAGGACGCCCTCGTCCAGCTGCGCCTGCTCGGCCCCTACGCCACGTCCTTCCCCTGGGACCAGGAGTCGGAGGAGCCGCTGGGCCACTTCCTGGCGGTGCGCGAGGCACTTCTGCGCGGCGAGCCGCTGCGTCCGCCCCGCCTCGCGGACCACCGCACGCTTCCGGACCACTAGGCTCTGACGTCGTGACCACCGCCCGACTGTCGCTCTTCCCCCTGAACTCGGTGCTGTTCCCGGGGCTCGTGCTGCCCCTGAACGTCTTCGAGGAGCGCTATCGCGCCATGATGCGCGAGCTGCTGAAGACGCCCGAGGAGGAACCGCGCCGGTTCGCCGTCGTCGCCATCCGCGACGGCCACGAGGTCGCGCCGAGCGCGCCGGGCATGCCCGATCCGACGGCGCTGCCGCAGCGCGGCCCGGCGGCGGGCTTCGGCCCGGACCCGCTGAAGGCGTTCCACTCCGTGGGCTGTGTCGCCGACGCCGCGACGATCCGCGAGCGGGCCGAGGGCACGTTCGAGGTCCTGGCGACGGGCACGCGGCGCGTACGGCTGCTGTCGGTGGACGCGTCGGGCGCGTTCCTGACGGCCGAGGTGGAGGAGCTGCCGGAGGAGCCGGGCGACGAGGCGGGCGCGCTCGGCAAGGGCGTGCTGCGGGCCTTCCGCCAGTACCAGCAGCGGCTCGCGGGCGCGCGGGAACGCTCCCTGGCGACGGGCGCGGACCTGCCCGACGACCCGTCGGTCGTGTCCTACCTGGTGGCCGCGGCGATGATGCTGGACACGCCGACCAAGCAGCGGCTGCTCCAGGCGCCCGACACGGCCTCCCGGCTGCGGGACGAGCTGAAACTCCTGCGCGCGGAGACGGCGATCATCCGTAATCTGCCGTCGTTGCCCGCGGCGGAACTGACCCGCGCGCCCACGAGCCTGAACTGAGCCCGTATCTCCGTAGGTAGGACATGGCGAAGAAGTCGAAGAACCAGCAGCAGTCCGGTGGAACCCCGGCGACGGTGGCCCTGACCGCGGCGGGCGTGGACTTCACGGTCCACTCCTACGACCACGACCCGAGCCACCCCTCCTACGGCGAGGAGGCGGCGGAGGCGATGGGCGTCTCGCCGGACCGCGTGTTCAAGACCCTCGTCGCGGACGTGGACGGCAGGCTGACGGTGGCGGTGGTCCCCGTCGCGGGCCAGCTGGACCTGAAGGCGCTGGCGGCGGCGGTGGGCGGCAAGCGGGCGGCCATGGCGGACCCGACCCTCGCGGAACGCACCACGGGCTACGTGCGCGGCGGCATCTCCCCGCTGGGCCAGCGCAAGAAGCTCCCCACCGTCCTGGACGCGTCG
Organism: Streptomyces sp. NPDC032126; assembly: GCF_055580085.1. Classification (NCBI taxonomy): domain Bacteria; kingdom Bacillati; phylum Actinomycetota; class Actinomycetes; order Kitasatosporales; family Streptomycetaceae; genus Streptomyces; species Streptomyces sp. NPDC032126. The sequence continues at coordinate 350,671 of NZ_JBVIMA010000002.1, forward strand.
GCACAGGCCCACACGACGATCTGCGTCTCGGCGGGCCGCAGGGGCCTGGAGGTGGAACTCACCCCGTCGTCCCTGGCCACCCTGACGGACGCGACGGTGGCCCCGATCGGCCGGACCTGACCCCCGGGGGCGCGGTCATCCCGCGGGCGGTGCCGGGTACGGCTCGTACGCCTCGGGATCGCGGGGTCCGAACAGCGCCGTGAGGCCCAGGTGGACCAGCAGGGCGGCGAGCGGCCAGGCCAGCAGCGCCCCCTTCGCGCCCAGCTTCAGCGGCGCCGAGAAGGTGACGCCCTTGCCCACGCTCTTCGCGTGCGCCAGCACGTCGTCCGCGGGCCCCAGCCAGACTCCGAGCCGCCACGCCAGCAGCGCCCCGAGCAGACCGCCCACGCCCAGTGCCACCACCAGCGGCACGCCGCCGCGCCGCCGCCACAGGAACACCGACACCGCGCTCAACACGCCGAACCCCAGGCCCAGCAGCGCGAACGTCCCGTCGACGCCCACCGCCTGCTCGCCTTCGGTGTCCTTCAGATAGACGACCCAGCCGCCGTCCACCACATCGCCGACGAGCGGCACCCGCGGCGCCAGCCACACCCACAGCAGTCCGAGCAGCACTCCGGCGACGGCGACGCCCACCGTGACCACGGCGGCCTCACGCAGTTCGGTCTTCATCCCGGGCCCCTCATCCGGCAGGGCGTCGTACGGCGGTACGGGCGCCCCGGACGCGTATCCCCCGGTCGGAGGCGGCCACGCCCCCTGCGGAGACGGTTCGTGCGGCGGCGGAGGCGGAGTCAGCGGTGCGGTCACCCTGCCATCGTGCCAGGCCCACCTGAGTGACGCTTCACCAGATCACGCCCCGGCCCCGCACGGGCCGCCGCGCGCCCGGCCGGCACCGGTCCGCCTCAGCGAACGGCGGCCCGCCGGTAGGCCCACGTGGCCACGGCCAGCGACACGACCCCGACCCCGGCGCACACGGCGAGATCGCCCACCACGAACGCCCAGTCCGGCCGCGCCGAGAAGGTCCTCGCCAGCGCCTCCACGCCGTACGTGGACGGCAGCAGATCCCGTGCGACCCGCACCACCTCGGGCATCCGCTCGGGCGGCAGCACGCCCAGCAGCAGCGCCGCCGACATCCCCAGCTGCCCCAGCACGGTCGCCAGCTCCGGCCGCGGCGCGAGCAGCCCGAAGGCCGCGCCGAGCCCGGACAGCGCGGCCCCGGCCAGCGGGATCACCGCGGCCAGCACCCACAGATGGGTCAGCGGCAGCCCGAACAGCACACAGCCGAAGATCGCGGTCAGCACGGTCCCCGGCACGGTGAAGGAGGCGTACGCCCCGGCCGCGCCCAGCACCACGGCCGCCGGCGGCACGGGCAGCGTCGCGTAGTGGTCGAGCCCGCCGCTCGCGCGCAGCTGCCCGAAGTACTGGGCGAGCAGGTTCAGCGCCACGAAGGCGACGACGAGGACGGCCGACCCGGCGACCACCGACTCCGCCTCGCTCCCGCCGTCGACGACACCCCGCATCATGATCAGGATGCCGACCGACTGGAACGTCGCGACGAACAGCAGCGGGATGCGCGCCACCCGGGCCCGCGACAGCTGCGCCCGGTAGACGGCCACCAGCGACGGCCACAGCCGCGCCCGCGGCCCGAGCTCGGCCGCTTCCCGGACCGGCTCGTCCACGGCCGGGACGCGGCCCGACAGCGCTTCGGCGGGTACGACACTCACGTGGAGCAGCTCCTCTTCCCTACGGCTCTCACACCGCCCCTTACGGATCCGGCCGCCCACGCGCTCACGCCCGCACCAGTCCCTGCCGCGCGGCCCCGCCCAGAGCGAGATACACGTCCTCCAGGCTGGGCGTGGCGAGGGTGAAGTCGTCCAGCGCGGCGAAGGCGGCACCGCCGGTGACGGTGGCGACGATCGCGCGGGCCTCCTCGGGCGCCAGCCGCAGCGTCCAGCGCCGCCCGGACTCGGCGGCCCGCTCGCGCAGCGCGGCGACCTCGGGCACGTCCAGCGGCGCCCGCTCCCGCCACACCAGCTCGACCCGCACCTCGCCCGCGACCCGCTCCTTGAGACCGGTGGGCGTGTCGCAGGCGATGATCCGCCCCTGGTCGAGGACGGCGACCCGGTCGAGGACCGTCTCGGCCTCGATGACGTTGTGGGTGACCAGCAGCACGGTCGTGCCGTGCTCGGCGCGCCGACGGTCCACCGCGGACCACACGGCCCGCCGTGCGACGGGGTCCATGCCCGTGGTGGGCTCGTCCAGCACCAGCAGCGGCCGCTCCCCCACGAGCGCGGAGGCGAAGCACGCCAGCCTGCGCTGTCCGCCGGAGAGCTTGCGCAGCGGCCGTCCGGCGATGGGCGTGAGGCCCAGCTCGTCGAGCACGCCGTCCCGCGCGGCGCGCGCCCGGCGTGCGTCGAGGCCGCGCAGCCGCCCGGTGGTCTCGGCGGCGAGGGACACGGTCAGCTCGTCGAGGGCGGTGGACTCCTGGCCGAGGTAGGCGAGCAGGCGCGCGGCCCGCTCCGGGTGGCGCACGATGTCGTGTCCGAGGATCTCGACGCTGCCCGCGTCGGGCCGCATCAGCCCGGTGAGCTGGCGGACGAGGGTGGACTTGCCGGCCCCGTTCGGCCCGAGCAGCCCGAAGATCTCACCCCGCCGGATGTCCAGCCGTACGTCGTCGGTGGCCCGCACCTCTGGCGTCGCGGGAACGCCCCGCCGGCCCCGGAGCGCCGGGTAGGTCTTGGTCAGCCCGCGCACGGCGCAGACGACCTCGTCCCTGTGCCGGAGGGCCGGCGCCGCGCGCGTACTCACAAAGGACGAGGGTACGGGGTCGGGCGCTTTCGCTCGCCGTCGGGGGCGTCCCGAACGCCCGGTTCAGTCCCCCGCCGGAGCGTGTTCCGCGGCCGTCCGGACACCGATGACCCGCCAGAACCCCGCGCGGATCGCGTACCGGTCGTGTTCGTCGATCTGGTCGTCCTTGTGGGCGAGCAGCCCGAAGCGGGCGGCGTACCGCAGCAGTTCGCCGTCGATGCGGTGCGGGATCCTCGGGTACATCCCGGTCAGCCGCTGTAGATGGCCCTGGTCGCCGAGGCGTTCCATCCAGCGCCGGGCGAAGACCTGCCCCACCTCGTAGGGGTCGCCGCCCACGGTGGTGATGTCCTCCTCGCGGTCGGCCCACCGCTGTTCCGCCGTGGTCAGCTGGGCGAGCGTCGGCATGGAGGAGGCCTCGGCGGGCTCGGCGGCGACACCGGGCCGGTCCACCCAGCCCTTGTCGGAGGACCACCGCAGGGTCGCGGTGGCGGGATGCTGCACCGCCTGGACGCCGGGCGCGCGCAGGGCGGCGAGGTCCTTGGGGGTGGGCACGCCCTTCGTCGCGGGGAGCGGCTCCCGGCTGCCGTGCTCGGCCCCGGCGGCGGCGTGCTCGCCCTCCTCGGCGGGCCGCTCGGGGGCGGGGGCGAGCGGGGCGTCGGGCAGCGGCGCGGAGAGGATCGCGGCGATCTCGGGCCGGGGCACGGGCGGCGGCGCGCACACCCCGCCGAGCTCCTTGGCGCGGACGGCCTTGGTGATCCACGTACGGTCCAGGACGCGGCGTTCGTCGGCCTCCGCGACGAGGTCCTCGGACTGGTTGTAGTCGCCGTCGGCGGCCTGGACGGCCCACAGGTGGACGGCGACGCCGTGTTCCTTGGCGGCCATCATGCCGGGCAGCAGATCGCCGTCGCCGGTGACGAGGACGACATCGGAGCAGGCGCGGTTGCGGGCCAGCTCGGTCAGTTCGGCGTGCATGGCGGCGTCCACGCCCTTCTGCGCCCAGCGGCCGTCGCTGCGGGTCAGCGCGCCCAGGCGCACGGTGACCCGGGGCATGACGCGCAGCCGGCGGTGCTCCGGCTGCGGGACGCGGTCGGGGGCGCCGTCGAACCAGTAGATGCGCAGCAGGGGCCGCTCGGTGTCGGACTCGGCCTGTTCGCGCAGTCCCTGGACGAGGGCGGCGTGGTCGACCGTGATCCGGGACCGGGAGGGTTCCCCGGCGAGGAGGCTGGCGGCGGCGCCCAGCAGATACCCGGCGTCCACCAGGACGATGCAGCGGTCCACGCGACTCACCCTCTTCCCTGGAGGTTTGGTTCGGGCTTGCTTCGAGTCTGCCCGACCGTCGGGAGGTTAACGGCCCGAACTCGATCTTCGGCGTGGCGTTTCGGTGCCCCGACGCGCGAAGGAACCCGTGTCACACAGGGTAATTATCCGAAATGCGCCGAGTGTCAGCCTATGTGAATCTGGTCCCGGCCCTGGCCCCTAGATTCCCCCACGGAGGCTCCCCCATGGCCAAGAACAAGAAGCAGAACCGTAAGCAGCCGCAGTCCGAACGCGCTCAGCAGCAGGCCCAGCAGACCTCGATGGAGGCGCAGGCCGAGCAGCACGCCGTCCAGGTGACCCCGGGCGACATGGCGCGCAAGGGCCGGCAGAAGAGCTTCGGTCACAACTGATATCCGCAGGACGGGTCGTCGAGACCCGGGTACGACCGAGGGGCGCGTCCCGTGCGGGACGCGCCCCTCGCGCGTGTGTCGCTCAGCCGGCCAGGCAGGACGGGCCGAGCAGCACCTTCAGATCGCCGAACAGCGCCGGATCGGGCTTCACCCGATGCCGGTCGAGCCGCAGGACCGTCGTCCTGGTCGGGCCCTGGAGCTTGATACGGACCTCGCTGTCGCCCTTGTGGTGGGTGAGGATCTCGCCGAGGCGGCTGACCATCGGCGGGGTGACCTTCACCGCCGGGATGGTGAGGATCACGGGCGCGTTGGTGCCCGCGGCGGACAGGTCGGGGACCATCAGCTCCATGGCGACGAGGCGGGGCACGTCCTCCCTCTTGTCGAGCCGCCCCTTGACGAACACGACGGCGTCCTCGACGAGTTGGGTCGACACCAGCTGGTAGGTGGCGGGGAAGAACATGCACTCGATGGAGCCCGCGAGGTCCTCGACCGTGGCGATCGCCCAGGCGTTGCCCTGCTTGGTCATCTTGCGCTGGAGGCCCGAGATGATGCCGCCGATGGTCACGACCGCGCCGTCGGCGTGCTCACCGCCGGTGAGCTGGGCGATGCCCGCGTCGGCCTTGTCGGACAGCACGTGCTCCAGGCCGAAGAGCGGGTGGTCGGAGACGTACAGACCGAGCATCTCCCGCTCCTGGGCGAGCAGATAGGTCTTGTCCCACTCCTCGTCGGTGAACTGCACGTCGAGGCCGAAGCCCGGCTCGCTGTTCTCCTCGTCGCCCATCCCGCCGAAGAGGTCGAACTGGCCCTCGGCCTCCTTGCGCTTGACCGCGACCACGTTGTCGATCATCGGCTCGTACTGCGCGGTCAGGCCCTTGCGGGTGTGCCCCAGGGTGTCGAACGCGCCCGCCTTGATCAGCGACTCCGTGGTGCGCTTGTTGCACGCGACCGCGTCGACCTTGTCGAGGTAGTCCGGGAAGGAGGCGTACTTGCCCTTGGCCTTGCGGCTCTTGATGATCGACTCGACCACGTTGGTGCCGACGTTGCGCACGGCCTCCAGGCCGAAGAGGATCACGTCGTCGCCCTGGGCGGCGAAGTTGTGCACCGACTCGTTGACGTTCGGCGGGAGCACCCGGATGCCCATGCGGCGGCACTCGTTGAGGTAGATCGCCGACTTGTCCTTGTCGTCCTTGACGGAGGTCAGCAGCGCGGCCATGTACTCGGCGGGGTGGTTCGCCTTGAGGTACGCGGTCCAGTACGACACCAGGCCGTACGCGGCGGAGTGCGCCTTGTTGAAGGCGTAGCCGGCGAAGGGCACCAGCACGTCCCACAGGGCCTGGATCGCCTCGTCGCTGTAGCCGTTCTTACGGGCGCCGGCCTGGAAGATGGTGAAGTTCTTCGCCAGCTCGTCGGGCTTCTTCTTGCCCATCACACGGCGCAGGATGTCGGCCTCGCCGAGCGAGTACCCGGCGATGATCTGGGCGGCCTTCTGCACCTGCTCCTGGTAGACGATCAGGCCGTAGGTGACGGCCAGGACCTCTTCGAGCGGCTTCTCCAGCTCCGGGTGGATCGGAGTGATCTCCTGCTGCTTGTTCTTGCGCAGCGCGTAGTTCGTGTGGGAGTTCATGCCCATCGGGCCCGGGCGGTACAGGGCCGAGACGGCGGAGATGTCCTCGAAGTTGTCGGGCTTCATCAGACGCAGCAGCGAGCGCATGGGGCCGCCGTCGAACTGGAAGACGCCGAGGGTGTCGCCGCGCTGGAGCAGTTCGAAGGTCTTCGGGTCGTCGAGCGGCAGGCCGAGGAGGTCGATGTCGATCCCCTTGTTGGCCTTCACCATCTTGACGGCGTCGTCCATGATCGTGAGGTTGCGCAGGCCCAGGAAGTCCATCTTCAGCAGGCCGAGCGACTCACAGCTCGGGTAGTCCCACTGGGTGATGGTCACGCCGTCGGTGTGCCGCACCCAGACCGGGACGTGCTCGGTGATGGTCTCGCTGGACATGATCACGCCGGCGGCGTGCACACCCATCTGCCGGACCAGGCCCTCCACACCGCGCGCGGTGTCGATGACCTTCTTCACGTCCGGCTCGTTCTCGTACATCCCGCGGACCTCGCCCGCCTCGCTGTAGCGCGGGTGGCTGGGGTCGGTGATGCCCGAGAGCGGGATGCCCTTGCCGAGGACGTCGGCGGGCATGGCCTTGGTGATGCGGTCGCCCATCGCGTACGGGTAGCCCAGCACGCGCGCGGAGTCCTTGATCGCGTTCTTGGCCTTGATGGTGCCGTACGTGCCGATCATGGCGACCTTGTCGGCGCCGTACTTCTCGGTCACGTACCGGATCACCTCGACGCGCCGGCGCTCGTCGAAGTCGATGTCGACATCGGGCATCGAGATGCGCTCGGGGTTGAGGAACCGCTCGAAGATCAGACCGTGCGGGATCGGGTCGAGGTCGGTGATGCCCATGGCGTACGCGACGATCGAGCCGGCCGCCGAGCCGCGGCCGGGGCCGACGGCGATGCCGTTGTTCTTCGCCCACATGATGAAGTCGGCGACGACGAGGAAGTAGCCGGGGAAGCCCATCGAGATGATGACGTCCATCTCGTACTCCGCCTGCTTCTGGCGGTCCTCGGGGATGCCGCCGGGGAAGCGGCGCTCCATGCCCCGGCGGACCTCCTCCTTGAACCAGGTGACCTCGGTGTAGCCCTCGGGGATGTCGAACTTGGGCATGAGGTCGCGCTTCTCGAACATGCCGGTGGTGTCGACCATCTCGGCGACGAGGAGCGTGTTGGCGCAGCCCTCCTGCCAGGCGTCCGAGGAGTCGATGGCGTACATCTCCTCCGTGGACTTCAGGTAGTAGCCCGTGCCGTCGAACTTGAAGCGGTCGGGGTCGGAGAGGTTCTTGCCGGTCTGGATGCACAGCAGCGCGTCGTGCGCCCCCGCCTCGTGCGCGTACGTGTAGTGCGAGTCGTTGGTGACCAGCGGGGGGATGCCGAGCTTCCTGCCGATCTCCAGCAGACCGTCGCGGACCCGGTGCTCGATGTCGATGCCGTGGTCCATCAACTCCAGGAAGTACCGCTCCTTGCCGAAGATGTCCTGGTAGTCGGCGGCCGCCTTGAGCGCCTCGTCGAACTGGCCCAGGCGCAGCCGGGTCTGGACCTCGCCGGAGGGGCAGCCCGTGGAGGCCACGATCCCCTCGGACCACTGGGAGATGGTCTCCTTGTCCATCCGGGGCCACTTCTGCAGCCAGCCCTCGGCGTAGGCGTCGGAGGAGAGCCGGAAGATGTTGTGCAGGCCGGTCTTGTTCACCGCCCACATCGTCTTGTGGGTGTAACCACCCGAACCGGAGACGTCATCGCGCTTCTGGTGCGGCTGGCCCCACTGGATCTTGCGCTTGTTGCGCCGCGACTCGGGGGCGACATACGCCTCGATCCCGATGATCGGGGTGATCCCGGCCTTCTTCGCGGAGTGGTAGAAGTCATACGCCCCGTGGAGGTTGCCGTGGTCGGACATGGCGATGTGCGTCATGCCCATCTCGTTGCACGCGTTGAACATGTCCTTCAGCCGCGCGGCACCGTCCAGCAGCGAGTACTGGGTGTGGACGTGCAGGTGCGTGAACGGCGGCTTTGACACGGTGCGGCCTCCAGGGAAAACGCTGGGCGACGGGCTGGCGGACAGTTCGGGGGACAGCGTCGAAGTCTATGCCTCGGCACTGACACCTGGCGGCCTTCCCCGCGTACCTTCACAGCGAGGCGCGGGCACCAATCCCGGGCCCCGTCCGTTGGAGGCGGCAGACACGCCGTCGTACACGTCATGCACCAGGAGGCACCCACCGATGCCGGTTCCGCAGCTCAGCGCCGAGCACCGCGGCGAGGAGATCCTCGCCGTCTTCGACACCGCCTTCGGCCGCCTCCTGGCCGCCGACCCCGCCGCGTTCCGCGTGAAGTTCCGCAAGATGGCGGCCTCGGCGTTCGCCTTCTACCGGGGCACGGCGGCCCTCTTCTACCACGACCTGGACGCCGAGAAGCGGGGCGGACCGTTCCTGGACGAGCGCACCTCGCGCGTGTGGATCCACGGCGACCTGCACGCCGAGAACTTCGGCACGTACATGGACTCCAACGGCCGCCTGATCTTCAACGTCAACGACTTCGACGAGGCCTACGTCGGCCCCTTCACCTGGGACCTCAAGCGCTTCGCCGCGTCCATCGCCCTCATCGGCTACGCCAAGGCGCTCAGCGACGAGCAGATCACCGAGCTGGTGGAGGTCTACGCGGGCGCGTACCGCGAGCGGATCCACGCCCTGGCCACCGGCGCCAAGCGGGACGAGGTGCCACCCTTCACGCTGGACACCGCGACGGGCCCGCTCCTGGACGCCCTGCGCGACGCCCGCTCCCGCACCCGCTTCGGGCTGCTGGACTCGATGACGGAGATCCGTGACTTCGAGCGCCGCTTCGCGCCCGGCGGCGGCTCCATCGAGCTGGACGCGGCCACGCGCTACAAGGTGCTGGCGGCCTTCGACGGCTATCTGGAGACGCTGCCGGAGACGTCCCTGGCCCGCCCGGACTCCTACCGCGTGAAGGACGTCGTCGGCCGCCGCGGCATCGGCATCGGCTCGGCCGGCCTCCCGTCGTACAACATCCTCCTGGAGGGCCACAGCGACGCCCTGGAGAACGACGTCGTGATCTACATCAAGCAGGCCCAGACCCCGGCCGTCTCCCGCCACATCACGGACCCCGCGATCCGCGACTACTTCCACCACGAGGGCCACCGCACGGTGATCTCCCAGCGCGCCCTGCAGGCCCACGCGGACCCGTGGCTGGGCTGGACCGAGCTGGACGGGGCCGGCCAGCTGGTCGCCGAGGTGTCGCCGTACGCCGTGGACCTGGAGTGGGGCGACATCGACGACCTGGAGGAGATCGCGGCGGTCGTCGCGGACCTCGGCCGGGCCACCGCCACCATGCACGCGGCCGCCGACGACACCTCCGGCGAGTCGCTGGTGCCCTTCTCCACGGAGCGGGCCATCGACGCGGCGATCGCCGCCGACGAGGAGGGCTTCGCCCCGCTCCTGACGGACTTCGCGCACACGTACGGCGCACGCGCGCGTGCCGACCACCAGATCTTCGTCGACCTCTTCCGCAACGGCCGGATACCGGGTCTGTGACGGACCGGCCGCTCACAGGCACCCTTTAGGGGTCTCTTACCGCGGCCCGTGACACACTCTCCTCCGCTATGGACATATCAGGGACCCGCCTCAGAGCCGTACGCGCGGCGCTGTTCACGGCCGTAGTCGTGACGCTCAGCACCGCGTCGCACGTGCTGCTGTCGCGGGTCCCCCTGCCGCTGAACACGGTCGCCGCCGTCGCGGGCGCGGTGTTCGTCCTCGCGTTCGCCCTCGCGGGCCGCGAGCGCGGCTTCGGGCGGATCGCCGCCCTGCTGGTCCCCCTGGAGCTGGCCGCGGACACGGTGTTCACCACCGGCCAGCACGTCTGCTACGGCCCGGCGGGCGGCCCCGTGGCGGGCCCCCTGCGCTCGGTCGGCTGGGACGTCCTGTGCGGTGACGGCACCCGGGTCGGCACCCCGCTGACCCAATGGGGCATGGGTGGCGCCGCACACCTCGGCGAGGGGCGCTGGACCGGCGCCGGCGCCGACCGGATCGACCCGCTGCTCACCCACGCCGGCCCGGCGACCGCCTGGCTGCTGCTCGCCGCGCATGTCGCCGTCGGCCTGGTCGCCGCGGCCTGGCTGCGCCGGGGCGAGCGGGCGCTGGCCCAGCTGCTGTGCGCCGCGGCGGCGACGACGTTCCGCCCGCTGCTGCTGGCGGTGGCCGCGGTGACCACCCGGCGCGCCCGCACGGCCCGCCGCCTCCCGCGCCCCGCCCACCGCCCCGCCAGCGGGCAGGGCCGTCTCCTGGTGCACTCCCTGGCCCGCCGCGGTCCCCCGCCGCTCACGCCCGCGGCCGCCTGAGCCCGGGCGAGCCCCCCGAGGTTCCGCCGGACGACGCGGTGCGCACGCGCCCCGTCCGGTCCCGCACCGAAGACCCGCCGGCCGGCGCCGCGTAACCGCGAGCGCGCCGTCCGGCCCCCCACACGTCCCCCGCGCACCCGTGTGCGCGTCCCACAGGAGATCACCCATATGAGCAAGCGCAACAGTCAGTCGGCGAAGACCGCGGCCCGGGAGCGGCTGCGCGTCGAGCGCGAGCGCCAGGCGAAGAAGGCCAAGGCGAAGCGGCAGATCGTCGTCGCCCTGTCGGTCGTCGGCGTGCTGGCGGCGGCGGGCGGCGTCGGATACGCCGTCGTCCAGGCGAACAAGCCCAGCCACTGGGCGTCCATGGCGGACGAGAAGGTCGTCGCGCCCGCCCACACCACGGGCACGGACGGCACGACCGTCGTCATCGGCAAGAGCACCGCGAAGAAGACCCTCAAGGTCTACGAGGACCCGCGCTGCCCGGTCTGCGCCCAGTTCGAGCAGGTCGTCGGCTCGACCGTGCAGAAGGACATCGACAGCGGCAAGTACAAGATCCAGTTCGTCGGCGGCACGTTCCTGGACGGCGACACCGACGACAAGGGCTTCAAGGTCGGTTCGCGCGGCGAGGGCTCGAAGAACGCGATGAGCGCCCTGGGCGCCGCGCTGAACGTCAGCCCGGAGGCGTTCCTGCAGTACAAGACCGCGCTGTACTCGGCGAAGTACCACCCGGACGAGTCCGACGACAAGTTCAAGAGCGACGACTACCTGATCGAGGTCGCGAACACCGTCCCGGCGCTGAAGAACAACACCGCGTTCCAGAAGGCGGTGAAGGACGGCACGTACGACGCCTGGGCGGTGGCGATGTCGCAGACCTTCAACACCAACAAGGACGGCGTCAGCGGCACCCCGAGCTTCGTCATGAACGGCAAGAAGCTCGTCACCGCGGCGAAGACCCAGCCGATGACGGTGGCCGATTACAACCAGGTCGTCGACGCGGCCCTGAAGGGCTGATCCGTCCTCGGCCCGGCCTTACCGCACCGGACCGGGCCGCGCCGTAGGGCACAGCAGAAGACGGGCACGCGAAGAGCGGGCGAACTTTCACGAGTTCGCCCGCTCTCGTTCATACCGATCAGTAACCTGATCGCTCGTGACCAGACGACACAGAGCCTCCGAAGGCCCCAATTCGCTTTCCCCACGCCGCCGTACGGTCGTCAAGGCCGCGGCGGCCACCGCTGTGCTGGCCGGCCCGCTCGCCGCGGCGCTGCCGGCCCGGGCCGCCGACACCGCGCCCGCCTTCCTGCACGGCGTCGCCTCCGGCGATCCGCTCCCCGACGGCATCCTGCTGTGGACCCGGGTGACCCCGACCGCCGAGGCGATACCCGGCTCCGGACTCGGCCCGGACACCGAGGTCTCGTGGGTCGTCGCCCGCGACAAGGCGCTGACGAACATCGTCGCCAAGGGCTCGGTGACCGCCACCGCCGCCTCCGACCACACCGTCAAGGCCGATGTGCGCGGTCTCGCGCCGGCCACCGACTACTGGTTCCGCTTCTCGTCCGGCGGCACCGACTCCCCGGTGGCGCGCACCCGCACCGCGCCGGCGGCGGACGCCTCGGTGACCGGCCTCCGCTTCGGCGTGGTCTCCTGCGCCAACTGGGAGGCCGGCTACTTCGCGGCGTACCGCCATCTCGCGGCGCGCGGCGACCTCGACGCCTGGCTGCACCTGGGCGACTACATCTACGAGTACGGCACCGGCCAGTACGGCACCCGTGACACGGTCGTACGGCAGCACGCGCCCACGCACGAGATCATCACCCTCGCCGACTACCGCCTGCGGCACGGCACGTACAAGACGGACCCCGATCTCCAGGCCCTGCACCTCAAGGCGCCGGTCATCGCGATCTGGGACGACCACGAGTTCGCCAACGACGCCTGGTCGGGCGGCGCCGAGAACCACACCGAGGGCGCCGAGGGCTCCTGGACGGCCCGTCAGGCGGCGGCGCGGCAGGCGTACTTCGAGTGGATGCCGGTCCGCCCGGCGATCGCCGGCACGACCTACCGCAAGCTGCGCTTCGGCAAGCTCGCCGACCTCTCCCTGCTGGACCTGCGCTCCTTCCGCTCCCAGCAGGTCAAGGTCGGCAACGGCGACGTCGACGACCCGGACCGCACGCTCACCGGGCGCGCCCAGCTCGACTGGCTCAAGGCCGGGCTGAAGTCCTCCGACACCACCTGGCGGCTGGTCGGCAACTCGGTGATGATCTCGCCGTTCGCCATCGGCTCCCTCACCGCCGACCTGTTCAAGCCGCTGGCCGAGCTGCTCGGTCTGCCGCAGGAGGGCCTGGCCCTCAACACCGACCAGTGGGACGGCTACACCGACGACCGCCGCGAGCTGCTGGCCCATCTGCGCTCGAACGCCATCCGCAACACCGTCTTCCTGACCGGTGACATCCACATGGCGTGGGCCAACGACGTGCCGGTGGACGCCGGTACGTACCCGCTGTCGGCGTCGGCGGCCACGGAGTTCGTGGTCACCTCGGTGACGTCCGACAACCTCGACGACCTCGCGAAGCTGCCCGAGGGAACCGTTTCGGCACTCGCCTCGCCGATCATCCGCGCCGCCAACCGGCACGTCCACTGGGTCGACACCGACCGCCACGGCTACGGCGTCCTCGACATCACCGCCGACCGCGCGCAGATGGACTACTACGTACTGTCCGACCGTACGAAGGCGGACGCGACCTCGTCCTGGGCGCGCTCGTACCGCACCCGCAGCGGCACCCAGAAGGTCGAGCGGACGTACGACCCGGTGTGATCCCCGGCTCCGAGCGTCGCTTTTCGGCCAACCGCCGAGCGACCGACGCGTGTTAACCGAAGATCACATCGCTACGGCGGGTGGTGCGCGCCGCATTCCGAATACGGACACACCACCCGCCCGCGGCACGCAACGCGTTACGACGCGATCTCGAACTCCGGACAGAGCATCTGTTCATCGCCCCAATTACCCCTGTTCGCCGGGTGTTTGATTGGGCCTGATCGATCCTCTTCCGCCATGGACATGCCCACGTAATCTCCGGGCGGTGGCCAGGAAGACCCCTGAGCCTCTCTCCCCACCGCCTCCACCAGGAGTCAGCATGCGTGCGCTTGCCCGGATATCTCCCCTGACGCGCAGACGCGTTCTCGGCACGGCCGCCGTGGCCGGAACCCTGCTCCTCGCGCCCGTGTCGGTACCGACGGGCATCGCCGCGGCCGGCACCGCCACCGCCGCATGCGCCGACACCACCGACTCCGCGGCCCGCGCGGCCCGTCCGGGAAGCGGCGCGAGCGTCGCCGAGCCCAACGAGATCACCGACGCCAAGGCCAAGGCCCTGGACGCCGATCTGCACAAGCGCGTCGACCAGCTGCGCGCCGCGGGGCGGAACGTTTCCTCGCTGGCGGCTGCCAGTAGCAGCATCCCGGTCTACTTCCACGTCATCCACGACGGCACCACCGGCAAGCTCAGCTCGTCCGACATCACCGCGCAGATGAACGTCCTGAACGCGGCCTACGCCGGCCAGGGCACCGGGAACACCGACTCCGGCTTCCAGTTCACGCTGGCCGGCACCGACTACACGGACAACGCCACCTGGTACAACCTCAGCTCCGGCTCGACCGCGGAGAAGGCGATGAAGTCCGCCCTGCGCAAGGGCGGCGCGAACGCGCTGAACATCTACACCGCCAACCTCGGCGGCGGCCTCCTCGGCTGGGCCACCTTCCCCAGCTCCTACAAGTCCAGCCCGTCCATGGACGGCGTCGTCATCCTCGACACCTCCCTGCCGGGCGGCTCGGCCGCCAACTACGACGAGGGCGACACCGCGACCCACGAGGTCGGCCACTGGATGGGGCTGTACCACACCTTCCAGGGCGGCTGTAGCGGCAACGGCGACTACGTCGACGACACCCCGGCCGAGAAGAGCGCCGCCTACCAGTGCCCCGAGGGCCGCGACACCTGCACCAACAAGACGGGCGTCGACCCGATCCACAACTTCATGGACTACACGTACGACGCCTGCATGTACCAGTTCACCGCCGGCCAGGTGACGCGCATGCAGCAGAGCTGGGCGGCCTACCGCGCCGCGGGCTGAGCCCGGTCCAGGGCCTGAGAGGCCCTAGAGGTCGCCGAGGAAGCCGAGCGCCACGCGCCAGGTGGCCTCGGCGGCCTCCGCGTCGTAGTCCGGCAGGTCGGGGTCGGTGTAGAGGTGACCGGCCCCCGCGTACCGGTAGATCTCGACGTCGGCGCCCGCCCGGCCCATCTGGAGATACCAGGCGCTCAGCCAGTCGTCGGTCTCGAACGGGTCCGGTTCGGCCACGTGCAGCTGGACCGGCAGCCCGTCCACCGACGCGTTCGGCGCCAGGTCCGAGGTGCCGTGCAGAAGCAGCAGGCCGCGCGCCTTGTCGTCCCCCAGGGCGAGGGTCTGCGCGATGGAGGCGCCCAGCGAGAACCCGGCGTACACGAGCCCGCGCTCGGAGTAGGGCGCGGCGGCCAGCACGGCCCGCTTCAGCAGCTCGTCCTTGCCGATCTCCTCCTTGTGCGCCATGCCCTCCTCGACGGTGTCGAACGTACGTCCCTCGAACAGGTCGGGCGTCCACACCTCGTGCCCGGCGGCACGCAGCCGGTCCGCCGCCGCGCGCACGGCGGGACGCAGACCGTAGGTCGAGTGAAAGAGCATGATGTTCATGAAGCCCATCGTGCCAGTACGGTCGGAGGCATGGAGAACGTACTGCGCCCGCTGATCGTCGTCGGCGGCTCGGTCGTGCTCACGCTTCTTATCGGGTGGGCCACCGACCAGCTGCTGCGCAAGGCCGACGAGCGGCACAGCGAGACCCCGTTGTGGGGCCTGCTGCGCCGCGGTCGCGTCCCCTACCAGCTCGTGCTCTGCGCGGCCATGCTGAGAGGGTCCTACGACGAGGCGGAACTGTTCCAGGAACACCGGGTCGGCATCGGCCGGTTCCTCACCCTGGTCCTCATCGGGTCCGCGTCCTGGCTGGTGATCCGGATCACGGCCGCGGTCGTGGAGACGTCGTACACCCGTTACGCCAGCTCACGCGCCCAGCGCGACCCGGCGCGGGTGCGCCGGGTGCGCACCCAGGTCTCCCTGATCATGCGGGTCGTCGCGGCGATCGTCGGCGTGGTCGCGGCGGCCGCCATGCTGCTCACGTTCCCCGCGATGCGCGCGGCCGGCGCGTCCCTGCTGGCCTCGGCGGGCATCCTCGGCATCGTCGCCGGTGTGGCCGCCCAGTCCACGCTGAGCAATCTGTTCGCGGGACTGCAGATCGCCTTCGGCGACATGGTCCGCATCGGGGACACCGTGGTCGTGGACGGCGAGTGGGGCACGGTCGACGAGATCACGCTGACCTATCTCACCGTACGCACCTGGGACGAGCGCCGGATCACGATGCCGGTGTCCTACTTCACCTCCAAGCCCTTCGAGAACTGGTCGCGCGGCAGCGCCCAGATGACCGGCATCGTCTACTGGCACCTCGACCACTCGGCCCCGACCGAGCTGATGCGCGAGCAGCTGCGCGACATCCTGCGCGAGTGCCCGGCCTGGGACGGCCGTGACTTCGGCCTCGCGGTCACCGACTCCACGCCCAACACCATCCAGGTGCGCGCTCTGGTCACGGCGAAGGACGCCGACGACATCTGGACGGTACGGGTCACGGTCCGCGAGCAGATGATCCGCTGGCTGTACGTGGAGCACCCGTACGCGCTGCCCCGGGTGAACACGGCGGACGCGGCGCTCCCGGTGGGCCGCCGCGGGGGCGCCCCGGACGCGGTGCCCCCGGGCCCGCGCCGCGCGCACGAGCCGCCGCGCACGGGCCGGGGCTGATCCGGGCACGGGCCTCAGTGCCCGCGCTCGGCCCCGCCGTTGACCTGGATGATCTGCGAGGTGATGTGCCCGGCGCCCGGGGAGGCCAGCCAGTGCAGGGTGGCCGCGATGTCCCCGGGCGTCCCGGCGCGCCCGGTGGACGTCTCGGCGACGAGCCGCGCCCGCCGCTCCTCGGTCATCGCGTCCCCGAAGAAGCCGGTGTCCTCGACATAGCCGGGCGCGACCACGTTCACGGTGATCCCGCGATGCCCCAACTGCCGGGCCAGATCATGGGCGTACGGATGCAGCGCCGCCTTGGACGCCGCGTACGCCCCGCTGCCGGACCCCCGGAAGGCGGCGATGGAACTGAGGAACAGCACCCGCCCGCCGGGCTCGGCGAGCCGCTCCTTGAGGGCCTCGGTGAGGAGGACGGCAGTGAGGGTGTTGATCCGGAAGTTCACGGTCCAGTCGTGGGCGGCACGGTCGAGCGGATCGTCGCTGCCGGCCGGCGGTTCCAGCTGCCCGCCCCCGCCGGCGCTGTGCACGAGCACATCGACGGTGCCCAGCTCATCGGCGACGTACCGGGCGACCGCCCGCACACCGGCCGCCTCGCTGAGATCGGCGGCGAAGGTGAGCGCGCCGGGCACCCCGGACTTCTCCAGCACCTCGGCCCGCCGCCCGAGCAGCAGCACCTGGTCCCCGTCGGCGGCGAAGAGACGGGCCGCGGCCAGCCCGATCCCGCTCCCACCACCACTGATGACGACGTTACGAGCCATGATCCAATCGTACGTTCGGAAGGCCGCCGACGACGAGCGGCCAGGGCCGGAGACGGTCACTTTTCACGAACCGGAAACGGGCGGTGCGCGGGTCGCGGATCACCGCAGACTGCGCCAGTCGAGCTGCCGCAGCACCCGATCCACGACCTCCGGATCCGCCCCCGCCTCACTGCGCGCCGCCAGCACCTCGTGCCGCGCGGCGCTCAGCATCTCCCCCTCGATCCGCCGCACCCGCTTCAGCCTCCGCACCCGCTGCTCGTGCGCCTCCCGCCGCTCCTCCTCCCCCATCTCCGGGCTGATCCGCACCCCGATCTCGAACGCCCGCCGCAGCATCCGCTCGGACAGCTCCTCCGGCAGCTCCTCGACGTCCTCGATCTCCCTCAGCCTCCGCTTGGCCGCCTTGGCCGCCCGCACCGCCAGCTCCCGTTCGAACTCCTTCTCCCGCTCGGTGTCGGCCCGCACGCCCAGCCGGCGCACCAGCCAGGGCAGGGTCAGCCCCTGCACCACCAGCGTCGCCATGATCACGCCGAACGCGATGAACACGATCTCGTCCCGGTCCGGGAAGGGCGACCCGTCGTCCGTCTCCAGCGGGATCGCCAGCGCCAGGGCCACGGAGGCGACGCCCCGCATCCCCGACCACCACATGACGATCGTCTCCCGCCAGCTCATCGGGATGTCCTCCTCGCGATCCCGCCGGGCGTGCAGCCGTTTCGTCAGCCAGGTCGCCGGCAGCAGCCAGACCAGCCGTACGACCACCACCACGGCCACGACGATCGCCGCCCAGCCGAGCATCTCGCCCCACCGCCCACGCGCCGTATGGATCGCGTTGTGCAGCTCCAGGCCGATCAGGCCGAAGGCGACCCCGGTGACCAGGGTGTCGACGATCTCCCAGAAGGCGTGCCCGGCGAGCCGGGTCAGCACGTCGTCGGGGTCGGTGGCGTACTCGGCGAGGAACAGCGCGGTGGTCAGCACGGCGAGCACCCCGGAGCCGTGCAGCTCCTCGGCGAGCACGTACGAGGCGTACGGCACCAGCAGGGTGAGGCCGATCTGCAGGGTCGCGTCGCCGAGCAGATCGAGCAGCCTGTTGGCGCCCCAGCCGAGCGCGAGCCCGACGGCGACCGCGACGACGGCCGACAGCACCAGCTCGACCACCGCGTCGACCGGCGTGAACTCCCCGCTGACGACGGCGGTGATCGCCACGTGGTACAGCACGATGGCGGTGACGTCGTTGAACAGGCCCTCGCCCTCCAGGATGGAGACGAGCCGGCGGGGCAGCCCGAGCTGACCGGCGACGGCGGTCGCCGCCACCGGGTCCGGTGGCGCGACGAGGGCGCCCAGCGCGACGGCCGCGGCGACGGGCAGGCCGGGGACCACCGCGTGGGCCACGGCGGCCACGCAGACCGTCGTGACGAACACCAGGGCCACGGCGAGCAGGAAGATCGGGCGTTTGTTGGCCGTGAACTGCCGCCACGAGGTCTGCCGCACCGCCGCGTAGAGCAGGGGCGGCAGCAGCAGGGGCAGGATCAGCCCGGGCGGTACGTTCACATTCGGTACGAAGTCGACGACGGCGAGGACGATCCCGAGCAGCGTCATGAGCACCGGCGAGGGCAGCCCGAAACGGTCCCCGGCCGGGACGCTCACCACGGCCCCGAGCAACAGCACGAACAGCAGGGCCAACTGATCCACGGTCAGCACTCCGAGCTCTGGACGATCAAGCCCCCGAACCCAGGGTGCCACGCGAGCGGCCCCCCAACCTCTCCGCCCGCCTCACGCTTCGGTCAGAGCGAACGCCGCATCGAGCGGTGCGGGATGCCCGCCTCCATGTCCTCCGGCCCGTACGCCTCGTACCCGAGCCGCTCGTAGAAGCCGAGCGCGCGCGTCTGCGCGTGCAGGTCCACCGCCGTCAGGCCACGCGCGCGTGCCGCCTCCTCGATGGCCCGCACCAGGGCCGCCCCGACGCCGAGTCCGCGCGCCTCCCGGGCCACGGCGAGCCGTCCCAGCGAGCCGACCGAAGCGTCGCCGGTCCTGACGAGCGCCGCCTCGCCGAACAGCAGGCGCCCGGTGCCGAGCGTCCACCCGTCCTCCCGGACCGCCAGCACATGCACGGCACCGACGTCGTGGGCGTCGTACTCGATCTCCTCGGGGACGCCCTGCTCGGCGACGAAGACCTCCTTGCGCACCGCGAAGCACGCCTCATGGTCGGCGGGGTCCTCGGCGACGCGCACGGAGTACGCCGGTCCGCTCATCCGTACGTCTCCTCGCGGACCTGGTCCAGGGCCTTCTGCAGGTCCGCCGGGTAGTCGCTCGCGAACTCGACCCACTCCCCGTCGCCGGGGTGCTCGAAGCCCAGCCGCACGGCGTGCAGCCACTGCCGGGTCAGCCGCAGGCGCTTGGCGAGGGTGGGGTCGGCGCCGTAGGTCAGGTCGCCCACGCACGGGTGGCGGTGGGCCGCCATGTGGACGCGGATCTGGTGCGTGCGGCCGGTCTCCAGCTTGACGTCGAGCAGGGAGGCGGCGCGGAACGCCTCGATCAGGTCGTAGTGCGTGACGGAGGGCTTGCCGTCGGCAGTGACCGCCCACTTGTAGTCGTGGTTCGGGTGCCGGCCGATGGGCGCGTCGATGGTGCCGCTCGTCGGGTCGGGGTGGCCCTGCACGAGCGTGTGGTAGCGCTTGTCGACCGTGCGCTCCTTGAACTGGCGCTTGAGCGACGTGTACGCGTACTCCGACTTGGCGACGACCATCAGGCCCGAGGTGCCGACGTCGAGGCGGTGCACGATGCCCTGGCGCTCCGCCGCGCCGGAGGTGGAGATCCGGTAGCCGGCCGCGGCGAGCCCGCCGATGACCGTGGGCCCGGTCCAGCCCGGCGACGGATGGGCGGCGACGCCGACGGGCTTCACGATCACGACCACGTCATCGTCGTCGTGCACGATCTCCATGCCCTCGACCGGCTCGGCGACGACCTGCACCGGCGCGGGGGCCTGCGGCATCTCGACCTCCAGCCAGGCCCCGCCGTGCACGCGCTCGGACTTCCCGACCACCGATCCGTCGACCGAGACCTTCCCCGCCGCGGCGAGCTCCGCCGCCTTGGTACGGGAGAAGCCGAACATGCGGGAGATGGCGGCGTCGACGCGCTCGCCCTCCAGGCCGTCCGGCACGGGCAGGGTACGGATCTCGGGAATCGTGCTCACCCGTCGAGTATGCCGGACGGGTGAGACACTCCCGAACGCGTGCTCAGTCCTTGTGGACGGTGCCGTCGGGGTCGAGGCCCTTGAACGACAGCAGCACGATCAGGATGCCGCCGCACACGATCGCCGAGTCGGCGAGGTTGAAGACGGCGAAGTGCTTGGGCGCGATGAAGTCCACGACGGCGCCCTCGAAGACGCCCGGCGCGCGGAAGATCCGGTCGGTGAGATTGCCGAGCGCACCGCCGAGCAGCAGGCCCAGCGCGATCGCCCAGGGCAGGCTGTACAGCTTGCGGGCGAGCCGGGCGATGACGACGATCACGGCGGCCGCGATCACCGTGAAGATCACCGTGAAGGCCTCGCCGAAGCCGAAGGCGGCGCCCGCGTTGCGGATGGCCTCGAACTTCAGCCAGTCGCCGACGATCTCGATCGGCTCGTGGTGCTCCAGCTTGGCGACCACGAGCAGCTTGCTGACGAGGTCGAGGGCGTACGCGAACACGGCGACGGCGAAGAGGACGGCGATACGGCGCTTGCCGCGGGGCCGCTCGGCGGCGTCGGCGGACACCGCCCCGTCGCCGGACGCGCCGGAGGCCACGGAGGAACCGGGGTCCACGACCCGCTCCTCCGACGCGGTGTCCTCGCCGGGCCGCTCCCGCTCGGTCCGCGCCGCTTCCGGAAGGTCCGGCGTACCGATGATGCGCTCCGCCTCTGCCACGTGAGTCCCTCAACCTAGGTGCCTGACTGAGGACGAGGGTACGGCACGGCCCCGGGGGGCATCAGTACCGGCGTTCCTGCTTCTGCTTGCACTCCACGCACAGCGTGGCCCGGGGGAACGCCTGCATGCGGGCCTTGCCGATGGGGTTGCCGCAGTTCTCGCACAGGCCGTAGGTGCCCGCGTCCAGGCGTTGCAGGGCGCGCTCGGTCTGGATCAGCATCTCGCGCGCGTTGGCGGCGAGCGCCAGCTCGTGCTCGCGCGTGATGTTCTTGGTGCCGGTGTCCGCCTGGTCGTCGCCCGCGCCGTCGCCGGAGTCGCGCATCAGGCCCGCGAGGGACTCCTCGGACGCATGGATCTCCGCGCGCAGCCGCTCCATCTCCGACGTCAGCTCCGTACGGGCCTCCTCGACCTCCTCCGGGGTCCAGGGGTCCTCGCCGGGGCGCACGGCGAGCTCGCCCGGCTCCGCCGCGATCCGCGCCTTGGGAAGGGCGCCCTGCGCCGCCGTGGCCGTGCCAGGAGTCTTCTTCGCAACCACTGTCGTGGCTCCCGTCTGCTGAGCGGCCGAGGCCGCGCCCACCGACTGAACAGTCCTCTTCCGCCCGGCCCCGGCCCCCGGGGCCCTCCGCTCACGCCCTGCGGCCTTACCTGCCGACGCCTTCGAGCCGGAAGCCTTCCGCGCACCCGGCTCCGCCGCCGAAGCCTTCCGCGTACCAGCCTTCCCAGCGGCAGCCGCCTCCTCGGCCGGCGCCTTCTTCCCGGCAGCCGCCCCGTCGTCGCCCGGCGTCTTCCGCGTCTTCTTGGCGGCGGCCGCCCCCTCACTCTGCGCCTTCTTCGCGACAGCCGCCTCCTTACCCACCGCCTTCTTCGCGACAGCCGCCCCCTTCTTCGCGGCAGCCCCGTCCGCGCCCGCCGCCTTCTTCGCGACAACCCCCTCCCTACCCGCCACCTTCTTCCCGGCAACCGCGCCCTTACCCGCCCCCTTCTTCGCGGCAGCCCCCTCCTCGCCCGGCGCCTTCTTCGCCACGGCCCTCTTCGTCGGCTTCGGCTTCGGCTCCGTGTCCGGTGTCTTCTCCTCGCCGGTCGCCGCCTTGCCCGCCCTCTTCCCCGCGGGCTTGGCCGCCGTACCCGCGCCCTCCGTCCTCACCGCACCCTGCCGCCCCCGCGCAGTCCCGCCCCGCCCCTGCGCGCTCTTCTTGCCGCCGACCTCCTTCGCCGCACCGCCGGAGGCACCTGCACCTGTGGACCTGCGCGACGCCGACTGCTCGGCCGTCTTCTTCGCCACCATGGCCGCGGCCCCTTCACATATTGTGATCTTGCTCGCGAATCGTGCTGGGACGATAAATCGACTTGAGTCCCGCGGCAACGGGGCACACCGCCCGATTCGCCCGCCTCGCGCACGCCGCGCGAAAAGCCTGCATGCGTTGTGCCCAGCTCCCCGCCGCGTAATCCGACCCACCGGACGTCCGGCCCCCGTCCCGGAACCCGGACACCCGCACCGCTCCGTTCGGGTCACCCACCCCCCGCCCCGCGCCCCCGAGAATCCGGTCGGCCACGGCCCCCGTCGCGCCGTACACTGGGCGGAGCGAGAAGCGTGGATGGGGACGAGTAGCGGCGTACGCAGCCCAGAGCGACCCGGGGACGGTGGAAGCCCGGGGGCGAGCGCGACGTGAAGATCACCCCGGAGCCGCCGGAAGAAAGCCCCTCGCGGGCGAGTAGACCCGGTATCGCGACCCCAATGAGGGGGCTCGTCGGCGCACACCCCGCGCCGGAGGGCCAAGGAGGGTGGTACCGCGGGAGCGCGCCGCAGACGGCGTAGGACATGGCGTAGGACATGGCCCGGCTCTCGTCCCTCCGGACGGAAGGCAGCAAGTCCGCCGGAGGAAGCTCGCTGATGACAACGCCGACGTACCGCCAGGTGCCCGCCCAGGTCGACCTGCCCGCCCTTGAGCACGCCGTGCTCGACTTCTGGCGCGAGCAGAAGATCTTCGCCAAGAGCCTGGAGCAGTCCGAGGGCCGCCCCGAATGGGTGTTCTACGAGGGCCCGCCCACCGCCAACGGCATGCCCGGCGCCCACCACATCGAGGCCCGCGTCTTCAAGGACGTCTTCCCCCGCTTCCGCACCATGCGCGGCTACCACGTCGCCCGCAAGGCCGGCTGGGACTGCCACGGCCTCCCGGTCGAGCTCGCGGTCGAGAAGGAGCTCGGCTTCAGCGGCAAGCAGGACATCGAGGCGTACGGCATCGCGGAGTTCAACGCGAAGTGCCGCGAGTCGGTGACCCGCCACACGGACGCCTTCTCCGAGCTGACCACCCGCATGGGCTACTGGGTCGACCTCGACGACGCCTACCGCACCATGGACCCCGAGTACGTCGAGTCGGTCTGGTGGTCGCTCAAGGAGATCTTCAACAAGGGCCTGCTGGTCCAGGACCACCGCGTCGCCCCCTGGTGCCCCCGCTGCGGCACCGGCCTCTCCGACCACGAGCTGGCCCAGGGCTACGAGACGGTCGTCGACCCCTCCGTCTACGTCCGTTTCCCCCTCACCTCCGGTCCGCTCGCCGGCGAAGCCGCGCTCCTGGTCTGGACGACCACCCCCTGGACCCTGGTGTCCAACACGGCGGTCGCCGCGCACCCCGAGGTCACCTACGTCGTGGCGACGAACGGCGAGGAGAAGCTCGTCGTCGCCGAGCCGCTGCTCGCCAAGGCGCTCGGCGAGGGCTGGGAGACCACCGGCCAGAGCTTCACCGGCGCCGAGATGGAGCGGTGGACCTATCAACGTCCGTTCGAGCTCGTCGAGTTCCCGGCGGAGGCGCATTTCGTCGTCAACGCCGAGTACGTCACCACCGAGGACGGTACGGGCCTGGTCCACCAGTCCCCCGCCTTCGGTGAGGACGACCTCAAGGTCTGCCGCGCCTACGGCCTGCCCGTCGTGAACCCGGTCCGCCCGGACGGCACCTTCGAGGAGGACGTCCCGCTGGTCGGCGGCGTCTTCTTCAAGAAGGCGGACGAAAAGCTCACCGAGGACCTCCAGCAGCGCGGCCTCCTCTTCCGGCACATCCCGTACGAGCACAGCTACCCGCACTGCTGGCGCTGCCACACCGCGCTCCTCTACTACGCGCAGCCGTCCTGGTACATCCGCACCACGGCCATCAAGGACCGCCTCCTCCAGGAGAACGAGAAGACCAACTGGTTCCCGGACACGGTCAAGCACGGCCGCTTCGGCGACTGGCTGAACAACAACATCGACTGGGCGCTGTCCCGCAGCCGCTACTGGGGCACCCCGCTGCCGATCTGGCGCTGCGAGAACGACCACCTCACCTGCGTCGGCTCGCGCGCCGAGCTGACCGAGCTGACCGGCACGGACCAGTCCGAGCTCGACCCGCACCGCCCGTACATCGACGACGTCACCTTCGCCTGCCCGCAGTGCGCCGCGACGGCCACGCGCGTGCCGGAGGTCATCGACGCCTGGTACGACTCGGGTTCGATGCCGTTCGCGCAGTGGGGCTACCCGTACAAGAACAAGGAGCTGTTCGAGAGCCGGTACCCGGCGCAGTTCATCTCCGAGGCCATCGACCAGACCCGCGGCTGGTTCTACACGCTGATGGCCGTCGGCACCCTGGTCTTCGACCAGTCCTCGTACGAGAACGTCGTCTGCCTGGGCCACATCCTCGCCGAGGACGGCCGCAAGATGTCCAAGCACCTGGGCAACATCCTGCAGCCGATCCCGCTGATGGACCAGCACGGCGCGGACGCGGTGCGCTGGTTCATGGCGGCCGGCGGTTCCCCGTGGGCGGCCCGCCGCGTCGGCCACGGCACGATCCAGGAGGTCGTCCGCAAGACCCTGCTGACGTACTGGAACACGGTCGCCTTCCAGGCCCTGTACGCGCGCACCTCCAACTGGGCGCCCAGCGAGGCGGATCCGGGGCCGGCCGACCGCCCGGTCCTGGACCGCTGGCTGCTGAGCGAGCTGCACGCCCTCGTG
The DNA here is from genome assembly GCF_055580085.1 of Streptomyces sp. NPDC032126. Taxonomy (NCBI): domain Bacteria; kingdom Bacillati; phylum Actinomycetota; class Actinomycetes; order Kitasatosporales; family Streptomycetaceae; genus Streptomyces; species Streptomyces sp. NPDC032126. The sequence goes on from NZ_JBVIMA010000002.1 coordinate 375,590, forward strand.
GACCAGGTGACGCAGTCCCTGGAGGGGTACGACACCCAGCGCGCCGGCAAGCTGCTGTCCGCGTTCGTCGACGACCTGTCCAACTGGTACGTACGGCGCTCGCGCCGCCGCTTCTGGCAGGGCGACAAGGCCGCGCTGCGCACCCTGCACGAAGTCGTGGAGACGGTCACCAAGCTGCTGGCCCCGCTGACCCCGTTCATCACCGAGCGGGTATGGCAGGACCTGGTGGTGCCGGTCACGCAGGGCGCGCCGGAGTCGGTGCACCTCGCCACCTGGCCGGAGGCGGACCTCTCGGCGATCGACCCGGAGCTGTCGCAGCAGATGGTCCTGGTGCGGCGCCTGGTGGAGCTGGGGCGCGCCACACGCGCGGAGTCGGGCGTGAAGACCCGCCAGCCGCTGTCCCGCGCCCTGGTGGCCGTCGCCGGCTTCGAGTCCCTCGACCCCGAGCTGCACACGCAGATCACCGAGGAGCTCAACGTCGAGTCCCTGGCGTCTCTCTCCGAGGTCGGAGGGTCGCTGGTCGACACGACCGCCAAGGCCAACTTCCGCGCCCTGGGCAAGCGGTTCGGCAAGCGCGTCCAGGACGTGGCGAAGGCCGTGGCGAACGCCGACGCGGCCGCGCTCTCCCTCGCCCTGCGCGAGGGCACGGCGTCCGTGGAGGTCGCCGGCGAGACCATCACCCTCGCTCCCGACGAGGTGATCATCACGGAGACCCCCCGCGAGGGCTGGTCGGTGGCGTCGGACTCGGGTGCGACGGTCGCGCTGGACCTGGAGATCACCGAGGAGCTGCGGCAGGCCGGTCTGGCCCGTGACGCGATCCGGCTGATCCAGGAGGCCCGTAAGAACAGCGGGCTGGATGTGGCGGACCGCATCGCGCTGCGCTGGGAAGCCGCCGACTCGGCGGTCGTCGCCGCGTTGAACGAGCACGCCGGGCTCATCGCCGACGAGGTCCTCGCCACCGACTTCGCCCAGGGCGACGCGGACGACACCTATGGCGCCGCGTTCACGGACGAGGGCCTGACGCTCACGTTCCGCCTGCGCAAGGCGTAGTAGTTCTCAGCGCGACGGCGGCTGTCCCCTCGGACAGCCGCCGTCGCGCTCGCTCGGCCTCGCCGGCCGCTGAGCGCAACGCGCGTAAAAGGGGCGGGCCCCGGATCGGAATCCGGGGCCCGCCCCTTTTGAACGCTGCCGACGCCTACGGCGTACTAGTGGCCGTCAGGCTCGCGCGGCCGTCAGTTGTCGTCCTCGTCGATCAGGAACCCGCGCATCGGCGAGGGAGCCTGGCCCATCGGGGACGGACCCTGCGGGCGGACCGGAGCCATCGGCTGGGTCATCGCCGGGGACATCTGCTGCTGGCCGCCGTAGGACGGGCCGGCGGGGCTCGGCGCACCGCCCATGGTCTGGTTGCCGCCGTAGGACGGGGCGCTCGCGCCGGCCGGGGCCATGGAGGGCGCCGGGGACGGCGGGAGGGAGGCCGTGGCCGGGGTACGCGGCGGGGCCAGGGAGTCGTCCGCCTGCGTCTCCAGCTGGCGCAGCTGGGACTCCAGGTAGGACTTCAGCCGCGTGCGGTACTCGCGCTCGAAGCCGCGCAGGTCCTCGACCTTGCGCTCCAGCGTGGCGCGGGCGGACTCCAGCGAGCCCATCGCGACGCGGTGCTTCTCCTGCGCGTCCCGCTCCAGGGCGTCAGCCTTGGCACGGGCGTCCCGCTCCAGACCCTCGGCACGCGAACGCGCCTCGCCGACGATCTTGTTGGCCTCGGAACGGGCCTCGGCGATCGCCTGGTCGGCGGTCTGCTGCGCCAGCGACAGCACGCGCGCGGCGCTGTCGCCGCCGGGACCCTGACCGGGGCCACCCATCGGACCGCCCATGGGGCCGCCCATCGGGCCACCCATCTGCTGCGGCATGGGGGGCTGACCGCCCATGGGACCCTGCCCCATCGGACCCTGCCCCATCGGACCCTGGCCCATCGGGCCGGGACCCTGCGGACCCTGACCGCCGGGGCCGGCGGGCAGCTGCGGGGCACCGCTCGGCAGCTGGGGCGGGCCACCCATGGGGCCACCCATCTGCTGCGGCGGGCCAGATATGCCGGCGGGCACCGGGGCGCCGGGACCAGGACCGCGCATGCCCTGCTGGGGCATCCCTTGCTGGGGCATGCCCTGCTGAGGCATACCCTGCTGGGGCATGCCCTGCTGCTGGTCCTGCGGCTCCGGGGGCTTGCGCATGTTCTGCTGGTTCTGCGCGGCCGCACGCGTGGCCGCGGCCAGTTTGGCGCGCAGGTCCTCGTTCTCGCGGAGCAGGCGGGTCAGTTCGGCTTCGACCTCGTCGAGGAAGGCATCGACCTCGTCCTCGTCATAGCCTTCTCGGAGGCGGACGGTCGTGAACTGCTTGTTCCGCACGTCCTCGGGGGTCAACGGCATCTCTTCACCTCAACGTAGTCGTCGGCATCGGCAAGACGGTAGTTCACATCGCTCACAGCCGGCTCACGATCGAGATCAGGATGTAGACGATGATCATCAGTACGAAGAAGGACAGGTCGAGCGCCACGCCCCCGAGACGCAGCGGCGGGATGAACCGCCGCAGAAGCTTGAGCGGTGGATCGGTGACAGTGTAGGTGGCCTCCAGAACGACCACCATCGCCTTGCCGGGTTGCCATGAGCGGGCGAACTGGAAGACGTAGTCCATGACCAACCGGAAGATCAACACGATGAGGAAGACCATCAGCGCGATGTAGACAACCTGCTGGACCACGCCCATGTTCGGTGCTTCCCTCTCCCCTGTTTCGTGCTGCTCTGTACTGCTGTTGTTCCGGTCCTGCGTCTCAGCTCTGGTTGAAGAACCCGCCCTCTGCGATGCGGGCCTTGTCCTCCGCCGTGACATCGACGTTAGCAGGAGACAACAGGAACACCTTCTGGGTCACCCGCTCGATGCTGCCGTGAAGACCAAACACCAAACCGGCCGCAAAGTCGACAAGTCGCTTCGCATCTGTGTCATCCATCTCAGTCAGATTCATGATCACCGGGGTGCCCTCACGGAAGTGTTCCCCGATGGTACGGGCCTCGTTGTAGGTCCGCGGGTGAAGCGTGGTGATCCGGTACGGCTCTCGCTCGGACACGACCTTGGGCATGATCACCGGTGCGTTCTTCTCCAGGGACTGACGTTCTTGTGTGATGGACGCCACGGGCGCGATCCGCGCCGGACGCCCCGATTCAGCGGCGAGCGAAGCCGATCGGGCCAGCGGTTCGCGCGGTGCGGGCGGCTGTACGATTCGCACCTCTTCGTCCCTTTGGGACTGATGTGCCGCGTGTGACGAGTGCGACGGCTCGTGCCGTCGGTGGTCGCGCTCCGGCTCCGGGTCGAGCTCGGGCTCGAAGTCGTCATCGGGGTCGAACCCCCGGCCGTCGTACCCATCGTCCTCCACGAGGCCGAGGTAGACCGCCATCTTGCGCATCGCGCCGGCCATGCTCTGAGTCCTCCGCTCTGTGGTGGATCGGCTGACGACTGCCAAGTCCCGCGATCCACGTGGTCCTTCTGCCCGCCTTTCGGCGGAAATGACCATATTTTCTGCTGTGGTCCGACTTCCTGGCGACGTTACCCGAGCCTGGGGCGGACTCCGAGTACCGCAGTGCCGACGCGCACATGTGTCGCTCCGGCCGCCACGGCCTGCTCGAGGTCCCCACTCATCCCTGCGGAGACCATGTTCGCAGCCGGATGGGCTCTGCGCAGGTCGGTCGACAAATCCATCAACCGCTCGAACGCCGCCTGTTGGCGACCGGCGTACTCTCCGGTCAGCGGGGCGACGGTCATCAGGCCGTCGAGCCGCAGCCCCGGCGAGCCGGCGACCAGATCGGCCAACTCCCCGATCCCGCCCGGCGCCACACCGCCCCGCTCGCCCCGGGCGCTCTCCCCCGCGTCGAGCGCGACCTGGATCAGGCACCCCAGCTCGCGCTCCTGCCGCACCGCCTCCTTCGACAGCGCCGTCACCAGCCGGGAACGGTCGACGGACTGCACGACATCGGCATAACCGGCCACGGAGCGCACCTTGTTGGTCTGCAACTGGCCGACAAAATGCCAGACAAGGGGCAGATCCGAACACTCCGCGGCCTTGGACGCCGCGTCCTGGTCGCGGTTCTCGGCGACATGGCGCACACCGAGTTCCGACAGGATCCGCACATCGCTCGCCGGGTAGGTCTTGGTGACCACGATCAGGGTCACTTCCTCGCGCCCCCGCCCGGCGGCCTCACAGGCGGCCGCGATGCGCCGCTCCACCTTCGCCAGGTTTCCGGCGAGTTCGTCCTTACGGTCCGTCATGCCCCATCAGTCCAGCCACACGTATCCCGCGAGCCGCCCGGTGGTGCGGTCGCGGCGGTACGAGAAGTGATCCCCCGACTCCAGCGTGCACACCGGCGACCGCTCACGGTCGCGCACCCCGGCGCGGTCGAGCTGGGCGTGCACTCCGGCGGCGACATCGACCGCCGGCGTGCCCCAACTCGTCTCGGCGTGCGCCGTGGGCTCGATCGCGGCGACCTCGCTGCGCATCGCCTCCGGCACCTCGTAGCACCGGCCGCACACGGAGGGCCCGGTGCGGGCGACGATCCGGGCGGGGTCGGCGCCCAGCTCCGTCATCGCGCGGAGCGCGGCGGGGACGACACCGGCGATCATGCCGGGCCGGCCCGCGTGAGCGGCGGCCACGACGCCGGCGACCGGGTCGGCGAGCAGGACGGGCACGCAGTCGGCCGTCAGAACGGCGAGCCCGAGACCGCGCTCGGTGGTGACGATCGCGTCGACCTCCGGCACCGGCCGGTCGCCCCAGGGGGCGGAGACCACGGCCACGTCGGCCCCGTGCACCTGGTTCATCCAGACCACCCGGTCGGCGTCCAGGCCGAGCGACTTGGCCGCCAGCTCCCGGTTGGTCCGTACCGCTCCGGGGTCGTCGCCGACCGCGCCGCCCAGGTTGAGCTCCTCATACGGAGCGGCGCTCACCCCGCCCCACCGGTCGGTGAAGGCGAAGTGCGCGCCGCTCACGCTCTCGCGCCGTCCTATCACTTCAGGAAGTCCGGTACGTCCAGTTCCTCGGCCGCGCTGTCCGCGTAGGTGCGCGACGGCGGGACCGGCGGGGCGACCGGGATGTCGGCCACCGGCTCGGGCGCGGGCTCCGGCTCCTCCTTCGGGGTCACGCTGCCGAGCGAGCCGAAGGACGGGCGGCTCTCCGGCTGCCGTACCGGGGCCGGGTCGTCGCGGCGGGAGGCGGCCGAGGCCGAACCCAGGACGGTGTCCCGGCGGGCCGGCGGCTGGCCCCCGTCGAAGCCGGCCGCGATGACCGTGACCCGGACCTCGTCGCCGAGGGCGTCGTCGATGACCGCGCCGAAGATGATGTTGGCCTCGGGGTGGGCGGCCTCGCTGACCAGCTGGGCGGCCTCGTTGATCTCGAAGAGGCCGAGGTCGGAGCCGCCGGAGATGGAGAGCAGGACGCCACGGGCGCCGTCGATGGACGCCTCCAGGAGCGGCGAGGAGATCGCCATCTCGGCCGCGGCCACCGCGCGGTCGTCGCCGCGGGCCGAGCCGATGCCCATGAGGGCCGAACCGGCCTCGGACATGACCGACTTGACGTCGGCGAAGTCGAGGTTGATGAGGCCGGGGGTGGTGATGAGGTCGGTGATGCCCTGGACGCCGGAGAGCAGGACCTGGTCGGCCGACTTGAAGGCGTCGAGGACCGAGACCTGGCGGTCCGAGATGGACAGCAGCCGGTCGTTGGGGATGACGATGAGGGTGTCGACCTCTTCGCGGAGCTCGGCGATGCCGTCCTCGGCCTGGTTGGCGCGGCGCCGGCCCTCGAAGGTGAACGGGCGGGTGACCACGCCGATGGTGAGGGCGCCCAGGGAGCGGGCGATGTTGGCCACGACGGGCGCGCCGCCGGTGCCGGTGCCGCCGCCTTCACCGGCCGTCACGAAGACCATGTCGGCCCCCTTGAGGACCTCCTCGATCTCCTCGCGGTGATCCTCGGCGGCCTTGCGGCCGACGGCCGGGTTGGCTCCGGCGCCGAGTCCGCGGGTGAGTTCGCGGCCGACGTCGAGCTTGACGTCGGCGTCGCTCATCAACAGCGCCTGCGCGTCGGTGTTGATGGCGATGAACTCGACGCCCTTGAGACCGACCTCGATCATCCGGTTGATGGCATTGACACCACCGCCGCCGACACCGATGACTTTGATGACTGCGAGGTAGTTCTGCGGTGCTGCCACGTCGAAGGCCTCTCGCCTCGAGTTACGTGTCGCCGTCTCGCGTGGTCGCGCGATCCGACGACTGATGCCGAATGGGACGGTCCGTTTCGCCGACCCGAACCCTAACCCTGAAGTTTAGGGTTACCAGTGTGTCTGTTCCTTGAAGTCTTCTGAACAGGACACTAAGTCGACAAGTGGCGCCCGTTCAACGAACACGCCGAACCTCCCGTTTTTCTTTTCACCCTATGTGATCAGCCGTGTCGCTGCCCAACCAGGGTGCTGGCCTGCGCTGATGTGCGTCAACTCCCCGATGACGCAGGCGCGGTGGGGACGCTGACATCGAAGTGCCGTGCGTCCGGCGAGGCTTTCATGAGAGCGTTGAGGGCGCGGGCCTTCGCCGCGCCCTTCTCGCCGCTCCCCCACGACACGGTCCGGCCGTCGGTCAGCTCCAGCGAGATGTCGTCGTAGGAACGGACCTTGAGAGCGCGGGTCCGCTGGGCGACGGCGGCCGGAATGTCCCCGGCGGCCCGCACCGCCTCGCGCACCAGCCGGTCCTCGCCGAAGCGGCGCAGGCTCGCGGTGGCCGACCCTCCCGAACTCGACGCGGAGACGGCCATCTGGAGAAGCGGCACTTTTTTCGGCGCTTCGGAAACCGTGGCGAAGCGGACACCTTCCTCGTCCACTTCCACGAAGTTCGCCCCTTTTCGAACCAGCAGAACGGGCTGCCTTTCGGTCACTTTCAGATCGATTCCGTCCGGCCAGGAACGAACCACGTCAACCGTGGCGATACGGGGCAGTTCACGGCGCAACCGCGTCGCGATGGCGTCCGTGTCGACGGAGACCAGCGGGGATCCCACCGGCACGGCGGCGGCCTCACGCACCTGCTGCGGTGTCAGCACGCCCGTACCGGACACGGAGACGCGCTCGACGCGCAGCCACGGCGAGCCGTACAACACCCAGGCCCCGCCCGCCCCGAGAAGGACCACGGCGAGCGCGAGAATGATGATCATACGGAGCCGGCGCGGGCCCAGCCTGCGGACGAAGGGCGGGCCGGACGACTCCTGCTGGCGTGCACCGCGCTCGGCGGTGGTCGGTCCGGCCACGCTCCCTGTTCCCTTCGCCTACACGGAAATCCGGGACATCCGGGAAATCCGGTTCCTATCGGTGTGCACGGCCGGCGGCGATCGCCTCGTACACCATGCCGACGAGGAGGTCGTCGGCGTCCCGGCGGCCGAACTCGCTGGCGGCGCGGGACATCTCGTACAGCCGGTGCGGGTCGGCGAGGACGGGCAGGACGTTCTGCTGCACCCACTGCGGGGTGAGTTCCGCGTCGTCGACCAGCAGTCCGCCGCCGGCCTTGACCACCGGCTGGGCGTTGAGCCGCTGTTCGCCGTTGCCGATGGGCAGCGGGACGTAGGCGGCCGGGAGTCCGACGGCGGAGAGTTCGGCGACGGTCATCGCGCCCGCGCGGCAGAGCATCATGTCGGCCGCGGCGTACGCGAGGTCCATCCGGTCCAGGTAACTTACCGGGATGTAGGGGGGCATCCCCGGCATCTGGTGGACCTGCGGCAGTTCGTTCTTCGGGCCGACCGCGTGCAGGATCTGGATGCCGGCCTGCTGGAGGTAGGGCGCGACCTGCTGGACGACCTCGTTGAGGCGGCGGGCGCCCTGCGAGCCGCCGGTGACGAGCAGCGTCGGCAGGTTGGGGTCGAGGCCGAACATGTGCCGGGCCTCGGGACGGGCGGCGGCGCGGTCCAGGGTGGCGATGGAGCGGCGCAGCGGGATGCCGATGTAACGGGCGTTGCGCAGCTTGCTGTCCGGCGTGGAGACGGCGACCTGGGCGGCGTACCGGGAGCCGATCTTGTTGGCCAGGCCCGGGCGGGCGTTGGCCTCGTGGATCACGATCGGCACACCGAGGCGCTTGGCGGCCAGATAGCCGGGCAGCGCGACGTAACCGCCGAAGCCGACGACGCAGTCCGCCTTCGTGCGCTCCAGGATCTGCTCGGTCGCCTTGATCGTCCCGCGCAGCCGGCCCGGGACGGTGATCAGTTCGGGGGTGGGCTTGCGCGGCAGCGGCACCGCCGGGATCAGCGCGAGCTCATAGCCCCGCTCGGGCACGAGACGGGTCTCCAGGCCGCGCTCCGTGCCCAGGGCCGTGATGCCCACGGTCGGGTCCTGCCTGCGCAGGGCGTCCGCGAGGGCGAGCGCGGGCTCGATGTGGCCGGCGGTCCCCCCACCAGCGAGTACGACATGCACCGAAATTCACCGCTCTCCGGACGAACGCGCCACCGAGGCACGCCGTCGCATCGTGTTCCATCTCCGGGGCCCCCGCACAGGGCCCCCGCCCCGCTTTCTACCAAAGCGTGACTGCCGCATCGCAAGCGCCGCCCGCGCAGCGGGCTCGTCGCGCGCGAAGGCGATCAGCAACCCGATGGCGAACATGGTCGGCAGCAGGGCGGATCCCCCGTAGGAGAACAGCGGGAGGGGGACACCGGCGATCGGCAGCAGGCCGAGCACCGCACCGATGTTGATCACCGCCTGAGCGGTGATCCAGGTGGTCACGCCTCCCGCGGCATACCTCACGAAGGGGTCCTCCGTGCGACCGGCCACGCGGATACCCGCATAGCCTAGAGCCGCGAAGAGGGCGAGCACCGACAGCGTCCCCGCGAGACCCAGTTCCTCACCGGTGACGGCGAAGATGAAGTCGGTGTGCGCTTCGGGGAGTTGACCCCATTTTTCCACACTCGCACCCAGCCCGGAACCGAAGATTCCACCGGAGGCGAGGGCGTAGATCCCGTGCACGGCCTGCCAGCAGTCGACCGCGCCGGCCTTCGGTTCGGTGGCGCCGATGCAGGTCAGCCGGGCCATCCGGTTGGGGCTGGTCTTGATCAGGATCAGCCCGATGGTGCCGGCGATCGCCAGCACCCCGACGAACAGCCGGGTCGGCGCGCCCGCCAGCCACAGCACCCCGAACAGGATCGCGGTCAGGATGATCGCGGTGCCCATGTCGCCGCCGAGCATGATCAGCCCGAGCAGCATGAACGCGACCGGGACGAGCGGCACCAGCATGTGCTTCCACTGCGTGAGCAGCTTCTTCTCCTGCTTGCGGGCCATCAGGTCGGCGCCCCACAGCACGAGCGCCAGCTTGCCGAACTCGCTCGGCTGGATCTGGAAGGAGCCGCCCAGCGAGATCCAGTTCTGGTTGCCGTTGACCGCCATCCCTATCCCGGGCACCTGCACCAGGGCCATCAGGAACACGGCACCGGCCAGGATCGGGTAGGCCAGCGCCCGGTGCAGTTTCACCGGCATCCGGGAGGCGACCAGCAGCAGCCCGGCGCCGATGGCGGCGGCCAGGAGCTGCTTGCGGAAGAAGAAGGAGCCCGGCAGCGACTTCTGCAGCGCGGTGATCTGGGAGGCCGAGTAGACCATCACCAGCCCCAGCACGGTGATCAGCAGACTGCCGCCGAGGATCAGGTAGTACGCGGTCAGCGGCCGGTCCCAGGCCTTGCGCGCGCGCGTGTAGAGCCGCAGGACGGGATTCTCGCGCGGGGGCCGGGCGGCGGGCCTCCGTACGGCCCGCTGCACGGGCGGCCGGCCGGTACGGCTACTGGGCATCAGACGCCTCCGCTACGTCGGTCAGGAGCCGAGTTCGCGAACCGCCTCCGCGAACGCGTCACCGCGCTGGTTGTAGTTGGCGAACATGTCCATCGAGGCACAGGCGGGAGCCAGCAGCACCGTGTCGCCTTCGACCGCGAGCCGCTGGGCCTCCTGGACAGCCGCGAGCATCGCCCCAGTGTCGATCCGGTCGAGGTCGACGACGGGTACTTCCGGCGCGTGTCGCGCGAGGGCTTCCCGGATCAGGGCCCGGTCCCGGCCGATGAGCACGACCCCGCGCAGCCGCTTCGCCGACCGGGCGACCAGTTCGTCGAAGGTGGCGCCCTTGGCGAGCCCGCCCGCGATCCACACGATCGAGTCGTAGGCGGCCAACGAGGCTTCCGCCGCGTGGGTGTTGGTGGCCTTGGAGTCGTCGACGTAGGCGACGCCGTCCACGTCGGCGACGTGGGCGATGCGGTGGGCGTCCGGGGTGAAGGCGCGCAGACCGTCCCGTACGGCCGAGGCGGACACCCCGAAGGCCCGTGCGAGGGCCGCCGCCGCAAGGGCGTTGGCGATGTTGTGCGGGGCGGGCGGCTCGACGTCGGAGACCTCGGCCAGCTCCTGGGCGTTCTTCTGCCGGTTCTCCACGAAGGCGCGGTCGACCAGGATGCCGTCCACGACGCCGAGTTGGGAGGGTCCGGGTGTGCCGAGGGTGAAGCCGATGGCCCGGCAGCCCTCCTCCACGTCGGCCTCGCGCACCAGGTCCTCGGTCGCCTTGTCGGCCACGTTGTAGACGCAGGCGACCCGATTGCCCTCGTAGATACGGCCCTTGTCGGCGGCGTACGCCTCCATGGAGCCGTGCCAGTCGAGGTGGTCCGGGGCGAGGTTGAGCACGGCCGCGGAGTGCGCCCGCAGGGAGGGCGCCCAGTGCAGCTGATAGCTGGACAGCTCCACGGCGAGGACGTCGTACTCCTCCTCGCCGAGGACCGCGTCGAGCAGGGAGACGCCGATGTTGCCGACGGCCGCCGTGCGCAGGCCGGCGGCCCGCAGGATCGACGCCAGCATCTGGACCGTGGTGGTCTTGCCGTTGGTGCCGGTGACGGCCAGCCAGGGGGCCGCGTCGGGGCCCCGGAGCCGCCAGGCCAGCTCCACGTCGCCCCAGATGTCGACGCCGGCGGCGCGGGCGGCCTCGAAGAGCGGCTTGTCCGGCTTCCAGCCGGGTGCGGTGACGATCAGCTCGGTGCCCTCGGGCAGGGTGTCGCCGTCACCGAGGCGCACGGTGATGCCCAGCGCCTCCAGTTCGGCCGCCTGCTCACGCGCGCGTGCGTCGTCGCCGTCGTTGACGACCGTGACGATCGCCCCGCGCGCGTGCAGCACCTTGGCCGCCGGGACACCGGAGACGCCGAGTCCGGCGACGGTGACGTGCTTGCCCTGCCAGTCGGTCACTTGTCCGCTGCCCATCCCGCGTAGAAGAGGCCCAGTCCCACGATGACGCAGATGCCCTGAATGATCCAGAAACGGACCACGACCAGGACCTCGGACCAGCCCTTGAGTTCGAAGTGATGCTGGAGTGGCGCCATCCGGAAGACGCGCTTCCCGGTCAGCCGGAAGGAGCCGACCTGGATGACCACCGACATGGTGATGAGGACGAACAGACCGCCGAGGAGCGCCAGCAGCAGCTCGGTGCGGGAGCAGATCGCGAGGCCCGCGAGGACGCCGCCGAGCGCCAGCGAACCGGTGTCGCCCATGAAGATCTTGGCCGGGGAGGTGTTCCACCACAGGAAGCCGAGGCAGGCGCCCATCAGCGCGGCGGAGACGACCGCGAGGTCCAGTGGATCGCGCACCTCGTAACAGGCGTGGGGGTTCGTCAGCGTCTCGCCGTTGGCGCAGGACTCCTGGAACTGCCAGACGCCGATGAAGGTGTACGCGCCGAAGACGAGGACGGAGGCGCCGGTGGCGAGGCCGTCGAGGCCGTCGGTCAGGTTCACGCCGTTCGACATCGCGAGGATCATGAACAGGGCCCAGACGACGAACAGCACCGGGCCGATGGTCCAGCCGAAGTCGGTGATGAACGACAGCTTGGTGGAGGCCGGCGTGTTGCCGCGCGCGTCCTCGAACTGGAGCGAGAGCACGGCGAAGGCGATGCCGCCGAGCAGCTGGCCCGCCATCTTCGCCTTGGCCCGCAGACCGAGCGAACGCCGCTTGACGATCTTGATGTAGTCGTCGAGGAAGCCGACCAGGCCCATGCCGACCATCAGGCCGAGCACCAGCAGGCCCGAGTAGGTGGGCGCGTAGCCGGTGATCACCTTGGACAGGAAGTACGCGGCGACCGTGGCCAGGATGAAGGCGATACCGCCCATGGTCGGCGTACCGCGCTTGCTGGCGTGCTCGCGCGGGCCGTCGTCGCGGATGTACTGGCCGTAGCCCTTGCGCGCGAGCAGCTTGATCAGCAGCGGGGTGCCGATCAGCGTCAGGAAGAGACCGATGACACCCGCGAACAGGATCTGCTTCATCATCGGGCGGCGACCTCACCCTCGGCACCGGTCGCGAGCAGCGCCTGCGCGACGCTTTCGAGGCCGACCGAACGGGACGCCTTCACGAGTACGACGTCTCCCGGGCGCAACTCGCTGCGCAACAGGTCGACCGCCGCCTGTGCGTCGGACACGTGCACCGACTCCTCACCCCACGAACCCTCGTTATATGCGCCCAGTTGCAGCCAGGCGGCTTCCCTGCCCCCGACCGCGACGAGCTTGCTGACGTTGAGCCGGACGGCGAGCCGTCCGACCGCGTCGTGCTCGGCGAGCGCCTCGTCCCCGAGCTCGGCCATCTTGCCGAGCACCGCCCACGTACGACGCCCGTTGCCCATGGCCGCGAGCGCACGCAGGGCCGCTCGCATGGACTCGGGGTTCGCGTTGTAGGCGTCGTTGACGATCGTCACGCCGTCCGGGCGCTCGGTGACCTCCATCCGCCAGCGGGAGAGGGAGCCCGCCTCGGAGAGCGCGGTGGCGATCTCTTCCGCGGACATGCCCAGCTCATGGGCGACGGCGGCCGCGGCGAGCGCGTTCGACACGTGGTGCTCACCGTACAGGCGCATGGTCACATCGCTTGCACCGGAGGGTGTGTGAAGCCTGAAGGACGGCTGTCCGCTGTCCATGAGTCGCACGTTCTCGGCGCGTACGTCCGCTTCGTCGGACTCTCCGAAAAGGACCACCTTCGCCTTCGTACGGGAGGCCATGGACCGGACCAAGGGGTCGTCGGCGTTGAGGATCGCGGTGCCGTCCTCCGGAAGGCTCTCCACGAGTTCGCCCTTGGCCTGGGCGATCTGCTCGCGGCCGCCGAACTCGCCGATGTGGGCGGTGCCGACGTTGAGGACGAGGCCGATCCTCGGGGGCGTCAGTTCGGTGAGGTAGCGGATGTGGCCGATGCCGCGGGCGCCCATCTCCAGCACCAGGAACCGGGTTTCCTCGGTGGCGGACAGGGCGGTCAGCGGCAGCCCGATCTCGTTGTTGAGCGAGCCGGGCGTGAAGACGGTCGGCGCCTTGCGCTGGAGCACCTGGGCGATGAGGTCCTTGGTGCTGGTCTTGCCGGCGGAGCCGGTGAGGGCGACGAGGGTCGTGCCCAGCCGTCGTACGACATGACGGGCGAGGGCGCCGAGGGCCGTCTGCACGTCGTCGACGACGATCGCGGGCACCCCGACCGGGCGCGACGCGAGGACGGCGACCGCGCCCGCGGCGACGACCCGCTCGGCGAAGTCGTGGCCGTCGACGCGTTCACCGACGAAGGCGACGAAGAGGCTGCCGGGGACCGCCTCGCGGGAGTCCCGGACGACGGGACCGGTGACCCGCGCGGACGGATCCGGTATGTCGTACGTCTGCCCGCCGACGACTTCTGCGATCTCGGCGAGGGAGAGGGCGATCACAAGTTCATCCCTGGGTCTGCTGGATAGCTTCGCGAAGCACCTGGCGGTCGTCGAACGGACGGACCACCCCGGCGATGTCCTGGCCCTGCTCATGGCCCTTGCCGGCGACCAGCACGGTGTCCCCGGCGTGCGCCCGGCCCACGGCGGCGGCGATCGCGGCGGCCCGGTCCTCGAACAGCAGCACCTCGCCGCGCTCGTGCGCGGGCACGGAGGCCGCGCCGTCGAGCATGGCGGCGAGGATCGCCAGAGGGTCCTCGGAGCGGGGGTTGTCGGAGGTCAGCACGGCGGTGTCGGCGAGCCGGGCCACGGCGGCGCCCATCGGGCCGCGCTTGGTGCGGTCGCGGTCGCCGCCGCAGCCGAGCACGACGTGCAGCCGACCCTTGGTGACCTTGCGCAGCGCCTTGAGGACCGACTCGACGGCGTCCGTCTTGTGCGCGTAGTCGACGACCGCGAGATACGGCTGTCCGACGTCCACGCGCTCCAGGCGGCCCGGCACGCCCGGGACGGCCGCGACGCCGTCGGCGGCGGTCTGCGGGTCCAGGCCGGCGACGGCGAGGGCGACGACGGCGGCGAGGGTGTTCGCCACGTTGAAGGGCCCCGGCAGCGGCGATCTGGCGGTGATCCGCTCGCCCCGCGGTCCCACGACGGTGAACGTCGAGTCCATCGGGCCGATCTGGACGTCCACGGCGCGCCAGTCGGCGTCCGGGTGGCCCTCGGCGGAGAAGGTGACGACCGGGACGCCGGCCTCCCGCACGAGGCGGCGGCCGTACTCGTCGTCGAGGTTGATCACGCCCAGCTTGCTGCGCTCGGGCGTGAACAGCTGCGCCTTGGCCCGGAAGTAGTCCTCCATGTCGGAGTGGAACTCCATGTGTTCCGGGCTGAGGTTGTTGAACACCGCGATGTCGAAGACACAGCCGTCGACCCGGCCGAGCACGAGCGCGTGGCTGGAGACCTCCATGGCGACCGCCTCGACGCCGCGTTCGCGCATCACCGCGAACAGGGCCTGCAGATCGGTGGCCTCGGGGGTGGTGCGCTCGGACTTGATGCGCTCGTCGCCGATGCGCGTCTCGACGGTGCCGATCAGGCCGGTGGACTTCACCGGCTGCAGCCCGCCCTCGACGAGGTAGGCGGTGGTGGTCTTGCCGGAGGTGCCGGTGATGCCGATCTGGAGCAGCTCGCGGCCCGGGTGGCCGTAGATCGTGGCCGCCAGCTCGCCCATCCGCCCGCGCGGGTCGTCGGCCACCAGGACCGGCAGGCCGCTCGCGGCGGCCCGCTCGGCGCCGGTCGGGTCGGTCAGCACGGCGACCGCGCCGAGACCCGCGGCCTGGGCGACGAAGTCGGCGCCGTGCAGGCGGGCGCCCGGGAGGGCGGCGTACAGGTCGCCGGGGCGGACGGCCCGGGAGTCATGGGTGATGCCCGTGACCTCGGTGGCGCCGTGCGGGGTTGGCGCACCCAGCTGATCGGCGAGCTCCGCGAGGGGTGTGGCGGAGACCTGAACCGGTCGTGGCGACCCCGGATATGTCACGGAAGCGCCCTTCTGGGTGGTTTGGGACTGATCAGCGTGTGGCACGGCGGTGAGCGTACCGGGCGCACCCGCCTGCGGGCGAAGTGAGGCGGTGGACGGGGCCGGGTTCCCGGAGTCGGGAGTGATCATGGACACGGGCTGGTTCCTGGCTGTTCGGCGCTGAACGTAAGGGGTCAGGGGGTGAAGTCGACCGGCAGATTGGCGGGCTTGGTCCCGGTCGGCGGGACCTGGAGGGTCTTCAGGGCGAACTCCATCACCTTCTGGTAGATGGGGCCGCAGATCTGACCGCCGAAGTAGTTGCCCTTGGTGGCGTTCTGAATCGCGCAATAGACGGTGATGCGCGGATTGTCGGCGGGCGCGAACCCGGCGAACGACGAGGTATAGCCCTTGTACGTGCCGGTGGCCGGATCCACGCGGTTCGCCGTGCCGGTCTTGCCCGCCACGCGGTAGCCGGGGATGCGCGCCTTGGCTCCGGTGCCCTGCTCGTCGTCCACCACCGACTCCAGCATCTGGGCGAGCGACTTCGCCGTCTTCGCGCTGATGACCCTGGTCTTCTTCGGGGCCGGAGCGGGGGTGAAGCGCCCGTCGGGCCCCTCGGTGCCGCGCACCAGGGTCGGTTCGATCCGTACGCCGCCGTTGGCGATGGTCGAGTACACGGAGGCCGCCTGGAGCGCGCTCACGGAGACGCCCTGGCCGAAAGGAATCGTGTACTGCTGCGAGGTCGACCACGCGCCGGGCGGGGCCAGGATGCCCTTGGTCTCGCCGGGGAAGCCGAGCCCGGTGGGTCCGCCGATGCCGAACTTGCGCAGATACGAGTAGAGGACCTGGTTGGCCTGGGCCTGCGTCCTGCCGAGCTGCCCGGTGGCCAGGATGGTGCCGATGTTGGACGACTTGGCCAGCACACCGTTGAGCGTGAGGTACCAGGTCTTGTGGTCGATGTCGTCCTGGAAGAGCCGGTCGCCGCGGTGCAGCCGGTTGGGCACCGTGACATGGGTGAGCGGCGTGGCCGCGTTCTCCTCCAGCACGGCGGCCATGGACATGACCTTGGCGGTGGAGCCGGGCTCGTAGGCGTCCTGGAGGGCCGCGTTGCCGAGCGCGCCGGGGTCGGCCTTCGAGAGGTCGTTGGGGTCGAAGCCGGGCGCGTTGGCCATGGCGAGGATCTCGCCGGTGCGGGTGTCCTGGACGATGACGTAACCGCGGTCCGCCTTCGACTTGTTCACCTGCTCGGTGATGGCGTTCTGCGCCGCCCACTGGATGTCGCGGTCGATCGTCAGCTCGACGTCGGCACCGGGCACGGCCGGGGTCTCGGCGGAGCCCGCGGTGGGCACCTGACGGCCGCCGGACTGGGCGTAGCGGATCTTGCCGTCCTTGCCGGCGAGGACGGTGTCGAGCTGCTGCTCGATCCCGCCGCCGCCCTTGCCCTCGGCGTTGACCCAGCCCAGTATCCCGGCGGCGAGGGTGCCGTTGGGGTACACGCGCTTGCTGCTCGGCACCGAGAAGACACCACCGAGGACGTTGACCGTGGTCCGGTCCGTGGCCGCCTTCGTCGTGAGCGCGCTCTTGAGGTCCTTGATCTGCTTCCAGACCTGCGGGGTCTGCCGGCCGGCGAGCTTGACGTAGCGCGTGTTGCTGTTCTTCGGGCGGAGCTTCTGGACGAGCGCGGACTGCTCCTGGCCGAGGATCGGCGCGAGGAGCGCGGCCGCCTGCTCGGGGCCGTCGGCGATCTTCAGCTGCCGGGGGGTGAACATCGTGGGGTCGGCGGTGATGTCGTAGGCGTCCTCGCTGGTGGCGAGGGCGACGCCGCTGCGGTCGGTGATCTCGCCGCGCTCGGCGGCCAGCACCTGTCCCACGTAGCGGTTCTGCTCGGCCTTGGCCGCGTAGGTGCTCGCGTCGACGGCCTGCACCTGGAGCAGGCGGACGACGAAGGCGATCAGGACGAGGGCCAGGGCGAGGCCGACCAGGCGCAGCCGGGGGCGGGGGCTGCCGAGCTTGAGGGGGCGGGGGGCCGCCGCCGGGCGGGCCGGGGCCGGGCGGCGGGCGGGCCGGGCGGCGGGGCCCGGGCGGCGCTGCGCGGACGCGGGCCGGGCGGGCCGGGCGGGTGCGGGCACCCGCCGGCGCGGCGGCTGCCTGCTGGAGTTGTCGACCACTTCCGTCACCTGCCGGGGGTCGTGGGGGTGGCTGCGTTCTGGGGCGGTTGCGCGCCCGTCGGCGAAGACGTCCCGGACGGGGCCGTCGTTCCCGGTGCGGGCGTGGCGGCCGGCTGCCCGAGGGTGATGGCCTCCGGCGGGCGTACGGCGGCGGCGTCGGGGGCGGTCGACCGCGCGGCGGGCGAGGGGGCGCCCTTGACGGTGCCGTCGGGGTCGAGGAAGGCGGGATCGCCGCCGGGCACCATGCCGAGCTCGCGGGCCCGGCGCTGGAGGGCGTCGGGGGCGGAGTAGGAGTCGATGTCCCGCTGGAGCGCCTGCTGCTCGTCGGTGAGGTTCTTGGTGTCGCGCTTGAGGTCGTCCATCTTGAAGGCGCCCTCGCTCAGTGCCGAGTTGAGCACCAGCAGACCGATGAGGCCGCCGCCGAGGAGGAGCACGACGAGCAGGACGAACGGGGTACGGGCGGCCTGGCGCGGGGTCCCCGTGGGAATGAGGCGGGCGAGCCGGGCGGCCCGGCCCTTGAGTTCGGGTGTCCTGCTCACTCACGCTCCCCCTGTCCGACGCGTGCGCCCGCCATCACGGCCCCTCACTCAACGTCCTCCCTGATGCGCTCGGCGCCCCGGAAGCGCGCCGGGGCGGCCCGCCGGTTCTCGGCGATCTCTTCCTCGGTGGGAAGTTCGGCACCGCGCGTGAGCAGCTTGAGCCGGGGCTGGTAACGCTCGGGGACGACGGGCAGCCCGGGCGGGGCGGTGGTGGCGGCGCCGGCCGCGAACACCTGCTTGACCAGCCGGTCCTCCAGCGAGTGGTACGACAGCACCGCGATCCGTCCGCCCACGGCGAGCGCCTTCACGGCCGCCGGGATCGCCCGCTCCAGGACGGACAGCTCGCCGTTGACCTCGATGCGCAGGGCCTGGAAGGTCCGCTTGGCCGGGTTGCCGCCGGTGCGCTTGGCGGCCTGCGGCAGGGCGTCCCGGATCAGGTCGACGAGACGGGCGCTGTTGCTGAACGGCTCCTTCGCGCGCTCGCGAACGATGGCGGCGACGATCCGCTTGGCCTGCTTCTCCTCGCCGTACGCGCGCAGGATGCGCACCAGCTCGCCGGCCGGGTAGGTGTTGAGGACCTCGGCGGCGCTGATGCCGGTCGTCTGGTCCATGCGCATGTCGAGCGGGGCGTCCTGGGCGTAGGCGAAGCCTCGGTCGGCCTCGTCGAGCTGCATGGAGGAGACGCCGAGGTCGAAGAGGACGCCCTGCACGCGCGCGATGCCGAGGCGTTCCAGCACGGCGGGCAGCTCGTCGTAGACGGCGTGCACCAGGGTGGCGCGCTCACCGTAGGGCGCGAGGCGCTCGCCGGACAGGCGCAGGGCCTCCTTGTCGCGGTCGAGGGCGACGAGCCGGGCCTCGGGGAAGCGCTGGAGCAGGGCCTCGCTGTGGCCGCCGAGCCCGAGGGTGCAGTCGACGACGACGGCGCCGGGCTCCTGGAGCGCGGGGGCCAACAGGTCCAGGCACCGCTGGAGCATCACCGGGACATGTCGACTCTGGCTCAAGGGGCCCTCTCAGATCCGGCGGGCCCGCACCGCCGGGTCCCCGCCCGCGGGGAGATTCCGGCACCGCGGCCGGTGTCTCCTGGGGATTTCACGTCCAGCAGGGAGCAGCTCGCCTCCCGCTTCGCGTCACTTTAGTCCACGGTGTCTCGCGGTCAATCAACCGGCCTGCGCGTCGCGGACCAGGGCGGGCGCGGGTGTGCGTTACCTCACAAGAGGACCGTGATGACGCTCTTTTCCCGCTCTCACACCGAGACGTGGCCGGAAGCGACCAGTACGGTCATAGGTATGACGACTTCCGCATCGGTACCCGCCGACCAGGGTGCCCAGCACGCCCCGACCGGCACCGTCACCGACCGCCTCATCGAGGCGAACGAGCGGTACGCCGCCGCCTTCACCGATCCCGGCATGGACGCCCGGCCTGTTCTCAAGGTCGCCGTCGTGGCCTGCATGGACGCCCGCCTCGACCTGCACGCCGCGCTCGGCCTGGAGCTCGGCGACTGCCACACCATCCGCAACGCGGGAGGCGTCGTCACCGACGACGTCATCCGCTCCCTCACCATCAGCCAGCGTGCCCTGGGCACGCGCAGCGTGGTGCTGATCCACCACACCGGCTGCGGCCTGGAGAGCCTCACCGAGGACTTCCGGCACGAGCTGGAGGACGAGGTCGGCCAGCGCCCGCCGTGGGCCGTGGAGGCGTTCCGGGACGTCGACCAGGACGTGCGGCAGTCCATGCAGCGCGTGCGGACCTCGCCGTTCCTGCTGCACAAGGAGGACGTCCGGGGCTTCGTCTTCGACGTGAGGACCGGCCTGCTCCGCGAGATCGACCCCGCCTGACCGGCCGCCCCGCACCTGCGGCATGCTGTCGAACACCTGTCACCAGTACGGTTAAAAGCCGAAGAACCGGACATATCGCAGGCAGTTGTCCACAGTCGAGTGACACGAAACGGTAACGGCAGCAAGAATGCGGGTGAGGCGCCACGCGGAACCATTTCCGCGCGGTGACCGTGATCCGGGGTGGGCCGGTCCGCAGCGTAGAGCGTCGGCCCGGAAGCAAGAACGGGCCGAGGAGGGCCGGTGACGACCTATGACGAGCGAGCGAGCCTTACAGATCTGACTGCCACTGTGGAGCGAGTCCGCAGTTCGGTGGAGGGAGTGATCGAGGGCAAGCCCGAGGTCGTACGGCTTTCGCTGACAGTGCTGCTCGCCGAGGGACATCTTCTGATCGAGGATGTCCCCGGCGTGGGCAAGACGATGCTCGCCAAGGCGCTGGCGCGGTCCATCGACTGCTCGGTGCGGCGCATCCAATTCACCCCCGACCTGCTGCCGTCGGACATCACCGGCGTGTCCATCTGGGACCAGCAGCGGCGGGACTTCGAGTTCAAACCGGGCGCGATCTTCGCCCAGATCGTCATCGGCGACGAGATCAACCGCGCCTCGCCGAAGACCCAGTCGGCGCTCCTGGAGTCCATGGAGGAACGCCAGGTCACCACCGACGGCCAGTCCTACGAGCTGCCCAGCCCGTTCATGGTCGTCGCCACGCAGAACCCGGTCGAGATGGAGGGCACCTACCCGCTGCCCGAGGCCCAGCGCGACCGCTTCATGGCCCGCGTCTCGATCGGCTACCCGAGCGCCGAAGCCGAGCTGCAGATGCTGGACGTGCACGGCGGGGTGAACCCGCTGGACGACCTCCAGCCGGTCGCCCACGCCCATGAGATCGTGAAGCTCATCGACGCGGTGCGCGGAGTGCACGTCGCTGAAACGGTCCGCCGCTACGCGGTCGACCTGGTCGGCGCCACCCGCACCCACCCCGACCTCAGACTCGGCGCCTCCCCGCGCGCGACCCTGCACCTGCTGCGCGCGGCGAAGGCGTCCGCGGCCCTCGGCGGACGGGACTACGCGCTGCCGGACGACATCCAGCAGCTCGCCGTGCCCGTCCTCGCCCACCGCCTGCTGCCCACCGCACAGGCCCAGCTCAACCGCCGCACCGCCGAGCAGGTCGTCGAGGAGATCCTCCAGCGCACCCCCGTGCCCGCCGGCCCCCAGCAGCGCGGCTACGGCCTGCCGGACGCCCGGGGCTTCGGCCAGCAGCCGCCCCGGAGGCTCGGATGACCACGGCCGCGGCCGCTCCCCCGGAGCCCGGCCGAAGCGAGCGGGACGAACGGAGCGGGCCGCGCACGGCCCTGGCCGGGCTCACCACCCGCGGCCGCTCCTTCCTGGCCGCCGGCATAGCGGCCGCGATCTGCGCGTACGTCCTCGGCCAGCCCGACCTGCTGAGGGTCGGGCTGCTGCTGGCCGTGCTGCCGCTGATCTGCGCGGCCGTCCTCTACCGCACCCGCTACCGGGTGGCCGGCAGCCGCCGGCTCTCCCCCGCGCGCGTGCCCGCCACCTCCGAGGCCCGCGTCCATCTGCGGATGGACAACGTCTCCCGGCTGCCCACCGGCCTGCTGATGCTCCAGGACCGGGTCCCCTACGTCCTCGGCCCGCGCCCCCGCTTCGTCCTGGACCGGGTCGAGGCGGGCGGCCGGCGCGAGGTGTCCTACCGGGTCCGCTCCGACCTGCGCGGCCGCTACCCGCTGGGCCCGCTCCAGCTGCGGCTGACCGACCCGTTCGGCATGTGCGAGCTGACCCGGTCCTTCTCGACCTACGACACCCTGACCGTGATCCCGAAGGTGGAGCCGCTGCCGCCGGTCCGGTTCAGCGGCGAGGCCAAGGGCTACGGCGACGGGCGGCAGCGCTCGCTCGCCCTGGCCGGCGAGGACGACGTGATCCCGCGCGGCTACCGCTACGGCGACGACCTGCGCCGCGTCCACTGGCGCTCCACCGCCCGCTACGGCGAGCTGATGGTGCGCCGCGAGGAACAGCCGCAGCGCTCCCGCTGCACGGTCCTCCTCGACACCCGGGGCATCGCCTACCACGGCGCAGGCCCCGACTCGGCCTTCGAGTGGGCCGTCGCCGGCTGCGCGTCGGCGCTGGTGCACATGCTGGAGCGGGGCTTCTCGGTGCGGCTGCTGACGGACACCGGCAGCTCGGTGCCCGGCGAGGGCTCCGACGGCTTCGCCGGATCCACCCAGGAGTCGGCCGACGCGGCCGGGCTGATGATGGACACCCTCGCGGTGATCGACCACTCCGACGGAGCGAGCCTGTCGCGGGCCTACGACGTGCTGCGCGGCGGCAACGAGGGGCTGCTGGTGGCCTTCTTCGGCCACCTCGACGAGGGCCAGGCCACGATCGCGGCCAAGATGCGCCGACGCAGCGGGGGCGCGGTCGCCTTCCTGCTCGACGGCGACACCTGGGGGCGTGAACCGAACGGCCTGCCCGATCCGATGAACAGGCAGGAGGAGCGGCTGCGGATGCTGCGCGAGGCGGGCTGGACGGCCCTGAGCGTGCCGCGGGGCGCTTCGCTGGCCGAGTTGTGGCGCCAGGCGGACCGGGAGCGCACCGGTGTCGTCACGGCGGGCGGGACGAGCCGAGGGGAGGCGAGATGATCAGCGGACGGGCGCGACTGACCCTGTGCTCCGCGCTGGCCACGCTGCTGGCGTCCACCGCGCTGCTGCCCCTCGTCGACCCCGACAGCTGGTTCCCGCAGGTGGCCTTCCTGCTCGCCGTCCAGTCCGGGGTGGGCGCGGCGGCCCGGCGGGTGCCCCTGGCCCGCCCGCTGACGGTGGCCGCGCAGGCCCTGGTCACGCTGCTGCTGCTCACCCTGCTCTTCGCCAGGGAGTACGCGCTCGCCGGGCTGATCCCCGGCCCCGACGCCGTGCGGCACTTCGGCGACCTGCTCCAGGCGGGCAGCACCGACGTGGAGCGGTACGCCATCCCGGCCCCGATGACGCCCGGCATCCGGCTGATGCTGGTCGGCGGCGTGCTGGTGATCGGCCTGGCCGTGGACACCATCGCGGTGACCTTCCGCAACGCCGCGCCGGCCGGTCTGCCGCTCCTCGCGCTGTACTCGGTCGCGGCGGGCCTGTCCGAGGGCGACTGGGACTGGCTGTGGTTCCTGGCCGCGGCGGCCGGCTATCTGTTGCTGCTGCTGGCCGAGGGGCGCGAGCGGCTCTCGCAGTGGGGCCGGGTCTTCGGCGGCCCCGCGCGCGTGCCGGGCGGGCCCGAGGGGCCGGTGGCCCCCGTGCGCACCGGCCGGCGCATCGGCGCGGTCGCGCTGGGCGTCGCCCTCGCGGTGCCGCTGCTGCCGCTGCCCGCGATCACGGGCGGCCTGCTGGACGGCACGGGTACGGGCGTCGGCTCGGGCAGCGGCGGCGGGGGCACGATCTCCGCGGTCAACCCGCTGGTCTCCCTGCGCGACAGCCTCAACGTGGACGAGGACCGCACGGTCCTGACCCTGCGCACCACCAGCGGCGACCTCTCCGACCTGTATCTGCGGATCGTCTCCCTGGACGACTTCGACGGCACCACCTGGAAGCCGTCCAAACGGCACATCGTCGCCGTCCCCGACGAGCTGCCCACCCCGCCCGGCCTGGGCGCGGACATCAAGCGCACGGAGATCACCACCCGCGTCCGCGCCGCCGACTGGTACGCCCAGGACTGGCTGCCCATGCCGTATCCGCCCAGCGGCGTGAACGTCGACGGCAACTGGCGGTACGAACCGGTCGGCATGACCCTCGTCGGCGACCACCGGCAGACCACCCGCGGCAAGACGTACGAGGTGCGCAGTCTGGAGGTGCAGCCGACGGCGCAGCAGCTGGCGGCGGCACCGCAGGCGCCCAAGTCGGTGCGCTCCGACTACACGCGCGTGCCGGACTCGCTGCCGGCGGTCGTGTCCCGCACGGCCCGCGAGATCACCAAGGACGCCACCAGCGACTACGCCAAGGCGGTCGCCCTCCAGGACTACTTCGCGGTGACGGGCGGCTTCCAGTACGACACCCAGGTGGAAGTGGGCAACGGCCCGGACGCGATCGCCAACTTCCTGCGCGACAAGCAGGGCTTCTGCGTCCATTTCTCGTTCTCGATGGCGGCGATGGCCCGCACCCTGGGCATACCGGCCCGGGTCGCGGTCGGCTTCGCGCCGGGCTCTCCGCAGGCGGACGGCACGGTCGCGGTGAGCCTGAAGGACGCGCACGCGTGGCCCGAGCTGTACTTCGAGGGCGTGGGCTGGACCCGCTTCGAGCCGACTCCGACCCGGGGCACCACTCCGACGTACACGCTGCCGGACTCCCCGGGCAACAGCGTCCCGAACCAGCCGCAGGCCTCGCGCTCGGCGACCGCCGCGCCGTCGGCCGCGCCGTCGGCGAGCTCCAGCTGCTCGGGTCTGGACCGCAAGGAAGGCTGCAGCAACATGCTGCCGCTGGGCCC
Organism: Streptomyces sp. NPDC032126; assembly: GCF_055580085.1. Lineage (NCBI taxonomy): Bacteria > Bacillati > Actinomycetota > Actinomycetes > Kitasatosporales > Streptomycetaceae > Streptomyces > Streptomyces sp. NPDC032126. Next base: position 399,834 of record NZ_JBVIMA010000002.1, read on the forward strand.
GGAGGCCAAGGGCGGCGACGGCCCGCCCTGGTACCAGCTCGCCGGCTGGAGCGCGGTCGGCCTCGCGGCGGTGGTGCTGCCGCTGCTGCCGATGGTGTGGCGGATGAGACGGCGTTCGGTGCGGCTGGCCTCGTCGCAGCACTCCTCGGCCGCGGCACCCCGGGTGCCCGCGGGACGCCGGGGTGAGGCGCCGACGGACGGGAGCGGTCCGCCGATGGTGCCCGAGCCGTCGTCGCGGATGGTCGGCGAGGCGGCCGCGGGCCATGTGCTGGCGGTGTGGCGAGAGCTCATCGACACGGCCTGGGACTACGGCATCCCGCCGGACGACGCGCTCACCCCGCGCCGGGCGGCCGAGCGGATCGCCCGCATCGGGGAGCTCGACGGGTCGGCGGCCGACGCGGTGCACCGGGTCGCCGGTGCGGTGGAGCAGGTCCTGTTCGCTCCCCATCCGCGCGCGGTGGGCGGGCTGCCGGAGGACGTGCGCACCGTGCGTGCGGCCCTGCGCTCCCGGGCCGGCCGCCGGACCCGCGTCCGGGCGGTGCTGGCGCCCCGATCGGCGATCAGGGCCCTCTGGGATCTGTCCGACCGCTGGACCGCCGCAAAGGCGAGCTGGGCGACCCGCTGGACGGCCCTGACCAGCAGACAGTCGGGCGACCAGCCGAGCGGCTGAGCGGGGCTGCGGGGCCGGCGGCTCCGTGGCTGAGAGTGGCTGAAAGCAGCTGGGCAGCGGCCCCCTGCGCCGGGTTCGTCCCGGAGCAGGGGGCCGCTGTGGCTTGGGCGTGGGGGTGCCGACCGGTGATCGCCCGAGCGGGTCCGTGTCCCTGGGCGCGCATGCGCGACGGGGGTGGCCACCCGGGTCGGGTGGCCACCCCCGTCGTCAGCTCAGGAGATGGGGGGCGTGGTCAATGGCCCTGTTCGTCGCGGCGGCGCTGCCAGCGCTGCTCGATGCGGTCCATCATGGAGCGCTTCGGCCGAGCCTGTCCGCGAGCGTGGGGGCCACCGGCGGGCTGTTCGCCCGGCTTGGGGGCCTTGCGCCAGCCGGTCACGGCGAGAACCGCACAGCCCAGCATGACGAGGAAACCCACCACACTGAGCCAGACCTGCTTGGCGACCATACCGGCCATGAGGAGCGCGATACCTACGAGGAAGCCCGCGACCGCCTGGTAGACCCGCCGCCGGGTGTACGTACGCAGCCCGCTTCCCTCAAGCGCCGACGCGAACTTGGGATCTTCGGCGTACAGCGCTCGCTCCATCTGCTCGAGCATGCGCTGCTCGTGCTCCGAGAGCGGCACGGAGTCCTCCTCATCGTGCAGTCGCCGGGGCGACCCGGGGGGTCCCTTCAGGATAGGCAGGGAATCGCCCCCGTGAAACCCGCCCCTCTACGCCAATTGGCAACCGGGACCCGCCATGGGCGACCCGGCTCGCTGAGGCTTCCATTCCCCAGCGACCGGCCCGTCATGCCGGGGCGGTCTCCCTCGATCATACGGCGCACACCGCCCGAACGGGGGGCCTGTGGCGTACTCCATGCACGGGGGAGCCGCTGATCAGCGGCTCCCCCACAGGTACCCCGGAAGGCGCCTAGACCTCTTCGGCCCCTTGTGTCTCACCGAGCACATGGAGCTGCGTGGCCACCGCGTGGAAGGCGGGGAGCTCGGCCGCCGCCTCCTCCAGCTTCAGCAGGGCGTCCAGGGCGCCCGGCTCGGTGTCCACGAGGACGCCCGGGACGAGGTCGGCGAAGATCCGCACGCCGTGCACGGCACCCACCCGCAGCCCCGCGCCCTCGACCAGCCCGGTGAGCTGCTCGGCGGTGAAGCGGCGCGGCATCGGGTCACCCGTGCCCCATCGGCCGTCGGGGTCCTCCAGGGCCTGCTTGGCCTCCTTGAAGTGGCCGGCGAGGGCGCGCGCGAGCACGGCTCCGCCGAGGCCGGCGGCGAGCAGGCTGAGGACGCCCTCGGAGCGCAGCGCCGCCACCGCGTTGCGGACGCCCTCGGCGGGGTCGTCGACGTACTCCAGGACGCCGTGGCACAGCACGGCGTCGTAGCCGCCTCGCTCGACGACGTCGAACAGGCCGTGGGCGTCGCCCTGCACACCGCGCACCCTGTCGGCGACGCCGGCCTCGGCGGCGCGGCGCTCCAGGGCGAACAGCGCGTTGGGGCTGGGGTCGACGACGGTGACGCGGTGGCCGAGGCGGGCCACGGGCACCGCGAACTTGCCGCTGCCGCCCCCGGTGTCGAGGACGTCCAGGGACTCCCGGCCCGTGGCCTTGACCCGGCGGTCGAGGGCGTCCTGGAGGACCTCCCAGACCACGGCGGTACGGAGAGCGGCGCGGGGGCGGTGGGGGTCCGACACGGCAGTTGACTCCTCGGCGCGGCACCGCCTCTGGCACGGCGGAGCGAACGGGCTGCCTCCCCGCCCGGCCTGCGGGAGAGGGAAGGCTTCAGGCGTCTCCACCCTATTGCCTCGGGCACCGCCCCCGGTCACTTCGGTTCCCCCACCGGGCAGTTCCCCGAACGCCCCCGGTTCTCCCCGGTCACCCCGCGTCCGGCATGTCCTCGGACGGGGTGGGGGCGGGGGTGGGGGTGTCCCGTCCGTCGCCGTCCTGGCGGGGCTGGGGCAGGACCGGCTGGAGGACGAGCATGCGCTCGACGAGGCGGATGAACATCGCCACGTCGCGGACCAGGTCGTCGGCGTCCCGGCGGCTCGCCGCGCCCGCGATGCCGGCCTCGGCGCGGGCGCGGCGGAGGGCGCCGGAGGCGAACAGCGCGCTCCACTCGGTCAGTTCGGGCGCGATCTCGGGGAGCACTTCCCAGGCGCTCCTGATGCGTGCGCGGCGCCTGGGGGTGGTCTCCGGGCGTCCCCGGGCGGCGAGCACGGCGGCGGCGGTGCGCAGGGCGGCGAGGTGGGCGGTGGCATACCGCTCGTTGGGCGTGTCGAGGACGGCGGCCTCGTCCAGTGCGGCGCGGGCCTGGGTGAGCAGGTCGAGGGCGGCGGGCGGGGCCGTGGCCCGGCGGAGCACGGGGTGCACATCGCTCGCCGGGCCGGTCAGTGAGGGGGCAGGGCCGGTGGCGCGGCGCCGGCGGGCGGCGGCTGCGGGGTAGCTGGCCATGACGAACCTCCTGTCGTCTGGGTGACGGCACTCGGGGTGCCGTATGTGCCCATCGTGCGGTATGCCACTGACAATCCGTTCTGACCTGCGCTTTTGCTTCGAAGGAAGGTTCGGGCTATTTTTGCACTGACCAGTCAGTTCAAAAGCAGGCCGATGTGTCAGGGGGCACCGGATGGTGGAGGCGACGGACGACGGGCCGCACGGGTCCGCAATCGACAGCCAGGGGTTCTCGGCGGCCGGGAGCTACGAGTTCTCGACGGGTACCCAGGGTCTCGCGATCGAGGCCCGCGGGCTGGGGCTGAAGGGCCCGCGCGGCTGGGCCTTCCGGGGTGTCACCTTCGCGGCGGAGCCGGGCTCGCTCGTGGCCGTCCAGGGGCCGTCCGGCTCCGGCCGTACGTGTCTGCTGCTCGCGCTCACGGGGCGGATGCGGCCGACGGAGGGCACGGCCGTGGTGGGCGGCCTCGCGCTGCCGCGCCGGATGGCAGCCCTGCGCCGCTCGGCCGCCCTCGCCCACGTCCCCGGCGTGACCGACCTCGATCCCGCCCTGACCGTCGGTGAGCACCTGCGCGAACGGGCGCTGCTCCAGCGGCGGTTCGGCGACTCCGTACGGGGGCTGCTGCGACCGCGGCGCAACCGGGCGCTGGACGCCGCGCTGCGCATCGACGCCGCTCTGGCCGCCGCCGGACTCGACCGGGAGTCCCTTCCCAAGGGCTCGCGCACCGCCGTACGCGATCTGGAACGCCTGGAGGCGCTGCGGCTGTCCGTCGCGCTCGCCCTCATCGGCCGGCCGCGCCTGCTCGGCGTCGACGACACCGACCTGAAGCTCGCGGACGCCGAACGGGCGGAGGTGTGGGCCCTGCTCAGGTCGCTGGCCGAGAACGGGACGACGGTGGTGGCGGTGTGCAGCGAGGCGCCCGAGGGGGCGGTCGTGGTGCCGACGGGGGACGGCGACGCGGACACCGGCACGCGGGCCGGCGGCGGCGAGCGGGACGCGGGCAGGGAAGCCGAGGACGACGCTGCCACCCCGGATCCCGGCACGGAAGCCGACGCCACCACCTCGGAGCCCGGCACAGAGGCCGACGCCACCGCCCCCGGCACGGAAGCCGACGCCACCGACCCGGACCCCGGCCCCGCCGACAGCACCGCCGACGCCGACCACACCCCCGCCCGCCCCGACGAAGAGACGGAGACCTCCGATGCGCTCGCCTCGACTGGCCGTTCTTGAGCTGCGGCGGTTCGGGCGGGGGCGGCTGCCGCGGGCCGCGCTGGTCGCCCTTCTGCTGCTGCCCCTGCTGTACGGCGCCCTGTACCTGTGGTCCTTCTGGGACCCCTACGGCCGTCTGGCCCGCATCCCCGTCGCCCTGGTGAACGACGACAAGGGCGCGACCGCCGGCGGCAAGCGCATCGTCGCCGGGGACGACATCACCGCGGGGCTGCGCGAGAGCGAGGTCTTCGACTGGCACGAGGTGAGCGACGCCGAGGCACGCGCGGGCGTGGAGAAGGGCACGTACTACCTGTCGCTGACCATGCCGGCCGACTTCAGCGAGCGCATCGCCTCCAGCGCGGGCGACTCCCCCGAGACCGGCGCGCTCCAGGTGCGGACGAACGACGCGAACAACTACATCGTCGGCCAGATCTCCCGGACGGTCTTCAGCGAGGTGCGCACGGCCGCGTCCACCAAGGCGTCGCGGTCCTTCCTGGACAAGATCTTCATCTCGTTCTCCGACATCCACGGCGCGACCGAGAAGGCGGCGAACGGGGCCGACGACCTCAAGGGCGGCCTCGGAAAGGCCGAGCAGGGCTCCAAGGACCTGGCCGACGGGCTGACCACCGCCAAGAACGGCAGCTCGGACCTGTCCGCCGGCCTGACCAGGCTCAACCAGGGCGCCGGCGATCTGGAGTCCGGTGCGGCGCGGGTCGCGACGGGCACCCAGACCCTGGCCGACCGGGTCAACGGGGTCGCCGGGACGGTGCGGCCCTTCCTGGCGAAGAACGAACAGACCATCGGGGACACCGCCCGGCTCGTCGCCGACACCGCCGGCGCGATCCAGGACCATCTCGACACCCTGGTGGCGCGGGCCCCGGGCGCCGCACAGCGCGCCCACACGGCGGCCGACCTGCTCAGCGCCTACTACCGGACGCACTGCACGACGGCACTGCTGCCCGACGCGGCCTGCGCCGACCTGAGCAAGGCCCAGGACGCGGCCGCCGATGTGGCGACCGTCGCCGACGACCTCAACACCCTGATCGCCGACCAGAACGGCGACCTGAAGACGCTCAAGGCGAACCTGGCCACGCTCCAGCGGCAGGCAAAGGCCCTCGCCGACCGCGCCCCGCACCTCACCGAGGACCTCGACGACGCGGTCCGGAAGGTCAACGACCTGAACTCCGGCGCCGGCAAGGTCGCCGAGGGCGCGCGCAAGCTGCACACCGGGCTCGGCACGGCCGGCACGGGCGCGGTCGCCCTGGACGCGGGCGTCGGCAAGCTGGAGACGGGCGCCACCACACTCAACGGCGGCATGTTCAAGCTCGTCGGCGGCTCGACCCGGCTGGCCGACGGACTGCACGAGGGCGCCGGACGGATCCCCGACTACGACGAGAAGGACCGCGACGCGCACACCGCCGTCATGGCCGACCCGGTGAAGCTCGTGTCCCAGGCCCTGCACAAGGCGCCCAACTACGGCACCGGTTTCGCCCCGTACTTCATCCCGCTGTCCCTGTGGGTGGGCGCGATGGTGGCGTACATGCTGATCCCGCCGATGAACCGGCGGGCGCTCGCCGCGGGCGCCCCGGCCTGGCGGATCGCGCTGGCGGGCTGGCTGCCCGTCGTGGTGATCGGCGTGCTCCAGACGGCCGCGCTGATGGCCGTACTGCACTGGGCGATCGGTCTGCGGATGGCCCGCGCGGCGGGAACGGTCGGCTTCCTGTTCCTGGTGGCGGCGTGCTTCGCGGCGCTGGTGCAGTGGCTCAACGCGCGCTTCGGGGCGGCCGGCCGGATCCTCGTGCTGGCCCTGCTGATGCTCCAGCTGACGTCGGCGGGCGGCACCTACCCCGTGCAGACCAGCCCCGGGTTCTTCAACGCCATCCACGGCTTCCTGCCGATGAGTTACGTCGTGCAGGCACTGCGCAGGCTCATCACGGGCGGGGGTCTGGAACCGGTCGGGCACGCGTGCGTGGTGCTCGTCCTCTTCACCGCGGGCGCCCTCGCGCTGACCGCGCTGTCGGCCCGCCGCCGCCAGGTGTGGACCCTGGACCGGCTGCACCCGGAGCTGAGCCTGTGAGGGCGCGGCCATCGGCGGGCCCGGTTCCTGTGACAATCAGGGGCATGGAAAGCAGCACCACGTCGGGCGGCCGCACCCGCCGCGAGGCCACCCGGCAGAAGCTCTACGAGGCGGCCGTCACGCTCATCGCCGAGCAGGGCTTCTCCGCCACCACGGTGGACGAGATCGCCGAGCGGGCCGGCGTCGCGAAGGGCACGGTCTACTACAACTTCGCGAGCAAGTCGGTCCTCTTCGAGGAACTGCTGCGGCACGGCGTGGGCCTGCTGACCGCCTCGCTCCGGGAGGCGGCGGAGCGGACCGCGCGCGCGGGCGGCTCCAAGGTGGACGCCCTGGACGCGATGGTCCGCGCGGGGCTGGTCTTCATCGACCGCTACCCGGCCTTCACCCAGCTGTACGTGGCGGAGCTGTGGCGCACCAACCGGGCCTGGCAGTCGACGCTGATGGTGGTCCGCCAGGAGGCGGTGGCCGTCGTCGAGGGCGTTCTGCGGGAGGGCATCGAGGGCGGCGAGTTCAGCGAGGAGATCGATGTGCCGCTGACGGCGGCGGCGCTGGTCGGCATGGTGCTGGTGGCCGCCCTGGACTGGCAGGCGTTCCAGCCGGAGCGCTCCCTGGACGACGTGCACGCGGCGCTGTCGCGGCTGCTTCAGGGACGGGTGAGCGGCAGACCCTGACCGCCACGTCAGCCGACGGCGGCACGCACACACACGCACGCACGAAAGCGCCGGTACGTCGCGGTCACGTCCCCCACGGACCACCGCGCACCGGCGCTTCCTCGTGCTCCCCCCGTTTTCCCCGTTCCCCCGATTTCCCCCTGATTTCCCCGTTCCCCCGATTCCCCCGTTCGGTCGTTCCCCTCGCACCCCCGTTGCCTCGCTCCCGCCGACGGAGTCGGCGGAAGGAGCGGTCGAGGGCCGGCCCCGTTCCGCCGCCCCGTGTCGGCGGTGCCGGAGCCGAGCCCCTTTCCGTGCCTCCACTCTCCCGTTCGCGCAGGTCGGGACCCATCCGCGCGGCTACTCATCTCGGCACCTAGGTACGGATACTCAGCCCTGCGCACGCGCGCCCAGCCGGCACCTGCGCCGACTGGTCACGAGCACGTCCGCGCCCGTACTCCCGCCGGCCGCCCCGCCCCGCGTGTCGCCGCTGGTCAGGGGCCCGCGGCGGGATTGTCGGCGGTGGCCGATAAAGTCCCTGGCATGGCACGGATTGCGGTGATCGGCGCCGGGATGGGCGCGATGGCGGGCGCCGCCCGGCTGGCCGTCGCGGGCCACCGGGTGGTGGTGTACGAGCGGACGGGGACGTACGGCGGAGCGGTGCGCCGGGTCGAGCGGGACGGCTTCCGCTTCGACACCGGGCCGGGGCTGCTGCCCCTGCCCGCGGTCTACCGCGACCTGTTCCTCAAGACCGGCAAGGAGCCCCTGGAGCGCCTTGTCGAGCTGGTCCAGGTCGACCCGTCCTCACGGCACGTCTTCGCGGACGGCACCGCGGTGTCGCTGCCCAACGCCTCACGCGCGGGCGTCGTCTCGGCCCTGGACGAGGCGCTCGGAGCGGGCGCCGGCGGGCGCTGGGGCGACTTCCTGGTCCGGGCCCGCGAGGCGTGGGACCGCACGCGCCGGCCCCTCCTGGAGGAGCCCCTGTGGCCCAACTGGTCGGTGCTGGCCGGCCGTGAGCCGTATCCGGCGGTACCGCACAAGAAGCTGCTGCGCACCCGCCGGGCCGGCACGCTCGCCGAGGTCGGCGCCTGGGAGCTGCGCGACGCCCGCCTCGCGGCCCTGCTGGAGAGCCACGCCCTCGCGTACGGCCTGGACCCGCGCGTCACCCCGGCGAGCGCGGCCGTGCTGCCGTACATGGAGCACGCCTTCGGTGTCTGGTATGTGCGCGGCGGGATACGGGAGTTGGCCCGCGCGGTGTACGAGCGGTGTCTGGCCCGCCGCGTCGAGTTCGTCTTCGAGACCGAGGTCACCGGGGTGCTGGAGAAGGACGGCCGGGCGGCGGGGGTCGAGTTCGCCGACGGCGGTGTGGCGGAGGCGGACCATGTCGTGGCGGGCGTGGACCCGGCCCGGCTCGCCGGTCTGACGGAGCATCCGCTGTACGGCGAGGGTGCGGTGCGGCCCGGTCCGGAGGCGGACCGGCCGGGGAGGTTCACGGTGCTGCTGGCGCTGCGCGGCGCGCGTGAGGCCGGTGCGGTCCATCGCACGGTGGTGCACTCCCCGGACCGCGCCGCCGAGTTGGACTTCCTCGACTCCGCGCGCGGTGAGCCGGCGCGTCCCACCGTGACGGTGCTGCGGCCGGGTGATCCCGCGCTGCACCCCGAGGGGGACTTCGAGTCGGTGGTGCTGTCCGCCACGGTGCCGACGCGGGCCGACTGGGGTGTCGACGCGACCGACGACCGGTTCGCGGACCTCATGGTGGCGGCCGCGGAGGCGGCCGTGCCGGGGCTGCGCGAGCGACTGATGTGGCGTGAGGTGCGTACGCCCGAGCACACCGAGGCCGAGACCGGCGCCTCGTTCGGCGCCGTGCCGGCCCCCGCGCTGGCCGCCGGCGAGGGCCGCTTCCTGCACCCGGCCAACGCGACCCCGCTGCCGGGGCTGTACCGGGTGGGTGGCTGGGCGCATCCCGGCGGCGGTCTTCCGCACGCCGGGATGTCGGGGGCGCTGGTCGCCGGGCTGATCGTGGAGGGGCCGGACTTCCGGGGCTCCCAGTGAGCCCCGCCGACGGTGCGCCGCGCCGCTTGGGACGGCGACGGCGCCGACGCGACCGCTTCAGAAACGGTACTGCTCGTCGATCCCGCTGTGCCCCTGCTGCCCGTCCCCGGGGTAGGGGTACTGCTGCTCCGGGGGGAGTTCCCCGCTGAGCGGGTCGTCGGTGGTGCGCTGCTGCGGGACCCAGACGCCGCCGGCCGGGGTCTCGCCGTAGCCGCCGGTGCCGTACTGGTCGTAGCCCTGCTGGCCGTACCCCTGCTGCCCGTAGCCGGTGTCGTAGGTGCCGCCGCCGTAGGTCTGGGTGCCGATGTAGGGGTCGGAGTAGGCGGCGTACTGCTGCTGCCCGCCGGACGTGTCGTAGCCGTAGCCCTGCTGGCCGTAGCCCTGGTAGGCGTCGTAGCCGTAGCCCTGGTCGCCGCCGCCCTGGCCCGTGGCGGCGTACTGATCCTGGGACTGGCCGGCGGCCGAGGCGTAGGCGGAGTCGCTGTACACGCCGTAGGAGCCGGTGTCGTCAGGCATGGGCTGCGGCTCGTAGACAGAGGTGGTCTCGGCGGAGGTGGGGCGGGCGGGGGTGAAGACGTCGTCGCGGTCGTAGTCGTCGTAGGCGGTCCGGTCCGCGGCGTACGCCGGGCTCTCGTCGCCGTAGGCGCCCTCGTCGTCGTGGTCGTGGGCGCCCGCCTCGCCGGCCTCCAGGTCGGAGACCTCCAGGGTCGGGTCCTGCTGCTCCGCCTTGCCGCGGCGGCGCTTGGCGACCCCGGCGACGACACCCTCGCCGTCGGGGCGCTTGACCGCCCAGCCCTCCGCGAAGCCGCGGCGGAAGGACAGCGTGACGTAGGTCTGGCCGACCGCGAACGCGGCCGCGCCCAGGCCGATGACGACGACCGACGGGATCAGCACGCCCAGGACGACGCCGAGGAAGCCGGCGAACGCCAGCAGCCGCCAGCGCAGGCGCGCCTTGTACTGCAGCAGCACCTCGCCGAGCAGCCACAGCGCGACGACGCCGAACGCGATGTAGAGGACCGTCCAGCCCATGTACGCCCCTCTCCCAGTGGCCGCTACGCAGTGTGTCGTACGCCCGCGCGACCGGTCTAGGCCTGCGGCGGGTGGTGCAGGCCCAGGTTCTCGTAGATTTCCAGCGTCGCCGTGGAGTTGTTGAGTGTAATGAAGTGCAGTCCGGGCACTCCCTCGGCCAGCAGCCGTGCGCAGAACTCCGTGGCGAATTCGATGCCAATGGAGCGTACAGCGGCCGGATCGTCTTTGGCTGTGAGGATCCGCTCTTTCAGCTCGGCCGGGAAGTGGGCGTTGCTGAGTTTGGGCAGCCGCTCCAGCATCCGGACGCTCGTCACCGGCAGGACCTCGGGGATGACCGGGGTCTCGCAGCCGGCGGCCGCCACGCGGTCGCGCAGCCGCAGGTAGGACTCGGGCTGGAAGAACATCTGCGTGATCGCGTAGTCGGCGCCGGCCCGGCACTTGTCGACGAAGTGCGTGACGTCCGTGTCCCAGTCGCTGGAGCGCGGATGCATCTCGGGGAAGGCGGCGACGCCCACGCAGAAGTCGCCCGACTCCTTGATGAGCCGGACGAGTTCGGCGGCGTAGGTCAGGCCCTGCGGGTGCGGGATCCAGTCGCCCATGGGGTCGCCGGGCGGGTCGCCGCGCACGGCGAGCATGTTGCGGATCCCGGCGTCGGCGTACTGGCCGATGATGTTGCGCAGCTCGGCGAGGGAGTGGTCGACCGCGGTGAGGTGGGCGACCGGGGTGAGCGTCGTGTCGACGACGATCTGCTGGGTCTCCTTGACGGTGGTCGCCCGCGTGGATCCGCCGGCGCCGTAGGTCACGGAGACGAAGTCGGGGGCCACCGCCTCGACCCTGCGGAGCGCGTTCCACAGACTCCGCTCACCCTGGGGGGTCTTCGGCGCGTAGAACTCGAACGAGTACGTCGTCTTGCCGGTGGCCAGGATGTCGCGCACGGTGCGTGCGCGGTCCGTCCTGGTGGATGCGGTTCCGAGGGCCATACTCGCAGGTTAGCCAGGGGCGGGCGGTCACCCAACCGGACTCCGGAAATTTGCCCGAATTGCCGGGTCGTTGTCCACCTGTCGGACAGTTGTCGGACACCTGAGGGGCCCGTTCCCGGCACTTAAGGGACCGTTGCCGGCTTCTAAGGGGCCGTTGCCAGCCGTTTCGCCAGCTCGCGCGTCGCTGCGCCGGGGTCCTCCGCCTCGGTGATCGCCCGTACGACCACGACCCGGCGGGCGCCCGCCTCCAGCACCTGGTCCAGATTGCCCAGGTCGATGCCGCCGATGGCGAACCAGGGGCGGTCGGTGCCGAGCGAGGCCGCGTACCGGACCAGGTCGAGGCCAGGGGCGGGCCGGCCGGGCTTGGTGGGGGTGGGCCAGCAGGGGCCGGTGCAGAAGTAGTCGACGCCCTCCTGGACGGCGGCCGCGGCGGCCTCCGCCTCGCTGTGCGTGGAACGGCCGATCAGCACCTCGTCGCCGAGGATGGCGCGGGCCGCGGGGACCGGCAGGTCGCCCTGGCCGAGGTGGAGCACCGAGGGGCCCGTGGGGTGCGCGGCGCGGGCCGCGTGCGCGACGTCGGCGCGGTCGTTCACCGAGAGCAGCTTGCCGTACGCGTGGCACCGGTCGGCGAACAGCTCCAGCAGGCCCAGCTCCTCGTCCGCCTCCAGGCTCTTGTCGCGCAGCTGGACGACGTCGACGCCGTTGTCGAGGACCGCGTCCAGGAACGCGCGCAGGTCACCCTGCTTCCGACGGGCGTCGGTGCAGAGGTAGAGCCGGGCGTCGGCGAGCCGGGCGCGGGCGGTGTCGGGCATGCGGGTGTCCCCCCGGGGCGAGGGCGTGCGGCCGCGGTGGGCCGGGGCCGCACGCCAGGGCAGTTCAGACGGATGGGTGGTTCGGCTCAGACGGCGAGCGCCTGGGCGCGCCGCTTCACCTCCGTGCCGCGATTCTCGCTCAGGGCCTGCGCCGGGGTGCCGGGCAGGGTCGGGTCGGGGGTGAAGAGCCACTCGATCATCTCTTCGACCGTGAAGCCGTCGTCCCGCAGGAGCGTCAGGGTCCCGGAGAGGCCCTTGACGACCTTGTCCCCGTCGATGAAGGCGGCGGGGACGTGCAGTGCGCGGTTCTCGCCCCGGCGCACGGCGATGAGCTGGCCGTCCTTGACCAGCTGTCGCACCCGCGTCACGTCGACGCCGAGCTGTTCGGCGATGTCGGGAAGGGTGAGCCAGGCAGGGACGAGAGCGTCGATCTTGGTGTCAATCTCGGTCACACCACAAGACTGCCATCTCCCACTGACAGCCGGAAGCCAGCCCCGCCCACCTGGGACGTCGGCCGGATCCGGAACGGAGGAGGACCCTAGGGCGTGTCCTAGAGCGTGGCCGTCTTCAGGGGCCGTGCCGGGTCCGCCGTCAGGGCCGGGTCCAGGGCGGCGCCCGCCTCGATCAGGCGCCTGCCCTGGGCCAGGTCGCGGGGGCGGCCCACGGCCAGCAGGGCGACCAGGCGGCCCTCGCGCAGCCAGCAGACGCTCCAGGCCGGCCCGGCCGGGTCGCCCCGCCAGATCATCCGGTCGGCCGCCGCATGGTGCCCCGCGTACTGCACGAACCGGCCGAACTGCTCGGACCAGAAGTACGGCACCGGGTCGTAGACCGCGGGCGGCTCGCCGGTCGGCTCGCCGAGGATGTTCGCGGCGACCGTGCGCGGCCCCTGCAGGGCGTTGTCCCAGTGATGGACCAGCAGCCGCTCGCCGTAGCGGGCCGACGGGAAGGAGGCGCAGTCGCCGACCGCGTAGACGTCGGGCACCGAGGTGCGCAGCCGGTCGTCGGCCACCACCTCGCCGTACGCGCCGAGCTCGATGCCGGAGCCGGCCAGCCAGGCGGTGGCGGGGCGGGCGCCGATGCCGACCACGACGGCGTCGGCGGGCAGCCGGGTGCCGTCGTCGAGGACGACCGCGCCGGGCTCGACGCGCTCCACGCGCGTGTGCGTGCGCAGCTCGGTGCCGCTGTCGGCGTACCAGGCGGCCATCGGGGCGGCCACCTCGGCGGGCAGGGCGCCCGCGAGCGGACGGTCGGCTGCCTCGACGACGGTCACCGCGCAGCCCGCCTCGCGCGCGGCCGTGGCGAACTCCGCGCCGATCCAGCCGGCGCCGACCACCACGATGTCGTGCCGCCGGGCGAGTACGGGCCGCAGCCGCTCGGCGTCGTCCAGGGTGCGCAGCAGATGCACACCGGGCACGCCCTCCGCGCCGGGCAGCCGGATCGGTTCCGCGCCGGTGGCGAGCACGAGGACGTCGTACGGCACCGGGCCGGCCTCGGTGTCCAGCTCGTGGTCGGCGGGGCGCAAGCCGAGGGCGTCGCGGCCCAGGCACAGCTCGATGCCGAGGCCCTCGAAGTCGACGTCGAAGGCGGAGCCCTCGGCCTTGCCGAGCAGCACGGCCTTGGACAGCGGCGGCCGGTCGTAGGGCTGATGCGGCTCCGCGCCGATCAGCGTGACCGTGCCGGTGAAGCCCTGCTCGCGCAGCGCGACGGCGGTCTGCACCCCGGCCATGCCGGCACCGACGACGACCACGCGCCGCCCGGGTGACGTGCCCTCTTCGCGACTCTGCTCACTCACCTGATCACCATAGACAACTGACGATTCGTCAGTCAGCCGTCCTGCTCCGTGACCTGCTCCACAACGCTCGTGCCGCTGCCCGTCTGCGACTCCCACTCCCAGCTCTCCTCCAGGCGGACCCGCCCGTCCGCCAGGACGACCACGGCCGACACACAGTGCCCCGAGGAGGTGGTCCCGTCGATCTTGAGCTGGACGTACCGGAAGTCGAGCCGGTCGCCCTCACGGGTACCCACCAGGTGGCCGCGTACGACGTCGCCGCCCGCGTACTCGGCCCAGATCTCGCCGTCCTGCTCGTGGTACGTGAAGCGGGTACGGGTGCCCACCTGACCTGGGGCCTGGTCCGCGACCGGGGCGAGGATCAGTCCGTCGAGCGAGCGGGACATGGGTCAAGGCTCCCTTACTGAGGAAAACGGCACGGGCTAGGGTGGCCAACGTAAAGCACTCGCGGGAGCCCGGACGCACCGGGCTGAGAGGGAGGCTGGCGGCCTCCGACCGTACGAACCTGATCCGGGTCATGCCGGCGAAGGGAGGGGCTGGACGCCCATGTCGTCACGCACGTCCGACGTCCTCGTCATCGGGGGCGGAATCATCGGCCTGGTCACGGCGTGGCGGGCCGCGCAGCGCGGGCTCACCACCACCGTCGTGGACCCCGAGCCGGGCGGCGGGGCCGCCCAGGTGGCGGCCGGCATGCTCGCCGCCGTCACCGAACTGCACTACGGCGAGCAGACCCTGCTCGGCCTCAACCTCGCCTCGGCCCGCCGCTATCCGGAGTTCGCGGCCGAGCTGACCGCTCTCACCGGCCAGGACCTCGGCTATCGCCAGTGCGGCACGCTCGCCGTCGCGCTGGACGCCGACGACCGCGCCCATCTGCGCGAACTGCACGCTCTGCAACGGCAGTCGGGGCTCGACTCCGAGTGGCTGTCGGGCCGGGACTGCCGGCGCCTGGAGCCCCTGCTCGCGCCGGGGGTGCGCGGCGGACTGCGGGTGGACGGCGACCACCAGATCGACCCGCGCCGGCTGGCCGCGGCGCTGGTGACGGCGTGCGAGCGCTCCGGGGTGGTGCTGCACCGGGACTGGGCGGAGCGCCTGACGGTCGTACGGGACCGTGCGGCCGGGGTCGTGACGCGTGCGGGCGACGAGCTGACCGCCGGGCAGGTCGTCCTGGCCGCGGGCAGTCTCAGCGGGCGGCTGCCGGGCGTCCCGGACCAGGTGCTGCCGCCCGTACGGCCGGTGAAGGGACAGGTGCTGCGGCTGACCGTGCCGCGCCGGTACGCGCCGTTCCTCAACCGGACCGTGCGCGCGATGGTGCGCGGCAGCCATGTCTATCTCGTGCCGCGCGAGAACGGCGAGCTGGTCGTGGGCGCCACCAGCGAGGAGCTGGGCTGGGACACCGTCGTGACCGCGGGGGGCGTGTACGGGCTGCTGCGGGACGCGCACGAGCTGGTCCCCGGGATCACCGAGCTGCCGCTGACGGAGACGCGCGCGGGACTGCGCCCCGGCTCCCCGGACAACGCGCCGCTGCTCGGCCCGACCGAGCTGGACGGACTGCTGCTGGCCACCGGGCACTACCGCAACGGCGTGCTGCTGACACCGGTCACCGGCGACGCCATGGCGCTGATGCTGACCACCGGGGAACTCCCGGACGAGGCCCGCCCCTTCACCCCGAAGCGTTTCAGCCGCATGGAGCAGCCCGCATGAGCGTCCCCGTCCCCGCCCCCGTCACCGTCTCCGTCAACGGCGAGCCCCGCCTGATCGAGCCCGGCACGGCTCTCGGCACGCTCGTCGCGTCCCTGACCGCCGCGCCCTCCGGTGTGGCCGCCGCCCTCAACGAAACCGTCGTCCCGCGCGCGCAGTGGTCCTCGACCCCCCTCTCCGAGGGGGACCGCGTCGAGGTCCTGACCGCCGTCCAAGGAGGCTGACCATGGCCGACGATCCCTTCGTCCTCGGTGGTACGTCCTTCTCGTCCCGTCTGATCATGGGCACCGGCGGCGCGCCGAGCCTGGAGGTGCTGGAGCGGGCGCTGGTCGCGTCCGGCACGGAGCTGACGACGGTCGCGATGCGGCGGGTGGATCCGTCCGTCCAGGGCTCCGTGCTGTCGGTCCTGGAGCGGCTCGGCATCCGGGTGCTGCCGAACACCGCGGGCTGTTTCACCGCCGGCGAGGCCGTGCTGACCGCCCGTCTGGCGCGTGAGGCGCTGGGCACCGATCTGATCAAGCTGGAGGTCATCGCCGACGAGCGCACGCTGCTGCCGGACCCGATCGAGCTGCTGGACGCGGCCGAGACCCTGGTCGACGACGGCTTCACCGTGCTGCCGTACACGAACGACGACCCGGTGCTCGCCCGCAGGCTGGAGGACGTCGGCTGTGCGGCGATCATGCCGCTGGGCTCGCCGATCGGTTCCGGGCTCGGCATCCGCAACCCGCACAACTTCCAGCTGATCGTCGAGCACGCGCGGGTGCCGGTGATCCTGGACGCCGGCGCCGGGACGGCGTCGGACGCGGCACTGGCGATGGAGCTGGGCTGCGCGGGCGTGATGCTGGCCTCGGCGGTCACGCGCGCGCAGGAGCCCGTCCTGATGGCTGCCGCCATGAGGAACGCGGTGGAGGCGGGGCGGCTGGCGCGGCGGGCGGGGCGGATCCCCCGGCGGCACTTCGCGGAGGCGTCGTCTCCGGTGGAGGGCCTGGCCGTGCTGGATCCCGAGCGGCCCGCTTTTTGATCTCCCACCCGGCCACGGCCCTCCCGCGCACGGCGCGTCACAGGTCGGCTGCAGTACCGCCCCGATCGGGTGGAAGCGGTGGGTGTGTCAGCAGTGACTCGTAGACTCACCTGCGTGGACACGACCCTTCAGGACCCTCTCGTCGGGCAGGTGCTCGACGGCCGTTATCGCGTCGACGCGCGGATCGCGGTCGGCGGGATGGCCACGGTCTACCGGGCCGTGGACACCCGCCTGGACCGCGTCCTCGCGCTCAAGGTGATGCATCCGACGCTCGCGGCCGACGGCACCTTCGTCGAGCGGTTCATCCGGGAGGCGAAGTCCGTCGCCCGGCTCGCGCACCCGAATGTGGTCCAGGTCTTCGACCAGGGCACCGACGGGTCGTACGTCTATCTGGCCATGGAGTACATCGCCGGCTGCACCCTGCGGGACGTGCTGCGCGAGCGCGGGGCGCTCCAGCCGCGCGCCGCGCTGGACATCCTGGAGCCGGTGCTCGCCGCGCTGGGCGCCGCGCACCGGGCCGGTTTCGTGCACCGCGACATGAAGCCGGAGAACGTCCTGATAGGGGACGACGGGCGGGTCAAGGTCGCCGACTTCGGTCTCGTGCGGTCCGTGGACACCGTGACCAGCACCACCGGGGCCGTCCTCGGGACGGTCTCCTATCTCGCCCCCGAGCAGATCGAGCAGGGCACCACGGACGCCCGCGCGGACGTGTACGCCTGCGGTGTCGTGCTGTACGAGATGCTCACGGGCGGGAAGCCGCACTCCGGGGACTCCCCGGCGATCGTGCTGTACAAGCACCTCCACGAGGACGTGCCGCCGCCGTCCGCCGCCGTGCCGGGAATGGCGTACGAGCTGGACGAGCTCGTCGCCTCGGCGACGGCCCGCACCCCGGACGTCCGTCCGCACGACGCGGTGGCGCTGCTCGCGCAGGTCCGCGAGGCGCGGGCGGCCCTGAGCGCCGACCAGCTGGACGCCCTGCCGCCGCAGGCCCACTCCGCCGAGCACGACAACGCGGAGGACCGCACCAGTGTGATCCCGCGCGCGCTGACGGTGCCCCGGCTGCTGCCGGTCAACGAGGACGACCTGCCCGAGGGCGGCGACGGCGTGCACCGGACCTCGCGCTTCGAGGCCCCGCCCCCGCCGCCGCCCCGGCGCCGCGGGGTGCGGCCGCGGCTGCTCGCCCTGGTCACGGCCGTGCTGCTGGTGATCGGCGTCGGCGTGGGCGTCTGGTACATCAACTCCGGCCAGTTCACCAAGGTGCCGGCGGTGCTGACGCAGACCGAGGCGCAGGCCAGGGAGCGGCTGGCGCAGGCCGGTCTGGAGGCCGGCAAGGTCAAGCACGCCTACAGCGACACCGTCAAGCGCGGCCGGGTCATCAACACGGACCCCGGGCCGGGCACCCGGATCCGGGACCACGACTCGGTGACGCTCACCATCTCCGACGGCCCGGAGACGGTGAAGGTGCCGGACGTGACCGGCTCCCGGCTGGACAAGGCCAAGGAACTGCTGAAGACGGACGGCCTTGAGCCGGGCCTGGTCACCGAGGAGTTCAGCGACGACGTCATCAAGGGCTTCGTGATCCGCTCCAGCCCGGGGAAGGGCACCGAGCGCCACGCGGGTTCGGCGGTCGCCCTGGTCGTCAGCAAGGGCTCCCCCGTCGACGTCCCGGACGTCACCGGTGACGACCTGGACGACGCCAAGGCCGAGCTGGAGGAGGCCGGTCTGAAGGTGACGATCGCCGGCGAGCAGATCAACTCCGAGTTCGACAAGGGGAAGGTCGCCGCGCAGACGCCGGCCGGGGACAGCCAGGCCGCCGACGGCGACACGGTGACGCTGACCCTGTCCAAGGGCCCGGAGATGGTCGAGGTCCCGGACGTGGTGGGTGACAGCGTGGACGACGCGAAGTCGGCGCTGGAGCAGGCCGGCTTCAAAGTCAAGGAGGACCGCGGGATCCTCGGGCTCTTCGGCGACACGGTGAAGAGCCAGTCCGTGGACGGCGGGGAGACGGCGCCCAAGGGGTCGACGATCACGATCACCATCCGGTGACGGGGGCGGCCGGGCGCCATGGCACCCTGAACGGGTGAGTTCCGCGCAGTCGTCCCTCCCCCCGCAGTCGTCCCTCCCCCGCAATCCCGTCGGCGGCCATGTTCCGGTGGCCGGCGGTCTGCACTCCGTGGGGCTGTCCTACGCCCATGACCTCAAGGCCGAGACCGTGCAGGTCTTCGTCGCCAACCCGCGCGGCTGGGCCACCCCCGCCGGGAACCCGGCGCAGGACGAGGCGTTCCGCGCGACCTGCGCGGCGGAGTCGATCCCGGTGTACGTCCACGCGCCGTATCTGATCAACTTCGGCTCGCACACCGAGGCGACCGTGGAGAAGTCGGTGGACTCACTACGGCACTCGCTGCGCCGGGGCCGGGAGATCGGCGCCCTGGGTGTGGTCGTGCACACGGGCAGCGCGACGGGCGGGCGGGACCGGTCGGTGGCGCTGAAGCAGGTGCGGGAGCACATGCTGCCGCTGCTGGACGAGCTGAGCCATGACGACGACCCGTATCTGCTGCTGGAGTCCACGGCCGGCCAGGGCGCCTCGCTGTGCTCCCGGACGTGGGACTTCGGGCCGTACTTCGAGGCGCTGGACGCCCACCCGAAGCTGGGCGTGTGCCTGGACACCTGCCACATCTACGCGGCCGGCCACGATCTGACCGGCCCGAGCGGTATGCATCAGACGCTCGATCTGCTGGTCGACACGGTCGGCGAGGGCCGGCTGAGGCTGATCCACGCCAATGACTCCAAGGATGTCGTCGGCGCGCACAAGGACCGCCACGAGAACATCGGCGCCGGGCACATCGGGGAGGACCCGTTCCGCGCCCTGATGACGCACCCGGCGACCGAGGGCGTGCCCCTGATCATCGAGACCCCGGGCGGCAAGGAGGGCCACGCGGCGGACGTGGAACGCCTGAAGAAGCTCAGAGACGGCTGACCGGCGCCTCAGAGCTCGGGGCCGCCCTCAAAGCGCCCGCCCCTCAGAGCTCCGGTCCCTCGCCCGGCTCCTCCTGATAGGAGTAGCGCTGCTCCTTCCACGGATCGCCGATGTTGTGATAGCCGCGCTCCTCCCAGAAGCCCCGGCGGTCGGCGGTCATGTACTCGACGCCCCGGACCCATTTGGGCCCCTTCCAGGCGTACAGATGGGGGACGACCAGGCGGAGCGGGAAGCCGTGCTCGGCGGTGAGGAGTTCGCCGTCCTTGTGGGTGGCGAAGATCGTGCGCTCGGCGGTGAAGTCCGACAGGCGCAGATTGGAGCTGAAGCCGTACTCGGCCCACACCATCACGTGGGTGACGTCGGGGGCGGGCGGCGCGAGCTCCAGGACGGTCCGCGCGGGGAAGCCGCCCCACTCGGCACCGAGCATGCTGAACTTCGTCACGCAGTGCAGATCGGCCACGACGGTGGTGTAAGGCAGGGCGGTGAGCTCCTCGTGGGTCCAGATGTGCTTGCCGCCGTCGGCGGTGGCCCCGAAGACCCGGAACTCCCAGCGCTCGGGCCGGAACTTGGGGACCGGTCCGTAGTGCGTGACCGGCCAGCCGCGCTGCACTCGCTGCCCCGGCGGAAGCTCGGACGCCGCTGCTTCTCCTGACGTTCGCTCCACCGGATGACCCATGGCTCCATCCTGACAGACCCGGCACGGTGCACAGGACCAGCCACTCTCCGAATCGGGCAACTGGTACTAAGCATGGACTTACTTACTAAGCACGCACTTACTGGACGATCTTCTACGCCGGTGCAATCATGCGGCCGCAACCTCCCAGTCCCTCCGATGTGGAAGGAGCCTCTGCGATGCAGGGCGACCCCGAGGTCATCGAATTCCTCAACGAGCAGCTCACCGGCGAGCTCACCGCGATCAACCAGTACTTCCTGCACGCGAAGATGCAGGAGAACTTCGGCTGGACGAAGCTCGCGAAGTACACGCGCCATGAGTCGTTCGACGAGATGAAGCACGCCGAGGTGCTCACCGACCGCATCCTGTTCCTGGAGGGGCTGCCCAACTACCAACGGCTGTTCCATGTGCGCGTGGGACAGACGGTCAAGGAGATGTTCGAGGCGGACCGGGAGATCGAGGTCGAGGCGATCGACCGCCTCAAGCGCGGCATCAAGGTGATGCGCGAAAAGGGTGACATCACGTCCGCGAACATCTTCGAGTCGATCCTGGAGGACGAGGAGCACCACATCGACTACCTCGACACCCAGCTGGACCTTCTGGAGAAGCTCGGCGAGGCCCTGTACCTGGCCCAGCTGATCGAGCAGCCGGAGAGCTAGGGCCTGATCTGCCGGACAGGCCCTAGGCCGCCTCGGAGAGCTGGGCCGCCTCGTCGAGGCCGGTGAGGGCGGGTCGGCCCTGGTCGACGAGTTCGCGGCGGGGGCACGCGCCCCGGCCCAAGATCGCCTGGATGCGCCGTACGCAGGAACCGCAGTCCGTGCCCGCCTTGCAGGCGGAGGCTATCTGGCGAGGGGTGCAGGCGCCGTCCTCCGCGTGCTGCTTGACCTGCTGTTCGGTGATGCCGAAGCAACTGCAGACGAACACGCGGTTCACCTCCCGACGGGATTGATAGGTGGCGCCGTCCCGCTTGATCGGTGAGGCAAACCTAACCTTACCCACTGTCCGGGTACCCCAAAAGGGGGAAGGGGCGCGGATCGTATGTGATCCGCGCCCCATCGCGGTCCTGCTGACGTCCTGATGACGTCCTACTGGTCGCGGTACATCTCCGCCACGAGGAACGCCAGGTCCAGCGACTGGCTGCGGTTCAGCCGGGGGTCGCAGGCGGTCTCGTAGCGCTGGTGCAGATCGTCGACGAAGATCTCGTCGCCGCCGCCCACGCACTCGGTGACGTCGTCACCGGTCAGCTCCACGTGGATGCCGCCCGGGTGGGTGCCCAGCGACTTGTGGACCTCGAAGAAGCCCTTGACCTCGTCGAGCACGTCGTCGAAGCGGCGGGTCTTGTGGCCGGAGGCCGCCTCGAAGGTGTTGCCGTGCATCGGGTCGGTCACCCAGGCCACGGTGGCGCCGGAGGCCGTGACCTTCTCGACCAGCTCGGGCAGCTTGTCGCGGACCTTGTCGGCGCCCATGCGGACGATGAAGGTCAGCCGCCCGGGCTCACGGTCCGGGTCGAGGCGCTCGATGTACTGCAGCGCCTCCTCGGCCGTCGTGGTCGGGCCGAGCTTGATGCCGATCGGGTTGCTGATCTTCGAGGCGAACTCGATGTGCGCGTGGTCCAGCTGCCGGGTGCGCTCACCGATCCACACCATGTGCCCGGAGACGTCGTACAGGTTGCCCGTGCGCGAGTCGACGCGGGTGAGCGCGGACTCGTAGTCGAGCAGCAGCGCCTCGTGCGAGGCGTAGAACTCGACGGTCTTGAACTCCTCCGGGTCGGCCCCGCAGGCGTGCATGAAGTTGAGCGCGTTGTCGATCTCGCGGGCGAGCTGCTCGTAGCGCTGGCCGGACGGGGACGACTTCACGAAGTCCTGGTTCCAGGCGTGCACCTGGCGCAGGTCGGCGTAGCCGCCGGTGGTGAAGGCGCGCACCAGGTTCAGCGTGGAGGCGGACGCGTGGTACATCCGCTTCAGCCGCTCCGGGTCCGGGATCCGGGCGGCCTCGGTGAAGTCGAAGCCGTTGACGGAGTCGCCCCGGTAGGTCGGGAGCGTCACGCCGTCACGGGTCTCGGTCGGCTTGGAGCGCGGCTTGGAGTACTGGCCGGCGATGCGGCCGACCTTCACGACCGGCACCGAGGCGGCGTACGTCAGCACGGCGCCCATCTGGAGCAGGGTCTTGAGCTTGTTGCGGATGTGGTCGGCGGACACCGCGTCGAATGCCTCGGCGCAGTCGCCGCCCTGGAGGAGGAACGCCTCTCCCTTGGCGACGGCCGCCATCCGGGCGCGCAGCTGGTCGCACTCGCCCGCGAAGACGAGCGGCGGATACGACTCGAGGTCCGCGATCACTGCGCGCAGAGCCTCGGTGTCGGGGTACTCGGGCTGCTGCGCCGCGGGCAGGTTTCGCCAGGTGTTGCCAGCGCTCGCGCTGGTCTTAGCGTTCACGGTCACGACGTCAACATTACGGGGTGATGTCCCGGGTTCCGGGCCATGCCCATCCAGTGAGACGCCGGATACGCCCTGTGGACATGGGGTAGGGTGCGGCACATGTTCGCGCACTCGAACCAGAACTGGTGGTGGACCGCACATCCGGCGGCCCACTGACTGCGCGCGCACACGACGTCCGCGAAGGCCGCCCGAGGGGCGGCCTTCGGCGTTTCCGGGGCCCGTTCCTCCCCATCGATGGCAGAGGAACCATGGACCTGACACAGCTCTCGCACGATCCCCGACCGTTCGCCCTGCTGCGCCGGCGCACCCCGGGCCACGACCACGACCTGATCGAGGTCCTGATCGGCCCGGTCTCCGTCCACGAGCGCCTCGCCGACCTGCCCGACGAGGGCCTCGCGCTCGTCCCCTTCCGGCAGATCCGCGAGCGCGGCTTCGACGTCCGCGACGACGGGACGCCGCTGGCGGTGCTGACGCCCGAGGAGACGCACACCCTGCCGCTGGAGCAGGCCCTCGCCCAGCTGCCCGCACACGACGTGCGGGTGGAGCGCGGCGCCTTCGACGTCGAAGACACGGCGTACGGCGAGATCGTCGGGCGGGTGCTGCGCGAGGAGATCGGACGGGGCGAGGGCGCCAACTTCGTCGTGCGGCGGACGTACGAGGGCGAGATCCCGGGGTTCTCCCGCGCGGACGCGCTCGCGCTGTTCCGGCGGCTGCTGGAGGGCGAGCGGGGGGCGTACTGGACGTTCGTCGTCCACACCGGTGACCGCACGCTCGTCGGGGCCAGCCCCGAGGTGCACGTGCGGATGTCCGGCGGCACCGTCGTCATGAACCCGATCAGCGGGACGTACCGCTATCCCGCCGAGGGCCCGACCCCCGAGCATCTGCTCGGCTTCCTCGCCGACGGCAAGGAGATCGAGGAGCTGTCGATGGTCGTCGACGAGGAGCTCAAGATGATGTGCACCGTCGGCGACATGGGTGGCGTGGTCGTGGGGCCCCGGCTGAAGGAGATGGCGCATCTCGCGCACACCGAGTACGAGCTGCGCGGAAGGTCGTCGCTGGACGTGCGGGAGGTCCTGAGGGAGACCCTGTTCGCCGCGACCGTCACCGGCTCGCCGGTGCAGAACGCCTGCCGGGTGATCGAGCGGCACGAGGTCGGCGGACGCGGCTACTACGCGGGGGCGCTCGCCCTGCTCGGCCGGGACTCCGGCGGCGCGCGGACCCTCGACTCCCCCATCCTCATCCGCACCGCCGACATCTCCCCCGACGGACACCTGCGCGTCCCGGTGGGGGCGACCCTCGTCCGCGGCTCGGATCCGGCGGGCGAGGTCGCGGAGACCCACGCGAAGGCGGCGGGGGTGCTGGCGGCTCTGGGCGTACGGCCGTCCCGTCCGGGTGAGGACCCCGCGCGCCGGCGTCTCGCCGACGACCCCCGTGTGCGGGCCGCGCTCGACGGGCGGCGGGCCCTGCTCGCCCCCTTCTGGCTGCGGATGCAGGAGCGGTCCGCGGAGCTCACCGGGCATGCCCTGGTCGTCGACGCCGAGGACACCTTCACGGCCATGCTCGCGCATGTGCTGCGGTCGAGCGGCCTTGAGGTGACCGTCCGGCGGTACGACGAGCCGGGGCTGCGGGAGGCCGTACTCGCCCACGAGGGCCCGGTCGTCCTGGGACCCGGGCCCGGCGACCCCTCGGATCCGGCCGACCCCAAGATGCGCTTCCTGCGCGATCTGACCGCCCGTGTCCTGCGCGAGCACCGGCACGGCGTGCTCGGCGTCTGCCTCGGCCATGAGCTGATCGCGGCCGAGCTGGGGCTGGAGATCGTCCGCAAGGAGGTCCCGTACCAGGGGGCGCAGACGGCGATCGACCTGTTCGGGCGGACCGAGACCGTCGGCTTCTACAACAGCTTCGTGGCGCGCTGCGACGACGAGGCCGCCCAGGAGCTGGCCGCGCGCGGCGTCGAGGTCAGCCGCAACACGTCGTACGAGGTCCACGCGCTGCGGGGGCCCGGCCGGGCCGCAGGCGCGCCCCGGAACGCGTTCGCCGGGGTGCAGTTCCACCCGGAGTCGGTGCTCACCCTGAACGGTGCCGCCGTCGTACGGGAGCTGGTCGGTCAGTTGCGCGGCACCAGCACGTGCTCCGAGCGGCGGCCGGCCCGGTAGTCGAGGACGTTGCGCGCGGTCGTGTCGACGATCTGGGCGACCGCGTCCTCGGTGTAGTACGCCTGGTGGGAGGTGACCAGGACGTTGGGGAAGGTGACGAGGCGGGCCAGGGTGTCGTCACCCATGGCCTCCAGGGACCTGTCGGAGAAGAACACCCCCGCCTCCGCCTCGTAGACGTCGAGGCCGACGCCGGTGAAGCGGCCCTCGCGCAGCTCGGTGACGAGGGCCGCGCTGTCGATGAGGCCGCCGCGGCTGGAGTTCACCAGGATCGCGTCGTCCTTCATCGTCTTCAGCGCGTCGGCGTCGATGAGGTGCCGCGTCTCGGGCATCAGGGGGACGTGCAGGCTGACCAGGTCGGCCTCGGCGAGGAGCTGCTCCTTGTGGACGTACCGCATGCCGAGCTCCGCGCAGGCCGGGTTCTCGGCGATGTCCCAGCCCAGCAGGCGCATGCCGAAGCCATGGGCGATCCGGGTGAACGCCTCGCCGATCTTGCCGGTGCCGAGGACGCCGACCGTACGGCCGTGCAGGTCGCGGCCCATCAGTCCGTCGAGCCGGAAGTCGAAGTCACGCGTGCGCGTGGAGGCCCGCACGATCCGCCGGTTGACGGCCATGGCGAGGGTCCAGGCGAACTCGGCGACCGAGTACGGCGAGTAGTACGACACCCGCGCGACCGTCATGCCGAGCCGTTCGGCGACGGGCAGGTCGATGTTGTTGAAGCCGGTGGAGCGCTGGGCGATCATCCGTGTGCCGCCGGCCGCGAGGGTCTGCAGGACGCGATGGCCGAGCTCGGCGTTGACGCTGGTGGAGATCACCTCGTAGCCGGCCGCGATGGGCGCGGTGTCCTCATTGAGGAACACGTCCAGGCAGCGGACCTCGTGATGGCCGGCGAAGGCGCGCTCGATCAGGGGCTGCTCGTCGGCCTGCACTCCGAAGGCCAGGATCTCCATGCCCGCTCCCGATGTGATCGACTATGCGGCGAAATATACGACATGTGCACGCCTCGCCGGCTACGTCTGATTCAGCCGAAGAACACCCCGACCTCCTCGTACAGCTCCGGCCCCACCCGCTTAGGCCCGGCCGTCGCCTCGGCCATGCGGCAGCGGACGACGTCCGTGCCGAGCAGGCCGACCATCGCCCCGAAGTCGCCCTCGTGGACGGCGTCGATGGCGTGCAGCCCGAACCGGGTGGCGAGCCAGCGGTCGAAGGGGCTCGGGGAGCCACCGCGCTGGATGTGGCCGAGCACGGTGGTGCGGGCCTCCTTGCCCGTGCGGTGCTCGATCTCCCGGGCCAGCCACTCCCCCACCCCGGACGGCCGCACCCGGCCGGCGGCGGGCTCCCGGGTGAGCGCCGCCTCGCCGTCCAGGGGCACGGCCCCGTCGGCGACGACCACGATCGGGGAGTACGACGCCCGGAAGCGGGAGGTGATCCAGGCGCACACCTGGTCGACGTCGAAGGGCTGCTCGGGGATGAGGATGACGTTGGCCCCGCCGGCCAGGCCGGAGCGCAGGGCGATCCAGCCGGTGTCGCTGCCCATCACCTCGACGACGAGCACCCGTTTGTGGGACTCGGCGGTGGTGTGCAGCCGGTCGATGGCACCGGTGGCGACGCCGACGGCGGTGTCGTGGCCGATGGTGTAGTCGGTGCCGAACAGGTCGTTGTCTATGGTCTTGGGCACGCCGACGCACGGCAGCCCGTGCTCGTCGGCGAGGTGGGCCGCGGTGCCGAGCGTGTCGCGGCCGCCGATCGTGATCAGGGCGTCGATCTCGTGCTTGGCGAGGTTGGCCCGGATGCGTTCGACCCCGTCCGGGTGCTTGCGGGGGTCCGTGCGGGACGAGCCGAGGATGGTGCCGCCCCGGGGCAGGGTGCCGCGCACCGCGGGGATGTCGAGGCGGACGGTCTCGCCGTCCAGGGGGCCGCGCCAGCCGTCCATGAACCCGACGAACTCGTCGCCGTACTCCTGCACGCCTTTGCGGACGACGGCCCGCACCACGGCGTTGAGGCCCGGGCAGTCGCGACCTCCGGTCAGTACTCCGACGCGCATGGGAACGTCCCTCCGCCCGCGGTCTGCTTGTCCCTGACCACGCTAGGGCCTTTCTTTCGGATCTGGTCGGCTCCGAGCGACGGGTCCTCCCCGTCGGCCCGAGCGGGGTCTGGCGCGTGCAGCTGCAAGGCGGAGGAGGGCGGCGACGCGGAGCGTCGGCAACCGACGACAACGCCGCAGATGTGCGTGCCGGACCCCGCGACCCCGGCGAGATCCGAAAGAAAGGTCCTACAGCGGGACGGCCGGGTCGGCACCGGGTCACTCGTCGTCGAGGCCGCGTTCGATCGCGTAGCGGACCAGTTCCACCCGGTTGTGCAGCTGGAGTTTGCCGAGGGTGTTCTGGACGTGGTTCTGGACCGTGCGGTGGGAGATGACGAGGCGTTCGGCGATCTGCTTGTAGCTCAGGCCCTTGGCGACCAGGCGCAGCACCTCGGTCTCCCGGTCCGTCAGCCGGGGAGCGCCGGGCTCGTCGGTGCCCGCGGCGGGGGCCGGCTCGGAGGCCAGGCGCCGGTACTCGCCGAGGACCAGGCCGGCCAGGCCCGGGGTGAACACCGGGTCGCCGACGGCCGTGCGGCGCACCGCGTCCAGCAGTTCCGCCGTGGACGCCGACTTCAGCAGATAGCCGGTGGCGCCGGACTTGACCGCCTCCAGGACGTCGGCGTGCTCGCCGCTCGCCGACAGGACGAGGACGCGCAGCGCGGGGTTGGCCGCGACGACCTCCTTGCACACCTGGACGCCGGGCTTGGCGGGCAGGTTGAGGTCCAGGACGAGGACGTCCGGGACGGCCGCCTGGGCGCGGCGCACCGCCTGCTCGCCGTCGCCCGCCGTGGCGACCACGTCGAAGCCGGACTCGGCCAGGTCGCGGGCCACGGCGTCGCGCCACATGGGGTGGTCGTCGACCACCATGACCTTGATCGGATCCCGCTGTTCGCTCATCGCTGTCGTCCTGCCTTCCCCCGCGCCGCTCTGGCGTCCTTCGGTACCGTCAGCTCCACTTCCGTGCCCTGCCCCGGCGTGGAGAACAGCTCGGCGTCGCCGCCGAGGTCGCGCAGCCGGCCCCGGATCGACAGGGCGACCCCGAGCCGCCCCTCGCCCTCGGCCTGCGCGAGCCGCCCCTCCGGGATGCCGGGCCCGTCGTCCCGCACGGTGACGATCACCGCGCCGGGCTCGTCCTCGACCAGGATCCAGGCCCGGGCGTCCTGACCGGCGTGCTGCCGTACGTTGTCCAGCGCCGCTCCGACGGCCGCGGCCAGCTCGCGCGCGGCGGCCGCGGGCAGCTGTACCGGGGCGCCCGGCTCGGCGAGGCTGATCCGCTCGGCGGCGTAGGGGGCCAGCAGGGCGCGCAGGTCGACGGGCGCGTCGTCGTTCTCGTCCGGCTCGTCGACCTCGTGGACGACGGCTCCCTCGGCCGCGTCCCCCGACACCCGGGAGACCGGCACCAGTCCGCCGGAGACCAGGGTGCGCAGCGCCACCTCCTGCTCGCCGGCCATCCGGCCCAGCTCGGCCGCCTCGCCGCCGAGCGCGGTGCCGCGCCGCTTCACCATCGCCAGGACCTGGAGCACGCTGTCGTGGATGTCCCGGGCGAGCCGCTCCCGTTCACGGGTGGCGGCCTCGATCTCCAGGGCGCGGGCGAGGGTGCGCTCGGAGGCGCGGGCGACCTCGACGACGTAGCCGATGGCGATGGAGGCGACCCAGACGAGGATCACGTTGTGCACGGTGTCGCGGGCCCAGTGGCCGCGCTCGATCAGGTTGGCGGCGGCGACCGTCGTCGAGGCGCTCGCGGCCCAGCGCCAGCCGCCCTTGATGGCGAAGGCGAGGACGGAGCCGGCGGTCCATATCGACGGCAGGGTGGGGCCGCCGCCGTCGATGTGGGCGTCGTTCGCGGCCAGCGGGGTCAGCACGATGCCGACGAGCGCGATCGTCAGGTCGACGGCGAGGAAGCGCTTGGTGCAGGCGGCCGCGTTGCGCAGCCGGGGCAGGGTGGCCAGCGTCCAGACGCTCATCACGGCGTAGTAGCCGATGGCGAGCTCCGGCCGGTCGTACTCGTCGTAGCCGGTGGCGAAGAGGCCGACCGCGTACAGCATGGTCAGCACCCGGTAGCCCGTGAGGGCGCGCCACAGCGGCAGCTCGACCGACATCCTCATGACGCGCTCGCGCTTCGCCATGTCCCCCCACCCCTTGTGTCCGGACCGCTCGTCCGGGACCTACGGCTTCTCCTTCTTCGCCTGGTCCTTCTCGGCCTGGGCGAGTGCCGCCTTCGCGGCCTTCTCGGCTTCCTTCTCGGCCTTCGCCGCCTCCGCGATCTGCCGCTTGGCGGCCGTCGCGTACATGTCGACGTACTCCTGGCCGGAGAGCTTCATGATCTCGTACATGACCTCGTCGGTCACCGCGCGCAGCACGAACCGGTCGTGGTCCATGCCCTGGTAGCGGCTGAAGTCCAGCGGCCTGCCGATGCGGATGCCGGGCCGCATGACCTTCGGCACCACCTTGCCGGGCGGCTGGATCTTCTCGGTGTCGATCATGGCGACCGGGATGACGGGGGCGCCGGTGGCGAGGGCCACGCGTGCGAGGCCGCCGGGCTTGCCTCGGTAGAGGCGGCCGTCGGGCGAGCGGGTGCCCTCCGGGTAGATACCGAAGAGCTCACCGCGCTCCAGCACCTCGATGCCGCTCCTGATCGCCGCCTCGCCCGCGCCGCGCGCGCCGGAGCGGTCCACCGGGAGCTGGCCGACGCCCTTGAAGAAGGCCGCCGTCAGCCGACCCTTCACGCCGGGCGTGGTGAAGTACTCGGCCTTCGCGATGAACGTCACCTTGCGGTCGAGGACCGCGGGCAGGAAGAACGAGTCCGAGAACGACAGGTGGTTGCTCGCGAGGATCGCGGCGCCCTCGGCGGGCACGTTCTCCAGGCCCTCCACCCAGGGCCTGAAGATCATCTTCAGCGGTCCCCCGATGGAAACCTTCATCGCGCCGTACAACAACCGAGTGCCTCCTGTATGTGTCGAACAGACCTTAACCCGGAGTGGCGCCGAAGACGCCTACGGGCCTGGTCGGTGTCAGTGCGGTCGCGTACGGTGAACCACACCTGGACTTCACGTCACTTACATGAACAGGAGACCGAAGGTGCCGGTCCTTCCTGGAGCCGAGCCGTTCCGCCACGAGGGCGGGGAGGTCGGGGTCCTCCTCTGCCACGGCTTCACCGGATCCCCGCAGTCGCTGCGCCCCTGGGCGGAGCACCTGGCCGGGCACGGGCTGACCGTCTCACTGCCCCTGCTGCCCGGGCACGGCACGCGCTGGGAGGACATGCAGGTCACCGGC
This sequence comes from Streptomyces sp. NPDC032126, assembly GCF_055580085.1. Lineage (NCBI taxonomy): Bacteria > Bacillati > Actinomycetota > Actinomycetes > Kitasatosporales > Streptomycetaceae > Streptomyces > Streptomyces sp. NPDC032126. The sequence continues at coordinate 429,846 of NZ_JBVIMA010000002.1, forward strand.
TGGCCGGACTGGTACGCGGAGGTGGACCGCGAGCTGCGCGCCCTGCGCGCGCGGTGCGCCGAGGTGTTCGTGGCCGGTCTGTCCATGGGCGGCGCGCTGGCGCTGCGGCTGGCGGCGAAGCACGGGGACGCGATCGCGGGCGTGGTCGTCGTCAACCCGGCGAACAAGGTGCACGGCCTGGCGGCGTACGCCCTTCCGGTGGCCCGCCATGTCGTGCGGACGACGAAGGGCATCGCGAGCGACATCGCGAAGGGCGGCGGCACGGAGGTGGGGTACGACCGGGTGCCGCTGCACGCGGCGCACTCCGTGCGGACCTTCTTCCGGCTGGTGGACCGCGAGCTGCCGCAGGTCACCCAGCCGCTTCTGCTGCTGCGCAGCCCGCAGGACCATGTGGTGCCGCCCGCGGACTCGGCCCGGATCCTGAGCCGGGTGTCGTCGACGGATGTCACCGAGGTCCTGCTGGAACAGAGCTACCACGTGGCGACGTTGGACCACGACGCGGACCGGATCTTCGAGGAGAGCCTCGCGTTCATCGGCCGGCTCGCACCCCGGGTCGGAAAGGAAGGGACGACGGCAGGTGGCTGAGCACGACTCCGACCGTGAGGACGGTCCAGAGCCGGAGGAGCAGAGCGTTCCCTTCGACGAGAACGCCGCCTGGGCGGCGATCGTCGCGGGGTACGGCGACGAGCCCCCGGACCCGCCGGGCAGCAAGCCCTTCAAGTCGATCGAGGACCTGGCGCTCCTGGAGGCCCGGACGAACGACGACGAGCCGGAGGAGGAGCAGCCCGCGAAGCCGCTGGGCAGCTCGGTCTCCTTCGCGCCGGGCATCGGCGGCCCGCGCGACTACACCGTGCCGGAGCCGTCCGAGGACGACTTGGACGAGGACGACGAGGGCCACTTCGTGCCGCCGGAGCCGCCGCCGCTGCCGGCCGCCGACACCACGGCGAGGTTCGCCTGGCTGGGGGTGCTCGGCGGCCCGGTGCTGCTTCTGCTGGCGGTGCTGCTGGGCTGGGACATGACGTGGTGGCTCACCACCATCGGCATCGGCGGCTTCCTGGGCGGCTTCGCCACGCTGGTGATGCGCATGAAGACGGACGACGACGAGAACGACGACCCGGGGCGGGGCGCGGTCGTCTAGAAGAAGCTCGTCGCCAGGCGTAGCAAAAGCTCGTCGCTAGGCGGCCGGAACCTTGAGGGCGGCCAGGACCGGGAGGTGGTCCGTGGCCGCCCTCAGGTCTGCCCCGGTGATGCCGGGCAGGTCCGCGGGCACTCCGCAGCCGAGCACCTCGATGCCCTTGGTGGCGAAGATCGCGTCGATGCGGCGGTCCGGCGCGGCCTGCGGGAACGTGTGCTCGGCGCCCCAGGGGGCGACGGCCCGGCAGTCCTGGAGTTCGGCGGCGAGGCGGGTGAAGGTGGGTCCGGTGGGCGGCTCGTTGAGATCGCCACCCGCGACGGCGTGGTCCACGCCCATCCCGGCGAGCCGGTCGAGGAGCATCGCGCCCTGTTCCCGGCGCTCGGTGGCGTCGAGGCCGAGATGACAGCTGAGCACCCCGAGGCGGGCGCCGGCGAAACGGACGACCGCGGTCGAGAAGCCGCGGCGGTGCCGGCCGGGGGTGAGGGGGAGGAGGACGTCCTCCGTGCGGTCCACGGTGGCGCGCAGGGAGCAGAGGATCGCGGGGCCCGCGGCCGTGCCGCCCCCGGAGAGGATGACGAGGTCGGATGCGCTCGCCAGCCGGGCCAGCTTCTTGCGCCAGCGGAAGAAGCGGGGGGCCTCCTGGATCAGGACCAGGTCCGGGGCGCAGGCGGAGATGACACGGGCGACGGCGTCCGGGTCGTCGCGCAGGGAGCGGATGTTGTAGGTGAGAACCCGGATGACGGCTGAACCGTCCGGTTCCGTAACCGAGTTGGGGAGCCCCGAGGTGGTCGCCATGGCATTCAACATACGACGATGCCCGCCGCCCCGAGACCGGACACGGCGGGCACCGTCCCGCTGGATCACTACATGATCGGGTCGGGCTCGCGGGCCAGGTCGGCCGCGCCCACCATGCCCGCCTTGTTGCCCAGTTCCGCCGCCCGGACCTCGGCCACCGGACGCCAGTTGCCGCCGACCAGCCAGCGCTTGTAGGACTTGCGGATCGGGTCCAGGACCAGTTCGCCCTCGTCGGAGAGGCCGCCGCCCACGATGAACGCGGAGGGGTCGAAGAGGGAGGCGAGGTCGGCGAGGCCGGCGCCGACCCAGCGGGCCAGCTCGCGGTAGGAGTCGACGGCGACCGGGTCGCCCTGGCGGGCGGCCATGGAGATGTGCTTGCCCTCGATGCCGTCGGGGGTGCCGTCGCCGAGGCCGAGGAGGACGTCGGCGCTCTCCGGAGTGGCGTTGGCGCGCTGCTTGGCGTACCGCACGAGGGCGCGGCCGGAGGCGTACTGCTCCCAGCAGCCCTGCGAGCCGCAGCCGCACAGCAGCCCGTCCGGGACCATGCGGATGTGGCCGAATTCGGCGGCCACGCCGAAGTGGCCGCGGCGCAGCTTGTTGCCGATGATGATGCCGCCGCCGAGGCCGGTGCCGAGCGTGATGCAGATGACGTTGCGGTGGCCCTTGCCCGCGCCGAACTTGTACTCGCCCCAGGCGGCCGCGTTGGCGTCGTTCTCCACGACGACGGGGAGGCCGGTGCGCGCCTCGACCTTCTCCTTGAGCGGCTCGTTGCGCCAGTCGATGTTGGGGGCGAAGTAGACGGTGGAGCGCTGCCGGTTGACGTATCCGGCCGCACCGATGCCCACGCCGACGATCTCATGCCCCGCACTGGCGCCCTCCACCGCCGAGGCGATGGCGTCCACGATGGCCTCGGGCGTGGTGGGGGTCGGCACCTTGAAGGTCGAGAGGATGTTGCCTTCCTCGTCGACCACGCCGGCCGCGATCTTCGTGCCGCCGATGTCGACGCCGATGGTGAGTCCCATGAATCCCTCAGTTCCGGTCGAGCCCCGCTACGCCAACCGTACCCGAGGGGTGGGTCAGTCCAAGTCGATGCGCTGGCCGGGGCCGGTGCCCTCGTCCCTGCCGCCCCTCCCGCCGTCGTCGTCGCGGGGGTCGTCGGGGTCCTTGGTGCCCGTGGTCCAGCGCTTCTCCTGGGACTGGACGGCGGAGCGGTAGGCGGCGAGGAGTTCGGTGCCGGCGGCGGCGAGGTGGTCGAAGACGTCCGGGTTGCGTTCGATGACGGGTTCGACGGCGGCCCTGGCCTGGTCGACCATCTGCCGCACGACCTGCTGCGCGGCGGGTCCGGCGACCGCGCCCAGCAGGGGGGACGGGAGGCCGGCGAGCCGGTCCGCGACCGCGTCGACCAGTTTGCGCAGCTCCTGGGCGGCCGAGCCGGGCGGGGGACCGTACTGGCCGTGACGGCGGGCCTTCTCGGCGGCCAGGTCCTCGGCGCAGGCGGTGGCCCAGGCGTCGGCGTCGGTGGCGCGCGGAGCCTGTTCGACGGCCTCCTCGGCCGCGCCGTCGTAGGGGGATCGCTCTTCGCTCATGACGGGCTCCTGACTACGGTTCGCCTCTACGACGTTACCCGAACGGCGGTACATGGTTCAGCGGGTGCGGGGCCACAGGCCGGGGTCGGGCGCGAACCGGACACGCAGCTCGCCGTCGCGCAGGGCGGCGCCGTCGACGGTGCAGCGGCGCAGCGCGGAGGGCAGCGGGACGATCCGGCGGAACGGCCCCACGCTGACGACGAGTTCGTCGCCGCGCCGGATCAGGTCGAGCTCGTCGCGCAGGGCGCCGGGCAGCGGGATGTGCCACACGAGGACGCCGTCGTCGGCGAGGCGGTCGGCGACGGGCCACTCGACCGGGGGAAGGCCGGGGTTGACGGCGTCCAGGCCGAGGGCGAGCAGATCGTCGCGGCCGCGGGGGTCCCGGCCGAGGTGGGGCACGGTGAGGAGGCGGCCGAAGGTGTCGCCGGCCTCCCGCCAGTCGTCCAGCGTCTTGCGCTGCTGGGCGACGGGACCGGCCAGCCAGCTGTCGGGATCGGCCTCGGGCAGGACGCGGGCGGCGACCAGGGCCTCGGTGCGCAGACCGCGCAGGGCCACGCCGAGGGCGGCGTCGCGCACGGCGTCGGCACCGGCCGGGCCGGGTTCGGCGACGAGCCGTACGACGGTGCCGGGGTCGCTGACGACGGCTTCGACGGCGGCCAGTTCGCGGTCCCAGCGGGCGGCGGTGTCGTAGAGCCACTCGGCGGGCATGGGCACGCCGGCGAGGCGGCCGAGGACGGGGCGCAGGGCGCGGGCGGCCTGTCGTTCGGGGGGCAGCAGCCGGCGCAGATAGCGCCGCAGCTCCTCCGGCAGGGCGAGCAGCGCGAGGGCCTGCGGGGCGGGCGGCAGATCGACGACGAGAAGGTCGAACTTCTCGGAGAGGGCGGCGTCGCGCAGGGCGCGCAGGAGGGTCAGCTCCTCGGCGCCGGGCAGCGGGGTGACCTCCTCGGGGTCGAGCCGGGCGGCGCCGAGCAGGTCGAGGACGGTGGTGGCGCGCTCCTGGAACCCGGCGAGGTCGTCCCGGAAGCCGGCCGCGGGGTCGGGCCGCCAGGCGGTCAGGTGCGGGGTGATCCGCACGGGGGTGGCGCCGGTGGGCGTACCGAGGGCCGTGCCGAGGGTGTCGGTGCGGTCGGCACCGAGGACGAGGGTGCGGGTGCCTGCGGCGGCTGCGCGGTACGCGGTGGCGGCGGCGACGGTCGTACGTCCGGAACCGCCCGGCCCGGTGATCAGGAGGGTGCGCATGAGGGTGAACGCTACCGGTCCCCCCACCTGACCAGCCCGGGCCACCCGCCCGACCGGGTCGGCCCTAGCTGCCCGACTCGACCCGCTTCTTCAGGCCCGCCAGGGCCCGGTCGATGATGACCTTCTCCGCCTTGCGCTTGATCATGCCCAGCATGGGGATCTTGACGTCGACGGTCAGCTGGTAGGTGACCTCGGTCGCGCCCTGGCCGGCCGGCTTGAGGTGGTACGAGCCGTCGAGCTGGCGCAGCATCTGGGACTTGACCAGGGTCCAGGAGACCTCGTACTCACCGGTCCAGGTGTAGCCGAGCACCTGGTCGTCCTTGATCGCCCCGGCGTCCATGACCAGCCGCACCTGCTCGGCCCGTCCCTGCTCGTCGCTCGACAGGACCTCCGCCTGCTTCACCTCGCCGGTCCAGTCGGGGTAGCGGGCGAAGTCCGCGATCACGGCCATGACGTCGGCCGGTGCCGCCTCGATCGTGATGCTCGAGCTGGTGTGTTCCGCCATCGCCGCGGCTCCTCCGGATACGGGCCATCAAGGTACGTGTGTGCAGCTGCCGCGTGAAGGCTACCGCGCCTCCCACCTGGCGCCTTCACGGGAGTGGGCTCACCACTCCAGCGCCCAGGGCCTCCCGCTGCCGGCGAAGTGCCCCACGTTCACGCACTCGGTCGCCCCGATCCGCATCCGCCGCGCCAGCGGCTGGTGGACGTGCCCGAAGAGGGCGTACCGGGGCCGGGTGCGCCGGATGGCGTCGAGCAGCGCCCGGCTCCCCCGTTCGAAGCGGCGGGCGACGGTGTCGTAGACGAGTTCCGGCACCTCCGGCGGGATGTGGGTGCACAGCACGTCGACCTCGCCGACGGCCTCGATCTTCGCGGCGTACTCCTCGTCGCTGATCTCGTACGGGGTGCGCATCGGTGTGCGCAGGCCGCCGCCGACGAAGCCGAAGACGCGGCCGCCGATCTCCACCCGCTCCCCGTCCAGCACGGTCGTGCCGGGGCCGGCGTACTCGCGCCACAGCTGCGGCATGTCGACATTGCCGTAGGTCGCGTACGTCGGGGTGGGGAACGCCGCGAACAGCTCGGCGTACTGCTTGCGCACCGCGCCCTCGATCACCGTGGCCCGGTCCTCGCCGATCCCCGCCCACAGCCGGGCGCCGAACTCACGGGCCTCCTCGAAACGGCGGGCGGTGCGCAGCTCGACGATCCGGTCGGCGTTCTCCACGCCGAACAGGTCGGGGAAGATGCCCCGGGAGTGGTCGGCGTAGTCGAGGAAGAGGACCAGGTCCCCGAGGCAGATCAGCGCGTCCGCGCCGTCGCCCGCCCGTCGGAGGTCCTGTGCGTTGCCGTGCACGTCGCTGACCACATGGACGCGCGTTCTGCTGTTTCCGGCCGGTGTCGGTGCCATGGCGATCAAGGGTAGGTCGCGCGCGGGCCCGGTGAACAGTGCCGACCGCCCCCGCCGTTACTGGCTAGTCAGTAACGGGGTGGACTACCGTACGCGAAGGAACACCAATCCGTGTGACGCAGCGAACATCTCGTCGGGACCCCCTGTCGAAGAAGCCATACCGGCGGGTAACGTCCGGGCAGTCCAGTCGTGCTCAGGATTTCAACCAGTGAGATCCCGTGCACTTGCCCGAGCCTTGGACCGCACCGTCGCATCACACAACGTCGTGGCGCCGGCGCCCTATGAGGAGCAGCAGTCTTGCGCGAGTTCAGCCTTCCGGCTTTGTACGAGGTCCCTGCGGACGGAAACCTCACCGACATCGTCCGCAGAAACGCCGCGCAGCATCCCGACGTCGCCGTCATGGCCCGCAAGGTCGACGGCGCCTGGCAGGACGTGACGGCCACGACCTTCCTCGCGGAGGTGCACACGGCGGCCAAGGGTCTCATCGCCTCGGGTGTCCAGCCCGGCGACCGGGTGGGCCTGATGTCGCGGACCCGCTACGAGTGGACGCTGCTCGACTTCGCGATCTGGTGCGCGGGCGCGGTCACCGTGCCGGTGTACGAGACCAGCTCGCCCGAGCAGATCCAGTGGATCCTCTCCGACTCGGGCGCGACCGCCTGCGTCGTGGAGCTGGACAACCACGCGGCGGCCGTGGAGTCGGTGCGGGACACGCTGCCCGCCCTCAAGCACGTCTGGCAGATCGAGGCCGGGGGCGTGGCGGAGCTGGGCCGGCTGGGCGCGGACATCACCGACGCGGCGGTCGAGGAGCGCAGCTCGCTGGCGAAGGCGGACGACCCGGCGACCATCGTCTACACGTCGGGCACGACCGGCCGCCCCAAGGGCTGTGTGCTGACCCACCGCAGCTTCTTCGCCGAGTGCGGCAACGCGGTGGAGCGGCTGCGCCCGCTGTTCCGCACCGGCGAGTGTTCGGTGCTGCTCTTCCTGCCGCTCGCGCACGTCTTCGGGCGGCTCGTGCAGATCGCGCCGATGATGGCGCCGATCAAGCTGGGCACCGTCCCGGACATCAAGAACCTCACCGACGAGCTGGCCTCCTTCCGGCCGACGCTGATCCTGGGCGTCCCGCGCGTCTTCGAGAAGGTCTACAACTCGGCGCGCGCCAAGGCGCAGGCGGACGGCAAGGGCAAGATCTTCGACAAGGCCGCCGACACCGCGATCGCGTACAGCAAGGCGCTGGACACCCCGTCGGGCCCGTCCCTCGGCCTGAAGATCAAGCACAAGACCTTCGACAAGCTGGTCTACAGCAAGCTGCGCGCGGTCCTCGGCGGCAAGGGCGAGTACGCCATCTCCGGCGGCGCCCCGCTGGGCGAGCGGCTCGGCCACTTCTTCCGCGGCATCGGCTTCACGGTCCTGGAGGGCTACGGCCTGACCGAGTCCTGTGCGGCCACCACCTTCAACCCCTGGGACCGGCAGAAGATCGGCACGGTCGGTCAGCCGCTGCCCGGCTCGGTGGTCCGGATCGCCGACGACGGCGAGGTGCTGCTGCACGGCGAGCACCTGTTCAAGGGCTACTGGAACAACGAGGCCGCGACCGCCGAGGCGCTGGCCGACGGCTGGTTCCACACCGGTGACATCGGCACCCTCGACGAGGACGGCTACCTCAGGATCACCGGCCGCAAGAAGGAGATCATCGTCACCGCGGGCGGCAAGAACGTCGCCCCGGCCGTGATCGAGGACCGGATCCGCGCGCACGCGCTGGTCGCGGAGTGCATGGTGGTGGGCGACGGGCGGCCGTTCGTGGGCGCGCTGGTCACCATCGACGAGGAGTTCCTGGGCCGTTGGGCCGACGAGCACGGCAAGCCGGCGGGTTCCACCGCGGCGTCGCTGCGCGAGGACGCCGACCTGCTGGCCGCGATCCAGTCGGCGGTCGACGACGGCAACGCCGCGGTGTCGAAGGCGGAATCGGTGCGGAAGTTCCGCATTCTCTCCTCCCAGTTCACGGAGGACTCGGGCCACCTCACCCCGTCGCTGAAGCTGAAGCGGAACGTGGTGGCGAAGGACTACGCGGACGAGATCGAGGCGATCTACGCGAAGTAGAGGTCGCCCCGACGACGGCTCATGGCGCGGTGTCCTCGGCGAGGACCCGCGCCATGGTGCGTTCGGCGAGCGCGGTGATGGTCACGAAGGGGTTCACCCCGATCGAGCCGGGCACCAGCGAGCCGTCGGTGACGTAGAGCCGGCGGTATCCCTTCACCCGGCCGTAGTCGTCGGTGGCCCGGCCCAGGACGCAGCCGCCGAGCGGGTGGTAGGTGAAGTCGTCGGCGAAGACCTTGTTGGACGAGCCGAACAGGTCGTAGCGGTAGATCGTGGCGTTGGCCGCGTTGATGCGGTCGAACAGCTTCTTCGCCATGCCGACGGAGATCGCGCTCTGGGCGGCGTTCCACCCCAGCCGGACCGTTTTTGACGAGGCGTCATAGGTGAACGACGCCCGCTCCGGGTTCTTGGTGATCGCCAGGTAGAGGCTGACCCAGTGCTCCAGGCCGGCCGGCAGCGGGGCGATCTCCGCGAAGACCGGGTTGGCGGCGTTGTCCCAGTCGTCGATGCCCATCACCGGCATGGTCGACTGGTTGGCGCCGACGGTGTCCCAGAGGTGGTTGGCGCGGCCGAGCATCACATTGCCGTTGGTGCCCCAGCCGGTGCCGACGCTCGCGTTCAGCGCGGGCAGGGTGCCCGTCTCCCGGGCGCGCACGAGGAGTTCGGTGGTGCCGACGCTGCCGCCGGCCAGGAACAGGTAGGCGCAGCCGTACTGCTTGGTCTCGACGACCGCGCCGGTGTCGTCGATCCGCTCGGCGGTCAGGACGTACGATCCGTCGCTCGCCGTGCTGATCCCGGTCACCCGTTCCATGGTGTGGAGGGTGACGTTTCCGGTGCCCAGCGCGGAGGCGAGGTAGGTCTTGTCGAGGCTGCGCTTGCCGTGGTTGTTGCCGTAGATCACCTCGCCGGCGAGGGCGGACTTCGTCGCGGTGCCGGCCGCCTCGCGCTGCATGTAGCCGAAGTCGTAGACGTTCGGTACGAAGGTGGTCTTCAGGCCGGTGTTCTGGGCGTGCTTGCGGGAGACGCGGGTGAAGCGGTACCACTCGGTCGACTCGAACCAGGCCGGGTCGACGGTGTTGACGCCGAGTGCGGCGCGGGCGCGCGGGAAGTAGGTGCCGTACATCTCGTCGGCGTCGACGGTCGGGAACTGCTCGGTGAAGTAGGCGCGTTGCGGGGTGACCGCCATGCCGCCGTTGACCAGCGAGCCGCCGCCGACGCCGCGGCCCACGTAGACGGACATGTGGTCGTAGTGCACACGGTCGAGGGCGCCGGGGTAGAGGCCGATGTCCTTGTTGACGACGTCCAGCCAGAGGAAGGTGGCCAGGGGCGCCTCGGTGCGGGTGCGGAACCACATGGACCGCTTGTCGGGGGCGCTGGTGGAGCAGAAGATCCGGCCGTCGGGGCCGGGGGTGTTCCACAGGCGGCCCATCTCGATGACCAGGGTGCGGATTCCGGCCTCCGCGAGACGGAGGGCGGCGACCGCGCCGCCGTATCCGGAGCCGATCACGATGGCGGGAGCGGATTCGACGGCGTCGGGCTCGGCCGCTTGGGCGGACTGGAGGCCGATGCGGGTGAAGCCGAGGGCGGCGGCGCTCTGGAGCGCGGCCATACCGAGGATTTGACGTCTCGTCAGATGACGAGGTATCAGTTTTTCTGTCATGGCCGCAGCATCGGCGGACGATGCGCTTCCGGCTAGAGCGCTAGAGCAGCGTCTTCAACTTCTCCGCCAGCAGGTCCCAGCGCCACTTCTCCTCGACCCACTGGCGGCCGCGCTCGCCCATCCGCCGACGCAGCTCCTCGTCCCCCAGCAGGGCGACGATCCGCTCGGCGGTCTCCTCGGCGGAGTCGCCCCGCACCACCCAGCCGGTCTCGCCGTCGAGCACCGCGTCCGGCGCGCCGCCCGAGTCCCCGGCGACCACCGGAAGGCCGGTCGCCGACGCCTCCAGGTAGACGATGCCGAGGCCCTCCACGTCCAGGCCGCCGCGTCGTGTCCTGCACGGCATCGCGAAGACGTCGCCGGCGCCGTAGTGCGCGGGCAGCTCCGACCAGGGCACGGCCCCGGTGAAACGGACGGAGCCGGCCACGCCGGTCTCCCGCGCGAGGCGCCGCAGATCGCTCTCGTACGGCCCGCCGCCCACGATCAGCAGCACGGTGTCCGGCTCGGCGGCCAGGATCCGCGGCAGGGCCCGGATGAGCGTGTCCTGGCCCTTGCGGCGGACCAGCCGGGAGACGCACACGACCACCGGCCGGTCGGTCAGCCCCAGCCGGGCCCGTACCTCGTCGCCGCCCGAGCCCGGGTGGAAGGTCTTCTCGTCGACCCCCGGCGGCAGCTGCACCATCCGGTCGGCCGCCTCGGCGCTCAGGGCGGTGGCGATCCGCGAGCGGGTGTACTCGCCGAGGTAGGTGATCGTGTCGGTGGTCTCGCCGATCCGCCCGAGCAGCTGCCGGGCGGCGGGCAGCTGCGCCCAGCCGGCCTCGTGCCCGTGGGTGGTGGCCACCAGCCGCCGCGCGCCGGCCCTGCGCAGCGCGGGCGCCATCAGCCCGAGCGGGGCCGCGGCGCCGAACCACACCGAGGTGCAGCCGTGCTCCCGCAGCAGTCCGACGGCCCGCCGGGTCGCACCCGGGGTGGGCAGCAGCATCGTCGTACGGTCGCGCACGACGGTGAAGGGCTGCTCGGCGTCGAAGGCCGCGGTCGCCTCGACGCCCTCCCGGCCGCGCTTCCAGGTGGAGGCGTACACGACGAGCCGCTCGGGGTCGAGGCGCAGCGCCATGTTGTGCAGGAACGCCTGGATCCCGCCCGGCCGGGGCGGGAAGTCGTTCGTCACGATGAGGGTCTTGTGCATCGCCGCCGACTGTATCCAACGCGGACTCACGGCTCGCCCCGGCCGCGCTTCATGGCTCTCGCACAGGGCGTCGGGAGACCATGTGGCCCTCACTCCCACCGGATGAACAGGGGCACAGGTGGAGATGACGGACGCGCGGCGACCGCTCACCGGACTGCTGACGGCCTGGGGCACCACCCGGCTGCTCCTGCTCCTCTTCGTCTTCCACGTGTCCGCCTTCCCCGGCCCGGACGTCACCACCGACGTGTCGGTCGTCTACCAGGGCTGGTACGACGTGCTGCGCACCGGCGTCTTCCCCCGGGAGGACGTCACCTGGCAGTACCCGCCGGCCGCCGCCCTGCCGATCCTCGCCCCGGCCCTGCTGCCCTTCCTCGGCTACGCGCCGGCCTTCTTCGTGCTGGCCTTCCTCGCCGACCTCGCCGTCCTGGTCCTGCTGCTCAACGCCGGCCTGGGCCCCGGCCGGAGCCGGCGCGGCCCCTGGCTGTGGACGGCGGGCGTCGCCCTGCTCGGCCCGACCGTGTACGCGCGCTACGACGTGATGGTGACCGCGGTCGCCGTGGCCGCGCTGGTCGCCGGGGCCCGCCGCCCCCGCCTGATGGGGGCGCTGGCCGGGCTCGGGGCGCTGCTGAAGGTGTGGCCGGCGCTGCTGCTGGCCGGGGCAGTGCGGCGGCGGGCCTGGGGCGCCGCCGCCGCGACCGTCGCCGTGCTGTCGGCGGTGTTCGCGCTGACCATGCCCGGCGCCTTCACCTTCCTGACCTTCCAGCGCGAGCGGGGCACCGAGGTGGAGTCGCTGGGCGGGCTGGTCTTCCATGTGGCCCGGCACCTCGGCTGGGACGGGCGGGTGATGCTGACCTACGGCTCGGTGGAGTTCCTCGGCCCGTCCGTGCGCGCGGTGAGCGTCGCCGCGCTGTTCCTGACCGCGGTGGCCTTCGGCTGGCTGCTGCTGTGGCGGCTGATGTCCGTCAGGTTCTCGCCGCACACGCTCGCGGAGGCCGCCTTCACCGGTGTGCTCCTGTTCACCGTCACCAGCCGGGTGATCAGCCCGCAGTACCTGGTGTGGCTGGTCGGTCTGGCCGCTGTCTGCCTGTGCTTCCGGACCGGGCGGATGGGCCTGCCCGCCGTGCTGGTGCTGGCCGCCTGCCCGGTGACGGCACTGGAGTTCCCGGTGTGGTTCGACCATGTCGTGGCGAGCGATCCGCTCGGGGTGGGCCTGCTGCTCGTGCGCGACGGCCTGCTGGTGGCGGCCGCGCTCGTCGCCGCCGTACGGCTGTGGCGCTCCACCGTCACCGCCGGGCCCCTGCCCGCCGTGCCCGGTCAGGCCACCCGCACCCGGGCCACGTCGGCGTCCCCGTGACCGCGGCCGTCGGGCGGCCCGACCGGAAGAGCCGCGCCGAACCGGAAGGGCCGCGCCGCTCTCACGCGGCCAGTGCGACCTTGTCGCCCTCGGTGCGGCGGGCCCTTCGTGCGAACCCGGCCGCCGCCGCGCACTGGACGGCCATCGAGAGGGCCAGCGCCAGGCAGACGCCGGGCAGGCCGAGCCCGGACAGGGCGTAGGCCAGCGGGAGCTGGAGGGAGGTGCCGAGCAGGGTGACGCGCAGCAGCAGGGGCGCTCCCCCGCTGCCCTCGAAGACCCCGCCGACCGCGATGAAGGCGGCCATCAGCAGCAGATAGGGGCCGACGCACCGCAGGAACAGCACGCCGTCGTGCGCGACCGCGGGGGCGGCGCCGAAGGCGGCCATGATCCAGGGGGCGGTGAGCGCCAGCAGCCCGGCCGCCGCCACGCCGACGGTCCCGGAGACGAGGGCCGCCTCCCGTCCGATCGCCCGCCGCTCGTCGCGCCCCGCGCCCAGCAGATGGGCGGTGTGGATGGCGGCGGCCTGGCGCACCGAGTAGAAGGCCATCGTCGCGATGTACATGACCTTGTAGGCGATCGCGTACGCGGCCACCGCCGTCACCCCGAGCCGCGCCACGATCGCGACCAGCACCAGGGCGCCGCCCTGCCGCACGGTGAAGTCGGCGGCCATGGGCAGGCCGGTGCGCAGGGTGCGCCGCACGGAGAGCGGGCGGCCGGGGGCCGGGGTGCGCAGCAGGGCGTTGCGACGCAGGGCCAGCAGGCCCGCCGCCAGGGCGACACAGCGGCACAGCACGGTGGAGGCGGCGGCGCCCCGGACGCCGTAGAGGTGGATGAAGAGCGGGTCGGCGGCGAGGATCAGTCCGTTGGCGAGGAGGGCGAGGCGCAGCGGGGTGCGGGTGTCTCCGGCGCCCTTGAGGATGCCGTCGACGAGGTTCTGGGCGAAGAAGACGGCCATGCCCGGCAGGGAGATCGCGAAGTAGCCGACGGCGAGCGGCAGGGCGGGGCCGGCGTCGCCGCCGAGGACCAGGCGGGCGATCGGCTCGCGCAGCAGGTATCCGCCGACGGCGACGACCGGGGTGACGAGCGCGCACAGGGCCCAGCCGCCGCGCACGGCCGCCCGTACGGCGGCGGGGTCGCGGGCGCCGCGGGCGTGCGCGACCAGCACGGTCGTCCCGGAGGCGAACACGAGCGCCACGCCGAGCAGCACGTTCTCGGTGTTCGTGGCGACCGCGACGGCGGCGACCGCGGGACCGCCGAGCCGGGAGACCCAGACGGTGTTGACGATGCCGGCGGCGACGGAGGCGAGGAGCGAGAAGTAGACGGGGTGGGCGAGCGAGACGAGCTGTCGGCGGTGACGGTTCACGATGATTCCCCTCGAAGCGAGCTATCTCGATTAGAGGTAGCTCGATAAGAGGTACCATGGCCTCATCGAGATCTGCAAGGAGACGGGATGCTGGAACTGTCGATCCTCGGCTTCCTCGCCGAGGAACCGCTGCACGGCTACGAGCTCAAGGAGCGCATCAAGGCGCTGAGCGGCCATGTCCGCCCGGTGAGCGACGGCGCCCTCTACCCCGCGATCAACCGCCTGGTGGCCGCCGGCAAGCTGGACCAGCGCACCGAGGAGGGCACGAGCGCCGCCCCCCGCCGGATGCTCTCCCTCACCCCCGAGGGCCGCGAGGACCTGCTGGAGCGCCTGCGCCGGCCCAAGCCGGTGGAGATCTCCGACAGCGTCCGCTTCAACACCCTCCTCGCCTTCCTGCGCCACCTCCCCGACCCGCGCGAGCAGGCGGCCGTGCTCCGCCGCCGCCTCGACTTCCTGGACACCCCGTCGAGCTTCTTCTACGAGGACGGCCGGCCGGTGCGCGCGGAGGACAGCGGCGACCTGTTCCGGCAGGGCATGCTGCGGGTCGCCCGGGCCACGGGACAGGCGGAACGGGCCTGGCTGGTGGAGGCCATCGCCCAACTGGAGGAAACGGGCTGACCCCGGGGCATCAGCCCAGCTGATCCCTCAGGTACTGCCGCCACCGCGCGGTGAGGTCCGCGAGGGTCGTGCCGAGGACGTCCGCCAGCGCGCCCTCGACCGCGCCCTGCCGCTTCCCGTGCTCGCCGACGGCCCGGTAGAAGGCGTCGAGCCGGTCCTCGCCCCAGCGGCCGGCGATCATCCGGCAGGCCATCCAGCCGCCCTCGTACGCCTGCGCCAGCCGGGTCGCGTCCCCGCTGAAGCCGAAGTCGGCGTCGGTGGGCAGCGCGGCCGGGATCCGCTCCTCGGCGACGGCCCGGTCCAGCTCGGGCGCGGCCTGCGCGGGCGTGCGGCCGGTGCCGCGGTAGCCGACCCAGTCGGCGTAGCCCTCGGACAGCCACAGCGGGGTCGCGCCGTTGGTGTGGGCGCGGGTGGCGACATGCGTCGTCTCATGCGTGACGACGACCTGCCGGCCGACCGGGCCGAGCATGTCGTAGGCCTCCGGGTTGACCACGATCCGGTCCGCCGGCGTCCGGGCCGACCCGCCGGTCTCGCCGGTGGTGACCGCGGCGATCCCCCGGTAGGAGGAGGCGGGCGAACCGAGCAGCCCGGCCATGCCCTTCAGCGAGTCCGGCACGAGGACGACGACTCGGCGGGCCCAGTCCGTGCCCCAGGCCGCCGACACCGCCGGTACGGCACGGTCGGCCAGAGCGGCGAAGGCCCGCAGCCGCTCGCCGGACTGGCCGACACCCATGACGAGGCTGTGCGCGCCCCGTACGACCGTCACCGTGCCCTGGTCCCACAGCAGTTCGCCGGTCTTCTGCGCGGGCTTCTCGGAGGTCACGGCCCACTGCCCGGCGGCGTCGCGGGCCAGGCTCAGGGTGCGGTGGGTGGTGATGGGAGCCCGGTCGTAGTCCTGGACGCGGTAGCTCAGGTCGGCCTGGACCGTACGAACGGAACCGTCGCCGGTGACCCCGGTCACCCGGTACGACCAGTCCGCCAGCGGCACCGACCGCACCCGCGCGTATCCCGCGCCGGTCCCGGTGCCGGCGTACGCCCCGGCGTCGTGGGCGAGGACGGCGGCGGCCCGCCGGTCCAGCAGCCGCTGGACGTCGGCGACGGCACGGTCGGCCGGGGCCCGGCCGCCGCACCCCACCAGCGAGACGAGGAGCAGACACAGCCCCACCGCCCCGGATCCGCGCGCCCGCCGTCCGCCAGCCATCCTCCCGATCGTACGGTGCCGCGCGCGAACCGTGAGCGGGCCGGAGCGGGCCGCTTCGGTCAGGGCCGGGTCACCGACGAGATCGGCATCATCCCCACCGGGTCGTAGCGCACCGGCGCCCCCGGGTACGGGGCGTGGATGACCTGGCCGTTGCCGACGTACATGCCCACATGGCTGGCGTCGGAGCGGTAGGTGACGATGTCGCCGGGGCGGGCCTGGGAGAGCGGGACGCGGTGGCCCGCGTGCGCCTGCGCCTGCGAGGTGCGCGGCAGGGCGACCCCGGCCTGGGCGTAGGACCACTGCATCAGGCCCGAGCAGTCGAAGCCGGAGGGGCCGTTGGCGCCCCAGACGTACGGTCTGCCGAGGGCGGAGCGCGCGGCGGCCACGGCGGCGGCCGCCCGCCCGGAGGCCGCCTCTCCGCCGCCGAGGTAGGGCATGTCGTCGCGGCCGGAGCGGGAGGCCCGGTCGTAGGCGGCGCGTTCGGCGGACGGCAGGGAGTTGAGCAGCTGCCGGGCCCGGGCGAGCTTCTGCTCGACGGTCCGCTTGTGGCTCGCCACCGCCCTGCGGCTCCGCTCCAGCTCGGTCAACTGCCGGGTGGCCTCGGCGCGTTCCTGGGCGAGCTCGCGCATCGCGTCCTGGAGCTCCTTCAGTTCGCCGGCCTGGTGGGCGTTGATCCGGTCCAGCGCGGCGGCCTTGTCGAGATAGTCGTCGGGATCGTCGGAGAACAGCAGCGCGAGGGAGGGGTCGAGGCCACCGGCCCGGTACTGGGCACCGGCCAGCGAACCGAGCTTCTCCCGCATCTCGTTGATGCGCTCCTGCTGCCGCGCGATGCGGTCCTGCGCGTCACCGACCTGGCGGCGCAGGGTGTCGGCGCGCTCGTCCGCCGAGTTGTACGCCTCGGTGGCCTGCTCGGCCTCCTCATAGAGACGGTCCACCTCGGCCCGGGTGTCGTCGTGCGGTGCTGCCGTGGCCGCCGGTACGGCTCCGAGGGCCGCGGTGGCGACGGTCAGGACGCCGAGCGCGGCACTGGCGCCCCGGTCGAACCCGGTTGGTGCAAGGCGGCGATGGGACCCCACGAGATGCCGCACCCCTTCCGCTGGCGGACAAGGAAACGCGGCAGACAGTAACCCCGTGGGCGGGCGGCGACCAACGACCGCCATGGGCACACACAGTGACGCCCCGCCTCTGACGCAGGTCATCGGCGGGGCGCGCGGTCACTTCATGTCGCCGCGATTCGCCCGTTCGGGCGGCACGGCGTATCGATCTTGAGGGTGCTCAGATCCGGACGCCGAACTGGAAGGGCATGTTGTCGATCGACTCGTAGCGCACGGTCGTGCCGGTGCGCGGGGCGTGCAGCACCTGGCCGTTGCCCGCGTAGAAGCCGACGTGGTGGTAGTCGCTGTAGAAGATGACCAGGTCGCCGACCTTGAGGTCGCTCTGCGAGTAGATGCGCGTACCGGCGTTGGCCTGGGCCTGCGAGGTGCGCGGGATCGACACGCCGGCCTGGGCGAAGGCCCAGGAGGTGAGGCCGGAGCAGTCGAAGGAGTTCGGTCCTGAGGCGCCGTAGACGTACGGGGAGCCGATCTTGCTCTGGGCGGCCTGGAAGGCGGCCATCGCGCGGCTGGAGCCGGCCGGGGCGTCACCGAGGTCGACACGGGAGCTGGAGGAGCGGTTGGCGCGCGCGTCCTCGGCGGCCAGCGCGGCCTTCTCGGCGGCCGTCAGGGAGTTGAGGAGCTTCTGCGCCTCGGCGAGCTTGGCCTGGGTCGCCGACTTCTGCTTGCCCAGCTCGGCACGGGTGGCGGCGAGGTCCTTCAGCTTGGCGGAGGCCTCGGAGCGCTCCTGCGCGAGTTCGCGCTGCTTCTCCTGGATCTTCTTCAGCGCCTCGACCTGCTGGGCGCTGAGCTGGTCGGCGGTGGACGCCTTGTCCAGATAGTCGTCCGGGTTCGACGACAGGAAGAGCTGGAGGGAGGAGTCGATCGTGCCCGTGCGGTACTGGGCGGCCGCCGCCAGGCCTATGGAGTCGCGCAGCCCGTTGAGCTCCTCCTGGCCGCGGGCGACGTTGTCCTGGATGGTGGAGATCTCCTTCTGGAGCTTCTCCTGCTTCTCCTTGGCGCCGTTGTACTTCTCGGTGGCCTGCTCGGCCTCCTCGTACAACTTGTCGACCTTCGTCTTGACCTCGTCCTTGGTCGGCTTCTCGCTCGGCGCGGCATTGGCGGCCTGAGCGCTCAGAGCGACGGCGGCGGCGGCAGCGGTGGTCAGCACGGTCACGCGCGTGCGGCTCGGCTGCTTCGGTCGACGGTGGGACGCCACGGAGACGGGCTCCTTCTTTTGAGTGATCACCCGTGTGGAGGTTCGAGCACCAGACCCTAGTGACCCACTCGTGATCAGTTCAAATCCTCAGGCGAAAAAAACCGTCACTCTGAGCACTCTTTACCCGGAACTCACGTGCGGTGATGCCCACTTGACGCTACGTTGCGTGACACTTAGCCCCAATTCGGGCATTGGGTTCGCAACTCGGCTTTCAGGACAGGCGCTTGAGGAGTACCGCAGAAGCCACCGGTCGGGCACCCGCCTTGGCGATGCCGTCGGCCACCTCACGGTCGGTGGAGGCGACGATGACGGGCCGGCCCGGCGGCTCCGCGCGCACCAGCTGGCGGATCAGCTCGTCGGCCGTCACGCCCGGCTTGGAGAACAGCACCCGCACCCCGCGCGGCGGCGCGAGCAGGACCGGCGCGGCCAGTTCGGCCCCGTCGAAGACACAGGTGACCTCGGCGCCGGTCTGCGCGGCGAGCTGCGAGAGCTGCCCGAGCAGCCGCAACCGCTGCTGCTCCAGCGGCATCTGGGGATACCCGGTCTTCGTCACGTTGTAGCCGTCGACGACCAGATGGGCCTGCGGGAGGGCGAGGAGCTGGTCCAGGATGGCCGGATCGTGCTCCGACAACGCCCGTGCGGCGATGTCCTTCGGGGTCATCCGTCCCGGTTCGACCGCGTCGACGGTCTCCGCCGGGCGCACGGAGACGGGCGGCAACGCCAGTTCGCGGCGCAGCCCCTGGGCCGCGTCCAGCACCGTGTCCAGCAGCAGCCGCACCCGCATGTCCTCGACGCTGCGCCCCTCACGGGCCGCCCGCCGGGTGGCCTCCAGGGCGGCCTCCGCCTCCCCGAGCCGCGCCTTCAGCCGCCGGGTCTCGCTCTCGGCGGCCGACACCTGGGCGTGCGCCTCGGTGCGTACGGCCTCGATCTCGCCGTGGATCTTGCGCAGGGCGGCCTCGCCGCGCTTGACGTCGCTGAGGGCGGCGCGCAGCTTGCGGTGGAGCGACTCCGCTTCCTTGCGCGCCGCGTCCAGTTCGGTGCGCAGCCGCTCGGTCTCGGCCCGGGTCTGCTCGCGGGCCTGGGTGAGCTGTTCGCGCAGCCGCTCCAACTCCGCGCGGCTCTCCTCGTCGGCGCGCTCGGCGTCGGCCCGCTGCGCCTCCTCGCCGGCCGCGGTCACCAGCTTCACCCAGCCGGCGGGCCGCAGCACATAGGCCGCGGCCGCCACGTCGAGCGGGTCCGCGGCCGGGGGCGGGGAGCCGGTGTCGAGGGCGCCGGCCAGTTCCGGCTGGGCCTCTCTGAACTTCTCGGCGATGCGCTGGCGGAACAGCGGATCGGTCTCCAGCGCGGCCGCCATCGCGTTGCCCGCGAACTTGGCCCGCCGGTTCGGGGCGAACCGGGCGTACTGTCTGAGCTGCGCGGGCAGTTCGGCGACGGTCAGCCCGCCGAAGCCGTCGGAGACGATCTGCACGACCCGGCGGCGCACTCCGTCGGGCAGCGGACGGTCGAGCACCTCGGCGGCGCCGTCGGCCGGCCCCCCGCCTGTGGTCTCCACCATCCGTCACACCCCACTACCTGTCCCGGGACCCCGACCCCGGGGTCGCCTTCCTGGGCCCGCTCCCGGTCAGGAGTCGGTGCCCGGCCTGTCCACGAGTTCCACCTGGTCCACCGCGTTGCACCAGCGGCAGCGCACCGACTCGATGGTCTCACTGAGCACCTCGCGCTCCTCGACCTTCGGCTCACCGGCCAGATCGAGGTGGACGTACTCGACGACCTTCGACGAGCGGGTCACGTCGAAGCGCGTGAGGTTGCCGCAGAGCGTGCAGCGCCACCGCGTCGTGTCGGTCGGCAGGGGAACCGTCATCGTGACCGTGCTCTTTCCTCTAGGTCTTCCATTGTCGGTGACGCGCCGGACTCTCCCCGGTGCGTGTGGGTCGTAACCCTACGGCCTGGCGGGTACTCGCCGCTGGTCCGTCCACGACGGCGAGGCGGTCTGTGCCGTTCGGTCCGGTTACGTCATGCTCTGTGGTCATGATCGACAACTGGAGCGACACGATCCGCGGCGCGGTCCGCAGCGCGGTCCGCGGGAAGATCCGGACTCCCGCGGCACCGGTGACGTACGGACTGATCGCCCTGTGCTGTCTGATCTTCCTGATCGGCCCCGCGGCGGGCCTCAACCCCGCCTACGGCTCCGGCGACGGGCTGGTCGCCGCCCAGCGGGCCTACTTCCACCGCTGGGGCGTGGTCCCCGCCGAGCTGTTCGCGGGCTCGCCCCGCGCCGCCCTGACCCCTGCGACGGCCCTCTTCGTCCACGGCAGCTGGGTGCATCTGCTGGGCAACATGCTGTTCCTCCACGTCTTCGGCGCGCTCACCGAGGGCCGCATGGGCCGGGTGGAGTTCGCCCTCTTCTACGTCGGCTGCGGCTATCTCGCACTGCTGGGGTACGCGGCCGCCAACGCCTCCTCCGAGCAGTCGCTGGTGGGAGCCTCCGGGGCGATCTCGGCGGTGCTGGGGGCCTTCCTGTTCCTGCTTCCCCGGGCGCGGGTGACCAGTCTTCTGCCGTTCCTGTTCTTCCTGCCGCTGCGGTTCCCCGCATGGGTCGTGCTGCCCTGCTGGGCGGCCTTGCAGTGGCTGGCGGCGGGGCGGGCCGGCGAGGGGCCCGGGGTGGCGTATCTGGCGCACCTGGTGGGCTTCGGGACGGGCTTCCTCTACGCGTGGGCGCGCTTCGGGCGGCCGACTAGAGTGAAGGCCGCCCCAGCTGCACCGGCCCCCGAGGGAGAGAACCAGCCGTGATCACCGCGATTGTTCTGATCAAGACCAGCGTGGACCGGATTCCGGAGATCGCCGAACAGATCGCCTCGCTGGACAGCGTGAGCGAGGTCTTCTCGGTGACGGGGACCTACGACCTGATCGCGATGGTCCGCGTGAAGCAGCACGAGGACCTGGCCGAGGTCATCCCCGGGCGGATCAGCAAGATCCCGGGCGTCGAGGGCACGGACACGCACGTCGCCTTCCGCACGTACTCGCAGCACGACCTGGAGGCGGCGTTCGCGATCGGCCTCGACTCGTGAACGCCGTCTCCTAGGGCCGCCGGTCCGGCGCCCGCCGGTCAGACCGCCGGGACGCAGCGGCCGTCCTCCGTGCGGTACCGCCACTTCGCGCCGTCCCGCACCAGTTCCCGCACCGCGGTCACGAAGCGCTCCACGTGCTCGTCGGGGGTGCCCGCGCCGAAGCTGACGCGGATCGCGTTCAGGGACTTCTCGCCCGGGGCCGCCTCGGGGGCGCCGCACTCGCCCTGGGTCTGGGGGTCGCTGCCCAGGAGGGTGCGGACCAGGGGGTGGGCGCAGAAGAGGCCGTCGCGGACGCCGATGCCGTACTCGGCGGAGAGCGCGGCGGCGAAGTGGGAGCTGTTCCAGCCCTCGACGACGAAGGAGATCACGCCGACGCGCGGGGCGTCGTCGCCGAAGAGGGAGAGGATGCGGACCTCGGGGACGTCCGCCAGGCCCTCCCGCACCTTCTGGATCAGGTGCCGCTCGCGGGCGACCAGCGTGTCGAAGCCGGCCTCCGTCAGGGCCTTGCAGGCGGAGGCGATGGAGTAGGCGCCGATGACGTTCGGGGAGCCGGCCTCGTGGCGGGCGGCGCTCTCGTGCCACTCCACGTCCACTCCCCCGTCCTGCCGCCGGGTGACCTTGCGACTGGCGCCGCCGCCCGCGAGGTACGGCTCGGCCGCGCGCAGCCAGTCGGCACGGCCGGCCAGCACTCCGGCGCCGAAGGGGGCGTACAGCTTGTGCCCGGAGAAGGCGACCCAGTCGACGTCCAGGTCGCGTACGGACACGGGGTGGTGCGGGGCCAGCTGGGCGGCGTCCAGGACGATCCGGGCGCCGTGGGCGTGGGCGGCGGCCGCGAGCTGCCGTACGGGCCAGAGCTCGCCGGTGACGTTCGAGGCGCCGGTGACACAGACCAGGGCGGGGCCGTACGGGTCACGGGCGGCGAGGGCGTGCTCCAGGGTCCGCACGGCCTCCTGCGGGGTGCTCGGGGCGTCGAGGTAGGTGACCCGGGCCTTCGTCCAGGGCAGCAGGGAGGCGTGGTGCTCGGTCTCGAAGACGAAGACCTGGCAGTCGGCGGGCAGGGCCCGGGCCAGCAGGTTGAGGGAGTCGGTGGTGGAGCGGGTGAAGACGAGCTGGTCGTCGGCGCGGCAGTCCAGGAACTCGGCGACGGTCCTGCGGGCGTTCTCGAACAGGTCGGTCGACAGCTGCGAGAGGTACCCGGCCCCGCGGTGGACGCTGCCGTAGTAGGGCGCGTAGGCGGCGACGTCGTCCCAGACGCGCTGCAACGCCGGGGCGCTGGCGGCGTAGTCGAGGGCCGCGTAGGTGACCTCGCCGCCGGTGACGAGCGGGACGGTGACATCCCTGCCCAGAACGGGCAGCGGGGCACAAATGGTCTGAGTGGCGGCAGCGGTGGAGACAGACATGGGGAACTCCCGTGAGAGGGCATGCCGAAGCAGGGCATGCAAAGAAGAGAAAGAGGGTGCGCGGAGGCGGGGCTCTGCGGCCCTATCGCATTCGCTTGCTCACGGAAGACTCCCTCGAACGACCAGGACCCCTGGTTTCGAGAGGGGCCCGCGCTTGCCGTAGACCTCGCTGCCTACGGCCTGGTCCTCACCCGGGGCACCCCGCCACGGACGGAGGGTTGCCGGACAGTCGGCCGGGGCCTCATGACTGTCACTCATGACCTGGTACAGGAACGTACGCGAACTGATCGTCGCCCCGCAACCCGTGTCCGGATCGCGGGACGACACCGTACGACCGCTACGCGTTGCTGGCCGCCACCCAGCGCTCCAGCGTCCGCTTCGCCGCGCCCGAGTCGATCGACTCCGCGGCCCTCGCCATACCGGCCCGGATCTGCTCGGCCAGCGGGGCGTCCGTCTGGTCCAGGGCCACCAGGGCGGCCGCCGAGTTCAGCAGCACCGCGTCCCGGACCGGGCCCCGCTCGCCGTCCAGCAGACGGCGGGCGACCTCGGCGTTGTACGCGGCGTCCGCGCCGCGCAGGGCCTCCACCGGGACCAGGTCCAGGCCCACCTCGCGCGGGTCGAAGACCTCCTCGGACACCTTGCCGTCGCGCACGGCCCAGACCCGCGAGGGAGCGGTCGTGGTCAGCTCGTCGAGGCCGTCCTCGCCGCGGAAGACGAGGGAGGAGTTGCCGCGCTCGGCGAAGACGCCCGCGACGACCGGCGCCATACGCGGGTCCGCGACGCCGACCGCCTGCGCCTTCACCTGCGCCGGATTGGTCAGCGGGCCGAGCACGTTGAAGGCCGTGCGAATGCCCAACTGCCCGCGGGCGGCCGCCACATGACGCAGCGCCGGATGGAACTTCACCGCGAAGCAGAAGGTGATCCCGGCCTCGTCGGCGACCTGGGCCACCCGTGTCGGGGTGAGTTCGAGGTTGACGCCGAGCTTCTCCAGGACGTCCGAGGCGCCGGAGGCCGAGGACGCGGCGCGGTTGCCGTGCTTGACGACCTTCGCGCCCGTGCCGGCGACCACCAGGGAGGACATCGTGGAGATGTTGACGGTCTTCGCGCCGTCGCCGCCCGTGCCGACGATGTCGACGGTCGCACCGGGCACCTCGATCACGTTCGCGTGCGCGTACATCGTGCGGACCAGGCCGGTGATCTCCTCGACGGTCTCGCCCTTGGCCCGCAGCGCGACCATGAAGCCGGCGATCTGCGCGTCGGTCGCCTCGCCGCTCATGAAGCGGTCCATCGCCCAGGCGGTCTCGTCCTGGGAGAGATCCCGGCCGCCCAGCAGACCGTTCAGCAGGGCGGGCCAGGAACGGCCCGCCGCGGTGTCGCCTCCAGCGGGGGTCACAGCGCTCATCAGCCGCTCCTGGTGTCGTAAGAGAGTGTGATCCCAGCCTATCCAGCCCCGGGCACGGGGAAGGGCCCCGTCCGATGTTCGGACGGGGCCCTTCTACCGTGGCGTGGCGACGCCGCAGCGATCAGTGGTGGCCGTGGCCGCTCGTGATCTCCTTGTACTCCTCGACGGTCGGCTTCGCGATCTGCGAGTCCTCGCCGTAGTACGCCTCACTGAGCTTGGCGCGCAGCTTCTCGGTGGACTTCACCTTGCGCTCGACACCGTTCTCGTCGACCGTGGCGCCGATCGCGACCGGCTGGTACTGCTCGTGCGCGGTGAGGGTGTGCAGCTGCTCCTGGCTGAGCGGCTCGTGGATCTCGATGTACTCACCGTGCGGCAGGCGCTTGATGGTGCCGGTCTCGCGACCGTGCAGCACCTTGTCCCGGTCCCGGCGCTGGAGGCCGAGGCAGATCCGCTTGGTGACGATGAACGCGATGACCGGGCCGACGAAGAAGCCGATCCGGACGAACCAGGTGACCGCGTTGATCGACAGGTGGAAGTGGGTGGCCCACAGGTCGTTGCCACCGCCGACCAGGCCGATCATGTACACCGTGATCCAGGCGACGCCGAACGCGGTGCGCGTCGGGGCGTTGCGCGGACGGTCCAGGATGTGGTGCTCGCGCTTGTCGCCGGTGACCCAGGACTCGATGAACGGGTAGACCGCGATCGCCGCCAGGACCAGCCCGAAGAGCATCAGCGGGATGAACACGCCCAGGACGAGCGTGTGGCCCCACAGGTTGATCTCCCAGCCCGGCATGTAGCGGACCAGACCCTCGGCGAAGCCCATGTACCAGTCGGGCTGGGCGCCGGTCGACACCTGGTCCGGACGGTACGGGCCCATGGCCCAGATCGGGTTGATCTGCGCGATGGCCGCGATGGCCGCGATGACACCGAAGACCAGGAAGAAGAAGCCTCCGGCCTTCGCCATGTACACCGGCAGCAGCGGCATGCCGACGACGTTCTTCTCGCTCTTTCCGGGGCCCGCGAACTGCGTGTGCTTGTGGTAGAAGACCAGGATCAGGTGCGCCACCATCAGGCCGAGCATGATGCCCGGCAGCAGCAGGATGTGGATCGAGTAGAAGCGGGCCACGAAGTCGCCGCCCGGGAACTCGCCGCCGAAGAGGAAGAACGAGATGTACGTGCCGATGATCGGCGTGGACAGGATCGCGCCCTCGGTGAAGCGGACACCGGTGCCGGAGAGCAGGTCGTCCGGGAGCGAGTAACCGGTGAAGCCGGTGAACATGCCCAGGACGAACAGCAGGAAGCCGAACAGCCAGTTGACCTCACGCGGCTTGCGGAACGCGCCGGTGAAGAACACGCGCATCATGTGCACGAACATGCCCGCGAGGAAGATCAGCGCGGCCCAGTGGTGGATCTGCCGGACGAGCAGACCACCACGCACGTCGAAGGAGATGTGCAGGGTCGAGCTGAACGCCTCGGACATCATCTGTCCCTGGAGCGGGACATAGCTGCCGTGGTACTCCACCTCGTTCATCGACGGGTGGAAGAACAGCGTCAGATACACACCCGTCAGGATGATGATGAGGAAGCTGTACAGGCAGATCTCACCCAGCATGAACGACCAGTGGTCGGGGAAGATCTTGCGCATGTTGGCCTTGGCCAGGGAGTAGATCCCGAGCCGGCCGTCGGCCCAGTCGGCGACGCGCTCGCCGGCCGGTGCCTTCCCGCGCGAGCGGGACTCTTGGTTGGTCGTAGTGCTCATCCGCGCTCCCAGAAGGCAGGACCGACGGGCTCTTCGAAGTCGCCGAGCGCCTCGAGGTAGCCCTCGTCGTTCACGCCGATGCGCAGCTGCGGCAGGGCGTGACCGGCGGGACCGAAGATCACGCGGGCACCGTCGGAGAGGTCGAAGGTGGACTGGTGGCAGGGGCACAGCACGTGGTGCGTCTGCTGCTCGTACAGCGAGATCGGGCAGCCGACGTGGGTGCAGATCTTCGAGTAGGCCACGATGCCCTCGTGGGACCACTCGAGTTCCTGCTTGTCCTTGATGTTCTCCGGCTGGAGCCGGACGATCATCAGGGCCGCCTTGGCGATCTCGTTCTGGAAGTCCTCGTCGTGCTCCTCCAGGCCCTCGGGCTTGGCGAAGGTCAGCGAGCCGACGGCGACGTCCTCGGGACGCAGCGGCTCGTTGGTGTTCATGTTGACGAGGAGCTTGCCCTTGGACCACAGGGTGTGGCGCAGCGAGGTCCCGGGCAGCGGACCGAGGTCGCGCAGCAGGACGAGGCCGGAGAGCGGGATCAGGGTCAGCGCACCGAGCATCGTGTTGCGGATCAGCTTGCGACGGCCGATCACCGACTCCTTGGCGCCCTGCTTGAAGTCCGCGTGGACCTTCGCGCGGACCTCGGGGGACGCCTCGATCGGGTGACGCTCGTCGGCGACCTCCACGTCGGACATCAGGGTGCGGGCCCAGTGGACCGCGCCCGCGCCGATGCAGAACAGCGCCGTGCCGAGGGTCAGGCCCAGCGCGAAGTTCAGCGCGCTGAGGTGCCCGATCGGGAAGACGAAGATCGACTTGTCGTGCGGGATCGACACGTACGAGGCGATGAAGCCGACGGTGGCCAGCATGGACACCGTGAACAGCAGGGCGACCGTGCGCTCGGACCGCTTGGCGGCCCGCTCGTCGATGTCCTGGATCCGGTGCTCGTGGGGCGGCAGGCCGGGGTCTGCGAACGGGTTCTTCTCGTCCGCGACGCTCACCGCACCATGGGCGGTGTCCTGCTCGGGCAGGTTCTCTTCTGGAATGTCTTGGCTACTCATGACTTCTTGGCCTTTGCGGTCCGAGCGGCGACCCAGACGGCGACCGCGATCAGGGCGCCGAGGCCGAAGATCCAGGCGAACAGGCCCTCGCTGACGGGGCCGAGGCCGCCCAGCTCAAGACCGCCCGGGTTCTCCGTCTCATCGCCGTTGACCGCGTTCAGGTACGCGATGATGTCCTTCTTGTTCTGCTCCGACAGGGTGGTGTCGGGGAACGACGGCATGTTCTGCGGGCCGGTCTGCATGGCCTCGTAGATGTGCTTCGGGTCCACGCCCTCCAGGCTCGGGGCGTACTTGCCCTCGGTGAGGGCACCGCCCTTGCCGGTGAAGTTGTGGCACTGCGCGCAGTTGGTGCGGAACAGCTCACCGCCCTTGGCGATGTCCGCGCCCTCCGGGCCGTACTGCTCGTCCGTCGGGACGGTCGGGCCGGCGCCGAGGGAGGAGATGTACGCGGCGAGCTGGTCGATCTGCGCCTGCGTGTAGACGTTCTTCTTGCTCGGGACCTGGGCGCCCTGGGAGGTGGCGGCCGGCATACGGCCGGTGCCGACCTGGAAGTCGACGGCGGCGGCGCCTACGCCGACCAGGCTGGGACCGTCGGAGGTGCCCTGACCGCCGGGGCCGTGGCAGCTGGCGCAGCCCACGGCGTAGAGCTTCTTGCCCTCGTCGATGGCGAGGGACTGGGCGGCTTCATCGGCCTGCGCCTTGCCCGCGGGCGCGA
Source organism: Streptomyces sp. NPDC032126 (assembly GCF_055580085.1). Classification (NCBI taxonomy): domain Bacteria; kingdom Bacillati; phylum Actinomycetota; class Actinomycetes; order Kitasatosporales; family Streptomycetaceae; genus Streptomyces; species Streptomyces sp. NPDC032126. The sequence continues at coordinate 457,179 of NZ_JBVIMA010000002.1, forward strand.
ACGCGGCGTACAGCCCCCCAGTGCATGCCAGCGCGAGGAGTAGGACGACGAGCGCCGCCAGCGGATGGCGTCGTCGTGCGGAGAGCTTTTTCACGGATTACCCCGGTGTCAGGATCTTCTGCGTCGATGCTTCTGGAATGAGTGCGGGTTCGGACCCGGCTACTTGATCATGTAGATCGTGGCGAAGAGGCCGATCCAGACGACGTCGACGAAGTGCCAGTAGTAGGACACGACGATCGCGGCGGTCGCCTGCTCGTGGGTGAACCTCTTGGCCGCGTAGGTCCGGCCGAGGACCAGCAGGAAGGCGATGAGTCCGCCCGTCACATGCAGGCCGTGGAAACCGGTGGTCAGGTAGAACGCCGAGCCGTACGGGTCGGAGGAGAGCGAGAGCCCGTCCTTCTTCACCAGCTCGGTGTACTCGAAGACCTGGCCGCCGATGAAGATCGCACCCATGATGAAGGTGACGATGAACCAGCCCCGGAGCTTCTTCACGTCACCGCGCTCGGCGGCGAAGACGCCGAGCTGGCAGGTGAGCGAGGAGAGCACCAGGATCGTGGTGTTCGTGGCCGAGAACGGGAAGTTCAGGGCGTCGGCCATGTCCTTCCAGTGCTCGGGACCGGTCACCGATCGCAGGGTGAAGTACATCGCGAAGAGGGCCGCGAAGAACATCAGCTCGGAACTCAGCCAGATGATGGTTCCGACGCTGGTGAGGTTCGGTCGGTTGACCGACGGGTGCGCGTGCCCGGTTTCTACTGTCGTTGCTGTCGCCACGACCGACATTATGTCGGTCGCTTATCCCGCCCTCACTCCGGGGGGTGCCGTTCGGAGTGTTGCTGCCCGCCATACCGGTGTTGACGTGGTGTTCAGGGGAGTAGCATCCGGCTCAACGGGCTTGACTCTACGACGCTGACGTCTCGGAGGAACAATGCAGCCGACCGCCACGGTGCTGGTCTACAGCGACGACTCCAACACGCGCGAACAGGTGCGGTTGGCCTCCGGCCGGCGGCCTGCGCCCGATGTGCCTCTGGTGGAGTTCGTGGAGTGCGCGACGCCGGGCGCCGTCGTGAAGGAGCTGGACAAGGGCGGGATCGATGTCCTCGTCCTGGACGGCGAGGCCGTGCCCATGGGGGGCATGGGGCTGTGCCGGCAGGTCAAGGACGAGGTCTTCGACTGTCCGCCGGTGCTGGTGCTCATGGGGCGGCCGCAGGACGCGTGGCTCGCCACGTGGAGCCGGGCTGACGCGGCTGTGACGCTGCCTGTGGAGCCTGTGGAGTTCGCGGGGGCGCTGGCTTCGCTGTTGCGGCGGAAGAGGCTTCTGAGCGCCTAGGAGGGGCGGGGGCGCGGGTGGTACGGCGCGTGCTGGCCGTCGTGGGCTTGTCGCGCAGTTCCCCGCGCCCCTTTTGGGGCGCTACACAGCCGCCGGTTTGATGGTGAACGTTTCCGGCGTGGACTGCTTGGTGGTCGTCAACGCGCTGCCCGTACGCCACTTCGTCCAGGTGACGTTCCAGTCGCCGAAGCCGTTGCCGAACGGTTCCATCGTGTTGCCGTTGCTGTTGACGACCTTCACCACGTCGCCCTCGCGGACGTGCTCGAAGAACCACTCGGCGTTGTCGGTGCTCATGCCGGTGCAGCCGTGGCTGACGTTCTCGTAGCCCTGGGAGCCGACCGACCAGGGGGCGGCGTGGACGTATTCACCGCTCCACGTGACCCGGGTGGCGTAGTAGACCGGCAGGTCGTACGAGTCCGAGGAGCCCTCGGCGATGCCGATGGTCGTGCCGCGCATCCGGACGTAGTACTCCTTGCCGAGGACGACCTTGACGCCGTTGCGCGTGTCGAAGCCGGGCTTGCCGGTGGTGACGGGGATGGTGTTGATCACCTTGTCGTTCTTGTAGAACGTCATCGAGTGGGTCCCGGCGTCGGTGACGGCGATGACGCGGTCGCCGATGGTGAGCTTCACGTCCTTGCTCTTTCCGCCCCACAGCCGGTCGCCGATCTTGATGCCGTCCAGGTTGCTGTGCACGGTGACCTTGGCGTGGGCGGGCCAGTAGTCCTTGGGCCGGTAGTGGAGTTCCTTGTCGTCCACCCAGTACCAGGCGCCCGGCGCGGCGGGCGTGGAGTCGACCCGCAGGCCCCGTTCGACGACCGCCCGCTGGGCGGGGTCCTTGACGGGGCGGTCGAGCTGGGCCGTGATGGGCTGTCCGACGCCGTACGTGCCCGTTTTGGGGCCGAGGGTGACGCCCAGGCGCTTCTTGGTCGTGGGCTTGCCGGTGTCGAACGTGAGGACCCTGCGGCCGGGTGCGCCGTCGTCGTCCTCGGTACTCACCCGCAGCGTGTAGTGGGCGCCGGCGGCCAGGGGTTCGGTGCTGTGCCAGCGGCTGCCGTCGGCGGAGAGTTCGCCGGCCACGTACCGCCCGGAGGCGTCCATGGCGGTGACGTCGGTGATACGGCCGTCGTCCTCGGCGGTGACCTCCACGGGCTTGTCGGGGTCGGCCTTCTTCTTGCCGTCGCCGGTGGGCACGTTGAGGGAGATCTGGTCGGTCGCGTCGTACGGGCGGAACGAGAGCGGGTTGCCGTCCGAGCCGCAGGCACTCGCGCCCGCGCCCAGGGCGATCACCAGCAATGTGCAGCCGACGACGGTGCGGGGGCTTGGTGAGGGGCTCATGACCTCACGCTAGGAACGTCTGTCCATCGCGGCGCGCCGGGTCACCCCTGCGGGGGACGCGGATTGCGGCATTCGGAGACCTGCCATGCGGCAAAAGAGGGAGCCCGGACGCTCCTGACGGAGTGTCCGGGCTCCCGTGCGCTCAGCGCGTGCTACTGGGTGCGGTTCTCACCGCGGTAGTACTCGAAGACCCAGCCGAAGATGCCGATCATGATGATCGGGGCGGAGAAGTACAGCAGCCACCAGCCGACGGCCACGCCGAGGAAGGCGATGGCGCCACCGACGGCCAGGGCCAGCGGCTGCCAGCTGTGCGGGCTGAAGAAGCCCAGCTCACCGGCGTCGTCCGAGACCTCGGCCTCCTTGTTGTCCTGTGCGCCGGTGTCGACCCGCCGGGCCGTGAAGCCCAGGTAGAAGCCGACCATGATGCACAGGCCGAAGGCCAGGAAGAGGGCCGTGGTACCGGCCGGCTCCTTCGACCACACGCCGTAGACGACCGCCATGGCGAGCACGAAGACGCTCAGCCAGACGAACATCTTGCCCTGGACCTTCACTTGCCCTCCTCCTTGCTGCCCGTGATGGCGCTCGCGCCGTGACCGGCGTGCTCCAGGTGCTCCAGCGCGGCGATCTCCGGGTGGTGCAGATCGAACGCCGGGGATTCACTGCGGATCCGCGGCAGCGTGAGGAAGTTGTGCCGCGGCGGCGGGCAGGAGGTCGCCCACTCCAGCGAACGGCCGTAACCCCACGGGTCGTCGACCTCGACCTTCTTGCCGTACTTGGCCGTCTTCCACACGTTGTAGAGGAACGGCAGGATCGACAGACCGAGGACGAACGAGCTGATCGTGGAGATCGTGTTCAGGGCGGTGAAGCCGTCGGCCGCCAGGTAGTCGGCGTAACGACGCGGCATGCCCTCGGCGCCCAGCCAGTGCTGGACCAGGAACGTGCCGTGGAAGCCCATGAACAGCGTCCAGAAGGTGATCTTGCCGAGCCGCTCGTCGAGCATCTTGCCCGTCATCTTCGGCCACCAGTAGTGGAAGCCGGCGAACATCGCGAAGACGACCGTGCCGAAGACGACGTAGTGGAAGTGCGCCACCACGAAGTACGAGTCGGAGACGTGGAAGTCCATCGGCGGGGCGGCCAGGATGACGCCGGTCAGACCACCGAAGGTGAAGGTGATCAGGAAGCCCGTCGCCCAGAGCATCGGTGTCTCGAAGGACAACGAGCCCTTCCACATCGTGCCGATCCAGTTGAAGAACTTCACACCGGTCGGGACGGCGATGAGGAACGTCATGAACGAGAAGAACGGCAGCAGCACACCACCGGTGACGTACATGTGGTGCGCCCACACCGTCACGGACAGACCGGCGATCGCGATGGTCGCGCCGATCAGGCCCATGTAACCGAACATCGGCTTGCGTGAGAACACCGGGATGATCTCACTGATGATGCCGAAGAAGGGTAGGGCGATGATGTACACCTCTGGGTGTCCGAAGAACCAGAAGAGGTGTTGCCACAGCAAGGCGCCGCCATTGGCCGCGTCGAAGATATGGGCACCGAACTTGCGGTCCGCCTCCAGGGCGAACAGCGCGGCCGCCAGGACCGGGAAGGCCAGCAGGACGAGCACACCGGTCAGCAGCACGTTCCACACGAAGATCGGCATGCGGAACATGGTCATGCCGGGCGCGCGCATGCAGATGATCGTGGTGATGAAGTTGACCGAGCCGAGGATCGTGCCGAAGCCGGAGAAGGCCAGACCCATGATCCACATGTCGGCGCCGATACCCGGGCTGCGGACCGCGTCCGACAGCGGGGAGTAGGCGAACCAGCCGAAGTCGGCCGCACCCTGCGGGGTGAGGAAGCCGCCCACCGCGATGAGCGAGCCGAACAGGTACAGCCAGTAGGCGAACATGTTCAGTCGCGGGAACGCCACGTCCGGCGCGCCGATCTGCAGCGGCATGATCCAGTTCGCGAAACCGGCGAACAGCGGCGTCGCGAACATCAGCAGCATGATCGTGCCGTGCATCGTGAACGCCTGGTTGAACTGCTCGTTCGACATCAGCTGCAAGCCCGGACGGGCCAGCTCGGCGCGCATGAACAGAGCCATGACGCCGCCGATGAGGAAGAACGCGAACGACGTGGCCAGATAGAGCGTGCCGATGGTCTTGTGGTCGGTGGTGGTGAGCCACTTGATCACGACATTGCCGGGCTGCTTGCGCCTGACCGGCAGCTCGTTCTCGTAAGAGTCGGCCGCCGCGGCACCCTGGGGTTCGTTGAGGATGCTCACAGGTTGTTCGTCTCCCGGTTCTTCTCATGGGCGGTCTGCTCGATGCCCGCGGGAACGTAACCGGTCTGCCCCTTCTTGGCGAGGTCCTTCAGGTGCTGCTCGTAGCGCTCCGGGGAGACGACCTTCACGTTGAACAGCATCCGGGAGTGGTCGACGCCGCAGAGCTCGGCGCACTTGCCCAGGAAGGTGCCCTCCTTGTTGGGGGTCACCTGGAAGGCATTGGTGTGGCCCGGGATGACGTCCTGCTTCATCAGGAACGGCACCACCCAGAAGGAGTGGATGACGTCACGCGAGGTCAGGACGAAGCGGACCGTCTTGCCCTTGGGAAGCCAGAGGGTCGGACCGGGGTTGTTGGTCTGCGGGTTCCGCTCACCGGGAGTGCCGCAGGTGTACACGCCGCCCGCGCCGGCCGGGAAGTCCTTCTTGAACCGGTCCGGGATCGCGGACAGGTTCTCGTCGGTCTTCGCGTCCCCGGTGGAACCGTCGACGTTCTCGATGTAGTTGAAGCACCAGCTCCACTGGAAGCCGACGACGTTGACCGTGACGTCGGGCTTCTTGTCGAGGCTCAGGAGCTTCGACTCGTCGCGGGCCGTGAAGTAGAACAGCACCGAGACGATGATGAGCGGGACGATCGTGTACAGCGCCTCGATCGGCATGTTGTACCGGGTCTGCGGAGGTACTTCGACCTTGGTGCGGCTGCGCCGGTGGAAGAAAGCACTCCACAGGATCAGGCCCCACACCAGCACGCCAACGGCGAGCGCGGCCGCCCAGGAACCCTGCCACAGGGAGAGGATCCGCGGAGCCTCTTCCGTGGTCGGGGTGGGCATACCAAGGCGGGGGAAGTCCTTGTATGTGCAACCGGTTGCGGTCGCCAGGACCAGGCCCGCGGTCATTGCCTGCAGCAGCTTCCGCCGCATCGGGCGCCGCGGCGAGCGGTCGGAGCCGTTGGGACTCACGTAGCGCCTTCCCGAGAGTCTCGCCCGCGCGGATTGGCTGCGGCCTGCCTTCTCGCTGGTCGGTCGCCGCCCTGCGTCGGGCAGGGGTTTGGATGTTTATGCGGACCAAACCCTAGCCCACGCTCTCCGAGGGTTCGCGGGGAGGGGTGCCTACTGGAGTGGGTGGTTCGCTTGATTGGCGGCTGCGGGTGCGTTGTGGCTGGTCGCGCAGTTCCTCGCGCCCCTGAGTCGGCTGTACCTGCCGGGGTCTTAACGTTGCCGTATGGCCTACTTTGACGCTGCCTCCGCCGTTCCCCTTCACCCCATCGCGCGTCAGGCGCTGTTGGCCTCGGTCGACGAAGGGTGGGCCGATCCCTCGCGGTTGTACCGGGAGGGGCGTAGGGCGCGGATGCTGCTTGACGCCGCCCGGGAGGCCGCCGCCGAGGCCGTGGGGTGCCGGGTCGACGAGTTGGTGTTCACCTCGTCCGGGACGCGGGCCGTGCACAGCGGGATCGCGGGAGTGCTGGCCGGGCGGCGGCGCGTGGGACGCCACCTGATCGTGTCATCCGTAGAACACTCCTCCGTACTCCATTCGGCCGAAGTCCATGAGGCGGACGGCGGGTCGGTGACGCGGGTGGGGGTCGGGCGGGGCGGGCGCGTGTCGGTGGAGGCGTACGCCGAGGCACTGCGGGACGGGACCGCTCTGGCGTGTCTGCAGTCCGCCAATCACGAGGTGGGGACCGAGCAGCCGGTGCGCGCCGTGGCGGAGCTGTGCCGGGCGGCCGGGGTGCCGTTGTTCGTGGACGCGGCGCAGTCGCTGGGGTGGGAGCCGGTCGAGGGACCCTGGTCGGTGCTGGCCGGCAGTGCGCACAAGTGGGGCGGGCCGTCCGGGGTCGGGCTGCTCGTCGTGCGCAAGGGGGTGCGGTTCGCTCCCCAAGGGCCCGCCGACGAGCGCGAGTCGGGGCGGGCGGCCGGGTTCGAGAACCTGCCGGCGATCGTGGCCGCGGTGGCCTCGCTGCGGGCCGTACGGGCGGAGGCGGCGCGTGAGGCGGTACGGCTGCGGGAGCTGACGGAGCGGATCCGGGTACGGGTGCCGCGGCTGGTCCCGGACGTCGAGGTGGTCGGCGATCCCACGGACCGGCTGCCGGGGATCGTCACCTTCTCGTGTCTCTATGTCGACGGGGAGACCCTGCTCCACGAGCTGGACCGGGAGGGTTTCTCCGTCTCGTCCGGATCGTCCTGTACGAGCAGCACACTGACGCCCAGCCATGTGCTGAAGGCGATGGGGGTGCTGAGCGAGGGGAACGTCCGGGTGTCCCTGCCGATGGGGACGGCGGAGGAGGACGTCGAACGGTTCCTGGAGCTGCTGCCCGGAGTGGTGGCGGGGGTGCGGGAGAAGCTGGGGGCGCCGGCGCCGGTGGCCGATGTGCGCGGCGACGAGCTCGTCGTGGACGCGCTCGGGAAGCGGTGCCCGATTCCCGTCATCGAACTGGCGAAGGTGTTCGGGGACGTCCCCGTCGGGGGCCTCGTCCGGGTGCTCTCCGACGACGAGGCGGCCCGGCTGGACATCCCGGCGTGGTGCGAGATGCGGGGGCAGGAGTACGTGGGCGAGGAGCCGGCGGACCACGGCTCGGCGTATGTGGTCCGCCGGGTGTCGTGACTACCGGCCGAGGTGCGCCTGGACGTCGGCGGCGGCCTCGTCGCCGTACGCCTTGGTGAAGCGCTCCATGAAGTGCGCCCGCTGGAGTCGGTACTCCTGGGTGCCGACCGTCTCGATGACGAGCGTCGCGAGCATGCAGCCGACCTGGGCGGCGCGCTCCAGGGGGACACCCCAGGCCAGGCCGGAGAGGAAGCCGGCGCGGAAGGCGTCACCGACACCCGTGGGGTCGGCCTTGCGCTCCTCCTCCGGGCAGCCGACCTCGATCGGGTCCTCGCCGACACGCTCGATCCGGACGCCGCGCGAGCCGAGGGTGGTGACGCGGTGGCCGACCTTGCCGAGGATCTCGTCGGCGCCCCAGCCGGTCTTGGTCTCGATGAGGCCCTTCTCGTACTCGTTGGAGAAGAGATAGGTCGCGCCGTCCAGCAGGATCCGGATCTCCTCGCCGTTCATCCGGGCGATCTGCTGGGAGAAGTCGGCGGCGAACGGGATGCGGCGGGAGCGGCACTCCTCCGTATGGCGGAGCATGGCCTCCGGGTCGTCGGCGCCGATCAGGACCAGGTCGAGGCCGCCGACGCGGTCCGCGACCGTCTTCAGCTCGATCTGGCGGGCCTCGCTCATCGCGCCCGTGTAGAAGGAGCCGATCTGGTTGTGGTCGGAGTCCGTGGTGCACACGAAGCGGGCGGTGTGCAGGGTCTCGGAGATACGGACCGAGCCGGTGTCGACGCCGTGGCGGTCCAGCCAGGCGCGGTACTCGTCGAAGTCGAAGCCCGCCGCGCCGACCAGGATCGGCTTCGTACCGAGCTGTCCCATGCCGAAGGCGATGTTCGCGCCGACGCCGCCCCGGCGGACGTCCAGGTTGTCGACCAGGAAGGAGAGCGAGACCGTGTGCAGCTGGTCCGCGACGAGCTGGTCGGCGAAGCGGCCGGGGAACGTCATGAGGTGGTCGGTGGCGATGGAGCCGGTGACTGCGATGCGCACGGCGTGGACTCTCCTGTGTGGAGGGGGATTGACAGTTCACGCTACCCGCTGTGCGGGGGGTGTAGAAGCAGACGAAACTACCCGATAGTAGATCTTTCTTCGCGGGTGGTTCGTGCATACGGTGCGGCTATGGCGAACCTCAAGGAATCCTCTTCCGTCCCGGCCGACCCGGAAGGCGACCTCGCGTCGCTGCGGGGGGACTGCGCCCGGATGGCACCGCACTGGGCCGTGCCGAACCGGCACACCTCCCGGCCCGTACCGCCGTCCCTCATCCACGGTGTGAAAGTCCCGGCCCGCTCGGCCCGGCTCCTTGAGGCGATGTCGGACTACGGCGACTGAGCGCTCCGCGGGGCGCCCGCGCTCGGGCGCTCGGCAGGGAACCGTGCGCTCCCCCGCTGCGTCCCATCGCTGTCCCCCGTAAAGGGGATGCGGGGTACGACCCTCCCGGCAGGCCGTTGCGGCACGTGGGGGCGGGGTCGACCGCAGGGACAGCTGTGCGGCTGAAGGAGCGATGCGGTGAACACCGAGCGACCCGACCACGACGACACCGGGGGCAAGGGCACCTCCGAGGAGCGGGTCACGCAGGAGGAGAAGGCGAAGGCCACGACTCCGGAGGAGCAGGCGGAGGACGCGGTCGCGGAGGAGCAGACGGAAGGCGCGGCCCCGGAGGCCGAGGCGGCCGCGCCTGAGGGCGAGGCTGCCGGTCCTGAGGGCGAGGCTGCCGGTCCTGAGGGCGGGGCTGCCGGTCCTGAGGGCGAGGCTGCCGGTCCTGAGGGCGAGGCTGCCGGTCCGGAGGGCGCTCCCGAGGGCCCTTCGGCCGACGCCGCCGCCGATCCGGCCGACACCCCTGATCCGGCCGATACCCCTGATCTGGCCGACGCCCTTGATCCGGCCGGTGCTCCCGGTCCGACCGGTGCTCCCGATCCCGCCGACCCCGCCGAGCCGGCCAATGCGCCTGATTCCGCCGGTGCTCCCGACGAGGCCCCGGTCGGCTCCCCCGGCGAAGCCCCGGTCGGCGCCCCCGACAAGGCCCCGACCGACACCACTCCCCACGACGCCCCGGTCGGCGCCCCCGAGCGCGGGTTGGCCGCGGTGGGCGGTGGGGACGCGGACGCCGGGGTGTCCCGGCGGCGGGCGCAGCTGGCTGTCGTCTCTGTTGCCGCCGCCGTGATGCTCGTCGGTGGGGGCGGGGCCTATCTCGCGGCCACCGCCGGTGACGGCGGGGGTTCCGGTGGTGCCGGGGCGTCCTCGGGCGGCGCGACTCCCCCGGTGCTGGTGCTCGACGGCTACACCGGCGACGCGGGCAGTGGCGGCGGCAACGGCATCGCGCCGGGCGAGCCCAATCCCTACGGCGTGACCTATCGGGCCGCCGGTGCGCTGCCCGACGGGCCGGGGTCCGCCGCCGTGCGGTGGGCCGGGGGTGCCGTCGGCAAGGACGATGTCGCCCGGCTCGCGCAGGCCCTGAAGATCGAGGGGACGCCGGTCGCCGACGGCCAGGTCTGGCGGGTGGGCGGGAAGGACGGCTCGGGGCCCGTGCTGCGGGTCGACCGGCAGGCGCCGGGCATGTGGACGTTCAGCCGGTACGCGCCGGGGACGGACAACTGCCCGACCGGCAAGAACGTGTGCACCCGGGACCCCGGCTCCCCCGCCGGCGAACCCATCACCCCGGACGCCGCGCTCAAGGCCGCCGCGCCCGTCCTCAAGGCCGTCGGCCAGGACGACGCCAAGGTGGACGCGAGCCAGGTCATGGGGGCCCAGCGGGTGGTGAACGCCGATCCCGTGGTCGGCGGCCTGCCGACGTACGGCTGGGCGACCGGTATCACCGTCGACGCCCAGGGCGAGGTCGTCGGCGGCACCGGGCGGCTGGCGGAGCCGGTGAAGGGCGACACGTATCCCGTGCTCGGCGCCCAGGAGACGCTGGACCTGATGAACGCGGCGCCCGGGACCGACCACCGCATGGGCATCGGGGGCTGCGCCAGCCCGGTGCCGCTGAAGGACCGGTTCGAGAGCCCCTGCGCGGCCTCGACGGTGGCCCCGCAGAAGGAGACGCTGACCGTGGAGCACGCGGTGCTCGGCCTGGCCCCGGCCGCCTCCGGCGGGCGTCAGCTGCTGGTGCCGTCGTGGCTGTTCGACGTACGGGCGAAGGGCGCGCAGGACACGTACACGGTGACGCATCCGGCGATCGACCCGACGTATCTGGCCCCGGCGTCGGCCACGGCGCAGCCCCCCTCGCCGGGCGCGAGCGGCGGGGCGACGCGGGATGTGCGGGTGGAGGCGTACACGGCCGAGGGCAAGGAGCTCACCGTGCGCTTCACCGGCGGGGTGTGCGCCGACTACACGGCGAGCGCGGTCGAGAGCGGGGACAAGGTGACGGTCACCGTGACCGAGAAGCCCTGGCCGGGCAAGGTCTGCATCCTGATCGCCAAGACGTACCACCGGACCGTTCAGCTCGATCAGCCGCTCGGTGGCCGCGAGGTGGTCGCATCGGACGGCAAGGCGGTTCCCCTGGAGAAGCCGGGGGCCCGGCTGCCGGACACGGCCTCGTCGGCGCGGTAGGGGCGTACGCGCGGAAGGCGGCGGTCCCGGGTGGGGGACCGCCGCCTTCCCTGTGCGTGCGGTACGGCCGGAAGGGGCCGTACGGCTCAGCTGAAGGAGTCGCCGCAGGCGCAGGAGCCCGTCGCGTTGGGGTTGTCGATCGTGAAGCCCTGCTTCTCGATCGTGTCGACGAAGTCGACCGTGGCGCCGCCCAGGTAGGGAGCGCTCATGCGGTCGGTGACGACCTTCACCCCGCCGAAGTCCTTCACGACGTCCCCGTCGAGGGAACGCTCGTCGAAGAAGAGCTGGTAGCGCAGGCCGGAGCAGCCGCCGGGCTGGACGGCGACGCGCAGGGCGAGGTCGTCACGGCCTTCCTGGTCGAGCAGGGCCTTGACCTTGGACGCGGCGGCGTCGGTCAGGATGATGCCGTCGGTGACGGTGGTGGTCTCGTCCGATACGGACATCTACATCTCTCCCGGTGTGTACGGAGACTGCTTGCCGACGAGTGCAACCGGCAAGGCCGCGGATTCATTCCGGGCCGGCGCCTGACTTTCGGCTCCTTCTTCATGCTCGCACATGCCCGGGGGGCCGGAAAACGGCTCAAGGGGATTCATGTCACATCGACGTTATGACCATCGTCAAAGTGACGTGAAGCGGGTTATGATAGATAACGTCAGTTCGACGAAAACCAAGAAAGGGTGCGTGTCGTGACCACCGCCCAAGCCCAGGAGCTCGACGTACAGCCGACCCCTCTCGCCCTGCTGCTCCTCGGCCGCGAGGCCGACCCCAGGAGCGAGCGCGGTGTCGAGTGTCCCGGCGACCTGCCGTCCCCCTCCGACCCGGACCTCGTGGAGCGGGCCCGCGCCGCCAAGGAGAAGCTCGGCGACAAGGTCTTCGTGCTCGGCCACCACTACCAGCGCGACGAGGTCATCCAGTTCGCCGATGTCACGGGCGACTCCTTCAAGCTGGCCCGCGACGCGGCCGCCCGCCCGGAGGCCGAGTACATCGTGTTCTGCGGTGTGCACTTCATGGCCGAGTCCGCGGACATCCTGACCTCCGACGACCAGAAGGTCGTGCTGCCCGACCTGGCCGCGGGCTGCTCCATGGCCGACATGGCCACCGCCGAGCAGGTCGCCGAGTGCTGGGACGTGCTGACCGAGGCCGGGATCGCCGAGCAGGTGGTCCCCGTCTCGTACATGAACTCCTCGGCCGACATCAAGGCGTTCACCGGCAAGCACGGCGGCACCATCTGCACCTCCTCCAACGCCCAGCGGGCCCTGGAGTGGGCCTTCCAACAGGGCGAGAAGGTCCTGTTCCTGCCGGACCAGCACCTGGGCCGCAACACCGCCGTCCGCGACATGGGCATGTCCCTGGACGACTGCGTGCTCTACAACCCGCACAAGCCGAACGGCGGGCTGACCGCCGAGGAGCTGCGCGCCGCCAAGATGATCCTGTGGCGCGGCCACTGCTCGGTGCACGGCCGCTTCAGCCTGGACTCGGTCAACGACGTGCGCGAGCGCATACCGGGCGTGAACGTCCTCGTCCACCCCGAGTGCCGGCACGAGGTCGTCGCCGCCGCCGACTACGTCGGCTCGACCGAGTACATCATCAAGACGCTGGAGGCGGCCCCGGCCGGCTCCAAGTGGGCCATCGGCACCGAGCTGAACCTGGTCCGCCGCCTGGCGAACCGTTTCGCGTCCGAGGGCAAGGAGATCGTCTTCCTCGACAAGACGGTCTGCTTCTGCTCGACCATGAACCGCATCGACCTGCCGCACCTGGTCTGGGCCCTGGAGTCGCTGGCCGAGGGCAAGCTGGTCAACCGCATCGAGGTCGACCAGGAGACCGAGGCGTTCGCCAAGCTCGCCCTGGAGCGGATGCTGGCGCTGCCGTAGCCCCCGCGCCCCTCCCTGCGCCCCGCCGGCGTCGACGTGCGATCACGTCGACGCCGGTGTGCGTTCCGGGTCGGTCGGGTCGAGGGAGAAGACCGTGCCGTCGGCGGTGACCACCACCAGGGCCCGCTTGTTGAGGTACACATCGGCCGCGGACATGCCGAGACCGCCCACGTGCCCCGCCCGCGCGCTGGACTCCCACAGCAGGGTGCCCTTGTCCACGTCGAGGGCGGCCACCCGACCGCTGGCGCTGGCGAAGTACACGGTCCGCCCCCGCTTGTCGTACACCGGGTTGCCCGGCGACTCCACGGTGGTCAGGGTCTGCCACAGCTGCCGGCCGGTACGGGCCGAGGCGGTGGTGAGCTGTCCGTTGGAGGTGGCGAAGCAGAGGGTGTCGCCCGCCAGGACCACCGAGCCCTGGAAACGCTTCGCGAACTTCGTCCTCCGCTGCGCGCCGGTCGACGGGTCGACGGACACCAGGCCGCTGTACGCCGTGTCCCCGTAGCTGGAGTCGTCCACCTGCCACTCCCCGTAGACCAGGCGGCCGTCGAGGGTGCCGATCAGGCTGCCGCCGTTCTTCAGGGTCGTCAGCCGTTTGAGGGTGCCCCTGGCCGGGTCGACGGCGAGCAGCCGGACCTCGGTGGAGTCGCTGTCGAAGGTGCCGCACTCCCCGTAGGGGCGGCCGTCGACGTCGTAGAGGCCGCAGGACTCGCCCGAGGGCAGCTTCATCGTCCAGCGCGCGCTGCCGTCGCGCGGCGAGCGGCCCGTGATCGTGCGGCCGCCGTCCGCGGTCATGACCAGCCCGCCGGAGACGATCGAGGTGGTGAAGTCGTCGGAGATCGGGCGCGACCACAGCTTCCTGCCGTCGGCGGTGTCGTAGGCGATGACACTGACCGCGTCGGCCGCGTCGGTCCCGCTGGAGATGGTCTGCTGCACGACGAGCACGCCGTCGGCGACGCCCAGGATCCCGCCGGCGTACGTGTCGCGTGAGATCCCCGACGGCACCGAGTCGGCGCGCCACAGCATCCTGCCGGTGGCACCGTCGATCCGGACGGGGAGGGTGCCGTCGCCGCCGCAGTACACCGCGCCCCCGTACACGCCGCAGGACGGGGTGTTCCCCGACCACCCGCCGTCCTTGCCGGTGATGGGCTTGGAGACACCGGTGTCCGCGGTGTGGAACACGGTGGTCCGCCAGGGCTGCCAGCCCTGGGGCAGGTCCCCCCAGCGGGATGTCGCCGACGGCTTCGGGCTCGGCTGGTGGGCCGCCTCCGCGTGCCCCTTGTGCTTCAGCGGGCCGAGGACGAGGTACGCGGTCAGCGCGACGACGAGGACACCGACCGCGGCCGTCAGGGCCAGCAGCCGGGAGCGGCGGCGCCGGGCGGGCGGCGCCGGGGGGTGCCCGAGGGCGGTCGGGGTCCGGGTGGCTTCGTGCGAGGGCAGCCGCAGGGTGACCGTGGCCATGTCGCCGGGCGCCGGCTCGGGCAGGACGTCGGCGAACTCACTCGCCAGATCGTCCAGTTGAGGCCGTTCCTTCGGGTCCTTGGCCAGGCAGCGGGCCAGCAGGGCGCGCAGCGGCTCGCCGACGTCGTCCAGCACCGGCGGTTCGGTCATCACCCGGTAGGCCGTCAGATAGGGGCTGTCCGCGTCGAAGGGGCCGTGTCCGGTGACCGCGTAGACCAGCAGCGCCCCGAGGGAGAACACGTCCGAGGCGGCCCCGACCGAGCGGGCGTCGGTGAACTGCTCCGGGGACATGAAGGGCGGCGTGCCGATCATGTGCCCGGTCTCGGTGAGGGTCTGGTTCTCGGCGGCCCGGGAGATCCCGAAGTCGATGACGCGGGGCCCGTCCTCGGCCATGAGGACGTTGGCGGGCTTGAGGTCGCGGTGGACGACGCCCGCCTGGTGGATGTCGCGCAGCGCCTCCACCAGGCCCAGGGCCAGCCGGCGTACCTCCACGCCGCGCAGCGGGCCCTGGGCGCGGATGCGTTCGGCGAGGGACGGCGCGGGCACGTACTGGGTGGCCATCCACGGCCGTACGGCCTCCGGGTCGGCGTCCACGACCGGCGCGGTGAAGGCGCCGCTGACCTTGCGGACGGCGGCGATCTCCTGCTGGAAACGGGCGCGGAAGACGGGGTCCTCGGCGTACTGGGCGTGGACCACCTTGACGGCGACCTCACGTCCCGACCTCGATCTGCCCCGGTAGACGACCCCCATGCCGCCGGCTCCCAGCCGGTCGACGATCCGGTATCCGCCGAGCGACCTCGGGTCGTCCTTGTGCAATGACACCGCTCCGTTCCCCCTTCCCCCGCAGAGCAGTTCGCGAGCACAGGATATGAAAAGCGGGGGGCGGAAGGGGATTCGGCAGGGCCGCCGACGCGCGTTCCACAGAATCTTTCCCATGCCCGGAGGCCGAACTCCCGCCGGAACACGGCTGTTTGAGGTCAGTCCAGTCTGGGGCGGACCAGGCCTGTTTCGTACGCGATCACCACGAGCTGGGCGCGGTCACGGGCGCCCAGTTTGGCCATGGCCCGGTTGACGTGGGTCTTCACCGTCAGCGGGCTGACTTCCAGGCGCTCGGCGATCTCGTCGTTGGAATGGCCCCCGGCGACCTGGACGAGCACCTCGCGCTCGCGCACGGTCAGGGCGTCCAGCCGGGCGGAGCGGGCCGAGTCATCGCCGTCGGCGGAGTCGCCCTGGGCGAGGAAGCGGGCGATCAGCCCCTTGGTGGCGGCCGGGGAGAGCAGGGCCTCACCGCCGGCGGCGACCCGGATCGCGCTCAGGAGCTCCTCGGGCTCGGAGCCCTTGCCGAGGAAGCCGGAGGCCCCGGCGCGCAGCGACTGCACGACGTAGTCGTCGACCTCGAACGTGGTGAGGATGACGACGCGCACCGCGGCCAGGGACGGATCGGCGCTGATCAGCCGGGTCGCGGCGAGACCGTCGGTGCCGGGCATCCGGATGTCCATGAGGACGACGTCGGCGCGCTGCTCCTTGGCCAGCCGCACCGCCTGCGCGCCGTCGGACGCCTCCCCCACGACCTCCATGTCGGGCTCGGAGTCCACCAGCACCCGGAAGGCGCTGCGCAGCAGGGCCTGGTCGTCGGCGAGCAGGACGCGGATGGTCATGCGGTCTCCCCCGGTTCTCCCGGCGCGGCGGTGCGGGTCTTGACCGGCAGGATCGCATGGACTCGGAAGCCGCCCCCGTACCGGGGACCCGTGGTCAGGGTGCCGCGCAGGGCGGTGACCCGCTCGCGCATGCCGAGCAGGCCGTGGCCGCCGCCGGTCACGGGGGCCTCGTCCTCGGCGGGAGAGCCGTTGTCGAGGACGGTGATCTCGATGTGGGGGCCCACGCGCACCACGCTGACCTCGGCCTTGGCCGCGGGCCCGGCGTGCTTCTGCACATTGGTGAGGGCCTCCTGGATCACCCGGTAGGCGGCGAGGTCGACGGCGGCGGGGAGCCGGGTGTCGTGGTCGGCGCGGGCGACCTCCACCTGGAGTCCGGCGCTGCGGAAGGTGCCGGCGAGTTCGTCGAGGCGGTCCAGGCCGGGGGCGGGTTCGGTGGGGGCCGCCGGGTCGCCGGACTGGCGGAGCAGGCCGACGGTGGCGCGCAGTTCGTTGAGCGCGGAGCGGCTGGCCTCCCGTACGTGCGCGAGGGCTTCCTTGGCCTGGTCGGGCCGCTTGTCCATGACGTGGGCGGCGACCCCGGCCTGCACATTGACCAGGGCGATGTGGTGGGCGACGACGTCGTGCAGGTCGCGGGCGATGCGCAGCCGCTCCTCGGCGACCCGGCGGCGGGCCTCCTCCTCGCGGGTGCGCTCGGCCCGCTCGGCGCGTTCGCGCATGGCCTGGACGACGGCTCTGCGGCTGCGCACGGCGTCGCCGGCCGTGGCGCCGATGCCGGTCCAGGCGAAGATCGCGAGGTTCTCCTGGGCGTACCACGGCAGGGGGCCGGCGAGCATCGCGGAGCCGGTGAGGACGGTCGTCGTGAGGAGGCCGACGCCCAGAGTGGTGGGGCGGTCGGTGCTGGCGGCGACGGTGAACAGGGCGATCACGGCGGCCATCGCGACGGGGGCGCGGGGGTCTCCGGTGATGTTCTCGACGATGCAGAAGGCGCCGGTGAGGGCGAGGACCGGCATGGGGGCGCTGCGCCGGAAGACCAGGGCGACGGCGCCGAGGGTCATAAGGAGGAGGCTGAGGTGGTCGGGCGTGCGCAGACTCCAGCTGACGCCGTGCTCACCGCGGGGCTCCACGAAGGAACCGGCGAGCATACACAGGAGCACACCCGCCGCGATGGCCGCGTCCAGGGCGAGGGGGTGCGCCTGCATCCGGCAGCGGGCGCGATCGAGGGTGCTCACGGTGGAAATGTACGGGCGCTGCGGGTCGGCCGGAACCATGGGTGGGTTGGCCGTGGGTGGGGTCAGCCGGGGATGAGGCCGTCGTCGCTGAGCAGTTCCCGGATCTCCTCCAGGGTGGCGTCCGGGGACGGGAGGATCAGGTCCGAGGGTTCCAGGGCGTCGTCGGGCAGGGCCGCGCCGAGCCGTCGGACGGCGTCGAGGAGGGCGGTGAAGGTGCGGCGGAAGCCCTCGGTGTCGCCGCCCTCCAGTTCCGCGAGGAGCTCGTCGTCCAGCTGGTTCAGCTCGGGCAGGTGGGAGTCGTCCAGACGCACCTGACCCTCCCCCATGATCCGTACGATCATGTCGCCCTCCTCGGCGTGGGCCCTACTGCTTGTCGAAGCGCGGGGTGTCCTGCGGCTGCTGCTGGGACTGCTGCTGACCGCTGCCGCCCTCGATGGCCTGCCGGTCCGAGGAGCCCCCGGCCAGCTCGGCCTTCATGCGCTGCAGTTCCAGCTCTACATCCGTACCACCCGAGAGCCGGTCCAGCTCGGCCTGGATGTCGTCCTTGTGCATGCCGGAGGGGTCGTCGAGAGCGCCGGAGGCGAGCAGTTCGTCGATCGCGCCGGCCCGGGCCTGGAGCTGGGCGGTCTTGTCCTCGGCGCGCTGGATGGCCAGGCCGACGTCGCCCATCTCCTCGGAGATGCCGGTGAACGCCTCGCCGATGCGGGTCTGGGCCTGGGCCGCGGTGTAGGTGGCCTTGATGGTCTCCTTCTTCGTACGGAAGGCGTCCACCTTGGCCTGGAGGCGCTGCGCCGCCAGGGTGAGCTTCTCCTCCTCGCCCTGGAGCGTGGCGTGCTGGGTCTCCAGGTCGGTCACCTGCTGCTGGAGCGCGGCCTTGCGCGACAGCGCCTCACGGGCCAGGTCCTCGCGGCCCAGCGCGAGCGCCTTGCGGCCCTGGTCCTCCAGCTTGGACGACTGCTGCTGGAGTTGGTTGAGCTGGAGTTCCAGGCGCTTGCGGCTGGTCGCGACGTCGGCGACGCCGCGGCGGACCTTCTGGAGCAGTTCCAGCTGCTTCTGGTACGAGTAATCGAGGGTTTCGCGCGGGTCCTCGGCCCGGTCAAGGGCCTTGTTCGCCTTCGCGCGGAAGATCATCCCCATACGCTTCATGACACCGCTCATGGGCTTCGCGCGCCCCCTTCTGACGGACTCCAGCTCCAGCTCTGCGACAGAACCCACAGTACGGGCCCTGCCTCCATTGACGCACTGTTCGGGGACGGATGCGCTCATCCCCAAGGACGACTGCGGTACCGGTCGCTCCGGCGTGAGGAGTAGGTGGTCCCCCGTGGCCCCCTCTGTCCCTGTCCCCTCTGTCCCTTTACGACGTCCGGCGTTGCCGGATCGTTCCCGGCCGGGCTGGGGTCCATGCCCGGGGAGCGCTTACCCTTGGTTTTTGTGTTCCGTAGCCGTGCCAAGGAAGAGAAGGGCCTCGCCGACAAGGCGCAGGTGACCGACTCCAAGCAGACCCGTGACCCGCAGGCCCCCAAGGGCCGGCCGACGCCCAAGCGCAGCGAGGCCCAGTCCCAGCGCCGCAGCGTCGCCAGTAC
The DNA here is from genome assembly GCF_055580085.1 of Streptomyces sp. NPDC032126. Taxonomy (NCBI): domain Bacteria; kingdom Bacillati; phylum Actinomycetota; class Actinomycetes; order Kitasatosporales; family Streptomycetaceae; genus Streptomyces; species Streptomyces sp. NPDC032126. The sequence continues at coordinate 476,050 of NZ_JBVIMA010000002.1, forward strand.
GCCTGTGACGCGCAAGGACGCCGCCAAGCGGCAGCGCGACGAGCGCCGTGCCCAGTTGGAGCGGCAGCGCCAGGCGCTCGCCGGCGGCGACGAGCGGTACCTCCCGGCCCGTGACAAGGGCCCGGTCCGCAAGTTCGCGCGGGACTTCGTCGACTCGCGTTTCAACGTGGCGGAGTTCTTCCTGCCGATGGCCGTGGTCATCCTGGTGCTGAGCGTGATCCGGGTGGGCGCGCTGCAGAGCATCGCGCTGCTGCTGTGGCTCGTGGTGATCGTCCTCATCGTGCTGGACTCCGTGCTCAGCGCCTTCCGGCTGCGCAAGCGGCTCGCGGAGCGCTTCCCCGACGAGAACCGGCGGGGCGCGGTGGCCTACGCGCTCATGCGCTCCCTGCAGATGCGCCGGCTCCGGCTGCCCAAGCCGCTGGTCAAGCGCGGAGAGCGGCCCTGAGTACGACTTCTTTCTCCGGGGGCGCGGCGAAGGCCTGGCTGAGCAAGCTGGGCGGGCTGCGGGATGTCGTACGACAGGAGCTGGTGGCCCGGCAGCTCGACGAGCAGATAGTGGGGCGGTTCCCGGTTGGGCAGCGGCTGCGGGTGCTCGACGTGGGGATGGGCCAGGGCACGCAGGCGCTGCGGCTGGCCCGGCTCGGCCACCAGGTGACCGGGCTCGAACAGGACCCGACGATGATCGCCACGGCCCGCGAGGCGCTGTGCGGGGAGCCCGAGGGCATCCGGGAGCGGATGCGGATCATCGAGGGCGACGGCCGGGACACGGGCGTGCACTTCCTGCCGGGCAGCTTCGACGTGGTGCTCTGCCACGGCGTACTGATGTACGTCGAGGAGCCGGACGCCCTGCTGGCGGGGCTGGCCCGGGTGCTCGCCCCCGGGGGGCTGCTGTCGCTGCTCGTACGCAACGGCGACGCGCTGGCCATGCGGCCGGGGCTGTCCGGTGACTGGGCGGGCGCGCTCGGCGGCTTCGACACCGTCGCCTACCGCAACCGGCTGGGGCTCGACGTACGGGCGGACCGGCTGGCCGCGCTGACCGGCACCCTGGCCGGCATCGGCGCGCCGCTGCACGCCTGGTACGGCGTGCGGGTGTTCACGGACACGGTGGCGGACGACGCGGAGCCCCCGGCGGACCTGGAGACCCTGCTGGCGGTGGAGGAGCGGGCGGGCCGGACGGACCCGTACCGGGGCGTGGCGGCTCTGCTGCATCTGTGCGGGGTGCGGGGGTAGGACCTTTCGGGGGAACAGCGCGGGCCGGGGTGGCGGGGGGACGTGAGACTCGGGGGCATGGACGCTCTCCGTACCCTCCGGCCGGTCCTGGCGGTCACCTCGCTCATGTGCTCCCTCGCCCTGGTGTCCGGCTGCACGGATTCCGGTTCCTCGGGTGAGAAGGAGAAGCCGACCACCCAGGCCGCGCAGGCCGCCCAGGCCCAGCCCGTCGCCAAGGCCGGCGTCGACCTTCAGGACGCCTACCAGAGGGTGATCAAGGCGGCCCTGCCGTCGGTCGTCCAGGTCCAGTCCGGCGACGAACTCGGGTCCGGGGTGGTGTACGACGCCAAGGGGCACATCGTCACCAACGCGCATGTCGTCGGTGACCGGAAGACCTTCCAGGTGACGACCGCCAACAGCCATGCCCCGCTGGCGGCGACGCTCGTCTACGCCTACCCCGAGCAGGACCTCGCCGTCATCAAGCTCGACAAGGTGCCGGCTCGGACCAGACCCGCGTCCTTCGCCGACTCCGCCAAGGTCGAGCCCGGGCAGATCGTGCTGGCCATGGGCTCGCCGCTGGGGCTGTCGTCGAGCGTGACGCAGGGCATCGTCTCGGCGACCGGACGGACCGTCAGCGAGGGCGGCACGGACGGCGGTACGGGCGCGACGATCCCGAACATGGTGCAGACGTCCGCGGCCATCAACCCGGGCAACAGCGGGGGCGCGCTGGTCGATCTGGAAGGTCAGGTCATCGGCGTCCCGACGCTCGCGGCGATCGACCCCGGCTTCGGGAACGCGGCGCCGGGCATCGGGTTCGCGATCCCCGCCTCGACGGTGAAGACGATCGCGGACCAGATCGTGAAGAACGGCAGGGTCACCGACTCGGGCCGGGCGGCGCTGGGCATCGTCGGGCGGACGGTCGTGGACGACCGGTACCGGGCCGCCGGGGTCGCGGTGGTCGAGGTGACCGACGGGGGCGCCGCCGACAAGGCCGGTATCCGGGCCGGGGACGTCATCACCCGTCTGGGTGACACCGACATCACCACGGCCCCCTCACTCTCGGAGGCGCTGGCCGCGGAGAAACCCGGGCAGAAGACGAAGGTGACGTTCACTCGGAACGGTGAGGAGCAGACCGTCGAGGTGACGCTCGGCACGCAGTAGGCGCGTCGCGGCGTGCGGGGCGGGCGAGGGCGGCCGGGGTGGCGGCGCCCTCGCCTCGGTGGCGCAGGTGACCGGGGGTCAGGCGCCGTCGGCGTGCAGGCTCATCGGGCCGTAGATCTCCGTGGTGTCCTCGAAGAGCCGGACCTGGTCCGCGCCGCCCGCCAGCAGGGCCTTCCAGTTCTCACCGATCCACGACTCGGCGTCCCCCTGCGTGGTGAACTCCTCCGGCTGCACCGCGGGCTGGACCTCCGTCCCGTCGGCCTTCTCGAACCGCCACGTCCATGCCGCCATGTGCGCCTCCCTATGTTGATCAGGCTCCCCGCAGGGTATGCGCTCCGCCGGGTGTGCCGTTAGAGGGCTACGGCTCCGCGCCTCCGGTGGCTTACGCCCCTTGGGGCCGCCCATGGGGCAGCGACCGGTCGGGCGGGGGAAAATCTTGGTGTGGAAGTGACTTTGCTTGGTACCGGCGGGCCCGCGGGGCTGCCCCGGCCCGACTGCCCCTGTGCCGTGTGTGCCACCTCGCTCGGGGGTGACGCGCGGGCCGCCACCGCGCTGCTCGTGGACGGGGCGGTGCTGCTGGATCTGACGCCGGGGGCCGCCTTCGCCGCCGCGCGGGCCGGGCGTTCGCTGGGGGGTGTGCAGCAGGTGCTGTTGTCGCATCCGCACGACGGGCCCGCCGTGGAGGTTCCGGCGGGGCTGCCGCAGCCGGGGCGGGTGCCGGACGGGCGGGAGTTGGCGCTGCTGACGGGGCATCGGGTCCGGGCGGTGGCGATGGACGCGGGCGGCACCGGGTACGCGGTGAGCGGGCCGGACGGGCAGCGGCTGCTGTATCTGCCGCCGAGCGGCTCACCGGCCGGGCTGGAGGAGGGCACGGGACCGGCCGAGCGCTACGACATGGTGCTCGTGGATGTCGTGGGGCGGCCGGACGCGCTGGCGAGGCTGCGGGCGGTGGGTGCCGTGGGGCCGACGACGGATGTCATCGCCGTCCATCTCGACCACGACGTGCCGCCCGGGACGGAGTTGCGGCGGCGGCTGGCGGCGGCCGGGGCACGGGCGGTGGCGGACGGGGAGACGCTGATGGTGGGCGTGTACGAGGACGTACCGGATGTGCCGCGGCGGACGCTGGTGCTCGGCGGGGCGCGGTCGGGGAAGTCGGTGGAGGCCGAGCGGAGGCTGGAGTCGTTCCCGGATGTGCTGTACGTGGCGACCGGGGGTGCGCGGGGCGGGGACACCGAGTGGGCGGCACGGGTGGCGGCGCACCGGGAGCGGCGGCCGGGGTCGTGGCGGACGGCGGAGACGTGCGATCTGGTGCCGCTGCTGGAGGAGGACGGGGCGCCGCTGCTGATCGACTGTCTGTCGCTGTGGCTGACGGACGCGATGGACTCCGCCGGGGCGTGGGACGACGCGGTGTGGGCGGACGGGGGCGAGCGGGCGCTGCGTTCGCGGGTGGGTGAGCTGGTGGAGGCGGTGCGGGGAGCCCGGCGGACGGTGGTGCTGGTGTCGAACGAGGTGGGGTCGGGCATCGTGCCGGCCACGGCCTCCGGGCGGCGGTACCGGGACGAGCTGGGGCGGTTGAACGCGGCGGTGGCGGGTGAGTGCGAGCAGGTGGTGCTGGTGGTGGCGGGGCAGGCGGTGGTGCTGCGGGGGTGAGCGGCCGGGGCCCGCGACTTCGGCGGGTTCCGGGGAGAGAGGGCCTAGCTCGGCGCCTCTTTTCTGGCGATCACCCGGTAGCTGTTCGAGAGCCCCCGGTGGTCGTCGCTGCCCACGATCGCGCAGTGCAGGGAGCGCAGTTCCGCGCAGAGATTGGGCAGCGGGATCAGGTGGAGGTGGCGGGGCTGGTCGTAGTGGGGCCATCTGCGGCCGAGCAGTCGCGCCGGGGCGCTTCTCGGGTTGGGGAGCTGGACGAGGAGGTGGCCGCCGGTGCGCAGGGTCCCCAGGGCCGCCCGGAGGGACGCGCGGGGGTCGGGTGTGTGTTCCAGGTGGTGCAGCATGCTGACGACGTCGTAGCGGGCGCGCAGCCGGGAGGCCAGCCCGGGGTCCGTCAGGTCGCCCACGTGGGCCTCGTCCAGCCGCTCCTCGTCCCTCGCCCGCACCACTCTCGGCGTCACGTCGACCCCGTCGAACGCCGTGTAGGCGAAGAGTTCCCTCGCCGCCTCGGGGAACCGCGCGTCCCCCGTCCCCACGTCCAGCCAGCTCTCCGGCTCCCCCAGCGGCAGCATCAGCCGGGCCGTCCCCCGCAGTCGCCGGCGGGCCGCGCTCGCGTCCGGCTCCGCCGGGTACAGCGCGAGGCCCTCCGGTGTCAGCCGGGGGTTCTGGAAGGTGTGCGCGCACTCCTCGCACGCGTCGAGCGTGAAGGCGCCGGGGCGGCCCGGGTGCCGGAGATCGGGCGTGCGCAGCAGCGTGCGCAGGCGGGTGGAGCCGCACCAGGGGCAGTCGTCGCGGCGCGGGTCGTGGATGGGCCGTGGGGGCATGGGCGGCTCCCGGTGAGGACGTGTCGGGCGGGACGGCGTGACGGGCGTACGCAATCCACAGCAAAACGGAACGTATGGGATCACGATCTTGGGTGCAATGACACTGCGGGGGTGTGGTGGCGCTGTGCCGCCCCCCGTTCGATCCGAACCGTTCGATCAGTGCCGGTACTGTTCGGCGAATGAGCTCGCTTAATCTCGACGACTTCACCGATCTGATCGAGCGCCCCGACGGCGGGGTGCGCCGCGACGCGGAAGCGCGCCGCGAGCGTCAGATCGTGCCGCCCGGGTCGCTGGGCCGGCTGGACGACCTGGGTGAGTGGCTGGCCGCGGCGCAGGGGTCCGTACCCGTACGGCCGATCGAGCGGCCGCGTCTCGTGCTGTTCGCCGGGGATCACGGCGTCGCCGGGCTCGATGTCTCCGCGCGGGCCGCGGGGACCGCCGCGGAGCTGGTGCGGGACGTCCTGGAGGGCGGCCGGCCGGTCGCGGTGCTGGCGCGGCGGCTCGGGGTGCCGGTGCGGGTCGTGGACATGGCGCTGGACTGCGAGCCGGAGGCCTTCCCGGAGGACGTCGTACGGCACCGGGTGCGGCGCGGCAGCGGGCGGATCGAAGTCGAGGACGCGCTCACCCTGGAGGAGGCCGAGGCGGCGTTCCGGGCGGGGATGGCGGTGGCCAACGAGGAGGCCGACTCCGGTACGGATCTGGTCGTCCTCGGCGATGTGAGCGTCGGCGGGACCACGGCGGCGGGTGTGCTGGTCGCCGCGCTGTGCGGGACCGACGCGTCCGTGGTGACCGGGCGGGGCGGGCTGGCGATCGACGACCTGGCGTGGATGCGCAAGTGCGCGGCGATCCGTGACGCGCTGCGGCGGGCGCGGCCGGTGCTCGGGGACCAGTTGCAGTTGCTGGCGACCGTGGGCGGGGCGGATCTGGCCGCCATGACGGGGTTTCTGCTGCAGTGCGCGGTGCGGAAGTTGCCGGTGGTGCTGGACGGGGTCGTGACGGCCGCGTGCGCGCTGGTGGGGCAGCGGATCGCCTTCCGGGCGCCGGACTGGTGGCTGGCCGGGCACCGGAGCGGGGAGCCGGGGCAGGCCAAGGCGCTGGACCGGATGGCCCTGGAGCCGCTGCTGGACCAGGGTGTGAAGGTCGGGGAGGGGGCGGGCGCGCTGCTGGCGCTGCCGCTGGTGCAGGCCGCTGCCGCGCTGGCCGCCGAGTTGCCGGAGAGCGAAGAGAAGCCGTAAAGATGACCGGCAAGAGGAGAACGGCGGCGACAAAGAAGGGTTCGGGGGAATTCGGCCCATATGATCGCCCGTCATGGGAGATCTCCGTGCCCCTCGGCCCGTCGCCCGCCGTGCTGCCGTTCTTGTCGTCTGGTATCTGCGTGGCGTCGCCTTCGTCAACTTCCTCAGTGCGGTGTGGGTCTCCCTCGGGCAGGACGTGCGGCGGCACAACCAGGAGAACCTGTTCACCCCGTATCTGCTGACGGCGGGCTTCGCCTCGGGCGTCTTCGCCGCCTTCCTGGCCGTCACCATGCGGCGGCGCAAGCGGGCCGCGTGGATCCTCAACCTCGGGCTGAGCGGCGCCTTCCTGGGCCTGTTCGCCGTCGCCATGGCCTTCCCGGAGATCCGGCGCTCCCCGCAGAACTGGATCTCCCTCGCCCTGACCGCCGCCTTCGTCGCCGCGCTGCTCGTCGGCCGCGGCGCCTTCTACGCCAAGGGCGACCGCGCCAACCCCAAGCTCGCGGCGGCCGTCGGCACCGGCGGGTTCCTCGGCGCCTCGCTGCTCGCCGCGCTGCTGGTCAGCCTCACCAACCAGGCACCGGACGCGGCCCGTTCGACGTTCGCGGGGCGCTGGTGGTACGGCACCCTGCGGCTGGTCTCGGTCGCCGCCGACGAGCAGCGCTTCCCCGGGATCGCCCCGCCCACCTGGGTCGACGTGGCCATCAACGTGCTCAGCACGGCGCTCGTCCTCGCCGTCCTGTACGCCGCGTTCCGCTCCCGCCGCGCCGTCGATCCGCTCACCCACGAGGACGAGAAGCGGCTGCGGGAGCTGCTGGAGCGGCACGGCGACCGGGACTCGCTCGGCTACTTCGCCCTGCGGCGCGAGAAGAGCGTCGTGTGGTCCCCGACCGGGAAGGCCGCCGTCGCCTACCGGGTCGTCGGGGGCGTCTCGCTGGCCTCCGGGGATCCGCTCGGCGACCCGGAGGCCTGGCCCGGGGCCATCGAGCCCTGGCTCGGCGAGGCGCGGGCCCACGGCTGGATCCCGGCCGTGATGGGCGCGAGCGAGGAGGCGGGGACCGTCTACGCCCGGCACGGCCTGGACGCGCTCGAACTCGGTGACGAGGCGATCGTGGAGGTCGCCGAGTTCACCCTGGAGGGGCGGGCGATGCGGACCGTGCGGCAGGCGTACAACCGGGTGCGGCGGGCCGGGTACACCGTGCGGATCCGGCGGCACGAGGACATCCCGGCCGACGAGATGGCGTATCTCGTGCGGCGCGCCGACGACTGGCGGGACGGGGCCACCGAGCGCGGTTTCAGCATGGCGCTGGGGCGGCTCGGGGACCCGGAGGACGGGCGCTGCGTGATGATCGAGTGCGCGGGCCCCGACGGCGACCTGAGAGCACTGCTCTCCTTCGTGCCGTGGGGGCCGGCCGGGCTCTCCCTGGATCTGATGCGGCGCGACCGCGAGTCCGACAACGGGCTGATGGAGTTCATGGTCATCGAGCTGCTGCGGCGGGCCGGGGACCTCGGGATCACCCAGGTGTCGCTGAACTTCGCGATGTTCCGCTCGGTCTTCGAGCGGGGCGCTCGGCTCGGCGCCGGGCCGGTGCTGCGGCTGTGGCGGTCGCTGCTCAGCTTCTTCTCCCGCTGGTGGCAGATCGAGTCGCTGTACCGCGCGAACGCCAAGTACCGGCCCGTCTGGGAGCCCCGTTTCCTGCTGTTCGAGAAGAGCGCGGACCTGCCGCGGATCGGTCTGGCGTCGGCCCGGGCGGAGGGCTTCCTGGAACCGCCGGCGCTGCCCTCGGGACCGTACCTCCGTCGGCGCGGCGGCGCGCGCGGATGAGACGGTCCGCCCGCTGGGCCCGCGCCGAATGGGGGCCGCTGTACGTCGCCGTGCGCGGGCCGCTGGTGCGCCGGCGGTGGCGGGCGGTCCCGATGACGCTGACGGCGGTGGGCCTGACCGGGCTCGTCCAGCTGACGCAGAACCAGTCCTGGGGCTACCGGCTGGTGCACGACGCCGGGGCCGTACGGGCCGCGGATCCGCTGTGGCTGGCGCTGCTGCGCACCCCGCTGTCCCTCTTCGTGCCCGCCCTCGACCTGCCGGTGTGGGGCGCGCTGGCGCAGATCCTGCTGGTGTTCGGGATCGCGGAGATCTGTCTGGGCCCGTGGCGCACCCTCGTCATCGCCTACGTCGCGACGCTCGCCGGCACCCTGTACGCGCGCGTGGGCGTCGCGCTGGGCCCGGGTTCGCCGCTGGGGCTGCCCGCCGCCGAGTCGCTGGTGGTGGACACCGGGCCGTCCGCGGCGGTGGTCGGGCTGGCCGTCTTCGCCGGGCTGCGCTTCCGGGCGTACGCCACCGTGGGCGCGGTGGTGCTGGCGATAGTCGCGGAGGTCGCGGTGAAGCCGAATCTCGCGGGCAAGGAGCATCTCGCGGCGATCGCGGCGGTGCTGGTGCTGAGCGCGGCGTCCGGGGCGCGGCGCCGTCACTTGCGGTCGGGGGTGCGATCGGGGGCGGGATCGGGCCGGCCGCCGAGCCAGTCCTCCAGCATGCGGCGGGGGCGGGCCCAGCGGCGGTCGTGACGGTAGGCGCGCAGTCCGGCGCGGGCGCGGGCACGTGGGCGGCGGCGGTAGAAGCGCCGGGCCCAGAGGGAGTCGGGGCGGGCCAGACGGATGGCGCCGACCACCGCGATGAGGGGGACGATGACCCCGAAGACCGCCGTGCGCACCTTGCCCTTGAAGAGGGCGACGAGGGAGAAGAGGAAGTTCGTCCCCACGGAGGCGACGGCGGTGCCGCGGTTCTGGAGCTCGTCGTCGGAGAGGTCGTTGACGCCGAACGGGGAGAAGCCGGACAGGAGCAGGCCGACCAGGGCGGCGGTGAGCACGACCGCCTCGACGCTCTTGCGGCCCTCCTCGCTCCAGTACACGTCGTCGAGGTGGAGGATCAGCGCGAACTCGTCCAGGACGAGCCCGGCGCCGATGCCGAAGATCACCGCACACAGGGCGGCACCGAAGCCGTAGCGGCTGCTGGCGACCGCGCCGAAGCCGCCGACGACGGTGAGGACGACGCCGGGGACGACATGGTGGATGTGCAGTTCGCCCGACTGGACGTTGCCGAAGGGGCCCTTGCCCGCGCGGATGAGGCGGGTGATGAGCCGGGTGACGAGGAAGGTCACGACGAAGGCCGTGAGGGCGAGCAGCAGCGGGAGCTTGCCCGGTTCGATCACGTTCCGCTGCAACCAATGTCCCATAAGCGCACTTTATCCCCGCTCTGCTCAGGTGCCCCACCGGGCGCCTGCCACCCTGCTCGGGTGCCTCGCGGGGCGCCGGATACCCTGCGCCGGTGACCGAGACCCCGACGACCTCGCGCCTCGACGGCCTCCGTTTCGCCTTCGGCACCCTGAGCGTGCTGCCCGTCCGGGTGCACCGCTGGGACCGGGAGGCCGCGCGCGGGGGCATGCTGAGCGCCCCGGCGGTCGGCCTGGTCGTCGGCGGCTGCGCCGCCGCGCTCGGGTCGGCGCTGCTCGCCCTCGGCTCCGGCGCGGCGCTCGCCGCCGTCGCCTCCGTCGCGGTACCGGCCGCGCTGACCCGGGGGCTGCACCTCGACGGGCTCGCCGACACCGCCGACGGCCTCGGCAGCGGCAAACCGGCCGAGGACGCGCTGCGCATCATGAAGCAGTCGGACATCGGCCCGTTCGGGGTCCTCACCCTGGTCCTGGTACTGCTCGCCCAGGCGGCGGCCCTGGCGCGGCTCTACGACGACTCGTGGGCGCGGGGCGCGGCCGCCGCCGTCGCCTCGGCGGTCGCGGCCCGGCTGGCACTCACGCTCGCCGCCCGTGACGGGGTGCCGGCCGCCCGGCCCGAGGGGCTGGGGGCGGCGGTGGCCGGAGTCGTGCCGGTGCGGGGCGCGGTGGGCGCGGCGGCCGGGGTCGTCCTGCTGTCGGCCGCGTGGGGCGCGCTCCTCGGGCCGGACGACGCGGTGCGTACGGCCGTCTCGGTGACGCTGGCGCTCGCCGCCGCCGAACTGCTGCTGCGGCGCTGTGTCCGCCGCTTCGGCGGGGTCACCGGGGACGTCTTCGGCGGGCTGGCCGAGACGGCGGCGACTGTCGCCCTCGTGGCGCTGACGCTCGGCCCCTGATGCCGTGGGCGCGTGTGTGGGCGCGTCTCAGCAGGAGCGGCGCCATGCCCCCAGTTCGTACTTCTTCTCCAGCGAACTGAGCTTCAGCCGACGGGAGTCGGCGCAGAAGCGGCTGGTGGGGAGCTCGTACTCGACGTGGAAGACGGCCTTGCCCGCCGTGATGAAGGGGGTCAGGTCCGCGCACTCGCCGTACTGGGCGCACTGCTCGTTGACCGCGAAGTCGAAGTCCCCGACCAGCTGCGGGATCTGGTCCAGGTCGTTCTTCAGGCCCACCGCCATGCCCCGGTCGTGGGCCAGCCGGGCGATCAGGCGGTTGTAGCGGAGCTGGTCGGCGGCCTCGATCGGGAAGCCCGTGTCGTTGAGATAGCCGTCCATGTTGTCCGGCTCGACCGCGTCGAAGCCCTTCGCGCGACACATGTCGAGACGCTTCTCCATCAGGGGCCGCAGGACATCGGTGCGGCGGATGTCGAGCCAGCGCTCGCCCTCCCAGCCGTTGCCCTTGCCCAGCACCGACGCGGGGAACTTCTTCGCGTCGGGGCGCCAGTCCTCGTAGGCGCCGGTGGAGAGGTAGCAGATGACCTTGCGGCCGTCGCCGTGCAGGGCGGAGACGGTGGCCTTGCTCTGGTCGAAGCCGTCGATGTCGTAGACCGGCACGTCGACGGAGGTGTCGACGCGGCCGCTGAGCTGCCACTGCCAGGGCGTGCCGGGGCGCGGCTGCCAGCGGGCGGCCGGTGCGCCGTGGGGCTCGGCGGGCGTCCCGTCGTCCTTGCCGTCGGGGTCACCGGACGTGCCGGAGCAGCCCGCCAGCAGCAGGACGAGGAAGGACAGCAGCAGGATCGGGCGTCTCACGGGACGGACTCCAGGGTGTGCGGCAACGTACCCCAAGGATGATCTCCCGAACCCGGCACCGCACAGTGCAGTTCGGCGCCGCGGGCCCGGGCCAGGGCCGCGCAGTCGGCGCCGGGCGGCACCCCGTGCACCAGGTGGCAGACGAGCGCGCCGGGGACGCGGGGGCCCGGCGGTCCGGTGCGGTACGTCGTCCAGGAGCCCTCGAAGGTCACCAGGACGTCGGCGATACGGGCGTAGGACGGGTGGGGTGTCGTGCCGTGGTTGAGGGCGAGGGTGGTGCAGCCGGCGCCGCGGGCGGCGCGGGCCAGGGCGCGGTAGTGCGGCAGCGCGTCGGGGCTCGCGGCCACCTGGTCGAAGAAGGCGCCGTCGGTGCCGTACCAGGCGTGGTGGCGGTCGAGGTCCTCCGCGATGTCGGCGGGCGGGCGCCGGCCGTACGCGGTGTCGGTGTAGCCGTACACGTGCGCGCCCGCCGCCCGCAGCCGCTCCGCGACGTCGGCGAAGGCCGGGTCGGGTGCCTCTCCGGGCCCGCTGGCCGGGTTGAGGACCACGCCGTGCAGGCCGGGCGCGGCCGCGAGGATCGCCGCCCACTCGGCGGGACGGACGGCGGGGTGCTCGTAGTACGGGATCAGCAGCCTGCTCATCGGTGTGTGGCTCTCCATCGGTCCGTCATCGGTGCGCGGTCGCCCTTCCCAGGAGGGTGCAGACCAGGACCGCCTGGGCCAGGGCCGTCACGCCGTAGACCGTGGCCGCCGTGGGGTGGGGGGACAGCCGGGCCGCCAGGGCCGCCGTCTGGGCCAGGGCGGCCAGGCAGCAGACCGCGGCCGCGCCGAGGACCGCGCCGAAGGACTGCAGCAGCAGACCGGTCCACAGCACCACGCCCAGCAGGAGCAGTCCGGCGAGCCGCACCCCGGTCAGGCCCGGGGAGCGCGGCCACAGGGCGGCGGCGGTCAGGCCCAGGGCGAGCAGGACCAGCAGATAGCCGCCGAGGCACTCCACCAGGGTGCGGGCCGTCGTCCGCCGGAAGGCGCGCGGGCTGTCGGTGGCGCGCAGCCCGGCCAGGCTGCCGCTGCGGAAGCGGTACAGCAGCCATTCGGCGGGTCCCATGCTGAGGGTGAGCGCCACGCCGACAGCGGCGGAGAGCGGGCCGTGCTCCTCCCCCACCAGGAGGTCCCCGAGGGCCGCGTACAGCACGAGGACTCCGCTGCCGAGGCCGAACAGGGCGTAGGGCAGGGTCGCGGTCAGCCAGGGGGTGCCGGAGCGGTCCCGGGTGAACAGCCCCCGCAACTCCGCGAGCGTCGGCCGCACTTCGAGCAGGCCGAGGAGCATCACCGCGGCCAGCGAGCCCAGCAGCAGGACGAGGCGCAGCGGGTGCGGGACGGGGTGGGCCAGGGAGAGCATCGCGCCGGCCGCCATCGGGGTGAGGGCCGCCAGCAGGGCCCGTTCGCGGCCCATCACCAGCAGGGCTGTGGACGCGCCGAGGTAGCAGGACTGGCCGGTGGCGAAGGCGAGGGCCGCCGGCTGGGCGGGGCCGGTCGCGGCGAGGGCGACGAGGGAGCCGAGCAGGGCGCCCGCCGGCGCGCCGATCAGGAGACAGCGGCGGGCGGCGGCCCGGTCGCCCAGCCCGAGCCAGGCGTACGCCCGGTGCGACAGCCCCTGGTTCCAGGTCCAGCCGCACAGCGCCGCCGCGAGCAGCGGGACCGTGCCGGCCGGCAGCCCGAAGTCGTCCTTCGGGCCCATGAGGTAGGGCCCGCCGAGGACGTATCCGAAGCCGGGGAGGGCGAAGACGAGGCCGCGCAGGAGGCAGCCGAGCAGGCCGGCCCGCCAGGGGTCGTGGGGCGGGTCGTCGGGGTCGGGATGGCGGCGCGGGACGCGTTCGTAGAGCTCCTCGGCGAGCGAGAAGGAGTTCTTCACGCCGTAGCGCTCACGGATCTGGTCGTCGGACAGTCCGTCGGACTCCAGCAGGGCGGCGACCTCGTCGGGGTGGACGGCGGCGGCCACGAAGTCGGCCATCCGCTCGGCGAGTTCGTCGATCGGGTCGGCCTCGGCCGGGCCGGGCTCGGTGCGCTGGCGCGGGATGACGGGCAGGGGCGTGGGACGGGCGCCCGGGGGCAGCCACAGGGAGCCGCTCACCAGCCGGCGCCGTCCGTCGCGACGGCGGCGTACCAGGGGTCGCGCAGTTCGGCGGTCCAGTCGACGACCGTCTCGACCGTGGGCTCGTAGACCTCGGGGAGGCCGGCCAACTCCTGGTAGATCGTGCGGAAGTTGTCCACGGAACGCTTGAGCGTGAAGCGGTCGATGACCCGCTGGCGGGACAACGCCCCCAGTTCGAGGCGGCGTTCGTCGTCCTTGAGGAGGGTGAGCGCGGCGGCGGCCATCTTCTCCGGCTCGCGCGGCGGTACGACCAGGCCGGTGTCGCCGACCGCCTCGCGCACGCCGCCGACGTCGGTGGAGACGGTGGTACGGCCGCAGGACATGGCCTCGATGATCGAGAAGGGGAAGCCCTCGGAGATGGACGAGAGCATGACGACATGGCCGGCCGCGTAGGCGCGCCAGACCTCGCTGATGCGGCCCTCGAAGGTGAGGCCGTCGGCGATGCCGAGTTCGGCGGCGAGCTTCTCCAGCCGGGTCAGGTACTCCTCGCCGCCGGGCGGGACCGGGCCGAACAGCCGGAGCCTGGTCTCGGGGAGTTCGGCGCGGACCAGGGCGTAGGCGCGCAGCAGGGTCTCCAGGTCCTTGATGGGGTCGACGCGGCCGCACCAGCTGAGGGTGGGGACCTCCGGTTCGGGTCCCGCGTGCGGGAAGGCGTGCGGGTCGACGCCGTTGTAGACCGTGCGGATCCGGTCGGGGTCGGCGCCGCCGCGCTCCTCCCAGCGGCGGTTGTACTGGTTGCACGGTGTGATCAGGTCCGCGGACCGGTAGCCGAGCGAGTTCAGCTCACGGTAGAAGGCCAGCATGAACGCCTTCAACGGCCAGCGCTGGGCGCCCTGCCGGTAGCCGAGATAGCGCTCGCGCAGATAGATGCCGTGCTCGGTGAGGAGGAAGGGCACGCCCTCGAAGTGGCGGGCGGCGAGCGCGGGGAGGGTGGCGAGGCCGCTGCTGACGGCGTGCGCGACCGAGTCCTCCGGGATGCGGGTGCCGAGCGGGCGCAGGGCGTGTTCGAGGAGGTCGGTGGCGGTGAGGGCGTCGTGCACGGTGGGGCGGGCGGCGGCCGTCGGCAGATGCGGCATCGTCCAGATCCACATCAGGGAGCGCAGCGCCGTCTCGGTGCGCAGGGCCGCCGGCAGGATTCCGTCGCGGGCGAGTTCGGCCAGCTCGTACAGGGCGGTGCCGAAGTCGCAGGACGCCTCGGGGTCGAGGAAGGCGAGCAGGAACCTCTCGTAGGAATCGGTGAAGCGGCGGCGGGCGCGGCCGTAGGGGGCGCGCCGGCGGCCGGGGCGGGGGCCCCAGGTGGGCACGGACGTGTGCCGGTGGACGTTCGGCGGCAGCTCCCAGGTCACGGGTTCGCGGCCGGTGCCGGTGAGCGAGACGATGTGGAAGGCGACCTCCGGCATGCCCTTGACGAGCTGGTCGCACCAGGTGCTGACGCCGCCGTGGACGTGCGGATAGGTGCCTTCGGTGAGCATGGTGACGTTACGGCCACGCATCGCTGCGCGACTCCCCCCTGTTTGTGCGGATCGTGTGCGGGGAACTGCGGCCCGTCGCCCGGCTGCGGGTCGTGGTGGGCTGGTCGCGCAGTTCCCCGCGCCCCTTGGCGGCTGCGCCGCCTTTACGGCAGCTTCAGCGTGACCGAGGTCTGGAGTGCGCTCGGCGTGGTCCACGCCGTGCGTTCGCCTGCGTACGGGGTGCCGAAGGTGCTGCTGCCCAGCAGGAGTTGCTTCTTGGTGCCCTCCGGGGCCGTCACCGGGATCTGGGTGCCGTTCGGGGCCGTGATCGTGACCGTGTTGCCGATCCGGTAGGCCGTCACCTTGTTGGCCGCGATCGCGGCCTGCCAGGCGGCGCGGTTCTTCAGCTCGGCGCCGATCGCGCTCTGTCGCGCGTTCTCCAGCGGGGTGTTGTCGGCGAACAGGGCCCGGTAGTCGGCGAGCACCTTGTCCAGGACCGGGTACAGGATCCGGTCCTCGGCCAGGTTGGACTGGTGCGCGTAGTGCGGGCGGGGGTCGCCGGAGAGGGCGTGGCCGAGGGCGGTGCGGGCCTCCTGGGGGACGATGTGGTCGTCGTATCCGGTGGCCGTGTCCAGGGGGGAGATGCAGGTCGACGTCGGGTTGTTCTCGCAGACGCCGCTGCCGCCGTCGGCCCGCGCGGTGTAGATCCAGTTGTACTCGTCGGCCATCTCGGCCTTGGTGCCGACGTTGTAGTACACGTTCATCGGGTAGCGCGGCACGGTCAACGCCTTGCCGACGGCCCGCTGTTCGGGTTCGCGGGAGTTGTCCGAGCCGGTCCACTTGACGCCGTTGTCGGCGAGGGCGCCGGCCAGGTTCGGGTTGTCGTCGGGCTGCTGGGGGAGCGTCCGCAGGCCCGAGTGCTCGCCGGTGACGAGTTCGGTGCGGTCGAGCGGGAGGCCCTTGCCGGTCCCCCAGTCGCGGTTGTCGCGGATCTGCGCGGAGATCTCCGAGCGGCTCATGTACTGCGTGGTGCCGTCGGGGTTCTTGGCGCAGCTCCACGGCACGGTGGAGGTGTCCTGCACACAGCCGAGGAAGGCGTGGGTGTAGGTGTGGTTGACCCAGCGGTACCGGTCCTTGTCGGCGACGAGCCGGTCGGCGAGCGCGTCGCTGCCGCCGTGCTCGCTCTTCCACTCCTCGCCGGAGCCCGCGTTGTAGACCATGTCGAGGGTGAAGCCGTGCTCGGCCTGCCACTGGGCGGCGTAGGCCGCGTCCTCGGCGGTCATCCGGATGGGGGTGGTGCCCTCGCCGTCGCCGCCCACGCAGTCGAAGTCGCCGGGCGTGCAGTCGCGCGCGGTGTCCCAGCGGGCGTCGGGCGCGAACACGTCGTCGACGTGGACCTCGAAGTAGTTGCGCAGCTGACCGAGGTGGACGCCCTGGGTGAGCCACTCGACGATGCCGCGGGCGAGCAGCCGGAACTGCTGCTGGTACTGGTTGTAGGCGAAGGTGATCACCAGTTCGCGGCGCCCGTCGTGGGCGTACTCGCCGACCAGGCTGCCGGTCGCGCCGTTCACGGACACGTCGACGTAGCTGGTGAAGCCCGCGCGGGGCGCGGCCACATAGCCGTAACTCTCCGCCACCGAAGCGGCGTTGTCCTCGAAGGCGAACGCGCCGTCGAGATAGCCGAAGCGGCCCGTCCGGCCGGCCGTGGTGACGGACGCCTGCTGCCCGTCGAGCGTGCCGGAGTACGCGCTGTACTCCAGGCCGACCTCCGGGTGCGCCCAGGTGTAGGCGTCGACCTGCGGGATGCCGTACGTCTTCTCGTACGTCTCCAGCGCGCTCTGCTCGGCCGAACCCGCCCCGAACGGCGCCTCGTTCGGCAGGACGACGCCCTGGAACCTCGCCCGCGGGACGCCGTTGACGGTGTCGCTCAGGAAGGCCGCGTCGATCGTCGGCCGGCCGGCGTCGCCGAGGTTCACGGTCGTGTACGGGATGCCGGTGTTCCTCAGTTGGGCGGTGATCGCCTGGACCGGGCTGTCCCCGTTGTCCACGACCAGCACCCGCAGGTCGATGCGCGGCTCCCCGGCCGCCGAGGCACCCGGTGCCCCCACCCCCAGCACGGTCAGCCCGGTCGCCGCCGCCACCGCGGCGGCACTTCTCCATCGATGCGCACGCTGCGCCAAAGTGGTCCCTCCCCCAGAAATGGATCCGTACGCGCGGTGTCCGCAGGCGGCCGCGACGCGGCAGATCCGTGGAAATCATGCGAAGCGGTGAGCCGACGGCTTCACCGAACCCGACGAGTGTGACCCACCTCATCGAATGCGAGGATCCAGATGTGGCCACGACGCCACCGACAGGTGAACACTCGCAGGCATGAGCGAACGCACACGCGCGCGTACGCTCATGACGGGGCACCCCCTCATCGGTTCCGCCGCGCCGGTGAGGAGCACCCCGTGCGACCGCACCCTCGGCCCCGCTCTAGGGTCGGCTGTCGGGCCCGGTCGACCCACACAGTTCGGCCACAGCAACTTCACATCGGAAGCGAGATTTCACCACCGTGACTGCTCTCACTCTCAGCACCGCCGCGGCGCCCGGCCTCCGGGCCGACGCGATCGTGATCGGTGTCGCCAAGGGCGCGAAGGGCCTGGTCGCAGCACCGGGCGCCGAGGCCGTGGACAAGGCCTACGACGGACGGCTCGCCGGCGTTCTGGAGACTCTCGGCGCATCGGGCGCCGAGGGCGAGGTGACGAAGCTGCCCGCGCCGGCCGGCTTCAAGGCGCCGCTCGTGGTGGCGGTGGGTCTGGGCGGCGAACCCGAGAAGGACGCGGGTTACGACGCCGAGGCCCTGCGCAAGGCGGCCGGTGTGGCCGCCCGCGCGCTCGCCGGCTCCAAGAAGGCCGGCTACGCCCTGCCGCTCGCCGACGCCGGCGATGTCGGCGCGGTCGCCGAGGGCATCCTGCTCGGGGCGTACGCCTTCGACACCTACAAGGACAGCGCCAAGGACGCGAAGGCCAAGAACGGCAAGGCGCCGCTCGGCGAGGCCGCGCTGCTCGGCGGCAAGCCGCGCGACGCCGCCCACAAGGCCGCGCTGGCCCGCGCCACCGCCGTCGCCGAGGAGCTCAACCGGGCCCGCGACCTGATCAACACCCCGCCGAACGACCTCGACCCCGCCGCGTTCGCGTCGATCGTCCAGGCGGCCGGCAAGGAGCACGGCCTCAAGGTGCAGGTGCTCGACGAGAAGGCGCTGACCAAGGGCGGCTACGGCGGCATCCTGGGCGTCGGCGGCGGCTCGGCTGCGGCGCCGCGCCTGGTGAAGCTGTCGTACACGCACGCGAAGGCGCAGAAGCACCTCGCGTTCGTCGGCAAGGGCATCACCTACGACTCGGGCGGCATCTCGCTGAAGCCGGCCGGCCACAACGAGACGATGAAGTGCGACATGAGCGGCGCGGCCGCCGTGTTCGCCGCCGTCGTCGCCGCGGCCCGCCTCGGCCTGGAGGTGAACGTCACCGGCTGGCTGGCGCTCGCCGAGAACATGCCGTCGGGCTCCGCGGTCCGTCCGGGTGACGTGCTGCGCATGTACAGCGGCAAGACCGTGGAGGTGCTCAACACCGACGCGGAGGGCCGGCTCGTGCTGGCCGACGCGCTGTGGGCGGCGTCCCTGGAGAAGCCGGACGCGATCGTGGACGTGGCGACGCTCACCGGGGCGATGGTGCTGGCGCTGGGCAGCCGGACGTTCGGCGTCATGGGCAACGACGACGCGTTCCGCTCCGCGATCGTGGAGGCGGCCGAGGAGGTGGGTGAGCCGTCGTGGCCCATGCCGCTGCCGGAGCACCTGCGCAAGGGCATGGACTCGCCGACCGCCGATCTCGCGAACATGGGTGAGCGGATGGGTGGCGGGCTGGTCGCCGGGCTCTTCCTGAAGGAGTTCGTGGGCGAGGGGATCACCTGGGCGCACCTGGACATCGCGGGGCCGGCGTTCAACGAGGGCGGGGCCTTCGGGTACACGCCGAAGGGCGGTACCGGGTCGGGCGTCCGTACGCTTGTTCGGCTCGCCGAGCTGACCGCCGCGGGTGATCTGGGCTGATGTCCGCCCACTGAGTGGGGTGCATCCGTCGTACGGCGGGTTCAGGGGCGTGGGGCTGGTCGCGCAGTTCCCCGCGCCCCTTTCCGGCTGGCGTTGCCTACCAGGCTTACGTGTGTCGTCTCACACCCCGGCCCCGTGACTCGTACGGGCTCGACAAGTGCGAAGATGGGGCTCGGCAGGACAGGGCCCCCACCACAGGGCCGAAGCAAAAGAGCGGCCGGACACCAGCCGCCGCCCGGTCACCGACGACCGGCGTACGGCGCACATGCATGGAGGACGTGACGTGGCGAACGACGCCAGCACCGTTTTCGACCTAGTGATCCTCGGCGGTGGTAGCGGTGGTTACGCCGCGGCCCTGCGCGGGGCGCAGCTGGGCCTGGACGTCGCCCTGATCGAGAAGGACAAGGTCGGCGGCACCTGCCTGCACCGGGGTTGCATCCCCACCAAGGCCCTGCTCCACGCGGGCGAGATCGCCGACCAGGCTCGCGAGGCCGACCAGTTCGGTGTCCTGACCTCGTTCCAGGGCATCGACATCGCCGGCGTGCACAAGTACAAGGACGAGGTCATCTCGGGCCTGTACAAGGGCCTGCAGGGCCTCGTCGCCTCCCGCAAGGTGACGTACATCCAGGGTGAGGGCCGGCTGTCCTCCCCGACCTCGGTGGACGTGAACGGCCAGCGTGTCCAGGGCCGCCACGTCCTGCTGGCGACCGGCTCCGTGCCGAAGTCGCTGCCGGGCCTGGAGATCGACGGCGACCGGATCATCTCCTCCGACCACGCCCTCGTCCTGGACCGCGTGCCCAAGTCCGCGATCATCCTCGGCGGCGGTGTCATCGGCGTCGAGTTCGCCTCGGCGTGGAAGTCCTTCGGCGCCGACGTCACGGTCATCGAGGGCCTGAAGCACCTCGTCCCGGTCGAGGACGAGAACTCCTCCAAGCTTCTTGAGCGCGCCTTCCGCAAGCGCGGCATCAAGTTCAACCTGGGCACCTTCTTCTCCAAGGCCGAGTACACGGCCGACGGTGTCAAGGTCACCCTCGCCGACGGCAAGGAGTTCGAGGCCGAGGTCCTGCTCGTCGCCGTCGGCCGCGGCCCCGTCTCCGCCGGCCTCGGCTACGAGGAGCAGGGCGTCGCGATGGACCGCGGCTACGTCCTCGTCGACGAGTACATGCGGACGAACGTGCCCACCATCTCCGCCGTCGGCGACCTGGTCCCGACGCTCCAGCTCGCGCACGTCGGCTTCGCCGAGGGCATCCTGGTGGCGGAGCGGCTGGCCGGTCTGAAGACCGTCCCGATCGACTACGACGGTGTCCCGCGGGTGACGTACTGCCACCCGGAGGTCGCCTCCGTGGGCATCACCGAGGCCAAGGCCAAGGAGATCTACGGCGCGGACAAGGTCGTCGCTCTGAAGTACAACCTTGCGGGCAACGGCAAGAGCAAGATCCTCAAGACCGCGGGCGAGATCAAGCTCGTCCAGGTCAAGGACGGTGCCGTGGTCGGCGTCCACATGGTCGGCGACCGCATGGGCGAGCAGGTCGGCGAGGCCCAGCTGATCTACAACTGGGAGGCGCTGCCGGCCGAGGTCGCCCAGCTCATCCACGCCCACCCGACGCAGAACGAGGCGCTCGGCGAGGCCCACCTGGCCCTGGCCGGCAAGCCGCTCCACGCGCACGACTGACCCTCGGTCGAAGCACGCGACGACACAGACTTCCGTAATTCGTAAGGAGCAACCGAAACCATGGCGGTTTCCGTAACCCTTCCGGCGCTCGGCGAGAGCGTCACCGAGGGCACTGTCACCCGCTGGCTGAAGGCCGAGGGCGAGCGCGTCGAGGCCGACGAGCCGCTGCTCGAGGTCTCCACCGACAAGGTCGACACCGAGATCCCCTCCCCCGCCGCCGGCATCCTCGCCTCGATCAAGGTCGCCGAGGACGAGACGGTCGAGGTCGGCGCCGAGCTGGCCCTCATCGACGACGGCACGGGCGCGCCCGCTGCCGCTCCGGCTCCGGCCGCCGAGCCCGCCGCGGCCCCGGCCGCTCCGGCTCCGGTCGCCCAGCCCTCCACCGAGCAGGCCGCTCCCGCCCCGGCGCCCACCGCCGAGGCCGCCGCAGGCGCCGGCTCCGCCGAGGGCACGGACGTGGTCCTGCCCGCGCTCGGTGAGTCCGTCACCGAGGGCACCGTCACCCGCTGGCTGAAGTCGGTCGGCGACTCCGTCGAGGCCGACGAGCCGCTGCTCGAGGTCTCCACCGACAAGGTCGACACCGAGATCCCGGCGCCCGCCTCCGGCGTGCTCCTGGAGATCGTGGTCGGCGAGGACGAGACCGCCGAGGTCGGCGCCAAGCTCGCCGTCATCGGCGCCGCGGGTGCCGCTCCGGCGGCCGCCGCCCCCGCGGCCCCGGCCGCCCCGGCCCCGGCTCCGGCTCCGGCCGCCCCCGCGGCTCCGGCTGCCCCGGCTCCGGCCCCGGCCGCCCCGGTCGCCGCCGCTCCGGCCCCGGTCGCCCCGGCTCCGGTCGCGCCGGCTCCGGTCGCGCCGGCTCCGGTCGCCCAGGCCACCGACGAGGGCGCCTACGTCACCCCGCTGGTGCGCAAGCTCGCCGCCGAGAACGGCGTCGACCTGGCCGCCGTCAAGGGCACCGGCGTCGGCGGTCGTATCCGCAAGCAGGACGTCATGGCCGCCGCCGAGGCCGCCAAGGCCGCCGCCGCTGCTCCGGCCCCCGCCGCTGCCGCCCCGGCCGCCGCCAAGAAGGCCGCCCCGGCCCTGGAGGTCTCCCCGCTGCGCGGCCAGACCGTCAAGATGCCTCGCATCCGCAAGGTCATCGGCGACAACATGGTCAAGGCGCTGCAGGAGATGGCCCAGCTGTCGTCGGTCGTCGAGGTCGACGTCACCAAGCTGATGCGGCTGCGCGCCCAGGCGAAGGACTCCTTCGCCGCCCGTGAGGGCGTCAAGCTCTCCCCGATGCCGTTCTTCGTGAAGGCGGCGGCCCAGGCGCTGAAGGCCCACCCGGTCATCAACGCCAAGATCAACGAGGCCGAGGGCACGATCACCTACTTCGACACCGAGAACATCGGTATCGCGGTGGACTCCGAGAAGGGCCTGATGACCCCGGTCATCAAGGGCGCCGGCGACCTGAACATCGCCGGTATCGCCAAGGCCACCGCCGACCTGGCGGGCAAGGTCCGGGGCAACAAGATCACCCCGGACGAGCTGGCCGGCGCGACCTTCACGATCAGCAACACCGGTTCGCGCGGCGCGCTGTTCGACACGATCATCGTGCCGCCGGGCCAGGTCGCGATCCTCGGCATCGGTGCCACGGTCAAGCGCCCGGCCGTCATCGAGACGGAGGAGGGCACGGTCATCGGCGTCCGCGACATGACGTACCTGACCCTGTCCTACGACCACCGCCTGGTGGACGGCGCCGACGCCGCGCGGTACCTCACCGCGGTGAAGGCGATCCTGGAGGCGGGCGAGTTCGAGGTCGAGCTCGGTCTGTAAGACGCCTTGCGTACGGTGCCCCGTCCGGAGTCCTCCGGGCGGGGCACCGCTGTTTCAGCGTGGCGTCAGCTTCCGGTCGGACCAGGTCACCAGGGTCTCCACCCACACGTTCGGAATGGACAGGTGGAGCGCGGGCGCCAGGGGCCGCGTCCGGTACGCCCGCAGCACGTCGTACGTCGCGTCCAGGCAGTCCCGGGAGGTCAGCCGACCGGTCGTCGGGTCCACCCCGACGAGGAAACCGCGCCCCTCGACGGTGCGGATCATCGCGCGGGCGGCGGTGACGTCCCCGGTCGGGGACGGCGTGCAGCGGTAGCGGCTGTACGGATGCGTCGAGCCGCCGGGGACGGGGGTCCCGCCGCGCGCGTCGCGGGCCATGTCGCCGAGCATCCGGGCGTACGACCCCTGCGCGTGCCAGGCGCCGATGTCGCCGCCGGGCGGGGTGTAGAGCTTGCCGCTGGGGTTCTCGACGGCGCCGTAGACCCACTGGTCGGCGCCGGGGAGCCGGAAGCCCCAGCCGACGTGCCCCAGGCGCTGGGCGCCGTCCGGTTTGACGAAGACGCAGGCGGCGCCGGGCGAACCGGCGCCGGCCGCCATCGCGGTGATGCCGCTCGTCCGTGGCGCCGCGGAATCGCCGTTCGTCCGTGGCGCCGCGCTCGTCGGGGTCTGCTGGCACCCCGTCAGGGCGCCGATCGCGCCGATCACGGCCGCCGCGATCGCCAGGCCCGCTCCCGCTCGTCGTGTCCTGATGTCCATGCCGTCCCCCACTCGCCGGAACCCCGCTGCCGACGGCGACACGGATCGGCCGTACAGGGGTTCTGGCCGTGACACGGCGGTGACGGCTCCGGACGCGTTCCGGTACATGTCTTTACGGACCGCGCCCTGTTGTGAGCGTGTAAGCCTCGTCTCACCTGCGTGAAAGCGCCCCCGCGCGCCCCTCCCGCGCGGGGTGGCGGCCTTATTGTCTTTACGTCAAAGCCCTAGGGGCCGCCGGTGCCCGTCCAAAGGAGCCCGAATGACCGCGCCCGTCGTCCACTCGCTGCGCGAACAGATCCGCGAGCACATCGTGGAGGGGATCGTGAGCGGCCGCTGGAAGCCGGGCGAGCGGATCGTGGAGCGGCGTATCGCGACCGAGCTGGAGGTCAGCCAGACGCCGGTGCGGGAGGCGCTGCGTGAGCTGGAGTCGCTCCGGCTGATCGAGTCGGCGCCCAACAAGGGCGTACGGGTGCGGAATCTGACCGCGGCCGATCTGGAGGAGAGCTATCCGGTCCGGGCGGGTCTGGAGGCGATCGCGGCGGAGCTGGCGGCGGCCCGGCTGGCCGAGGACTGCTCGGCCCTGGAGCCGCATGTGGCCGCGCTGTACGAGGCGGACCGCGCCTCGGACGGCACGGCCCAGGTGCGGCACACGGTGGCCTTCCACCGCGAACTGGTGCGCGCGGCCGGCAACTCGGTGCTGCTGCACACCTGGGAGGGCCTGGGCATCGAGGTCTTCACGGCCCTGTCGATCCGCTGGCTGGGCACGGTGCAGCAGTCCTACGCGGAGGAGCACGAGGAGCTGGTGCAGGCGTTCCGCCGCCGGGATCCGCGGATCGCGGACCTGGTGAAGGCGCATGTGCTGGGATGCGCGCCGCGACACGAGGGCGAGTGAGCGGGCTCTCGCTCAAACGCCGTCCGACCTGCGAAAACCTGTCGAAAACGCGGCACCCGGTGCCTGCCCGAAAGGCACCCCGTGCCTAGTTTCTCGTGATCATGAGGTTTTTCCCGTTCCCCCTTTGATCGATCATCGATCAGGGAGTTACAGTCGCCGACGGACCTCCACCGAGGTCTCCGCCCTGTCCTGCCAAAGACCAAGGGCACCCCCGAACCCTTACCGATGAGGGAACCCCCTTCGACTGAGGAAGGCGGCGACATGACCGACCCCAACGCCATCCAGCCGAGCGAGCTCGACCAGCTCCCGGACCGCGACCCCGAGGAGACCGCCGAATGGCAGGCCTCGCTGGACGCCGTCACCCAGGCGGCCGGGCCGCACCGTGCCGCGTACCTGATGCGCCGCACGCTGGAGCGCGCCGAGGGCAACGGCATCGCGCTGCCCAAGCTGCTTGAGACGGACTACGTCAACACCATCCCGACCGCCGCCGAGCCGGGCGTGCCCGGCGACGAGGCGATGGAGCGCCGGATCACCGCGTGGAACCGCTGGAACGCGGCCGCGATGGTGACCCGCGGCAGCAAGCACGGCGTCGGCGGCCACATCGCCACCTTCGCCTCCGCCGCCTGGCTCTACGAGACGGGCTTCAACCACTTCTTCAAGGGCAAGGAGGGCGACGGCTCCGGCGACCAGCTGTACATCCAGGGCCACGCCTCCCCCGGTATCTACGCCCGCGCCTTCCTCGACGGCCGGCTGACCGAGCAGCACCTGGACAACTTCCGCCAGGAGTCCGGCGGCAACGGCCTCCCGTCGTACCCGCACCCGCGCCGGCTGCCCTGGCTGTGGGAGTTCCCGACGGTCTCCATGGGCCTCGGCCCGCTGTCGGCCATCTACCAGGCGCGCTTCAACCGCTACCTCACCAACCGCGGCATCAAGGACGTCTCGTCCTCGCACGTGTGGGCCTTCCTCGGCGACGGCGAGATGGACGAGCCCGAGTCGACGGCGGCGCTCGCGCTGGCCAGCCGCGAGGGTCTGGACAACCTGACCTTCGTCATCAACTGCAACCTCCAGCGCCTCGACGGCCCGGTCCGCGCCAACTTCAAGATCGTGCAGGAGCTGGAGGCCCAGTTCCGCGGCGCCGGCTGGAACGTGATCAAGACGCTGTGGGGCACGGCGTGGGACGAGCTGTTCCGGCTCGACACCACCGGCGCGCTCGTACGCCGCCTGCGCGAGGTACCCGACGCCCAGGTGCAGACGTACCAGACCCGCGACGCCGCCTACATCCGCCAGGACTTCTTCGGCAAGGACCCGGCGCTCGCCGTGATGGCGAAGCTGCTGAGCGACGACAAGATCCTGGAGTGCTTCCACCTCTCCCGCGGTGGCCACGAGGCGCGCAAGGTGTACGCCGCCTACAAGGCCGCCGTCGAGTTCAAGGGCGCGCCGACCGTCATCCTCGCCCAGACCGTCAAGGGCTTCACGCTCGGTGAGGGCTTCGCGTCGAAGAACGCCAACCACCAGATGAAGAAGCTGACGGTGGACGAGTTCAAGGCGATGCGCGACCTGCTCGAACTCCCCATCTCGGACAGCCAGTTCGTCGACGGCCAGGTGCCCTACGGCCACCCCGGCGCCGACTCCCCCGAGGTCCGTTACCTCCAGGAGCGCCGCGCGGCCCTCGGCGGCCCGGCCCCGGCCCGCCGCACGCACGCGCTCGCGCCGCTGCCCGCCCCGGCGGAGAAGGCGTTCGCCTCCTTCGACAAGGGCTCCGGCTCCCAGAACGTCGCGACCACCATGGCCTTCGTCCGCCTCGTCAAGGACCTGGTCCGCGACAAGGAGACCGGCAAGCGCTGGGTGCCGATCGTCCCCGACGAGGCGCGCACCTTCGGCATGGAGTCGCTGTTCCCGTCGCTCGGCATCTACTCGCCCAAGGGCCAGACGTACGAGCCGGTCGACCGCGACCAGCTGATGTACTACAAGGAGGCCAAGAACGGCCAGATCCTCAACGAGGGGATCACCGAGGCCGGTTCGATGGCCGACTTCATCGCCGCGTCCACCGCGTACTCCACGCACGGTGAGGCGATGATCCCGTTCTACATCTTCTACTCGATGTTCGGCTGGCAGCGCACCGCCGACCAGATGTGGCAGCTCGGCGACCAGCTCGGCCGCGGCTTCCTCGTCGGCGCGACGGCCGGCCGGACCACCCTGACGGGCGAGGGCCTCCAGCACGCCGACGGCCACTCCCCGGTCATCGCGGCGACCAACCCGGCCGCCCTGACCTACGACCCGGCGTTCGCCTACGAGGTCGCCGTGATCGTCCGCGAGGGTCTGCGCCGGATGTACGGCGAGGCCAAGCCGGGCGAGGACCAGGACGTCTTCTACTACCTGACGGTCTACAACGAGCCGCTGCCGCAGCCCGCCAAGCCGTCCGGCCTGGGCATCGACGAGGGCATCGTCAAGGGCCTGTACCGCTTCAACACGGCGGAGTCGGCGGGCCTGGACGTGGCGGCGGCCAACGCCCCGCGCATCCAGCTGCTGGGTTCCGGTACGGCGATCCACTGGGCGCTGACGGCGCAGAAGCTGCTCGCCGAGGAGTGGGGCGTGGCCGCCGACGTGTGGTCCGCGACCTCCTGGACCGAGCTGCGCCGCGACGCCATGGAGGCGGACGCCGCGCTGCTGAAGGGCGAGGAGCGGGTGCCGTACGTCCGTCAGGCCCTCCAGGGCGCCGAGGGTCCGGTGCTCGCCGTCTCCGACTACATGCGCCAGGTCCCGGACCAGATCGCGCAGTGGGTCGAGCAGGACTACTCCTCGCTGGGTGCCGACGGCTTCGGTCTGTCGGACACCCGTGACGCGGCCCGCCGCCACTTCGGCGTCGACGCCGAGTCGATCGTCGTGGCGGCGCTGGCCCAGCTGGCGCGCCGCGGCGAGGTCAAGGCGACGGCCGTGAAGGAAGCGCGCGAGAAGTACGGCCTGTAATCACCCAGGTCCTGAAGGGGTACGGCGGCCGCCGTGCCCCTTCTTTGTCAGTGGGCCCGTGCAGCATGGCCGTATGCGTGCCGCCCGCCTCATCAAGATGGTGCTCCTCCTCCAGTCCCGCTCCTCCATGACCGCCGCCGAGCTCGCCGAGGAGTTGGAGGTGTCCGAGCGGACCGTCACCCGGGACGCGCAGGCGCTGTCGGAGGCGGGGGTGCCGGTGTACGCGGAGCGGGGGCGGGCCGGTGGGTACCGGCTGATCGGCGGGTACCGGACGCGGCTGACCGGACTGGCGCGCGGCGAGGCCGAGGCGCTGTTCCTGTCCGGGGTGCCGGGGGCGCTGCGGGAGATGGGGCTGGAGGACGCCGCCTCGGCCGCCCGGCTCAAGGTGTCGGCGGCCCTACTGCCGTCCCTGCAAGACGCCCCGCACAGCGCCGCCCAGCGGTTCCATCTGGACGCGCCCGCGTGGTTCCGGGAGCCGGAGACGCCCGCGCTGCTGCCGGCGGTCGCGGGGGCGGTGTGGGACGACCGGCGGATCGGGGCGTCGTACCGGCGCGGTGACGCGGTCGTGGAGCGGGAGCTGGAGCCGTACGGGCTCGTGCTGAAGGCGGGCGTCTGGTACTTGTGCGGGCGGGTGGACGGCGGTTTTCGGACGTATCGGATCGACCGGTTCACGGCGGTCGAGGTGCGGACGGAGCGGTTCGGCCGTGACGAGGGGTTCGATCTGCCCGCGTTCTGGGCCGGGCAGGCGGAGCGGTTCGCGCGGTCGATCCTGCGCGCCGAGGTCGTCGTACGGCTGTCGCCGCTCGGGGTGCGCGGGCTGGCGCACGCCGTGGATCCCGTCGCCGCCCGGGACGCCCTCGCGGACGCGGGCGAGGGGGACGCCGACGGGTGGGTGACCGTGACCCTGCCGGTGGAGTCGGAGGAGGTCGCGCACGCTCAGCTGACCGCGCTGGGCCCGGAGGCGGAGGTGCTCGCGCCGGAGTCGCTGCGCGAGCGCCTGCGCGCGGACGCGGCACGGCTCGTGGAGCTGTACGGCGGGCGGGCGGCCGGGCACCGGCCGTGACCCGCACGGGCCGAGCCGATGACCGCGCAGCGCATAACAATCCGCCGCACTCCGCGTGCGCCCCTGTCGCACAGGCACGATGCTGGACCCGTGATGGACGAGACGGAGTTCTGGGAGCTGATCGACACGTCCCGCGAGGCCGCCGGGGGCGACCCCGAGGAACAGGCCGACGTGCTCGTCGCGCGCCTCCTCGAACGGGACCCCGAGTCGGTCCTCGACTTCGCCCGTCATTTCGAGGCCCGCTACAACCGCGCCTACCGCTGGGATGTGTGGGGCGCGGCGTGGGTGCTGCTCGACGGGGCGAGCGACGACGCCTTCGACTTCTTCCGGTGCTGGCTGATCGGCCAGGGGCGCGACGTCTTCGAGGGCGCCCTGCACGACCCGGACGCGCTGGCCGACCTCCTGGACGAGTTCGACGAGGAGATCGACGGCGACGGGGAGGAGCTGGGATACGCGGCGGACGAGGCCTACGAGCAGCTCACCGGCACCGTCGCACCGGACCTCGGGATCGCGCCGGCGGCCGCCGAGCCGGAGGGCGCGCCGGTCGACTTCGAGAACGAGCGGGTGCTCGCCGAGCGCTATCCGAGGCTGTGGGGCCGCTTCAAGGAGTAGCGCCCGAGACGGTGGGGCCACCTCAAGGAGTAGCGCTCGGGCGGTCGTCCGTTCCGGTGAGCGCTCCGGCGGCCGGGGTGGGCGGGCGGCCCTGGAGGCGGGCCGCGGTCTGCCGGATCTGCGGCAGCCGCGCCATCAGGGCGGCGCCGGGGCAGCTGGTCATGTAGCCGTCCTTGTGGCCGGCGAGGGCGGGCAGCGTGGCGGTCGTGCCGGCGGGGAAGCGGCTGAGGCTGTTGCTGGAGGTCAGCCGTACCGTCGTGCGCGGGTCGACGCCGGACAGGCCCAGCTTCCAGGCCGCCAGCGCGGCGATCGCGTCGGCCATCGGGGGCGGTACGGGCACGCCGGAGGTGAAGGTGCCGATCGCGGCGATACCGGCGGTGCGGTGGTTGAAGCCCTGGGTGTGGGCGCCGGTGACGGGGCGGTCGACGCCGCCGGCCCGGCCCTCGTAGATGGTGCCGCAGCGGTCGACGAGGAAGTTGTAGCCGATGTCGTCCCACTGGCGGGCGCCGGTCTGGCCGGCGTACAGGTAGCGGATGATGCGGGGCGCGTCGGCGCAGTCGTAGCCGTTGGGCGAGTCGGTGTGGTGGACGAAGACGGCGACGACCTTGTCGTCGTAGCGCGGCGGTGGCTGGGCGTGCCGGCTGAGGTCGTCGAGCCAGGCCGAGCGGGGCACGATGCGCGGCCGGACGGCGGTGTGGGGGGAGGCGACGGGGACGGCGGTGGCCGCCCCGGTGCGCCGGGCGCCCGCCGCCTTGCCGGCGGCGCGGTCGACTCCGCCGGCGCACAGCGGCAGGGCGAGGACGGCGAGCAGCCCCGGGAGGCAGCCGAGCACCACGAGCACGGGCCGGGGCAGCCACCCCGGTCTGCCGAGCCGTGCGGGGCGGCGTCTTGGGCCGGTCGGGGCCGGTCGAAGCGGACGCATGGTCCCACTCTCCGGGTGTTCCGGTGCGTCCGCGATGTGTGCTGTGCCACCCGGTGGAACCATCGTCCCGGTCCGTGACGTTTTCCGGGGTACACGCGCGCGTGGCCGGTTCCGGATGCCCCGCGTGCGTGGCTGGCTGATCACTGGGCCCCTCCCCCACGTATGAGAGGGGGTCCGACAGAAAGGCGGCTGCGTGGACCTCCTCGACATCCTGCTGGTGCTCGTCGTCCTGGCCTACGCCGGCTCCGGCTACCGGCGCGGGCTGGTGGCGGGCTGTGTCTCGCTCGCCGGTTTCGTGGGCGGCGCGGCGATCGGCGTGTGGGTGCTGCCGTGGGCGATGGATCTCGTCGCGCCGGGGACCACCGCGGCGACGGTCACCGCGGTGTTCACGGTGCTGGTGCCCGCCGTGGTGGGGCACGAGCTGGCGGGGCGGCTGGCGCTGCGGCTGCGGCGGGAGCTGGACCGGGGTCCGCTCCGGGTGGCGGACGGCGTCGGCGGGGCCGTGGCGAACGGCGTGGCGGTGCTGATCGTGGCGTGGGTGGCGGCGAGCGTGCTGGGCGCGTCGTCGTCGCCGTTGGTGACGAACGCGATCCGGGACTCGAAGCTGCTCGGGACGGTGCAGGACGCGATGCCGGACACCACCCCGGCGTGGTTCTCCCGGGCCACCTCCGCGCTCACCGAGGCGGGCTTCCCGCAGGTCTTCAACCCGTTCGAGAACGAGTCGACGGCCGAGGTGGCCCGCCCGTCCGGGGACAGCGTCACGGCCAGGGCGGCGAACGCGGCCACCATGAGCACGGTGAAGATCGAGGGCGTCGCGGGCGACCAGGGCCGCGAGGGCAGCGGGTTCGTGTACGCGCGCGAGCACGTGATGACGAACGCGCACGTGGTGGCGGGCATCGACCACCCGACCGTGCGCATCGGGGGCGTGGGGCGGTCGTACGAGGCGACGGTGGTGCTCTTCGACCCCGACAAGGACGTGGCCGTGCTCTACGTGCCCCGGCTGAGCGCCCCCGTGCTGTCCTTCGACGCGGCCGCGAAGCGCGGCGACCAGGCGGTGGTGGCGGGGTATCCGCAGGACGGCGACCTGAATCTCCAGGCGGCGACGGTCGCGAACCGGGTGAAGGCGACCGGCCGGAACATCTACAACGACGCGACGGTCACCCGGGAGATCTACTCGATCCGCTCCACGGTCCGCCCGGGCAACTCCGGCGGCCCGCTGCTGACCACGGACGGCCGGGTGTACGGCGTGGTGTTCGCCCGCTCCACCTCGGACGCGGAGACGGGGTACGTGCTGACGGCCGCCGAGGTCTCCGGCGACGCGGAACGGGCGGCCACGGCGACCTCGGCGGTGGACACGGGCGGGCTGATCAGCTCCTGAGCGTCACAGCGGGCGTCCCATGAACACGTCGTCCACATACGCGCCGTCCAGCAGGAACTCCTCGGGCAGGACGCCTTCGACGGCGAAGCCCTCGGACGCGTAGAGCGCCCGGGCGGGGGCGTTGTGGCCGAGGACGCGCAGGGTGATGCGGCGGGCGCCGCGCCGGCGGGCCTCGTCCATGGCCGCGCGGATCAGTGCCCGTCCGACGCCCTTGCCGCGCGCCTCGTCGAGGACGGCGAGGCCCTGTATCTGGCGGACGTGCGCGTTGCAGGCGAGGGGGGTGGGCCGGCCGAGCCGGACATAGCCCAGGACGCGGCCGTCGGCCTCGGCGACCAGGTGGTCCTCGGGGAGGTGCCGCTCGTCGAAGAAGGGTCTGCCGGGTTCCGGCTCGGGCTGGACGGCGTGCAACGGCGACCAGGTGAGGCGGTCGACCCGGGCGAGCGCCTCCTCGTCGTCGGACCGGGCGGCACGGATGACACAGGTGTACGGCTCAGGCATGCGGGTCACCCTAGGGGGGAGTTCGGGGTTCAGACGGGGGTTTTATCGGGTCGCGCGGCAGGATGAGGTCATGCAGGTTTCAAGAATCGCGGTAGCCGGTGCGAACGGCCTGATCGGCGGCGCGCTGGCGCGGTCCCTGGCCGCCGACGGACACGAGGTGGTGCGCCTGGTGCGCCGCGCGGCCCAGGGCCCGGACGAGGTGTGCTGGGACCCCGAGCGGGGGTACGTGGACGCGGCCGGGCTCGCCGGATGCGACGCGGTGGTCAATCTGGCGGGGGCCGGGGTGGGCGACCGGCGCTGGACGGAGGCGTACAAGAAGCGCGTGCGCGACAGCCGGGTCGAGGGCACCCGGGCGCTGGCGGAGGCGATGGCCGGGCTGGAGAAGCGGCCGCGGGTGTTCGTCAACGGCAGCGGGATGGGGTACTACGGCCTGACCGGCGAGCGGGTGGTCGACGAGAGCGCCCCGGCCGGAACGGGCTTTCTGCCCGAGCTGTGCGTGGAGTGGGAGGCGGCGGCCGCCCCGGCCCGGGAGGCGGGGGTGCGGACGGCGTTCGTGCGCACCGGGCTCGTGGTGAGCCGGAGCGGCGGCGCCTGGGGAAAGCTGTTCCCGCTGTTCCAGGCGGGGCTCGGCGGCCGGATGGGCGACGGACGGCAGTACTGGTCGTACGTGGCGCTGCACGACGAGGTGGCGGCGATCCGGCATCTGCTCGACCGGGACGATCTGTCGGGGCCGTTCAACGTGACCGCGCCGGAGCCGCTGACGAACCGTGAGATCACGGCGGCGATGGGGCGGGTGCTGCACCGGCCGACGCTGTTCACGGTGCCGGCGCCGGTGCTGCGGGCGGTGCTCGGCGAGATGTCCGGCGATGTGCTGGGCAGCGCGCGGGTGGTGCCGAAGCGGCTGCTGGAGTCGGGGTTCACCTTCGCGTTCCCCGGGATCGAGGACGCGATCCGGGCCGCCTGACAGCCGTGTGACGTACCGCCCGACAGCTGTGTGACTCACCGTCAGATCCGTAGGTGACCGCACCCGAGCCCTATGCGACCTCTGTGCGACCGTGCTCTGTCCATGCGCGACTGTTCCTGACCGATCGCGACCCTAACCTCGACCCGAACTCGGGTATCCCGGACGCCCGTTGGGGGCATGACGTCTCCACCGGCCGCGCAACCCTGAGGAGGGGCACGTGCATGAGCCCGCAGACCAGGCAGACGTCGTCGTGGTGGGAGCCGGAATCGCCGGTCTCTCGGCCGCGCACCGGCTGACCAGCGCAGGCATAACGACGGCGGTCCTGGAGGCCGCCCCGTGCGTGGGCGGTCGCATGGCGACCGAGAAGGTCGACGGCTTCCGGCTCGACCGCATCGGGCAGTTGCTGTCCACGGCCTATCCCGAACTGGACCTGACACCGGGGCTGGACGCGCTGGTGCTGCGCCCCTTCGCCCCCGGTGTCCTGCTGCACAGCGACGGGCGGCACCACCGCGCGGGCGCACAACCGGGCGCGGGGGGCGCGAGGGGCGCACTTGATGTGGTGCGCGCCCTGGCGAGCGCCCCTCGTCCCTCGGGACGGCCGCTGCCGTCCGGGCTCCCGCGACCGCCCCGGCTGCCCAGGCCGCCGGGCCTGGCCCGGCCGCGCGCGGCCGCCGCCGACAGCTGGGGGGACGGTGTGTCCGGCCCGGTGGCGCCGGCCCGGGTGCGGCCCGGCTCCCCGCTGGGCACGGCCGTGGACCAGGCCCGGCTCGGGGCCGCGCTGGCCCGGCTCGCGACCACGCCCGTCGAACGGCTGCTGGCCCGCACGGAACTGCCGGCCGGCACGGCCCTCGCGGTCCGCGGACTGCCGGCGCGCGCGATCGACGGCTTTCTGCGCCCGCTGCTCGCCGCGCTGCTGTGCGACCCGGAGCTCACGACGTCCAGCCGGTGCGCCGACCTCGCCCTGCGCGCCTTCGTCACGGGGCGGCTGTGCGTGCCGGAGGGGGGCGCCGAGGTCCTGCCGGAGCTGCTCGCCCGCACCCTGCCGACGGGCACCGTGCACACCGGGGTGCGGGTCACGTCGGTCTCCACCACCCGCGTGACGACCGCCGAGCACGGCGAGTTCCGCTGCCGGGCGGTGCTGGTCGCCACCGACGCGCGCACCGCCGCGGAACTGCTGCCGGGGCTGCGGGTGCCCGTCTTCCACCCGGTCACGGTCGTGCACCACACCACCGACGAGGCGCCGCACACCGGGGCCTCGCTGCTGCTGGACGCCGACCGGAGCGGACCGGTCGCGCACACGGCGGTGGTCAGCCGGGTCGACCCGGGCCGGGCCCCCGAGGGACGCGCGCTGATCTCGTCCACGGTCCTCGGCACACCGCCCGGGAACGTCGACACGGCCGTCCGGATGCACCTGGCCCGGCTGTACGGCGTCCCGACCGACCGCTGGGAGACCCTCGCCGTCCACCACACCCCCGAGGCCGTCCCGGCGATGCGGGCCCCGCACGATCTGCGCCGCCCGGTCCGCCTGCTCGCCGGTCTGTACGTCTGCGGCGACCACCGGGACACCAGCACGGTCCAGGGCGCCCTGCACTCGGCCCACCGGGCGGCAGCGGCGATCGTCTCCGACCTGGGCACGACAGGCTCGATGCACACGGCGGACCCGGCCCCGACGGTACAGACAGCCGCGTAGCACCGACGGTGTGGCAGGGGGCGGGGGCGTCACCGTGGCACCCCCGCCCCGCCCGCAGGGCGTTCAGCTCAGGGCCGCCGCCACCTTGTCCCGGTAGCCGCGTACCGCCGCCGCGTCCTTGTACGGCTCCAGCCGGCGTTCGAAATCCTTGATGTACTCGATCGCCCGGACCGAGCGCATCTCCGCCGCCTGGCCGGCCGCCTCCGCGCCCAGCGCGCACGCCTGGTCCAGTTCGCCGAGGCCCAGCCGGGCCGAGGCGAGGACCACCCGGCAGAAGAGACGGCTGCGGGCGAGCCCGGCGGGGCGCAACTGGAGGGAGCGCTCCGCGTGCTGGGCCGCCGCGCGGAACTGCTGGAGGTCGCGGTGGCAGTGGCCGAACTCGTCGGCCAGCTGCGCCTCGTCGAAGAAGCGGCCCCAGAACGGCACCTCGTCGCCCGGCTTGGCGGCCTCCAGGGCACGTTCGGCGCGCACCAGCGAGCCGGTGCAGGCGCGCACCTCGCCCAGGACTCCGTGGCCGCGCGCCTCCACCGCGTGCAGCAGCGCCTGGACGACCGGCGGGGCGCCCGTGCCGACTCCCTGCTGGGCCACCCGCGCCAG
Source organism: Streptomyces sp. NPDC032126 (assembly GCF_055580085.1). Lineage (NCBI taxonomy): Bacteria > Bacillati > Actinomycetota > Actinomycetes > Kitasatosporales > Streptomycetaceae > Streptomyces > Streptomyces sp. NPDC032126. The sequence goes on from NZ_JBVIMA010000002.1 coordinate 510,592, forward strand.
CTGCACCGCTTCCCGCCCGTGGCCCAGATAGACCGCCTGGCGGCTCATGGTGATCAGTACGTACGAGCCGTAGGCGCGGTCCCCGGCGGCCTGGGCGAGGCGCAGCGCCTGCACGAAGTAGCGCTGGGCGAGCCCGTGCGCGGCGATGTCGTACGACGTCCAGCCCGCGAGCCGGGTGAGGTCGGCGGCGGCGCCGAACAGCTTGCGGCCGATCTGCTCGCCGTAGACGCCGCGCAGCATCGGCTCGCACTCGTGCTCCAGGTAGCGCACGAGGGCCTGGCGGGCGTGGCCGCCGCCGTATCTGTCGTCGAGGGTGCGGAACAGGTCGGCGACCGAGCGCAGCGCGGCGATGTCGCCGCCGGTGACCCGCTGGCCGGGGCCGCGGTCGCCGCGGAAGCGCGGCAGGACGGGCAGGGTCCCGGCCTCGGGCGGGGCCGGGGTCTTGGCGGGTCGGGCCTGGGCGGGGACGCGGGCGGCGGCCCCCTGCTCGCCGCGGGCGACCTTCTCGTCGGAGCGGCCGATCAGCCAGTCCCGGCTGGGGACCACCAGTCCGGCCGGGGTGAAGGCGATCTTGCGCAGTTCGGCGTGGCTGCCGGAGTCCTTGCGCCACAGCCCGCTGACGATGTCGATGGCCTCCTCGGGCGTGCCCGCGAACTCCAGGCCGGCGTACACCGGCGCGCACGCGTCCAGGCCGAGGTCCTGGGCGGTGAGCCGGCGGCCGAGGCGGCGGGTGAAGACCTCGGCGATCAGCGCGGGGGTGGTGCCCCGGGGCTGCTGGCCGCGCAGCCATCGGGTGACGGATGTCTTGTCGTATCTGAGATCCAGCCCGTGTTCGAGCCCGAGCTGGTCGACGCGCCGGGCCAGACCCGCGTTGGAGAACCCTGCTTCTGCGATGAGCGCGGCGAGCTGGCGGTTGGGAGTGCGCTGCGCGGGTCGTTCCGTCATCTGCGGTGCGGTCTCCTGCCTTCCGGGCATCTGAAGTGCGCGGATTGCCTCTGAGCAGCCCTAATGGCCTCGTGAACGGCGCGAATGTAGCGGAGCGTAAGCAGGCGGTCGCACATTCCGGCACCCATTCATCCGATCGTGTGAGGATTGCCCGCTGGGCTGACGTGTCGGCGGCAGTCGTACAGTGGCGTAGGCGCGTTTCGTGCCTTACGACTTCGAGAAGGAGCTTGCCGTGAGTGAGCTGCGGTTCGTCCGTATGGGGTTCGGTGCCGAGCGGGTCGACTACCAGGTCGCCTGGGACGAGCAGCGCCGCGTGCACGCCGCCCGGTTCGCGGACGAGGTCCCCGACACCTGCCTGCTCCTGGAGCACCAGCCGGTGTACACCGCGGGCCGCCGCACCGCGCCGGAGGAGCGACCGCTCGACGGGACGCCCGTGATCGACGTGGACCGCGGCGGCAAGATCACCTGGCACGGTCCGGGCCAGCTGGTGGGGTACCCCATCCAGAAGCTGCCCCGCCCGGTGGACGTGATCGCGCATCTGCGCCGCCTGGAGGACGCGATGATCGCGGTCTGCGCCGAGTTCGGCATCGCCACCTCACGCGTCGAGGGCCGGGCCGGCGTCTGGGTCCTGGGCGACCCGGTCGAGGAGCGCCCCCGGTTCGGCGGGCTGACGCTCGACTTCGACCCGCGCGCGAGCGACCCGGAGTTCGACCCGCGCCTGAACGGCCCCGAGTACGCGCCCTCCAACGCCGGACAGCGCCGCGAGGACCGCAAGATCTGCGCCATGGGCATCCGCGTGGCCAAGGGGGTCACCATGCACGGCTTCGCCCTGAACGTGAACCCGGACACCTCGAACTTCGACAAGATCATCCCCTGCGGCATCCGTGACGCCGGGGTGACGTCGCTCTCGTACGAACTCGGCCGCGAGGTCACCATCGACGAGGTGCTGCCCGTCGCCGAGCGCCACCTGAAGGCCGTACTCGAGAACGCGGAGCTCAGGCCCCGGGAGATCGAGACGACGCCGGCCGCCTGACGCGGCACCGGGCCGGCCGCTGACGCGGCACCGGGCATTCAAATCGACGGGCGTACCCTTGAGGACGCCGAAGAATCAATCGCTAGGGAGCCGACGTGTCCGCAGTCTCACCGGACGGACGCAAGATGCTGCGCCTGGAGGTCCGCAACAGCCAGACCCCCATCGAGCGCAAGCCCGAGTGGATCAAGACCCGGGCGAAAATGGGCCCCGAGTACACCGCGATGCAGAAGCTCGTGAAGAGCGAGGGCCTGCACACGGTCTGCCAGGAAGCCGGCTGCCCCAACATCTACGAGTGCTGGGAGGACCGCGAGGCGACCTTCCTCATCGGCGGCGACCAGTGCACCCGGCGCTGCGACTTCTGCCAGATCGACACCGGCAAGCCCGAGGCGCTCGACCGCGACGAGCCGCGCCGCGTCGGCGAGTCCGTGGTCACCATGGACCTGAACTACGCCACCATCACCGGCGTCGCCCGCGACGACCTGGAGGACGGCGGCGCCTGGCTGTACGCGGAGACGGTCCGCCAGATCCACCAGCAGACGGCCGACCGCGAGGCCGGCCGCACCAAGGTCGAGCTGCTCGCCCCCGACTTCAACGCCGTGCCGGAGCTGCTGGACGAGGTCTTCGCCTCCCGCCCCGAGGTCTTCGCGCACAACGTCGAGACGGTCCCGCGGATCTTCAAGCGCATCCGCCCCGGCTTCCGCTACGAGCGCTCGCTCCAGGTCATCACCGCCGCGCGCGACTACGGCCTGGTCACCAAGTCGAACCTGATCCTCGGCATGGGCGAGACCCGCGAGGAGGTCAGCGAGGCGCTGAAGCAGCTGCACGACGCGGGCTGCGAGCTGATCACCATCACGCAGTACCTGCGGCCGAGCGTCCGTCACCACCCCGTCGAGCGCTGGGTGAAGCCGCAGGAGTTCGTGGAGCTGAAGGAGGAGGCCGAGGAGATCGGCTTCTCCGGTGTGATGTCCGGCCCGCTGGTCCGCTCCTCGTACCGCGCCGGCCGGCTGTACCAGATGGCCGTGGAGAAGCGCGGCACGTTCGTGGCCTCGCAGGCGGTGTGAGCCAGCCGTGTGAAGCCCAACTGTGTGAATTCACGCACAAGTTACTACCGGTCGGTAGTGAAAGAAACGCCGCGGTCCTGACCGTCCTCGCTGATGAGGGCGTTCGTCAGGGCCGCGTCGGCGTTTCCGGAAGCGGTATCAAGGCTTCATGGGCGTTTGACCGGTCGGACACGCCCTGGTAACACCGAAACGTGACTCTGTTATCACACCCTGTAGGGCCATACCCACCGCCATTCCGAGGGGGGACCTCCACCATGCAGGCCGCGCCCGCGCCCGTACGCGCCACCGCCATCCCGTCCTTCACCGACGCCCTGCGCGCCGTCGAGTCGCTCCTCATGAGCGGCGGCCAGCGCACCGCCCGGCGCAACGCCTGGACCTCCGTGCTGGAGGACCGCCGCCGCGCCAAGGACCGCGTCGAGGCGCAGCGCGTCCTCGAAGAGGTCACCGCCGCCCGTTCCTGACCGACGCTCCCCCGCTCCTGACCGACCAAGGCTCCTGACCGACGTTCCCGATCGGCCGTCCCCACCGGCCGTTCCCGACGCGTCCTCCCGACGCGTCCTCCCGACCGTCCCCATGGACGTCCCCGCGGACCGTTCCCGACCGGTCCCGCGCTCCCCTCGCCGCCCCTTCCCGGCACTGCCGTCGTAGGCACTCCCGGGGCCACGTAGACTTCGTGGCATGGCGAGGAAGGAAACCGCAGCGGACGCTGCGAACACCGGGCGACTGAAGCAGATCGCCCTGACCTACAAGATGACCCGCAGGGCCGACAAGAAGATCGGTCTTGTGCTCGCGGCTGTCGGAATCGTCACCTTGGGTGTCTTCCTCGCGATCGGTTTCTTGATCGGGCACCCCATCTATCTCGGCATCCTGGGCCTTCTGCTCGCCTTCCTCGCGACGGCGATCGTGTTCGGGCGCCGGGCCGAGCGGGCCGCCTTCGGGCAGATGGAGGGCCAGCCGGGCGCGGCCGCGGCCGTGCTCGACAACATCGGCCGGGGCTGGACGACCACCCCCGCGGTGGCGATGAACCGAAGCCAGGACGTGGTGCACCGGGCCGTCGGCAAGGCCGGCATCGTCCTGGTCGCCGAGGGCAACCCGAACCGGGTGAAGAGCCTGCTGGCCGCCGAGAAGAAGAAGATGAACCGGATCGTCGCGGACGTCCCGGTGCACGACATCATCGTGGGCAACGGCGACGGCCAGGTCGAGCTGAAGAAGCTGCGCACCACCATGGTGAAGCTGCCGCGCGTGCTCACCGGTCCGCAGGTCACGACCACGAACGACCGGCTGCGGGCCATGGGCGACCTGATGAGCAACATGCCGTTGCCGAAGGGCCCCATGCCGCGTGGCATGAAGCTCCCGAAGGGTGGCCCCAAGGGCCGCTGATCTCCCTCGTACGAGAAGGGGGCGTCCGGCACTCCGGACGCCCCCTTCTCGTATCGCTTCTCGTATCGCGAGCGCTAGATCCGTACCTCGACCGTCTTCGCCAGGCGGTCGTGCAGGCCCCTGCCGTCCCGGTCCCAGATCAGGGCGGGGATCGCCAGGCAGAGCAGGAAGGTGCGCAGCAGGGCCCGCCACGGGGTGACCGTGCCGGTCGCCAGGGTCACCACGCGGATGCCGAAGAGGCGCTTGCCCGGGGTGAAGCCGACCGAGCCGACCGTCAGGGTGCTCATCGCGAAGAAGACGAGCAGGGCCCAGTTGCTGGTGGCGGGGGTGTAGCCGTCCGTGATCAGGCCGTATGCGATCAAGACGCTCAGGCCCCAGTCCACGGCGAGGGCGCCGAGGCGCCGGCCGGGGCGGGCGAGCGAGTCCGGGCCGTCCTCCGGCAGACCGAGCTGCTCACCGCGGTAGCCGAAGTCGGCACCGGCTTCTTCCATGGCCGCGCGGGGCCCGGAGAGCCACGATCCGATTGCTTGCCTGTTGTCCACCCGTCCACGGTACTGCGCACCCGTATGACCGCTGCACCTCGGGGGGTGCGGGGCTAGGCTCGGAACCGGGCCGGTTAACTTCTGCGAAACAAACGGGTCACGCCCGAGAAATCACCCGTCCCTAGGGTCGGGGACAGCGTGTGCCACCGCACTGGCCGCACGAACGAACTACCACCCCGGCATGGCGGTCGGGAGTAGGAGGAGCTGGATGTTCCAGAACGCCGACGAGGCCAAGAAGTTCATCGCGGACGAGGACGTCAAGTTCGTCGACGTCCGCTTCTGCGACCTGCCGGGCGTCATGCAGCACTTCACGCTGCCCGTCGAGGCGTTCGACCCGGACGAGGAGCTCGCCTTCGACGGCTCGTCGATCCGCGGTTTCCAGGCCATCCACGAGTCCGACATGGCGCTGCGCGCGGACCTGTCGACGGCCCGTGTCGACCCCTTCCGCCGCGACAAGACGCTCAACATCAACTTCTTCATCCACGACCCGATCACGGGCGAGCAGTACTCCCGTGACCCGCGCAACGTGGCGAAGAAGGCCGAGGCGTACCTCGCGTCGACCGGTATCGCGGACACCGCCTACTTCGGTCCCGAGGCCGAGTTCTACGTCTTCGACAGCGTCCGCTTCAAGACCTCGGAGAACGAGTCCTTCTACCACATCGACTCCGAGGCCGGTGCCTGGAACACGGGCGCCCTGGAGGACAACCGCGGTTACAAGGTCCGCTACAAGGGCGGCTACTTCCCGGTCCCGCCGGTCGACCACTTCGCCGACCTGCGCGCCGAGATCTCCCTGGAGCTGGCCAAGTCCGGCCTCCAGGTCGAGCGCCAGCACCACGAGGTGGGCACCGCCGGCCAGGCCGAGATCAACTACAAGTTCAACACGCTGCTCGCGGCCGCCGACGACCTCCAGCTCTTCAAGTACATCGTGAAGAACGTGGCCTGGCGCAACGGCAAGACCGCGACCTTCATGCCGAAGCCGATCTTCGGTGACAACGGCTCGGGCATGCACGTCCACCAGTCGCTGTGGGCCGGCGGCCAGCCGCTCTTCTACGACGAGGCCGGCTACGCGGGCCTGTCGGACACCGCGCGCTACTACATCGGCGGCATCCTCAAGCACGCCCCGTCGCTGCTCGCCTTCACCAACCCGACGGTGAACTCGTACCACCGCCTGGTCCCGGGCTTCGAGGCCCCGGTGAACCTGGTCTACTCGCAGCGCAACCGCTCCGCCGCCATGCGCATCCCGATCACGGGGTCCAACCCGAAGGCCAAGCGCGTCGAGTTCCGCGCGCCCGACTCCTCCGGCAACCCGTACCTCGCCTTCTCGGCCCTCCTCCTCGCGGGCCTGGACGGCATCAAGAACAAGATCGAGCCGGCCGAGCCGATCGACAAGGACCTCTACGAGCTCGCCCCCGAGGAGCACGCGGGCGTCCCGCAGGTCCCGACCTCCCTCCCGGCCGTCCTCGACTCCCTGGAGCGCGACCACGAGTTCCTCCTCCAGGGCGACGTCTTCACGGCCGACCTGATCGAGACGTGGATCGACTTCAAGCGCACGAACGAGATCGCCCCGCTCCAGCTCCGCCCGCACCCGCACGAGTTCGAGCTGTACTTCGACGTGTGATCGACACCTGAGCCGATCGACGGCGCCCCCGCCCTGTTGCACAAGGGCGGGGGCGCCGTCGTATGGTTTCCGGCACTACTGTTCGAGAACGGGTGACGGGGAGACACGGGGATGTCCGAACAGGACGACGCCCAGCCGGAGTTCGACCATCGGTGGGCGAACGCGGCCGAGCACAAGGAGCCGTCCGCGCGGGCGCGGATGCTGGCTGCTCGGTGGCGGGAGAATCCGCCGGAGCCGATGCCGTTCCGGGGGGAACCGGACCAGGCGGGGGCGCGGCGGTCGGGGTGGCGGTCCACGGCGATCGTGCTGGGGTGTGTGGTGGCGGTGATCCTGGTGCTGGGGTACGCGGGGTTCCGGGCGCCGTATTAGCCGTACCAGGAGGGTGGGTAGGGTGCGCGAGGTTGTGTGGGGTGGGGAGGCGGTGGCGGTCCGGCTCACCGAGGGGGCTTCGTTGGCGGAGGCGCTCGGTGGCGGCGGTCCCGACGTATGGACCTCGCTGGACGCGGGCGTACGCACGCTGGCCTGGCACCGGCGGGAAGCGCTGCCGACCGGCGCGTGGCTCGCCGAGGGGCGGGAGCTCACGCCGTCCGGTCTCGCCCTGGCGCTGTGCCACCCCGACGGCAAGGTCAGAGAAGCGGCGCTACGGCGGTCCGCCGGCCGTGCGGAGCTGCTTCCGCTGCTCGTGATCCGCGCCGCCGACTGGGTCGCCCCGGTGCGCGAGCGGGCGCGGGAACTGCTGCGGGAGCGGCTCGACGAGCCCACGGCTGTCGCGCTCGCGGCCCTGATCCTGCGGGTCGGCCGGCGCGAACGCGGGCGCTTCGGCGTCGAGTTGCTGTCGGACGTGCTGCGCCGGGCTCGCGGCGAAGGACTCGTCGCCCTCTTCGAGCACACCGACCGCGGCGTCCGCCGGCTCGCCCACCGCATCGCCGTCGAGGAGGCGTTCCTCTCCCCCGCCGAGCTGGCCCGCGCGGCCGCGCGCGACACCGACACCGTCGTCCAGACCCTGTGCGCCGAGGCGGCACTGGCCACCGTGGACACGGACACCGGCTACGACGACGTCCTCGCACCGCTGCTCGCGGCGCGCAGCCCGCGGGCCCGGTCGGCCGGTGTGATCGCGTTGCGGCGCGCCGGGCGGACGGACCTGGCGGAGGGATTCCTCACCGACCGGTCCGGACTCGTACGGGCCTGTGCGCGGTATGTCGTACGGCAGGGCGGGGGCGATCCGTCGGCGTGGTACCGGGCGCGGTGCGCCGATCCGTCGGATGCCTCGGTACCGCCCGGGGCCGCGATCGGGCTCGCGGAGTGCGGCGAGCGGGCGGACGCCGGGCTCCTGTGGCCCCTCGTCGGGCACCCGGCGGCGGGGGTGCGGGCGCGGGCGGTCGCCGGGCTGCGGATGCTGGACGCGGTGGACGCGCGGTGGCTGTGGCCGCTGCTCGACGACCCGGCGGCCGGGGTCGTGCGCGAGGTGGCCCTGGCCGTGCTGCCGTCCGCGGAGGTCGTCCCCGAGGAGTGGCTGTGGGAGCGGCTCCGTCCGCGGTGGTCTCGTTCCGTGCGGGTCGCCGCCTTCCGGCTGCTGGAGTCGCGCGGCGGGGTCGTACGGCTGCGGGCCGCTGTCGCGCTGCTCGATGACGTGGACGAGCGGCTGCGCAGCCGGGCCGGGCAGTCCGTGCAAGGGTGGCACGCCGACGCGCGGGTGCGGCTGGGGGACGCGGAGGTCGGTGAGCTGCTGGACCGGGCACGGCATCTGTTCGGGGCGGATGTGCTGCGCCGGCGCAAGCGCGAGGCCGGGCTGCCGGGCTGAACCCCACGCGCCCCCAGCGCTCACCGCTCACCGCTCACCGGGACGCTTTGCCTGGGCTGGGGACGTTCGGGGGGTCTTCATGGGGAGGGGGCGGTGCACACTGGGGGGTGGGGGAAGTGGGCGACTGCGGGGTGATGCAGATGCGGAGCCGTTTCCGGAGCGATCGGCGGTTGACCGTGCGGATGACGGTCACCTTGTTTCTGCTGGGACTGCTGTACGTGGCCTTCGTCGCCGCGCTGATCGTGCTGCTGAGGTCGTGGCTGCTGGTCGTCGTCCTCGTCGGGGCGATGTTCGTGGCGCAGTTCTGGTTCTCCGACCGGATCGCGCTGTTCGCGATGCGCGGCCGGGTCGTGGAGCGTGAGGAGTATCCCGAGCTGCACGCCGTCGTCGACCGGCTGTGCGCCATCGCCGACATGCCCAAGCCGGTCGTGGCCGTCTCCGAGATGGACATGCCCAACGCGTTCGCCACCGGGCGCAATCCCGACAACGCCGTGGTGTGTGTGACGACAGGGCTGCTGCGGCGGCTGGAGCCCGCCGAGCTGGAGGGCGTGCTCGCGCACGAGCTGTCGCACGTGGCGCACAAGGACGTCGCCGTGATCACCGTCGCGTCGTTCCTCGGGGTGATCGCCGGGCTGATCGTGCGGTTCGCCTTCTACTCGCAGCTGTTCGGGGGCGGGCGCCGGGACCAGAACACCGCCATGGTGTTCGCCGCGGTCATGGGCGTCTCCGCGGCCGTGTACGCCCTGTCGTTCCTGCTGATCAGGGCCCTGTCCCGGTACCGGGAGCTGGCCGCGGACCGGGCGGCCGCGCTGCTCACCGGACGGCCCTCGGCGCTGGCGTCGGCCCTGACGAAGGTGTCCGGCGACATCGCCCGGATCCCGACGAAGGATCTGCGCACCGCCCAGGCCTTCAACGCCTTCTACTTCACCCCGGCGACCGGCAAGGAGCCCGGCATCGAACGCGTCTTCTCCACCCACCCGACGCTCCAGCAGCGGCTGAACCAGCTGGGGCGGATCTCCGCCGAGCTGGGCGAGGCCGCCGCGCCCGGCCAGGGGTGAGCATGCGGCTGCTGGACATCCTGCTGGGCCGCACCCGGCCCGTCGCCCCCGATCTGGACCAGCTCTTCGCGCTGCCGTCGGCCGCGGTGACGCTGGAGGCGGCGGCCGGGTTCACGCCGACCGGGCGGGGCGCGGTGTGCTTCGCCACGGTCGAGGGCGCGATCTTCGAGCAGACGCACCGGGAGGTCCAGGCGCTGCTCGACGCGGACACCGACCGGACGGGCCCGCCGGTGGAGCTGGCCCGGGACGCCTACGGCTACTCCTGGCTGGTCTCGCACCGCTCCCCCGACCAGCTGGTGCAGCTCGTCAACGACCTGCACGCGGTGAACACGTCGATGGAGGTCAACGGCTTCGGCCCGCAGCTGCTGTGCTCCCTCGCCGGTTTCACGAGCCCCGACGGGCGGCGGCTGGCGCTCGTGTACCTGTACAAGCGGGGCTCCTACTACCCGTTCGCGCCGCTGCCCGGTCCGGGACAGCGGCGCGACAGCGCTCTGGAGCTCCAGGTGAAGGCGGCTCTGGCGAACGACCTCAGGATCGAGCAGGACCTCGGCCGCTGGTTCCCCGTATGGGGCGCCCCCGGCCTGTGACTCCGCGCTACTTGGTCTTCTCCCATGACTGCGGGCGCTCGCGCCGGTAGCGCCGCTCCCACTTGGCCTGCTGGTCGCGGCGGTCGCGGTACGCCTTGTACGTGGCCGGCGCGGAACCCCCCGAGGCTCCCTGTACGGGCCCCGACGAGGACGTCTTGGACGACGAGTCGAGCCCGTAGCGCAGGTACAGGTAGAGCAGGGCGACGGCGGCGAGCCAGTAGAGATGGTTGCCGAATCCCAGGACGACCAGGACGGCGGTCCCGGAGAGAACGACGGTGTTCATGCGGACCCCCCTGGGCGTGAGTGACGTGGTGACGGACAGTGCCGTGCTGCCCCTTCAGGGTAGGGAATCCGTCACTCAACGTGCAGCCCATTTTTCCGGGGAGGTGCGTGCCGGTGTCTCAGATGCCCGGTTCCGCCGGCACCACACCCGCGGCGACGGCCGCGCCGAGGGCCGCGTGGTCGGCGGTCGTCTGGTCGGCGTAGGCGAGGGCGTAGTCGGCGATGGCGCGTTCGAAGGTGTCGGCGGAGCCCAGGTACGCGGCGATGGCGATGCGGTCGCCGGAACGGGCGTGGGCGCGGGCCAGGGCCGTACCGCACAGCCGGGCGTACATGAGGAGTTCGGTCGGGCTCATCCCGGCGACGTCGGCGGATCCCTTCATGTCGCGCAGCTGGCGCCAGTAGAACGCGCGCCCCTGCGGCCCCGTCATCCAGCCGAGGAAGATGTCGCCGGCTGCCTGGAGGAGCCGTTGCCCGGCGACGACACGGTGCCCGTGATGGGTGTACGGGCCGCTCGGCAGATGGGCCTCCAGGACGGACTCCGCCGCCTCCTTGATCTGGAGGAACAGCGGGTCGTCGGCGTCCCGGCCGGCGAGCAGCACGATGAAGCAGCGGGTGCCGACACTGCCGACGCCGACGACCTTGCGGGCGGAGTCGACGAAGCGGTAGCGGTCGAGGAGGAGGCGGCGCTCCTCGGAGAGCGTGGAGCGGTAGTCGCTGAAGATCTTGCGCAGGGCGGCGCCGTCGGACACGCCCGCGGGTTCGAGCAGCGGCGGGTCGTGGATGATGCGGCGCTGCCCGTCGACGACCTCGGTGAGCTTGCCGAGCGCCTGGAGGCTGGTGCGGCGGCGGGCCCGGGTGAGGCTGGACTCGACGCGGCGGCGCCGGGCGGCGGAGCGGGCCAGGGTGAGGATCTGGTCGGCGTCGATCCGGGCGTACCAGACGGCGAGTTCACCGAGGCGGGACAGGCGGCGCATGTGCGTGCGGTACGCGGCGACGGACTCCAGGGTGGCGCGGCGGACCTTGGACTCCGGGTGGCCGTTCTCGCGGGCGGCGACGGCGACCGAGGCGGCGAGGCGTTTGACGTCCCACTCGAAGGGGCCGGGGTGGGTCTCGTCGAAGTCGTTGAGGTCGAACAGCAGGGCGCGTTCCGGGGAGGCGTACACGCCGAAGTTGAGCAGGTGGGCGTCGCCGCACAGCTGGACGGTGAGGCCGGTGTTCGGCTGGGCGGCGAGGTCGCCGGCCATCACGGCGGCGGAGCCGCGCAGGAACGCGAACGGTGAGGCGCTCATCCTGCCGTACCGGATCGGCAGCAGCTCCGGGAGGCGGTCGCGGCCCTGCCGTTCCAGTACGGCGACGGGGTCGGGGCGGTCGACGGGCGGGACCCAGCGGGCGTGCGCGGAGCGGCTGAGGCGCTTGCGGGCCCGGCGGCCGAGGTCGGCGCGGTCGGCCGGGGTGGTCATCGGGTGGGCCCTGTGCGGGGTACGGCGGGGCACGCGTGCGTGTGCTGCGGCGTCTTCATTCCGTCCGCCTCCCTGTTTCGTGACCGGTCCAGCCCGATGGCAGTAGTGAACGCCGGGTCGGCGTCGGGCGCATCCGGAGGGGGGCGGGGTGGGTGACGTGAGGGGGTCATGGGTGGGGGCGGTTGTCAGTGGGAGCCGGGAGGATGGTCGGGTGACGGGTGGAACGGGAGGCCGGGATGAGTGACGTACGGCGGCGGGTCGGGGTGGCGGAGCGGCGGGCCCGGCTGGCGCTGCGGCACCGGCTGGCGCCGGGGGCGCGGGCCGGGAGTCCGGAGGAGGTCGCCGCGGCGCTGGTGGCGCTGCACGGGTCGGATCCGGCGACGGTGCATCTGGCGATCGGCGCACGGCTGGCGGACCCGTCGGCGACGGTGGCGCAGACGGAGCGGGCGCTGTACGAGGACCGCTCGCTGGTGCGGATGCACGGCATGCGGCACACCGTGTTCGTTTTCCCGGCCGCGCTGACGGCGGTGGTGCACGCGTCGACGGGACTGACGGTGGCGGCGCGGGAGCGGGCGAAGCTGGTGAAGGACATGGCGCAGGCGGGGGCGCCGGACGCGGTGTGGCTGAAGGAGGTCGAGGACTCGACGCTGGCCGCGCTGGGGCGCCTGGGTGAGGCGACGGCGACGGAACTGACGCGGGAGGAGCCGAGGCTGCGGGAGCAGTTCGTCTACGCGGCGGGGAAGCCGTACGAGGGGATGCACACGGTCTCGTCGCGCCTGCTGCGCGTGCTGGGCGTCGAGGGAAAGGTGGTCCGCGGCCGCCCGCTGGGCTCATGGACGTCGAGCCAGTTCCGCTGGGCGCTCGCGCCGGAGCACCCGGAGTTGGACGCCGGGGAGGCACAGGCGGACCTGCTGGGCCGGTGGCTGGCGGCGTGCGGTCCGGCGACGGAGGGGGACCTGGTGTGGTGGACGGGGTGGCGGGTGACGGAGGTACGCCGGGCACTGCGGGCGGTGGACGCGCGCGAGGTCCTGCTGGAGGAGGGGGTGGGGTATGTGATGCCGGGCGACGAGGAGGCCGTACGAGACGGTGGGGAGCCGTGGGCGGCCCTGCTGCCGGGGCTGGATCCGACGGTCATGGGGTGGCGGGAGCGGGAGTGGTATCTGGCACCGGAGTTGAGGAGCGCGCTGGTCGACCGAAGCGGGAATGTGGGGCCGACGGTGTGGTGGGACGGGCGGGTGGTGGGGGGTTGGGCTCAGCGGGGGGACGGGGAGGTGGTGTGGCGGTCGCTCGGCGATGTCGGCCGCGAAGGGGAGACGGCGATCGAGGCGGCGGCGGAGCGACTGCGAGGGTGGCTCGGGGAGACGAGAGTGACACCGCGCTTCCGGACGGCGTGGGAGCGGGAGTTGAGCGCGGGGTGAGTGGACCGGCCCGGACCCGGAAGGGGCCCTCACGCAAAACATCGGGTGCGGTCCCCCGATTACGAGGGACCGCACCCGGTGTCCCGCTCAGGTCAGCGGCTGTAGCGCATCAGTGCCCTGACCATGTGGCAGGTCGTGTCCGACGGGCGGTGGACGCCGATTACTTGGGCCGTGCTGCGGATCTTCTCGTTGCGGGCCTGGTTCGGGACGTACACCCCCGAGTCCAGGAGCGCTATGGCGAGGCGCATTGCCTTGAGGCGGCGGTTGTGGGTTTCGTACCACTCGCGTGGGCGGCCGGGGGGCAGCGGTCGCTTCTCCAGCGGGGTGTACGGAAGATCGATGAACTGGGTCGTTGCGGCAGCGGGCACAGGCATCCTCCTGTCGCGGACAGGGCCCTTCCGGAACCTCCGGCGGACCCTCGAACACTGCTTCTATTCTACTGGCCACCACTGACAAAAGGCCCTGGCCACAGGGGTTTTCAGACCGCCACAGCGGTAGCCTGAGCCCCATGGAGATCTGGATCAATCCCGCCTGTTCCAAGTGCCGCAGCGCCCTCACCCTTCTCGACGCCGAGGGTGCCGAGTACACCGTCCGCCGCTATCTGGAGGACGTGCCGAGCGAGGACGAGATCCGGGATGTGCTGGAGCGGCTCGGGCTTGAGCCGTGGGACATCACCCGTACCCAGGAAGCCGTCGCCAAGGAGCTCAACCTCAAGGAGTGGGCCCGCGACGACGCCTCCCGGGGGCGGTGGATCGCCGCTCTCGCCGCGCATCCGAAACTCATCCAGCGGCCCATCATCACCGCCGAGGACGGTTCGGCCGTCGTCGCCCGCTCCGACGACGCCGTACGGGACGCCCTCTCCCGCAAGTGACCCACGTCACGTCAACTGGCTCCTCGACTGCTGAGTAACCCTGTTCGGTATCTCGTACATAGCGGCGTACGCTCCCCTACCTCTGTCAGGAGGCGCGCATGTCGCGTAGGAGAACTCTCGGTACGAAGAAGAAGGTCGCGCTGCTGGTGACCGCCGCGGCCGTCGCGGGCGGCGGTGCCTTCGCCATGGCGAGCACCTCGAACGCCGCCCAGCCCCAGTCCCCGCGGACCCTGTCCGCCGCGGATTCGAATGTCTGTCAGGGGCTCGCCACGGCGCTCGGCAACAATCAGCGGTTCATCGACGGTCAACGGGCCAATCCGGACGCGCAGTCGGCGGCCCGGATCGCCAACCGCGAGGCGGTCATCGCGCAGATCAAGGTCCAGCAGAAGGCGTCCGGTTGCGTCGTTGGGGAGTCGGCTCAGGGCTCCCAGGCGGCGCAGAACGCCCAGCAGAACGGTCAGCAGAACGGCCAGCAGAACGGCCAGCAGAACGGTCAGCAGGGCAACCAGCAGGCCGGCAAGCCTTCCCAGTCCGCGCCCGCCAACAACGCCGGCGGCAACGCCAACGCGGGAAACCCCGGTGCCGCCTCCGGGCAGCAGGTCTGCAACGGCTCGACCGTCACCCTCTCCGGCGAGGGCGGTGCCCCGGCAGCCTCCAGTAACCAGTTCCCCGCGGGGACGAAGCTGAAGGTGACGAACCTCGACAACAACAAGTCCACGACCGTCGAGGTCACCTCGGTCTCCGGCAGCTGTGTCCTGCTGAACAACGCGGCCTTCGAACAGGTCCGTGAGCCCGGCAAGTTCCTCATCCGCCGGGCCGTCATCGAGAAGGTGGGGTGAGGCTCAGGACGACATAGCTCAGTCGCTCAGAAAGTCGCTCAGGCGGTGGGCCAGGGCAGGGGAAGCGGCATGGGGCAGCGCGTGGTGCGAGATGTCCGGAAGGACCTCCGTATCGGCGTCGCGCAGCACCTCCCCCGCCCCGGCCACCACCGCTGACGTGTCATGGGTCCTGCTGTTCGCGGCCACGAGCAGCAGGACCGGCACGTCGAGCGCGCGCAGCGCGTCCGTCGGCGGACGGGGGCTCGTGACCGGCTTGGCGGCCGGGAAGCCCGCCGCCGCCTCCTGCAGCCGCAGCCACTCGGGGTCGAGCGCCGCCGCTCCTCCGGTCTCCCATTCCAGGAACGCCCGTACCCGGCGCGGCGTGGGCCGTACCAGCATCGGCAGGGCGTGCAGCAGGTACGACGTCTTGTACCCGGCGAAGCACTGCGTCGGGTCGAGGAGGAACAGACGGCGTACGCGGCCGGGCGCGCGCAGCGTGTAGTGGAGGGCGATCCAGGCGCCGTAGGAGTGCCCGCCGAGGTCGAACCCGTCGGTGACCCCCAGGCCGTCCAGAACCGCGTCCAGCCACTCCATGAGGTCGCCGACCGTGCGCGGGGGACGGTCGGCGACGCTGCGTCCCGGTGCGCCGACGATGTCGACGGCGTACACCCGGCGCACCCGGGCCAGCTCCCCGACCTGCGCGTACCAGGACGCCGAGGTCGCTCCCCCGCCCCCGGGCAGCAGGAGCAGCGGGGGCGCTCCGCTCGGGCCGCAGACATGGGCGTACGCCGTCCCGTACGGCGTCGGGACGGTCACTGCCTCCCGGTCCGCCGGCCACTTCGCCAGAACCTTGTCGTACGCCTCCCGGAAGGCGTCGGCGTCGTACGGCATCACGGGACCCCCTATTATCTCGTTCAGCGAGATACTCGACGAGCGAGATGATAGCCGGAGGAGCCGTGGCCATGACGACCGAAGGGCCCGAGATGGAGGTCGTCCATCTGCTGCGCGCGGTGACCGTCGAGCTCGGTCTGCACAGCGCGCGGTTCGCGAACCGCAACGGCATGCACCCGACCGACGTCCGCGCCCTGATCGCGCTCATGGACGCCACGCGGGCGGACGAGGAGATGACCGCGGGCCGGCTCGGCGCGGTGCTCGGGCTGAACTCGGCCGGGACGACCGCCGTGATCGACCGGCTGGAGCGGGCCGGGCATGTGCGGCGGGTGCGCGGGCGGACCGACCGGCGGAAGGTGGTCGTCGAGATCGACGAGCGGGCCGTGGAGCTCGGCCGGGCCTTCTTCGGCCCGCTGATCCAGCAGACGGTGGAGCTGCTCCAGGGTTACGACGAGCGGGAGCTGGCCGCGATCCGGGGCTTCCTGGACGGCGTACGGAAGGCGGCCTCCGCATCCGAGTGACCGGACCCGGCCTCCGCAGACGGGTGATCGGGCCCGGCCTCCGCCGATCCGGTCCGACCGCGCTCAACCCCATCGCATACGAGCCGCCCCGCCCGCCCCCTCCGCCGCTCCCCCGAACGGCGACCACCCGCCCGACGGCCCCCTCACACCGTGAATCGGGCCACAGCACCACCCGGTAACACGGGGTTCACATTCGAGCAATGACCGGGAAATCGCCTGTTGACAGGCTCGCGGGCATCAAGCGCGGCGCCCCAGTGCCGCAGCGCCGCAGCACCCGCAAGTGCGTCTGACCCACCCCCGAAGGAAGTGGCCCGTGACCTTCAAGGCTGAGTACATCTGGATCGACGGCACCCAGCCGACCGCCAAGCTCCGTTCCAAGACGAAGATCATCGCGGGCGAGCCCGCCGGTCTGGACGCGCTGCCGATCTGGGGGTTCGACGGGTCCTCCACGAACCAGGCCGAGGGCCACGCCTCTGACCGCGTCCTCAAGCCGGTCTTCACCTGCCCGGACCCGATCCGCGGCGGCGACGACGTCCTCGTGCTCTGCGAGGTCCTCAACATCGACATGACGCCGCACGAGTCCAACACCCGTGCCGCGCTCGCCGAGGTCGAGGCGAAGTTCGCCGCCCAGGAGCCGATCTTCGGCATCGAGCAGGAGTACACCTTCTTCCAGGACGGCTACCCGCTGGGCTTCCCCAAGGGCGGCTTCCCGGCCCCGCAGGGCGGCTACTACTGCGGCGTCGGCGCGGACGAGATCTTCGGCCGTGAGGTCGTCGAGGCGCACCTGGAGAACTGCCTGGCCGCCGGTCTCGGCATCTCCGGCATCAACGCCGAGGTCATGCCCGGCCAGTGGGAGTTCCAGGTCGGCCCGCTGGCCCCGCTGGAGGTCTCGGACCAGCTGTGGGTGGCCCGCTGGCTGCTCTACCGCACCGCCGAGGACTTCGGCGTCTCCGCCACCCTCGACCCCAAGCCGGTCAAGGGCGACTGGAACGGCGCCGGCGCGCACACCAACTTCTCCACCAAGGCGATGCGCGAGGGCTACGACGCGATCATCACCGCGTGCGAGTCGCTCGGCGAGGGCTCCAAGCCGCTGGACCACGTCAAGAACTACGGCGCCGGCATCGACGACCGCCTGACGGGCCTGCACGAGACCGCCCCGTGGAACGAGTACTCCTACGGCGTCTCCAACCGCGGTGCCTCGGTCCGTATCCCGTGGCAGGTCGAGAAGGACGGCAAGGGCTACATCGAGGACCGCCGCCCGAACGCCAACGTCGACCCGTACGTGGTGACCCGCCTGCTGGTGGACACCTGCTGCTCCGCGCTGGAGAAGGCCGGCCAGGTCTGATCCGCCACCGCTTCCCGCGAGGGGCGTCCACCGATCCGGTGGGCGCCCCTTCGGCGTGACGAGGCGAGGCGACGGAAGGCGTGGCGCGGCGAGGCAAGGCGTGGCCCGGCGGGGGCTGTCCGGATCGTGGACCGGCCGTCCATATTTCGTCAAAGAGGCGTCCAAGCAGTGGATGGAGGCTCCTGTGCGGCGGGGGTTTCTGCTTCAATGGGGGGCATGAGCCGCTCCCAGAAGAACTCCGCGACAGGTCGCCATGACCTTGAGCCCTTCTGGCCCTCCCGTCAGCACCACGACTTCGACCGGGTGTGTTGCCGCGCGACGAACGCGCCGGCCCTCTAAAGCCGTTCACGGCCCACCACCGCCGTACACCCCGGCCTTCGGCCCGCGCGCAGCGAACGTCCCACCCTGACGACTTCTCGCGCGAAAGAGCTGACCTTCCATGGCGACCACCCGCTCCCTTGCCCCCGCTCCCCTGACCGCGTCCACCGCGCCCCTGGCGGCTCCGCCCGCCCGGCCCCGGCTGCGGGCCGTCGACCGGGACGACGTCGTAGACGTCGTCGACATCGACATCGCGGACTTCCTTCCGCCGGGCGCCACGTGGCTGCCCGCGCCGCAGCACACGATCCCCGCGCTGCCGGGCCAGCCCCCGATGGTCGGCTACCTGGTGCTCGTACCGGCCGGGCGGCCCGAGGGACCGCACGCCGTGGGGGCACCGGACGCCGAGCCGCTGGTGCGGGTCGACACCGTGCAGCGCACGGCCTCCGTCGACGGACGCGAACTCGACCTGACGTACCTGGAGTTCGAGCTGCTCGCCCATCTCGTCGCCCATCCGCACCGGGTGCACACCCGCGACCAGCTGGTCACCACGGTGTGGGGCTACGGGCATGTCGGTGACGGCCGTACCGTCGATGTGCATGTCGCCCGGCTGCGCCGCAAGCTGGGCGAGCACCGCCAGGCGATCCGGACCGTGCGCCGCGTGGGCTACAAGTACGAGCCCCCGACGGGCCGCTGAGCCGAACGGGCGCACCTCCCCGGCCTCCTGAGCCCGGCCTCTGCCCTCGGCAGAAACGCGTTCCGTCCCGGGCCCGTACCAGGCAGAGTCGGCCGTATGAGACTTCTGGTGCTGGGTGGAACGAAGTTCGTGGGCCGGGCCGTCGTCGAGGCGGCCCTCGGGCGCGGCTGGGACGTCACCGTCTTCAACCGGGGACAGCTCGCCGACCCCCCGGCGGGGGCGCGGGCGCTGACCGGGGACCGTACCGCGCCCGGCGGACTGGACCCGCTGCGGGAGGGCATCTGGGACGCCGTCGTGGACACCTGGTCGGCGGCGCCCCGGGCGGTGCACGAGGCGGCGCGGCTGCTGCGGGGCCGCGCCGGCCGATACGTCTACGTGTCGAGCTGCTCCGTCTACGACTGGGCCCCGCCCGCCGGTTACGACGAGAGCGCGCCCGTCGTCGAGGGGGCCGAACCCGACGCGGAGGAGACCGACTACGCCCGCGACAAGCGGGGTGGCGAACTCGCCGCCCTGGACGCCTTCGGCGAGCAGGACACGGCGCTGGTGCGGTGCGGGCTGATCCTCGGCCCGTACGAGAACGTCGGCCGGCTGCCCTGGTGGCTGACCCGGATCGCGCGGGGCGGCCCCGTCCTGGCGCCGGGCCCGCGCGAGCTGCCCCTGGAGTACATCGACGTCCGCGATCTCGCCGCGTGGATCCTCGGGGCGGTCGAGCAGAAGCTGAGCGGGCCGTACAACCTGATGAGCCCGCAGGGCCACGCGACGATGGGCGAGCTGCTCGACGCGTGCGTCGACGTCACCGGCGGCGACGCCGAACTGCGCTGGACGGACCCGCAGTTGATCCTCGACGCGGGGATCGAGCCGTGGACCCAGCTGCCGGTGTGGGTGCCGCCGGGCACCGACATGCACGACGCGCTGCACTCGGCCGACGTCTCGCGGGCGGTGGCGACGGGGCTGGTGTGCCGTCCGGTGCGGGAGACCGTCGCGGGCGCCTGGCAGTGGGTGCGCGGCCTCGACGGCGAGCCGCCGTTCTCACCGCGCGCGGTGAAGGGCCTCGACCCGGAGGTGGAGGCGAAGGTGCTGGCGGCGGCCGCCGGGGGTGTATCTGGCACCACCCCCGCGGAGGGGGCCTCGGCCCAGTGACCTGCGGACGCGCCGCGGCCAGACTGGCGTCATGAACACGAACACGACGACGACGGGCGGATTTCGGGAGCGCGCCCGCGCGATGGTGCTGGCCGCCGTCCAGGGGCTGGTGCTGGCCATCGTGGTGCTGCCCTTCTCGATACTGTTCCTCGTCCTGACCCTGGTCTCCCTGGCGTTGATCCCGATCGGCATCGGCCTCGTCACCACACCGGCCGTACTGACCGGGGTGCGGGCCCTGGCGGATGCCCGCCGGGGGCTCGCGGCCGAGTGGGCCGGGGTGCACATCCCGTCGGCGTACCGGCCGATACCGAAGGGCGCCAACCCGTGGGCCCGCACCTTCGGGATGCTGCGCGACCCGGCGACCTGGCGGGATCTGCGCTGGCTGCCGGTGGACATGACGGCCGGGTTCGTCACCGCGCTGCTGCCGGCGGTGCTGGTGCTGTACCCCCTGGAGGGACTGGCGCTGCCGTTCGGGCTGTGGCTTCCGTACACCGCGTCCGGCCCCTACTGGTACGCGTTCGTGCCGGTCGACGGCGAGGTCTCCGCGCTCGCCGCCGGCGCCCTCGCCGCCTTCCTCCTGGTCGCCGTCTACCGCCTCTCCCCGCGCCTGGTCACCGTCCACTTCCGGCTCACCCGGGCGGTGCTCACCGCTGGGCAGGCCGAACTCGCCGAGCGGGTGCGGGTGTTGACGGAGACCCGGCGGGACGCGGTGGACAGCTCCGCCGCCGAACTCCGGCGCATCGAGCGGGATCTGCACGACGGGGCGCAGGCCCGGCTGGTGGCGATGGGCATGGATCTCGGCACGATCGAGATGCTGCTCGACAAGGACCCCGCACAGGCCAAGGAGTTGCTCGCGCAGGCGCGGCGCTCCTCCGTCGAGGCCCTCGCCGAGCTGCGCGATCTGGTGCGGGGCATCCACCCGCCGGTGCTGGCCGAGCGCGGACTCGGCGACGCCGTGAGGGCGCTGGCGCTGCGGCTGCCGGTGGTCACCGAGGTGTCGGTGGAGCTCGACGGCCGGGCGGACGCGCCGGTGGAGTCCGCGGCGTACTTCGCGGTGAGCGAGGTCCTCACCAACGCGGTCAAGCACTCCGGTGCCGACCGGATCTGGGTCGATCTGCGTCACGAGGACGGCCGGCTGCTCGCCACCGTCTCCGACAACGGCCGGGGCGGGGCCACGGTCGGGGCCGGGTCGGGGCTGGCCGGCATCGAGCGGCGGCTTGGTACCTTCGACGGCGTCCTGGCCGTCAGCTCGCCCGCGGGCGGCCCCACCATGGTCACCATGGAGATTCCGTGCGCGTTGTCCTAGCCGAAGACCTGTTCCTGCTGCGCGACGGGCTCGTGCGGCTGTTGCAGGCCCACGGCTTCGAGATCGTCGCCGCCGTCGAGTCCGGCCCCGAGCTCGCCGCCGCCCTGGCCGAGCTGGCGCCGGACGTCGCCGTGGTCGACGTACGACTGCCGCCGACGCACACCGACGAGGGGTTGCAGTGCGCGCTGGACGCCCGCCGGGCGAGGCCCGGGCTGCCGGTGCTGGTCCTCTCGCAGCACGTGGAGCAGCTGTACGCGCGCGAGCTGCTCGCGGACGGCAGCGGCGGGGTGGGGTATCTGCTGAAGGACCGGGTGTTCGACGCGGAGCAGTTCGTGGACGCCGTACGCCGGGTCTCGGCCGGCGGTACGGCGATGGACCCGCAGGTGATCCAGCAGCTGCTGGCGCGGCGCGGCGGCGAGGGCCGGCCGCTGGACCGGCTCACGCCCCGTGAGGCGGAGGTGCTGGAGCTGATGGCGCAGGGCCGCTCCAACGCGGCGATCGCGGCGAAGCTGGTGGTGACGGAACGGGCCATCGCCAAGCACACCGCCAACATCTTCACCAAACTCGGACTTGAGGTGTCGGACGACGACAACCGGCGCGTCCTGGCCGTGCTGGCCTATCTGGACCGCGACCGCTGAACGACCGACCCCATCCCCCAACCGACCTGGGACGCAAGCAAGTTGGCGGTGAATTGTCCGCGGTGATTCCGAGGAATTTCCGAGACCGCTGAACACCTCTGAGGCGGCGTGCGTATCTGAGGGCGCCGCTTCACTCCTGTCGGGCGCCTCGATGCTGCCCCGCAAGGAAGTCAGAGGAGTTCCATGGGACGCAACACACGTAAACGCCGTTCGTCGATGGCCAGCAAGGCCATAGCCGCGTCGGCGGCCCTAGCGCTCGGTGGGGGCGGGCTGATCTGGGCGAACTTCTACGCCTCTGCGCACGAGTCCAGCAACAACGACTCGTGGCAGAACCAGACCAAGGCCGCCACCGGTCAGGTCGCGACGATCTCCTGCCCGGACGTCGGTCAGAAGCTGACCAACGTGCCGCAGGGCGCGCGCTCCGGCGTGGACAGGGAGCTGGCGAACCTCGACAAGCAGATCACCGAGGCGTACACCCGGCTCGCCTCCTCGCGCCAGGCTCAGGCGCAGGACGCCAACTTCGTGCAGAACGCCATCGTCGGCCCCCTCAAGGAGAAGCGGGCCGCGACGATCGACCGGATCCGCATCAACATCCAGCGGGCCGGCGGCCAGTTCGACAACGGGATCAGCCAGCTCGCCGCCTGTCAGACGCAGACCGCCGCCCAGACCAACGCCGGTCAGGCCAACGGTGGCCAGCAGCAGAACGGCGGTCAGCAGCAGAACGGTGGCCAGCAGCAGAACGGTGGCCAGCAGCAGAATGGCGGCCAGCAGAACGGCGGTCAGCAGAACGGTGGCCAGAACGGCATCGGCGGTCAGGCCGGCAACGGCCCCGTCGCGGCCGACTTCGTGGACATCACGAAGGTCGCTCCGAACGTGCAGGGCAAGCCGGCGAAGAGCGGCCAGGCCTCGACCGGCGTGTTCATCACCCGGTGCGGTGTCAACGCCAACAACAAGTTCAACACCGACAACGTCATCGTGGCGCCCGGTGTGACCAACGGCGCGCACCACCTGCACGACTACGTCGGCAACCAGTCGAACGACGCCTTCGCCAACAACAACACCTTCGCCGCGGCGCAGACCTCCTGCCAGAACCAGCAGGACAAGTCGTCGTACTACTGGCCGGTGCTGCGTGTCCAGGACGGCACGAAGGACTTCGACCAGAACAAGGACGGCGGTGGCAAGGAGGGCAACGTCGGCAAGATCCTGAAGGCCAAGCAGGCCCAGATCAAGTTCGTCGGCAGCCCGAAGAGCAAGGTCGTCGCGATGCCGCAGTTCCTGCGGATCATCACCGGTGACGCCAAGACCACCACCAACGGCCTGGCCAACGCCAACGCCCACTGGAGCTGCACCGGCTTCGAGAACAAGGTCCAGCTCACCACGCAGTACCCGATCTGCCCCCAGGGTTCCAGCGTGGTCCGGACGTTCGCCTTCCAGAGCTGCTGGGACGGCAAGAACATCGACAGCGCCAACCACCGTACGCACGTGGCGTTCGCCGATCCCGGCAGCGGCGTCTGCCCCGTCGGCTTCAAGGCGATCCCGCAGCTGACGATGCGTCTGGTGTACGACGTTCCGCGCCCGGTCCTCCAGAACGGCCAGGTCAAGAACGCCTACGCGGTCGACGGCTTCCCCGAGCAGCTGCACAAGCCGGCCACCGACCACGACGACTTCATCAACGTGATGAACGCCCAGCTGAACCAGAAGGTCGCCAACTGCATCAACAGCGGCCAGCGGTGCCAGTGACGCGACGCGTGACACACGGCTAGACGGCTAGGCACCATGTGAAAACCGGCGGTGGGATCTCCCACCGCCGGTTTTCTGTGCACCGAGTAACCCGAAGCCTCAATGACCCGAGTGCTGTGCCGAGTGCGACCCGTGGGCCGAGTGGTCGGTGCCCTCCTCCAGGTCCCCGCCCAGCGTGGCCCGCAGCGCCGTCACCGTGCTGTCCTCGCCGACGGCGACCCACTTGCGGCCCACGAGATAGTGGCCGCCGTAGTCCTTCGCCCCGTTGATCCACTCGCGCTGGCCGCGGTCGGTGGCGAACGTGGCGAGGATGAACTTGCCGTCGGTGTTCTTGCAGACCGCCTGGCGGATCTCGTCGGCGTCGGTCTGGATGTCCGGGGTGCACTTCACCTCGGCGGCCAGGTGCTCCAGGCTGCCGGTCGCCGTCGCCGGGACGGACGCCTGCTCCTTGTCGGCCGCACATCCCGCGAGCGCCAGTGCCGCCACGACGAGCAGTGCTCGGGTCACCTTCATACGTTCCTCCCTGCAGGGGCTTCGCCCTGGATACGGCCCCCGCGCGCGGAGCGCTCAAAATACCGCCCCCGGGGGCGTACGCGCGTGCGAGAGTGGGCCGGTGAACGAGGACTGGGAAGATCGCGTGGCCGCCGCATGGGCCACCTACGACAGCTACACCGAGGAGACGGCCGCGGACTTCCGGGCGGTGATCGACGAGCTCGCCGACGAGTTGCCGCCGGACAGCCCGCTCGCCCTGTTCGAGCGGGCCTGCGCCTGGGACTCCACCGGGCACTCCGACAAGGCGGTGCCGCTGTACCAGGAGGCGCTGGCGGGCGGACTCGGCGGATACAAGGGCCGGCGGGCCCGGATCCAGCTCTCCAGTTCGCTGCGCAACCTCGGCCGCCCGGAGGAGGGCGTACGGCTGCTGACCCCCGAACTGGACGCGCCCTCGGACGAGTTGGACGACGCGGTACGGGCGTGTCTGGCACTGTGCCTGTCCAGCCTGGGCCGGGACCGCGAGGGACTGTCCCTCGTCCTGGAGGCCCTGGCCGCCCACCTGCCGCGCTATCAGCGATCGATGGCGAACTACGCGCGGGAGCTGGTGCACACGGACGGGTGACTCACCCGGACGGCGGTGACCAAGCCCCGGGCCGCTCGTTCTCCCGGACGTGCAGTCACAGGATGTCGCCCCGCGCCCCGCACCCGGTCCGCCCGGTTCCCCCGCCGACCGGGTCGTCGACGTCGAGCAGGTCGAGGCCGCGCTCGTCGAGCACTATCCGCGTCTGGTCCGGCTCGCCTATCTGGTGCTGCCGTCCCGTCTGGGCCGGGGCCGTCGCGTCCTGACCGCGCACGCCCTGGCGCAGCGGGCCCTGCCGCGCGGCCGGTCGTCCACCCCCGTCATCCCGGCCCAGTCGACCGGGCGCGAGGGCGACCCCGGGTACGCCTATGTCCGCCTCCAGGTGGTGCGCTCGGCGTTGCGGGAGGGCCTGCCCCTGCGGCGCCGGGCCTGGCCGAGGCCGGCGCAGCTGCCGCCGCTGCTGCCGCAGGTGTGGGGGCTGAGGCTCTTCCCGCGTTCCGGGGGCGCCGACGAGCTCGCCCTGGAGCAGCGGCTGTCCGCGCTCTCCGGCCCGGCCCGGGCGGCGTACGTGCTGCGCGGCCTGGAGAAGCTGCCGGACGGTGACGTGCGCGAGGTGCTGGAGGCGTGCGATGTGGCGGACGTGGCCGGGGCGCTCGACGAGGCCGACTCCGTGGGCGACGGGTACGCCCTGCTGGAGTCGCCCGAGTTCGACCCGTGCTCGTTGCAGGCCCGGCCCACCGATCTGATGCGCCGCCGCCGGCACGGCAGGGCGGCCCTGGCGGCGGCGGCCGCGCTCGCGGTGTGCGGGGCGCTGGTCGCGCTGCCCGGCGGCGGCTGGGGCCCGGACGGGGCGGCCGCCCCGGCGTACGCGCGCAATCCGGCGGCGGAGGCCGCGCTCGATCCGGCCCGGCTGGTGAAGGTCTCCCCCGCCGCCTGGCGGACGTCCGCCCGCACCGACTTCTCCGTCTGGCCCGCGCGCGGCGAACTCACCGGTGACAGCGCCCTGTTGCGTCGCGCCCTCGCCGTCTGGGCGCGGCCCGGCGAGCGGGTCCGGGTCTCGGCGACCACCGGCACCCCGTCCGGCGGCCCGGCGGGCCCGCCCCAACTGCTGTACGCGGGCGCCGTCGACAACGCGCGCGTGGTGATCCTGTACGACGGCTGGCGCATCGCCCGCTACGCCGAGCCGAGGGACGGCACGGCCGGGGCGGCGCTGGACTTCGCGCGGGTCGACGGCGCGACGGACGTCGAGGCGGGGGCGCTGGTGCTCGACCGGTCCGACGGCAACGTCCGCTATCTGACGGCTCCCTGGGTGACCGGGGCGACCGAGCGGGACCTGTCGAAGCCGGGGGCCGGGGAGATGGGCCTGACGCTCACCGGCGGCATCACCTCGCCGCTGGCCAGCCCGGCCACGCGGGCCGGGGCGTGCACGACGTGGAACGTGCTCCAGCTGACCGACGCCTCGGGCGCGCATCTGCTGAGCGACCTCGGCGAGCTGGTGCCGGCCCTGCTCACGGCGGGTAAGCCGACCGCGCCGAAGGACGCGACGGGGGCGGAGGCGCTGGCCACCTGGGCGCCGTTCGCCTGCTCCCTGGGCGAGCTGCGCGGGCAGGGGGTGCGGAGCGTCAACGCCTGGCGGTACGCGCGCCAGCCGCTGCCCGACGGGAGCGGCACGGCCGGCTGGGTGTGCACGCGGGCGGAGACCTGGCGGGGTGACGGGAGCCGGGCGCAGGCCCAGTTCCACTCGCCGGGCGGGCTGTTCGGGGCGGTCGTGGCGCAGGCCGGGGACGTCCCGGCGTGCGGCGCGCGGGATCCGCATGTGCTGGCCGGGGTGCTGTGGAGGTCGAAGGGCGGGTCCTGGTATCTGCTCGCGGCGGGCGACAAGGCGACGCGGTCCATCCGGACGACGGGCGGGGTGAAGGGCTCCGGCGCGGGCCACCTGCTGGCGGTGCCGGCGCGGCAGGGCGTCCAGGCCGGCGTCGAGGGGACGCTGACGGACGGGAAGACGATCAGCGGCCTGCGCTGAGTTTCCCCGCGCACAGGGCTTCACCCAGGCCCTACCCGCCAGTACATTGACAACATGTCTAACAAGCGCGATGAGCGGGTCGTCCTCAAGGCGCGGAAGGTGTCCTTCGCATGGGAGGACACCCCGCTGCACTGGGTCCCCGGGGACCCCTTCACCACGCACACCATCAATGTGCTGCACCTGCTGCTGCCCGCCGGTGAGCGCTGGTTCGTGCACGTCTACCGGCAGGTGCTGCCGTACATCCGCGACGAGCGGCTGCGCGAGGACGTCATCGGGTTCATCGGGCAGGAGGCGGTGCACTCCCAGGCCCACGACGAGGTGCTGCCCCATCTGCGGGAGCAGGGCCTGGACCCGACGCCGTACACCGCCCAGGTGGACTGGATGTTCGAGAAGCTGCTCGGCGACCGCACCCTGCCGCCGGGCCGGGCGCGCCGCTGGTGGCTGATGGAGCGGGTGGCGCTGATCGCGGCCATCGAGCACTACACGGCGTTCCTCGGCGACTGGGTGCTGAACGCCGAGGAGCTGGACCGGCGCGGGGCCGATCCGACGATGCTGGACCTGCTGCGCTGGCACGGCGCGGAGGAGGTCGAGCACCGCTCGGTCGCCTTCGACCTGTTCCTGCACGTCGACGGCGGTTACCGGCGCCGGGCACGGACCTGGGCGACGGCGTTCGCCACGCTGGTGTTCCTCTGGCAGCGCGGGGTCCGCTTCTTCATGGAGAACGACCCGACGCTCGTGGACGGCAAGGCGTCCTTCAAGGACTTCTACGTCCGCGGCCGACAGGGCACTCTGCCCGCCACCGGCGATCTGCTGAGGTCGGTCCCCCGCTACCTGAGCCGCGCCTACCACCCCTCCCAGGAGGGCTCCACCGCGCAGGCCGTCGCCTATCTCGCCTCCTCCCCCGCCGCGCTGGCCGCCGAGAAGAGGACCGCCTGATGCCGAAGCCGCTCACGGTCGTCGTCGTCGCCGGCGGCGCGCTGCTGGTGCGGCGCGCCCTGAAGCGCCGGGTCCGGGCGTCCCCGCTCTGGCCGCTGCCCGCCCTGGACGAGCCCGTCTCCGGCCGGCCCCGCTCCCGGTCCCTGCGGCTGCGGCTCGCCGCGCGCGAGACGGTCGCCGACGGGGTCGTACGCCTGCGTCTGGAGGGGCACGACCTGCCGCGCTGGGAGCCGGGGGCGCACCTCGACCTGGTGCTGCCGTCGGGCCTCGTACGGCAGTACTCACTGTGCGGCGACCCCGCGGACACCTCCTCGTACACCGTCGCCACGCGGCTCGTCGAGGACGGGCGGGGCGGTTCGCGCGAGGTGCACGAGCGGCTGCGGGAGGGCATGGAGATCGAGGTGCGCGGGCCACGGAACCGGTTCCCCCTGGTGCCGGCCGAGGAGTACGTCTTCGTCGCGGGCGGGATCGGCATCACCCCGATCCTGCCGATGCTGCGGGCGCTGCCCCAGGGCGCCGGGTGGCGGCTGCTGTACTGCGGGCGGACGCGGGCGTCGATGCCGTTCGTCGAGGAGGTCCTCGCACTCGGGGGCGACCGCGTGACCGTCGTCACTCAGGACGAGGACGGACTGCCCGATCTCGACGCGTTTCTCGCGGACGTGCCCGACGAGGCGGCGGTCTACTGCTGCGGGCCGGAGGGGCTCATGGCGGCCGTCCGGGAGCGGGCGCCCGGCGTCCGCGTCGAGCGGTTCGCGCCGCCCGCGACGGCCGGCGGGGAGACCTCCTTCGAGCTCGAACTCCGGCGCAGCGGACGGGTGTTGACGGTGGGCGCGGACCAGTCCGCGCTGGCCGCCGTGCGCGCGGAGCTGCCGGACACCCTGTACTCCTGCGAGCAGGGTTTCTGCGGCACGTGCCGGCAGCGGGTGCTGGCGGGCGAGGTGGACCACCGCGACGAGCTGCTCACCGACGGGGAGCGCGGCGACTCCATGCTCCTGTGTGTTTCGCGTGCGCGGAGTGATCGTCTCGTGCTGGATCTGTGAACACCCTTGCGCGGTCGGGTCCCTGGAGGTCCTGATCCAATCGGTAAGGTGTTCGCATGACTATCGGGGTTCGCCGCAGAATGGGAGTCGAGGAGCGACGGCAGCAGTTGATCGGCGTCGCCCTCGAACTATTCGCCCGCCGGTCCCCGGACGAGGTCTCCATCGACGAGATAGCGTCGGCGGCGGGCATCTCGCGCCCGCTGGTCTACCACTACTTCCCCGGCAAACTCAGTCTGTACGAGGCCGCGCTGAAGCGTGCCTCGGAGGATCTGGCGAGCCGGTTCACCGAGCCGCACGAGGGTCCGCTGGGCTCGCGGCTGCTGCGGGTGGTGCGCCGGTACTTCGACTTCGTCGACGAACACGGCCCCGGTTTCTCCGCGTTGATGCGGGGCGGCCCGGCGGTCGGCTCGTCCACCACGAACGCGCTCATCGACTCCGTACGGCAGACCGCCTACGAGCAGATCCTGGCGCATCTGGGCATCGCCGACCCGCCGGCGCGGCTGGAGCTGGTGATCCGCTCCTGGATCTCGCTGGCCGAGTCGACCGCGCTGATCTGGCTGGACGGGCGGCGCATCCCGCGCGACGAGCTGGAGGTGCAGCTGGTGCACGACTTCGCCGCGCTGACCGCGGTGAGCGCGGCGCGCGACGAGGAGATGCGGGGGCTGCTGCGGCCGATGCTCACGAGTGAGCCGGGTGACGGCCCCTTCGGGGACCTGGCCACCCGGCTCATCGCCCTGGCTTCCTGAGGCCTGACCGGCGGACCGGCCCTAGGCGTCGTACTTGCGGTAGGAGGCGTCGAGGTCGCGGATCTCCGCCGAGGCGTGCACGGCGAGGCCCTCGGTCGGCCCGATGTGCTTGCGCAGCAGTTCCAGGGCCCGCTCGGTCAGCCGGGCCTTGGTCTCGTCGGTCCGTCCGGCCAGCAGACCGATGTGGACATGCACGATCGCGTGCCCCTCGGTGTCCGGCCCGACGGTGGCCTCCTCGGTCCGGCGGAACTGCGCCTTGCACGCCTCCGGCTTGGCGGCCGCGATCTCGACCGTGGCCGCGTGCAGCGCCCTGGCGAACGCGGGCCGGTCGAAGGCGTCCGCGAGCCGGTCCGAGTAGTCGACGGTGATCTGCGGCATCAGTACTCCTGTTCTAGGACGACGGGGATCACCCTAGTTCCCGGAACACGGCGACCGTGCGGGCCGGGACGGTGAACGTGCCCGTCGCCCGCTCGTACGCCGACTCCCGCACCGTGGCGTCCGCGCCGCCCGCCTGCACCGGGTGCAGCCGGTAGTCCTGGCCCGCGAGCGAGCCCACCGTCTGCTGCTGGGTGTCCGGCGTCGCGTTGAACACGACGACCAGGCCGCCCAGCCGCATGGTGATGACGCCCGGCGTCTCGTCCTTGCCGGACAGCGGGAAGGAGAGCGCCGACTGGACCTGCGCGGCCGTGCCGAGGGAGAACGCCCGCTCCGTCGTACGGATCCTCAGCAGGTCCCGGTACGCCGCCGAGGCCCCGTCGATCTGCGGGCAGCCCACGCTCACCGCGCCCAGCAGGGGCTTGGCGTAGGCCCACTTGGACCGGTTGTCGGCGGCCGGCGGCAGTCCCCGGCCGAAGCCGTTGCCGTCGGCGCAGTTCCAGTGGATGGCGTTGAACCAGTCGCCGCTGTCGAAGGAGTTGCGGTCCAGGGACTTCGAGCGCAGCAGGTCGGTGCCGGCCTGGGAGAGCGACGGGCCCTGCGAGAGGGTGGCCGTGGCCATCGCCAGGACCTGCATCCGGGCGCGGTCGGCGGCGCTCGTCGACGCGGGCAGCTTGTACGTCAGCGCGTCGAACAGCGACTCGTTGTCGTGCGCGTCGGCGTAGGCGAGGGCGTCGCCGGGCGCGTCCGCGTAGCCGGCGGGCTGTCCGTTGTAGTCGACCTCGGAGCCCGTGACCTCCTTGCCCGAGGTGTCGGTGAAGGAGAAGGACCGGAGGTTGCCGGACAGGCCGACCTTGATCAGGTCCTGGTAGTGCAGCAGCCGGGCCTTCTGCTCCTCGGGAGTGCCGTTGCTCTTCGACGCGTTGGGGTCGGTGTAGAGCCCCGAGGCGAAGCCCTGGACGCCGGGGTCCTCGTCGAAGGGGCCGCCGCCGCGCACCGCGTCACGGGCCCGGTCGGAGAAGGTGGCGATGCCCGTCCCGGCCATGTTCTTCTGGGTGGCCTGCACGAAGCGGGCGTCGTCGGCGACCTCGCCGAAGTTCCAGCCCTCGCCGTACAGGATGATCTTCTTGCCGTCGACGCCGTCCTTCGCGAGGGTCAGCGCGTCGAGGGCCTTGCGGACCGCCAGGATGTTGGCCTTCGGGTGGTGGCCCATGAGGTCGAAGCGGAAGCCGTCGACCTTGTACTCCTTCGCCCAGGTGACGATCGAGTCGACGACCAGCTTGCCCATCATGGCGTTCTCGGTGGCCGTGTTGGCGCAGCAGGTGCTGGTGGCGACCGAGCCGTCGGCGAGCAGCCGCTGGTAGTAGCCGGGCACGACCTTGTCGAGGACGCTGGTGTCGGCCTGGCCGGCGGCCGCCGTGTGGTTGTAGACGACGTCCATCACGACCCGCAGGCCGTCCTCGTTGAGCGCCTTGACCATCTGGCGGAACTCGACCGTACGGGCGGTGCCGTCCGGGTCGCCGGCGTAGGAGCCCTCGGGGACGGTGTAGTGGTACGGGTCGTAACCCCAGTTGTAGGCGTCCTTCGCGGCGACGGCCGTCACGCACTCCTGCTGCCGCTCGGAGTCGGGGGGCAGGGAGGCGAGGTCGCAGTCGGGGGTCGCCTGGTCGGCCTTCCGCTCGGGGATGGTGGCGATGTCGAACGCCGGCAGGAGGTGGACGTAGCCGGTGCCCGACGCGGCCAGCTCCCGCAGGTGCTTCGAGCCGTCGCTGAGCTTGTCGGTGAAGGCGAGATACGTCCCCGGGTGCCGCGAGGTCCTGTCCGCGACCGAGAAGTCACGGATGTGCAGCTCCTGGATCTGGGCGTCGGCCAGCGGTACGGCCTTCGGCTTGGTGTAGGTCGTCCAGCCGGCCGGCGCCAGGGCCTTGTCGGCGAGGTCGACGATCAGGCTGCGCCCGGAGTTCGCGGTGAGCGCGACCGAGTAGGGGTCGGTGACCTTGTTGGTGACGATCCGGCGGACGCTGGGCGCCCAGACCTTCACGACGTACCGGTAGGGCTGGTTCTTCCAGGTCGCGGGGCCGGTGACGGACCAGACGCCGGTGGTGTCGTTCCGCTTCATGGGGACGGTGGCGCCGCCGACTTCGAGGGCGACGGACTGGGCCGTCGGGGCCCAGACGGCGAGCGTGGGCCGGCCCTGGGTGAAGGTCGGGCCGAGCCTGGCGGCCGTGGCGTCGTAGAGGTCGTCGAGGACTCCGGCGATCTGCACGCCGGTGGCGGCGAGCACCGCCCCGTTCACGGCGCGCTGGGAGGCCACGAGCTGGCCCCGGAGCGCCTCGCGGACCCGGTCGCGGTCGCGGGGGTCGACGGACCAGGCGGTGTAGTTCCTCAGGTGCGGGAACTTGGCCTTCTGGGCGTCGGTGAGCGTGGTCTTCGTCAGCCGCAGCCAGCGCTCGTCGTCGCTGGTCAGCGAGCCGTTCTGGACGGCGATCGAGCCGTCGTGGGAGGAGAGCAGCTGGGTGGAGGCGGCGGCCTGAGAGCCGTTCCAGACGAGCGTATCCCGGTCGATCCAGACCGCCTTGGAGGTGGTCAGGTCGAGCGCGGCAGCGCTGCCGGCGGGCTGTGGCAGCAGGTATTTCTCCTGGCCGTTCACGAGCCAGACCTCGTGGCCGTTCGCGGTGAGGTCCAGCGACTGGTCGGCCGGGAGGTCCTTGCCGTCGCCCTTGTGCAGGATGTAGCTGAGGCTGGTGGCACCCTCGGTGAGCGGCACCTCGAAGACCGCGCCATAGGCATCAGTCTTCACCGGCTTGAGGGGGTTCGACCACTCGGTGGGGTTCGCGGCGCCCGTCCAGACGTGCAGGCCCCAGCCGTCGTACGCCCCGTCGGCGCGGTGGTAGTGCAGGATCGCCTTGGTCGTGTCCTGGGCGGGGTAGGCGGGCTTCTCGGTGAGGACGGTGTCCTTGCCCTGTTCCAGCCAGATCTCGCCCGTCTTGGTGACGTCGATCGTGCGGTCGGCGGAGACGTCCTTGTTCCCCTGCCGGTCGATGACCAGGAAGCCGACGCTGGAGGCCCCGGGCTTCAGCTTGACGTAGGCGAAGGCGCCGTAGGCGTCGCGGCCGATGAAGGGGTGGCTGGCCGGCCAGCTGGTGGACTCGCCGTCGGCGAGGTCGCCCCAGGCGTACACGCCCCAGTCGGCGTAGTCGCCGTCGGCGCGCCGGTAGTGGACGATCGCGTAGTCGCGGGAGGAGGCGGTGGGGATCTCCTCGGCGGGCGGGGTGCCGGTGCTCGTCGTGGCGGTCGCGCTCGCGGTGCGGCCGGCCGAGTCGACGACGACGGCCTTGTAGCGCAGGGCGGTGCCGGCCGGGACGGCCCGGGCGATGGTCTGGGTGACCTTGTAGGGGGCGTGGTCGGCGGAGCCGAGCGTCTGCCAGGTGCCGTTGCCGGTCTGGGCGGCGAAGACGACGCGGTCGAGCTGTCCGCCGTGCACGTCGGCGGTCAGTTCGACGGTGCCGGTGGCGCCGGCGGCCGGGGCCTGGAGGGTGATCGTCGGCTTCGTGGCGGGCCGGGCGAGCTTGCGGGCGGCCTTGAGGACGATCGCCGAGCCGGCCGGGACGGTGACAGTGATCTTCCGGTCGGCGCCGGAGGTGACCTGGGCCTTCGTGCCGTAGATGCCGGTGAAGCGCGTGTTCGCCGAGCCGGTCGGGAACGTCGCCGTCCTCGCCTCGTCCGCGTTGTTGACGGCGACGACGTACTCGGTGGTGTCGGTGCCGGTGCGGGAGAAGGCGTAGACGCCGGGGCCGTCGGCGGCGTAGCGCTCGGTCTGGACGCCGTCGGTGAGGGCCGGGTTGGCCTCGCGGAGCTTGGCGAGAGCACTGATCTGCCGGTAGAGCGGCGCTCTCGTGTCGTAGGCGTCGCTCGCGTGGGTGCGGTCGGTGCCGATCTCGTCGTCGTCGAGGTAGTCGGCGGTCTTCGAGGCGAACATCGTCTGGCGGGCGTCCTTGTCGCCGCCGGAGCCGATGAAGCCCTGCTCGTCGCCGTAGTAGACGACCGGGTTGCCGCGGCTGAGGAACATCAGCTCGTTGGCGAGCCTGTCCTTGGCGAGGATCTCGGCGTCCGTGGCCCGGGGGTTGTCCTGCTTGAGGAAGTACCCGATGCGGCCCATGTCGTGGTTGCCGAGGAAGGTGACCTGCTCGTAGGCGTTGGCCTTGTCGGTCGTGTACTTGTAGTCGTCGCCGAAGACGGCGGCCAGCTTCTTCGCGCTGCCGCCCTGGGAGGCGTACTGGCGGGCCGCCTCCTGGAAGGGGAAGTCCAGGGTGGCGTCGAGGCGGCCCCGCGTGACGTACGGCGAGGTGATCGCGGTGTCGGCGGAGTAGACCTCGCCGAACATGAAGAAGTCGTCCCGGCCCCGCTTCTTCGCGTACGCGTCGAGGGCCGTGGCCCACTGGGTCCAGAACTCCATGTTCACGTGCTTGACGGTGTCGATCCGGAAGCCGTCGACGTCGAAGTCGCGCACCCAGCGCTCGTAGATGTTCTCCATGCCCTTGACCACCTCGGGACGCTCGGTCCACAGGTCGTCGAGGCCGGAGAAGTCGCCGTAGGAGGAGGACTCGCCCGCGAAGGTCGAGTCGCCCCGGTTGTGGTACATCGTCGAGTCGTTGAGCCAGGCCGGGACCTTGCCGGCGCTCGTGACCCTCGGTGTGCGGGGGAAGGAGTCGGCGTCGACGGCCGGGAAGGCGGACTTCCCGTCGGCGTAGTCCGCGTCGTCGAAGGGAACGCCGTCCTTCGTCAGGTACGGGAAGGCGCCCTTGGAGAGGTAGTCGTAGGACTTCTCCTCGTAGTCGACGACGTCCGCGGTGTGGTTGGTGATGACGTCGAAGTAGACCTTCATGCCCTTGGCGTGGGCCGTGGAGATGAGGGTCTGGAGGTCCTTGTTGGTGCCGAAGTGCGGGTCGACCTGGGTGAAGTCGGTGATCCAGTAACCGTGGTAGCCCGCGGAGGCGTTGCTGCCCGTGCCCTGCACGGGCCGGTTCTTGAAGATCGGGGCCATCCAGAGGGCGGTGGTGCCCAGGCCCTTGATGTAGTCGAGGCGCCGGGTCAGGCCCTTGAGGTCACCGCCCTGGTAGAAGCCCTTGTCGGTGGGGTCGTAGCCGGTGGCGAGGCGGGAACCGGTCAGGCCGCCCTTGTCGTTGGCGGTGTCGCCGTTGGCGAAGCGGTCCGGCAGGACGAAGTAGAACTGCTCGCGGGTCGCGTCGTGGCGGGCGGGCTGCGCGGCGAGCTTCGCGTCGGACGGCGGCGGGGGCGGCGTGTCCGCGTGGGCGGCGAGCGGTTGCACGACGGCGAGGGCGAGGGCGGCGGCGGTGATGGCCGCGACCCGTCCGGCTCGGGCGGTGCGGCGCCGCGGGGGCGCCGGCCATCTCGGTATCAGGTCCACAGGCGTGAACTCCTTGCGATTACGGCTCAGGTGGGTCCGACCCCGCGCGACCGTATCGCTAACGAAAGCTTTACAGCAAGGGTCTTGAAATCCACAGAAAGAACTTTCATCCGGGGCGCGTCCCAGTGGTCCGGGACGAACCGCTCGTATACGACGGGCGGTTCGTCCCGCTCCCCGGAGGCAGGGCTCAGCAGCTCGACTTGCCCGAGTAGATCGCCAGCGCCGTGTTGGCGGCCAGGGTGGCGGTGAACTGTCCGCTGGAGTTCACCGTCACCTGCGTGTTGTTCTGGACGTTGCAGTACGTCCCGGCCGGCAGCGACGTCTGGTAGGTGCGGGTCAGGGACGAGGTCTCGTGGTTGATGGCCACATAGCCCTTGGTGCCGCGGCCGAAGGCGATGGCGTTGTTGCCGTTGTCCCACCAGTTGGTGACCGACTGGCCCCGGGTCGCGTTGCGGAAGGCGACCATGCGGACGATCTCGGGCCAGTTGTGCTGGCACTTCCAACCGTCCTGCCAACAGGCGTTGACCGTACCGCCGTTGGGCGGGCCCGCGTCGGCGTCGGTCCACTCGTAGCCGGAGTTGATGTCCGGGGCGCCGTAGGGGTAGGCGAGCATGAAGACGTTGGCCAGGGTGTAGTTGGCGCCGTCCTTGTAGTTGAGGGTGGAGCCGTTGCGTTCGGTGTCGTGGTTGTCGACGAAGACACCGGCCACGGAGCTGCTGAGATAGCCCCAGCCCTCGCCGTAGTTGGTGAGGTACGCCAGCTTCTCGTTGTTGAAGACCCGCTTGAGGTCGTAGGCGTAGCGGAACTCCTGGACGTCGCCGTTGCCCGTGTACTCCGTCGGCTGGACGGCCTCTCCGCTGCCGTAGATGACCTCCTGCTTCCAGTACACCGACGGGTTCGTCAGCCGGGACTTGATGTTCGCCAGGTCCGCCGTGTCGATGTGCTTGGCCGCGTCGATGCGGAAGCCGTCGACGCCGAGGGTCAGCAGGTCGTTCATGTAGCCCGCGATCGCCTTGCGGACGTACTCCTCGCCCGTGTCCAGGTCGGCGAGGCCCACCAGCTCGCAGTGCTGCACGTTCCAGCGGTCCGCGTAGTTGGTGATCTGGGCCGTGCAGTCGTCGAAGTCGAAGGAGGAGTACAGGCCGGGGTAGTTGTACTTCGTGTACGACGAGCCGCCGGTGCCGGTGCCGCTGCCCGCCGCCATGTGGTTGACGACCGTGTCGACGACGACCTTCACCCCGGCCGCGTGGCAGGTGTTCACCATCGACTGGAACGCCGCCCGGTCGCCGAGCCGGCCCGCGATCCGGTACGACACCGGCTGGTACGAGGTCCACCACTGCGAGCCCTGTATGTGCTCGGCGGGCGGGGAGACCTGGACGTATCCGTAGCCGGCGGGGCCGAGGGTGGTGGTGCACTCCTTGGCCACCGAGGCGTACTTCCACTCGAACATCACGGCGGTGACGTCCTTGGTGCCGGGCGGGGAGGCCTGTGCGGTGGTCGGGTTCATGCCAACCAGAGCGACGGCCGCGAGGGCGGCCGCCGTGGGGAGGAATCTGCGTGCCATGTGGGGTCCTTCGTCCTTGAAGGCGCTTGCTGAAATATTTCAGCAAACTTGCGGTGACGCAGATGTTAAAGGCCCGCTGTCCGAAAGACAGCGGGCCGTTGTGAAGTTGATGCAAGAACTTTCTCGCCGGGCCGTCAGGCCACGGTCGTCAGGCCACCGTCGTCCACCACGCCGTCGTGTCGGCCGGCAGCTTCGCCTCGCCGTCAGTCTCCGCCACCTCGCCGCTGGCGAGCAGCAGACGGCCGTACGACGGGGTGCGCACCGACTCGCCCGTCGTGTTGGCCACGCACACGAACTCACCGCGACGGAAGGCCAGTACGCCCTCGGGGGCCTTGAGCCACTCCACGGAGTCACCGGCGCCGAGGTCCGTCTGCGACCGCCGGACGGCCAGCGCCGAGCGGTACAGCTCCAGCGTCGAGTCCGGGTCGCCGGTCTGCGCCTCCACGCTCAGCTCGCCCCACGTCGAGGGCTGGGGCAGCCAGCTGCCGCCCGCGCCGAAGCCGTACGACGGCCCCGTGCGGGTCCACGGGATCGGCACCCGGCAGCCGTCGCGGAAGCCGTCCTGGCCGGCGCCGCGGAAGTACGCGGGGTCCTGGCGCACCTCGTCGGGCAGGTCGACGACGTCCGGGAGGCCGAGTTCCTCGCCCTGGTAGATGTACGCCGAGCCGGGCAGCGCGAGCATGAGGAGGGTCGCGGCGCGGGCCCGCCGCAGCCCCAGCTCCCGGTCGCCCGCCGTGCGGATCTGGGTGCCCAGGCCCGGGGGGTTGGCAAAGCGGGTCGCGTGCCGGGTGACGTCGTGGTTCGACAGCACCCAGGTGGCCGGGGCGCCGACCGGGCGCATCGCCTCCAGGGTGCGGTCGACGACCCCGCGCAGCTCCTCGGCGTCCCATTCCGTCGACAGGTACTGGAAGTTGAACGCCTGGTGCAGCTCGTCGGGGCGGACGTAGTTCGCGGTGCGCTCGACGGTCGGCGTCCACGCCTCGGCGACGAAGATGCGCTCGCCGGCGTACTCGTCGAGGATCGTGCGCCACTGCCGGTAGATGGCGTGCACGCCGTCCTGGTCGAAGAACGGCATGACATCGTTGCCCAGCAGCTTCAGCTGGTCGTGGGAGCCCAGGTCCGGCAGGCCGTCGGCCTTGACCAGGCCGTGGGCGACGTCGATGCGGAAGCCGTCGACGCCCATGTCCAGCCAGAAGCGCAGGATGGAGCGGAACTCGTCGCCGACCGCCGGGTGCTCCCAGTTGAAGTCGGGCTGCTCGGGCGCGAAGAGGTGGAGGTACCACTCACCGGGGGTGCCGTCGGGCTCGGTGACGCGGGTCCAGGCCGGGCCGCCGAAGATGGACTCCCAGTCGTTGGGCGGGAGTTCGCCGTTCTCGCCCTTGCCGGGGCGGAAGTGGTAGCGGTCGCGCAGCGGGGAGCCGGGGCCGTCCGCCAGCGCGCGCTTGAACCACTCGTGCTGGTCGGAGGAGTGGTTGGGGACCAGGTCGACGATGATCCGCAGGTTCAGCCCGTGGGCGTCGCGGATCAGCGCGTCGGCGTCCAGGAGGTTGCCGAACATCGGGTCGACGGCACGGTAGTCGGCGACGTCGTAGCCGGCGTCGGCCTGCGGGGAGGCGTAGAAGGGGCTGAGCCACACGGCGTCCACGCCGAGGTCGCGCAGGTACGGCAGTCGGGAGCGGATGCCTTCCAGGTCGCCCATGCCGTCGCCGTTGCTGTCGGCGAAGCTGCGCGGATAGACCTGGTAGATCACCGCGTCCCGCCACCAGTCGCGACGCTTGGCTTGGGCGGGGGCCGGGGCGAGGGCGGAGTGCTGCTGGCTCATGGCGTCCTTGATACGTAACGGGGTCATGGGGTCAGGTGTGCATACAACGGTGATGACGAGGCGGCCGCGATGACAGCGGGGTCGGATGGACATCGCAGCCGCCTCGAGTTCGGGTGCGGCACCGTCGTGGCTGGTCGCGCCCGCGCGGCGGAGCCGCAAATCGATACAGCCCCGCGCCCCTGAGGGGCGCTGACGAACCGGCGTTCTAGCCCTTGGTGCCGCCCGCGGTGAGGCCCGTCACCAGGTTCTTCTGCACGAGGTAGAAGAACAGGGAGGCGGGTATCGCGATCAGCACCGCGGTGGCCGCCATCAGGTTGCGCTGGGCGTCGTGCTCGCTGACGAAGCTCTGCAGACCGACGGCGAGCGTGTACTTGTCGTCGCTGAGCATGAACGTCGAGGCGAAGGCGACCTCGCTGAACGCGGTGAGGAAGTTGTAGAACGCGGCGACCGCGAGGCCGGGCTTGGCCAGCGGCAGGATCAGCCGGGCGAAGGTGCCGAAGGGGGTGAGCCCGTCGACGCGGCCGGCCTCGTCGATCTCGAAGGGGATGGTGTCGAAGTACCCCTTGAGCAGCCACGCGCTGTACGGCACGACGGTCGTGCAGTAGACGAGGATGAGGCCGAGGTAGTTGTCGACCAGCTGGAGGTCCGACAGGATCTGGTACATCGGCACCATGAGCACCGCGACCGGGAACATCTGGGTGACCAGCAGCATCCACATGAACTTCTTGTAGCCGGGGAAGCGCATGCGGGAGACGGCGTAGCCGGTGGTGGCGGCGATGATCACGCCGATGGCCGTGGTGCCGAGCGTGACGATCAGCGAACTCTTCAGCCAGTCGAAGAACTTGGTGTGCTCGATGACGAACGTGTAGTTGTCGAACGTCATCTTCCCCCAGATCCCGCCGGGGTGCAGATAGTCGTCCTTGTCGGGGCCGAGGGAGAGGTACACCAGCCAGGCGATCGGGAAGAGCGCGACGATGCTCGCGACGATCAGGATGCCGTGGGAGGCGAGGGAACCGAGGCGGCTGTTCTCGCCGCGGCGGCGGGTGGGACGGAGCCGCGAGGTGGCGAGGACCTGGGGGGTCACGGGGCGGTCGGACTTGATCTCGGGGGGTGTTGCGGTGCTCATGGTGACTCCTGCCTCAGATCGCGAGCTGCTGGTCGTTGCGGTTCAGCCAGCGGCGGTAGAAGGAGGTGAAGACGATCAGGATGGCCAGCAGCAGAATGCCGTACGCGGCCGACTGGGCGAAGTCACGCGGCTGCTGTCCGAAGCCGAGGTAGTACGCCCATGTGACGAGGATCTGCGCGTCGGGGGCGGTGTCGCCGAACAGCAGGAAGATGATGGCGAACTGGTTGAACGTCCAGATGACGCCGAGCAGGATCACGGTCGAGCTGACCGACCGCAGGCCCGGCAGGGTGACGTAGCGGAAGCGCTGCCAGGCGCTCGCGCCGTCCATCTCCGCGGCCTCGTACAGGGAGGAGTCGATGGCCTGGAGGCCGCCGAGCAGGGAGAGCATCATGAACGGCACACCGCACCAGGTGTTGACCATGATGGCGGCGAACCGCTGCCAGAAGGTGTCCTCCAGCCACGCCGGTGACGGCAGATGGAGCGCGTCGAGTGCGGTGTTGATGATGCCGCCGTCGGCGAGCATGAAGCGCCAGCCGAAGACGGTGACGAAGGTGGGCACGGCCCAGGGCAGCACCAGCATCATCCGGTAGAAGGTGCGGCCGCGCAGCTTCTGGTTGAGCAGCAGGGCGAGGCCGAGGCCGATGGTGTAGTGCAGGGTGACGCAGGCCGCGGTCCACACGACGGTCCAGATGAAGTGGGACCAGAAGCGGTCGTACGAGGTGGGGCCCCACAGGATGTCGGCGTAGTTGTCGAAGCCGATGAACTTGTAGGTGGCGTCGATGTGGTTGACGCCGATGGTGCGCGCGGTGTTGAGGCTGTTGGCGTCGGTGAGGGTGAGGTAGACGCCGTAGATCAGCGGGTAGATCACGAGGACGCCGAGCACGATCGCCACGGGGGCGATCATGGCGTACGCGTACCAGTGCTTCTGGTATCCGCGCTTCAGGCGCTGACCCAGCCCGGGCCGCGGTTCTCGCTCACCGCGCCGCTTGCCGGTCGCTCGGTCGATGGCGACTGTCATGGTTCGACACCTTCTGGGACAGGGGGTGGGCTGGGCGGTCGGCCGTTTCGGCCACAGGCCGGTGGCCGCCGGATCCTTCCCCCCTGAGTCAGGAGGATCCGACGGCCACGCGGGGCTCACTTGCTGAAGTCGGGAACCAGCTTCTGGATCGCGAGCTCAGCGTTGCTCAGGCCCTTGTCGAGGGACTCCTTGCCGCCCGCGATCTTGGGCAGCTCGGCGCCCACCGGGCCCCACAGGGAGCTGTACTCGGGCAGCGCCGGACGCGGCTGGGCGGCGGCGAGGACCGTCTGGAAGCCGGCGATACCGGGGTCGGCCTTGACCTCGGCGGTGTAGGCGTCCTGGCGGGTCGGCAGGGTGGAGTTCTTCAGCGCGATCTCCGTCTGGGCCTTCGCGGAGGTCATGAAGTTGACGAACTTCAGGGCCGCCTTCTGGTGCGCGGCGTCGGAGCCGGCGTAGACGGAGAGGTTGTGGCCGCCGGTCGGGGCGCCCGCCTTGCCGGTGGAGCCGGCCGGGACGGTGGCGATGCCCAGGTTGGCCTTGTCCTTGAAGGCGCTGCCCTTGTAGAAGTTGGTGATCTCCCACGGGCCCTGGATGATCGCGGCGACCTTGCCGTTGACGAACGCGTCCTGGATGTGGGCGTAGGCGTCGGCGGTGGTGTCGGCCTTGTGCAGGCCCTTGCCGTCGAAGAGGCTCAGGAAGGTGTTGTAGCCCTTCTTCGCCGCGTCCGAGTTGACGGTGATCTTCTTGGCGGCGGCGTCGACGGTGTCGGTGCCCTCGCCGTAGAGGAACGGCTGGGCGAAGTAGGGGTCGACGTGACCCCAGTAGCCGTCCACACCGGTCTTCGCCTTGATCGTGGCGGCGGCCGTCTTCAGGTCGTCCCAGGTCTTGGGGGCCTCGACGCCGGCCTTGGTGAAGAGCGCCTTGTTGTAGACGAGAGCGAGGGTGTCGGTGACCAGCGGAACGCCGTAGGTCTTGCCCTCGTACTTGGCCTGCTCGATCAGGTTGGGCTGGAACTTGGCCTGGTCCGCGAGGGCCTCGGTGCCGTCCAGCGGAAGGAGGTAGCCCTTCTTGGCGAACGCCGGGGTCCAGCCGACCTCGGAGCGCAGCACGTCCGGGGCGCCCTTGGAGCCGGCGGCCGTGTCGAACTTGTTCTGGGCCTGGTCGAACTGGACGTTGACGTACTTGACCTTGACGTCCTTGTTGGCGGCCTCGAACTCCTTGATGAGGGCCTGGTACGTCGGCGCCTCGTTCGTGGCGTTGGAGGTGTCCCACCAGGTGATGGTCACCGGTCCGCTCGACTTGCTGTCGCTGTCGTCTCCGCCGCAGGCCGTCGCCGCGAGGGCGAGGGACGCCACCAGCGCGGTGGCCGCTATGCCACGCCGCATGAGTTCTCCTTGAGGGTGAAAGCCCGTCTAGCTACAGGGAGCGGTCCCGTCCGCCGTCCCTGCCCACTTGCCGACTGCGCCGTTGCGGCCGCCGGGCGAGTGGGAACGTAACAGCCGTGTAAGCGCCGCGAAAGACCTTGCAGAAAAAAAGTGCAAGAGATCTCGGAAGTTATCCGGGTGTGACCTCCCGTAGACCGCCCGGAGACCAGTCGGCGACCGGTCCGCGACCACCTCCGGGCCCTATGGAGGGGCCGGTGAGCCCCCTGTTTCGCCTGGGCCGGCATATCGGGCCCCCAGTTGTGCAAGACTCTGCAAGCTCTTGCCATCGGCTTTCGGCGAGGGGACCATCACGGCAACGGCCCCTTGCAACAGCGGGAGCCCGACGCCGCCACACCTACGAGGGAGCGCGATGACGCAGCAGCCCGGACCGGGCCGCCCCACCACTCGCACCAGGCGTCCTGTCGGTGTGCAAGCAGAGGCCTGGCCGGTACAGTCCAGCCCTGTGACCACACGGCTTGCCGACATCGCTGCGCAGGCGGGGGTGAGCGAAGCGACCGTCAGCCGCGTCCTCAACGGCAAGCCTGGCGTCGCCGCCACCACCCGTCAGTCCGTGCTGGCCGCACTCGACGTCCTCGGGTACGAGCGTCCGGTGCGCCTCAGGCAGCGCAGCGCGGGACTGGTGGGCCTGATCACGCCCGAGCTGGAGAACCCCATATTCCC
The DNA here is from genome assembly GCF_055580085.1 of Streptomyces sp. NPDC032126. Lineage (NCBI taxonomy): Bacteria > Bacillati > Actinomycetota > Actinomycetes > Kitasatosporales > Streptomycetaceae > Streptomyces > Streptomyces sp. NPDC032126. The sequence goes on from NZ_JBVIMA010000002.1 coordinate 553,314, forward strand.
GGCCCTGGCCCAGGTCATCGGCCAGGCGCTGACCCGCCAGGGCTACACCCCGGTGCTCGCCACCCAGACCCCGGGCGGCTCCACCGAGGACGAGCTGACCGAGATGCTGGTCGACCGCGGGGTCGCCGGCATCATCTACGTCTCCGGGCTGCACGCGGACACCACCGCCGACACCCAGCGCTACGAGCAGCTGCGCGCCCAGGGCGTGCCGTTCGTCCTCGTCGACGGCTTCTCGCCCAAGGTGCAGGCGCCCTTCATCTCCCCCGACGACCGCGCGGCGATGCAGCTGGCGGTCACGCACCTGGCCTCCCTGGGGCACACCCGGATCGGCCTCGCGCTCGGCCCGAAGCGGTTCGTGCCGGTGCAGCGCAAGATCGAGGGCTTCGTGCGCAGCATGCAGGACCAGCTGGGCCTGCCGCCGGAGACCATCGAGGCGGAGCTGGTCCAGCACTCCCTGTACACCCTGGAGGGCGGTCAGGCGGCCGCGAACGCGCTCATCGACCGCTCCTGCACGGCCGTGGTGTGCGCCAGCGACATGATGGCGCTGGGCGCGATAAGGGCGGCCCGGCAGCGCGGGCTCGCGGTGCCGCGGGACATCTCGGTGGTCGGCTTCGACGACTCCCCGCTGATCGCGTTCACCGACCCGCCGCTGACGACCATCCGCAAGCCGGTGCCGGCGATGGGCCAGGCCGCGGTGCGCACGCTGCTGGAGGAGATCGGCGGGACGCCCGCGCCCCACAGTGAATTCGTGTTCATGCCGGAGCTGGTGGTGCGCGGTTCGACCGCTTCGGCCCCTGGGGACCGAAATCGTCCGTAGGACGGAGAGACAGCGGGCCCGGGGCACTGCGCCGGGAGGACGCGGTGCCGTACGGCCGCGGTAGAACGTGCGATCGGAACCCGACCAGGGGATGATCGGAGGGACAAGGCTTTTCTGGCAGACTCTGTGTCCATGGGTGAATCGACCGTGACGTCACTGGAAGGCCGTGATGAGGCCCTTCGTGACCCCGTCACGGCCGGAACCGGACAGCAGCGGGAGCCCGAGAAGCGACCGGGTCCGCTGACCCGGCTGCGCACCCCCCGGCGGCCCCGGCTGTGGTTCGAAGTCCTGTTGATCGCGGTGAGTTACTGGACGTACTCACTGATCCGCAACGCCGTCCCGGAGCAGCGCGGCAAGGCGCTGAGCAACGCGGACTGGCTGTGGAGCGTCGAGCAGCATCTCGGCCTCGCCTACGAGCGGTCGGTCAACCACGCCGTGAACTCGGTGTCCTGGCTGATCGTGGGGATGAACTACTACTACGCGACCCTGCACTTCGTGGTGACGCTGGGTGTGCTGGTGTGGCTGTACCGCAGTCACCCGGGCCGCTACGCCGCGACCCGGCTCGTCCTCTTCGCCACGACCGCGATCGCGCTGCTCGGTTACTACCTGTATCCGCTCGCCCCGCCCCGGCTGATGCCCGGCGGTCACTTCGTCGACACGGTGCTGGTCCATCAGACCTGGGGCTCGATGGCCTCCGGCGACCTGAAGAACGTGTCGAACCAGTACGCGGCGATGCCGTCGATGCACATCGGCTGGTCGCTGTGGTGCGGGCTGACGATCTTCGCGCTGGCCCGGGTTCCGTGGGTGCGGGTCCTGGGTCTGCTGTACCCGGCGCTCACGCTGGTGGTCATCGTCGCCACCGCCAACCACTTCTGGCTCGACGCGGTCGGCGGCACCGTGTGCCTGGCCTTCGGCTTCATGGTGGCGAGGCTCTGGTACGGCGCCCTGCCGTACGCCCTGCCACGGCTGGTCCCGCCCCGGGGCACGGGCCGGCCGCTGCTGCCTACCAAGGCGTAGCCTGCCGCAGCGCCTCGACGAAAGTCTCGAGGGCGGGCTGAGGGGGCGCCGTCTCCCGTACGGCCGCGTGGATCGCGCGGACCGGCTCCGGGCCGGTCACCTCCCGCACGACCACGCCGGGGTGCCGTCCCCCGAGGCCCAGCCGGGGGATCAGGGCCACTCCGAGACCGGCCGCGACGAAGCCCTGGGCCGTGCCGTGGTCCTCGCTGTCGACCACGAACTCCGGGCGGAAGCCGGCCGCCTCGCACGCCGACAGCTGGGCGTCCAGGCAGGGGCCGGGCCACTCGCTGCCCACCCAGGCCTCCCCCGCCAGCTCGGCGAGGCGCAGCCGCGTGCGCGCGGCCAGCGGATGACCGGCGGGCAGCACCGCCAGATAGGGATCGTCCAGCAGGTGCAGCAGCCGCACTCCGTCCGGCGGGTCGCCGGCGCCGACCACCAGGGCGAGATCGGCGCGGCCCTCACGGACGTCCGGCAGCGGATCCGGGCCGGCCAGCCGCAGATCGATCCGCACCCCCGGGTGCGCCGCCCGCAGCCGCGCCACCGCCGGTGCCACCAGCCCCGCGCCCGCCGTCGCGAAGTACCGCACCGACAGCCGCCCCGTCCGCCCCGCCAGCAGATCGGCGAGGGCCGTCTCCGCCTCGGCGACCTGGCGGGCGATGGCGTCCGCGTACTCGGTGAGCAGCAACCCCGCCGCTGTGGGCCGCACCCCGCGCCCCACCCGCTCCAGCAGCTCGGCGCCGGCCTCCTTCTCCAGCGCGGCGATCTGCTGGCTCACCGCCGAGGGCGTGTATCCGAGGCGGGCCGCCGCCGCGGTCACCGACCCGCTGCCGACCACCGCGCGCAGGACCTGCATGCGCCGCACATCAATCATGCAGCCGAGCTTAATGGTGAGTGCAGGACTTTTCACTTGTCCTCACAACACGCTAGGCCCCACCGTAGGGCCCATGCCCCTCTCCTCGTCCCTGCGCATGACCCTGCTCGCCCTCCTGTGGGGCTCCGGCTTCCTCTGGATCAAACTCGCCCTCGACCATGGACTGACCCCGGCGCAGCTCACCGTCGCGCGGTGCGCCCTGGGCACGGCGGTCCTGTTCCTGCTCGCCCGCCGGGCCGGCCAGCGCATGCCCCGCTCCCGCGTGGTCCGGCGGCACCTGGTGGTCGCCGCCCTGTTCTGCAACGCCCTGCCCTTCGCCCTGTTCGGACTGGGCGAACAGCACGTCGACTCGGGCATCGCGGGCGTCCTCAACGCCACGACACCCCTGTGGTCCCTGCTCATCGGCATCGCCCTCGGCACGGACCGGCCCCTGGGCCGCCCGCGCCTGGCCGGCCTGCTGCTCGGCTTCACGGGCACGGTCCTGATCTTCGCCCCCTGGCAGCGCGGGGGTCTGATCGGCTGGGCGCCCCTGGCACTCCTCGCGGCGGCGGCCAGTTACGCGATCGCCTTCGCGTACATGTCCCGCACGCTGACGTCACGGGAGGCCCCGCTGGCGATGTCGGCCGCCCAGCTGCTGACGGCGACGGCCTGGAGCACCCTGTCCCTGCCGTTCGCGGGCCCACTGGACGTGGACCTCACCGGAATCGCCGCCGTCGTCGCCCTGGGCGTCCTGGGTACCGGCGTGACCTTCTACCTCAACTACCGCCTGATAGCGGACGAGGGCCCGACGACCGCGGCGACGGTGGGATACCTGCTCCCGGTGGTGTCGGTGGGGCTGGGCGCGCTGATCCTGGACGAGAGGGTGGGCCTACGGGTGCTGACGGGGATGGCGATCGTTCTGACGGGGGTGGCCTTGATGAGCGCCTCGCGCCGCCTCGAACCCCCACGCCCCGTGGAACAACTCCTCCACCCCACCCCTACGCCCCGTAGAACAGCTCCTCCACCACGGCCCGAGCCCTCCGCGTGATACGGCGGTACGCGTCGAGCATGTCCCCCGCATGCCCCGGTCCGTACCCCAGGTACCGCCCCACCGCGGCGAGCTCCCGCGCCTCCGAGGGAAACGTGTCGCCCGCCCGCCCCCGCACCAGCATCACCGCGTTGCGCACCCGCGTGGCCAGCACCCACGCCTCGTCGAGTATCTCCGCGTGCTCGGCGTCGATGAGACCGGCGGCCCGCGCCGCGGCCAGGGCCTCCCGCGTGCGCGTGATCCGCAGCCCGGGCTCCGTCCACCCGTGCCGCAGCTGAAGCAGCTGCACCGTCCACTCCACGTCGGACAGTCCCCCGGGCCCGAGCTTGGTGTGCAGTTTGGGGTCGGCGCCGCGAGGCAACCGCTCGGACTCCATACGGGCCTTCAGCCGCCGGATCTCGCGCACCGCGTCCTCACCGAGTCCTTCGGCCGGATAGCGCAGGGGGTCGACGAGGTCGATGAAGCGGCGGCCCAGTTCCTCGTCGCCGGCGACGGGTTCGGCCCGCAGCAGGGCCTGCGACTCCCAGACCAGGGACCAGCGGCGGTAGTACGCCTCGTAGGACTTCAGGGTCCGTACGAGCGGCCCGGACTTGCCCTCGGGGCGCAGGTCGGCGTCGATGAGCAGGGGCGGGTCGGCGCTGGGGATCTGGAGCAGGCGGCGCATCTCGGAGACGACCCGGTTGGCCGCCTCGGACGCCTCCCGTTCGTCGACGCCGTCGCGCGGCTCGTGGACGAACAGGACGTCCGCGTCGGAGCCGTAGCCGAGTTCGTGGCCGCCGAAGCGGCCCATGCCGATGATGGCGAAGCGGGTGGGCAGGGTGTCACCCCAGCCCTCCCGCACGACGGCCCGCAGCGTGCCCGCCAGGGTGGCCGCGGTGAGGTCGGAGACGGCCGCGCCGACCCGGTCGACGAGGGCGCCCTGGTCGGGTTCGGCGGGGCGGGTCTCGGTGCCGTAGGAGCTGACGATGTCCCCGGCGGCCGTACGGAAGAGTTCGCGGCGGCGGACGCCGCGGGCCGCGGTGACGGCCTGTTCGGCGTTGTCGGCGCGGCCGACGGTGGCCAGTATCTCCTGCTCCAGCGGGGCGCGCCCGCGCGGCTGGAGGCCGCTGCCCGCGCGGCCGTCGCCGTCACCGAGCAGGGCCACCGCCTCCGGGGCGCGCATCAGCAGATCGGGGGCGAGGCGGCCGGCGGACAGGACACGGGCGAGGTTCTCGGCGGCCGCGCCCTCGTCGCGCAGCAGCCGCAGGTACCAGGGCGTCTTGCCCAACGCGTCCGACACCTTGCGGAAGTTGAGCAGTCCCGCGTCGGGGTCGGCGGAGTCGGCGAACCAGCCCAGCAGGACGGGCAGGAGGGTGCGCTGGATGGCGGCCTTGCGGGTGACGCCGGACGCCAGGGCCTCCAGGTGCCGCAGGGCGGCGGCGGGGTCGGCGTAGCCGAGGGCGACGAGGCGTTCGCGGGCCGCCTCCAGGCTCAACCGGGCCTCGCCGGGGGCGAGTTGGGCGACGGCGTCGAGCAGCGGGCGGTAGAAGAGCTTCTCGTGGAGGCGGCGTACGACGGCGGCGTGCCGCTTCCACTCGCGGTTCAGCCCGGCGACCGGGTCGGTGCGCAGGCCGAGGGAGCGGCCGAGGCGGCGCTGGTCGGTCTCGGCCTCGGGGACGAGGTGGGTGCGGCGCAGCCGGTAGAGCTGGATGCGGTGTTCCATGGAGCGCAGGAAGCGGTAGGCCTCGTCGAGCCGGTGGGCGTCGTCGCGGCCGACGTAGCCGCCGGCGGCGAGGGCGCCCAGCGCGTCGAGGGTGGTGCCGCTGCGCAGGGAGGTGTCGGTGCGGCCGTGCACCAACTGAAGGAGCTGGACGGCGAATTCGACGTCCCTGAGGCCGCCGGGGCCGAGTTTCAGCTCGCGGTCGATCTCGGCGGCCGGGATGTTCTCGACCACGCGGCGGCGCATCTTCTGCACGTCGCCGACGAAGTTCTCGCGCTCGGCGGCCTGCCACACGAGCGGTTCGAGGGCGGCGATGTACTCCTCGCCGAGGCCGAGGTCGCCGGCCACCGGGCGGGCCTTGAGCAGGGCCTGGAACTCCCAGGTCTTGGCCCAGCGCTGGTAGTAGGCGAGGTGGCTGCTGAGCGTGCGCACCAGCGGGCCGTTGCGGCCCTCGGGGCGCAGGTTGGCGTCGACGGGCCAGATGGAGCCCTCGACCGTCGTCTCGGAGCAAATCCGCATCATGTGGGAGGCGAGCTTGGTGGCGGCGCGCAGGGCCTTGCCCTCGTCGGCGCCCTCGGCGGCCTCGCCGACGAAGATGACGTCGACGTCGGAGACGTAGTTCAGCTCGTGGCCGCCGCACTTGCCCATCGCGACGACCGCGAGCCGGCACAGGGCGGCGTCCTCGGGCGCGGCGGCCCGGGCGAGGGCGAGGGCGGCGCGCAGGGTGGCGGTGGCGAGGTCGGCGAGTTCGGCGGCGGTCTGGGCGACGTCGATGGTGCCGCACACGTCGCGGGCGGCGATGGACAGCAGGCAGCGCCGGTAGGCGACGCGCAGGGAGACCGGGTCGTCGGCCTCGGCGAGGCCGCGCTCGAACTCCTCGACGCCCGGATGGAGATCGCGCGGTTCGTACTGGACGAGGGCGTACCAGTCCCGCGGGTGCCGGGCGAGGTGGTCGGCGAGGGCGGCGGAGGCGCCCAGCACGCCGAGCAGCCGGTCGCGCAGTGGCTTGGCCGCGATCAGGGTGTCGAGCAGCTCGCGGCGGGCGGTGGGGCCGGGCTGGGCCTCCAGCAGCCGGACGAGGCCGTGCAGGGCGAGGTCCGGGTCGGCGGTGGCGCCCAGCGCGTCGAGCAGGACGGGGTCGGTGCGGACCGGGGCGAGCTCGGCGCTGTCCAGGAGCCGCTCGGCGGCGGAGGGGTCGGTGAAGCCGTGCCGCAGCAGCCGCGAGAAAGTACTGCTCCTGCGCCCGGGCGTCGCCATGCCCCGCCTCCCGTCCGATCAAGGTCGTCCCCGCCCTTGAGCCTAACCCGCGCCCTGCGCTGGCGCCCCGGGGCGGTTTCCGGTTCCGTGGGACGAGGGCCGTACGACGAAGGAGTCGCCCATGGACATGACCCTCGAAGTGATCCTGCTGCCGGTCTCCGACGTGGACCGGGCGAAGGAGTTCTACCGGGACAAGGTCGGCTTCCACGTGGACTTCGACGGGGAGGTGATGCCCGGCGTGCGGATCGCCCAGCTCACCCCGCCCGGGTCGGGGTGTTCCATCGCGCTCGTCGACGGGCTGGAGGTGCCGACCGGCACCCCGCGGCCGGGGACCTATCACGGGATGCAGCTGTGCGTCCCGGACGCCAAGGCGGCCTACGAGGAGCTGACGGCGCGCGGGCTCGACGTGAGCGAGCCGCGGCAGTTCTCCCCCCAGGACGGGGGTACGTTCCTGTACTTCAAGGACCCGGACGGCAACGGCTGGGCGATCCAGGAGTACCGGCGCCGGGCGACCGAGCCGCTCCACCGGGTGCTGGCCCAGCCGGCGGCGCGGCGACAGTAGTTCACCCGTTCTTCATCCATCGGGTTGGGCGGTGCCGGGCGCGGGAACGTTGGCGTGTGCATGCTCTGTCCGCACCGCCGCCCCCGTCCTCTCACCGGAGGTTGATGTGTCCGGCAGTACTGCCAGTTCGGTGTTCCGCCGCGCCCGGGCCGCCACCGCGGCCGCGACGGCCCTCGCCGCGGCCGCGGTCGGCCTGTGGACCGGCCTCGGCGGCGGTTCCGCGCACGCCGCGGGCGCCGTGCCCACCCCCGACCACGTGGTCGTCGTGGTCTTCGAGAACCACGCCTACAGCCAGGTGATCGGCTCCTCCAGCGCCCCGTACATCAACTCGCTCAAGTCCGGCGGCGCCAACCTCAGCCAGTCCTACGGCGAGACCCACCCGAGCCAGCCGAACTACTTCGCGCTGTTCTCCGGCTCCACCCAGGGCATCACCGACGACAGCTGCTACACGCCCGGCTTCTCCTCGGCGGCCAACCTGGGCTCCGAGCTGATCGCGGCCGGCAAGTCGTGGGCCAGCTACAACGAGACGCTGCCCAGCCAGGGCTCCACGACGTGCAGCAGCGGCAAGTACGCCCGCAAGCACAACCCGTGGTTCGGCTTCAGCAACGTGCCGACGTCGACGGCGAAGACCTTCGCGCAGTTCCCGACCGACTACACGACCCTGCCCGACGTCTCCTTCGTCGTCCCCAACCTGTGCAGCGACATGCACGACTGCTCGGTGTCGACCGGCGACACCTGGCTGAAGAACAACCTCGGCGCCTACGCGACCTGGGCCAAGACCCACAACAGCCTGCTCGTCGTCACCTTCGACGAGGACAACCGGCTCTCCGGCAACCGCATCCCGACCGTGTTCTACGGCCAGCCGGTCACCCCGGGCGCGTCCAGCGCGACGACGTACAACCACTACGACCTGCTGCGCACCCTGGAGGACCTGAAGGGCCTGCCGTCCCACGCGGGCAACGCGGCCTCCGCCCAGGACATCACCGGCATCTGGGCGTCCTGACGTGTACGTAGCGGACAGCCGCGCGAGTGCGCAGCCGTCCGCGGAGGGTGCCGTCCGGCCGATCCCGGCCGGGCGGCGCCGCACCGCGGTCGCGCCCACCGTGCTCGCCCTCGGCACGGTCAGTCTGATCACCGACGTCTCCTCCGAGATGGTCACGGCCGTCCTGCCGCTGTACCTGGTGGCGGGCCTCGGCCTGTCCCCGCTGGGCTTCGGGCTGCTCGACGGCGTGTACAACGGCTTCTCGGCGCTGGTGCGACTGGCCGGGGGCCATCTCGCCGACCGGGGCGGGGGCCGCCACAAGTGGGTCGCCGGGCTCGGCTACGGCATCTCGGCGCTGTGCAAGCCCCTGCTGCTCCTGGCGCACTCCCTGACCCCGATCGGCCTGGTCCTGGCCGCCGACCGCACCGGCAAGGGCCTGCGCACGGCCCCGCGCGACGCGCTGATCTCCCTGTCGGCCACCCCGGAGACCCGCGGACGGGCCTTCGGCGTGCACCGCGCGATGGACACGGCGGGCGCGCTGCTCGGCCCGCTGGTGGCGTTCTGGATCCTGCGCGCGACGGTCGACGGCTACGACGCGGTGTTCACGGTGAGTTTCTGCGTGGCCGCGGTCGGGGTGCTGGTCCTGGTGCTGTTCGTACCGGGCGGACGGGCGCGGGGACCGGCGGACGGAGGGGTGGCCGGACGGGCGGATGGCGAGGTGGGCGGACGGGGTCGGTCGGCGGTCGCGGCGGAGCGGCCCACCGTGCGCGCCGCCCTCGGCCTGCTGCGCCACCGCGACCTGCGCCGGATCACCGTCTGCGCCGTCATGCTGGGCCTGGCCACCGTCAGCGACTCCTTCGTCTATCTGCTGCTGCAACGGCGGCTCGGCGTCCCCGACCGCTGGTTCGCCCTGCTGCCGCTCGGTACGGCGGCCGCGTTCCTGCTGCTCGCGATGCCGCTCGGCCGGCTGGCCGACGCGGTGGGCCGCCGGCGGATGTTCCTCGCGGGCCACGCCGCGCTGCTGCTCGTGTACGGCCTGCTGCTGTCCTCCTGGCACGGCACCGCGCTGCCGTACGCCGTCCTCCTCCTGCACGGCGCCTTCTACGCGGCGACCGACGGCGTCCTGATGGCGGCGGCCTCGGACAGCGTGCCCGAGACGCTGCGCTCCTCGGGGCTGGCCCTCGTGCAGACGGGACAGGCGCTCGCCCGGTTCGTCTGCTCGCTGGGCTTCGGGGCGGCCTGGACGCTGTGGGGCGACCGTACGGCCCTGCTGGCGTCGACGGCGGCGCTGGCGGTGTGCGCGGCCGTGTCCCTGACCCTGCGTCCCGCCTCCCCGGAGACCGTCTCATGACCCTGCGCAACCGTCTGCTCGTCCTCGTCACCGCGGTCGCCGTCCTGGCCGCGGTGGCCGTCGCCTCGATCCTGCACGCGTCGGCGCGCGCGGAGCGCCGTGACCGGCCGCAGGCGGGCGGCCCCCGGGTCGGCGCGGGCCGGGTGTCGCTGGCCGACGGCGGCCAGGTGGTGTTCCGCAACATGGCATGGGGGCCGCACCGCGACGAGCTGACCAGCGCGCCGGCCTCCGACCCGGCCGGGCCGCGGACCGCCTCGGGCGTCAAGTGCCTGCGTTTCTACGCCGCTTCGGGCACCGGCGTCTGCCTCCAGGCGGTGCACGGGCCGGTGTCGGACACCTACCGCGCGCTGATCCTGGACGCCGGCCTGAAGGAGACGGCCCGCTACGACGTCCCGGGCATCCCGTCCCGCGCCCGGGTCTCCCCCAGCGGCCGGTACGCGGCCTGGACGGCGTTCGTGGGCGGCGACTCGTACGCGGGGACGAACTTCTCGACGCGCGCGGCGATCGTGGACACCCGCACGGGGAAGCTGACCCCGTCCCTGGAGGCGTACCGCGTCGTCAAGGACGGGCACGGCTACCGCGCGGCGGACGTGAACTTCTGGGGCGTGACGTTCGCGGCGGACGACCGCACGTTCTACGCGACGATGGCGACGAAGGGCCGAACGTATCTGGTGCGCGGCGATCTCACCGCCCGCACGGTCACCACCCTGCGCACGAACGTCGAGTGCCCGTCCCTGTCCCCCGACGGCACCCGGGTGGCCTTCAAGAAGCGGGTGCCGGGGCTGTCGAAGGACGCCCCGTGGCGGCTGTACGTCCTCGACCTGCGCACCCTGCGCGAAACACCGCTGGCGGAGACCCGCAGCGTCGACGACCAGGCGGTCTGGCGGGACGACCGCACGCTGGTCTACGCCCTCCCCGGCGACTACGGAGCGGACCTCTACCAGACCCCGGCCGACGGCACAGGAGAGCCGCGGCGCATCAGCACCGCGGCCGTATCACCTGCGTTTCTACGCTAGACGATGGAAACAGGCCCCCCGTTGGGTCTGGTCGTCATACGGTTGGGCCTCCCGTCTGTCGGCGTTGTTAGCACCCACGCTAACTCTCCCGGCCCCGAATGGCTCGGATCCGTCACCCGGGAGCCCATGACCGGCCACGGCGCCTACAGCACCGGCAGATTCTTCCGCAGCTCGAAGGCGGTCACCTCGGAGCGGTACTCCTCCCACTCCTGGCGCTTGTTGCGCAGGAAGAAATCGAAGACGTGTTCGCCCAGGGTCTCGGCGACCAGGTCGCTGCGCTCCATGAGGGTCAGGGCCTCGCCCAGGTTCTGCGGGAGCGGCTCGATGCCCATCGCGCGGCGTTCGGCGTCCGAGAGGGCCCACACGTCGTCCTCGGCGCCCGGCGGGAGTTCGTAGCCCTCCTCGATGCCCTTCAGGCCGGCGGCCAGGAGGACGGCGTAGGCCAGGTACGGGTTCGCGCCGGAGTCGAGCGAGCGGACCTCGACCCGGGCCGAGCCGGTCTTGCCCGGCTTGTACATCGGGACGCGGACCAGGGCGGAGCGGTTGTTGTGGCCCCAGCAGATGTACGAGGGGGCCTCGCCGCCGGCGCCGGCGGTGCGCTCGGTGCCGCCCCAGATGCGCTTGTAGGAGTTCACCCACTGGTTGGTGACCGCGGAGATCTCCGCCGCGTGCCGCAGCAGGCCCGCGATGAAGGAGCGGCCCACCTTGGAGAGCTGGTACTCCGAGCCCGACTCGTAGAAGGCGTTGCGGTCGCCCTCGAAGAGGGAGAGGTGGGTGTGCATGCCCGAGCCCGGGTGCTCGGAGAAGGGCTTCGGCATGAAGGTCGCCTGCACGCCCTGCTCCAGCGCCACCTGCTTCATGACCAGGCGGAACGTCATGATGTTGTCGGCCGTCGAGAGGGCGTCGGCGTAGCGCAGGTCGATCTCCTGCTGGCCCGGGGCGCCCTCGTGGTGGGAGAACTCGACCGAGATGCCCATGGACTCCAGCATGGTGATCGCCTGGCGGCGGAAGTCCATGCCGATGTTCTGCGGGGTGTGGTCGAAGTAGCCGGAGTTGTCGGCGGGCGTCGGGCGCGAGCCGTCCAGCGGGCGGTCCTTCAGCAGGAAGAACTCGATCTCCGGGTGGGTGTAGAAGGTGAAGCCCAGGTCGGAGGTGCGGGCCAGGGCGCGCTTGAGGACGTAGCGCGGGTCCGCGAAGGACGGGGAGCCGTCCGGCATGAGGATGTCGCAGAACATCCGGGCGGTGCCGGGGGCCTCGGCGCGCCAGGGCAGGATCTGGAAGGTGGACGGGTCCGGCTTGGCGATCATGTCGGACTCGTAGACCCGGGCGAAGCCCTCGATCGCCGAGCCGTCGAAGCCGATGCCCTCGTCGAAGGCCTGCTCCAGCTCGGCCGGGGCCACGGCGACGGACTTGAGGAAGCCCAGCACGTCCGTGAACCACAGGCGTACGAACCGGATGTCGCGCTCCTCCAAGGTCCGGAGCACGAACTCCTGCTGCTTGTCCATCTTCCGCTTCCCCATCCTTGCTGGTCAGGCCGCCTGCTTCCCGCACCGGAGAGGCGGTCGGGCACCTGAGCATCCCACCACAACACCATTTCGTGCGCGTTGCAGACCATGATCGGCCGACCGACCTCGGTGTGAACGCCCCGCGTCGGTGAGGTGTACCGCTCTGCCGCCCATCTTGCCTGCTCGGAGCGACATCCGTAATGCCCCACCGCTCCCCGGGACCCACCCCCCTTTAATTTGCATCTCAGATGCAAGTTTTAATGGGTGCAGGCACGGACCCACCCGAGGTCCCGCCCACACCGTCGTGCCCGAAGGAGCCCCGATGCTGTCCGACCAGTCCGCCGCCACCGTCCGAGCCACCCTTCCCGTCGTCGGCGGGGCGATCGGCGAGATCACCGAGCGTTTCTACGCCGGGATGTTCGCCGCCCGTCCCGAGCTGCTGCGGGACCTGTTCAACCGCGGCAACCAGGCCGCGGGCACCCAGCGGCAGGCGCTGGCCGGGTCGATCGCCGCCTTCGCCACCTACCTGGTGGACCACCCGGAGGACCGCCCCGACGTGATGCTGTCGCGCATCGCGCACAAGCACGCCTCACTCGGCGTGACCGCCGACCAGTACGGCATCGTCCACGAGCACCTGTTCGCCGCGATCGTCGAGGTGCTGGGCGAGGCCGTCACGCCCGAGGTCGCGGCCGCCTGGGACGAGGTCTACTGGCTGATGGCGAACGCGCTGATCGCGCTGGAGAAGCGGCTGTACGAGGAGAGCGGCGGTCCCGTGTGGCGGGACTGGGAGGTCGTCGAGCGCGTCCCCGAGACCGACGACGTGGTCACCCTCCGGCTGCGCCCGGTGGACGGCGGCCCGGTGCGCCCCTTCCGCGCGGGGCAGTACGTCTCGGTGGGCGTGCGCCTGCCCGACGGCGCCCGTCAGATACGGCAGTACAGCCTGACCGGCGCCCCCGACGCGTCGACGCGCCGGATCAGCGTGAAGCGGGTCGCCGGCGGCGCGACGCCACGGGGCGAGGTCTCCCACCATCTGCACGCGCGCGTACGGGAGGGCGCCGTGCTCCAGCTGTCGGAGGCGTACGGCGACCTCGTCCTCGACGACGTCGCGGACACCCCGCTGCTGCTGGCCTCGGCCGGCATCGGCGTGACCCCGATGGTGGCGATGCTGGCCCACCTCGCGGCCACCGGCCACCGGGCGCCCGTCACGGTCGTGCACGGCGACCGCTCCCCCGCCCACCACGCCCTGCGCGCCGACCAGGAGACGTACGCGGCCAAGCTCGCCGAGGCGGACGTCCGGTTCTGGTACGAGGAGGACGCGCCGCTCGGCGCCGGCAGCGGGCTGGTGGACCTGGCCGACGTCCCGGTCGCCCCGGGCACGCGCGCGTACCTGTGCGGGCCGCTGCCCTTCCTGCGCGCCATCCGCTCCCAGCTGATCGCCCGCGGCGTGGCCCCGGCCGACATCCACTACGAGGTCTTCGGCCCGGACCTGTGGCTGGCCCAGGAGGGCTGAGCCCCCGGACCGGGACGCCCGGCGTCAGCGGACGGGACGACGCCGGGCGTCAGCGGGGCGACCGGCTCAGCGGGGCGCCCGGCCGATCTGCAGCAGCAGCGGTCCCGTCGGGCCGGCCGTCACATCGGCGATGGTCAGCGGGTCCAGTGAGGCGTAGAACGCCTCCTGGGCCCGGCGCAGCGCCCCGCGCAGCCGGCACGCGGAGTGGAGCGGGCACGGGGTGTCGCCCTCGCACTCGACGACCTCCGTGTCGCCCTCGAAGTGGCGGGCCACGGCCCCGACGGACGCCGTGCGCCCCTTCGCGCTGAGCGCGAGTCCACCGCCCCGGCCGCGCTTGGCGTCGACCAGTCCCATGTGCTGGAGCTCCGCGACGACCTTCGCCGCGTGGGTGTAGGGCACGTCCATGTCGGCCGCGACCTCGCGCGTGGCAGGCGTGGCCGCGTCCTCGACGGCGAGCCGCATGAGGATGCGCAGGGCCAGATCGGTGGAGCGCAACAGCCGCATGCCAGGAAGCGTAATAAGTGGCATCCCGGCTTCAAAAAATCGTTCCGCCGAACCGTTTCCGCGGAGGCGCCCTACGGTGGGCCCCACCTCCACCATTACGATCGGCGGACGCGCACGTCCCTACTGTCCCGCCCCTTTCCCCAGAAGGACTGGCCCATGGCTTCCGCCAAGAACAAGAACAGCGCCGCGCGCAAGGCGCGCATAGAGGAGATGCGGCGTGCCGAGAAGGCACGCGAGCGGCGGGGCCGGATCCTGACGATCACCGCGAGCGTGGTCGTCGTGGCCGGCCTGGTCGTCGGCGGCGTCTTCGTCGTGCGCTCCCAGTCGGACGACGACTCCTCGAACGACGCGAAGAGCGCCGTGACCGGCAAGTTCGTCACGGGCGCCGACGGTGTGAAGACCTGGCAGGGCGACCTCGGCCGCACCCACGTCACCAAGGACGTGACGTACCCGGTCGAGCCCCCGGTCGGTGGCAACCACAACCCGGTGTGGCTGAACTGCGACGGCAACGTCTACACCGAGCCGGTGAAGAACGAGAACGCCGTGCACTCGCTGGAGCACGGCGCGGTCTGGGTGACGTACACCAGCAAGGCGTCGAAGGCCGACGTGGAGGCGCTCGCCGCGAAGGTGAAGAAGACGCCGTACACGCTGATGAGCCCGGACGAGAAGCAGAAGGACCCGATCATGCTCACCGCCTGGGGCCACCAGCGCACGGTGACGAGCGCGAGCGACCCCAACGTCGACAAGTTCTTCCAGACGTATGTGCAGGGCAAGCAGACCCCCGAGCCGGGGGCCTCCTGCACGGGCGGGACGATGAAGTGAGGCGGCACATCGGGTGGATCGCGGGGGCCGCGGCGGCGGTCCTCGTGGCGGCCGGCGCGATCACCTACGCGGTCGCGGAGGACGGGGGTTCCGACGCGACGCCGTCGGCCTCGTCGGCGGACGCCGGGTTCGCCCGGGACATGGCGGTGCACCACCAGCAGGCCGTCGAGATGTCGTACATCGTGCGCGACCGCACGAAGGACGCGGAGGTGCGCCGGCTCGCCTACGACATCGCGCAGACCCAGGCCAACCAGCGCGGCATGCTGCTCGGCTGGCTGGACCTGTGGGAGCTGCCGAAGGTCTCCTCGGACGAGCCGATGGCCTGGATGGGCATGGCCGGCATGGCCTCCGGCGAGGACGGGGCGCTGATGCCGGGCATGGCCACCGACACCGAGCTGAAGAAGCTGGAGGGGCTCAGCGGCAGGCAGGCCGAGATCTTCTACCTCCAGCTGATGACCGCCCACCACAAGGGCGGCATCCACATGGCCGAGGGCTGTGTCGCCAAGTGCACGGTCGGCGTGGAGAAGCGGCTGGCCCAGGGCATGGTGGACGCGCAGCAGTCGGAGATCGCGCTGATGACGGACATGCTCAAGGAGCGGGGCGCCAAGCCGCGTTCATAGGTCCGCCCGCGTTCCTGGGTCCGTCGCGGATCCCCGCAGGGGTGGCGTTTCCCAAGTCATAGGGTTTTCCCTCGACTTCACGGACGTATCCGCCAAATCCGTACAGGATGCGGCGACTTGGCTTCTTCTTGGTTTTCGCATTCCCCTGGCATGAACGGTTCATCGAAAGAGTTGCCGGATCGAGTGATCCACTCGCGACGAACCACGTACAGGGGGTCCTATGAGATCCAACCGTGCCGCGCTGCGCGCCGGGGTGAGCATGGCGGCGACACTGCCCATGCTCGCCGGCGCGATCGCGCTCGGCATACCCGCGGCGCACGCCGCGGATGCCCCGACCCGGGACGCACTGGCCGGCACCAAGCCGGCCTGGGCCACGGCCAAGGCCGACCAGGGCGCCACCGCCGACAGCTCCAAGCTCTCGCTGCGGGTCTACCTCGCCGGCCGCGACGCCAACGGCCTCGCCGCCTACGCCCGGGCGGTCTCCGACCCGCACTCGGCGGCCTACGGCAAGTACCTCAGCGCCAAGCAGGCGCAGGCCCGCTTCGGCGCGACCAAGGCCCAGGTGGCCGCGGTCAAGTCCTGGCTGACGTCGGCGGGCCTGACGGTCACCGGCGTCTCGCAGCACTACGTCACCGTCACCGGTGACGTAGCCGCCGCCGAGAAGGCGTTCGGCACCCAGCTGCACAACTACACCAAGGGCGGGCACACCTACCGCGCGCCCGCCAAGACGGCCACGGCTCCGGCGAGCCTCGACGGCGCCGTGCTGACCGTCACCGGTCTGGACAGCGCCCCGCACACCGCGAAGGCCAAGGACCAGCTGCCGCCGCCGGACGCGGTGTTCAAGAACTCCGGGCCGTTCTCGTCGTACTACGGCTCGAACATCGCGAGCACGCTGCCGGACGCCTACGGTACGAAGATCCCGTACGCCGTCCAGGGCTACACCGGCAAGCAGCTGCGGGCCGCCTACGGCGCGGGCAGCTACACCGGCAAGGGCGTGCGCGTCGCCATCACGGACGCCTACGCCTCGCCGACCATCGCCTTCGACGCGCAGACCTACGCGAAGAAGCACGGCGACGCCGCCTGGAAGACGGGCCAGCTCAGCCAGGTCCTGCCCGCGAAGTACTCCAAGACCAAGGAGTGCGGCGCGGCCGGCTGGTACGGCGAGGAGACCCTGGACGTCGAGGCCGTGCACGCGGTCGCGCCGGCCGCCAACGTCGTCTACGTCGGCGCCGAGTCCTGCTTCGACGACGCCCTGCTCGACTCGCTGAGCAAGGTCGTCGACAACCACCTGGCCGACATCGTCTCCAACTCCTGGGGCGACATCGAGGCCAGCCAGACGCCGGACCTGGCGGCCGCCTACGACCAGGTCTTCCAGTTCGGCGCGGTCGAGGGCATCGGCTTCTACTTCTCCTCCGGCGACGACGGCGACGAGGTCGCCAACACCGGTACGAAGCAGGTCGACACCCCGGCCAACTCGGCGTGGGTGACGGCGGTCGGCGGCACCTCGCTGGCGGTCGGCAAGAACAACACGTACCTGTGGGAGACCGGCTGGGGCACCCAGAAGGCGACCCTGGCGGCCGACGGCAAGAGCTGGACCGGCTTCCCCGGCGCCTTCACCTCGGGCGCGGGCGGCGGCACCAGCAAGACCGTGCCGGCCCCGTACTACCAGAAGGGCGTCGTCCCCGACGCGCTCGCCAAGGCCAACAGCGCCGACGGCAACCGCGTCGTCCCGGACATCGCGGCGATCGCCGACCCGAACACCGGCTTCAAGGTCGGCCAGACCCAGACCTTCCCGGACGGGTCGCAGCAGTACAGCGAGTACCGCATCGGCGGCACCTCGCTGGCCGCGCCGGTGATCGCGGCCGTGCAGGCGCTGGCCACCGAGGCCGGCGGCGGCAAGGCCCTCGGCTTCGCCAACCCGGCGATCTACGCCAAGGCCGGCTCGAAGGTGTACCACGACGTCACGGACAACCCGACCGGCTCCGGCCTGGCGGTCGCCCGGATCGACTTCGTCAACGGCCTCGACGCCACCGGCGGCCTGGCCACCTCCGTGCGCAGCCTCGGCAAGGACAGCTCGCTGTCCGCGGTCAAGGGCTACGACGACGTGACCGGCGTGGGCTCGCCCGCGAAGGGCTACGTGGAGTCGTACCGACGCCACTGAGTTCCCGCGTGACAGTGCGCCCGTTCCCTTCGGGGGACGGGCGCACCCATATACCCGGTGGGGGTAGGCTGCGCGCCATGAGCACGAGGCGGAGGACGACGTACGGACGGCTGCTGCTGTTCGCCGTCCTGCTGCTCGGCGTGCTGACGATGCACACCCTCGGGCATCCGTCGGAGCACGGCACGACGGGCAGCCCGCCGGTGGCCGCGGCGTTGACGACACGCACCTCGGCATTCACCCCGGCACACGACGCGGCGCACTCCTCGACGCCCTCGACGACCGGCATGGACCCGGCGTCCGTGTGCCTGGCGGTGCTCGGCGGCTTCACGCTGCTGGTACTGCTCACGGCGGCCCCCGGTGCCCGCCCCGCCTCCCCGGCCCCACCCGCCGGGACCCGCCTCCCGCGCGCCCTGTGGCCCCGGCCACCCCCACCCCGCCTCCTCCTCGCCCGCCTGTCGGTGCTGCGCCTCTAGGCCGGCGCTCGGCTGTTCCGGCGTACCCGCGCATATGGAGCAGCAGACGCCATTCCCGGCTTTCCGCACCACATGTGACGAGGTGTACTGCACTCATGCGCACTCCTACGCGCCGGGCCGTGCTCGGCGGATCTCTCGCTGTCGCCGGCACGGGCCTTCTGACCGCCTGTTCCGGCTCGTCCGACTCCGGCCACCGTTCGGGGCACGGCTCCGGAACCGGCTCCGGCAGCACCCCGGAGGGCTATGTCGACCCCTCCGGCGCCGAGGTCGCCGCCGCCGAGGAGCGGCGCGGCTCCGGCGGGGCGGTCCGCAGGATCGCCCTGACCGCCGCCGCGACCTCCCTCGACCTCGGCGGGCGCACGGTCCCCACCTGGACGTACGGCGGTGATTTGCCCGGCAGGGCGATCCGGGTCACCGCCGGCGACACCCTCGACGTGACCCTCGCCAACCACCTCCCCACGACCACGTCCCTGCACTGGCACGGCATCGCCCTGCGCAACGACATGGACGGCGTCCCCGGCCTCACCCAGCGCGACGTCAAGCCCGGCGCCGACTTCACGTACCGCTTCAAGGTGGCGCACCCCGGCACGTACTGGATCCACCCGCACACCGGGGTCCAGCTGGACCGGGGCCTGTACGCCCCACTGATCGTCGACGACCCCAGGGAGCCCCTGGCGTACGACAAGGAGTGGCTGGTCGTCCTGGACGACTGGCTCGACGGGGTGGACGGGTCGACACCGGACGCCGTGCTGGCGGAACTCACGCACGGCCGGGGCGGCATGGCCATGGGCGACGGCTCGGAGACCGGCCAGGACATGGGCATGGACATGGACATGGGCGTCGACATGGACATGGGCGACATGGACATGGGGGACGGCATGCGCACGGGCAGCGGTTCGCCGTCCGCCCGCTCCGGCCCCTCCCGCATGCTGATGGGCGCCACGAGCGATCTGCTCGGCGGCGACGCGGGCGATGTGGCGTATCCGTACTACCTGGTCAACGGGCGTACGGCACAGGCGCCCTCGGTGCTCCGAGCGCGCCCCGGCGACCGGATCCGGATCCGGTTGATCAACGCGGGCGGGGACACCGCCTTCCGGGTCGCGCTCGGCGGGCACGAGATGACCGTGACCCACAGCGACGGCTACCCGGTCCGGCACACCACCGCCAAGGCGCTGATGCTGGGCATGGGCGAGCGCTACGACGTGCTCGTCACCGCCAAGGACGGCGTCTTCCCGCTGACCGCGCTCGCCGAGGGCAAGAACGCGACCGCCATGGCGCTGCTGCGCACCGGCGGCGGCGAGGCGCCGGACCCGTCCGTCCGCCCGCAGGAACTGGACGGCAGGCCGCTGACCGCGAACAAGCTCCAGGCGGACGAGTCGGTGGCGCTCCCCCGCAAGGAACCCGACCGGACCGTGGAGATCCGGCTCACCGGCGGGATGGAGCACTACGACTGGGCCTTCGACAAGAAGCCGTACACCGCCGATCAGCGCCATCCGGTGCGCCAGGGCGAGCGGGTGCGGGTGGTCTTCTCCAACTCCACGGCCATGTGGCATCCGCTGCATCTGCACGGCCACACCTTCCAGCTGGCCAAGGCGCCGGGCGGCGCCCGCAAGGACACCGCGCTCGTCCTGCCGAACGGCAGGCTCACGGTCGATTTCGACGCCGACAACCCGGGCCTGTGGATGCTCCACTGCCACAACGTGTACCACGCGGAGGCGGGGATGATGACCGTGCTCGGCTACCTCAGCTGACGGGGCGTGGGGCGGGCGGGACGAGCCCCCGGGTGAGCCCCCCGCCCCATCGCGTCGCTCTGACGATTACACTGATCCCGTGCCTCCGTTGAACTTCTGGTCGATCTATCAGCACGGCTTCGCACGTGTCGCCGCGTGCACGGGCCACACCGTCATCGCCGACCCGCACGCCAACGCCGACGCGGTCCTGCGCCACGCGCGCCACTGCGCCGAGGACGGTGTCGCGGTCGCCGTCTTCCCGGAGATGGTGCTGTGCGGCTACTCGATCGAGGACCTGCTGCTCCAGGACGCGCTGCTCGACCAGGTCGAGGAGGCGCTCCGGGAGGTGGTGGCCGGCTCGGCGCAGCTGCTGCCGGTGCTGGTGGTCGGCGCCCCGCTGCGCCACCGCAACCGGGTCTACAACTGCGCGGTGATCGTGCACCGCGGCCGCGTCCTCGGCGTCGTGCCCAAGTCGTACCCGCCGAACTACCGGGAGTTCTACGAGCGCCGCCAGATCGCCGACGGCGCCGACGAGCGCGGCGGGACGATCCGGGTGGGCGGCGCGGACGTGCCGTTCGGCGTGGATCTGCTGTTCGCGGCGGACGACGTCCCCGGTCTCGTGCTGCACGCGGAGATCTGCGAGGACATGTGGGTGCCGGTGCCGCCCAGCGCGGAGGCGGCCCTCGCCGGCGCGACCGTCCTCGTCAACCTCTCCGGCAGCCCGATCACGGTCGGGCGGGCCGAGGACCGCAAGCTGCTGTGCCGCTCGGCGTCCTCCCGCTGTCTCGCCGCGTACGTCTACGCGGCGGCCGGGCTCGGCGAGTCGACCACCGACCTGTCCTGGGACGGCCAGGCGATGGTCTACGAGAACGGCGTGCTGCTGGCCGAGACCGAGCGGTTCCCGCTCGGCGACAGTTACGCCGTGGCCGACGTCGACCTCGATCTGCTGCGGCAGGAGCGGCAGCGGATGGGCACGTTCGACGACAACCGCCGTACGCACCGCGCCCGGACCGCCGACTTCCGCAGGGTCGGCTTCGAACTCGATCCGCCGCTCACCGACCTGGGGCTGCGCCGCCGCCTGGAGCGCTTCCCGTTCGTTCCGGCCGACGCCGACCGGCTCGCCCAGGACTGCTACGAGGCGTACAACATCCAGGTCGAGGGGCTCCAGCAGCGGCTGGCGGCGATCGGTGGCCCGAAGGTGGTCATCGGCGTCTCCGGCGGCCTGGACTCCACGCACGCGCTGATCGTCGCCGCCCGCGCGATGGACCGCGCGGGACGCCCCCGCACCGACATCCTGGCCTGGACCCTGCCCGGTTTCGCCACCAGCGACCACACCAAGGACAACGCCCACCGGCTGATGCGAGCGCTCGGGGTCACCGCGGCCGAGCTGGACATCACGCCGACGGCGCGGCTGATGCTGAAGGAGATGGACCACCCGTTCGCGTCCGGCGAGCCGGTGTACGACGTCACCTTCGAGAACGTGCAGGCCGGTCTGCGCACCGACTACCTGTTCCGGCTGGCCAACCAGCGCGGCGGCATCGTGCTCGGCACCGGCGACCTGTCCGAGCTGGCGCTCGGCTGGTCGACGTACGGCGTGGGCGACCAGATGAGCCACTACAACGTCAACGGCGGTGTGCCCAAGACGCTGATCCAGCATCTGATCCGCTGGGTCATCACCAGCGGCCAGCACGACGAGGAGACCAGCGCGATCCTCGCCGCGATCCTCGACACCGAGATCAGCCCCGAGCTCGTACCGGGCGAGGAGATGCAGTCCACCGAGTCGAAGATCGGCCCGTACGCGCTGCACGACTTCACCCTCTTCCACGTGCTGCGCTACGGCTTCCGGCCGTCGAAGATCGCCTTCCTGGCCTGGCACGCCTGGCACGACCCGGACGCGGGCGCCTGGCCGCCGAACTTCCCGGACGCCAAGCGGGTGGCGTACGACCTGCCGGAGATCCGGCGGTGGCTGGAGGTGTTCTGCCGCCGCTTCTTCGGCTTCGCCCAGTTCAAGCGCTCGGCCATGCCGAACGGCCCGAAGGTCTCGGCCGGCGGCTCCCTCTCGCCGCGCGGCGACTGGCGGGCCCCGTCGGACAGTTCGGCCCGCACGTGGCTGCGCGACCTCGCCCGCTTCGACCCGCCGGAGACAAGCGCCTAGGGCCTGCCCTGACCGGTCATCCGGCTGAATCCCGCCTGGCGGGTGTGCAGGGTGACGGTGGCGGTGCCGTCGCCGAGCATCTCGGCCTTGCGCCGCAGCTGCTCGGCGACGGCCGCGCCGGGTTGTCCGTACACGTCGATGCTCCGCATCCGGATGAGTTCGCCGAACGCGCGGAACCTGGGGCCGCCGAGCCGCAGATGCAGCTCCAGGGACGCCGCGTCGGGGTGCACGGCGACGACGGTCATGGTCGACCCGGTGTCGTCGATGAAGAAGGCGTAGGCGAGCAGCCGCGGTTCACGTTCCTCGACGAACGCGGCCAGCTCCCGCATGCCGTCCCGGACCTCCGCCAGCTTTCCCTCGCGGATGTCGGAGCGGTCGACGTAGTAGAGGGGGCCCGCGTCGGTGGATTGCGCCATACCCCCGGAACCTATCCCCGCGAGCCCGCTCCCGCTCCCGCAGCGCGCCGGGGCGGGAGGGGCCCGTGTCCGTCGCTACCGGGTGCCGTCCAGGGCGTCCACCGCCGGGCGCTCCGGGTGATGGACGGCCACCAGGCGCTCGCGGCCCGCCGTCGCGAGCGGTGTCCGGCGCCGGTCCACCGCGTAGGCCACGGAGGCCACCGCGAGGCCCAGTACGGCGAGCGCCGCTCCGGCGAGCGCCGGGGAGGTCACGCCGAAGTCGGCCGCCAGGGCCAGGCCGCCGATCCAGGCGCCGCCGGCGTTGGCGAGGTTGAAGGCGGCCTGGTTGGCGGAGGAGGCCAGGGAGGGCGCCGCCGTCGCCTTCTCCATGACCATCAGGTTGAGCGGGTTGCCCGCGACGAAGGCGGCGATGCCCAGGAGGACGATCGCCAGCGCTCCGCTCCACTGCGCCCGCATCAGGAGCGGGAAGAGCGCCAGCACGGCCGCCAGGCAGGCGAGGCCCGCGAAGAGGGTGCGGCGCATCGCGTGGTCGGCGAGACGGCCGCCCAGCAGGTTGCCGATGGTCGCGCCCACGCCGAACAGGGCGAGCAGCAGCGTGACGCTCCCCTCGCTGTACCCGGCGGAGCCGGTCAGCATCGGGGTGATGTAGCTGTACGCCGAGAACAGCGCCCCGAATCCGGCGACCGTGGTGCCGAGCGCCAGCCAGACGGGGAGCGACCGCAGGGCCGCCAGCTCGCCGCGCAGGCCGACGGCCGGGGCGCTGCTCACCTCGCGCGGGATCAGCGCCACCAGCGACGCGACGGCCGCCAGGCCGATCACGCTGACGCCCAGGAAGGTGGCCCGCCAGCCCAGGTGCTGGCCGACGAGCGTGGCCACGGGGACGCCCGCGATGTTGGCGACGGTCAGGCCGAGGAACATCAGCGAGACCGAGCGGGCCTTGCGTTCGGGGGCGACCAGGCCGGTGGCCACCACGGCGCCGACGCCGAAGAAGGCGCCGTGCGGCAGGCCGCTGAGGAAGCGGGCGGCGAGCAGGGTGTCGTAGCCGGGGGCGAGGGCGGACAGGGCGTTGCCGACGACGAACAGGCCCATCAGGGAGATCAGGACCTTGCGGCGGGAGAGGCGGGCCGTGGCGGCGGCGAGCAGCGGGGCGCCGACGACCACGCCGAGGGCGTAGGCGGAGACCAGGTGTCCGGCCGTGGGGAGGGAGACGCGCAGGTCGTCGGCGACGTCGGGCAGCAGGCCCATCATCGCGAACTCGGTCGTACCGATGCCAAAAGCTCCGACGGCCAGGGCGAGCAGGGCCAGAGGCATGAAGGGCCTTTCAGGTGAGCGGGATCCGTACCATCATATGTTCAAGTACGGAACAAACTCTCCACGGCCCGGAATTCCGCCGGGTGAAGGCCGGACTACGAGCCGGTGACATTCACCCGCGCCGCCACCGGCAGGTGATCGCTCCCCGTCTCCGGCAGCGTCCACGACGTCACCGGCTCCACCCCGCTCACCATGATCTGGTCGATGCGGGCCATCGGGAACGACGCCGGCCAGCTGAAGCCGAAGCCGTTGCCGGCCGCACCCTGCGTGGAGCGCAGCTGCGAGGTCACCGCGTTCAGGGAGCGGTCGTTCATGGTGCCGTTGAGGTCACCGAGCAGGATCTTGCGCGGCAGCGGCTCGTCGGCGATCGCCTCGCCCAGCGCGTCGGCGCTCTTGTCGCGCTGCCGGGCGGTGAACCCGGCCTCCAACTTCACCCGCACCGAGGGCAGATGGGCGACGAACACCGCGACCTTCCCCTCGGGCGTCGTCACCGTGGCCCGCATCGCGCGCGTCCAGCCCAGCTTGATGTCGACGGCCCGCACCTGGCTCATCGGGTACTTGCTCCACAGCCCGACGGTGCCCTCGACCTCGTGGTACCGGTACGTCGACGCCAGCGCCCTCTCGTACGTCGGCACCGCCGACGCCTTCAGTTCCTCCAGGGCGAGCACGTCCGCGCCGGAGGCGGCCACGGCGCGGGCGGTGCCGGCCGGGTCGGTGTTGTCGGCGTTGACGTTGTGCGTGGCGACCGTGAGGTCACCGCCGCCGCCGGTCTTGTCGGTGAGCAGCCCGCCGAAGGAGTTCAGCCAGACCGTCACGGGCAGGGCGAGGGCGATCAGCGCGGTCGCCGACCTGCGGACCAGCGCGCACGCCAGGAGCACCGGGATCAGCACCAGGCCGAGCCACGGCAGGAACGTCTCCGTGAGGCTGCCGAGGTTGCCGTAGCGGTTGGGGATGTGCGAGTGCAGCAGCATCACCAGGGCGAGCGCCACCGCGAAGGCGGTGACGACGAGGCCGCGCCGCCAGATCCGCCGGTCGCCGCGCCACCCCGAGACGAGACGTCCGATCAGGCGCCGAAGCCGGGTTCCCCGCCGCTCGGGACCCGAGCCACCGTTGTCCGTCTCCGTCATGTACGCCTGCTGCGCCATACCGTCGCCTCACTGCCTGCCGTGCACACCGTCCGTCCCCCCGGGTATGACCCTAGGGGATGATCGGTTCCATTCCTGCCGTCCGGGGACGGCCGTACGGACCCGATGACGAACGGGGGCGCACCGTCAGTTCCTCGACGCGTTCCTGACGCGTGGTCTGTAACCAAACGCGCACATCGCTACTGGTTGTCCGTTGAACTGACGGGGCGTAGGCCCGTGAGCAGCGCGTCGACGATCCGGGCCGGCAGGTCCTCGCCCAGATCCCCGTCGAGGCGCAGCACGGCCCGGACGAGCATGGGGCCGACGAAGAGGTCGTTCACCAGCTCCAGGTCGAGGTCGGCGCGCAGTTCGCCGTTCTCCTGGCCGCGGCGCAGCACCTCGATGCCGAGGCGCCGCCGGGGTGCTATGACCGTGTTGTGGTACGCCGCCCAGATCTTCGGGCTGCTCTTCATCTGGACCTGCGCGTTGTGCAGGATCGCCGAGGAGCGGTTGGCCAGGCCGCGGCGGCGCAGCGACTCCAGGAGCACGATCAGGTCGTCGCGCATGGAGGTGCCCGGGAGTTCGGGGTCCGCGGGCTCGGCCGCGCGCAGCACGTCGACGAAGAGCTCCTCCTTCCCGCTCCAGCGGCGGTAGATGGCGGCCTTGCCGACCCCGGCGGTGCGGGCGATGCGCTCGATGGAGATCTCGGTCAGCGGAACGCCGTCCTCCAGCAGCTTCATGACCCCTTCGAGGATGGCCCGTTCCACGGCCTCACTGCGCGGCCGACCCCGGCCGGGGCCCCCGGTGGTGGCGCGCGTGTGGGCAAGGCTCACGTCCGTCCGTCCCTTCGTCGTCCTGAACGCATTCTCCCCGCCCCGGAAGACGCTCCTTCCCCCGGCTACGACGGCCGGTCCGCCGTCTCCACCAGCTCCTGGCCGGCCGCGTCCGACGGGTCCGGCTGCGGCTTGCCCGGCAGGAAGACGGCGACCACGATCGCGCCCAGCACGGCCACCGCGGCCCCGCACAGCGCGGTCACGTGCATGGCGTGCAGGAAGGCGTCGTTGGCGGGGCCCACGAGGGCGCGGCCCCGCTCGCCGAGCCCGCCCGCCACGCCGAGCGTCGCCTCGATGGACTCGCCCGCGGTCTCGCGCAGGCCCGCCGGCACGCCGCCCAGGTGGTCCTCGATGCCCGTGCGGTACGAGGTCGACAGCACCGAGCCGAGGACCGCGATGCCGAGCGCGCCGCCGACCTGGCGGAAGGTGTTGCTGAGCGCGGACGCCGAACCGGCCTTCTCACGGGGCAGCGCCTGCATGATGACGACGCTGGTCGGGGTCATGATGTGCGCCATACCGGCGCCCATGAAGAAGAACACGGCCTCCAGGATCCAGATCGGGGTGTCCGTGTCGAGCGTGGCGAACGCCACCAGGGTCGCCGCGATGACCAGCATGGCCGCGGTGGTGGTCGCCTTGTTGCCGAACCGGTCGACGACCAGCCGGGCCCGGGGCGCGAAGATCAGCTGGGCGGCGGCGAGCGGCAACAGCAGCAGACCGGTCTGCAACGGCGAGTAGCCGCGCACGCTCTGGGTGTAGAACACCGAGAAGAAGGTCACGCCCATCAGCGCGAAGAAGACCAGCGCGATGACGGACATCGCGGCCGAGAACACCTTGTTCTTGAAGTAGGTGACGTCGATGGACGGGTGGTCGCTGCGCTTCTCGAAGACGACGAACGCCACCAGGACCGCGAGGCCCGCGCCGATCGTCGACAGCACCTTGGCGTCGGTGAAGTCGGCCAGCTCGCCGCCCTTGATGATGCCGTAGACCAGCAGCACCAGCCCGACCACCGACAGCACGACGCCCACCGGGTCGATCCGGCCGGGGTTCGGGTCGCGGGAGTCGGGCACCAGCCAGAGCATCAGCGCGAGGGCGAGCAGCACGATCGGCACGTTGATCAGGAAGACCGAGCCCCACCAGAAGTGGTCGAGGAGCACGCCGCCGGTGATCGGCCCGATGGCGATCGCGAGGCCGACCCCGCCCGCCCAGATGCCGATGGCCTTCGGCTGCTCCTCGCGCTCGAAGACGTTCATCAGGACCGCGAGGGTGGCCGGCATGACGAAGGCGGCGCCGAGGGCCATCAGCGCGCGGAAGGCGATGAGCTGCGCCGGGGAGCCGGACTCGGCGGCGAGCGCGGAGCCGGCGCCGAAGACGACCAGACCGCCGAGCAGCACCTTCTTCCGGCCGATCCGGTCGCCGAGGAGGCCCGCGGTGAAGAGCAGACCGGCGAAGACGAGGGTGTAGGCGTTGATCGCCCACTCCAGCTCGCTCTGGGTGGCGCCCAGACCGGTCGGGGCGGGGGTGGAGATGGTCTTGATGGCGACGTTCAGGATCGAGTTGTCGAGCACCACGATCAGCAGGCTCAGCATCAGCACGCCGAGGATCGCCCAGCGGCGCCGGTGGACTGCCTCCGGTACGCGGTCGGAGGAGAGGACGGCAGGAGAGGTCATGCGGCCAGCGTAGAGCTATTCCGATACGGAACCGTCTCGTATCGGAATCTTTTACTGAGGTCTTACCCACAGGGGGTGCTCTGGCCCTCGATGGCACGAGGTGCCACCATGGAGACGGTCCGGGGACGCCGTCAGGGCGCCTCGAGATGACGTAAGGAGCCGTTGCAATGACGCAGCTTTCGGCTGCCCAGACTGCATCGCAGAAGACCTCCGACGGCAGCAGGACGCTGTACGGGGGGAAGGGCACCCGCCGTATCACCGTCCGCGACATCGCCCTCGCCAAGGAGCGGGGCGAGAAGTGGCCCATGCTCACCGCCTACGACGCGATGACCGCGTCCGTCTTCGACGAGGCCGGGATCCCGGTGATCCTCGTCGGCGACTCGGCCGGCAACTGCCATCTCGGCTACGACACGACGGTCCCCGTCACGCTCGACGAGATGGCGATCCTCTCGGCGGCGGTCGTCCGCGGCACGAGCCGTTCCCTGATCGTCGGCGACCTGCCGTTCGGTTCGTACCAGGAGGGCCCCGTGCAGGCCCTGCGCTCGGCGACCCGCCTGGTCAAGGAGGCCGGGGTCGGCGCCGTGAAGCTGGAGGGCGGCGAGCGCTCGCACGAGCAGATCCGGCTGCTGGTGGAGTCCGGCATCCCGGTCATGGCGCACATCGGCCTCACCCCGCAGTCCGTGAACGCGATGGGCTACCGCGTCCAGGGCCGGGGCGAGGAGGCGGCCGCGCAGCTGCTGCGCGACGCGAAGGCGGTCCAGGACGCGGGCGCGTTCGCGGTCGTCCTGGAACTGGTCCCGGCGGAGCTGGCCGCCGAGGTCACGCGCGTCCTGCACATCCCGACGGTCGGCATCGGCGCGGGCGCCGAGACGGACGCGCAGGTGCTGGTGTGGACCGACATGCTCGGCCTCACCTCCGGCCGGGTCCCGAAGTTCGTGAAGCAGTACGCGAACCTGCGCGAGGTCATGACGGGCGCGGCGAAGTCCTTCGCCGAGGACGTCGTGGGCGGCGCGTTCCCGACGGAGTCCCACTCCGTCCACTGATCCACCTCCGCACAAAGGACAGCCCGCCGACTTCCCCCATCGGCGGGCTGTCCCCCTTTCGGCAGGCACAGGCGGCACAGGCCGGCACAGCCGCCGCTCCCCCGTTCGAGCCGTCCTCCGGGCGAGGGACGGACACATTTCAACTAGCCAGTGATCAGGGGTAGTTGGAGTGGAGCTCTTGTAACGGAGTGGCGTCGAAAACGCTCCGGGGCCTTCCATGTCCGTGGGGCGGTGGTGCACTTGACGGTGTGGGGCGTCTCACATCCGGGGGGAGCCGACGATGGCCCAGACACAGACGATCTGTTCCGACTGCTCCGCCGCGATCCTGCCGGGAGCGGCGTTCTGCGGCGAGTGCGGAACCGCGCTCGCCGTCGCCGAGGGGGCGCGGACGGCCCGCCCGGGACCCCTCTCCGCCGTCCTGAGCTGGGACGGCGGCCGGGACCTCACCCGGTACATGTGCGCGGCCGTCTTCCTGGACCGCCAGTACGCCGACTCCCTCATCCGGGACGTCGCCGCCGAACCGCACCTGGGCGTGGCCCCGGCTCCCGGGTGCGACGTGCCCGTGGTGCTGCGCTACGCCTACGAGGCCAACGCCCGCCGGCACGCCAGGGACCTGCTCCTGGCCGTCGAGTTCCTGGTGCTGCTCATCGGCATGATGGTGCTGGCCAGCGGCCTGACGGTCCTGCTGATGCTGCTGCTCGCCTGGATGACGACACTGGCCTTCGCGCTGTCCACGCAGTACGGCGAACGCCTCCAGCAGCTGCGCCCGGACCGGTTCGACCCGGCCCACGCACCGCCGCCCCCCAATGAGTCGGCGGCGCGGCGGCTGCGCCAGATCGACGAGTACGCCCGGGGCAACGTCACCGTCTACAGCGGCTTCTCCCCGTTCACCGGATACGGACAGGAACTCGACTCCTGGTCGCTGACCTTCGACGTCACCAGCGAGGCGCGCGAGGGCGTCACCCCCCGGGACTTCGACGTGACGGACCTGTACGCGCACATCGCCCGCCGGGTCCGCGCCCTGTCCCTGCCCTGTCTGGAGATCGAGGAGCGGCTCTTCGTGGAGGGCTCGGCGGTGCTGGGCGACCCGCGCTTCCTGCCCGACCCCCTCGGCCGCCCCCTCGCCCATGTCGGCGGCGACCAGGTCGACGCGCTGAAGCGGGCCCCGGAGGAGACCGCCCGCGCCTACTTGGTCGTGCACTCCTCGGGCTGGGGCGGCGAGTTGGTGACCTCGGTGTTCCTGCGGCTCGTGCGCTCGGACTCCAATCTGTTCGTGGAGGCCGTGCCCACCGTGCTGTGCCCGCTGCTGGACCGCTACCGGACCATCGACTCCCTGATGCCGGCCCCCTCGGTGCGCGAGTTCTTCACGATGGTGGTCCAGAACCTCTTCAGCACGCCCTTCGTGCTGGTCGCCTCCCCGGCGCGGGCTATCGCCGGGTTCTTCCCGGACTTCGGGATGCGCAAGCGCCTGAAGAAGCAGCACCGGCAGATCACCCGGCTCCGGGCGTTCGACTACGGGGCGCGCAAGAGCGTGCGGCAGCTGGCCTCGGCGACGGACCACCGACGGTACTTCCAGAAGGTCGACTCCGGCATGGTCCTCAAGACCGTCGAGCGGCGCATCCTGGACGCCCTGGTGGAGTTCGCCGAGGAACACGACATCGACGCGGGCGATCTGATCCGACGTCAGGAAACCATCATCAACAACGGCATCATCGCCACCGCAGGAGCGAAGGTGGAATCCAGCGCGGTCGCCTCGGGCGAACAGTCGCGGATCTCGGCCATCCTCAAGAAGATCCCGCGGCCCAACACGGACTGATCAGCGGCACGGAACGGGGACGGACATGGAAAACCGCAGCAACGACGGCATCATCGCCACGGGGAACGCGACGGTCACCAACGCGGCCGTGGCCAGCGGAAGCAACGCCCGGATCGACTTGCGCGTGACCGGGGCCGAGGAGGAACGGTCCGCCGACGGGCGCCAGTTGACCCCGGAGGAGATCAGCGGCCTGCTCGCCCGGTTCATCGAGGAGTTACGCCGCTCGGACCACCCGGAGCGCGAGGACCTGGCGGAGTTCGCGCAGGACGCGCGCGAGGAACTGGCGGCGGCGGAGCCCCGTACCGGAAAGCTGCGCCGGGTCGCGAAGGCGCTCGTGGACGCGGTGCCCGGTTTCACGGCGCTCGCCTCCCTCACCGTGACGATCGAAGAAGCGATCCGCGGACTGTAGGCGGGGGCCATGCACTTCTGTGTTCACTGCGGCGTGCGCGTCGAGGACGCCACGCAGCCGGTCTGCCCGAACTGCGGGCGGCCGCGCCCGGTCGACCAGCCGGCCAAGCCCTCCGGCGGGAGCACCTATGTCCGCGTCGGCTCCACCCGCCTGCCGAACTGGCTGCCCTGGGCGCTGGTGGCTGTCCTGGCCGTCGGCGGGGTGAGCATCGGCGTGGCCGTGGCCAACCGCCCCGACGGCTCGTCGAGCGGCTGGCCGGCCGGTCTGGTGTCGCCCGAGGACACGTACGACGACTCTGGCTACAGCCCGTCCCCCTCCGACGACGGATACGGCACGGACCAGACGTACCCCGACGACAGCTACTCCTCCGACGACAGCGGCGGCTACACCGAGCCCACGGACACCGCGACCAGCGAGGACACCGAGGACGCCGCCACGGTCGTCACGACCTACTACGACTACCTCAACGCGGGGAACTACTCGGCGGCCTGGGACATGGGCGGCTCGAACCTCTTCCAGGGCTCCTACTCGGACTGGGTGAACGGCTACGCCTCGACGTCCCACATCGACATCACCGCCACCGACAACGGCTACGGCGATGTCAGCGTCGACATCAAGGCCACCCAGTACGACGGCACCGTGCAGGAGTTCACCGGCACCTACACCGTGACCGGCGGCGAGATCACGGGCGCCGACATCCGGCAGATCTCCTGACCCCAGACCGGCACCGACCTGCGCTGATCGGCGTTCTGTCGGTGCCGGCCGGCGGCTGTCGGTGAGCTGTCGGTGGTTTGTCGGTCGGGGCTGACACCGTTCTCGGCATGACGCGAAACGACAAGAACCTCGCCGGCGCCGGGAGCGCCGTGACCGTACGGGGGCTGGTCAAGCACTACGGGGAGACCAGGGCGCTCGACGGAGTGGACCTGGAGGTGCGCGAGGGCACCGTCATGGGCGTGCTCGGCCCGAACGGCGCCGGGAAGACCACCCTCGTACGCATCCTGTCCACGCTGCTGACGCCCGACGGCGGGCAGGCGACCGTCGCCGGCTACGACGTCGTACGGCAGCCCCGGCAGCTGCGCCGGGTGATCGGGCTGACCGGCCAGTACGCCTCCGTCGACGAGAAGCTGCCCGGCTGGGAGAACCTGTATCTCATCGGACGGCTGCTCGACCTGTCCCGCAAGGACGCCCGGGCCCGGGCCGACGAACTGCTGGAGCGGTTCTCGCTCACCGAGGCCGCACGGCGGCCGGCCGGAACGTACTCCGGCGGTATGCGGCGGCGGCTGGACCTGGCCGCCTCGATGATCGGGCGGCCGGCCGTGCTGTTCCTCGACGAGCCGACCACCGGACTCGACCCGCGCACCCGCAACGAGGTGTGGGACGAGGTCAAGGCGATGGTCGGGGACGGGGTCACCGTGCTGCTGACCACCCAGTACATGGAGGAGGCCGAACAACTCGCCTCCGAGCTGACCGTCGTCGACCGGGGGAAGGTCATCGCGGGCGGCGGCATCGAGGAGCTCAAGGCGAGGGTGGGCGGGCGCACCCTGCGGATACGGCCGACCGACCCGGTGCATCTGCGGCCGCTGGCCCGGGCCCTGGACGAGCTCGGCATCACCGGGCTCGCCACGACCGTCGTGGACGCCGAGCGCGGCTCGGTGCTGGTGCCGGTCCTCAGCGACGAGCAGCTCACCGCCGTGATCGGCGCGGTCACCGCGCGCGGGATCACGCTGTCCGCCGTCACCACCGAACTGCCCAGCCTGGACGAGGTGTTCCTGTCCCTCACCGGCCACCGCGCCGGCGACCCGCAGGACACCGTGCCCGCCGACGCCCGCGAGGAGGTCGCCGTATGAGCGCCACCACCACCGTCCCGACGGCCCCCGTGGCCGACGTCCGTATCCCGCTGCGCGGCCATCTGCGCCACACCGGGGCGCTCATCCGCCGCAACCTGCTGTGGATCAAGCAGGACCCGGAGTCGATGTTCGACGCCATCCTCTTCCCGGTGATCTTCACCCTGCTGTTCGTGTACGTCTTCGGCGGCTCCATCGGGGCGTCCATGGGCGGCGGGCAGGACCGGTACGTCCAGTACGTCGTGCCCGGTCTGATGGCCATGATGGGGATGAACATGGCGCAGGGCGTGGGCACCGGCTTCAACACGGACTTCAACTCCGGTGTCATGGACCGGTTCCGGTCGCTGCCGATCGGGCGCGGCTCGGTGCTCTTCGCGAAGATCGCGGTGGAGCTGGTGCGCATGCTGCTGGCGACCGTGGTGCTGATGATCGTCGCGCTGCTGGTCGGCTTCGACATCACCAACTGGGGCGGGCTGCTGGCCTCCGTGGCCCTGTCCGCGGTGTTCGGCTCGTCGCTGATGTGGGTGTTCCTCACCCTGGGCGTCGTGATGAAGAGCGCCCAGTCCGTGCAGGCCATGGGCTTCCTGGTGCTGATGCCGCTCCAGTTCGGCTCGTCGATCTTCGCGCCGACCCGGACGATGCCGGGCTGGCTGCAGAACTTCACCGAATACAACCCGCTGTCCGCGCTCGCCGACACCGCGCGCGGCCTGATGATCGGCGGTCCGGTCGCGCACAGCCTGTGGGTGACCCTGGCCTGGTCGGCGGGGCTCACCGCGCTGATGGCGCCGGTCGCGATCCACAAGTTCCGTACGAAGAACTGACCCGCGTGCGGTCAGACGCGTGCGATCAGACCAGGGCGGTGGCCTCCTCGTAGGAGAGGCCGCCGCCCTCGGCGTACGCGCGCTCGTACGCCGGCCCGTCGAGCACCCCCCGGCTCCGCCCCACGACCATCTCCAGCGCGGCGCGTTCCATCCGGCTGCGGAGGTGGCCGGGCGGCAGCAGGGCCTCCGCGGCGCCCAGACAGCGGGCGGCGTCGACCGCGCGGGCACCGCCGTCGGCGCCGACCAGGGCGAGGGCGGCGATGGTCAGGTAGAAGGAGCGCAGTTGCGGGGCGATGGTCAGCGACAGCGGTTCCGCGGCCCGGCCCAGCGCCTGGCGCACGGCCACCAGGGCCTGCTCGTGGCGACCGTCCACGGCCTCCAGCCATGCCTCGGCGCCGAGGATGAAGGCGTCGAAGACGACGAAGTGGGCGATGCCGAACTCCTCGCGCAGGATCCGGAGTTGCTCGCGGGCCTCGGCGACGCGGCCCACCGTGCCGAGCCAGCCGGCCAGGAAGAGGCGGGCGGCGGGCATCGCCTCGTTGTGGGCGGCGCCGTCCGTGCGGGCGATCACCTCGCGCAGCAGCCGCTCGCCCCGCTCGTCGTCCCCGGCCTCCAGGACCACACTGCCCAGGCGGGCGGAGATGACGTTCGCGTGGGCGCCCGCGCCGAGGCGCTCGGCGAGTTCCCGGGCCGCCTCGTAGTCGGCGGCGGCCTCCGCGTAGGCGCCCCGCCGCTCCCGGGCCTCGGCCCGCGCGGACAGCGCCTCCGCCTCGCCCCAGGTGTCGCCGAGGCGCCGGAAGATCTCCAGCGACTCGTCGGCGTCACGGGCGGCGTCACCGGCCCAGTCGGGGCGGTTGGCGAGGAAGTTGGAGCGCATCTGCAGACACTGCGCCAGAGCCCACTCCTCGCCCGGCGTCTCACGGCAGGTGCGCACATTGGCGTCGATGATCGCGCGCAGCCGGTCCACGTCGCCGGTCAGCATCACGGCGAAGAACCAGAGCATGCCGGGGGCACGGCAGGTCTGCGGGAGGCCGGGGGTGTACGTGTCGGCGATCGCGCGCAGTTTGACCTGGGCCTGCGGGGTCTGCCAGGCGTCCAGCTCGGTGTCCATGGAGGCGAGATGGGCCAGGTGCACCCCACGCCGGGCCTCCTCCAGCGCCTCGCCGGACACTGGGGGCGGGCAGGCGGTGACGGGCTGCCACACCGGGGCGGCCGGGCGGGTCGGCTCGGTGAACGGGTCCGGCCCGAGGGCCATGACCTCCTGGCACCAGGTGCGGGACTCGATGCGCAGATCGCGCATCTGCCAGTACCAGCACAGGGAGAGGACGAGGAACAGGCCCTCCTGCTCGTCCCGGGTCGCGACGGCGTGCCGCAGGGCGGTGCGCAGGTTCTCGTACTCGGTCTCGAACCGGGCGATGGCGGCACGCTGGTGCGGGCCGCGCAGCAACGGGTCGGTGGTGCGGGCGAGTTCGCGGTAGTACGTCAGATGGGCGCGCTGGGCGTCGGGGCGCCGGCCGGCCTCGTCGAGGCGTTCACCGGCGTACTCGGCGACGGTCTCCAGGAGGCGGTAGCGCATCTCCCCGTCACCCGAAGGGGCCGCGACCACCAGGGACTTGTCGACGAGCGAGCCGAGCGCCTCCAGGGCGGCGGGACCGCAGACCGCCTCGGCGGCGGCGAGGTCGCAGCCGCCGGCGAAGACCGACAGGCGGGTGAGGACGTCCCGTTCGTCCGCGTCGAGCAGGTCCCAGGACCAGTCGACGACCGCCCGCAGGGTCTGCTGGCGGGGCAGGACCGTGCGGCTTCCGGAGGTGAGGAGGCGGAAGCGGTCGTCGAGGCGGTCGGCGATCTGGCGGGGCGTCAGCATCCGCAGGCGGGCGGCGGCCAGCTCGATGGCGAGGGGCAGGCCGTCCAGGCGCCGGCAGATCTCCGCGCAGGCGTCGGGATCGTCCCCGACCCGGAAGCCCGGACGGGCGGCGGCGCCGCGCTCGGCGAACAGCCGCAGGGCGACCGGCTCGGGCAGCGGCTCCACCGGGCGCAGCAACTCGCCCGGGACGCCGAGGGGTTCACGGCTGGTGGCGAGCAGGGTGACGCCCGGACAGCGGGCGAGCAGCTCCTCCGCGAGACGGGCGGCGGCCTCGACGACGTGCTCGCAGTTGTCGAGGATGATCAGCATGCGCCGCCGGCCGCAGTGCTCCACGAGCCGCTCGACCGGGTCGTCGTACCGATCGGTGACCACCCGCAGCTCCTCGGCGCCGGCCCCGTGCAGCACGGTCTCGCGGGCGCCGACGGCGGTCAGCACGGCCTGCGGGACGGCGTCGGGGACGTCGACGGGCGCCAGCTCGGCCAGCCAGACCCCGTCCCGCCCGACACCGGCGACCCGCTCGGCGGCCTCCTGGGAGAGCCGCGTCTTGCCGGCCCCACCGGGACCGAGCAGGGTGACGAGCCGGGCGGAGCCGAGGTCGTCCCGGATGGCCCGGATATCGCCTTCCCGCCCGACGAAGGAGGTCAGCCGGGCACGGAGGTTGCCGGGGGGTGCGAGGGTGAGGGGGGCGGCGTCGGAGGGGGTGCCGGGGGCGGGCGAGGGCGTGGACGTCGAGGCAGAGGTGGATGTCGGGGCGTCGGGGCTGAGCAGTTCGGTGTGGAGGGCGCGCAGGTCCGGGCCGGGGTCCGAGCCGAGGCGGTCCGCCAGGAGGTGGCGTACGTCCTCGTAGGCGGCCAGGGCCTCGGCCGTGCGGCCCGCGTCGCGCAGTGCCCGCAGACGCAGGGCCTGGAGGGGCTCGTCCAGGGGGTTGCTGTCGCACAGGGCGGTCAGCTCGGGCAGGGCCTGCTCCGCGTGGCCGAGGGCGAGCGCGGCGGTGTGCCGGGCGCGCAGCGCGTCGAGCCGGCGGGCCTCCCAGCGGCCGGCCTCGGAGGTGCGGTCGGGCAGGTCGGGAAGGGGCGGGCCCTGCCACAGGGCGAGGGCGTCGTCGAGGACGGCGGCCGCCTTCGCCGGGTCGCCGTCGGCCAGGGCGCGCACGCCGTCGGCGGTGAGCCGCTCGAAGCGGTGCAGGTCCACGTCGTCGGGCGCGGCGGTGAGCCGGTAGCCGCCGTCGACGGAGGCGATCGCGCCGGAGCCGAGGGCCCGCCGCAGCCGGCCGACGAGCGCCTGGAGCGCGCCCGTGGCGTCGGCCGGCGGATCGCCCGCCCAGATCTCGTCGACGAGCAGCCCCGCGGGCACGACCCGGCCGGTCCGCAGGGCGAGCACGGTCAGCAGGGCACGCAGCCGCGCCCCGCCGACGCCGACGGACGTGCCGTCGGGGTGGAGGGCCTGAGCGGGGCCGAGGATGCGATAGCGCACGGGGTCCATTGTCCCTGGGGACGCACCGGCCCGGCCCGCGGGTTCACCGGGGGACCAGGAACCGGCCCCCTCCCCCGGGACGTTCTCCCCGTACGCCAGGTACGGTCGGGCAGTCCCCCGTGCGTGTACGAGAGTCAGGGAGCCCCATGACCACCGCCACCAGCCGTCGCAGTGAGCGCCGGGTCAGTTCCGTCTTCGTCGGGATCCTGGCCGTCACCGCGGTGACCGGGTGGGCGACCTGGACCGGCTTCGCGGCGCAGCCCGGCGTCGCCGTCTTCCTGTTCGTGACCTCCGCGTGGATCGTCTCGCTGTGCCTGCACGAGTACGCGCACGCGCGCACGGCCCTGCACGGCGGCGACATCACGGTCGGCGCCAAGGGCTATCTCACGCTGAACCCGCTGAAGTACACGCACGCGCTGCTCAGCATCGTGCTCCCGGTGATCTTCGTGATCATGGGCGGTATCGGCCTGCCCGGCGGTGCCGTCTTCATCGAGCGCGGGCGGATCCGCGGCCGCTGGCGGCACAGCCTGATCTCGGCGGCGGGCCCGCTGACGAACGTGCTGTTCGCGGTGGTGTGCACGGCCCCGTTCTGGCTGGACGCGCTGGACGGCGTGCCGGCCGACTTCCGGTTCGCGCTCGCGTTCCTGGCGATGCTCCAGGTGACGGCCGCGATCCTGAACTTCCTGCCGGTGCCGGGCCTGGACGGCTACGGGGTGATCGAGCCCTGGCTGTCGTACAAGGTCAAGCGCCAGGTGGAGCCCTTCGCGCCCTTCGGCCTGCTGTTCGTGTTCGCGCTGCTGATGGTGCCGTCGGTGAACCGGCAGTTCTTCGACGCGATCTACTCGGTCCTGCACACCCTGGGCGTCGAGGACGTCCAGCGCTACTGCGGCGAGGAGCTGTACCGCTTCTGGGAGGGCACCAACGAGTTCTGCGCGGTCAGCCCGTGACGGACTTCCGGGCCCTGTCCCGCTTGACGTAGTACCAGGTCATGTTGGACGACAGACCCGCGAGCAGCACCCAGACGATCCCGAGGAAGCTGCCCTGCGCGAACGAGACGACCGCCGCGGCCACGGCGAGGACGCAGACGGCGAGGGTGTAGAGGGCGAGACGGGGCATGGGGCCGGTTCTCCTGTCGGGGGACACTGCTACGGCGTCCAGTGTCCCCCATGCGGTCATACGTCCGTGATCCGGAGCCCGGCGTGCGCCTTGTAGCGGCGGTTCACCGAGATCAGGTTGGCGACCAGCGACTCGACCTGGTGGGCGTTGCGCAGCCGGCCGGCGAAGACGCCGCGCATGCCGGGGATGCGGCCGGCCAGGGCCTGGACGATCTCCACGTCCGCGCGTTCCTCGCCGAGCACCATGACGTCCGTGTCGATCTCGTCGATCTCCGGGTCCTGGAGCAGGACGGCGGACAGGTGGTGGAAGGCGGCGGCGACCCGGGAGTCCGGCAGCAGGGCGGCGGCCTGCTCGGCGGCGCTGCCCTCCTCGGGCTTGAGCGCGTAGGCGCCCTTCTTGTCGAAGCCGAGCGGGTTGACGCAGTCGACGACGAGCTTGCCGGCCAGGTCCTCGCGCAGGGCTTCGAGGGTCTTGCCGTGGCCCTCCCACGGGACGGCGACGATCACGATGTCGCTGCGGCGCGCGCACTCGGCGTTGTCGGCGCCCTCGACTCCGTGGCCGAGCTCCTCGGCGGCGGCCCGGGCGCGGTCGGCGGCGCGCGAGCCGATGATCACCTTCTGGCCGGCCTTGGCGAGGCGGTAGGCGAGGCCCTTGCCCTGCGGGCCGGTGCCGCCGAGCACGCCGACGACGAGGCCCGAGACATCGGGGAGGTCCCAGGGGTCCTTGGCGGGGGCCTTCTGGGCGGGGGCGGGCTGTGCACTGTCGGTAGAGGTCATGGGCCGACTTTACGTGGGGGCCGTGAGCCGCCTTCCGCCCTGTCCGGGAAGGCCGCTGTCGTCAGGCCGCTGTCGTCAGGTCGGGGGAATCCGGGGCGAAGCGGGGGACGCGGCGGGCGGGGTGGGGCAGGATGCGGCCGCATGGACGCCGTACGGGTCGCGTTGTTGCGCGAAGTGCTCGCCGGGACGGAGTGGCTGGGGGCCACGCGACGCTTCGCGGGGGTGCTGCGGGGGTCGGTCGTGTCGCACGGGGGCGGGCTGCTGCTGGTGGGGACGGCGGCGTACGAGCCGTGGCATCTGGCGGCGCATCTGGTGGACGAGGCGGCGTGGTCGGGGACGCCGGAGCTGGCGCCGACGCTGGTACGGCACGACGCCCGGGCCGGCGATCCGGCGCACCTCGCGGTGGGGCTGGGGCGGATCGAGGCGGCGCGGCGCGGGGAGACGCTGCTGGTGGTGGCGCCGGAGGGGGACGCGGGGGCGCTGCCGCTGCTGGAGCGGGTGCACGGGGCCCGGCGGGCCGGGGTGACCGTGCTGGCCCTGGGCGGCGGCGGGGAGGGGGAGTTGCAGGCGATGGCGCATGAGGGGCTGGCGGTGCCCGAGGGGGCGGAGCTGGACCTGGACAGCGTGCAGCACCTGGTCAGCGCGGCGGCGGGGGAGGACGCGGTGCCGCTGCCTCGGGGGCGGCGGAGATTCCGGGACAGGTTGGCGCGGCTCGCGGAGTCCTTGACGTCGCCGCCGCCCACCCCGTGGTGATCCCGCGGAACAGCCGCGTGGCCGGATTAAAACGTTTGCCCGGGGCTTCGGGTCCGGCGAGCATGGCGCCTCGTGGTCCTCGACTCCCCGCGCGCTCTGCTTCCCGATCTCGCCCCCTGGCGGGCCTCCCGTGACTTCCGCAGGCTCTGGTTCTCGGGGCTGATCTCCAACTTCGGGAGTTTTCTGACGTTCGTCGCGCTGCCCGTGCAATTGAAGGACCTGACGGGGTCGGCGGCCGCCGTCGGGGCGATCGGGGCCGTGGAGCTCGTACCGCTGGTCGTGTTCGGGCTGTACGGGGGCGCGCTCGCCGACGCCCTCGACAAGCGGACGCTGATCGTGTGGAGCGAGGCGGGCCAGGGCCTGCTCAGTGCCGCGCTGCTGGTCGACGCGCTGCTCCCGGACCCCGCCGTCTGGCCGCTCTACGTCATCGCCGCGCTCTCCGCCGTCCTGTTCTCCGTGCAGCGGCCCGCGCTGGACTCCCTGTGGCCCCGGATCGTCGCCCATGAGCACCTGCCGGCGGCCAGCGCGCTCAACTCGCTGCGCTGGACCGTCGGCGGGGTCGCCGGCCCGGCGGCCGCCGGGTTCGTCGTGGCGTACGCGGGCCTCGGCTGGGCCTACGCCGCCGACGCCGTCACCTTCGCCGTCTCCGTCGCCCTGATCGCGGGCATCGCCTCCTCCCCCGCCGCGCACGAGGCGGCGAAGCCCTCGCTGCGTGCCATCGCCGAGGGCGCCCGCTACGCCTGGAGCCGCAAGGAGCTGCTCGGCACGTACGCCGTGGACCTCGCGGCGATGTTCCTCGCCATGCCGCTGGCCGTGCTGCCGTTCCTGGCGGACGAGCTGGACGCCGAGTGGTCGCTGGGCCTGATGTACGCGTCCGTGCCGGCCGGGGCGATGCTGGTGAGCCTGACGAGCGGCTGGACGTCCCGGGTCCATCGGCACGGTCGGGCCGTGGTGGTCGCGGCCGCGCTGTGGGGGGTCGCGATCGCGGGCGCCGGGCTCGTGGGGCATGTGTGGCTGGTGCTGCTCTGTCTGATGCTCGCGGGCGGCTGCGACATGGTCAGCGGGATCTTCCGGGGCGCGATGTGGAACCAGACGATCCCGGACGAGCTGCGCGGGCGGCTCGCCGGGATCGAGCTGTTGTCGTACTCGGTGGGTCCGACGGTCGGTCAGGTCCGCAGCGGCGGTTTCGCGGCCTGGCTGGGGGTGCGGACGTCGGTCTGGTCGGGCGGGGTGCTGTGCGCGGGCGCGGTCGGGCTGCTGGCACTGTGCCTGCCGGGGCTGATGCGCTACGACGTACGGACCGACGAGCACGCGACACGGCTGCGCGAACAGCGGTCGGCGGCGGGGACGGCCGCCGCGCCCCCGTCCGGCGCCCGGGCGGACGCGCAGCCCTGATCATGACTGATCAGGACTGATCAATCCTGGTCAGTCCTCGTCCGCCGCCCCGCCGCCCGCCCCGCCCGTCGGCGTGTCGTGCCACTTGGGGTCGTTCTCCCACTGGAGGTTGCGCTCGCGGGCGGTCTCCATCGCGTGCTCGGCCTCCCGGCGGGTGGCGTACGGACCGAAGCGGTCCTTGGCCGGGCACTCGGGGCCCTCCTCGACCTTCTTGTGCTCCAGGCAGTAGTACCACTCGCCCGGCTTGCCGACCGCACGCTTCTTGAACAGGGCCATGACCGGCTCCTTTCACCAGGGATCGCCAACGACATGGTCCCCCCTGGCCGCTGTCTTAGACTCGCTGGCATGTCTGGCCAGTCGCTGCTCGTCCCAGGGGAGCTGTCTCCCACCCGTTCCGTGCCCGGAAACATCCGCCGCCCCGAGTACGTCGGCAAGCCCGCGCCGACGCCGTACACCGGGCCGGAGGTGCAGACGCCCGAGACGATCGAGGCGATGCGGATCGCCGGCCGGATCGCTGCCCGGGCGATGGCCGAGGCGGCCAAGAAGATCGCGCCGGGC
Organism: Streptomyces sp. NPDC032126; assembly: GCF_055580085.1. Classification (NCBI taxonomy): domain Bacteria; kingdom Bacillati; phylum Actinomycetota; class Actinomycetes; order Kitasatosporales; family Streptomycetaceae; genus Streptomyces; species Streptomyces sp. NPDC032126. The sequence goes on from NZ_JBVIMA010000002.1 coordinate 594,612, forward strand.
GTCACGACCGACGAACTGGACAAGGTGGCGCACGAGTACATGTGCGACCACGGCGCCTACCCCTCGACGCTCGGTTATCGCGGCTTCCCCAAGTCGCTGTGCACGAGCATCAACGAGGTCATCTGCCACGGCATCCCGGACTCGACGGTGCTCAGGGACGGCGACATCGTCAACCTCGACGTGACGGCGTACATCGGCGGGGTGCACGGTGACAACAACGCCACGTATCTGGTCGGGGACGTCGACGAGGAGTCGCGGCTGCTGGTGGAGCGGACCCGGGAGTCCCTCGACCGGGCGATCAAGGCGGTCAAGCCGGGCCGGCAGATCAACATCATCGGCCGGGTCATCGAGTCGTACGCCAAGCGCTTCGGCTACGGCGTCGTCCGCGACTTCACCGGCCACGGCATCAACTCGTCCTTCCACAGCGGCCTGATCATCCCGCACTACGACAGCCCGCACGCCACGACCGTCATGCAGCCGGGAATGACCTTCACGATCGAGCCGATGCTGACGCTGGGCACGCACGAGTACGACATGTGGGACGACGGCTGGACGGTGGTCACGAAGGACCGCAAGCGCACGGCCCAGTTCGAGCACACGCTGGTGGTGACGGACAGCGGAGCGGAGATCCTCACGCTGCCGTAAACCCCTTCCCGGTCTCGAAGCCCGCCCTCCGCCCGTCCTGCGGAGGGCGGGCTTTTCTCTGTACGCTTTTACCGACAGACCGTCGGCAAACAGGATGGGGCCCATGGACTCCTTCTCGACCGTCATCCGGACCGCCTCCCACGAGCAGCACACGGAGGCCGAGACCTCGACGTTCATGAGCGATCTGCTCGGCGGCCGGCTCGGCGTCGACGCGTACGCCCGCTACACCGAGCAGCTGTGGTTCGTGTACGAGGCACTGGAGTCCGGGGCCGGGCGGCTGGCGGAGGATCCGGTGGCCGGGCCCTTCGTCCGGCCGGAGCTGTTCCGGCTGGGCGCGCTGGAGCGGGACCTGGCGCATCTGCGGGGCCCCGGATGGCGGACGGGCCTGACCGCGTTGCCGGCCACGCGCGCGTACGCGGACCGGGTGCGGGAGTGCGCCGGACGCTGGCCCGGGGGCTACATCGCCCACCACTACACCCGCTACCTGGGCGATCTCTCCGGCGGACAGATCATCCGCGACCGGGCGGAGCGGACCTGGGGTTTCGAGCGCAAGGGCGACGGCGTCCGTTTCTACGTCTTCGAGGGCATCGCCAACCCGGCCGCGTTCAAGCGGGAGTACCGGGAGCTGCTGGACGCGATCCGCGCGGACGATCTGGAGCGGCAGCGGATCGTGGCGGAGTGCAAGCGGGCGTTCGCGCTGAACACGGCGGTGTTCCGGGCGCTGGGCGAGGAGTTCCCGCTGTCGGCGTGAGCCGTCGGCGCCGGACGGGCACGCACAGGGACGGGTCCCCTCCCCCGGATGCGGGGAGGGGACCCGTGGCCTGTCAGTGGTGGCCGCGACAGTAGGCGCCGCCCCAGAAGATGTCACTGGACACGGTGTCGATCCCGCCGATGTACGTGTCGCAGGCGTCTTCGGTGCCGTAGTGACGCGGCTCGTGGTCGGCGGCCGTGGCCGTGGCGGCGCTCACGGCGGTCAGGGCGGCGGTCAGGACGGCGGCGGCCAGGGCCGAACGAATACGCATGGGGCTCCTCTCCGGAGGGGATGGGTCACGCCCACAGGTCCCCGGTGACGCAAACGCCCACACGCCGTGCCCGCTGTTCCACCCGAACGGGCTCTCGAAGCTCAGCGCTCCAGGTGGACCCGGCCGCCGATCTCCACCCAGCCGCCGGGCTGGGGCGCCGTGAGGATCTGGGAGCCGGCGCCCTGGGTGATGTTCAGGGCGCGGCCCAGGCGGTCGGTCAGGAGCAGCGCCGCGGCGCCCGTCGCCTCGTCCTCGTCGATGCCGTCGTCGCGGCCCGGGAAGGCGCGGGCCCGGACCCGTCCGGCGGACTCGTCCTCCCACGCCCAGGCGTATATCCACTCGCCCTTCGGCGGCACCGGCAGGGCGTCCACCTCGGCGGCGGTGGCGTACTGGCGCAGGGTGCGCGGCGGCGCCCACTCCGCGCGGGCCTCGATCCAGCTGAACTCGCCGTCGAGGCGGGCGCCCACCACTCCGGCCGGGGTGACCAGTTCGGGCACGTCGAGCAGCCAGGCGGCGCCGACGCAGGGGTGGCCGGCGAAGGGCAGCCGCAGGGTGGGCGTGTAGATGTCGATGATCCCGCGCTCGGGGTCGTCCACGAACACGGTCTCACTGAAGCCGAGTTTCGCGGCCAGTTCCTGCCGGTCGCTCCGCTCGGGCAGCACCGAGCCCTCGCGGATCACCCCGAGTTCGTTGCCGTAGCCGCCGTTCGGCGCGCAGAACACGCGGAGCACGTCGTAATCAGTCACGCGGGCATTGAAGCACCTGTACTCCCCCATGGAATCCTTGAATCTCTCTTGACCAACCGTTGGGGTCCGATTTGAGCCATCGTGATCGGCCCGTGCTCTTACGGCGTCTATGAGAGCTGAATCACGGCACCCCGGGGTATTACGCAGGTAAGCCTTGGATAAGTTAGGGCAGGCTCACCAAACCCTGTGAGCCCCATCACGTGAAGAATCAGCCACTGCTGGGAGCCCGAATGCGAGCCGCCCGACTGTCCGTCCTCACCGCCGTCACGGCCGTGACCGCCCTCACCGCCGTCACCGGCTGCACCGAGAAGAGCGACGCCAAGGACGGGGAGCGCGTGATCTCGGTGACCGCCACCGACAAGACGTGCGAGACCTCCAAGAAGGAGATCTCCGCCGGACACGTCGAGCTCGCCATCGAGAACAAGGGCTCCAAGGTCACCGAGGTCTACGTCCTCTTCCCGGACGACCGGGTCGTCACCGAGCGCGAGAACATCGGCCCCGGCACCAAGCAGCGGGTCACCGCCGAGGTCAAGGCCGGCGCCTACGCGATCGCCTGCAAGCCCGGCATGAAGGGCGACGGCATCCGCCAGACCCTGAAGGTCACCGGCGGCACCGCCGCCCAGCGCGACCCGAAGCTGGACCAGGCCGTCGCGAGCTACCGCTCCTACGTCCAGCAGCAGGCCGACGAGACGCTGCCGCTCGTGGAGACCTTCGCCAAGGCCGTCAAGGCCGGCGACCTGGCCGCGGCGCAGAAGGCGTACGCGCCCTCCCGCATCGGCTGGGAGCGCACCGAGCCGGTCGCCGAGTCCTTCGGCGACATCGACCCCGAGGTCGACGTCCGCGAGGACGGCCTGGAGCAGGGCCAGAACCCGGCCACCGACTGGACCGGCTGGCACCGCCTGGAGAAGGCCCTCTGGCAGGACAAGAAGATCACCGACCGCGAGAAGCAGCTCGCCGACCAGCTGGTCACCGATCTGAAGGACTGGCAGAACCGGGTCGGCAAGGCCGTCATCACCCCGACCTCCATGGCCAACGGCGCCAAGGAACTGCTCGACGAGGTCGCCACCGGCAAGGTCACCGGCGAGGAGGAGCGCTACTCGCACACCGACCTGGTCGACTTCAAGGCCAACGTCGAGGGCGCGCAGAAGTCGTACGAGCTGCTCAAGCCGGTCGCCCAGGCCCACGACAAGGCGCTGACCACCGAGCTGGACAAGCAGTTCACGACGCTGAACACCCTGCTCGACAAGTACCGCGCGGACAAGACCTCGTACGACTTCACGTCCTACGACAAGGTCAGCGCGGCCGGGCGCAAGGAGCTGTCGGACGCGGTGAACGCGCTCGCCGAGCCCCTGTCGAAGCTCGCCGCCGCCGTCGCCAAGTAGTCCTACTCGTCCAGCAATCGAGGGCCCATCACCATGACGGACACGGACAGCATGACGGACACGGACAGCACGGACAGCACCGGCGGCACGCCCAAGGCGCCCAGCCGGCGCTCGCTGATCGGCTGGGGCGGCGCGGGACTCGCGCTCGGCGCCGCCGCGGCCGGGGGCGCGGTCGCCATGACCCGCACGGGCCACGACGTGGACCCGGCGGGCGCCGAGGCCGGCGCCGCGATCGCCTTCCACGGCGCCCACCAGTCGGGCATCTCCACGCCCGTCCAGGACCGGCTGCACTTCGCCGCGTTCGACGTGCAGACCGACGACCGCGCCGAGTTCGTGCAGCTGCTGAAGGACTGGACCGAGGCCGCCCGCCGGATGACCGCGGGCCAGACCGTCGGCGAGGGCGCGTACGGCGGTCTCGCGGAGGCGCCGCCGGACGACACCGGCGAGGCGCTGGGCCTCAAGCCGTCCCGGCTGACCCTGACCGTCGGCTTCGGGCCGTCGCTGTTCACCAAGTTCGGCCTCGCGGCACAGCGGCCCCACGCGCTGGTCGACCTGCCGAAGTTCGCCGGTGACGCCCTCGACCCGGCCCGCAGCGGCGGCGACCTGTGCGTCCAGGCCTGCGCCGACGACCCGCAGGTCGCCGTGCACGCCATCCGCAACCTGGCCCGCATCGGCTTCGGCAAGGTCTCCATCAAGTGGTCGCAGCTCGGCTTCGGCAAGACGTCCTCGACGACGCCCGAGGCGCAGACCCCGCGCAACCTGATGGGCTTCAAGGACGGCACCCGCAACATCGCGGGCACCGAGACCGACCGGCTGAAGAAGTTCGTGTGGGTCGACGAGAAGGAGGGGCCCGACTGGATGGTCGGCGGCTCCTATCTCGTCGCCCGCCGTATCCGCATGCACATCGAGACCTGGGACCGCACCCCCCTGCAGGAGCAGGAGGACATCTTCGGCCGCGACAAGGGCGAGGGCGCCCCGGTCGGCAAGGCCAAGGAGCGCGACGAGCCGTTCCTGAAGGCGATGAAGCCCACCGCCCATGTGCGCCTCGCGCACCCCGAGTCCAACGGCGGGTCGACGATCCTGCGCCGCGGCTACTCCTTCACCGACGGCACCGACGGACTGGGCCGCCTGGAGGCGGGACTGTTCTTCATCGCCTACATGCGGGACGTGACCAACGGCTTCGTCCGGATCCAGCGCAACCTCGCCACGGACGCGCTCAACGAGTACATCCAGCACGTGGGTTCCGCCGTCTTCGCGGTTCCCCCCGGCGTCCGCGACAAGGACGACTGGTGGGGCCGGACGCTGTTCGCCAAGGAGGCGTGAGCGTGTTCTCCAACTATCTGATCGGTCTGCGCGAGGGGCTGGAGGCCAGCCTCGTCGTCTGCATCCTCATCGCCTACCTGGTCAAGACGGACCGCAAGGACGCCCTCAAGCCCGTCTGGACGGGCGTCGGGGTCGCCGTCGCCATCGCCCTCGGCTTCGGCTGCGCCCTCGAATTCGGCTCCCAGGAGATGACGTTCAAGGCGCAGGAGGCGCTCGGCGGCTCCCTGTCGATCATCGCGGTCGGCCTGGTGACATGGATGGTGTTCTGGATGCGGCGCACCGCCCGGCACCTCAAGTCCGAACTGCACGACAAGCTCGACGCCGCGCTGCGCCTGGGCACGGGCGCGCTGGTCGCCACCGCGTTCCTCGCGGTCGGCCGGGAGGGCCTGGAGACGTCCCTGTTCGTGTGGACGTCCGTGCACGCGGCCGGCGACGGCACCCCGCGCCCCCTGATCGGCGCCGGACTGGGCCTGGCCACCGCGGTGTTGCTCGGCTGGCTGTTCTACCGGGGCGCGCTGCGGATCAACCTCGCCAAGTTCTTCACCTGGACCGGCGGGATGCTGGTCGTCGTCGCGGCCGGAGTGCTGGCGTACGGCTTCCACGACCTCCAGGAGGCCGACTGGGTGCCGGGCCTGAACGACAAGGCGTTCGACATCACCGGCACCATCCCGCCGGACAGCTGGTACGGCACCCTGCTCAAGGGCGTGTTCAACTTCCAGGCCGATCCGACCGTCCTCCAGGTCACGGTGTGGGCTCTGTACCTGATCCCGACACTCGCGCTGTTCCTCGCCCCGGTAGGGTTCGCCTCCGGGAAGGGGAAGGTGAAGACACCGGATGACCAGTCGACGCGAGCAGAGGACCGGCCGTCCACGGCTCAGCAGCGTTAGTCGGACCGCCCTGGCTGCGGCCTCGTTGTCCGCCGTCGTGCTGACGGCGAGCGGGTGTGTGGTGGTGCACGGGGAGCGCGAGGTGATCCCCACCACCACCCGCGCGGAGGCCGCGAAGGCGGTCCAGCAGTTCACGGCCGCGTACAACAAGGCCGACGCGGCGTACGACAGTTCGCTGGACGCCGCGTACACCGCCGGTCCGCTCGGCGTGATCGACGGGGCGCGGCTGAAGGCCGGGCACGTCACCAACCCGGGCGGCAATCCGCAGCACACCGCGCTGGCGCTGTCGGACGTGAACTACACGATCCCGAAGAAGGCCGGCTGGCCCCGGTGGTTCGTCGCGGACGCGAAGTCCAACAAGGGGGACTCCGCGCGCTGGTTGATGGTGTTCCTGCGCAACGACGTCTCCGAGCCCTGGAAGGCCGCCTATCTGACGCTGGTGGCGCCCGGCGCGCTGCCGCGGTTCAAGAAGGACACGGACGGATGGGCCGAGGCGGTCCCGGCGGACTCCACCGGACTGGCCGTCGCCCCCAAGGATCTGAGCAAGGGCTACGCGACCTATCTCCAGCAGGGCGGCGGCACGTTCGCCGACGGGACGCACACGAGTGAGCTGCGTGTCCTGCGGCAGAAGAACGCGAAGAAGCCGGGGCTCGTCCAGCAGTACATCGACGAGCCGCTCACCAGCGGGGACTACGCTCCGGTGGCGCTGCGGACCGCGGACGGCGGGGCGCTGGTGTTCTTCAGCTCGCGGCACTACATCAAGCAGACGGCGGCGCAGGGCGCGGCGGTTCCTCCGCCCGGCGCCGCGGTGAAGGCGTTGACCGTCGGCGAGATCAAGCAGTCGCTGACCATGGAGTTCGTGGCGAACGAGGTCGTGCTGGATCCGGCCGGGGGTTCCGGCGCCGGAAAGGTGTCGATGCTCGGCCGGGTCGAGGGGTTGACCGGGGCGAAGGGGGAGTGAGGCGGGTTCCCCGCGCCCCATTCGGGCGTTCCTAGTGCCGTAGGGGCCAGGGTGCCGATTCCTCGCCCGCGTGTTTGGCGCAGGCGTCCGTCAGGGCTTCCAGGAGGGTGAGCGGGTCCGGGAGCGGGTGTTCCGGGCCCCTTGTCCAGTGCACCGACCGGCCCTCGTCGCCCGGCAGGCGAGCCGGGGGTACCAGGACGTACGAACCGCGGCAGTGCCAGCGCAGGCCCGGATGCTCGTCCATCGTCTCCGGGCGGCAGTCCAGCTCGCAGGGCCACCACTCGTCCTCGTCCTCGGGGGTGCCCCGGGTGAGGGTGAAGAAGAACATGCGGCCGTCGTCGCTCTCCGCGACCGGGCCCACCTCGACGCCGGACGCGAGGAGGCGGTCCAGGGCCTCGCGGCCGGCCTCCAGGGGGACGTCCAGGACGTCGTGGGTCATGCCGGTCGCGGTGATGAAGTTGGCCTGCGGCTGGTGGCGGGCCCAGCGTTCGATCTGGGCGCGGTCGGTCGTGGACTGCGTCTGCCAGGCGAAGGACACCGGGTGCCGGGCGGGGGTCGGACAGCCCACGCGGTCGCAGGAGCAGCCGTAGCCGGGGGCGGGGTGCGCGGCGGGCGCCAGGGGCAGTCCGGCCGTGGCGGCGGCGAGCAGCAGGGCTTCGCGGCCGCCGTCGTCGGCGGCCTTCTCGGGGCCGCCTCCGCGCAGCCACTGGGAGAGTCTGCCCCGCAGGCCGGTCCGGCCGCCTTCCGCGCTCATCTGTCCCTCGCCTCGCTGTGGTCCCGCCAGCATGCCTCATCGTGCCACCATCCGGCGCATCGGGGTGCCGGACCCCCCAATTCGGACATCGTCAGCGGGGGGCGAGACCGTACAGCGCGTAGTCGACGAGGGTGTCCGTGTAGGCGTGGGTGATCTCCCCGGTGCGCTGGAGCCAGCGCTGGGCGAGCGGGGAGACGAACAGTTCGAGGGCGATCCGGGGGTCCAGGTCGGCGCGGATCTGACCCGCCTCCTGGGCGGCGCGCAGACGGTCGACGTAGAGCTGGAGGGAGGGCTCCAGCAGCGCGGCGACGAACTCGCGGCCCAGTTTCTCGTTGACGACGCCCTCGGCGGCCAGCGCGCGGGACGGCACCTCGAAGCGGGGGTCCTTGAGCTCGTCGACGGTGGCGCGCAGGACCGTCTTGAGGTCGGCGGCCAGGTCGCCTGTGTCGGGAATCACGTACGGCCGCTGCCCCGCCGCCTCCGCGGCCCGCTCGCCCATGTCGAGAAACGCCTCCAGGAGGACGTCGGCCTTGGACTCCCACCACCGATAGATGGTCTGCTTGCCGACCCCGGCCCGGGCGGCGATGGCCTCCACGGTCGTCCTGGCGTACCCGACCTCCCCGACGAGGGCGAGGGCGGCGTCGTAGATGGCCCGTCGGGATCTCTCACTGCGACGGGAGGAGTCGGGGGCGGGTCTGCCGGACGTGGTGGCCATGGCCCGACGGTAGCAAGCACAAGAGACGGCTCGTCTCGTCGTGGCTCGGCTGCAACGCCGTGAAAGGGGCGCGGGGAACTGCGCGACCAGCCCCCACCCACCCGCACCCGCAACGCTCCTAAACCGCCTCCCCCGGATACCGCACCCCGATCCGCTCCCGAATCGCGTCCAGCGTCCGCATCACCGCCAGCGTCCCGTCCAGCGGCACCATCGGGGACTCGGTCTCGCCGGCGGTGATCGCCCGCATGACCTCCCGCGCCTCGTGCCGGAAGGTCGTACGCGGCCCGTCCCCGGGTTCCGCGACGAACTCCTCGGGGTCCCGCCCCGCGCGGTGCAGTACGAACCGCTCGGGGTGGAAGAACCCCGACGGGAAGTCGATCCGCCCCCGCGAGCCGGTGACCGACGCGGTCGTCCCCGTGCCGCCCACGACGGAGCAGTGCAGCATGCCCACGGCGCCGGAGTCCCACGACAGCACGGTCCCGGTCTGGAGGTCGACCCCCTCGTCGGAGAGGACGGCCCGCGCGGCGATGTCGGCCGGCTCGCCGAGCAGGAGCTGGGCGAAGGAGACGGGGTAGACGCCGAGGTCGAGCAGTGCGCCGCCGCCCTGCTGCGGGTCGCGCAGCCGGTGCGAGGGCGGGAAGGGTCCTTCGAGCCCGAAGTCGGCCTGCACCGTACGCACTTCGCCGATCGCTCCGTCGGAGACCATCGCGGCGAGACGCCGGATCAGCGGGTTGCAGTACATCCACATCGCTTCCATCAGGAAGCGGCCCTCGCGGCGGGCCAGCGCGACGAGTTCTTCGGCCTCGCGGACGTTCAGCGTGAACGGCTTCTCGCACAGCACGTTCCGCCCGGACTCCAGGCACAGCCCGGCCGCGGCCCGGTGCGCCGAGTGCGGGGTGGCGACGTAGACGACATCGATGTCCGCGTCCTTGGCGAGGGCCTCCCAGTCGCCGTACGCGCGGGGGATGCCGAAGCGCTCGGCGAACGCCAGCGCGCCGGCCTCGGTGCGCGAGGCCACCGCCACGACCTCGGCGTCCGGAAGGTCGATGAGGTCGGCCGTGAAGGCGGCGGCTATCCCGCCGGTCGCCAGAATGCCCCACCGCACCGTGTCGGTCGTCATGCCCTGTCCGTCCTCACGTCCGCCCCAGCAGTCCGTACGAGCTGAGAGCATAGGTGGCGGAGGAGTCGGAAAGGGAGGGGCACATGCCCGAGGGTGGGCCGTCGATATCCGCGTCACCGCCGGAATCGACGCCGGGGGTGGTGCGCGAGGCCGCGCACGCGCGCGCGGGGCGGCGGGCCGGGCTGCTCGTCACGCTCGTGCTGGGCGGGCTGACCGCCACTCCCCCGCTGTCGATGGACATGTACCTCCCGGCCCTGCCCGAGGTGACCCGTCATCTGCACGCGCCCGCCGCGACCGTGCAGCTCACCCTGACCGCCTGCCTGGCCGGCATGGCGCTGGGGCAGCTGGTGGTCGGCCCGATGAGCGACCGGTGGGGTCGGCGCCGCCCGCTGCTGGCCGGGCTCGCGGTGTACGTCGTGGCGACCGCGCTGTGCGCCCTCGCGCCGAACGTGGAGCTGCTGGTCGCGTTCCGGCTGGCGCAGGGGCTCGCGGGGGCGGCGGGCATCGTCATCGCGCGTGCCGTCGTCCGCGACCTCTACGACGGGGTGGCGATGGCCCGTTTCTTCTCGACGCTGATGCTGATCTCGGGGGTCGCGCCCGTCGTGGCGCCGCTGATCGGCGGGCAGATCCTGCGGGTGACGGACTGGCGGGGCGTGTTCGTCGTGCTGACGGTGGTCGGGGCGCTGCTGGCCGGGCTGGTGTGGACGCGGCTGCCCGAGACGCTGGAGCCCGGGGACCGGCACGCCGGCGGCGGCGGTGAGGCGCTGCGCTCGATGCGCCGGCTGCTGGCCGACGCCCCCTTCGCCGGGTACATGCTCACCGGCGGCTTCGCCTTCGCCGCGCTGTTCGCGTACATCTCGGCCTCGCCGTTCGTGGTGCAGGAGATCTACGGGGCCTCGCCGCAGACCTTCAGCCTGCTGTTCGGGCTGAACTCGGTCGGGCTGGTGGCGGTCGGGCAGATCAACGGCAAGGTGCTGGTGGGGCGGGTCAGCCTGGACCGGGTGCTCGGGGCCGGTCTGGTGGTGATCGTGCTGGCGTCGGCGGCGCTGCTGATGATGTCGGCGGGCGTGTTCGGCGAGGCGGGGCTCGCGCCGGTGGCGGCGGGGCTGTTCGTGCTGATGTCGGCGATGGGCGTGACGCTGCCCAACGCGCAGACGCTGGCCCTGCTGCGTACGAAGCACTCGGCCGGGTCGGCGTCCGCGCTGCTCGGCACGACCTCGTTCCTCGTCGGCGCGGTGGCCTCGCCGCTGGTCGGGGTCGCCGGGGACCACACGGCCGTTCCGATGGCGGTCGTCCAGTTGGCGGCGTCGGTGGTGGCGCTGGCCTGCTTCGCGGGGCTGTGCCGTCCCTGGGGCCGGCGCGCGGGTGAGGGAGCGGAGAGCTGAGCGCACCGAGGCTGCGGGTCGACCGCCCGGAGAGGGCGGGGCTCGACCCCGGGGAGCTGCGTCGTCTGGCCTGCGAGGTGCGGGATCTCACCACGGGTGAGCGGCCCTGGGCGGCGGGAGCGGTGGTGGTCGCCGGGCGCGGGCCGGTGATCGCCGTGCGGGAGGCGTCGGGCTGGGCCGTACGGTACGGGTCCTACGATCCGGAGGCGGACGCGGGTGTCGAGCTCCCGCGGGAGGCCCGGGTTCCGATGACCGTGGACACGCCCTTCGATCTGGCGTCGCTGACCAAGCTGTTCACGGCGGTGGCGGCGGTGCAGCAGATCGAGCGGGGGACGCTGGGGATCGACGCGCGGGTGGGGGCGTATCTGCCGGACTTCCGTGGGGTCGCGGAGGCGGGGGTGACGGTACGGCAGCTGCTGACGCACACGTCCGGACTGCGGCCGGAGCTGCCGCTGTACGACTGCGCGGACGCCCGGGAGCGGCTGGAGTCGCTGCGGGCGGAGGGCCCGGTGACGGAGCCGGGCGGGGCGTACGGGTACTCGGACCTGAACATGCTGGTGCTGCAGCAGCTGCTGGAGCGGTTGACGGGCCGCACGCTGGACGTCCTGTTCCGCGACGGGATCACCCGCCCGCTGGGCATGACGTCGACGGGGTTCGGGCCGTGTCCCGGGGCGGCGGCGACGGAGGACCAGCGGCGGCCGTGGGCGAAGGCGGACCGGGGGATGCTGCGGGGGGAGGTGCACGACGAGAACGCGTGGGCGCTGGGCGGTGTGGCCGGGCACGCGGGGCTGTTCTCGACGGGCGGGGATCTGGCGGTCTTCTGCCGGACGCTGCTGGCGGGTGGCTCCTACGGTCCCGCGCGCATCCTGGGTCCGGACTTCGTGGAGCTGCTGCTGGCCAAGCCGGGGCTGGGGTGGGCGGTGGATCAGGAGTGGTTCATGGGGGAACTGGCGGGGAGGGGCGCGGCGGGGCACACGGGGTTCACGGGGACGTCGCTCGTCCTGGACCCGTCGACGGACACGTTTCTGATCCTGCTGGCGAACAGGGTGCATCCTTGTCGCCGGCCGCCGGACAGTGGACCCAGGTCGGCTGCGGCGACTCACCTGGCCCGAGCCGTCAGGTGACCGCCCCAGGGGGCTCGGCCGGCGCGAAATAGAATTCTGGGGTGAACGTCCCCCTCGCCCCGGCCGACACCCTTCGCGGTGCCCTCGATCGTCTTCTCGGCGGCCTCCCGCCCACGCAGGCCGCGCGAGCGGTGGAGCGGCTGATCGCCAGTTATCGGGGCGACACCCCGACCCACGCCCCGATCCTGCGGGACCGCGCGGACGTCGTCGCGTACGCCGCCTATCGGATGCCCGCGACCTTCGAGGCGGTCAGCGCGGCGCTGGGCTCCTTCGCCGACGCGGTGCCCGACTGGACGCCGTCCGGTCATGTCGACGTCGGCGGCGGGACCGGCGCCGCCACCTGGGCCGTCGCCGGCACCTGGGGCGGGGAGCGGCCGGTCACGGTGCTCGACTGGGCCGAGCCCGCGCTCTCCCTGGGCAGGGAGATCGCCTCCGCCGAGCCCGCGCTCCGCGACGTCCGCTGGGAGCGCGCCCGCATCGGCTCCGCGCTCGCCCTCCCCGACACCGACCTCGTCACCGTCTCCTACGTCCTCAACGAGCTCACCGCCCCCGACCGCGCCGCCCTCCTCGACGCCGTGACCTCCGCCGCCCGGGCCGTCGTCATCGTGGAGCCGGGGACGCCCGACGGATACGCCCGGGTCATCGAGGCCCGCGACCGGCTCGTCGGGGCCGGGTTCACCGTCGCCGCGCCCTGTCCGCACAGCGCGGCCTGCCCGATCGTGCCGGGCACCGACTGGTGCCACTTCTCGGCGCGCGTCAGCCGTTCCTCCCTGCACCGCCGGGTCAAGGGCGGCTCCCTGCCGTACGAGGACGAGAAGTTCAGCTACGTGGCCGCCGCCCGCTTCCCCGTGGAGCCGGCCGCCGCACGCGTCGTACGGCGGCCGCAGATCCGCAAGGGACAGGTGCTCCTCGACCTGTGCGAGGCCGAGGAGCAGCTGCGCCGGGTGACCGTGACCAAGCGGCACGGGGATCTGTACAAGGCGGCGCGGGACGCGGAGTGGGGCGACGCCTGGCCGCCCGCCGCCCCGGTCACACCGGCTTGAGGCCCGGCTCCCCCGCCTCCGTCACGAAGGAGCCCGCCACCACCAGCGGCGCGCCCTGGGTCGTCACGTACGGCACGGTCTTGAAGTCGGCGCGGGTCGTGTCCCGGTCCAGCTCCACCGTCACATAGCCGCGCTGCCCGTTGTAGAACTTCAGGTGCGGGTTGGCCGCCATGTAGGTGGCCCAGTTGGCCGGCTTCGCCGAGCCGTTGCCGCCGCTGGAGATCGAGGTGGTGACGATCTCGGTGCCGACGGTGCGTGACGCGGGGTCGGCGAAGTCCCGCTTGATGTCGAAGCCGTAGTGGACGTGCACGTCCCCGGTGAGGACCAGCAGGTTCTCGACTCCGGCGGCCTCCGCGCCCGCGAGGACCCGTTCGCGCGAGGCCGGGTAGCCGTCCCAGGAGTCCATGGACACCTTGGACGGCAGGGTCGTGGAGTTGTACCGCTGCGAGAAGGTGACCTGCTGCGGGACCACGTTCCACAGGGCCCGCGAGCGGTGCCAGCCGTCGATCAGCCACCGCTCCTGGGCGTCGCCGGTGAGGGTGCGGGCGGGGTCCTCGGACTCGGGTCCGGGGAACTGCCAGCCGTCGCCGTAGGCCTGGTCGGAGCGGTACTGGCGGGTGTCCAGGACGTCGAACTGGGCGAGCCGGCCCCAGTGGAGCCGGCGGTAGAGCCTGAGGTCGGGGCCGTCGGGGAGCTGGGGGCGGCGCAGCGGCTGGTTCTCCCAGTAGGCGCGGTAGGCGGCGGCGCGGCGGATGAGGAACTCCTCGGCGGGTTCGTTGTTCTCCGAGGTCTCGCCGGCGTAGTTGTTCTCGGTCTCGTGGTCGTCCCAGGTGACCACGAAGGGGTGCGCGGCATGGGCGGCGAGCAGGTCGGGGTCCGACTTGTACAGGGCGTACTTGAGGCGGTAGTCGTCCAGGGTGACCATCTCGTGGCCGTAGACCGGGGGGACGGTGCCGGCGGGGTGGGCGCGGGCGCCGCCGACGCCGCTGACCGCGTACTCGTAGAGGTAGTCGCCGAGGTGGAGGACGATGTCGACGTCGTCCTCGGCGAGGTGCCGGTAGGCGGTGTAGTAGCCCTGGTCGTAGCGCTGGCAGGAGACCACGCCGAGCGTGAGGGCGGAGACCTTCGCGCCGGGGCCGGGGGCGGTGCGGGTGCGGCCGGTGCGGCTGATCCAGGTGCCCGCCCGGAAGCGGTAGTAGTACACGCGGTTCTCGTCGAGGTGGTCGACCTGGACGTGCACGGAGTGGTTGAACTCCGGGTGGGCGAGGGTGGATCCGCGCCGGGCGACGCGGCGGAAGGAGGCGTCGTGGGCCAGTTCCCAGTGGACGGTGACGCGTTCGGCGGGCAGTCCGCCGTCGGGCTGGTAGGGGGCGGGCGCGAGGCGGGTCCACAGCAGGACCGAGCCGGGCTGCGGGTCGCCGGAGGCGACGCCCAGGGTGAAGGGGTCGGTGGGGATGCGCGCCGGGTCGAGTTCGGCGGCGGCCGCGACGCCGGCGGCGGGCAGGTTCACCGTGAAGGCGAGGGCGGCGGCCGCTCCGGCGACGGTGAGGAAGCGGCGGCGGCCCAGGTGGCGGGCGGCGGCGCGCAGTTCGGGGGTGTGCTGGGACTGGCGTGCTGCGGATGTCATTCCGGTCCTCCCCTGACGATGGGTGCATCAGGCATTGGAGTGGCCGGGGGCGACCCCGGAACGACGCCGGGCTGGCACGTACACGACAGTCACATGGCGGATGAATCGGTTCCGGATGGCGGACCCTCCCGTACGCTGCGGCTCCATGAATGCCAAGCAGAACGTCAAACGGGCGGCCGTCGCGCTGGTCACGGGCGCGGGGTCCGGCATCGGCCGTTCGGTGGCCGTCGAACTGACGCGCGGGGGCTGGTCGGTGGCGCTGGCAGGCCGGCGCACGCAGACCCTGGAGGAGACGGCGGCGCTGATGCCCGGCGCCGACTGTCTCGTCGTACGGGCGGACGTCTCGCGGCCCGACGACGTGGCCGCGCTGTTCGACGCGGTGCGGGAGCGGTACGGGCGGCTGGACCTGCTGTTCAACAACGCGGGCACGTTCGGTCCCGGCGGGGTGCCGGTGGAGGACCTGCCGTACGACGCGTGGCGGCATGTGGTGGACACCAACCTCAACGGGGCGTTCCTGTGCGCGCAGGCGGCGTACCGGCAGATGAAGGAACAGGATCCGCAGGGCGGGCGGATCATCAACAACGGGTCGATCTCGGCGCACACACCCCGGCCGCACTCCGTCGCCTACACGGCGACCAAGCACGCGCTGACGGGGCTGACCAAGTCGCTGTCGCTGGACGGACGGCCGTACCGGATCGCGGTCGGCCAGATCGACATCGGCAACGCGGCGACGGACATGACGGCCCGGATGGAGACCGGGGCACTGCAGGCCAACGGCGAGATCGCGCCGGAACCGGTGATGGACGTCGCCGATGTCGCGCGCACGGTGCGGCACATGGCGGAGCTCCCGCTGGAGGCGAACGTGCAGTTCGCGACGGTACTGGCGACGGCGATGCCGTACGTGGGGCGGGGCTGAGCGGCGCACGGGCCGTCAACTTCTCAACCTGCACAAGCGGAATTTGGCCATCCGGACCATTGCGGCCGGTAGGGACCCTATGCTCGAATTTCCTCCACGGGAACTTCACAGTTGAGACATGGGGATTCCGTACACCAGCCATACCGAGGGGGGAGGGCAGCCGCCCCACGGCACCGGATGGGGGTGGGCCTCGCGCGGGACCGCGAGGTACACGCCGGGCCGAGGGGCGGCTGCCCGCATACGCGGGGTTCGTCCGAGGGTTCGTTTCGGGACGCTCGGCTCACCGTCCGAGCAGTCGTCCGAGCAGTCGGTCGACCTCGGTCAGCTGCTCGGCGGTGAGCGGGCCGTGTGCCATCGCGCCCGCGTTCTGCTCCGCCTGGGCCACCGAACGGAAGCCCGGGATGGGAATCGCGCGCGGGCTGCGGGCCCACAGCCAGGCCAGGGCGCCCTGGGCGAGCGTACGGCCGTCGCCGGTGAGGATCTCCCTGACGGCGTCCACGCGGGCCACCCAGTCCGCGGCGGCGCCCGTGCCCTCCTCGAAGCCCGGGAGCCAGGCCGGCGGACGGTTGCGGATGTCACCGGCCTCCAGCGGCCCTTGGCGCTTCCCGGCCAGCAGCCCCATCGCCAAGGGGCTGCGGTTGACACCGGCGAGGTCGGCCTCCTCGCACAGGGCGAGCATCTCGGGCGCGTCCTGGAACACGTTCATCGCGTGCTGTACGGCCGCGCAGTGCTCCCCCTCGGCGAACACGGCGGCGCGGGCCGGGTCGTCGGTGCTCCAGGCGTAGGCCCGGATCAGGCCCTCACGCACCAACTCCTCGCAGGCGTCCCGGAGTTCGGCGGCGCGCTTCGGGTCGCCGTCGCTCAGGTGGAACTGGTACAGGTCGATGTGGTCGGTGCCGAGGCGCTTCAGCGACGCCGTCAGCGCGCGGCGGACGTACTCCGGCGAGTCGTCGGCGCCGGTGAGCGTGCGGGTCTCCTCGTCGAAGACATTGCCCCACTTGGTGGCGACGACGACATCGGACCGGCGCCCGCCCAGGGCGCGGCCCAGCACGCGTTCGCTGTGCCCGGCGCCGTAGGTGTCCGCGGTGTCGAAGAAGGTGACGCCGAGGTCGAGGGCGCGATGGATCGCCCGTATCGACTCCTCGTCGTCGACCTTGCCCCAGCCGAGCGGCTGCCCGTCGGGCGTCTGCCACTCACCGCCGATCGCCCAGCAGCCGAAGCCGAGGGCACTGACCTCGATGCCCGAACGTCCCAAAGTCCTCGTGGTCTCCATGCCGGGAGACGCTAGGAGTTGGAGTGCGCTTCAGGGCAAGGGGTCGCGCGCGGGGGCGTCCGGCGTCACGCCTGACCCGTCTCGAAGCGGGAGATGCGGCCGTCGTCCTCGACCTCGAAGTGCCAGCGGGTGCGCATCTCGCCCCAGGCGTCGTTGCTGTAGCGGGCGACGAGGTCGCGGCCGCCCCGGGACTCGGTCTCGACCTCCATGTGGCCGTGGGAGGTGAAGATCTCCTGGTCGATCCACTCGGCGAGGTCACGGTCGGAGCCGTCGTCGGACATCGTCGCGTCCGGCGTGAGCAGCTTGAGGAAGCTCTCGCGGTCGTGGGCGTTGACGGCGGTGACGAAGGACCGGACGGCCGGATCGCTGAGTCTGGCTGGCTGAATGGTCATGTCGGCCAGCCTCACACCGCTCCCGGGGGCCCGCCACCCGAACGGCGGCCCGGGCGGGCCGAGAGGGTGTAACCGGTGCGACGGTGGAGAGGCGAGAGGGGGGTTCCCACTGTCCGCACCCATTCCGCTGTCCACACCATTCCTCTTGCCCGCACCGGGAGACATCGTGACCTCTTACGACCGACGTGATCTGGGCCTGCTGCTGCTCCGGCTGGGGACCGGAAGTGTGCTGGTCGCCCATGGCACACAGAAGCTGTTCGGCTGGTTCGGCGGACACGGCCTGGAGGGGACGGGCCAGTTCATGGAGTCCGTCGGCTACCGGCCGGGCAAGGCGAGCGCCACCGCCGCCGGCCTCGCGGAGACGGGCGGCGGCACCCTGCTGGCGCTGGGTCTGGCCACCCCGGCGGCGGGCGCGGCGGCGGCCGGCGCGATGGCGGGCGCGGCGGCCGTGCACGCGCCCAACGGCTTCTTCGCGGCGGAGGGCGGCTACGAGTACGCCGCCTCGCTGGGCCTCGCGGCGGCCGGCCTCGCCATCTCGGGGCCGGGGCGCATCTCCCTGGACGCCCTCCTCGGCCACGCCGTCAACCGCGGCTGGATGGTCCCGATCACCCTCGGCGCGACCGCGGCGGTGACGGCCGTCGTCGTGGGCATGCGCAACCGGCGGCTACGGGAGGAGAAGGAGGGCGAGCAGGAGGCGCTGTTCGAGGAGGAGGACGCGATGTTCAGGGGGAACGGCGAGTAGGACGGCGCCAGGGCTGTCACACCCCCGTGGCAAGCTGCCGCCATGGCAGACCAAGCCCCTTCCCCGGCTCCCCCCGACCTCTTCGCGACCGTCGACGCCCTGTGGTCCTGGCTGGAGGCCGATCAGCCGGTCGCCGGCCGCGAGGGCCTGCTGCTGCGCATGCTGAAGCTGTCGGAGGAGGTCGGCGAGGCGGCCCAGGCGGTGATCGGCGCGACGGGCCAGAACCCGCGCAAGGGCATCAGCCACACCTGGGACGACGTCCAGTCGGAACTGTGCGACGTGGTGATCACGGCACTGGTGGCGCTGCGCACGCTGACCCCGGAGCCACGGGAGGTCCTGGCCCGCCATCTGGCGCGGGTCGCGGAACGCTCGCTGGGCTCCCAGCCCAGGCCTGTTGACGGGCCGCCCAAGCCGGTTCACGGTGTTCACAGATGTGAACCATAGTCGCCGATCTGGGCCTCTTGTACGATCCGTGGTTGATGTCCGCCACAGCCAGCCACCAGGTCTTCACCGCCGTGCACACCGTCGGCGGCCTCCTCCCCGCCGACATGCTGCTGCGCATCGCCGAGGGCGGAAACGTCACGGGCTGCGCGCCCTCCGACTACCGCGTCGTGGGCTCGCGTTCCGTCCGGGACGAGGCCGAGCGGCACTGGGACTATCTGAAGGCGGCCTGGCGCGAGCTGCGCGAGAGGCTGCCCGCCGCCCCCGAGGCCGAGGTCCGCGCCGATCCCACCGGCCTCGCGATCGCCCAGTGGCTGGAACCCCTCTTCGCCGAGCTGGGCTTCGGCCTGCTCACCCCGGTCGGCGCGGACGGCATCCCGGCCGACGACGACCCCGAGCGGCGCTTCCCGGTCAGCCACCGCTGGAACCACGCCCTCATCCACCTCGCCCCGTGGAACGCCCACCTCGACCGGCGCCCCACCGGCTCAGGCGCGATCCCCCCGCAGTCGATGCTCCAGGAGTGCCTGAACCGCACCGAGGACCATCTGTGGGGGGTGCTGACCAACGGCCGCCGGCTGCGGATCCTGCGCGACTCCAGCGCGCTCGCCACGGCGTCGTACGTCGAGTTCGACCTCGAAGCGATCTTCGACGGCGAGCTGTTCAGCGAGTTCGTGCTGCTCTACCGGGTGCTGCACGCCTCCCGCTTCGACACGGCCCAGGGCGCCGCGCCCTCGTCCTGCGTGCTGGAGAGGTGGCGCACCGAGGCCATCGCCTCCGGCACGCGCGCGCTGGACCAGCTGCGCCGGGGCGTGCAGGAGGCGATCACCGCGCTGGGCACGGGTTTCCTGCGGCACCCGGACAACGGCGCGCTGCGCGCGGACCTCGACGTACAGGCCCTGCACACGGCCCTGCTGCGGCTGGTCTACCGGCTGCTGTTCCTGTTCGTCGCCGAGGACCGGCAGGTCCTGCACGGCCCGGACGCCAGCGAGCGGGCCCGGGAGCGGTACGCCGCGTACTTCTCGTCGGCCCGGCTGCGCGCCCACGCCCGGCGCCGCCGGGGCACCGCGCACGGCGACCTGTACCAGGCGCTGCGACTCGTCCTGGACGCCCTCGGTGACGAGCGCGGCCGGCCCGAGCTCGGCCTGCCCGGCCTGGGCGGCATCTTCGACCGCACGGACGCCGACGCCCCGCTGGACGGGCTGTCGCTGTCGAACGAGTCCCTGCTGACGGCCGTACGCCACCTCTCCCAGGTCCGCGACCCGGGCGCGCGCCGCCGCCGTACGGTCGACTACCGCCATCTGGACGCGGAGGAGCTGGGCTCGATCTACGAGTCCCTGCTGGAGCTGGTGCCCCGGCACAGCGCCGCCGACCGCTCCTTCGAGCTGGTCGAGCTGGCGGGCAACACCCGAAAGACGACCGGCAGTTACTACACCCCGTCACCGCTGATCGAACGGCTTCTGGACGCCGCGCTGGACCCGGTCCTGGACGACGCGGTCAAGCGCGGCGAGCAGGCGGGCGGCCCCGACCCGACGGAGGCGGTCGTACGCGAGCTGCTCGCGCTGACGGTGTGCGACCCGGCGTGCGGCTCGGGCCACTTCCTCGTCGCGGCGGCGCGGCGGATCGCCAAGCGCGTGGCGGCCGTCCGGGAGCGGCTGCCGGAGCCCCCGGTCGACGCCGTTCGCCGGGCCCTGCACGACGTCGTGGCCCGCTGTGTGTACGGGGTGGACCTCAACCCGATGGCCGTGGAGCTGGCCAAGGTGTCGCTGTGGCTGGAGGCGCTGGAGCCGGGCAAGCCGCTGGGATTCCTGGACGCGCACATCAAGCACGGCAACGCGCTGATCGGGGCGACTCCGGCGCTGCTGCGGGACGGCATCCCGGACGCCGCGTTCAAGCCGATCGAGGGCGACGACAAGAAGGTCGCGAAGTCCCTGGAGAAGCAGAACCGGCTCGAACACGGCGGCCAGGGCGGCCTGTTCGACCTCGGCGGGGAGACAAAGGTCGCCAACGCGGCGTTCGCGGCCGGGCTGCGCCGCATCACCGGCGCCGGCTCCGACACGCTCGCCGAGGTACGGCGGCAGGAGGAGGCGTACCGCGACTGGTCGGAGTCGGCGGAGTACGTACGGGCCCTGCATGTGGCGGACGCCTGGTGCGCGGCGTTCGTCTGGCGCAAGACGGCCGACGCGCCGCTGCCGGTGACCGAGGGCGTGTTCCGGGCGCTGGAGGACCCGGCGGCCGACGCGGCACCGCGCTCCACGCACGAGGAGATCGCGCGGCTGCGGGAGCGGTACGGCTTCTTCCACTGGCATCTGGAGTTCCCCGAGGTGTTCGCCGTCCCCGAGGCGGGAGTCGACTCCGGGACCGGGTGGGCCGGGGGCTTCGACTGCGTGGTGGGCAATCCGCCGTGGGAACGCATCAAGCTCCAGGAGCAGGAGTTCTTCGCCCAGCGCGACCCGGCGATCGCCACGGCGAAGAACGCGGCGGCCCGCAAGAAGCTGATCGCCGGCCTGCGCGAGGACCCGGACGGGCGGGCCCTGTACGCCGAGTTCGAGGCGGCGAAGCGCAAGGCGGAGGGCGAGAGCCACTTCCTGCGCGGCAGCGGACGCTATCCGCTGACGGGGCGCGGCGACATCAACACGTACGCGGTGTTCTCGGAGGCCGACCGCATGCTGACCGGCACGCGCGGCCGCATGGGCGTGATCGTGCCCACGGGCATCGCGACGGACGCGACGACCCAGTTCTTCTTCAAGGACCTGGTGAGCACCGGCGCGCTGTCGGCCCTGTACGACTTCGAGAACGCGGCGCCGCTCTTCCCGGGCGTGCACCGCTCGTTCAAGTTCAGCATCCTGGCGCTGACCGGGCGCGCGGCCCGGGAGAGGGCGGCCCGTTTCGCCTTCTTCCTGCACGACCCGGCCGAACTCGACGACCCGGAGAAGGCGTTCGAGCTCGCCCCGGAGGAGATCACCCTCCTCAACCCCAACACGGGCACCTGCCCGGTCTTCCGGACCCGCCGGGACGCGGAGATCACGCTCGGCGTGTACCGCCGCGTCCCCGTGCTGGTCGAGGAGGGCTCGAACCCGTGGGGGGTGTCGTTCACGCGCATGTTCGACATGTCCAACGACTCGTCGCTCTTCCACACCCGGGAGGAACTGGAGCGCGAGGGCTGGCAGTTGACGGCGAACGTCTTCGTACGCGGGGCGGAGCGCATGCTCCCGCTGTACGAGGCGAAGATGCTCCACCACTACGACCACCGCTGGGCGACGTACGCGCAGGACGGCACGACCCGGGACGTCACACCGGCGGAGAAGCGCAGCGCCGACGCCACGGTGCTGCCCCGCTACTGGGTGGATCAGAACGCCGTGCACGCGGCGCTGCCACGGGGGGCGCGCTGGCTGACGGGCTTCCGCAATGTGTGCCGCAGCACGGACGAGCGGTCGGTGATCATCGCCGGGCTGCCGGTGGCGGCGGTGGGCAACAGCATGCCGGTGATCACCTTCCCGGGCGGCGCGAAGGCCCGGACCCCCCTGCACACGATCGCGGCGTCGTTCGTCTTCGACTTCGTGGCCCGCCAGAAGGCCGGCGGCGTGAACCTGAACTTCTTCATCTTCGAGCAACTGCCCATGCTGACCCCGGAGATGGTGGCGGCACACGACGACTTCATCGTCCCCCGCGCCCTGGAACTCGGCTACACGGCCAGGGACATGGCACCCTTCGCGGCCGAACTGGGCGACACCGGGGCCCCGTTCCGCTGGGACGAGGACCGCCGCCAGGTGATCCGCGCGGAGCTCGACGCCCTGTTCCTCCACCTGTACGGAGTCTCGCGCGAGGACGCCTCGTACATCCTGGACACCTTCCCGATCGTGCGCCGCAAGGACGAGACCCGGTACGGCACGTACCGCACCAAGGAGCTGATCCTCGCGGAGTACGACCGGATGGCGGGAGTGAGCCTTTCGAGCCCGTTGGCGTCTTACACGTCGACACTCACTCCGCCGCCGGGGCAGGGCACCCGGCACGACACCTGACTGGAGCCCCGATGCGCACCCGCCAGGGCCTCGTCCTCACGCTCACGGCGTCCGTCCTGGCGCTGACGGGCGGGTGCGGGGAACACCAGGACCGGGCCTCCTCCCAGGACCGCCCGGAACACCGGGAGGCCCCGTCCTGGGAGGGGAAGGAGGACGAGGAGGACGCGATACGGGGCGCCACGCGCGCCCTGAACGCCGGGGAACCCGAGGGCGCCTCGCGCGTCGACGAGGGAATGGCGGACCTGGAAGCGGGCCTGGACAGGACCTTCGAGGCGCCGGGAGGCCGGCCCTACTCCTTCGACGTCACCTGCCAGGCGCCCGCCACCCGCTCGGTGACCCTGACCCTCGCCCGGGGCGCCGTGGAGAGCGAGTGGGAGGTGACGTGCGGGGACCGCGAGGCGGACCGGTTCGACATCCCCGCCGGCAGCCGTTTCACCGCCAGGGTCGCCCGCGCGGGCGAGGACACCGACGGCCTGGTCATGTGGCGGCTCGACACGGTGCCGACCGACGACGCGCCCGGGTGCAAGGACGACATCACGGGATGCGAGGGCTGAGGCCGGGCGGCAATCCCACCCCTCCCCCAGGCAACGCACCGTGCCGGATCGCCCTCTGACTGGGTGGAAGTCTTCAACAGTCACACGCGTTCGTGACCGGTGGGTGAAGAGCGGGTGTACGGACGCGTGCCGGGTTCGGGGGGACCACGCACATGTCCGACGCAGCTCGTCCGGCCGCCGCCGATCTGTCCGCCGCCGATCTGTCCGCCGTCAGCCGCCGCAGGGCCCTCGGCACGCTCGGGGTCGGTGCCGTGGCGGCGGGCGGGCTCGGGACGTACACGTTCGAGGCCGGGACGACCGCCCGGCCGACGCGGCCCGCGCGCAAGATGCCCGCCACGGGCGCCAACCCGGCGGCGCGCGAGAACACCCGCCCCGGCACGGCCGGCTGGAACGTTTCCCCCGAGGACCGCCTCAGCACCCGGGACCGCCTCGGCCAGATCCACGGATACACGTCGACGACCTCGGTCGGCCCCGGCGAGACGATCGCCTTCCACGTCTCCGTCCGCACCCCGCAGCCCTTCCGCGTCGAGATCTACCGCCTCGGCGACTACGACGGCACCGGCGGCCGCCTGCTGACCACCAGCCCCCGCCTGCACGGCACGCCGCGGCCGACACCCGTACCCCACCCCCGTACGGGCGCCATCGAGTGCGGCTGGCCCGCGTCCTGGACCCAGCGCGTGCCCCCGGCCTGGGTGTCCGGCCTGTATCTCGCCGTGTTCCGCGCCGAGGACGGACACCGCAGCTGCACCCCGTTCGTCGTCCGGGAACCGGAACGCGCCTCGGACCTGCTGGTGGTCCTCCCCTTCACCACGTACCAGGCGTACAACCAGTGGCCGCTGGACGGCCGCACCGGCAAGAACCTCTACAAGGGGTACGCCAGGCCGGGGGTGGTCGGAAACAACGCCCACCGGGCGTTCCATGTCTCGTTCGACCGCCCCTACTCCGACCACGGCCTGCCCCGCTGGTCCGAACTGGACATCGCGTTCACCCGCTGGGCCGAGGCCGAGGGACACGACGTCACGTACGCCACGAGCGTCGACCTCCACGAGGGACGCGTCGACCCCGGGCGGTACAGCGCGATGGTGTTCCCGGGCCACGACGAGTACTGGTCGCAGGCGATGCGGGACACCGTCGAGCGGGCCGTGGCCACCGGCACGCACGTGGCGTTCCTCGCGGCGAACAACATCTACTTCCATGTGCGGGTCGCCGAATCGTCCGACGGGGTGCCCTCCCGCAAGGTCGTCTGCTACAAGCAGACCAAGGACCCCGCACCCGACGAGCACGGCCCCACCACGCGCTGGCGCGACCTGGAGGACCGGCACGGCAGGAAGCACGGCCGCGCCGAACAGGGCCTGCTGGGCGTGCAGTACAACGGCATCCTCGCGGAGCCGGTGCCGCTGGTGGTGCGCGAACCGGGCCACTGGTTCTGGGCGGGCACCGGCCTGAAGGACGGCGAGGAGATACCCGGCCTGGTCGCCGGCGAGGCCGACGGCCACGACAGGAAGGCCCCGCCGCCGAAGGGCGCGTGGCGCACCCTGCTGTCGGAGTCCCCCTACGGCGACGGCTTCGACGGGGGCCGCGGCCGCCGCGTCCAGAACACCAGCCTGTGCGAACACGGCGACGGCACCCTGATCTTCGTCGCCGGCACCTTCCACTGGCCCTTGGCCCTCAACGACCCGTCCCACCACGATCCTCGGGTGGAACGGGCTACGCGGAATCTGCTGGAACGGATGCTGAGCCCGCGGGGGTGACCTCCAGGTCAGAGGGTGGGGTGTGCCCGGTTCATTTTCTTGTCGGGCAAGTCCTTTACAAGGGTTCTGCAATGGGGGCTCAGGACACTGGGCGCCATGACCTCCGGCAAGCCGAGGCACGCCCTGTCCCGTACCGATCGAGGAACTCTCACCGATGCGCATCGGATTCGCCGTCCCCCAGTTCGGCCCGTTCGCCGACCCCGACCACACCGCCACGATGTGCGCGGCATTGGAGACGCTCGGCTGCCACAGCCTCTGGGCAGCCGATCGGCTTCTGGCCCCGATCATCCCTCCCGACGGGTACCTCAGTGGCAAGCCGATGCCGCCGCGGTACGGCACCCACCTCGACCCACTGCTCGCTCTGACCGTGGCGGCCACGGTCACCGAACGGGTCCGGCTCGGAAGCAGCACCCTCAACGCCCTGTGGCAGCCTCCCCTCCTGCTCGCCCGCTCGCTGACAACGCTCGATCTGATCAGTCACGGGCGCTTGGACGTGGGGCTCGGGCTGGGCTGGATGCGCGAGGAGTACACGGCCGCCGGGGTGCCCTGGCACGGCCGTGGCGCACGGCTGGAGGAGACCCTCGACGTTCTCGACGCCGTATGGCAGTCGGATCCTGTCGTTCACGCGGGCTCGTTGTGGCAGATTCCCGAGTCGACGATCCTGCCCAAACCGCGGCAGAGTCCGAGGCCGCCGGTGCTGCTGGGCGGCTTCACTCCGCCGGCGCTGGAGCGCGTCGGCCGGCGTGCGGACGGCTGGTTGGGGGCCTCGATGCCGCTGCCGTATTTCCAGGGTCTTTGGGCCGTCGCGACCGAGGCGGCCGAGCGGGCAGGGCGTGACCCGGCGGCCCTGCGCCGGGTGTTCCGGGTCAACGCGGAGATCACCGCGTCCGGGGCCGATGCCGCAGAGGCGTTCCAACGGGGAACCGTTCGCCAGATCTGCGACCATCTCAGGCTGATGTGCACGGCCGGCGACGACGAGGTGCTCGTGGACCTCCAGTTGACGACCGACTCACCGCAACACTTCCTCGAACTCGCGGCCGCGTTCCTGGCCGAACTCGTCGAACGGGTCCCTGCGGTATGAGGTGACGGTCTGCTACGCGGACACCGGCGGCAGTACTGCCAGGGCGGCCCGAGCGGCGTCCGCCCAGTGCGCGGAGTTCCATGCGGTGGCCACCCGCTCCGCCTCGAGGTAGTGGTGGCGTGCCTGGTCGGGGCGGTCCAGGTACTGGGCGAGTTCTCCGAGGGTCTGCGCGACGGGCCGGAAGGCCATGGACAGGTTGCTCACGCCCCCTGCCAGACTGTGCAGGGGGAGCAGGTCCTGGTAGACCTCCGCGGCAAGTGCGCGGTCATCGAAGGCGACCGCGGCCATACCGCGCAGTTGGGTGAGCACGACGTAGGCGAAGTCGCGCTGGATGGGGACACGTTGGTCCAGGACGGCACGGGCCTCTTCGAGGCGTCCGGCGGCGGACAGGGAGAGCGCGGTGAGAGCCTCGTTGACCGGCTGGTACTGCTCCCACACCGCGAGCAGCATGGGCAGCATCTCGGCGAGGCGTCCTTGCTGGACCCGGATGCAGCCCATGTTCAGGGCAGCCAGGCCGCTGAGATCGACGGCTCCTCGTGCCCGGAGTTCGTCCACCGCCTCCGCCAGAGTCCGCTCCGCTTCGTCGAACCGGCCCTGTGCCATGGCGAGCATGCAATGCCGTAGCCGGGCCACCGCGAACAGGCCCTGGAGCTCGTAGGTGCGGGCTATGTCATCCGCGCGGACGAGGCAGCGCTCCATCTCCGCCGGGTCGTTGCGGCCGGCGGCGATCCGGGCGGCGATGTAGTGACTCATCCAGGAGTACTCGGGGCTGTCCGCGGCAGCGGCTACCTCGGCGAGTTCGAGGTGGAGCCGCTCGTAGGTCTCGGGGTCGAGGTCGCAGTCGATCCGGCGCAGCAATGAGGTGAGGGTCAGTCCTCGCAGCCGGGGCTCGCCCGCGGCACGGGCCAACCGCACCGCCTCGAGTGCCACTTCCACGGCGCGCGGGTCGGAGTCGTCGAGGGCGTCGGCCAGCTGGTCGAGCAGCAGGCATCGTTGCCGGTCGGTGAGGTCCCGGCTCGTCAGCAGCATGTCCAGTTCCTCGACGGCCTCGGGGTCGGACACCGCGTAGGCGCGCACCCGCCAGGGGGTCGGCTCGGTCCAGGTCGTATAGGCGGCGATCAGCAGGTCTGTACGCGAGGAGGCGGGCTCGGCCTCGGGGGTCTCGCAGGGGCCGTCGGCCTGCCTTTCCGCCCGGGCCACGCGTACGGCCTCCTGTTGGGCCTCCCGCGCCGGGACGATCGCTCCCATGCGGATCCGGGAGTCGACCAGTTGGCCCAGAGCCGTCACTCGCAGCCGGGCGGCATCCTGATCGGCGAAGGCCTCGGGGTGGCCGGTGAGAAGGTCGAGCGCGGCGCTCAGCATGGCCTCGGCGTTCTGCGGGGCGTAGCGGCGCACTGCCTGCTCGCCCGCGAGCAGGGCGTGGCGGACCGCGGGCCCGGCGTCGGCGGTGACGACCGGGGCCGCCTGCAGGAGGTGATGGGCTGTGGCGGCGACGTCGTCGGAGCCGAGGGACATCAGGGCCCTGCCCAGGCGGGAGTGCAGCCTGGCCAGCCCCAGATGGGTGAGGTCGGCGGCGAGAGCGTCGCGTACCAGAGCATGCGTGAAGCGGACCGTTCCAGGGCGGGGCTCGGTGAGCAGTCCTGCGGTGACGCCCGCGTCCAGGGCGTCGAGAAGCCGGTCGGGGTCGTCGTCCGTGGCGCGGAGAAGGAGGGTGAGCGAGCTCTCGCGCCCGGCGACGGCTGCAAGACGCAGTCCGGCCGTGACGGCGGGTGACAGGAGGGCCAGTCGGCGCTTGAGTACGTCCTGGACCCCTTGGGGGACGGCTGCCAGCGCTTGCTGCTCGCCCTCGCCGGCCAGCAGGAGCGAACTCTCCCGGAGGTAGAAGGGGTTGCCTCCGGTGCGTTCGGCCAAGGCCACCGCGACGTGATCGCTCATGTCGGACGCGCCGCGCCGCAGCAGTTCCTTCGCGTGGGCCTGCGACAGTCCGCCGAGGGCCACCCGTGCGGGCGCGAGGACGGCCAGGCGGGCCAGTGCGCCGGTCAGGTCGCCTTCTCCGGCACGGTAGGAACCCACCAGCAGCACCGGTACGTCGCGCAGCTGCTCGGCGCACAGCAGGAACAGCTCGACGCTCTCCTGGTCACCTCGGTGCAGGTCGTCCAGCACGATCGCCAAAGGGCGGCGCAGGGCCGTCTCCCGGAGCCAGCCGACGAGCGCTCTGTGCAGGCGGAAACGCTGGGCGGGGCTGCCGTCGGACTGCCCGAAACCGGCTGCGTCGTCGGGAGTGAGCAGCGGCGCCAGCGCTGCGGCATACGGACCGGGCGGGGCAACCCGCGCAAGACCGGGCAGCATGTCGAGCCAGGCCCAGCCGGGCGGGGCGCCGTCCGTCTCGGGGCATTGCCCGAACCCCACCAGCCAGCCCTGCTGGGTCAGTTGGCTGATACTCGTCTCCAGCAGGCTCGACTTGCCGATACCGGCCTCACCGGAGACCAGGACCACCTGAGCGTGGCCCTGCCGTGCCCGATCCGCCGCAGCCGCCAGGACCCCCAGCTCCGCCTCGCGGCCCAGAAGCCGGTCGGCCACGAGCGTGGTCGGCGCTTCGGGCACGGCCCCCGTGCCCGTCGCCCGATGCAGCACTTCCAGGCGCTGGTGCAGCAGAGCCTGCTCCAACTCCACCAGAGATGCGCCGGGTTCGACTCCCAGTTCCTCGTCGAGCGCGCGCCGGGCCCGCCGCAGCGCGCCCAGGGCTTCGCCTTGGCGTTCCTTCGCCCAGAGCGCCAGCGCCATCAGCCGCCAAGCTTCCTCGTGCAACGGCTGTTCCTGCGTCAGCGCGTCCGCGTCGGCCAGCGCCTGGTCCACGAGTCCGGAACCGAGGCGCGCCGCCGCGAGCCGTTCACGGGCGGTTCGGCGCATCTCCTCCAGGCGGGCACGCTCGCCCACGGTCCACGGCTCGTCCAAGAACTCCGCGTACGGCTGCCCGCCCCACAGGGCGAGCGTTTCGGCCAGCTCCGCGACGGCCTGGGGCGTCCGCTCCCCCGCCGTGCGGTCCATGACGCGCCGCTCGAACACCCAAGCGTCCACCGCGTCCTGTTCCAGGACGAGGGCATAGCCGTACGGCGCGCTGACCAGCAGTCGCGCGGCGGCCCGCGGGGGCCGTTCCGGTTCCAGGGCACGCCGCAGACGCGCGACGTACGCGTGCAACGTCGCCTGGGCGCTGGGCGGGATCTTTGCCGGCCACAGCCGCTCGATGATCTGATCCGTGGGCACCACGGTCCCACGGGCGATCAGCAGTTGTGCCAGGAGCATCCGGGGAAGGCGCCCGCTCACGTCTATCGCGTGGCCGTCAACCTCGATCCGGAAGGATCCGAGCACTTTTACTTTGACCATGACAAGCCCAGCCTAGCCTGTGGGCGTACGACGATCGGTTCGCGGCAGAGGTCATCGCCCGAGCGGTCCATTCGCAACACGTCGACGCAATCTACCCAGAGGGTCGAACGCTCTTGTGAACAAGCGATAAACACAAACGCCATGGACGCGTCAAGCTGCACAGCAAGCAAACAGTAAGCCGATGGCAAGCGGGCGACAGCAGGCTGAACGGACGTGACCCTTTCCACTCCGTCGCGTCCGAACCATTGGAGCAAGCAAGCGTGTTCGCCAGCCGTACGACCGAAGACCTCCCGACCGCCGACCGGCCCTACACCCACGAGATGGTCGTGGTGCACCGGGTCTTCCGCCGCGAGTCGGCACTCCTTCCCCGCCTGGTGCGCGCCGTGGCCGACGGCGACACGGCCCGTGTCCCCGTCGTCGCCGGTCACATCCGGGAGTACGTGGCGGGACTGCACAACCATCACGAGCTGGAAGACGAACTCCTCTGGCCGCTGCTGCGAGCCCGCTGCGTGCAGGACGACGCCCTCGTCACCAGGATGGAACTCCAGCACCTGCGCATCGACGAAAGCCTGACGGGCGTGACGCAGTGGCTGCCCGAGTGGGAGCGGACCACGGACAGCGTCGCCGGTGAGGAACTGGCGCTGGCCCTCGACGCACACCGCAACGCGCTCGTCGAACACCTCGACGAGGAGGAGGAGTCGGTGCTTCCCCTCGTGTCCGAGCACCTCACGGTCGCCGAGTGGGACCTCCTGGGCGCACGCGGGATGGAATCCATCCCCAACAACCGACGCCTCATCGCGCTCGGCGCCATCCTCGAGGACGCCACACCCGAGGAGCGGGCCTTCTTCCTGGGCCGGGCCCCGCTGCTCGGACGTCTGCTGTGGCGGACCGTCGGCCGGCGCCAGTACGCGGCCCTCTGCCGCACCCTGCGCGGCCCGCTGGGCGGGGAGTGAAGGACATGACGATTCTCGAAGCGGCCCCGCTCGATGTGCTGGACGCCTACCGCACCTGTGAGTTCGTCACCCTGGGCCGGACCGGCGCTCCCCTCGTCTGGCCGACCGCGACGCTCCGGCAGAAGGACGGCACGTTCCTGGTGACCACGTCCCTGGCGTTCGCGCAGAAGGCGCTGAACGTGCGCCGTGACGGCCGTGTCGCCCTGCTCTTCTCCGACCCCACCGGCAGCGGTCTCGCCCATGCCCAGCAGATCTTCGTCGGTGGTCACGCCGAGTGCGCCGACGACATCATGTCGGGCACTCACGGCGCCGAGGACTACTGGCGGATGCTCTTCGAACGGCAGCCGCACAGCCGGGCCTACGTCTCCCTTCCCATGCGTCGGCTGATGAGCTGGTACTACCTGCGGCTGCTGATCACCGTGACACCTGATCAGGTGATCGTGCGGCCACCGCTGGATCCGCCCGCGTTCCCGCCGTCGGCCGTCTCCGGTACGCCATTGGGGCACGCCCGACTCGCCGAGTTCCCCTCCGCCGTGCTGGCGGCGCTCGACGCCGCCGGGGCACCGGTGCTGGCGCGGACCGTTCCCAGGGCAACGGGCACCGGGTACCTCGTCGACGTTCCCGCGGACTGCGCGGTGACACCCGGGCAGGCGTCCCTGCTGGTCCACCGGCACGACGAACTGCTGAACAACATGACCAACACCCTGGTCCGCGGGGAACTGCGCAAGGCCGGGGAGAGCTGGGAACTGGTCCCGGCGAAGGTGGTGGAGCCGATGGGCTCGGGGCGCCGGAAGGAGGCCGTGCAGGTGTTGCGGCAGACCAGGCGCGCCAGCGACCGGTACCTGGAACGCCGCGGGCTGGCCCGGCCGGACGTGCGGTGGGACGAGTTCAAGGCGCTGGCCACAGCGGCTCGCAAGGGAGCGCCCGCCTGACCGGTCGCCGTAGACCCGGTGCGGAAGCGTGATGGCCGCTGCCAGTACTGGCGGCGGCCATCACGCAAGTAGACCTCAAGCGCCCCCTACAGACTCGGTTGCAGTCCGAGAGGTTGGAGGATCTTCTTGACCAGTCAGTTCCGCTTCATGGTTCTGGGACCTGTCCGCGCCTGGAAGGGCAGCGCCGAGATCAACCTCGGTTCTCCTCAGCAACAGACCGTTCTGGCCGCCCTGATCCTCGCGGAGGGCACCTATGTGCCCGCTTCTTCACTGGTCAACGCCGTATGGGGCGACCCTTGTCCGGCTTCGGCCATGGGCACGATACGCACCTACGTCTACCGCCTACGCAAGTCACTCGAACCCGCCGTGCCCTCAGCCCGTTCAGTGATCCGCTCCAGGGGGGACGCGTACTGCCTCCCCACGGGCCCGGACACGTGCGACCTGCAGGCGTTCAAGACCATGGTGGCGCGAGCGGAAGTCGCCAGGAGAGCGGACCGCACCAAGGATGTCGCCTTGGAGCTGGCTGATGCTCTCGCTCTGTGGCACGGCGACGCGCTCGCAGGCCTGAAGAGCGAATGGGCAGCGAGCAGTCAGCATTTCCTGCATGAACTCCGCCTGACGGCCGAGACGGACAGGATGGCCGCAGAGCTCAGCCTGGGTGCCGGGGCAGAGGTCGCGTACGAGCTGGCGCGGCTGGTGTCCCGGTATCCACTCGACGAACGGGTACGCGCTCTGCAGATGCGGGCCCTCTACCAGTCGGGGAGACAGGCTGCCGCGCTCGCCACCTACAGCGACGTGCAAGATCAGCTCGCGCGAGAACTGGGCATCAGGCCAGGGCCGAAACTGCAGTCTCTGCATCAGCGGATCCTCAGGGCGGACCCCGAGCTGCTGCCCGCCGTCGGCACCTCCCCCAGGCCCACGCCCGGCGTACGAACGGTGCCGTCGACGGCGCGCCCTTCGCGGGCCATTCCCATTGATGTTCTGCACGAAGGGCTTCCGGCCGGGTCTGACCACTTCATCGGACGGAAGCTTCACCTGCGCAGAGTCGAAGAGTTCCTCACCGGCTCCGGCGCGCAGCGGAAGGGCACCAGAATCCTGACCGTCTCGGGCATCGCGGGTATCGGCAAGACAGCTTTCGCCCTGCACGTCGCCCGCCGTGTCGCCGACCACTACCCCGACGGACGGATCCTCGTCGACCTTCGCGGATCCGATCAAGAGCGACTTCCGCTCAGCGCCGACCAGGCACAGCGGAGCATCCTCAGAGCTCTGGGTACGCAACCGGAGTCGCTCCAGGACCCGGATGCCCTCACCCCGCTGTTCCAGCAGGTTCTGGCCGACAGGCGCATGCTGCTGGTGCTGGACGATGCCCGCACCGCAAGCCAGGTCAAGCCTCTCCTGCCCCGCACAGCCGGAACGCTGGTGATCACGACGAGCCGTAGCCATCTGGGCGGGTTGACGGGCGATCACACACTGCCCGTCCCCCTGGAGCCGTTCACTGTCGCGGAAAGCCACGCCTACCTCATGCGACGACTCGGGACCCAGCGCCTCACGGCCGAACCCGAAGCAGCCCAGGCGATCATCGACCGGTGCCGGGGGCTTCCTCTGGCGTTGGCGGCCGCCGTCACCCGCGTGGAGACGTTGTCCGCCCATCCGCTGGCAGCGGCAGCCCACCGGTTCAGCGCTGACGGGCCAGGGCTCGACACCTGTGACATCTCCTCTGACCACCACCGGTGACCCTGGGCTCAGCTCAGCTTCCGGAAGGACGCGACAGCCCAGGCCATCGCGCCCACCGCCAAACCCATCGCGCACACCGCCCCCGTCCAGGAGGAGGCCGCCGCGAAGTCGCCACGGAAATACGCACGCGTTGCATCCATGACATGGGCAACCGGGTTGAGACGCGACGCCTCGTACAGCCACCGAGGTGCCAGCCCCACGGTGATCGGCAGGAACGAGCCTGACAGCAAGAGCAATGGCATAAGGAGCGCGTTGATCACGGTCGGGAGTGTGTTCTGGTCAGGCACGCGCAGCGCGACAGCGTACGACGTCGATGCCAGCGCCACAGCCAGGAGTGCCACCAACAGCAGGCTGGCGACGAGACCCGCCGGCGGCACCCTCAGATCGAACGCGGCGACGCAGATCAACACGATCAAGCAGGACTGGATCAACGTCGTCATCGTCACGATCAGCACCTTGCCCAGAAGGAGGGAGACCGGGTGCATGGGCGTGACGAGGAAGCGCTCCAGTACTCCGCCGCGTTGCTCGGTCAGCAGGCCGATACCGACAGTGGAGGCGCCGACCAGCACCATCTGGATCATCAGAGCGGGAGCAAAGATCGTCCAGCTGTCACCCGGCGGGAACCCCGGCGTATGACGCACGAATTGCGTCAGCAGGGGGCCGAAGAAGAAGAGAAACAGCACTGGTTGAGCGATCTCCATCAGGGCCCAGGAGGGATACCGCATCCGATGGGAGATCTCTCGACCAGCCACCAGCAGAACATGTGTCAGCATCGTCGGTCGTTCCTTCATACGGCGTGCGGCAGAAAGGTCAGTTCACGGCGGCATCGCCCAACGTGCGGCCGGTGAGAGCGGCAAAGACATCGTCCAGCGTCACATGGCCGACACGAACGGAATCAACGGGTACAGCAGCCTCGTGAAGCGCGTACATCAAGTACGGGAGAAGCTGCTCGGCGTGGGCCGTCCGTACTTCCAACAGCGCGCCTTCAACGACCACTTCGGACACACCGGGCATCCGCGCGAGCAGCTTTCGCGCAGCGACACGGCCGAAGGCAGGAACACCCATCACTATCCGGTGCTCGAAGAGGCGGGATTTGAGATCGGCCGGACTGCCGTCCGCGACAACAACACCGTCATCGATGATGAGCAGCCGATCGGCGAGGGCGTCGGCCTCCTCAAGGTAATGAGTGGTCAGCAGAACCGTCGTACCCGACTGCTGGTGCATGATCCTGATGTGACCCCACAGCGCGGCCCGACTACGTGGGTCAAGGCCGGTGGTCGGTTCGTCCAGAATGAGAATGTCGGGCCGGTGCACCAACCCCAGCGCGATGTCGACCCGACGGCGCTGCCCTCCGGAGAGGGTGCCGCACTGCTTCTCCGCAGCCTCGCCGAGTGCGAAGTCGTCCAGAAGCTGAGCGACTCGGACCCTACTGTCCAACGGACTCAGACCATGCAGCCTGGCCTGGAGCGTCAGTTCCTCTCGCACGGTACTGCGGGGATCGGTACCGCCCTGCTGACTCACATAGCCAAGGTGACGGCGCACCATCCTGGGCTCGTTCACCAGATCAAAGCCAAGAACTGTGGCCGACCCTGCCGTGGGGCGTAGGAGAGTGGCCAGCATACGCAAGAGGGTGGTCTTCCCAGCGCCGTTGGGACCGAGGAAACCGACCATCTCACCAAGATCTATGTCCAGATCGACGCCCCGCACCGCGGCGATCACATCGCTGCGCCGCCCGCGTGCCCGGAAACTCATGGTCATTTCCCGTGCGTGTATCGCTTGTGTCATCGCAACGCTTACCCAGAGCCCCCTCGGCGGAGGGGGCTCTGGTATCCATTCCTATCAGCTGGAGGGGTAACCCGTGCCGGGGCAGGCCTGTCCGTGCACCACCACAGCATCGAAATCGTCCTGCT
Organism: Streptomyces sp. NPDC032126; assembly: GCF_055580085.1. Taxonomy (NCBI): domain Bacteria; kingdom Bacillati; phylum Actinomycetota; class Actinomycetes; order Kitasatosporales; family Streptomycetaceae; genus Streptomyces; species Streptomyces sp. NPDC032126. The sequence continues at coordinate 629,428 of NZ_JBVIMA010000002.1, forward strand.
CGGGGCTGACGACGTCGACCCAGTCCCCGGTCAGAAGGATCTCGGTGTTCTCGATCACCTCACCGCTCTGCATAACAGTCCTCTTTTCTCTGGTTTCTCACGGCTGCGCAGTCGCGCAGGCCTGTGAGCACACTGCACGCCGGTGATGGACATCCGATGACTTGGCGATGGCTCGGGCTGCAGCTGCAGAGCCAGTCCGGCAGTTGTGCGTCCATCACCCGCCCATTCGTTGTCCATCCCACGCCACAAGGATGACGACTCCCTTACCAACCGGAGGAGCGCAGCATGAGCACGACAGCAACCTTGGATGCCGTTGAGGATCTCGTCGGCGGTACTTGGGAGGAAACTCCGCAATCAGACAGCGCGCGCCCCTACGAGGTCGTCCTCGATGGCTCGAACCAGAATCCCGCCAACTCCTGCTGACAGCAGAACGCATGGGCGGGCGAATGCGGCGACCGCTATTCGCCCGCCCGTTAGCCGCCCCGAGGAGTCAGGACGCCGCCGTGCCCGTTCCCGTCAGGGACATAACCTCCACCTACCAACACCTGCTCGCGACGCAGGAAGCCGCGCTGACCACGCTGGCCCAGAACACAGCGGATCTGTGCACCAACAGCCCGTCCCTCGCGGACGCCGTCAGTCGACTGGTCACGCTCCATGCTCCGACCACCAACCTGGCCAGAGCACTGCCCCTTGCTGTCTTCGCCGCGCTGACCGGCAATCCAGCTCCCGCCATCCCCGTCTCTTCCCTGTCCGTCGCCTGGTGGGCGGGAGCTGAGACCTTGGACGATCTGGTCGATGGGCAATTCGACCCAGAGCAGACCCAGTTGAGCGCCGCCCAGGCAAGCATCGCAGCAACCACCTGCCTCACCGTTCTGCCCCGCACGCTCATCGACCGGGCCGACCTCCACCCGCGGTTGAAAACACTCTGGATCAACGAACTGACCCAAGGTGATCTGCGCTGCGCCGAGGGGCAACTGATGGACGTCACCCAAGCTTCCACCCCGCGGTGGCGAGACGTCGTTCAAAGCTACGCCGGCAAGACAGGGGCGCCATACGGCAGAGACGCAGTGATGGCTGCTTCCCTGGCAGGCATCCAAGGCGAGGGAATTCGTGGCTGGCGAGCCTTCGGCCTGCTCTTCGGGGTACTGCGTCAGTGCGCCAACGATCGTGCGGCGCAGGATCCTGAGCACGACACAGATCTGGCCAACGCCACCATGACGCTCCTGCTCGCCTATGCGCTGGAACACCTCCCAGGACAGGACGCCGACCGCCTCAAAGCGTGGCACCAACGTTGCCGTGCCGAGCCCGCAGCACGAAGGGCCGTATGGAAGACCATGCGGCGCGCTGACATCGCCGAGGGTTATAACGCCCGCCTCGCGGTCATAGGACGGCGACTGAACGCACTCCTGCAAGCGTTGGCCCCGCCTTCCCCTCATCGCGACGCCATCCACTGGCTGATCGAGACCTCGGTCGAATCCGGCCGCGTACCGTTGTTGGAGAGCGCCAAGTGACCATCCCCGCCGCAGAACTGCGCAACCTGGATATGTTTGCTGCCGCACTGGCCGAAGCAGCGCCCATCGCTGCCCACTTCACAGCCTGTCTCAGCAACGACTTCAAGCACGACGGGCCGGTGGCTCGCAGCGTCGCAAGTCAGTTCACTGTCACGGAGGATCTGTTCGGCATCCGACTGCTCGCCGGCGTGCACTGGCTCGTCCTCAAGGGGCAGGCACCCGAACTCTCCGCTCACCTGCGGGACCACCTCACCGGGGCAACTGACAGTAGCTATATGCGTCGTGCATGGGAACTCTTCGTCCAGGCTGTGCAGGAGCATCCCACCGAGATAGGAACGGCGCTGTCACGTCCGGTCCAGCAACACCAGCCGCAGCGTGCCGAAGCACTCTTGACCGGCCTGACAATGCTGGGCGCCCCACGAGTACGACTGCTGGAGATCGGGGCCGCAGCAGGTATCAATCTGATGGTGGACCGATTCCGGTGGTACGGCCACGGCTGGGAGTGGGGCGACCCCGACTCACCGGTGCGGCTCACCAGCCGCGGACGCCCGCCCGGTGCCTTGCAGATCGTCGCACGGGCCGGTTGCGATCTCCTTCCTCGCGACCCCGGCAACCCCCATGACGCTCTGATCCTTCAGTCCTTCCTCCCGCACGAACGAGAGATCGACCGGCTTGAACTCAAAGAGGCTCTGGAGGTGGCCGCCAACTCGCCGCTCAGAGTGGACGAGGCCGACGCCGTCGACTGGCTGGAAGAACAGCTGGCCGGCCCTTCCGATCCGTCCGTTCACACCGTTGTCTGGCACAGCATCGTCTGGCTCTACCTGCCGGCCTGGAAGCAGCGACGCATCGAAGAAGTCCTCGCCGACGCCGCGCGGAGGATGCCGATCTCGCGCATCTGCCTCGAACCCCGAGGCTGGACGTCGATGCCCACACTGCAACTGACCGTCTATGCCTGACCCGGCCGTCGGGGAGCCAGGATCGCCACCGACAGTGGTTCCCAGACTGGTTGAACCGACCGCAGCGCCCCGCCGTTGTACGGCGCACAGGACAGCACAGCCTGAGCCGCTGCCATCCATCACGACCGAGGGGGACACAGCATGGAACCCGCGCGGGAACGCGATACGGAGACGGCTCAAGTACCCGACGAGAACGAACCTGCTGAGGCACCGAGGTTCATTCTCTACCTGGAGGGCCCGGCGTACGTCGGCGCACTGCGCCTGCTGACGCTGTGGACCCACCATGTCCTGTTGCCCGTCTACGGCCGAGAAGCCACCTCCGCAGCTCCCTGGTGCCCGACCTGGTGGGAGCACCCCGAGGCAGTCGCCCGACTGCACGCACTGTGGATGGCCTGGGGAGCCCTGACAGGCCCCGGCTCGGACATGGCGGGACCCGCTGTCTGGCATCGCGACCATTTGTCACCGGTGATGGAAGCACTACGAGACCCACAGGGGCCATTCGCCGGCTGCAAGGAAGGAAAGCACCGGCCCAAGAGTCAGCCGTCGGTCGAAACGCTGGACCCTTTCGCACCTGACATCACGATCGCGACCGAGACGCAAACACCTGAGATCTAGCCACCTCATCAGGAGGGAATTCACACCATGCCTGGACCAAGTCGCCAACGGCGCGAGAACGACGAGTACTCCAGCGACCATTCTCACGACAGCGGCAACAGCAACGCCTCCTACGAGAGCGTGGACCTGGTCGAGCAAGCCCGCAGTCAGCCCAGCCTGCAGCGATCGTCGCGCCCGGTACCGGACGACGCGCCGGACCTGCCCGCTGGAGCCCACGGCGTGTACCTCCAGCAAAACCGCGGTTTCTACGCGATTCACCCACATCCCAACGCCGGACACGTGATCCATAAGTACAACCACGGCACGGGCCGATGGGTCAGGGACAACTGGGACCTTCTGGCGAAGGCCGCAGGTGAGTTCCTACCGATCGTGATGCAGGGGGCAAGTACCCTCGCCACCCAAAGCACAGCCGCGAGAGCCACTCAGATCGTCGGAGCCGGCGTCCAAGTGGGCTACACACTCCTGGACGTAGCCGCGGCTGCCCGAGAATATCGAGCTGGAGCCCCCATCAACGGCGCCAACACCGCTTTGACAGCCGGTCGAGTGGCGTCGGCGGCTGCGAACGTCGCCGCTGCCTCCGTAGAGCAAGAAACGTCGACAGCAAGAGGCCTCACCCTCACGGGAATTGCCCTCAACGCCCTTGTCGTCGGAACCGACTTGGGCATACAGGGTTACCGCCGCGCGATGGCGAGCGCAGACCCCGCTCATCACCAGGGCATGTACGCCGCGGGCATCAACCCGGAGCTCGGATACGGCAACGCCTACGAGCCCGTTTCGGGGAGCCTGCCTTCCGTGTACGACTCCGAGTCCAACTCCGCCCCGTCCACCCATTCCTACCCGCCGCGCACTCTTGCCGCGGCCCTCTACCCGCAGCAGCAGATGGGCTACGCCATGCCGAATGCCAGGCATGTCGGCATGCCGGCGGCCGCCTACAGCCCTCAGCAGACCCGGCCCACAAGCTCGCAGCCGGTCGCTTCCACCTCCACGCACGCGCACGGCCGCGGCACGGCAACAAGCCGAAAGGGCAAGGGGCCCGCTCGCTGACGGCCGGCCGGCCGGTACATCTGACGTGTAGCTCTTGACGACTGCGCCAACTGGAAGCAGTCGTCAAGAGCTACACCCATGCCGGGCCGCTTCTGCGGCACTCCGGAGTTACCGGGCTCTTCCTCCCCCCGGCCTGTTACTGCGCTGAGCCTTCCTCAGCCTGGCCAGTTGCTGCTCGGAACCGGCGAGGCTGTCGTCCCTCGGTGGTAGGGCACGCGGAGCGGCGGTCGCCTCATGGTTCCGTGTGCTCGGCGCAGGGCTCATGCCGACACCGGGCGGCAAGAGGAACCTGGCCTGGGGTACAGGACTCACGCCGAGGAGGCCGGCGTTGGCGGCATGCCCCTGCAAGCGAGCCTGTCCGGCGGCGGCCCCGGGGGGCTGTGGCATGGGCGGACCCGCGAAAGGCCCCTGCCTGAGGTGGGTGTGTCCTACGGGTATGGCGGCGGCCGCCGCCACGGTCGGTGGCTGTATCGGCACCGGCGGAGAGGAGATGGCCTGAGCGTCCAGGTATCTCGCGTAGGCGGCGGCGTCCTGGTCGATGATCCGGGCCGCTGTGGGGTGAACGGGTGCCCCAGCCTGGTTCCGCGGTGCCACCGGCTGTTGGTCGGATCCCCGGGTCGTCCCCTGGGAACGGCTCGTCTGCGTCGTGCCGGGCCGCTGTCCGGACAGCCAACCGGCAGGCGAGGGCGACGGGTTCTCGGCGCCCGGTCCGCGTGGACCTCGCGGGCGGACCCACGCCACAGGCTCCCTCGTGCCACGGCCTCGCCGATCGCCGGGCCGTCCGTCGAGAGATCCGGCACGCGCTGCGGCCATCTGAGCTTCAGCTTCCACTTGTGCAGGGAGATTGGCTGCGTAATGGATCAGCCCCTCGAAGTCAGGCGAAAAGCTCTGCTTCTTCACCAGATTGGCCCGGCTCTCCGGGGTGAGCGCGTACAACGTCAGATCCAGCCGAAACCTGCCTTGTTCCGCATCCGTGCCCCTGGGCACGAGGGCACCCTTATTGATCAGGTCGGCGATTCCCTCGTAGGAACTGCGCTCGTCGAGCAGCCGGGCTCTGGCCAGGAGTGCATCACCGGATATGTCTATCTTGGTGGTATCAGGCCTCCCGTCAGGCGTCCGTGGAGCGTCCATCAGCAGGATCTGCAAGGCCGCGACCAGGGCTTCTCTTGGCAGCCAGTCGCTCGTGCTGTCCGGCGGGTCGGCCATCTCGGCATCCTCTCGTGGTCATTTCTCGACACAACGCGGGACTGCGTCGACCGGTTCACCCCCGGGGCGCGACAGGGTCAGGTGTCCCTGAGGCCGGGGCTCTCGGGCATGGTGCGTGGGGGTGGGCCGATGCCCTCCATGGAGGCGAACCAGGTCCGCACGCCTACGACATAGCTCTGCGCCTCCTCGGTGGCGGGGACGCCGTGTTCCTTGCGTACGTTGTCCATGCCGACGTCGTAGGCCGCAAGGGTCAGGTCGAGGACGCTACCCGTGGCCTCGCCCGCGTCGATCAGGCTCTGCGCCTGTTCGGCGAGTTCGCACAGGTAGGCCCCCTGAGCCTTGATGGACTCCTTGGCGTCGAGCGGATCTCCGTCCTTGTGGAGGCGCTCGAAGACGTCGGTCGGTACCTGGGAGATGCCTCGGGCGCCGTTGGGTCCCACGAAGTCGGCGTCGAAGCCCGTCTCGTACTGGATCTGCGCGGCGACGGTGACGGGACCGATCACGTCGCAGACCGATCCGGCGTCCACGATGGAGTCGTAGAGATCTGCGGGAACGGTGCAGGGCTGCGCGGGGCTGCTGGAGCTGGACGGTGTGATCTCCAGAGTGCCGAGGCCGTCGCCGAGCGCGATCTGCTGTGCCCGTGTGGCGAGTTCGTCCGGAGGAGTGTTCTGTGCGGCTTCGAAGTCCTCGCAGATGCGCTCCACCGGGGTCAGATCGTCGCCGATCCCACCGAAGTCGGCGGGCAGCAGCCCTCTGAAGAACATGATCAGAATCACCAGCGGCATGAGGACAACACCGAGGCCGCCCACGATGATGATCAGCGTGACGGCGAGGACGCCTCCGACCGGAATCGCCAGACAGCCGCAGCCTCCGGCGGCGACCGCCGCCTGGGCGGCCACGTTCGAGCTCTCGCTCTCCTGCCCGCCACCTGACGCCGTCACGGTGTGCTCCCCTCCCCCTTCGCCGCCTGCGCCTGCGGATCGGGGCGCACGACGCCCAGGATCTGCATCGACGCGGCAGGGGCCACGGTGACCGTCCGTCCAGGCCGTGGCGCGTGGATGATGCGTCCCGCGCCGACGTAGAGGGCGACATGGCTGGCGTCGTCGAAGTAGATGATCAGGTCCCCGGGCCGCATGTCCTTGATGTCGACGCGCTTCAGCTGTTTCCACTGTTCCTGCGAGGTGCGGGGAATGGTCACGCCGGCAGCGAGCCAGGCCTGGGAGGTCAGGCCGGAGCAGTCGAAGGAGTCCGGCCCCTCGGCACCCCACACATACGGCTTGCCGAGCTGATCCGTGGCATAGGCGACGGCCTTCGTGCCATCCGCGCTCGCCTTCGTGCCCACCCCGTCGAGGACACCCGTCTTCAGCCATGCGGCCTGCGCCTTGGCAGCGCCCTTTTGCTCCAGTGCGGCCAGGCTCTTCAGTTCGTCGGCCTCGAGCCGGGCTTCGAGTGTGCGGGCCGCGGCGATCCGCTGGGTGACCTTGTCCCGAGCCGTGTCGCGGGTCCGCTGGATCTCCCGGAGGCCGTCGAGCTCCTCGGCCGCCTGCTCCGCCTTCGACTTCAGCCGGCTCTCGGTCTCCACCAGTGCCACCAGCTGCCGGTCGGTGCCAAGTTGGGCCTGCCGGGCCAGACCTGCGGCGTCGAGGGCATGCTCGGGATCAGGGCTGAAGACGAACTGCACTTCGGCGGGCATGCCGACGCCGCGGTACTGGGCGCGTGCGGCCGCCCCGACCAGGGCACGCAGCCGCACGAGCCTGGCATCGGCGCGTTCCACCTGGGCGCCGAGCACGTTCAGCTTCTTCTCCTGGGCCGCGACGTCCTCACCCGCCGCGTTGTACTCCTCGGTCGCGACTTCGGCGTCGTGGTAGAGCGACTCCAGCTCGGCACGGACCTCTGCGAGGGTCTGCGGCCTGTCGGGGCGAGGCACGGCCTGGGCGAAAGGCTGCGTCGTGCCGGCCAGAAGGCAGAGCAGGCCGCCCAGCACCACGGTCCGTGGCCTGTGCCTCGTCATCGGTTTGCGTCTCATACGGGGAAGGGCTCCTGGGCCGGTGCGGAGAGCGCGCTCTGCGCCGCGGGCTGCACAACACCGCACACAACGGCGAGGTCGACGGCCGGGTTCACCCGGGGACGGATCCGCCGGGAAACGCCCCGGACGTGAACCGCCGAGGGCCATCCCCCGTTGTGTCCGCGATGGCGGACACCCCGGGGCCCACCTGTGCTCCCGGCATCGCGGAAGGGGCATCGCCTTTTATGCCGGACGAGTCGACGTTGAGCGTGTGGTGCGCGGCGGCGGGGGCCGTGTGCCTGGCCTTGGGCGTACGGGAGGCGGGGCGGCGGGTGCCTGCCCGGGCCATGGCCTGGTTCGCGGCGGCGACGATCGCTTTCGGGACAGCCGCGTTGCGGGGTGGACGGTGACCGGCCTACAGACGCAGTCGGTGGCGCGTGTTACGGAAGCCGATGTGCTGCGCGGATTCGCCCTGTCAGGAGTGCTGTGCGTCAACGCGCTGCTGATGGCGGGGCCTTACACCGTGTACGGCGACGGCCCGGCCGCGGGGACGCTCGACCAGGTGGTGGCCTGGCTGGTGAGCGCTTTTGTGGCGGGGAAGTTCTATCCGCTGTTCGCGTTCCTGTTCGGCTATGCCTTCGTCCAGCAGATGCGTGGCTGCCGGGCGGAGGATGCGGCGTTCGGACCGCGCCATCTACGGCGTACGGCAACGCTGTTCAGCCTGGGCCTGCTCCACGCCGTGCTGCTGTACCCGGGTGACATCCTCACCACGTACGCGGCACTCGCGCTGCCGCTGTACGCCCTGCGCGAGGCCTCCGCACGGCTGGCGGTACGCGCGGCGGTGGCGCTCGTCGTGGTGCTGTCGCTGATGCTCCTGTCGTACGGACTGCTGACCGTCCTGGCCAACGGCCCCTCCCCCACCCCGCCGCACGGGCCCGCGGTGGCCGAAACCGTCGCGGCCTACCGGGGCGACGCTCGGTCGGTGATCGAAGCGCACCTGCACGCGCTGCCCACCGCCCTCGCCACGGATCTCCTGTACGCCCCGCAGGTGTTCGCCGCGTTCCTCACCGGCCTGGCGGCGGCCAGACTCCGGCTGCTGGAACGGTACGGAAGCGACCGGCGCCGGCTGCGCGCGACGGTACGGCGCTGTCTGCCCCTCGGGGTCGCGGGCGCGATCACGACCGCGGTCTGTACGAACGGGCCGCTGGACGAAAGATGGTTCTACGTCGGTCATGCGGTGGGTGCGGTGACGGGGCCAGTGCTGACGGCCGCGTATGCCTGTGGGCTGTTGCTGTGGCTGTCACGCCCGGGCGGCGGCGGGGGCCGGGGTGCCGGTGTGCTCGCCGCGACGGGGCGGCTGTCGCTGACCCACTATCTGACCCAGTCGCTCGTGCTGTGCGGGGTCTTCACCGGCGTCGGCCTGGGGTGGTACGACCGGGTGGGCGCGGCGGGGGCGGTGGCGGGGTGTGTGGTGCTGTACGGGGTGCAGGTGGCCGTCAGTGCGCCGCTCGTCGCCCGTTTCCGCCGGGGCCCGGCAGAGGCCGTTGTGCGGCGTGCCACGTGGGGAGGCGGTGCGGTGTGATGGTTTCGTAGGTGAGTTCGGAGGGCTGATGCTGCCTACCGTCGGACGGTCACTCGTCTTCCGAGCTGGAGCCGCGCCGTGCAGCAGCCGGTCGCAGTCCTGGACGACCGCTTCTTGGCACGAACCCTTCCAGATCCGTTCTCACCACCGACAGATCCCTGGTGGAAGCGCCGCCTCGCCGAGTGACCCTTCTGGACCCCCGCCACGTCACTCCTTGTCGACGTTCATGACCTCGACGGCCGTGACCGCGCCGCTCAGCTTGGCCACCGCCCGCCGTGTGATGGCTGCCTCCTCCGCCTTCGCTGCCGCCGAGATGACTCCGGCGTCATCCTCCTTGAACCACGGGCGGAGTCTGATCAGGGCCGGGCGGACGCCGGTGGCCAGGAGGAGGGCTGTGCCCTTCGGGAGGGCGCGAATCCTGTCGGGGGGCAGGACGGCTTCCTGGCGGTAGGAGTAGGAGCGTGATGTGCCGTCGCGGCTGCGGGAGACGCTCGGGGTGCGGACGTCGTGCTGGCCGACGAGGGTGGAGATCTTCTGGACGAAGTCGGCGTCGTCGAGACCGGCGCCGAGGAGCTTGACGGTGGCCGCGCTCCACAGGGCGTCCATGCCCGCCTCGCCCCACACACGGGCGCCTTGGCGGTAACTCTGCAGCAGGGTCACGACGTTGATGCCGCGGGAGCCGAAGTGCGAGTAGAGGTCGGGAAGATCGGATATGCGGCACACGTTGGCCGCCTCGTCGAGGACCGCGGTCAGCGGCGGGTCCAGGCGGCCGCCCATGCGTTCGGCGGCGACGACTCCGGCGCGCAGGGTGGCGTCGGCGAGGCCCGCGATGACGCCCGCCGCGGAGCCGCCGCCGTCCTTGGACAGCAGGTAGAGGGTGTCGCGTCCGGCGACGTGCCGGTCGGGACGGAACTCGGGCAGGTCGGGGTCGGGTGCGACCCAGGCGAGGATCTCGGGGTCGAGGAGGCAGGAGACGGTCTGGCGCGCGGTCTCGTAGATACCGTCGCGGGTCTCCACCGCGCCGCGCACCGTGCCCTGCAACTGCTCGGCCATGGCGTCCAGTCCGGTATCGCGCAACAGGTCGATGGGGGTGCGGTCGGCCGGGTCGGCAAGCCAGGCGAGGAGGTCCTGGACGGAGGCGCCGCCGCGCGCGGCGGCCAGGAACAGGGCGGTGAGCGTGTTCTGGGCGGCGGAGATCCAGAAGTCCTTCTTGGAGGCGTCGTCGTTGACGGATGCCACGAAGTGGCCGGCGAGCCGGCGGGCGCCTTCGATGGTGCGGCACTCCTCCAGCATGTTCCACCACATGCCGCGCGGGGTGTGGGCGATGCCCTGGGGGTCGAAGGTCCACACGGTGCCGGCGTTCTCGCGCTGGGCCCGGGTGACGGCGTAGACGTCGGACTTGTTGGAGGTGAGGACGACGGCGCCCTGGGCGCGCAGGACGCGCGGGATGGCGATGCCGGTGGACTTTCCGGCGCGGGGTGCCATGAGGTCGAGTTCGACGTCCTCGAAGCTGCTGCGCAGTTCGGGTCCGCTCGGCATGAGGTCGCCGAGCAGGTTGCCGGTCTCGTCGGCGTCGAGGCGGTCGCGGCCCTTGAGGGTGGGGCGCAGGGAGCGGGCCCGAACGGTGATGCCGTCGGGGCACATGCCGGCGAGTTCGCGGCGGCCCGCCAGCCCCGGTGTGGTGTCGCGACGACGGCGCAGGGCCGCGGCGACGACGACCACGAGTGCGGTCAGGAGCAGCAGAGGCGCGGTCATGCCGGCGTAGACGGCCCAGGCGGGGGTGGCCGGCCAGTACGCGGCCGGGTCCGAGGTGGTCAGCCCGACGAGGGTGGACAGGGCGTAGGGAGGGTGGGTGAAGCCGTGGCCGGTGAGCAGGGAGGCGAGTGATCCGCCGAGCATGGCCAGGCTGAACAGGGCCAGCGCTCCGACGATGACGCCGGCCACCGCCCAGGTCAGTTCGTCGTGCGGGCCGCGTGTGCCGCCGCGGCCGGCGCTCACACCGTCTCCCCGGTCAGGCGGGGGTCGAGCGGCAGCGGGCCTTCCTGGGCGGCGCGGGCGACCCGCCGTGCGAGGTTCCGGGTGACGGGGTCGGCCGTCTCGTTGGGGGTCCAGCGGGTGTTGGTGTTGTGCAGTTCGCGTTCGGCCTGGGTGATGGCGACCTTGATGGGGATGCCGGGGCGGCCGCCGACCTTGATGAGGAAGCGGCCGCGCCCGGGGGGTTCCTCGTGCTCGGAGGTGACGCCCCAGCCGGGCGGGGAGGACCAGGAGGAGACCAGTTCGATCTCGCGCTGGGACAGTCCCACGACCCGGCCGAGGTCCTCCATCTCGGTTCTGGGCAATCCGGCGCACACCACCATGCCGGCGCGTTCGACGAAGCCGCGGGCCTTGGCCCGGTCCGCGTCGGTGCCGAGCGCCTCGGCGTCCTTGAGCGTGTGGGTGATCTTGGCGTCGCCCAGGCCGAGGGAGCGGTTGAGCCGAGTGAGGGCGTCGATGCGGTCGACGATGCCGGAGGCGGCGCGCAGCGGGCGCCACAGTTCGTCGAGGACGGTGAAGAACCAGCGCCGCGGGGCGAGTCCGGCGTCGGCCAGGGCATGGGAGGCGGCGACGGTGCCCAGGCCGTCGGACCAGGCGGCGAGCATGGCCGCCGCGGTCAGCTGGGTGTCGGCCTCACCGATGCCGGAGATGTCGATGCACACCGCCGGGGAGTTCGGGTCGATGCGGGTGGAGGTCTCGGAGGCGAAGGTGTCGCCGAGGGGGCCGTCGAGGATGCCGAGCAGGGAGCGGTGCAGGGGGTCGACGGCGTCGCGGTAGCGGGTGTCGTTGCCCCGGTCGAGGGTGACCGCGCGGACCCGGTCCGGTCCCTCGGCCAGGACCTGGAGGAGGTCGGGCAGGAGGGCGGTGCGGCCGGGTGCGGTGCGTTCGCGCAGGTGGTGCAGGACGGCGGAGAGCACGGACTGTTCGTGGTCGTCCATGGGGCGGCCGCGCACGATGGTGATCAGGGCGGCGACCATGTTGAGGACGCGGCCGTGGGTCTCGGCCCGCAGGATGTCCCCGGCTTCGCCGCCGATGCGGTCGGCGGCCTGTCCCATGGCGCCGGGGTCCAGGACGTTGATGCCGCCCCGGCCGCGGCCGATGGAGATGACCTGGCCGCCCAGCGCGCGGACGGTGTCGGCGTAGTCGGGTTTGAGGTCGCCGAGGACCAGCGGGACCACTCCGGTGGCGGCCAGTCCGATGAGCATGCGGTTGACCAGGGTGGACTTGCCCAGGCCCGGCATGCCGAGCATGAACAGGGAGGGGTTGGAGATGTAGCGGGCGCGGGTGAACCAGGACAGCGGGTCGCCGCAGACGGTGGCGCCGGTGAACAGGTGCTGGCCGAGCGGGACCCCGATCATGGGGGCGCCGGAACCGGCGGCGAACGGCCACATGCCGCAGGCCTGCACCGTGGTGGCCCGCCACATGGTGGGTGGGTCGAGGTGACCGACGCGACCACCGCCCGGACCGTACCAGCCGCGCGGCGGGACGAAGAGTTCCTTGGGCTGCGGGGGTCCGGCCTTCGCCTTCTTCCGGTCCTTTTGCTTCTTCCGGTCCTTCCGGTCCGTGCGGTCTGTCCAGTTCTCCCGGCTCACAGCGCCTCCTGCAGCTCGTGCGGGATGAAGGTCTGCTCCCACGGGAGGATCCCGACGGGCAGAGTGCAGGTGAACGCGGCTGCCTGCATCCGGTCGGCGGGACGCACCTGGACCCGGGAGGCGGCGGTGAGGTTGCGGACGGCGACACCGGCGTCGGCGAGCTGCTCGGCGCTGTCGACGGTGACGGTGAGCATCAGCGAGAACTCCACGAGGCCGGCGCCCGAGGCCTCCTCGGCGGCGGTCTGTTCGGCGGCGCGTACCTCGGAGGCGGCGCGGGCCTGCACCATGCCGCGCCCGGAGGTAGCCATGAACTGGGCGGCGCGCCGGTCGGCCTCGACGATGCGTGCGGCGGTGGCCGGGTCGACGGGCCGGTAGACGAGCGCGACCCGCTTGCGGCGGGTGTCGGACACGGCTTCGAGCATGGCGCGCAGCACCGAGGAGCGGACCGTGCCACGGGGGGCGAGCGTCATCAGCCAGGTCCGTGAGACACCGGAGTCGTGCTGGTAACTGCTGACCGTCTCGACCGCGCTGGCAGGTCCGGCGTCGTCCCATTCCAGATTCGTGCCCCCGTGCTGGGCACGGGCTTCGAGGACATCGGCGGCGACCGCGGGGTCATAGGCGACGCGCACGACTTCCGCGATGCGCTCGGCCGACAGGGGGTAGGCGGCGCCACCGCCGGCTCCGACCAGGCCGCTGAGCAGTCCGGGGATGCGGATGGCGAGGTCGGTGACGATGTCCTCCTTCCTGCGCTTGCTCCCGCCGGGTACCGCGTAGGTGAGGGTGACGTAGGTGTGCATCTCGGAGGAGGCCGTCGGGTAGCGCTCGACGACCTCGTGCATCACGGCGCGGGCCGCCGCCGGGGCGTCGGGGTGGATGCGCGGCAGTACCTCGTTGGCGAGCCGGGTGCCGGGGTCGGGGGCGGTTTCCACGATGACGCCCGCCCCGCGCAGGCCGGGTTCGTGGGAGAGCCGGGCGAGCCATTCGCCCCACTGGGCCACCCACACGTCGACCTGCTCGGGGTCGACGAGCGAGCCGCCGTCCGGATCGCAGCCGAGGACGATGGTGTAGAGGTTGCGGGCCGGGTGGTGGAGGACGCCGAAGGGACGGTCGTAGGCGTCGTGTCCCTCGCTGACAGTGACCTTGTTCAGCAGGCCCGGCGGGCGGAAGCGGCCGCCCGGGCGCGGGGACAGCGGGCCGGAGACGTACAGGTGCGCGCCTTTGGACTTGCGCCGCAGCCATCCGATGCGCAGGGCCATCACCTGGTAGACGTTGCGGCCGTCCTGGGTGCGGATCGCGAGGGGGATCAGGAACAGCACCACAGGGACAAGGACGACCAGGGCGGCGACGAGAGAGATCAGGGAGGCGAGGAGGGTCAGGACCAGCCCGCCGAAGACGACGACGGTGCCGACCAGTCCCAGGGGGCCCAGGCCCGGGCGCCTGGGGCGACGCCAGTTGCCGTATGTGGGGTGTGTCGTGATGTCCGCTGTCATGGTGAGCCGGTGTCCTTGTCCTGATGGCGCGGGTGAATGGTCTTCGCACGGTGGTGAGGGGCGCCGCCGGACTCCACGGGGGACATGGAGCCCGGCGGCTGTCGAGGGGAACTGGCGGACGCACCCGCTCAGTTGTCGCTGCCGTTGCCGCCGCCCGCCGCACCGGCGGCGGCGCGTCCCACGGCCTTCGCCGCTCCGACGGCGGCACCGACCGCGGCACCGACCGGTCCGGCCGCCGCGCCCGCGGCACCCGCCGCCCCGGCTCCGCCGGCGGCCCCGGCACCGCCGGCTGCTCCGGTCCCGCCGGCGGCACCGCCGGCACCGGCCGCTCCAGCACCTCCGGGAGCGCCGGCCGGGCCGGGCACACCGCCACCGCCGGCCGGGGGCTGTGCGCCGCTGGGGCCGCTGAGTTGGCTGCCGACCGAGCGGGCACCGGAGGCCAGGGCGTTCTGGCCCTGGGAGACGGCGTAGGAGGTGACCGGGTCCCCGCCGAGGGCCGCCGTGGCCGGCACGACCAGTTTCAGCAGCGCGGGCAGGGCGATCGCGGACAGCAGCATCACGCCGATGCCGGCGATGCGTTCGTGGATCGCCTCCGGGTCACCGGTCCCCCGGCCCGCGGTGGTCATCGCGGAGCCCGCGTAGATGACCAGCGCGACGGCCATCTTGTACGCCAGCCACGCGGTCAGCCAGCCGATGTGCTTGCGCCACCAGCTGGCGCCCCACTCGGTCATGGACGCCGCGGCGGCGAGCGGAAGCGTGCCCAGCAGCACGATCATGACGCCCAGCCGGATGTAGAGCATGATCGTCTGCAGGATGCCGGCGATCATCAGAAGGAAGGCGAGGATCAGCAGCAGGAACGGCTCGATGTTCGCGCCGTCTTGGCAGCCGATGCTGTTGATCTGGGCTTCGGCCCCCAGCTGGAAGAGATGGTCGGCGTACCGGTCGGACAGCGACGCGCAGGCGGTGGCGAGCGTGGTGGCGGCACCAGCGACAAAGATGACCCGCAGGATGCCCTTCAGTGCCGTACGTCCCGCGTCGCCGCGTTGCTGAAGTGCCATGCGGGCGGCGGCGACCAGCAGCGATCCCACGGCGAGATAGACGACCAGCCACTGTGTCTGGTCGCTGACCTGCGCGGCCGTGGTGGTCGAGGAGAACGTGGGGACGTTGGTGACGAGCGAGTCGAAGATCTCGATGGCGCCTGCGAGTACCGCGTTGGCGATCCCCTTGACGATGGTGTTGACGGGGTTGCCGAGGAACTCGAAGAAGCCCACGACGACGTCGGCCAGCGGATTGCCGTTCGGGCATGCCATGTCAGGCCTCCCAAAGGGTGTATCCGGCGGGAACCGCGCTGGTGGTCATCCGGGAGTACAGGGCGCCGTCGTCGTCGGCGAGGACCTTCCAGTCGTCGTCCGTCCAGCGCATCCGCACCGATGTCGCCGCGTATCCCTGGGCCGTCTTGATCAGCAGCCCCACGGTGGCGGAGTTCCCCTGGTACGACAGGGTGCGGTAGCCCGCCCAGGTGGCGGTGGCCGGGGCGGCCGACTCCGCGGTGTCCTGCACGAACTCACGTCTCGCGGCGAACCTCTCCCGTCCCCGCCCGGGCACCACCTGCTCCTGGGTGGCCAAGCGCCAGGCGGGTCCGCTCATCTGCGAGCAGATGATCTGCGCCGCGAGTGCCGCGCCGACCCGGGTGCGGGCGAAACACCGCCACAGCCGGCTCTCCCGACGGGCGGGTCCTTGGGAGGCCGAGACGGGCACCCGGGTGCCGTGCAGCGTGCCCCAGCGCAGATCCGCCGGCGCTCCGTCGCCGCCCTGGGCGGGTGTCCGAGCCTGTGCCTGGCAGGGGTTCACTCGTACCTCGGACGTTGTCGGGGTGCGCGGCACCGCCTCGGCGTAGCCGCCGCGTTCGGCGTCGGAGGTGAAGAACACCACCGCGGACGCCAGAGCCACCACGGCGAGGAAGGCGGCGGACGCCTGCCAGCTGCGGTGTGTCCAGTAAGGGGTGTCCGGCTTGGACGGACGTCGTGTACGTGGCATCGGTGGGTCCGGCTCACGCGAAGACGAAGGTGACCAGAGGACCGGCCGTGGCGACGAGCACGCATCCGCCCAGCACCATGGCCAGTCGGCTCATGTGTTCCGAGCTCTCTCCCCGCTTCACGGAGATCGCCATCATCGCCCCGGTGACGAGCACACCGGCCACCCCGGCGACGGTGCCCGCCCAGGCCGCGATGCCCAGCACGGTGTTCACCTTGTTGGCGAGCTCGGGTGGGGCGGTGCGTACCGGCTGGGGAACGTTGGCCGCCAGAACGGACAGGTCGAGCAGAGTCATGAGGGTCTCCGGGTGAGGATGCCGCCGGTTTCCGTCGAGCAGGGTGTACTCGTGCCCGGAGTGGCGCGGCATGGCAGAGGGTCAGGGGTGCACGAGCGGTGTCGTTGGTCAGAGGGACAGGTCGCCCAGGGCGGCGACGAGGGGCCCCGCGGTGGCGGCCAGAAGACAGCTGAGGGCGATGTAGAAGACGCCCCGGAAGTGTTCGCCGCCTTCACCCGGGTCGCCGCGGCGCAGTTGCAGCGACATCCTGATGCCTACGACGATGAGCCCTCCGACTCCGGCGGCGGACGCGCACCAGGCCAGGATGCCCAGCACCTGCCCGGCCTCGGGGTCGGGGTCGAAACCGGCGAGCATCCAGGGAACGCCGCTCATCCACGCCTCCGCGAGGGGATGTCCGTGCCGCTCACCACGGCGGCCAGGGACGTGAGTTGTCTCGGTGGTTCGGAAGCCGGTTCGCCGACGCGCCAGGAGGGGATCCAGGGGACGCGGTGGACGGTGACCGCCGACTTGATGACACGCACCCGCCGTACGAGCGTCAGTGGCAGCCTGCCGGGAGCGTCCGCCACCAGCACCACGCCGAGCAGGTCCAGCCCCTGGGGGGCCTTGCCCTGCCGTAGCGCGTCCAGCTGCCGGGAGACTGCCTGCAAACCGGCGAGGCTGGTGCGCCCGACGAGCAGGACACGCGAGGGTTCGCCGCGCAGGGGCTGGGGCCAGCGTGCTCCCACGTCCACCCCGCCCAGGCAGCGGGCGAGGGAGGTGACGCCGGCGCCGCCGTGCGCCTGCACCCAGCCGATGGTCGTGGCAGGGGAGCCGTTCGGGCCGACCGGTGTCCCGCCCGTGCGCTCCACCGGCCCCTGGCCGCGGCGCGAGGGCGGGGCGACGGGCCGGGTGCCGGGTTCCTGGCGATCGACCGGGGGCCGGGGCGGAGCAGGGGCGTTGTTCACCGCGGCCGAGGGCGGCTGGGCGGACGTGGGCCCGCGCACCCACGCATGGGCTCCCGGTGGCATCGCTGAAGGATTTCCCACCGGGTGCCCTCTCCGAGGTCGTAACAGTGTCGACTTTCATGCTTCTTCTGTGTTTTTAGGCCGGTTTTGAACCGGATCGGATGCCGGCCCGTTGGACCGGGGAGCCTGATGTCACTCCACAACGGCCCTTTGCGCGGGGCGGTTCACCTCGCCCGCGACTTTCTCCCGCGTCGGCCCGCCGGCCACGATCTTTCGAGGACATACCCATGACACTCCCGGCCCCCGACTCCGAGGCCTTCGCCTGTGACGTGTACATCTCCGAAGGGGAACGCGCCGTCGTGAACGGTGACCTCGTGCCGCAGGCGGAGGACGTCCCGGTGCACGAGGCGGTCCTGAACCTCCTGCACGACTACGCCCGCGAGCGCGACACCGTCGTGCGGGCAGCCGTGAACGACCGGTCGAGCGGCGAGAGTTTCCTGCTCGACGTCCTGCCCGACGGCTCCAGCCGACTGTTCATGCCGTCCGACGACCTGGTCGCGCCGACAGCCTCCCCGGCTCCGCACGACGCCGCACTCCCCCCAGCGCTGGCCGACCGTGTCACCACCATCCAACGGCGGGCGCACGCCGACCAGTTGGACCAGGCCCTCCTGCTGGCCACCGCGCTACGCGAGTACCTCACCGGCAGATATGAAGCCGCACACCCGTACGCCCTGGAAGCCAGAGCCCTGGAGGCCTACCTCGCCCACCTGTGCGGTATTCCCCGCCAGGCAACGCTGCTGGCACTGGCCGTAGCCCGCGTACGCTGCCGGCACTCCGACCCGCGGGCAGCCGACGACGTGGCGCGGGCGACAGCCGCCTGGAGCTTCCTCGAAGACGAGCAGCCGGTCCTCGTGCACGGCACGGAACTGCTGAACATGTGGCAGCGGCTGGGCGATCAGGGCCTGGTCCCCGATGCCTACGCCCCTATGGTGCGGTACGTCGGACAGCGGATGCACACGCCGCCCCGTGCCTACGCCGCGCAGACCCCGTAGACCGTCACGGCATCGATCCGTCGTCACCGCGTCCATCGGACGACCATCGGGCTGCCATCGCCAGGCAACACCTTCAGGTGCTCCACCACTTGACGCAGCCCAGGAGCACACCATGCAGCACCACGTCATCGGATCGACCGGATCCGCGTCAGCGGAGGAACGGGCACTGCTCGACCTCTACCAGGCCCACACCAGGGACCTTTACGCCTACGTCCTGCGCTTGGTCGGCGGCGACGCCTACCGAGCGGAGGACGTCGTCCAAGAGGCTCTCCTGCGCTGCTGGGTCAAGCGCAACCTCCACGACACGGCGACCATGAACGTACGGCGGTGGTTGTTCCGCGTGGCACGCAATCTGGTCATCGACGAGTACCGCGCCCGCTCGCTGCGCCCCCGCGAGATCAGCAGCACGGCGACCTGGCTCAAGGACGTCGACAGCAACTCCCGTGAGATCGAACGGATGTTGGCCGCCCTGGACCTCCATGAGGCCCTGGAGGATCTCGCCCCGCTCCACCAGGAGGCGCTGCGGGCCACTTACTTGGACGAACTCAGTGTGCAGCAGGCTGCCCGTGTCCTGGGCATACCCCCGGGGACGGTCAAGTCACGGGTCCACTACGCCTTGCGTCATCTGCAGACCACGATGCGCACACGCGACGAGGCGACCGCTGCATGACTGTCGATCCGAGTCGTCTGCAAGGTGTCGGCAAGTGACTTCCAAGACGCCGTCAAGTACACCTCCCAGAGTGTGGGACAGCCCGGGAAATCCACCGCATGTGTTCTTCCGGGTGCGTTTTCTGCCCGCGATGGAGGATTTCTTCGATGAACCAGCTGCGTTTCTCACTACTGGGCCCCGTGCGCGCCTGGAACAGAGCTGAGGAAGTCAGGCTGGGCTCGCCCCAGCAGCAGGCGGTGCTGGCCACACTGATCCTTGCCGAGGGAACCCCGGTGTCCGTCAGTGCCCTGGCCGACGCCGTCTGGGCCGGCTCCGCCCCCGCCACAGCCGTCGGCACGATACGCACCCATGTCTACCGGCTGCGCCGGGCACTGGAGCCGGCCTGCACCTCGGCGTCGTCCGCCATCCGCTCTCGGGGTGACAGCTACTGCCTGGCCACCACGGTGCACAACTGCGATCTCAAGGCGTTCAGATCGCTGGCGTCGAAGGCGGAGAGAGCCCGGCGCGAAGGCTGCCTCCAGGATGTCGCCCGCCATCTGCGAGACGCACTGGCACTGTGGCAAGGCGAGGCACTGCAGGGGCTCGGGGGGCCACGGGCCGACGCGCATCGGCACGTCCTTGAACATCTCCGCCTCCAAGCCCAGACCGACCGGATCGCCGCGGAACTCGAACTCGGAAACACCACCGCGGCAGCGGTCGACCTGCAACAACTCGTTGCGCGACACCCCTTCGACGAACACCTGCGGAAACTCCTCATGCTCGCCCTCCACCGATCCGGGCGGCAGGCCGCAGCTCTGGCGGTCTACGGTGAAGCGCAACGGCTCCTGGCCCGAGAACTCGGCGTCGATCCGGGCCCCGAACTCCAGGAGACGCACCAACGTGTCCTGCGCAGCGCGAGCACCTGCGCGGTGGGCAGGACAGCGAAGGCACCATCTGAGCCCTCAACGTGAACAGGCGTCCCTTCCTCGCGTCACTTTCGGGGACCTCGGGGGTCAGCGGGCCGTTGGCCGCGTACTGCGCTGCCTGCGCGACCAGGCCGGATGCGCTGGGCGCGGCTGAGGGAGGAGAGACATGGTTCGCGGCGAACGCGTCATGCACAGCCTGCCTGCGGGCAGCCTGATCGCTCGATGACGGGCCCCGCCCAGGCACAGCGGCAGCTGCGTGTTGCAGAGCAGCCGGCTCATCGGGTCCTGGTTGGGCACCGTTGGGCTCAGCCGCCCGGCGTATGGCACGGCGCCGCTTCAGCGCCCCCTGTTCGCTCGCCCCTTGCCTGCCCTGTTCATGGGGTTGGCCGAGGGAGGCGATATACCGCTGCAACGCCGCTCCGTTGATCGCGTACGTCTGCTCGCCCCGTGCTGCCCTCAGCCGGGCTTCGCCGTCGAGGTTACGCACTTGCTCGCGCAGTACCCGTCCGCTCAACGTGTGGCGTCCGCATGCAGTTCACTTCATCGGCGCGGCGTGGTGGTCTCTCAAGACAGCGCGAACAGCACCGGACCGGCGACAGGCGGAATGCGGACGCACCATCGGTGCTCAAGTTCAGCCAGAGGAGCGGCAGACGAGTCGGGCTGTACGCCGGGTTCTGTTCCCCGGGTCCTCGCGGAGTCCGGGGTGACGGCCATCCATCTAGGGCCGGCGTTGCCGTCGGCCTCGTGCGGTCTACCCGCGGACTCGGGCGGGCAGCCCTCGATCGTCCGCGCAGAGCGCTTTTTACGGCGCTCCTTTTGACCTTGCTCCGGGTGGGGTTTACCTAGCTGCCCAGGTCACCCTGGGCACTGGTGGTCTCTTACACCGCCGTTTCACCCTTACCGAGGACCGAGGTCCTCGGCGGTCTGTTTTCTGTGGCACTGTCCCGCGGGTCACCCCGGGTGGCCGTTAGCCACCACCCTGCCCTGTGGAGCCCGGACGTTCCTCGGGAAGCCCCCTAGGGGGACTCCACGCGGCCGTCCGCCCGGCTCGTCTGCCGTGTCGACCATGGTACCGGGCGTGCGGTCCTCCTCGGACCCGCCGCCGTCGCCAGGACCGAGCCGGCCAGGATCAGGGCGAAGGCGATCCCTATGCCGGTCGTCAGTTCCTCGTCCAGGAAGACGGCGCCCGCCGTCACCGCGATCGCCGGGTTGACGTAGGTGATGACCGTGGCGCGGGTCGGGCCCGCCTCCTTGATCAGCTCCAGGAAGGCGACGAAGGCGACGGCCGTGCACACCACGCCCAGCGCGGCGAGGGCGGCCAGGACGTTCGCCGACGGCACCTCGGCGGGCCAGGTCGCGGCCGCCGCCGGGGCGTAGACGAGGGCCGCGAGGGCCAGGCAGGGGGCCGTCAGGTGGAGGGACGGGACGTCCTTCAGGTGGCGGGCCGCGATCAGGGGGGCCGTCGCGTAGCCCAGGACTGTCAGGAGTACCTCTGCCAGGGACCGCGCGTCGCCGCCGGTCAGGTGCGGGAGGGTGAGGACCGTGACGCCGGTCAGGCCGAGGGCGAGTCCGGTGAGGCGTCGGACACCCAGGCGTTCCGTGTCGCCGAAGAAGCGGGCCAGGGCCACGCCGACGATCGGCACGCCCGCTATCAGCAGGCCCGCGGTCGAGCTGGAGAGGTGGCGCTCGGCGTCCGTGAGCGTGAACCACGGGCCGATGATCTCGATGCACGCGAAGGCCAGCAGCGGCCGCCAGCGGGTGCGGAGCGTGCGGGCCAGACCGGGCTGGCGCAGGGCGAAGGGGAGCAGGAGCGCGGCGCCGAGGGCACAGCGGGTGAAGACCACCGTGGACGGGGACAGGTCGGCGTCCACCGCCACCTTGATCAGGAGATAGGGGATGCCCCAGATGACTCCCATGAGGGAGAAGAGGAACCAGCCGCGTGCAGTCATGCGGGCAGTGTCGGCCGGTGCCTCACCGGGTGTCTTGAACGCTGTTGCGGTACGCCGCCGGGGTGACGCCCAGCACGCGCCGGAACCACCGGGTCAGGTGCGCCTGGTCGGCGAAGCCCACCAGCCCCGCGACCTCGGCCGGGCGTAGTCCGGACGCCAGCAGCGCGCGGGCCCGGTGCACCCGGTGCTGGGCCAGCCAGGCGTACGGCGGTACGCCCATGGTCGTACGGAAGGCGCGCAGGAGTTGGTAGCGCGACATGCCGAGGTCGGCGGCGAGGTCGGCCAGGGAGGGCGGGGCGAGGAGTTCGTCGGCGAGGCGGTCGCGGACGGCGTGGGCGACGCTGTCGGCGCCGGGGACGCGGTCGTCGGCCGGGCGGGCGGTGGAGTGGCGCCGAGTCAGGGCGGTGAGCAGCCACGGCAGCCGGGACTCGGCCTCCAGTGGGTCGGGGCAGACGCTCAGCTCGGTGTGGGCGAGGCGGAGCGCGGCGGCCAGCTCGGGGTCGTCGAGGAGGGGTTCGCGGAAGTGCGGGCGGCTGTCGCCGAGGACGCCGTCGATGAGCAGGGAGGGCTCGGCGTACAGGGCGCGGTAGGCGTAGCCGTCGGTGGGGTTGCCGGGGCCGCCGGTGTGCATCTCGTCGGGGGCGAGGACGACGATGGAGCCGGGGCCGGTGCGGATGTGCCCGCCGCGGTAGTCGATGATCTCGGATCCGCCGACGCAGACGCCGATCGTGAACTCGTCGTGGGCGTGCGGGGCGTAGACGTGCTTGTCGAAGCGGGCGGTCAGCAGGTCGAGCGGGGGGCCGCACCGGCCCAGCCTGGCCCTGGTCCACGACGTCTGCTCCACCCCGCACCCCTTTCGGTCTACGGGTGCAACGCGAGGAGGGTCAGAGAAAGTCCGTCGTCTCCAAGTCGAAGCCGAACGGCTCGGGAAGGGTGAGGGCCCTACCGACGGGCCGGGTGATGTGTTCGCGGTAGTCGTGCCCCTCCGGGTCGGAGAAGAGCGTGACCGCGGCAGCGTCGCGGTCGACGAGCAGGTACAAGGGGATGCCGCCACGGGCGTAGCAGCGGCGCTTGACCTCACGGTCGACGGCCGGCTTGGAGGAAGTGACTTCGAGCACCATGGCCACGCCTTCGCAGGGCATCCACGGCTCGGCTCCCCGGAAGAGCCGCCGCTCCCTGGAGGCGAACGTGCCGTCCGGGATCACGTGATCCTTCGGGCTGCCTTCCAGCTTGAGGCCCTTGGTCCCGGCGAACTGCATGCGCGTCACGGACTTCACGTGGACCTGCTCAACGATCAGTCCGATGTAGTCCTCGTGATCCCCGTCCGGCGGCGGCGTCACAACGATCTCCCCCTCGATCAGCTCGGCCCGGAAACCCTCCGGGGTGTCCAGGGCGAGAAAGCCCTCCAGCAGGATGTCTTCCTGCGTGAGCGGCTCGTGGGCCATGGCAGTCATGTCACCCCCCTCCTTCGGTCGCTCGCCAGACTGGGACATCGGAAGATCACCTGTCCAAGAGATCGGGACCCGTTCGCTCGATCGTGGCATACGTCCCGCCACGGCGTCAGAGGCTCACGCCGGGGCGAAACGTACCGTCGGGATCGTTGGGTCCGCCTGGGTGAGGTGGACCTGTAGGGGGTCTCCGAGGGGGAGGGGGTGGTCCGCGTCGACGCGGCCGATGATCGCCGGGGTTCGCAGGTGGACCGTGCCCACGTGGGGGCGGTCCTCGTCCACGTCGATCACGTAGGCGTCGAAGGTCTCGCCGACGCGGTCCTTCAGTACGGCCGCCTCGACCAGGTCCACGCAGGTGCGTTCGACCGTGTTCTGGCGGTGGCCGCCCTCCGCCATCCGGGCCGGGAGGCCGTCCAGGGCGGCCGTCACCCAGTCGGGCACGGGCCGGTCCTCGGCGGCGGCCAGGCACAGTTCCGTGGTGTAGCGGTCGGCCAGACGGCGCAGGGGGGCCGTGCAGTGGGTGTAGGGGGCGGCCACCGCGGAGTGGGTGGTGATGGCGGGCAGGGCGCCGTCCCGGAAGACGGTGTAGCCGGCGCCCCGCAGGAGCCTCGTGCACTCCTGGAGGAACGCCGCGTGGCGCGGGAGGCTCGGGTCCAGGGAGCGGACGAGCTGGGCGTACGACACGTGGTGCGGCCAGTCGACGCGCAGGGCGAGGGCGACGCGGCGCAGCCGGCCCACCGCGCCGTCGGGGGCGGGGGGCAGGGTGCGCAGGACGCCGGTGCCGTGGGCCAGCATCAGGTCGGCGGCGGCCATCCCGGTGAGGAGGGAGAGCTGTGCGTTCCAGCCCTCGGCGGGCAGCGGGGCGCGGTACGTCAGCTCGTACGTGCCGTCGTGCTCGACGATCTCCTGCTCGGGCACGTTGAGGGAGATGCCGCCGCGGTCGGCCTCCAGGCCCTCGCGGAGCCTTCCGATCTCGGCGAGCAGGGCGATCGGCTCCTCGGCGGTCTTGTCGTCGATCTGCCGCTGCACGCCCGCGTAGTCGAGCTTGGCGCGGCTGCGGACGAGGGCGCGGCGGAGGTCGACGGCGAGCGTGCGGCCGTCCGCGTCGAGGTCGATGGTCCACAGCGCGGCCGGGCGGACCTGGTCCGGGAGGAGGCTGGCGGCGTCCTCGCCGAGGACGGGCGGGTGCAGGGGGATCTTGCCGTCGGGGAAGTAGAGGGTGGTGACCCGGCGGTGCGCCTCGGCGTCCAGCGGGCCGTCGGGTACGACGAAGGCGGCGACGTCGGCGATGGCGTACCGGACGCGGTAGCCGGTGCCCTGGCGGGACAGGTGCAGCGCCTGGTCGAGGTCGGTGGAGCCGGGCGGGTCGATGGTGAGGAAGGGGATGTCGGTGGCGTCCTGCCGTGGGGGCAGGGGGGCGCGGGAGACGCGGTCCGCCTCCGCGAGGACCTCGGCCGGGAAACCGTCGGGGACGGCGAGCTTGGTGCGCAGGGCGGTGAGGGCGGCCCGGAGGGGGGCTTCGGGAACGCCGGTCACGCGGATGTGGCGGCGGGGCATGCAACGAGCGTAGGGCGGGGGTCGCGGAGGGGCACGCCGTACGACGCGGGGGTGGGAGCGGGGCACGCCGTACGCTGTCGGGAGTTCGACTGAAGGAGATCTTCCGTGCTGGTCCTGCTGCCTCCGTCCGAAGGCAAGGCGCCCTCCGGGCGCGGCACCCCGCTGAAGCTGGAGTCGCTGTCGCTGCCGGGACTCACCGAGGGCCGGGCGGCCGTACTCGACGCGCTCGTCGAGCTGTGCGCCGGGGACGAGGAGAAGGCGCGCGAGGTGCTGGGGCTGAGCGAGGGGCTGCGGGGCGAGGTCGCGAAGAACACGGCGCTCAGGACGGCCGGAGCGCGGCCCGCCGGGGACATCTACACGGGCGTCCTCTACGACGCCCTGGACCTGGCGTCCCTCGACCCGGCCGCGAAGCGGCGCGCCGGGCGCTCGCTGCTCGTCTTCTCGGGGCTGTGGGGCGCGGTCCGGGTGACCGACCGGATCCCCTCGTACCGCTGCTCGATGGGCGTGAAGCTGCCGGGGATCGGGGCGCTGGGCGCGCACTGGCGGGCGCCGATGGCGTCGGCGCTGCCCGAGGCGGCCGGGGACGGGCTGGTGCTGGATCTGCGCTCGTCGGCCTACGCGGCGGCATGGAAGCCGAAGGGGGAGGTCGCCGCGCGCACGGCGACCGTACGGGTGCTGCACGCGCCGACCCGCAAGGTGGTCAGCCACTTCAACAAGGCGACCAAAGGGCGGATCGTCCGGAGCCTGCTGACGGCGGGGGCGGCGCCCGCCGGCCCGGCCGAGCTGGTGGAGGCGCTGCGGGACCTCGGGTACGAGGTGGAGGCCGAGGCGCCGGGCCGGGCGGGGCAGGCGTGGTCGCTGGACGTGCTGGTGGCGGAGATCCACTGAGCGCGTCCGCTCCTGCGGCTGGGCT
The DNA here is from genome assembly GCF_055580085.1 of Streptomyces sp. NPDC032126. Taxonomy (NCBI): domain Bacteria; kingdom Bacillati; phylum Actinomycetota; class Actinomycetes; order Kitasatosporales; family Streptomycetaceae; genus Streptomyces; species Streptomyces sp. NPDC032126. Next base: position 655,230 of record NZ_JBVIMA010000002.1, read on the forward strand.
CAGGGGCGTAGGTGCGAGGTGTCGTTGACCAGGCGGACGCTGGCGTTGCCGTCGGCGTAGTAGGCGATCGCCGAGAGGGAGGCCGCCGAGAGTTCCATGCGGAACAGGGACTCGGGCGGGGCGCCCAGGGCGAGGCGCAGCAGCGTCTTGATCGGGGTGACGTGGGTGACGAGCAGGACCGTGCGGCCCGCGTGGGCGGCGACGAGCTTGTCGCGGGCGGCGGCGATACGGACGGCGGTCTCGGCGAAGCTCTCTCCGCCACCGGTGGGGTGGGCCTCCGGGTCGGCGAGCCAGGCGTCGAGATCGTCCGGGTAGCGCTCGCGGACCTCGCCGAACGTCAGCCCCTCCCAGGCGCCGAAGTCCGTCTCGCGCAGGCCCTCGTCGACGGTCACCTCCAGGCCGAGACGGGCGGCGACGATACCGGCGGTCTCGCGGGTGCGGGCGAGCGGGGAGGCCAGGATGTGCTCGATGGTGCCGCGCCGGGCGAGGGCGGCGCCGACCCGTTCGGCCTGCTCGCGGCCCACGTCGGAGAGGGCGGGGTCGGTGCCGCCGCTGCCGGAGAAGCGCTTCTGGGGGGTGAGGGGGGTCTCCCCGTGCCGGAGCAGCACGAACGTGGCGGGCGCTCCCATGTCCGCCGAGGCCCAGCCGACACTCGGCGCGGCCACGCTCCGCGCGGCCCTGACATCGGCCCCGGCCTTACCGGCTCCGCCACCAACCTCGTCGGCTCCGCCGCCACCCCGCTCGGCCGCTCCGCGACGGGTGGAAGAGGGGGAAACCGCAGAAGGGGAGGAGGAGGCGGGCTCAACAGCCGACGACGAAACGGCGGGACCGGCAACCCCCGTCCCCTCGTCCATCGCCGCGTTCGCCAACCTGTCCGCGTGCTTGTTCCGCTCGCGGGGGATCCACTCGTAGGTGACCTGGTCCGGTGGGAGGATCCGGGACGCCTCCATGGCCAGCGGCTTCATGTCGGGGTGCTTGATCTTCCAGCGCCCCGACATCTGCTCGATGACCAGCTTGGAGTCCATGCGGACGTGGACGGTCGCGGTCGGGTCGAGTTCGACGGCGGCGCGCAGCCCGGCGATCAGGCCCCGGTACTCGGCCACGTTGTTGGTGGCGACCCCGAGGTAACCGGCCGCCTCCACAAGGGTCTCCCCCGTGGCGGCGTCGATCACGACGCTGCCGTAGCCCGCGGGCCCGGGGTTGCCCCGCGAGCCGCCGTCCGCCTCGACGATGAACTCCCGCACGGCACAGGCTCCTAGAGGCCGGACTCGGCGGTCCGCACCAGGATGCGACGGCAGTTCTCGCAGCGCACCACGGTGTCGGGGGCGGCCTTGCGGATCTCGTTCAGCTCGGTGATGGCGAGCTCCTGGCGGCAGCCCTGGCAGGTGCGGGCGTACAGCTTCGCCGCGCCGATGCCGCCCTGCTGCCCGCGCAGCTTGTCGTAGAGCTTGAGCAGGTCGGCGGGGACGGAGCCGGCGACGACCTCGCGCTCCTTGCCGACCGTGGCCGCCTCGCCGTCGATCTCCTCGAAGGCGGCGTCGCGGCGGGCGGTGGCGTCGTCGATCTTCGACTGGACGGAGCCGACGCGCTCGGTCAGCTCGGCGACCCGCTCCTGGGCGCCCTCACGGCGCTCCATGACCTCCAGGACGACGTCCTCCAGGTCACCCTGCCGCTTGGCGAGGGAGACGATCTCGCGCTGGAGGTTCTCCAGGTCCTTCGGGGAGGTGACGGCGCCGGAGTCGAGGCGCTGCTGGTCGCGGGCGGCGCGCTGACGCACCTGGTCGACGTCCTGCTCGGCCTTGGTCTGCTCGCGGGCGCAGTCGCTCTCCTCGGTCTGCGCGGCGACGAGCAGGTCGCGCAGCTGCGTGAGGTCCTTGGTCAGCGACTCGATCTCGGCGTGCTCGGGCAGCGACTTCCGCTTGTGCGCGAGCTGCTGCAGGCGTACGTCGAGGGCCTGGACGTCGAGGAGTCGGATCTGGTCGGCGGGCGCGGCGTTCAGTTGGGGGCTCCCGTGTAGCTAGTGGTGGCGTTGGACGCCGCGTGGGCGGTCCAGGGGTCGGTGACCGTGGCGGAGACATGGACCCGCAGGCCCCATCCCTCCCGGTCGGAGATCTCGTCGAGCTGGCTCGCGGCCAGCTCGCACCAGGGCCATTCGGTGGCCCAGTGCGCCGCGTCGAGCAGCGCGAGAGGACTGTGGGCGCGGGCCTCGGAGGCGGGGTGGTGCCTGAGGTCCGAGGTGAGGAAGGCGTCCACGCCGGCGGCGCGGACGACGTCGAAGAGGCTGTCGCCGGAGCCGCCGCTGACGGCCACGGTCCGCACGAGGGCGTCGGGGTCGCCGGCGACCCGGATCCCCTGGGCGGTGGCGGGCAGCCGCTCGGCGGCGCGCGCGGCGAGGTCGCGCAGGCTCAGCGGATGGTCGAGCTCGCAGATCCGCCCGAGTCCGCGCCGCCCCTCGGGGTCGGTGCCGTCCGGTACGAGGGGCCGTACGACGCGCAGGTCGAGGGCGCCGGCGAGGGCGTCGCTCACGCCCGGGTCGGCGGTGTCGGCGTTGGTGTGGGCGACGTGCAGCGCGATGTCGTTCTTGATGAGGGTGTGCACGACGCGCCCCTTGAAGGTGGAGGCGGCGACGGTGGTGGTCCCCCGCAGATAGAGCGGATGGTGGGTGACCAGCAGATCGGCCCCGAGCTTCACCGCCTCGTCGACGATCTCCTGCACGGGGTCGACCGCGAACAGAACCCGCGAGACCTCCTGATCGGGATCGCCCACGACGGTTCCGACCGCGTCCCAGGACTCGGCCCGCTCGGCGGGCCACAGGTTCTCCAGCGCGGCGACAACTTCAAACAGACGGGGCACGGAGAAAAGGCTACCTGCCCGCTCCGCGGCCCCGCACCGCTGAGGTCGGACGTCGGCCGGAGTGGGGGCGCGGCACGCACAAACCCACCGCTCACCGAAGAGGAATCGCTTCTGCACCACTCGTAAGAGCGAAGCCCCCGCTTCGTGCTCCCACGGGCGTGCGTGCGAAAACGTACCTTCTTCGGCGGAGGTGACCCAAAGATGACGGCCTGTGCGATCGAACCCGCCGCGGACAACGACCGTATGCCGCCCGCACTGTGCGTGATCACGGCGGCCGGTGCCTACGCCGCCCGTCTCGCACGGGACGGCGACTCCTGGTTCCCGGAGCGCTGGACCCTCGACGGCCCCGAGCCGTATGCCGTGCCGCTGCCCGGCAACCAGCCCGAGGAGCCCGGTACGGAGGTGCAGCCGCTGGCGGACGGGAGGGTGCTCATCCACCGCAGGGCGGCGGGGCGGCACGTCTTCTCGCTGCTCTACCCGACCGGACCCGGCACCGGCGAGCTCCCCCTCGGCGCGGTCGAGTGCCCGGACGAGGACACCCGGCTGCGGCTGCTGCCGCCCGCACCCTGCGGTGAGCGCGCCTACGCCCTCGCCGTCGGCCGGCGCTCCACCGTCCTGTGGCAGGTCGCCGGCGGTCTCTTCGGCCCCGAGCACCTCGTCGAGATCCCCGGCCGCTGCTCCGGCGGGGTCTGGCTGGACCGCACCGGGCGGATGCTCGCCCTCGACCGCGAGGTCGGCGGCCGCACCAAGGCCGTCGTCGTGGACCTCGAACGCGGCGGCGAGATCACCCCGCTGCTCCAGATCGCCGCCGGCAGCGACGACCGTCTGCTGCTCGCCGACCCCGACAGCGGTCTGCTGCTGATCGAGTCCGACGCCCCTTCCCCCGGCGAACCCCGGCTCGGCTGGGGGGTCCTCGGCAGCACCCTCCCCGTCCGCTTCCCGGACTCCCTGCGGCTGCCCGGCTGCACAGTGACCCCGTTCGCCATCCAGCCCGGCCAGGTCCTGCTCCCCGAGAACTGCGCGGTGGCCCTCCGGATCGACGGGCCCCTCGGCACATGGGTCGGTGTCTGGCGCCCCGCGCGACGGCAGCTGCATCAACTCGCCGCGCCGGAAGGGTGGTTGGCGGGGGCGGGGCTGTGGACGGCGGACGGGGTGCTGCGGCTGCCGTACGCGACGGACACCGACCCGTGCGGCGTGGCCCGCATCACCGTCCCCGACACGAGCGCCGAGGAGCGGGCCCAGTCCCCCGCACCGGCCTCGTCCCCCGCACCGGCGGACCTGGCCGCCGCTCCGACGGAATCCGCCGACACCGCCGACGACCAGTCCGAGGGCTCCGGCACCTCCCTCAACTCCACCCACCCCACCTCCCCCGCCGACGGAGTCCCCCGCCCCGTCCCCCTCCAGGAGGCTCCCCTCGCGCGGCTTGTAACGAACTAGTCCCGGTCGGCGTGGCCGCCTGGATCCGCCCCGAGGGGCGGCGGTTAGACTCGCCCGGCTGTAAGAAGATCATGTTGACGGGGTGAACTCTTCCGATGAGCGACGCAAGCATCACGCAGCCGCTGCCGACCGAGGCCCAGGAGGCCTCCTCCGGTCATGGGCGGCACCGCGGCCCGGTGTCGAACCACGACGCCGAGGCGGCCCCGCGCGGCCGGCACCGCAAGCCGGCCGAGCGGGCCGAACGGTCCGAGCGGACCGAGCAGGCCGAGGTTGCCGCCTGAGGCACGCACCGATGAGGGGGGTGGCCGTCTACCGACGGGCCACCCCCCTTCCGCGTATGCGGCAGGTACGCGCCGTACGGCCCCCACCTCACCGGCGCCGCAACCCCAGCACCTCCGTCGCGGCGAACGTCTCCCCCTCCGGCCGTTCCGCGTAGTGCGCGGTGAGCAGCGCGTCAAGTTCGTCGTACGTGAACGTGTCCTGTTTGCTGTCGAACGTCGCCCGGACCCGCGGTCGTTCGACGATCGCGACCATGCCGCCGTGCACGACGAGCAGCTGCCCGTTGACCCGCGCCGCGGCGGGCGAGGCGAGATAGCCGACGAGCGGGGCGACGTGCTCGGGGGCGAGCGGGTCGAGTCCGCCGGCGGGGCGGGCGAGCCCCGCGAAGACGTCCTCCGTCATCCGGGTGCGGGCGCGGGGGCAGATCGCGTTGGCCGTCACGCCGTACTTGGCGAGCGCGAGCGCCGTGGAGGTGGTCAGGCCGACGATTCCGCCCTTGGCGGCCGCGTAGTTGGGCTGTCCGGCCGATCCGGCGAGGAACGCCTCCGAGGAGGTGTTCACGATCCGGCCGTGGACGGGCGCGCCGGCCGCCTTCGACCGTTCCCGCCAGTGCTCGGCGGCAAACCGGGTGGTGTTGAAGTGGCCCTTGAGGTGGACCCGGACGACCGCGTCCCACTCCTCCTCCGCCATGGAGAAGATCATGCGGTCGCGCAGGATGCCCGCGTTGTTGACGAGGACGTCCAGCTTGCCGAACGCCTCGATCGCGGCCGCGACCAGTTCCCCGGCCTGCCGGAAGTCGGCGACGTCCCCGGTGTGGGCGAGCGCGGTGCCGCCCGCCGCGCGGATCTCGGCGGCGACCTCCTCGGCCGGCCCGGCGGACGCCTCGCCCGAGCCGTCCCGGCCCGGCTGCCCGTAGTCGTTGACCACTACGGCCGCGCCGAGCCGGGCGAGTTCGAGCGCCTCGGCACGGCCCAGGCCGCGGCCGGCGCCGGTGACGATCGCGGCGAGTCCCTCCAGTGGCAGTGACATGCCGGGCCTCAGATCTCTATGCAGGTACGCAGGGCCGCCCCGGTGCGCATCTGGTCCAGCGCCTCGTTGACGTCGGTCAGCGGCACGCGGTGGGTGATCAGGCCGGCCAGGTCGATCCGGCCGGCCCGCCACAGGGCGATGGTGCGTTCGTAGGAGCGCAGGACGTCGCCGCCGCCGTACATCGACGGCAGGATCCGCTTCTCGTCGAAGAACAGCTCGAACATGTTGAGCTGGAGGAAGTCGTCCAGGGCGCCGGCGCCGACCACGACGAGGGTGCCGCCGCGCCGGGTGTTCTCGTAGGCGGTCCGGGCGGTGGCCGACTTTCCGACGACCTCGAAGACGTAGTCGAAGCCCTCGCCGCCGGTGATCTCCTGCTTGGCGCCCGGCAGTTCCTCGGGCGGGACCGCCCGGGTGGCGCCGAACCTGAGCGCGGCCTCGCGCCGGGACGGCACCGGGTCCACGGCGACGATCTCGGCGGCGCCCTTCAGCCGCGCGCCCTGGATGGCGGAGATGCCGACGCCCCCGCAGCCGATGACGGCCACCGACGAACCGGCTTCCACGTCGGCGGTGTTGAGGGCGGCGCCCAGTCCGGTGGTCACGCCGCAGCCGATGAGCGCGGCGATGTCGTAGGGCACGTCGTCGGGGATCGGTACGGCGCAGCCCGCGTCGACGACGACCTCCTCGGCGAAGGTGCCGGTGCCGGCGAAGCCGAAGAGGTCGCCCGTGGGGCGGCGGAAGTTGGGGGTGCCCGCGTTCATGAAGCCGGCCAGGCACAGTTCGGTCTGGCCGCGCCGGCAGGCGGGGCAGGCTCCGCAGGCGGGCAGCCAGCACACGACGACCCGGTCGCCGGGCGTGACCCGGGTGACGCCCTCCCCCACCTCCACGACCTCTCCCGCGCCCTCGTGGCCGGGGACGAAGGGGCCGGGCTGCGGCAGCACGCCGCTCATCGCGGACAGGTCCGAGTGGCACAGCCCGGTGGCCCGCACCCGGATCCTCACCCGGCCGGGCCCGGGGCCCACCGCCTCGACGTCGTCGAGGACCTCCAGCTTGTCCTGGCCGATCTCGTGCAGTACGGCTGCGCGCATGGTGCGGCTCCCCTCGGCCCCCGCGGGGGTCGACTCGGCTCGACTCGTCGATGACTCGGCGTGACTCGGGCGTGGATCAGGGCGTGAATCAGGCGTGATTCAGGCGTGCTGGACGATCGTGTCGGCGAGGACGGGCGCGTCGTCCCGCTCGACGGCGCTCACGGCGATCCGTACGGCGCCCTCGCCCGGCCACATGCGGACGCGCAGGGTCTCCCCCGGGTAGAGGACCCCGGCGAAGCGGGTGGTGTAGGACCGGACCCGGGTGACGTCACCGCCGAGCAGCGTGTCGACGACGGCCTTGAGGGTGATGCCGTAGGTGCACAGCCCGTGCAGGATGGGCCGGTCGAACCCGGCGACCTTGGCGAACTCCGGGTCGGCGTGCAGCGGGTTCCAGTCGCCGTTCAGGCGATAGAGCAGGGCCTGGTCCTCACGGGTGGCGCGCTCGACGGTCCGCTCGGGGTCGCCGGCGGGCGGGTCGAGGCGGGCGGAGGGGCCGCGCTCGCCGCCGAAGCCGCCCTCGCCGCGCAGGAAGATCTGGGCGTCGTTGGTCCACAGCGGTCCGTCGGCGTCGGTGACGTCGGTGCGCAGGACGAGGACGGCGGCCTTGCCCTTGTCGTACAGGGCGGCGACGCGGGAGGTGGCCGTCGCGGTGCCCCGGGCCGGGATCGGCCGGTGGACGGTGAGGGTCTGGCCGCCGTGCAGCACGCGGGCGAGGTCGACCTCGATGCCGGGCATCGACAGCCCGCTGATCACTCCGGGCGCGCCCGAGCCCGCGACGGTGGCGAAGCTCGGCAGGACGTGCAGCCGGCTCTCCAGGGTGTAGCGCAGTTCGTCGGGGTCGGTGGCGGGGTGGCCGGCGCCGATGCCGAGGTGGTACAGCTGGACGTCCTTGGACGTCCAGGAGATCTCTCCCGACCGGGGCTCGGCCGCGAGCGCCTTGGCTGCGTCGATGGGCATACAGCTCCTCACGAGGGCGGCTTCGAGACCCCGGCGCGACCGTCCGCACCGTCGGCCGCACCGAGGTCGTCACGGGCGGATCTAGAACGCGTTCCAGTCCGGCGCCCTCTGTATAGCCGAGCGGTCCGTACTTGTGAAGGCTCCTGACGCTGTGTCAGGTGAGCGGGGCGGGACATTTGTCCTGCCGGAGTCCGGACAACCGGATCTGCCGGGCCGGGCGTCGGGTGCGTAGCGTCGCTCTCGACGACGGACCACCGTACGAAGGGGGAGCCAGGAGATGTACCGGCGGAAGAAGGACGCGTGCCGGGACGGCACCGGAACCGAGGAGGCGGGCCCGCCCGCGTCCAGCCTCACGCTGCTGCCCTGGCTGCTGCTGGGGATGGGCGCGGTCTCCAACCTCGTCCAGGGCGAGACGCCGAACCCCTGGGTCGGCGGCCTGGGCCTGCTCGCCTTCAACTCCCTCTACATCTACGTGGTGACCCGCAGCTTCGACGAGGAGCGCCGGCACGCGCCCTCCACCCGGGTGGCGCTGGCGCTGATGGCGCTGGTCACCTGCGGTCTGGCCGGCGGCTACGGCGGCAGCTGGCTGTACTTCTTCCCGCTGCTCGGCCTGGCCACCGGCGCGGCGCTGCGGGGCCGCGGGATCGGCCCGGTGGGCCTCGGCCTCGCCGCGCTGGCGGGTGCGGTCGCCGCACCGCGGTCCGGCTGGGACGCGATCGACGTCGTCTACGGCACGTTCCTGTCGACGATGGTGACCGCCGCGATCCTGTCCCTGGCCGAGACGGTACGGCAGTTGCGCGAGGCCCGTGAGGAACTGGCCCGGCAGGCGGTGGAGCGGGAGCGGCTGCGGTTCTCCCGCGATCTGCACGACCTGCTCGGGCACACGCTGTCGGTGATCGTCGTGAAGTCGGAGGCGGCCCGGCGGCTGGCCCCGCGCGACATGGACGCGGCCATCGGCCAGATCACGGACATCGAGTCGGTGGGCCGGCAGGCGCTGACCGAGATCCGCGAGGCCGTCACCGGCTACCGCGAGGGCAGCCTGACCACGGAGCTGGACCGGGCCCGCTCGGCCCTGCGCGCGGCCGGCGTGGAGCCGGTCCTCACGCAGTCGGGGCCGCCCCTGGAACCGCAGACGGCGGCTCTCCTGGGCTGGGTGGTGCGCGAGGCGGTCACCAACGTCGTACGGCACAGCGGTGCGACGCGCTGCGAGATCGCGGTGTCGGGGGCGGGCAGGACGGTGCGGTTGACGGTGACGGACAACGGCACGGCCGGCCGGTCCGCCGAGGACGACCCCGGAGCCTGCGCACCGGCGTGCGCCGGCAACGGGCTGACCGGGCTGCGGGAGCGACTGGCCGTGGCCGGCGGGGAGTTGACGGCCGGGGCGGGGGCGAGCGGGGGCTTCGTCGTGACCGCCGAGTTGCCGGTGGACGGCGCGGGCCCCGCCGACCCGGCCGGCACCGGTCGTCGTACGGACGTCGTATCCGCTGGTGACAGGGGTCCCGATGCCCGGGCCGGCTCTACGCTTGGCCCGTGAACGACATGCCCCGGGACCACCGCCCCGCCAAGTCCATCAGGGTCCTGCTCGCGGAGGACCAGGGGATGCTGCGCGGGGCGCTCGCCCTGCTGCTGGGGATGGAGCCGGACATCGAGGTCGTCGCGCAGGTCGGCGCGGGCGACGCGATCGTCGACGCGGCGCTCACCCACCGTCCGGACGTCGCGCTCCTCGACATCGAACTGCCCGGCAGGAGCGGCCTGGACGCGGCGGCCGACCTGCGCGACCAGGCGCCCGACTGCCGGGTGCTGATCCTGACGACCTTCGGCCGGCCCGGCTATCTGCGCCGGGCCATGGACGCGGGCGCGGCGGGCTTCCTGGTGAAGGACGGCCCCGTGGAGGATCTGGCGGACGCCATCCGCCGCGTCCTGACCGGGGAGACGGTGGTCGACCCCGTGCTGGCGGCGGCCGCGCTCACGGCCGGCCCGAACCCGCTGACGGCCCGTGAGTGCGACGTCCTGAAGGCGTCGGCCGACGGCGCGACGGTCGCCGATGTGGCCGACCGCCTCCACCTGTCGGAGTCCACGGTCCGCAACTACCTCTCCGCCGCCATCGGCAAGACCGGCACCCGCAACCGCACGGAGGCGGTCAGGGAGGCCCGCCGGCAGGGCTGGCTCTGAGCCCTGCACGCCGCCCACCCCCGACGCCGGGCCGGACGCCGCTGGCATAGTGGCCCGCATGCTTTTTCGGTTGCCGGCCGCCGGGCGCAGTACGGCCGCCGCTCTGCTGGCCTGCCTCGTCGTGCCGTTGTGCGCGTCGGCCCCGGCGGGAGCCGTCGGCGCGGCCGGCTCCGACGAGGTCGCGCTGCGCTTCGAGACCGTGCGCTCCTTCGTCATGTACAACGCCGACGAGGGGGCGCGCGGCGAGAACCAGGACTTCGTCGTGCCGGTCGCCGTCACGGGCGACACCCCGGCGCGCCATGTGCGGGTCGTCGTCGACGCGTCGGGCGTCGCGGGTGTGGCCCGGGTGGACCGGGGCGGGTACGGGAACTGCACGGTCGAGGGCGCGGTGTACACGTGCGTGTACGGGGATGTGCAGAACGGCGACGGCGAGTCCAACATCCCCTTCGTCCTGCACGGCGTGGCCGGCGTCCGGCCCGGCGACAGCGGCACGGTCACGTACACCGCGAGCGCCGACAACGCCCCGACGGTCACCGGTACGACCCGGATGGTCGTCGGCGGTCCCACCCTGACCCTGCCCGGCGGGCCGGCGACCGTGAAGGGCGTGGTGCCCGGACGGGAGATGCCGCTGGTCGCGTCGTTCGCCAACCACAGCCGGTTCGCCGCGGACCGGGGCGTCGCCCTCCGGGTCAGGGCCGAGGGCGGGGTGACCTTGCCGGCCCGGCACAGCAACTGCTTCTACGACGGCTCCACTTCGGCGTGGTGCGTCTTCCCGACGAAGGCCGCGCCGGGCAGCGCGTACCGAACGAGCGCCCCGTTCACCTACCGCGTGGAGGCCGGGGAGCTGAACGGCACCGTGTTCACCGCGTGGTCGTCGTCCACGGAGAGACCGGCCGGCCACGCCCGGCGCGGCACGGGTGCCCCGCTCACGCTGGTGCCGACGGCGGACCGCGGCTTCGACGCCACCGAAGGCACGCTCGGCGTGGAGACGACCGTGCAGGCCGACTACGCGCCGGTCACCGGGACCGTACGGGGCCGGGTCGGCGACACGGTGACGGTGCGGCTCGGGGTGCGTGATCTCGGGCCGGGCGGTCTCGGCCCCGAGCGCGGTGGCTTCGAGGTGGTCCCGCCGGAGGGCACCACGGTGACCTCCGTGCCGTACACCTTCGAGGGCACGGACGGGAAGTGGGCGTGCGAGCGGCCCGAGGCGCCGGGCGGGGCGTTCGTGTGCGATCTGAACCGGGACGTCTTCCGGCCCGGGGAGAACGGGACGACGACCGTCGGCTTCCGCATCCGTATCGACCGTCAGGTGCCGGGCGCCCGGGGCACGATCCGGGTGCACAACCCCTACGACCGCACCCCGGCCAACGACAGCGCCGCCATTCCCCTGGAGGCGTCCCCGGCCCCGCTGTACCGCGTGGTTCTGCGCAGCCCCGTCCTGTGGGGCACGCTCGCCGCGACGGCCGCCGTGGGCCTGTTCCCGCTGTACCGCCGCCGGGTCGTCAGGCGGCGGAACGCCTGAGCACCCGCAGGGAGCCGGTGACGGAGATCTCCTCGAAGTCGCCGGAGTCCAGGGCGCGCAGATAGACGCGGTAGGGCGCCTGGCCGGTGAACTCGTCCTCGGGGTCCGGGAAGACGTCGTGGATGACGAGCAGCCCGCCCGGCGCGACGTGCGGCGCCCAGCCCACGTAGTCGGCACTCGCGTGCTCGTCGGTGTGACCGCCGTCGACGAAGACGAGACCGAGGGGGGTGCCCCAGAGCGCGGCGATCTGCGGGGAACGGCCGACCAGGGCGACCACGTGGTCCTCCAGGCCCGCCCGGTGCAGGGTGCGGCGGAAGGTCGGCAGGGTGTCCATCAGCCCGATCTCGGGGTCGACGGTCTCCGGGTCGTGGTACTCCCAGCCGGGCTGCTGCTCCTCGCTGCCGCGATGGTGATCGACGGTGAGCGCGGTGACTCCGGCGGCCCGGGCGGCGTCGGCGAGCAGGATCGTGGAGCGCCCGCAGTAGGTCCCGACCTCCAGCAGAGGCAGCCCGAGCCGCCCGGCCTCGACGGCGGCGGCGTAGAGCGCGAGCCCCTCGTCGAGCGGCATGAACCCCTTGGCGTTCTCGAACGCGGCCAGGATCTCGGGCTTGGGTGCGGCCGCGGTCATGGGGGGTCCTTCCGGTCGTACGAGGGATTGGCCGCCCATGCTGCCGTACCCCCTGCCCAGCGTTCGACCGGGGGTACGGCAATTCCGGAGACGGCGAGTGGGGCAGCCCTCGTCCGGTCAGGCGCTGACGGCCTCGTCCGCGCCGCGCGGCGCCTCCTCGCCGCTCGTCGCGCGCAGCCGCGGCGCCCGGTCCGGCTTCGGCAGGAAGAGGGCCATCAGCAGACCGACGGCCACCGCACCGGTGGCGATCAGGAACGACACCCGGAAGCCGTGCATCGTGGGGATCGCGACGCCGCCGACGTCGTTCGCGGTGTTCGCCAGCACCATGCCGATCACGGCGCTCGAAACGGACGTGCCGATGGACCGCATCAGCGTGTTGAGCCCGTTGGCCGCGCCGGTCTCCGAGGCCGGCACCGCGCCGACGATCAGGGCGGGCAGGGAGGAGTACGCGAGGCCGATGCCCGCGCCGAGGACGACGGCGATCACCAGGCTCTGCCAGGCCGCGCTCATCAGGCCGAGGCCGGCGCCGTAGCCGATCGCGATGATCAGCATGCCGATGATCAGGGTGACCTTGGGGCCGTACTTGGCCGAGAGGCGGGCGTAGACGGGCGCCGTGATCATCATCGTCAGGCCGAGCGGGGCGACCAGCAGACCCGCGACGACCATCGACTGGCCAAGCCCGTAGCCGGTCGCCTTCGGGAGCTGGAGCAGCTGGGGCAGGACCAGGGAGACGACGTAGAAGCTGACGCCGACCATGATCGAGGCGAGGTTGGTGAAGAGGACGGCGGGGCGGGCGGTGGTGCGCAGGTCGACGAGGGGGGCCTGGACGCGCAGCTCGTAGACGCCCCACAGGAGGAGCACGACGGCCGACGCGGCGAACAGGCCGAGCGTCGTGCCCGAGGTCCAGCCCCAGTCGCTGCCCTTGGTGATCGGCAGCAGGAAGAGGACGAGGCCGGTGGACAGGCCGAGCGCGCCCGGCAGGTCGAAGGAGCCCTCGGCGCGCATCGGGGACTCCGGTACGACGAGGAGGGTGAGGGCGATGGAGAGGGCGCCGAGGCCGGCCGCGCCGTAGAAGAGGGCGTGCCAGTCGGCGTGCTGGGCGACGAGGGCCGCGGCGGGCAGGGCGAGGCCGCCGCCGACGCCGATGGAGGAGCTCATCAGGGCCATCGCGGAGCCGAGCTTCTCGCGGGGCAGCATGTCGCGCATCAGGCCGATGCCGAGCGGGATGGCGCCCATGGCGAAGCCCTGGAGGGTACGGCCGACGATCATGGTGAGCAGGTCGCTGGTGACGGCGCTGACCAGGGCGCCGATCACCATGACCGAGAGGCTGGCGATCAGCATGCGCCGCTTGCCGTAGAGGTCGCCGAGGCGGCCCATGATCGGGGTGGCGACGGCGCCGGACAGGAGGGTCGAGGTCAGGACCCAGGTGGCGTTGCTGGGCGCGGTGTCCAGCAGCTGCGGAAGGTCCTTGATGACCGGGACGAGCAGGGTCTGCATCACCGCGACCACGATGCCCGCGAAGGCGAGCACCGGGACGACCGCTCCGCTCGCTGTGCGGGTGGGCCGGTCGGTCGTGTGGGTCATGGGGTGGGGCCTCCGGGGCCGAGTCGGGTCAGTGGGTCGCACAGGCACGTAGGGATACGTGCATGTCGAACGACGTATGCACGGGCAACTATTCCGATGCTTCAGCGTACTAACGAATCCTTGACCTTTTCTTGACAAGGCGGAGCAGGCGTCGCCCCGCGGTCGATGCGCGTCGCGGTCCGTTCGGCCGCGCCCGGCCGGTGCGGCGGGCGGACGCCCGTTAGGGTGGCTGGCGTGTCGTACGCAGGTCCGGAATTCGAGCCCCCGCGGCCCCTTCGCTCCCCGCTGCGCCGCCCCCTCGTCGTGGGGCTGGCCGCGCTGGTGCCGGGGGCGCTGCTGGGCTGGCTGGCGTACGGGGCGGTGGGCGGCTCCGGTGACGGCGGCGGCGGTGCGGACCGGGCGGCGTCCGGCGCGCCCTACACGGACCGGGGCACGGGCATCGGCGCCGGTGCCGTCAGCGGCTCGGACTCGGACTCCGGCTCCGCCTCCGCTTCCGGGGCCGACGGCAAGACCGGCGCCTCCGGTCCCGCCGCTCCCTCTTCCGACGCGCCCCTCAAGGGCAGGACCGTCGTCATCGACCCCGGCCACAACCCCGCGAACGTCCGGCACACCGCCGAGATCGCCCGCAAGGTGGACATCGGCACCAACACCAAGGAGTGCGACACCACCGGTACCTCCACCAACTCCGGTTACACGGAGGCGGCGTTCACGCTGGACGTGGCGCACCGCCTGCGGGCGCTGCTGGAGGCGCAGGGCGCCACGGTGAAGCTGACGCAGGACGGGGACCGGCCGTTCGGGCCGTGCGTGGACGAGCGGGCGCGCATCGGGAACGCGGCGCACGCCGACGCGGTGGTGTCGGTGCACGCGGACGGCTCCGCGAACGGCAACCGCGGCTTCCATGTGATCCTGCCGGCCACGGTGCGCGCGGGAGCGGCCGACACCGGGCCGATCGTCGGCCCCTCGAAGGACCTGGGGCAGCGCCTCGCACGGGAGTTCGCGGCCGCGACCGGCACCGCGCCCTCCAACTACGTAGGCGATGGAAGCGGTCTCGTCACGCGTAAGGACCTGGGCGGTCTCAATCTGTCAACAGTTCCCAAGGTGTTCATCGAGTGCGGCAACATGCGCGATAGCAAGGACGCGGCACTGCTGACCAGTGGTGCCTGGCGACAGCGGGCGGCGCAAGGGATCTCTGAGGGAATCGTGAGTTTCCTGGGCGGGTGACGATCACCGGGCCGATCCGGGCGGACATTCCGATCGTGCGGGCGATAGTGTCGCCCCTACGATGAGGGGCCACCCCCGCCCTCGCCTACGACGAAGACCACTGACGAAGGACCTGAAGTGAATATCCGCTCCCTCACTCGAGGCGACGGCGTGGTGATCGGAGCAGCGGTGTTGCTGTTCATCGCGTCGTTCCTCGACCTCTACTCGTACGACGACGTGCCGGACAGCGTCGATTTGCCGAATCTCTGGGAGAGCGGACCGGTCCTGCTCGGGGTAGTCCTGGCGGGCATCATCGGGGCCGCACTCGTCGTCGTCGCCCGTGGCCTGCCCCAGCCCCGCAAGATCGCCGGTCTGGAACTGGGCCAGTTCGGCGCCGCCTTCACGGTGTTCGCCGCGTGGAGCGCGCTCGGCAACGTCATCGACCCGGTCGGCGGCCTGGACAACATCGGCGACAGCTCCGGCGCGCCGGACGCGGGCACCGGTCTGATCCTCGCCCTCGTCGGCACGCTGGTGATGGCGGGCGCCGCCGTCGCCACGCCGCTGGTGCCGGCCCTTCAGGCCGGGCTCGTGCCCGCGCCGAAGCCGCCGACGCCGCAGCCCTACGGCGCCCAGCCGCCCGGCGGTTACGGCTACCCGGGTGCGCAGCAGCAGCCGTTCGGTGGCGCGCCGCAGGGTGGTCAGCCGCCGCAGCAGCCGTTCGGCGGCGGCCAGCCGACCGCTCCCGCCCCGCAGCCGGCGGCGGACTTCTCGCCGTTCTGGTTCGCGGTGCCGGAGCCGCGTCCGCTGTACGCGGAGGACGGCTCGCCGATGCCGATCGCCGAACTGGCGCCGGGCACCTGGTACCTGGCGGTCGAGCAGGGCGGCCAGGGCCTGATCGCGCAGACGCAGGACGGCCGCCGCGGCGTCCTGCGGGACACCTCCGGGATCCAGCGCGGCTAGGGCCTTTCTTTCGGATCCGGCCGGCTCCGAGCGACGGGGCCTGCCGACTGGCCGGAGCGGGGTCTGGTGCGTGCAGCTGCAAGGCGGAGGAGGGCGTCGACGCGGAGCGTCGGCAACTGACGACAACGCCGCAGATGTGCGTGCCAGACCCCGCGACCCCGGCAAGATCCGAAAGAGAGGCCCTAGGCCCCGCCTCACGCTCCAGCGCACGGCCCCTCGCCCTTCCGGGCGGGGGGCCGTTGCCGTACAGTCGCGGGCGCACACATATCTGACGGACCGTCAGGAGGTGGGGGTCATGCGGCTCGGTCTCGCGCTCGGCTACTGGGGGCGCGGCCCCGACCCCGGCCAGGTGGCGCTCGCGCAGGAGGCCGAGCGGCTCGGCTACGACTCCGTGTGGACCGCCGAGTCGTGGGGCTCGGACGCCTTCACCCCGCTGACCTGGATCGCCGCCCGGACCTCCACCATCCGGCTGGGCACCGCGGTCGCGCAGATGGCGGCCCGCTCCCCCGTCACCACCGCGATGCACGCGCTCACCCTCGACCACCTCTCCGGCGGCCGGATGATGCTCGGGCTCGGCCTGTCGGGGCCGCAGGTGGTCGAGGGCTGGTACGGCCGCCCGTTCCCCGCCTCACCCCTGACCGCGACCCGGGAGTACGTGGACGTCGTACGGCAGGTGCTGCGGCGCCGGGCGCCGGTGGAACTGGCCGGCCGGTTCCACTCCCACCCCTACCGGGGGCCCGGGGCGACCGGCCTCGGCAAACCGCTGAAGCCCATCACGCATCCCCTGCGGGCCGACCTGCCCGTGCTGCTCGGCGCGGAAGGGCCGAAGAACGTGGCCCAGACGGCCGCGATCGCCGACGGCTGGCTGCCGCTGTACTGGTCCCCCAGCCGCCCGGACGCCTACGGGCCCGCCGTCGCCGAACTGCCCGAGGGGTTCATGGTGGCGCCGATGGCCCGTGTGACGGTGTGCGACGACGTCGCCGAGGGACTGCTGCCCGTCAAGGCGATGCTCGGCTTCTACATCGGCGGGATGGGACACGCGACCCGCAACTTCCACGCCGACCTGATGGCCCGCATGGGGTACGAGGAGCAGGCGCGGCGCATCCAGGAGCTGTTCCTGTCCGGCCGCCGGGAGGAGGCCGTACGGGCCGTGCCCGACGCCTTCGCCGACGAGATCTCCCTGGTCGGCCCGCGCGAACGCATCGCCGAGCGGCTGGAGTCGTGGCGCGAGGGCCCGGTGACCGACCTGCTGGCCCTCGCGCCCGACCCGCACACCCTGCGCGTGCTGGCCGAACTCACCTCCTGAACGGGGCCAGGGATTCGTCCGGCGGGCGAGGGGTACCCGGCGCGCATGTCCCCTCACTATCGGTACGGTACGAACCGGGCCGGCGCGGTCGTCGCGATCGTCGCCGACGTCATGGCCCTGATCCTGGGCCTGTGGATCCTGATGTACCTTCTGGACGCCAACCGCGGCAACGACTTGGTGCGGTTCGTCCACAACACCGCCGACTGGCTGGCGGGCTGGTCCCGGGACCTGTTCACGTTCGACGAGGCGTGGGCGCGGGTCGTCGCCGGGTACGGTCTGGCGGCGGTCGTCTACCTCTTCGTGGGGCACGCGATCGCGGGCCGGATGCACCGCACCCGCTGACCGCGCGGCCCGCTCAGGAACAGCAGTCGGGGTCCAGGCCGGTCGGGAGCTGCTCCCCGCCGAACACCGCGCACGTCGCCTCGTGGCCGCCCAGCGCGGCGACCGCGAGGAGCAGCGAACCCGCTGTCCAGGTGGTGAGTTCGCGCGGCCATATCGCGTCGTCGTCGAAGACGTATCCCGTCCAGTACAGGCCCGTCTCCGGATCCCGCAGGTGCTGGATCGACTGCAGGATCTCCAGCGCGCGGTCCGACTCGCCCATCGCCCAGAGCGTCAGGGCGAGTTCGGCCGACTCCCCGCCGGTCACCCACGGGTTGGGCACCACGCACCGCACCCCGGCCCCGGGCACGACGAAGGCGTCCCACGCCTGCTCGATACGGGAGGTGGCCTCGGCGCCGGTCACCGCGCCGCCCAGCACCGGGTAGTACCAGTCCATCGAGTAGCGGCTCTTGTCGAGGAACCGCTCCGGGTGCCGGCGGATCGCGTGGCGCAGCGCGCCCGCCGCCAACTCCCAGTCGGGCTGCGGCTCTTCGCGCTGCTCCGCGATGGCGAGCGCGCACCGCAGGGCGTGGTGGACGGAGGAGCTGCCGGTGAGCAGGGCGTCCGCCGTGGGCGTGCCGTCGTCGTCGCGCCGCCACCCGATCTGCCCGCCGGGCTGCTGGAGCCGCAGCACGTACTCGACCGCCGCGTACACGATCGGCCACATCCGGTCCAGGAACACGTCGTCCCCGGTCGACAGATAGTGGTGCCACACCCCTACGGCGACATAGGCGACGAAGTTGGTCTCGCGCCCCCGGTCGGTGACGTCGTCGAAGGCGCCGTCCGCGTAGGCGGCGAACCAGGAGCCGTCCTCGTTCTGGTGCCGGGCCAGCCAGGCGTAGGCGCGGGCGGCGGCCTCGTGCTCGCCGGCCGCGTCCAGCGCCATCGCCGCCTCGGTGTGGTCCCACGGGTCGAGGTGATGCCCGCGGAACCAGGGGATCGCGCCGTCCTCCCGCTGCGCGGCCAGGATGCCGCGCACGGTCTGGGCGGCCTGCTCGGCGGTGAGCACCCCGGGCAGGACGAGGTGCTCGGTGCGGGGAGTCGTCACCGCGCGTCCACCGACGGCAGGTGGGGCTTGGTCGCGTACGCCACGAAGCTCTTGCCGATCAGCGGGTTCAGCGCCTGCTCGGCGACCCGGGTGGCCAGCGGCTTCTTCATGATGTCCCAGACCAGCAGCTTGTGGTACGCCCGCACCGGCAGCGCCTTGTCGTTGTCGACGCCGAACGCGCACTTCAGCCACCAGTACGGCGAGTGCAGGGCGTGCGCGTGGTGGGTGCCGTAGGGCTTGAGACCGGCCTCGCGGATCTTGGCGAGCAGTTCGTCCGCCTTGTAGATGCGGATGTGGCCGCCCTCGACCTCGTGGTAGGCGTCGGACAGGGTCCAGCAGACCTTCTCGGGGCCGTAGCGGGGCACGGTGATCGCGATCCGCCCGCCGGGCTTGAGCACACGGACCATCTCCGCGAGGACGCCCTTGTCGTCGGGGATGTGCTCCATCACCTCGGAGATGATGACGACGTCGAAGGACTCGTCGGGGAAGGGCAGTGCGAGGGCGTCGCCCTCCATCGCCGTGGCGGTCGCGCCCTCGGGGGCCTCGCCCGCCTCCTTCATCGCGGCGAACCACTTGGCGACCTCGCGGATCTCCTCACCGTTCTGGTCGAGCGCCACGACCTGGGCGCCGCGCCGGTAGCACTCGAACGCGTGCCGGCCGGCACCGCAGCCGAGGTCCAGGACGCGGTCGCCCGGGGCGAGCGGGAACCGGGAGAAGTCGACGGTCAGCACGTGGCCCTGCTTTCGGAATAGACACCGGTGTCACTTGTCGGGGCCGGGGACTGGGCATCCGCGGCCGCGGAGCGGTCGGGATGCCTGCCGGCGGAGGCGGCGATGGCCTCGCGGTAGCGGAGCACGGTGCCCTCCGCGGCGCGGGCCCAGGTGAACCGCTCCAGCACCCGCTCACGTCCGGCGCGGCCGAGCCGCACTCTCAGCTCGGGGTCACCGAGCAGCCGTACCAGCCCGGCGGCCAACGCGCCCGCGTCGCCCGGCGGTACGGCGAGGCACGTCTCCCCGTCGCGGCCGGCCACCTCCGGAATCGCCCCGCCCGTCGTCGCGAGCAGCGGTGTGCCCGTCGCCATCGCCTCCGCCGCCGGCAGCGAGAAGCCCTCGTACAGCGACGGCACGCACGCGACCTCCGCCGAGCGGACCAGGTCGACGAGTTCCGCGTCGGAGATGCCCTTGACGAACTCGACGGCGCCTTCGAGGCCGTAGCGTTCGACGGCCTGCGCGACGGGTCCCTCCGTGGGCCGCTTGCCGACGACGACCAGATGGGCGTCGGGGTGTTCGGTGCGGACCTTCGCCAGTGCCTCGACGAGGAAGACCAGGCCCTTGAGCGGCACGTCGGCGCTGGAGGTCGTGACGATCCGCCCGGCGACGCCCGGGACGGACGGGTCCGGCGAGAACAGGTCCGTGTCGGCGCCGATGTGCACCACGTGGATACGGTCCTGACGGACGCCCAGGTGGTCGACTATCTCGGCCCGGGAGGTGCCGGAGACGGTCAGGACGGACGGCAGCCGGCGCGCGACCCGCTTCTGCATGCGCGTGAAGGCGTACCAGCGCCGCTTGCCCCACCGCTGCTGCCAGGTCTCGGCCGCGTCCAGCTCCAGCTGCCGGTCCACGGTGATGGGGTGGTGGATGGTGGTGACGAGCGGGGCGCCGATGTCGCCCAGCAGGCCGTAGCCGAGGGTCTGGTTGTCGTGCACGACGTCGAACGCGCCGCGCCGCGCGCGCAGATGGCGGCGGGCCCGCAGCGAGAAGGTCAGCGGCTCGGGGAAGCCACCGGTCCACATGGTGGCGACCTCCAGCGCGTCGATCCAGTCGCGGTACTCGTCGCGGCCCGGGGTGCGAAAGGGGTCGGGCTGGCGGTACAGGTCGAGGCTGGGCAGCTCGGTGAGGGACAGGTTGGCGTACCCCTCGTCGAGGACGGGGTAGGGCTGGGAGCCGATCACCTCGACGCGGTGGCCGAGGCGGGCCAGCTCGCGCGAGAGGTGCCGTACGTAGACGCCCTGCCCGCCGCAGAACGGGTTCCCTTTATAGGTGAGGAGCGCGATGTCGAGCGGTCGCTCGCCGTCGGCGGCGAGCCCGTGCCCGGGCCTCGCCCGACTGGCCTCAGCGGTCACTCCGGGCCCCCTTCTGCCTGCGCCGTCCCGCGAGATTACGTCGGGACGCTAATCTAGAACAAGTTTCAGACTTGATCGTTCGGGAGGCTCCGAATCTACCGGCAGGTAAGGGTGCTGTGACCAGTGGATCAGGTGATTCACGCCACGGCCGGACCGCCCCGTCCTGCTGTGCGATCATCAGCCCTCACCGACTGTCACGGAACGGGACCCATGTCTGCGGACACCAGAAGCGCGCGCCCCGTCTCCCCGCCCCTGACGGAGCGGCAGGAGGCCCGGCGCCGGCGGATTCTGCACGCGAGCGCCCAGCTCGCGAGCCGGGGTGGCTTCGACGCGGTCCAGATGCGGGAGGTCGCCGAGTCCTCCCAGGTCGCCCTGGGCACGCTCTACCGCTACTTCCCGTCCAAGGTGCATCTGCTGGTCGCCACCATGCAGGACCAGCTGGAGCACATGCACGGCACGCTGAGGAAGAAGCCCCCGGCGGGCGACCGTCCCGCGGAGCGGGTCGCGGAGACCCTGATGCGGGCCTTCCGCGCCCTCCAGCGCGAGCCGCATCTCGCCGACGCCATGGTCCGCGCCCTCACGTTCGCGGACCGCAGCGTGAGCCCCGAGGTCGACCAGGTCTCCCGCCAGACCACGGCGATCATCCTGGACGCGATGGGCCTTCAGGACCCGACCCCCGCCCAGCTGTCCGCGGTCCGCGTCATCGAGCACACCTGGCACTCGGCGCTCATCACCTGGCTGTCGGGCCGGGCCTCGATCGCCCAGGTGAAGATCGACATCGAGACGGTGTGCCGCCTGATCGACCTGACGGATCCTTCCTGACCCGTTCCCCCTCTCCCCGGCTACTCCTCGGGCGGGAACACCGGCTCACCGCTGCCCAGCAGGGTGATCGTGATGGCCTCCACCGGGCAGTTCTCGGCGGCCTCCAGGACGCGTTCGTTGGCGTCCGTGTCCGCCTCCACCGGGTGGGACTGGCGGGCGGTGTCGAGCCGGAAGCCGTCCGCCGCCCGGTGCACGCAGCCCGCCGAGCCGATGCACAGCGAGCGGTCCACCTCGATGTGCCATCGGTCGCCCATCCGCCTACGCCCCCGCCGGCAGGTGGATCATCTTGTGCTCCAGGTACTCCCCGTACCCCTCGGGCCCGAACTCCCGCCCCAGACCGCTGTTCTTGTAGCCGCCGAAGGGGCCGAGCATGTCGAGGCTGAAGGTGTTGACCGAATACGTGCCCGTGCGGACCCGGCGGGCGATGTCGACACCGTGCTCCACGTCGGCCGTCCACACGCTGCCGCTCAGCCCGTAGTCGGAGTCGTTCGCGATCTTCACGGCCTCGGTCTCGTCGCCGTAGGGCAGCAGGCAGATGACCGGGCCGAAGATCTCCTCGCGGGCGATCCGCATCCCGTTGTCGACGTCCCCGAAGAGGGTCGGCTCGACGTACCAGCCGCGCTCCAGCCCGGCGGGCCGGCCACCGCCGGTGAGGATCTTCGCCCCCTCCTCCTGCCCGAGCCGGATGTAGTCGAGGTTGCGCTCCTGCTGCCGGCGGGCCACCAGCGGGCCGACCTGGGTCGCGGGGTCCAGCGGGTCGCCGACGACGAGCGCGCTCGCGGCGGCGGCGAAGGCGTCGGCGTACTCGGCGTAGCGCGAGCGCGGCACGAGGATCCGCGTCTGGGCCACGCACGCCTGCCCGTTGTTCATCCACGCGGCGGGGACGATGCCCGCGACGGCCGTCTCCACGTCCGCGTCCGGCAGCACCACGGCCGCCGACTTGCCGCCCAACTCCAGCGTCACGCGGGTGAGATGACGGGCCGCCACCTCCATCACGCGCCGGCCGGCCGCGACCGAGCCGGTGAAGGAGACCTTGTCGACGCCGGGATGACCCACGAGGTACTCGCTGACCTCGCGGTCGGCGGGGAGGATGGACAGCACACCGTCCGGCAGCCCGGCCTCCCGGGTGATCTCGGCGAGCAGATACGCGTCCAACGGCGACTCGGGCGACGGCTTGAGCACGACCGTGCAGCCGGTGAGCAGCGCGGGCGCGAGCTTGGCGGCGGCGACGAACTGCGGGACGTTCCAGGGGACGACGGCCGCGACGACCCCGACGGGCTCGCGCCGCACGAGGATCCGCCCGAGCACGCCGTCCCGCCGCTCCTCGTACGGGAAGCCGCGCGCGACGGTGATCGCCGCGTCCCACACCATCATCGCGCCGAGGGCCTGGGCGAGGACGCTCCAGGAGTACGGGGAGCCGTTCTCGGAGGAGATGACCCGGGCGATCTCCTCGTGGCGGGCGGCGATCCCGTCCTTGATCCGGGTGACGACGGCGATCCGCTCGTCGAGGCTCATGCGCGGCCAGGGCCCGTCGTCGAAGGCCCGCCGGGCGACGGCGACGGCCCGGTCGACATCGGCCGTGGAGGCGTGCGGCACCCGCCCGATGACCTCCTCCGTGTGCGGCGAGACCACCTCGATGACGCCCTCGCCCAGGGGATCGGTCAACTCCCCGCCGATGAACAGCTGTCCGTGTTCCACGAGCTCAGCCATGGCCACTGCCTTCATTTCTGACGGTGTTTCAGGAACTGATACCAGTTCTCGTTATAGTGGGCAATGGCCGCGCAAGGTCGCGCCATGGCCGCCCGACGGGGAGGGGACCCACCCATGACGCAGACGCACGACACGCCGCAGACGTACGACCACGGCGGCGGCGTCCGCTCGATCCGGGTCCCGATCCCGGACAACCCGCTCGGCCACACCCTCGTGTACGTCGTCGACACCGACCGCGGCCCGGTCCTGATCGACACCGGCTGGGACGACCCGGACTCCTGGAACACCCTGACCGCGGGCCTGACCGCCTGCGGCACCGACGTCAGCGAGCTGTACGGGGTGGTCATCACCCACCACCACCCCGACCACCACGGCCTGTCCGGCGCGGTGCGGGAGGCCTCCGGCGCCTGGATCGCGATGCACGCGGCGGACCTGGCGATCGTGCGGCGCACCCGCGAGACCCGCCCCGAGCGCTGGTTCACGTACATGGCGGACAAGCTGATCGCCGCCGGCGCCCCCGACGACCATGTGGCGCCGCTGCGCTCGCCCCGCGCCGGCCGCCCCCTCCCCGGCTTCTCCCCCGCCCTCCCCGACCGCGAGATCACCCCGGGCGAACTCCTCGACCTCCCCGGCCGGCGGCTGCGCGCGATCTGGACCCCGGGCCACACTCCCGGCCATGTCTGCCTCCACCTGGAGGAGGACCACCCGGCCCGCCTCCCGGGCCACGGCCGCCTGTTCTCCGGCGACCACCTGCTCCCCGGGATCACCCCGCACATCGGCCTGTACGAGGACCCCGACGGCCATGGGGGTCCCTTCGCGCGAGCGCAGCCGAGCGTGGAGGAGGTCCCCGTCGGGGAAGTCGGCGTCGGAGACGTCACCGTGGGGGAGGTCGCGGTGGAGGAGGTCATCGACCCGCTCGGCGACTACCTCGACTCCCTCGAACGCGTCGCCCGGCTCACCCCCGCCGAGATCCTCCCGGCCCACCAGCACCCCTTCACCGACGCCCCGTCCCGCGTCGGCGCGTTGCTCACCCACCACGAGCAACGCCTCACCGGCCTCCTGGCGTTGCTCACCGAGCCCCTCACCGCCTGGCAGCTCGCCGAGCGCATGGAGTGGAACCGCCCCTGGTCCGACATCCCCTACGGATCCCGCAACATCGCCGTCGCGGAGGCGGAGGCCCACCTGCGCCACCTGGTGAAACAGGGCCGCGCGGAGACGGTGACGGGGAGCGGGCCGGTGGCGTACGTGGCCGTCGCCCGAGCCTCCTAACGACGCCGCGGCAGAAACGACCGGATCAACTCCTCGGCCTCCCCCAGGAGTTCGACCTCCGCCGCGCTCATGGTCGGGTTCGCCGCGCGCCGTCGTAGCGCCTGTTCCAGGCCCGTCGCGGTGAGGGGGGACGGGTCGGCGAGCAGGTGGGCGAGGATCTGCCCGGCCGCCGCGGCGACGGGCTCGGGCGATACGGCGACCTGGGCCAGGATCACCGCGGACATACCCCAGTCGAGCCCCGGCTCGCCCTCCCCGGCCGTGTCCCAGTCGATGACCCGGGGCCCGTCGGCGGTGAGGATCACGTTGTCGGGGTGGAGGTCGAGGTGGAGGATCCGGGCGTCGGGGGAACGCCGTCCGGGGACCGCGTGCAACTCACGCAGCAGCCCGGCGAGCATCGCCCCCGCTCGCGCCGCGTCCAGCTCGCCCGCCGCGAACGCCTGGAGCATCGTCGGCCCCTCCAGCCGCTCCATCACCAGATCGGTGCGCGAACCCGAGGGCCGTACGGCGGGCACCGGGTAGCCGTGCTCGCGCAGATACGCCATCAGCGCCCCCTCGGCGGCCGCGTCCGCCCAGTCCTCCCGGTTGCGGCGCAGCACCCACCGCTCGTCGATCTCGTACACGTCCGCCGTACGCCCCGAGCCGAGCAGTCGGCCCGGCGCCCTCCCCGTGGTCGTCATGGGCAGAACATAGCCGTACGACGACCGCTCGCGTACATGCCCACAGGTGCCTCTCGGACCGCTGCTGACCGGCCGGTACAGTAGCCCGGTCGTCATCACACCCGTACGGGGGAAAGCCGGTGCAATTCCGGCGCTGACCCGCAACCGTTAAGCCGCTCTTGGGCGGTGAGCCGGACTGCCCCGCACGGACGTGACCGGCTCACGCACCGTCGAGGTCTACGGAGTCGAGCCGCCCGGGGTGTCCCGTGCTGCCCGGCTCCCCGTCAGGGAGAGGCACCCGCCGATCATGAACGCACGCCGCACCGCCACGGCCCTGGCCGCCGCCCTATCCATAGCCGTGATCGCCGCGGTACCGGCCGTCGCCGCTCCGTCGCCCACGCCGAAGGTGGCGATACCCGAGGGCCTGTACGGCACGACCGACCCGACGTACGACGGGGTGTGGCGGCAGTCGCTGGCGATGCTGGCGCAGAACGCCGTGGGGGTGAAACCCGCCGAGCGGGCCGTGCGCTGGCTGGCCGGACAGCAGTGCGCGAACGGCGCCTTCGCGGCGTTCCGCGCGGACGCCACGAAGCCGTGCGACGCCCGGCTGATGGTGGACACCAACAGCACCGCGGTCGCCGTACAGGCCCTCGCCGCACTCGGCGGCCACGACACCGAGGCCAAGAAGGCCGTCGGCTGGCTGAAGTCGGTGCAGAACAAGGACGGCGGCTGGGGCTACACCCCGGGCGGCCCGAGCGACGCCAACTCCACGTCCGTCGTCATCGGCGCTCTCGCCGCGACCGGCGAACAGCCCACCGGGACCGTCAAGGACGGCAAGTCCCCCTACGACGCCCTGCTGAAGCTCGCGCTGCCCTGCGCCGAGGGCGGCGCGTTCGCCTACCAGCCCGACAAGAGCGGCAGGCTCGCGGCCAACGCGGACGCCACCGCGGCGGCCGTCGTGGGCGCCCTCGGCAAGACGGTCAAGGGCGCCCCCGCGCAGCCGGCCGCCGCGACACCGTGCGCCCGGGCGACGACCCCCGAGCAGGCCGCCCGCAACGGCGCCGGCTACCTGGCCACCACCCTGGCCAAGGACCACCACCTCATCTCCACCCTGCCGGGCGCGGAGAACCAGCCCGACTTCGGCAACACCGCGGACGCGGCCATCGCCCTCGCGACCGCCGGATACCACGACGCCGCCGCCGCGACCATGTCCTGGCTGGAGAAGAACTCCGCCCCCTGGGCCGCCCCGAGCGGTCCCGCCGCCTACGCCCAGCTGATCCTCGCGGCCCGCGCCACCGGCGCCGACGTCCACGCCTTCGGCGGCCAGGACCTGGTCGAACTGCTGAACGCGACGGGCCCGGCTCCCCAGCGGGCGACGGCGTCCGCGAAGCCCGCCGCCGCGTCGGTCGACAACGACGGTACGTCGAAGGCCCCTTGGATCGTCGGCGGCGCGGTCGTCGTCGTGGCCGCCCTCGGCCTCGTCCTCGTCGCCCGCGGCCGGAAGCGGCGGCAGTCGTGATCCGCCGCACCGCCGCCGCCCTCCTCACGGCGCTGCTGTGCACCCTCGCGGCGGCGCCGGCCCACGCCACCGGCTACCGCTACTGGTCCTTCTGGGACCGCACCGGCGACCGCTGGACGTACGCCACCCAGGGCCCCTCCACGGCCCGCCCCGACGACGGCGCGGTCCAGGGCTTCCGTTTCGCGGTGAGCGCGGACTCCGGCGACGCGGACCAGCCGCGCGGCGCCGCCTCCTTCGCCGCGATCTGCGCGAAGACACCGGCGCGGGAGGGCAGGAAGCGCGTCGCTCTCGTCATCGACTTCGGCACCCCGGCGGACGCCCCGTCGGGCGAGACCCCGCCGGCCGCGCGTACGGCCTGCGCCCAGGTCTCCCCCGACGCGTCGACGGCGGAAGCCCTCGCCGCCGTGGCCAAGCCCCTCCGCTACGACACCAACGCCCTGCTCTGCGCGATCGCGGGATACCCGGAGCGCGGCTGCGGCGAACAGGTGTCGGGGACGGCGAAGAACCCCACGGCGAAGCCGGAGGAGCGGGAGAACGAGGAGGGGGGCGACGGGCCGTCCCTGGGACTGTACGCGGGAGCGGCGGCAGTGGCGGTCCTGGCGGCAGCGGCGATCTGGCAGTCCCGGCGGCGCAAAGATGCCCACCGTCGATAGCCATGGCCGCGGGCAGTCCGGCGGCCTGGGTGGGCGCGGCGGTGCCCCGCGAGTGCGGGCCGGCGCGCCCAGCCCCGCCCGGCGCCGGCGCCACCGCCCCGCCCAACTCCACCCCGCCGCCTGGTGGCTCTGGTCCATAGGTCTCGGCACCGCCGCCACCCGCACCAGCAACCCTCTCCTCCTCACCCTCCTCATCACCACCTCCGCCTACGTCGTGACCACCCGTCGCCCCGACGCCCCCTGGTCCCGCTCCTACGGCGCCTTCGTCAAGCTCGCCCTCGCCGTCCTCGCCGTCCGCCTCCTCTTCGCCGTCCTCCTCGGCTCCCCGATTCCCGGCACCCACACCCTCCTCACCCTCCCCGAAGTCCCCCTCCCCCACTGGGCGCAGGGCATCCGGCTCGGTGGCCGGGTGACCGCCGAGGGGGTTCTCTTCGCGGCCTACGACGGCCTGAAGCTCGGCGCCCTCCTCATCTGCGTCGGCGCCGCGAACGCCCTCGCGAGCCCTTCCCGTCTTCTGAAGTCCCTCCCAGGCGCCCTCTACGAGACGGGTGTGGCCGTGGTCGTCGCGATGACCTTCGCCCCGCATCTCATCGCCGACGCCCAGCGGCTGCGGGCCGCCCGCCGTCTGCGCGGCCGCCCCGACCGGGGTCTGCGCGGCCTGCTGCACGTCGGACTCCCGGTCCTGGAGGGCGCGTTGGAGCGCTCGGTCGCCCTCGCCGCCGCGATGGACGCGCGCGGATACGGCCGTACCGTCCATGTCCCCGCCGCCGTACGCCGTACGACCGCCGCGCTCACCCTCGCCGGCCTGCTCGGCGTGTGCGCGGGAACGTACGGGCTGCTGACCGCGGACGGCGGAACGTACGGCACCCCGCTGCTCCTCGCCGGGCTCGCGGCCGCGCTCGCCGGGCTGTGGCTCGGCGGCCGGCGCACCCCGCGCACCCGTTACCGCCCCGACCGCTGGGACGTACGGTCGTGTCTGGTGGCCGGTTCCGGCGCCGCCGTGGCCGCCCTGCTCACCCTCGCCGCCGACCGCGACCCGGCGGCCCTGCACCCCGGTGTGGTCCCGCTGGTCGCGCCGGGACTTCCGCTCTGGCCCGCCGCTGCCGTCCTGCTCGGCCTGCTGCCCGCCTTCGTCGCCCCAGCCCCAGTCCCAGCCCCCGCCTCCGCCCCCGCCTCCGCCTCCGCCCCCGTCAGCCCCGAGGAGCCGCAGTGATCCGCTTCGAGGACGTCTCCGTGACGTACGAGGGCGCGCCCGAACCCGCCGTCCAGGGCGTCGACTTCGAGGTCCCCGAGGGCGAACTGGTGCTGCTCGTCGGCCCGTCGGGCGTCGGCAAGTCCACCGTTCTCGGCGCGGTGAGCGGTCTGGTGCCGCACTTCACCGGCGGCACCCTGCGCGGCCGGGTCACGGTCGCCGGCCGCGACACGCGCCGCCACAAACCGCGCGACCTCGCGGACGTGGTCGGCACCGTCGGCCAGGACCCGCTGTCGCACTTCGTCACGGACACGGTGGAGGAGGAACTCGCCTATGGAATGGAGTCGTTGGGCCTCGCCCCGGAGGTGATGCGGCGCCGCGTCGAGGAGACGCTGGACCTGCTGGGCCTCGCCGCCCTGCGCGACCGGCCGATCGCCACGCTCTCCGGCGGCCAGCAGCAGCGGGTCGCGATCGGCTCGGTCCTCACCGCCCACCCGAGCGTGCTGGTCCTCGACGAACCGACCTCCGCCCTGGACCCGGCGGCCGCCGAGGAGGTCCTCGCGGTGCTCCAGCGGCTGGTCCACGACCTGGGGACGACGATCCTGATGGCCGAGCACCGCCTGGAGCGGGTCGTGCACTACGCCGACCGGATCCTGCTGCTGCCCGCACCGGGTGCCGCCCCGCTCCTCGGTCCGCCGCCCGAGGTGATGGCCGTGTCCCCCGTCGTCCCGCCGGTGGTGGCCCTGGGCCGGGTCGCGGGTTGGTCCCCGCTGCCACTGACCGTACGGGACGCCCGCAGACGTGCGGCAGAACTGAAGCACCGGCTGAGTCCGCGTATCTCCGACAGCCACACCCTCACCTCCGATGGCCACGCTCTTACGACGCCCGCCCCGCGACACGAGTCGGCGCCGCGGTCCCCCTTCCGCCGTCTCTTCACGCGCCGCACCACCCCCGCACCTCCCGCCGGCTCCCCCGTCGCCGAGGTCCGCTCCCTGGCCGTACGACGGGGCCGGGTCCAGGCCCTGCGGCACGTGGACCTGACCGTGACGGCCGGGGAGACGATCGCCCTGATGGGCCGCAACGGCGCCGGGAAGTCCACGCTCCTCGGCGCGCTCGTCGGCCTCGTCGAACCCACGGCCGGCACGGTCCGCACCGGCGGCGCCACCCCGCACCGCACGGCCCCCCGCGACCTCGTGCGCCGGGTGGGCCTGGTCCCGCAGGAGCCGCGCGACCTGCTGTACGCCGACACGGTCGCCGCCGAGTGCGCGCAGGCCGACCGGGACGCCGGGGCGGAACCGGGCACCTGCCGCGCCCTGGTGTCCGAGCTCCTGCCGGGCGTGACGGACGGCGTCCACCCGAGGGACCTGTCCGAGGGCCAGCGCCTCACCCTGGCCCTGGCGGTGGTCCTCACGGCCCGCCCGCCCCTGCTGCTGCTCGACGAGCCGACGCGCGGCCTGGACTACGAGGCGAAGGCCCGCCTGACCGCGCATCTGCGCCGGCTGGCCGCCGAGGGCCACGCCATCGTGCTGGCCACGCACGACGTGGAACTCGCCGCCGAGCTGGCCCACCGGGTCGTGCTGCTGGCGGACGGCGAGGTGATCACAGACGGCCCGACAGCCGATGTGGTGGTCTCCTCCCCGTCCTTCGCTCCACAGGTGGCGAAGATCCTGGCTCCGCAGAGGTGGCTCACGGTGACCGAGGTGAGGAGGGCCCTGGCGTGAGGGTTTCCTCGGGAGCGGCGGAACGGCAGGCGCGGGCCGTTCATCTGGGCCCTCGCTCGGTGGCGGCCCTCGTCCTGGTCAGCGCGGTGGGCGTCGCGGCGCTGATCTGGCCGTTCCTCGCCCCGCCGGCCTCCTCGGCGGTGGCCCACGCCCAGGACGCGCCCTGGCTCTTCGCGGGTCTGCTGATCCTGCTGGCCGCGGTGGTGGCGGCGACGATCGCGGAGTCGGGCCTCGGTCCGAAGGCGGTCGCGATGCTGGGCGTGCTGGCGGCGACGGGGGCGGCGCTGCGCCCGATCGGCGCGGGTACGGCGGGCCTGGAGCCGATGTTCTTCCTGATGGTGCTGAGCGGCCGGGTCCTCGGCCCGGGCTTCGGCTTCGTGCTGGGCGGCGTGACGATGTTCGCGTCGGCGCTGCTCACGGGCGGGGTCGGGCCGTGGCTGCCGTATCAGATGCTGTCGATGGGCTGGTTCACGATGGGCGCGGGCCTGCTGCCGGGCCGGGACGGCCTGCGGGGCCGGGCGGAGGTGCTGCTGCTGGCGGCGTACGGCTTCCTTGCGGCGTTCGCGTACGGCACGGCGATGAACATGCAGGGCTGGCCCTTCATCGACCGGAACAGCACGACGATCGCGTTCGACCCGGAGGCGGGCCCCGCCGCGAATCTGGCCCGTTTCCTCGCCTACTGCGCGGCCACGTCCCTGGGCTGGGACCTGGGCCGGGCGGTGTGCACGGTGGTCCTCACGGTGTTCCTCGGTCCGGCCGTGCTCAAGGCGCTACGCAGAGCCACCCGGCGGGCCGCGTTCGAGACCGCGGTCACATTCGAGGGCCGTTGAGCGGTGAAGCACCCCACATGACCCGGATCACCCACTATCCAGGCTAGTAGGGCATTTCGGACGCCATGTCCACGCCATAATGGGCCCTGACCTGCGCATTGAGATCCAGCTCACACGGACCAAGATCACGGCAAATGCGGCCACGACTAGTAAAAGGGGTATTTGCCAGGGCATTTCCGACCTGGTTCTGTGGATGACGTCGCACGGCGCCGACAAGCCCACGGGCCTCGGCGCCGACGCATGTACCGGACCGCCACCACGGGGTCGGGACACCCGCCCGCGACGACCATGTCCCCGAAGAAAAAGGTTCTCCGTGTCCGTCTCCGTCATCCGCCGCATCGCCAAGTCCCCGAAGAAGGCCCTCACCACCGCCGCCGTGGCCGCCGCCACCGCCGGTATGGCCCTGACCGCGGCCCCCGCCCACGCGGCCACCGGTTCTCTGGCCAGCGCCTCCGAGGCCAAGGCGATCGCGCACCAGATGATCCCGGACGCCGCGCAGTACAACGCCTTCTCCAAGATCGTCGAGCACGAGAGCGGCTGGGACGTCGACGCCACCAACGCCTCCTCCGGCGCCTACGGCCTCGTCCAGGCCCTCCCCGGCTCGAAGATGGCCTCCGCCGGCTCCGACTGGAAGACCAACGCCGCCACGCAGATCAAGTGGGGCCTCAACTACATGAACTCGCGCTACGGCAGCCCGGTCGGCGCCTGGAACTTCTGGCAGGCGAACGGCTGGTACTGAGCCGCACCGCACCCGCGCTGACGCACAAGGCGGCGACCCGACACACGGGGTCGCCGCCTTCGGCGTCCTACAGGGCGCTGACCCGCAGCTCCTTCACCCCGTTGATCCAGGAGGAGCGCAGGCGCCGGGGGTCCTCGACGAGCCGTAGGCCCGGCATGGCGTCGGCGATGGCGTTGAAGATGAGGTCGATCTCCAGGACCGCCAGCGACTTGCCGAGGCAGTAGTGCGGTCCGCCGCCGCCGAAACCGAGGTGGGGATTGGGGTCCCGGGTGATGTCGAAGGCCTCGGGCCGCTCGAAGACCTCGGGGTCGTGATTGGCGGAGGCGTAGAAGAGTCCCACCCGGTCCCCCTTCTTGATGTGCTGCCCGCCCAGCTCGGTGTCCTGAGTGGCGGTGCGCTGGAAGGAGACGACGGGGGTGGCCCAGCGGACGATCTCCTCGGCGGTGGTGGCGGGCCGCCGTTCCTTGTAGAGCTCCCACTGCTCGGGGTGGGTGAGGAAGGCGTGCATCCCGTGGGTGATGGCGTTCCGGGTGGTCTCATTGCCGGCGACGGCGAGCATCAGCACGAAGAACCCGAACTCGTCGGACGACAGATTCCCCTCGTCCTCGGCGGCGACAAGGGTGGTGACGATGTCGTGCGCGGGGCACTGCTTCCTCTCCGCCGCCATGTTCATGGCGTAGGCGATGATCTCGGCGGCGGACTGGGCGCCGATCTCCTCGGTGATGGCGTACTCGGGATCGTCGTAGGCGATCATCTTGTTGGACCAGTCGAAGATCTTGGCCCGGTCGTCCTGCGGTACGCCGATGAGCTCGGCGATGGCCTGAAGGGGCAGCTCACAGGCGACCTGGGTGACGAAGTCGAACGGCTCGGAGTGGGCGGACGCCTGGGCGACGATGTCGCGGGCCCGCGTCCGGAGCCGTTCCTCCAGGGACCGGATGGAGCGGGGAGTGAACCCGCGCTGGATGATCTGCCGTACGCGCGTGTGCTCCGGCGGATCCATGTTGAGCAGGATGAGCCGCTGGGCGTCGATGGTGGCGCGTTCGATGTGGTCGTGGAAGCGGATGATCGCGGTGTTGAGGTAGGAGGAGAAGATCTCGGGGTGAGTGGACACGTACCGCACGTCGGCGTGCCGGGTGACCGCCCAGTAGCCGCCGTCCCCGAAGCCGGCGACATTGTCCGGCTGCGGTATCCAGCGGACGGGTTCGGCCCGGCGCAGCTCGGCGAACTCGGGCAGGGGCACACGGTGATGCAGCAGGTCGGGGTCGGTGAAGTCGAACCCGTCGGGAAGCGCTGGGCAGTGCATGGGCAGCTCCAGCCAGGGGGCACGTCATCTGACCGTCATCTGACGGTTCATCAGAAATAGACTGCCGTGAAGGTAGTTGAGAGGGCTGAAGGCTGCAAGACCCTTGCGGTGAGCGACATCACATCAGCAGACTGCAAGCAGCGGAACTAGAACACGTACTAGTTCCGCTTGCAGGAGCCGAGCCGCCCCCCGGAAGGATCCGCACCCATGGCCGCCGAACCCGTGATCGTGGAAGCCGTCCGCACCCCCATCGGCAAGCGCGGCGGCGCGCTGGCCAACCTCCACCCGGCGTACCTGCTGGGCGAGACCTACCGCGAACTGCTGGGCCGCACCGGCATCCCCGCGGACGCCGTGGAACAGATCGTCGGCGGCACGGTGACACACGCCGGCGAACAGTCGATGAACCCGGCGAGGACCGCCTGGCTGACGATGGGCCTCCCCTACGAGACGGCCGCCACGACGGTGGACTGCCAGTGCGGCTCGTCGCAGCAGGCGTCGCACATGACCGCGAACTTGATCGCGGCGGGCGTGATCGACGTGGGCATCAGCTGCGGCGTCGAGGCGATGTCGAGGGTCCCCCTCGGCTCGGGCTCGAAGCACGGCCCGGGAAAGCCGTTCCCCGAGGAGTGGAACGTGGACCTGCCCAACCAGTTCGAGGCCGCGGAGCGGATAGCCCGCAACCGGGGCCTGACGCGGGAGAACGTCGACGCGCTGGGCCTGCTGTCCCAGGAACGGGCGGCGACGGCGTGGGCGGAGGAACGCTTCAAGAAGGAGACCTTCGCCGTCCAGGTCCCGACGACGGAGGACGAACAGCGGGCGGGCCAGGGAATGTGGCGCCTGGTGGACCGGGACGAAGGTCTGCGAGACACGACTCTCGAGGCCCTGTCCGGCCTGAAGCCGATCATGCCGACGGCGGTCCACACGGCCGGCAACTCGTCACAGATCTCGGACGGCGCGGCGGCGATCATGTGGGCGTCGAAGCGCATGGCAAAGGCCCTGAAGCTCAGGCCCCGCGCCCGCATCGTGGCCCAGGCCCTGGTGGGCGCGAACCCCCACTACCACCTGGACGGCCCGATAGACGCGACGAAGACGGTCCTGGGCAAGGCGGGCATGACCCTGAAGGACATCGACCTGATCGAGATCAACGAGGCGTTCGCGTCGGTGGTGCTGAGCTGGGCGAAGGTCTTCGACCAGGACCTGGAGAAGGTGAACGTCAACGGCGGCGCGATCGCCCTCGGCCACCCGGTAGGAGCGACAGGCGCCCGCCTGATCACCACGGCCCTCCACGAACTGGAACGCACGGACAAGGAGTTCGCCCTGATCACGATGTGCGCGGGCGGGGCACTGGCGACGGGGACGATCATTCAGCGGCTGTAGTCCCGGTCCAGGGGAGGAAGGCCGAGACGCGGCCTACGACCACGTCGAGGACCGCCGCCGCACCCTGTTCCCCCTGGACGCACTGGTCGACAAGTGGGGCGTGTCCGGGCGCCGCCCTGGGGCCCCGGCCCCGGGCGGCGGTCGAACGGTCTGGTTCGGACGCACCGACGAGCAGCGTGCAGCTGCCGGCAGTACGGTTTCCCTACGGCAGGGCAGTGGCTGACGGACGCCTCACCGAGGGAGATGATCATGCCTTCTGTCACCATTCTCAGGCCCGGGGTGCAGGAAGTGGACCCAAGCTCGGGATGGTTCGGCTGGAACTTCAACGCCGAAGTCGACGGCCAGGTAGGAGTCGCCTGGATCTTCTCGCCGTCTCCCCTGCCCGAGAACGAAGCCGCTGCGCGCCTGAAAGGCATGCTCGAACGCCATCCCGACAAACTCAACGGTATTTGCTACACAGAAACACCGGCCCCGGACATCGGTATGGCCTAGAGCGTGATCCCGACGATCGTCGAGGACGTCGTCGGGTTCGACCAATCGGAGTCGAAGGCGGCGTTGGCCACGTACAGGCGGTTGCCGTGGATCGCCGCCGTCGTGGGTTCGTCGAAGCGGGGGTCGGTGATGCGCTTGGCGAAGGTTCCGGTCGTGCCGTCGGGGGTCAGGGTGAAGACGTCCACCGCGTAGGACCAGTTGCGGACCACGTAGAGGGTGCGGCCGCGGACGAGCAGGCCGTCGCCGTTGGTGAGTTCGCCGGTGTCGAGGGTCGTCTCCGTCGCCTTGCCCGTTGCCGGGTCCACCCGGTACAGGCGGTTCACCGTGTCGTTCACCACGAGGAGTGCCCTGCTGTCCGGGGTCAGGGCGATGCCGTTCGCGCCCCAGTTCTCCCCGCCCGGGGGTGTCGGTGACCAGGCTCCCGTCAGGGGGATGCTGCGCAGCGGGGACGGGCCGGACAGCGGGGCGCGGAGCGGCAGGTGGTAGAGGACGTCGTTGAACGAGTCCGTGAACCAGGCCCCTCCGCAGCCCACCACCACGTCGTTCACGAACGTCGTGCCCGTCGCCGCCCGCCAATTCGCCAGTACCCGGCCGTCCTTGCGGTCGATGACCCTGACCTCGCCGCTGTCGCCGCCGGCGACGAGCAGTCTGCCGAACGGATCGACCTTCAGACCGACCGAGATGGGGCCCTGCCCCTTGGTGATGATCCTCCCCCGGCCCGTCGCCAGTTCGGCCGCGTAGATCGAGCCGTCCAGCAGCGAGCCGGTGTACACGACTCCCCCGGGGGCGATGGCGATTCCCTCCGGCTGGAAGCCCGGTGGGGTCGGGATCGTGTCCGGCCAGGGGGCGTCCGGGGCGGCCTGCGCCACGGACGTCAGCGGGCCCACCACCGCGGCGGTCCCCATTGCCGCCGCGGCCGTGCCGATGAGGTGACGTCGAGTCAATGAGCGTGCCACAGTGCGGGATCCTTCCGACGGTGGAGCAGCCGAGTCCTTCTCCCTCACCTCAACACACCCTCCGGCCCACCTCAGCACCTCCGCCCTCACCCTTCACAAGGGAATGCTGAGGCTCCTCTTCTGCCCCTCACCGGCCGCCCGTACGGACCTCCTGCCCGTCGGCCTCGTCGGCGGTCGCCTCCGCCGCCCTCTTCTCCCCCTCCTCCGTCGCCACGGCCGTGGCCGTCCGGGCTCGTGGTCCCTGGAGGGCGTACGTCAGGCCGAAGCCCGAGACGACCACCACCGCGCCGCCCACCGCGTCCAGCACCCAGTGGTTGCCCGTCGCCACGATCGCCGAGACCGTGAAGAGGGGGTGGAGGAGGCCCAGGGCCTTCATCCACCACTTGGGGGCCACGATCGCGATGATGAGCCCGCACCACAGGGACCAGCCGAAGTGCAGGGACGGCATCGCCGCGTACTGGTTCGTCAGGTTCGTCAGCGTGCCGTAGTCCGGCTTGGAGAAGTCCTGGACGCCGTGGACCGTGTCGATGATCCCCAGCGAGGACATCAGGCGCGGCGGGGCCAGCGGGTAGAGCCAGAAGCCGACCAGGGCCAGCAGCGTGGCGAAGCCGAGCGCCGAGCGGGCCCAGCGGTAGTCGACCGGGCGGCGCCAGTACAGGAGCCCCAGAACCGTCAGCGGGACGATGAAGTGGAAGGTCTCGTAGTAGAAGTCGAAGAAGTTCCGCAGCCAGTCGACCTTGACGACCCAGTGGTTGACGGTGTGTTCGATGTCGATGTGCAGGAAGCGTTCGAGATCGAGGATCTGCTGCCCGTGCTCCTCGGCGCGCGCCCGGCCCGCGGAGTTCGTGCCGCCGGTCGCCGCGAGGCGGACCTTCGCGTACGCCGCGTACGTCACGCGGATCAGCAGCAGTTCCAGGAGCAGATTGGGGCGGGTCAGGACTCTGCGCAGGCCCGGGACCAGCGGCACCCACGTCCAGCGGGCCGGGGCCGGGGCGGCGTACTCCGTCGGGATCGGGCGGTAGAAGTACGGCGACGTGCGCGGGAGGAAGGGGATCACCGTGGCCGCGGCGAGCGCCGCCCACAGCACCCCGTTGTCCCTCAGCGGGTACAGCACGGCCATGTTCGGCAGCATCATCTTCGCCGGCAGCGACATGACCAGGACGACCGCGACGGGCCACACCAGGCGGTCCGACGCCCGCTTGCCGACCCGGCCGACGACCGCGAGCAGCACCCACAGCAGCTGGTGCTGCCACGCCGTCGGGGAGATCACGATCGCCGCGCAGCCGGTGACGGCCACCGCCAGCAGCAGCTGTCCGTCGCGGGCGTAGCGCACGGCCCGACGGAGGCCGAGCACGGCCACGGCCGCGCCCAGCGCAAGGAACAGGCCGATTTCCAGCGGGCCGGACAGGCCGAGGCGGAGCAGGGCGCCGTGCAGGGACTGGTTGGCGAGTCCGTCGGCCTTCCCACCGAGGCCGGTGCCCGCCATGTGGTGCACCCAGTAGGTGGACGAGTCGTGCGGCATCGCCGCCCACGCGAGCAGCGTGCAGGCCAGGAAGGTCACGCCCGAGGACAGCGCGGCCCGCCGCCGGCCGGTGAACCACAGCAGCGGCGCGAACAGCAGCACCGTGGGCTGCAGGGCCGCCGCGAGGCCGATCAGGGCGCCCGACAGCCGCTCCTCGCGGGCCACGAAACAGCCGACCAGGACCAGCAGGACGGGAAGGATGCTGGTCTGGCCCAGCCAGAGCGTGTTGCGCACGGGCAGCGACAGCATCAGCACGCTGATCGCGACCGGCGCGGCCAGCAGGGAGGCCCGTCGGCTCACCGGTTTCGGCAGGGCCCGCGCGACGATCAGGCCGAGGGCCACGACCAGCAGGAGCGTGCCGAAGGTCCACCCCCAGCCGAGGGCCTGTTCGGCCGCCCGGGTGAACGGCTTGAGGACGAGCCCGCCGAACGGGGTGCCGGTGAACTCGGAGGAGTCGTAGAGCGAGCCCTTGACGTGCAGCACGCCCTCGGGTCCGAGCCAGGTCTCCAGATAGGTCAGCCGCTCCCCGCGCGGGGTGCTCAGGACGACGGCCACCTGCCGTACGGCCAGTACCGCCGCGACCAGCCACAGTGCGAGGCGGGCCGCGCGCAGGCGTGCCCCGGCCGTGCCGGCCGCCGTCGCCCCGAAGGGTCTCGCCGGTCGCCCGCTGTGCTCCGCATTCGCCACGCCTCGTCGGCCTCCCGCCCCGTCGTCCCACGCGTCGTCCGCCGCGCGGAGTCATCCTGTACGGACCAGCAACTACGCATCTGCAACGCACCCGCTCGCACCACGGTTCCGTAACGGCAACGCACCGGTCCGCGCGCGGGGTTCCGCACCGGGGCGCACCTACCGCACCTGTACGAACCTCCAACTCTACGAGGCTCGCAGCACCCCTCGGGACACAGACGCGGGCAACCCCCGCTTCACCTGTCGTCCGCCCTCCTTTTGTCCGGAAGTTGTCCGAAAGACGATAGTCCGCAGGCGGTCGGGACGCCTCGCCAAGGGCTCGAACCGGATCACGGCACGAACGGAACCGGTCCCTCAGCCGTACCGTCGTAGACCCTGCCGCGCCGCGCTGCGCGGCCACCGGTGTACCGCGAAAGGTGACGGAGGGGCTTCGGACATGGGCGGTTTCCTGCGCGAACGGCGGGAACGGCGGGAAGGACGGGAACGGCCGGGCCGTGGGCGGCGCGGGCGGATCGTGACACTGGTGCTGGCGCTGCTCGCACTCCAGGTGGGGATGCTCGTAGCACCCGCCTACGCCTGTGGCTGCGGGGCACTGATTCCGGCCGATCAGCGACGGGTGACCGTCGGGCGCGAAGTGTCCGCGGTGCGGTGGGACGGCGCTCGGGAGCAGATCGTGATGCGGCTGTCGGTCGGCGGGGACGCCGACCGAGCCGCCTGGATCATGCCGGTGCCGCACCGGGCGACCGTCGAGCTCGGCGACCCGGACCTGTTCGACCAGCTGGACGCGGCCACCGCGCCGGTGCACCGCGACCGGTACCACTTCTGGCCACGCGACGGCGACTGGCCGCTCACCTCCGACCACACGGACGGCGCGGGCGCGTCACCCGGCGCTCCGGAGGCCGGGCCCGGGGTGGGCGTGGTCGGCCGGGAACGGCTCGGGCCCTTCGACGTGGCACGGCTGACCGCGACGGACCCCGCCGCGCTGGACGACTGGCTGCGCGCCAACGACTTCGCCTTCCCGCCGCGCCTGGAGCAGGCCCTGCGGCCGTACGTCGACCAGCGCTGGGAGTACGTCGCGGTCCGCCTCGTCCCCCAGACGGCCGGCGCCACCCTGAACGGCGTCCTGGACCCCCTCCACCTCAGCTTCGCCTCGGACCGGCTCGTCTACCCGATGCGGCTGTCCCGCCTGGCGGCGACCCCGCAGTCGCTCGGCCTGTACGTGCTCGCCGCCCACCGCATGGAACCGGCGTCCGCCATCGGCGGCGGGCGTCCCCGGGTCACCTTCGCGGGCCGGGTGACGCCGCGGACGGGGCCGCTGGCCGCCCTGGCCGAGGGCACCCCCTTCCTGACGGCCCTGGTCCAGGACTTCCCCACCCCGTCGGCGATCACCGGCGACCACGAACTGCGCCGCGCCCCCGCCGACACGGCCTTCCAGCAGGTGATCTACGACGACCACCTCCGCACGATCGCCGGCGCCCCGGCCTGGCTGCTGACGCTGGCCGTCGGCCTGACGGCGGCGTCCGCAGGGGCGATCACCTGGGCGGTACGGGGCAGCAGGGCCCGCCGCAACGTGAGGGGGCTGGGGCGACATGCGGGCGGGGCGGGGACGGGCACGGGGGCGGTATCGGGGTCGGTGGCAGGAACCGGGTCGGCGGCCGGAACGGGGCCGGTGGCCGGAACAGGGGCGATGGCCGGGACGGAGTCGGAGTCGGCATCGATGTCTGGGGCGGAAAGCCCGGCACAGGTGGGGTCGACTGCGGCGGGCGGGGCCACGATGGAACCAGCGCCCCATGTCCCGCGATCAGCGACCCCGACGACCCACGTCCCCCCATCACCGCCCCCCGCGTCCCCCGTCCCTCCCAAGCCGCGCACCGCGCCTCGCGTGCCCCCGATACCG
Source organism: Streptomyces sp. NPDC032126 (assembly GCF_055580085.1). Taxonomy (NCBI): domain Bacteria; kingdom Bacillati; phylum Actinomycetota; class Actinomycetes; order Kitasatosporales; family Streptomycetaceae; genus Streptomyces; species Streptomyces sp. NPDC032126. Next base: position 695,135 of record NZ_JBVIMA010000002.1, read on the forward strand.
GCCCACGAACCCGCCACCCCTCCCTCGCCCGAACGGCTGAATTCGCCCGACCATGTCCGCCTCCGGTCCCCCGCGGAGGAACCCACCCGCAACTCCGGCCGTTGATCGAGCTAGTTAGCGTTTCTAAGTAGGTGTGCGTAGTGGTCTACGCAGTGGATCTGCACGAGAGGCAGAGCGCATGAGTGAGTCGCAGGTCTGGGACGCCGTCGACGGCTACTTCGCCGCCACCCTCGCCCCGGACGACGAGGTGACGGAGGCAGCGCTGCGGGACAGCACAGCCGCCGGGCTGCCGCCGATCAATGTCACACCGAGCCAGGGCAAGTTCCTCCAGTTGCTCGCCGAGATCCAGGGCGCGCGCGCCATCCTGGAGATCGGCACCCTCGGCGGCTACAGCACGATCTGGCTGGGCCGCGCCCTCCCGCCCGAGGGCCGCCTGATCACCCTGGAGTACGAGCCGAAGCACGCGGAGGTGGCCCAGCGCAACATCGCGCGCGCCGGGCTCGACAAGCAGATCGAGGTGCGCGTCGGCGCGGCCCTCGACCTGCTGCCCCTCCTCGCCGACGAGAACCCGCCCCCGTTCGACCTGGTCTTCATCGACGCGGACAAGGCCAACAACGCCCACTACGTCGACTGGGCCCTCAAACTCACCAGCGCGGGCAGCCTGATCGTCGTCGACAACGTGGTGCGGGGCGGCCGGGTCGCCGACCCGCACACGACCGACGGCGCCGTGCGCGGCACCCGCGCCGCCCTCGAACTCATCGCCGACCACCCGAGACTGAGCGGCACGGCCCTGCAGACCGTGGGCACCAAGGGCTACGACGGGTTCGCGCTGGCCCGCGTCCTGGCGTAGCCCCGGCCTCGGGGGGGGCGGGCCGCTACGCCTCGTGGTAGAAGCCGACGTTGACGCTGCGCGGGCCGGTGCGATCCTGGATCACGATCTCGCCGGAGCCGCCCCGGGGCAGCGGCACGGTGCCGCCGTAGTCGACCGGCTGCCGGTACTCGCCCATCAGCAGCCGGACTTCGGAGGAGGGTTCGGGCTGTGAGCCCCGCAGCCAGGTCACCTGCCAGGTGCCGTCGGGCCCGCACAGGAACTCCAGGTGCACCCGGGAGACGAACAGCCAGTCGTCGGGTGTCGCGAGGCGGCACACGGCCTTGTCCCGGCCCACCCGCAGCACGGCGCCCGGATCGCTGGGCGCGTCGGCCATGAGCATGCCGGCCGTGGCGCCCTCTTCCGCCCCCGAGACGGACGCCATGGTGAGTTCGAGCACGTGCGCTCCTCCTGAGATGAGGTACTGCTGAGATGAGGTACTGCGATGTCCTAAGTGTCCTTGTACAGCGGCCGCATGATAAATCGCCCGGGGCTGTCGCGTCCGGCACAATGAAGGCATGACCGAGCGAAAGCCACCGGGCGTCCCGTTCGAGTCCTGGGTCGACAAGCAGATCCGCGACGCGCAGGCACGCGGCGAGTTCGACCGGCTGCCGGGCGTGGGCAAGCCGCTGCCGGCCGATCTCGACACGCCGTACGACGAACTGTGGTGGGTCAAGCGGAAGATGGCCCGCGAGGGGCTGGCGGTGCTGCCGCCGGCGCTCGCCCTGCGCAAGGAGGCGGAGGACGCCCTCGCCGCGGCCTACGCGGCGCCCTCGGAGCGGACGGTGCGCCGGATCATCACCGAGGTCAACGCCAAGATCCGCGACATGATGTTCAAGCCGCCGCCCGGTCCGCCGCTGGGCATGAAGCCCTATGACGTGGAGGCGGTCGTCGAGGAGTGGCGCGGGCGTCGGTCAGACGTGTAGCAGCCTTTCCGTCAGCTCCCGGTAGTCCCGCAGGGCCAGCCGGAGCTGCTCGGTCTCCGCGGTCGGCTCGGTGCGGTCCTCGCCGGTGTCCGCCATCTGCCAGGAGCCGCGCAGCGTACGGCGCCGGCTCGTCATGGCGTCGCTGAAGCGGGTCGCCAGCTCCTCCAGGACGTGGTCGGCCTCCTCCACGGCCTCGCGCGGCCGGTCGACGAACTCCTGGACGGCGTGCTGCAAACGGGAGGTGAGCCGTTCGCTCTCGTCCTGCGGGAGCAGGGGTGCTCGCGACGAATCCGACAGGGCCTGCGACTCCGTGGACATCGGCCCGCCCGCCGCCATCCGGTCCTCCGGCGACATCCGCTCGGCCAGCGGCATCGGCTCGCCCGGCGGCATCTGCTCCCGTCGCGCCATCCGACCACTGTCCGGCATCCGGTCACCGCCCGGCATCCGGTCACCGCCCCTCATCCGCTCGCCCTCCTGCATCCGCTCGGTGCTCTCCGGCATCCGGTCCTCCGGTTCCGGTCCCGGCCTCATGCCTGCCATTCCGCTCACCCTCCTCCTGTCTCATCCGTGCTTCGGCTGATGCCGGTGGAAGCCGCGTGCCAGGAGATGGCTCCCGGACGACCCGGTCCCCGTGCCCGATGTCGCCCGGTGGCGGCCGCCGTGCCGTCCGTCCGGTTCCATCAGGTCCTCGAACAGTTCCCGCGCCTCGATCATGGCGGCCCGCATGTCCTCCGTACCGGCGCCGGATCCGGCCCGGTCACCGGCGCCCGCGCCGCTGGCGACCCAGTGCACGTGCCGGTATCCGTTCACATGCTCGGCGTGGTGCACGGACAGGGCGTCGATCTGCTCCTCGTAGCGTCCGCCGTCCGGGAAGCCGCGGGCGCCCGCCGCCTCCGCGAGGAGCCGGTCCGCCTCGGTGACCGCATCGCGCGGTGAGTCGACGAAGCGCTCCTGCGCGGCCGCCCAGCGGGACTCGAACCGGGCGCGTTCAGTGGGCTCCAGCGGGCGTTCGCGCAGGTCACCGTGGCGTTCCACGAGCGCTCCCAGTTCGCGTTCGGCCGCCTTCTTGTCCCCGTCGTGCCGGGCGACGGCCCGGTCGTACTCGGGCCCGAACCGCTGCTTCAGGTTGCCGCCGCGTGAGCCCCGAGCGCGTACGGCCAAGAAGGCCGCGACGGCGACGATGGCCACCGCGGCAACGATCAGAACGATGATCACGGCTGTGGACATGGCTGCCTTCCAGTGTGTCGGCCCCACGGGCCGGTTCCCGCTCCGGGTTGCCCGGACGCCACCCGTCAAACGACCCCCGCGGTCGCGCATATTCGCTTGCGGGCCGTACGTCCCGCCGCCCGACAATGCCGGTATGACCTGGACGATCACCCCGGAGACACCCGACTCGCCCGCCGCGACCGCGCTGTGGCGGGACTACTACACGGAGGTCAGCGACCGCTGGTATCTGCTGCACGAGGGCCGGCGCACCGACCCGGACGAGCTGGAGCGGGAGATCGCCGCGCGGACCGGGGCCGAGCTCGCGCCGCCCGCCGGGCGGTTGCTGATCGCGCGGTACGGCGGCGAGCCGGCCGGCAGTGCGGGCGTACGGCTGCTGGAGCCGGCCACGGCCGAGCTCACGCGGGTGTTCCTGCGGCCGGAGGCGCGGGGGAAGGGCGGCGCGGCGCTGCTGGTCGGGGCCGCCGAGCGGGCCGCCCGGGAGCTGGGCGCCCGGCGGATGGTCCTCGACACACGCTCCGACCTGACCGAGGCCCGCGCCCTGTACGCCCGCCTGGGCTACGCGGAGACGGAGCCGCACAACGACGACCAGTACGCCGAACACTGGTTCGCCAAGGACCTCGACGGCGATGGCGACGGCGGCGAGGAAGACGGCGGTCTCGGCTGAACCGTGCCTCAGACGCCGCGTCGGATGTCACCCTCGGCGGTGGGCTGTTCGCGGTCGGAGCCGCAGAGTTCGTCGTTCAGCTCCTTGACCAGCTGGGTGAGGTCGGTGGGGCGGTCCGGGCCCCACCAGTCGCCGAGCAGCTCGGCCAGCGACGCCTCGCGGGCCGCGGCCAGCCGCCCGGCGACCTCTCGGCCCTCTTCGGTGAGGTGCAGGTCCAGGCCCTCGCGGACGGCGAGACGGCGTTCCTCGACCTGCCGGGCGGCCTCCAGGATCACGTTCAGCGGGACGGCCACGCGCTCGGCGAGACGGCCCGGCTCGACGGTGCCGTACTTCTTCATCCGCAGCAGCAGCCAGCTCGCGGCGGGCAGCAGGTCGTAGCCGGCGCGTTCGGTGATGCCGCGGTAGATCTCGCGGCGGCCCTCGCGGGTGCCGAGCACGGACAGGGCGCGGCACACCTCGTCGTACGACGACCGCTGGACGGGGTTGCTGGCCAGGGTCTCGGTCACGTCGGGCGCGGTGACGGAGGCGCGCAGCCTGTCCTCCTTGAGGAACCAGGCGAGGACGAAACCGAGCAGCGCGACGGGGGCGGCGTAGAGGAAGACGTCGGTGATCGACGTGGCGAAGGCGTGCAGGGCGGCGGGGCGCAGGGCGGGCGGCAGGTCGGAGATGCCGCGCGGGTCGGCCTTCAGGGCGTCGGCGGAGGCCCCCGCGGGCAGGCGTACGCCCCGGAAGGCGTCGGCGAGCTTGTCGCCGAGGCGGCTCGCGAAGACCGTGCCGAAGATGGCGACGCCGAAGCTGGCGCCGATGGAGCGGAAGAAGGTCGCGCCGGAGGTGGCGACGCCGAGGTCCTCGTAGGACACGGCGTTCTGCACGATCAGCACCAGCACCTGCATGACCAGGCCCAGTCCGAGGCCGAAGACGAAGAAGTCGGCGCTCATCCGGGCGGTCGAGCTGTGTTCGTCGAGCTGGTGGAGGAGGAGCAGGCCGAGGGTGGTGACGCCGGTGCCGAGGATGGGGAAGACCTTCCAGCGGCCGGTGCGGCTGACGATCTGTCCGGAGAGTGTGGAGGACAGCAGCAGGCCGAGCACCATCGGCAGCATGTGGACGCCGGACATGGTCGGCGAGACGCCCTGGACGACCTGGAGGAAGGTCGGCAGGTAGGTCATCGCACCGAACATCGCGAAGCCGACGATGAAGCTGATGACGGCCGAGAGGGTGAAGGTGCGGACGCGGAACAGCTTGAGCGGCAGGACCGGTTCGGCCGCGCGGCGCTCCACGAGGACGAACGCCACGATGAGCAGGACGCCGAGCACGGCGAGCCCGACGACCTGGACGGACGCCCAGTCCCAGGTCGTGCCGCCGAGGGAGGCGATGAGGACGAGGCAGGTGGCGACGGCCGCGATGAGGACGGTGCCGAGGTAGTCGATGACATGGTGGGCGGCGCGGCGCGGGATGTGCAGGACGGTCGCGATGACGGCGAGCGCGACGACACCGACGGGGAGGTTGACGTAGAACACCCAGCGCCAGCTGAGGTGTTGGGTGAACAGGCCGCCGAGCAGCGGGCCGAGGACGCTGGTCGCCCCGAAGACGGCGCCGAACAGGCCCTGGTAGCGGCCGCGTTCGCGGGGCGGGACGAGGTCGCCGACGATCGCCATGGACAGCACCATCAGTCCGCCGCCGCCGAGGCCCTGGACGGCCCGGAAGGCGATGAGCTGGGGCATGTTCTGCGCCATGCCGCACAGGGCGGAGCCGATGAGGAAGATGACGATCGCGGTCTGGAAGAGTTTCTTGCGCCCGTACTGGTCGCCGAGTTTGCCCCACAGCGGGGTCGCGGCGGTCGAGGCGAGCAGGTAGGCGGTGACGACCCAGGACAGGTGTTCCAGGCCGCCGAGGTCGCTGACGATCGTCGGCAGCGCGGTGGACACGATCGTCTGGTCCAGGGCGGCGAGCAGCATGCCGAGGAGCAGGGCGCCGATCGACACGAGAACGTTTCCGGCCACGTGTTCCCGGCGCGGATCCTCCGTGCGGGCGTGCTCGTCCAAGGCCATGGAGACCTCCGGGGCTCATGAGTCTTGTGTCGGTTCTGCCGTGCGTGCCAGTTCCATCGTGGTGGGTGTGGGCGGTTATGGCCTGTTGAGTTGCTTTGGAGGGGGGCGTTCCGGGGGTCGCGGGCGGCGAAGTGTGTGGGGGATGCGCATAATCTCTGGAGTTCGCATGGGGAGGGACGAACACGTGACCGAGCCGATGGGGCGGCAGGAAGCGCGGGGGCAGGGGCTTCCGTGCCCGCAGTGCGGTGCGCTGCGCGCGCCGGACAACACGCCGTCGTGCGACTGCGCCCAGCGCGCGGCCGAGGCCCTGCGCGACACCCGTTCGGCGGAGGCGGCCGCGGCGGAGGACTTCGACCCGCTGCGGATCCGGCCGTATGTCGCGCTGGACGGTGGGGAGAGCGGGGGCCCGGGGGATGGGGAGCCCTTCACGCCGACCGGGCGGCGCGAGCCCGCGGCCGGTGAGGTGTGGGCTCCGGCGGCGGACGACGCGACGATGCGGTTGCAGGCCGTGCCCGCGCTGCCGACGCCGCTCACGCCGGTGCCGGGTGAGCCGAGCACCATGGACCTGAGCCTGTTCGACCGTGCGGGCGAGGACGAGCCGGAGGAGCACGCCGAGGGTCCGGGGGGACGGCGGCGGATGCTCCTCGTGGCGGCGGCCGCGGCGGCGGTGACCGTCGTGACGGCGGCGGGCTTCGCGAGCGGGCTGTTCTCCTACGAGCCGCCCAGCCGGGACTCGGCGGCCCCGAAGGACGTACGGGCGGCGGTGCCGGACACGACGACGAGCCCGGCGTCGGTGTCGCCCTCCAAGACCGCCACGGCGTCCCCGTCACCGTCGCACTCGACCTCACCCTCGCCGTCCGAGAGCGAGTCGCCGTCGCCGTCCGCCACTTCGGCGTCTCCGTCGACGTCACGCACGGCGTCACCGTCGGCATCCGCGAGCGCGTCGGCGTCCGCCACACCGGCGGGCGACGGCGAACGGACCATCGTGGCCCCCACCGTGCTACGGCGCGGCGACCGCGGCCCCGACGTCGAGGAACTCCAACTCCGCCTGCGCCAGCTGTACTTGTACAACGACGACATCAACGGCAAGTACACCGAGAACGTCGAGAACGCGGTCCGCAACTACCAGTGGGCCCGAGGCATCACAACAGACGAACTCGGAGAGTACGGCCCGTCGACCCGCGCCCACTTGGAGTCGGAAACCCGGGAACCGTAGCCGCGACCACCCTGAAGACGGCCACACGAAAACTCACGCGCCCGGTCCGACCGAAAGGGGCGCGGGGAACTGCGCGACCAGCCCCCACCCACCCGCACGCCCAAGACCCAGCAACCACCCACCACCCCACCCAGACCCACCCGCACCCCTAACTCACACACACCTCAACCACCCCCGCGGCCCCCCTCCCCACCCGCACAGCCCGAAGATCCTCAACCACCACATCCGGCCGATACACCCCGGCCCTCCCCCCAACCCCCACCACTCGCATCCCAGCGGAGCGCCCCGCCTCGATACCCGCCCCCGAATCCTCGAACACCAAGCAGTCCCGGGGGTCCACCCCCAACTCCGCCGCCCCCTTCAGAAACCCCTCGGGATCGGGCTTGCTCGCCCCCACCGACTCCGCCGTGACCCGCACCTCGGGCAGCTCCAGCCCAGCCGCCCGCATCCGCGCCGTCGACAGCGCGACGTCCGCCGAGGTCACCAGGGCGTGCGGCACCCCGAGCCGCACCAGCGACGCCAGGAACTCCGCCGCCCCCGGCACCGGCACCACGCCCTCCATGTCGGCCGTCTCCTCGGCGAGCATCCGCGCGTTGTCCGCGTAGTTCGCCTCCATCGGCCGGTCGGGCAGCAGTACGGCCATCGAGGCGTACCCCTGCCGCCCGTGGACGACCTTCATCGCCTCGTCGCCGTCGAGCCCGTGCCGCGCGGCCCAGCGCCGCCAGACGCGCTCGACGACGGCGTCGGAGTTCACGAGCGTGCCGTCCATGTCGAGCAGTAGGGCACGGGCGGTGAGCACGGTGGTGGCCGTCATCGGCAGCTCCCAGCAGGGGTACGGAAAACCAAGGCGGCCCCGCCCGCCGGTCAGGGAAAACGGGCGGGAGCCACTTTGTTCCTCCACGGTACAAAACAATCGCCCCCGCCCGCCACCACCCCCCACAAGCGTTCACCGTCCGTTCAGCCGGGGGGGGCCTCAGAGCCGGGAGCACCGACCTCACCCGGCGACCGCCTCCCACAGGCTCCACACGCCCAGCGCGAGCATCAGCAGCGCCGCGACCTTGGTGATCAGCGCCAGCGGCACCCGCTTCATCAGCGCCTTTCCGCCCACGATGCCCAGTCCGGCGACCGCCCACAGCGCCAGCACCGCGCCGAGTCCGACGGACAGCGGATCGTCGTAGCGGGCCGCGAGGTTCGCCGTCATGATCTGGGTCAGATCACCGAACTCGGCGACCAGGATGAGCATGAATCCGGCGCCCGCGACCTTCCAGAAGGACTGGTTCTCCGGCCGGCGGATCTCCTCCTCGCCGTCGTCCTTCTTCAGCAGCAGCATCGCGGCGCCGCCGAGGAACAGCACTCCGGTCAGCGCGTGCACGATCTGCTGGGGCAGCAGCGTCAGCACGCTTCCGGCCGCCACGGCCAGCGTGACGTGCAGCGCGAAGGCGGCGGCGACGCCGGCGAAGACGTAGGAGGCGCGGTAGCGGGTGCCGAGGACGAGGCCGGCGAGGGCGGTCTTGTCGGGCAGCTCGGCGAGGAAGACGACACCGAAGACGAGCGCCGTCACGGTCAGGCTGATCAAGGTTCCTCAATCGGTCGGGGCCGCCCCACCGAGAGCTTCACGATCTTCCGACTGACGACGGAGACTCCTCGGCACGGCAGCACACATGGAGCACCCGCGCCGGGAAGGCACGGGCGTGCACTGCTTGCCGAAGGTCTCGCTGGCAGATCCCTTGAGAGATCCGCCTCCGGGCGCCGGCTCAGACGGGCTGAGCAGTATGTCGACGGTCCGGCGAAGAGCTACTCCCCTTCAACGTCCCCCAGTATACAAAATCGTTTCGCCGTGAACCTTGTCGTGTCATGGACGCGTCATTAACTTCTCACCCGACGCACACCTCCCCGCAATACGGCGTCGCGAGCATTCCCTCGCTCGCACCCCAACGCCCCCACACCCCAAGGGAGTTCGCATGTCCAGGTTCTACGCGCGTCGACGCGTGAGCATACTCGCCGCCCTCACCGGTCTGCTCGCCTCCGTCGCCCTGTTCAACCCGCCGACCGCCTCCGCCGCCCTCCCCACCCCGGTCAGCGCCGCCACCGCCCGCAGCTACCTCGCCTCGCTCACCGTCGCGCCCGAGGACCGCACCGGCTACAGCCGCGACCTCTTCCCGCACTGGATCACCATCTCCGGCACCTGCAACACCCGCGAGACGGTCCTCAAGCGCGACGGCTCCAACGTCGTCACCGACTCCTCCTGCGCCGCCACCAGCGGCAGCTGGTACTCCCCCTACGACGGCGCCACCTGGACCGCCGCCTCCGACCTCGACATCGACCACCTCGTGCCGCTCGCCGAGGCCTGGGACTCCGGGGCGAGCGACTGGACCACCGCCCAGCGCCAGGCGTTCGCCAACGACCTGACCCGCCCTCAGCTGATCGCCGTCACGGACAACGTGAACCAGGCCAAGGGCGACCAGGACCCGGCGACCTGGATGCCGTCGCGCACCGCGTACCGCTGCACGTACGTCCGCGCCTGGGTCCAGGTGAAGTACTACTACGACCTCTCCGTCGACTCTGCCGAGAAGAGCGCGCTCACCAGCTACTTGAGCGCCTGCTGACCCACCGCCGCAGCACCCTGTCCCCGGCCCTCCGTCGTTCCGTACCGCACGGGGCGACGGAGGAGGCCGACCGGCCGACGCGCCGGCCGCGCCGCCGATCCGGGACACCTGACCGTGCCGGCCCCCGTTCACAGGGTGGGGCCGGACGAGTGAACCTTCCGTGCCGGACACACGAGCCCCCCGTGAACCTCCTGTCACACCCCGGGCGTACGCTGTATGGCTGTCATTGGCCGCCCTCTGCCGCTCCCTCGCGACACCGCGGCACGGTCCGGCCACACGGGGGAGTCACGGGGAGTACACGGTGTTCGAAAGTGTCGGGTCGCTGACCGGCAGTCCATGGATCTACGCGCTGGTCGCCCTGTCCGTACTCCTCGATGTCTTCCTGCCCGTACTGCCCAGCGGCGTGCTGGTGATCGCGGCGGCCACGGCCGCGGCGGCGGGCTCCGGGGCGGCGACCGCCACGGCCCAGGTGGTCGGCGGTGACGTGCCGGACGTCCTGGCGCTGATCGTGTGCGCGGCCACCGCGTCGGCCGTCGGGGACCTGGCGGCGTACCGGCTGGCCTGGCGGGGCGGCGAGCGGCTGGACCGGGCCATCGCCCGCTCACGGCGTCTGACGACCGCGCAGGAACGTCTCGGCGAGGCGCTCGCCCGGGGCGGCGGCCCGCTGGTCGTGCTGGCCCGGTTCGCCCCCGCGGGGCGGTCGGTCGTGTCGCTCATCGCGGGGGCGGCGCATCGGCGGGCCCGCGACTTCGTGCCGTGGTCGGTCCTGGCGGGCCTGTCCTGGGCGGCCTACAGCGTGGCCCTCGGCTATCTCGGCGCGCACTGGCTGGGGGCGACCTGGCTGGCGACGGGCGTCTCCGTACTCGCCCTGTTCGGGGCGGGCGCGGGGGCGGCGTATCTGGTGCGGCGCCAGCCGGCCTAGGCGAGTACGGGCGTCCCTTGCAGTCGGGCCGGTCAGGAGGCGCGGGCCGCTCCCCTCACCTCCAGGCCGTCCATCAGTTCGGCCGTGGCCTCGGCGATGGCGTCCACCGCTCTGTCGAACACCTCCTGGTTGTGCGCGGCCGGGGCCCGGAAGCCCGACACCTTGCGGACGTACTGGAGCGCGGCCGCCCTGATGTCGGCCTCCGTGGCCTTCTCGGGCAGTACGGGCGGGCGAAGCGTCTTGATGCTGCGGCACATGCCTTCAGTCTCCCTCCCTCACGGGATTCCCTCCGGAGATCCCGTTCGCCTGGCATGATCATCTCCGTGGCGGCCACCGGTCATCGGGGCCGACCGACGAGAGGAACATCATCATGGCGAACGACGAACTCACGGTGGCCGTCCTCGGCCCCGGCGGCGTGGGCGGGCTGCTCGCCGCCCTGCTGTCCCGCGCCGGACACCGCGTGATCTGCCTGGCCGGCGACGACACCGCCGCCGCGCTGCGCGAGGGCGGGATCCGGGTCCGCAGTGCTCACTTCGGCGACTTCTCGGCGCGGGTCGAGGCGGACACCGCACTGCGCGAGGCGCCCGACGCCGTCCTGATCGCGGTCAAGCACACCGCCCTCGACGCGGCCCTCGCCCGCATCCCCTCCGCCGCCCTCGGCGACGCCCTCCTCGTGCCGTTCCTGAACGGCGTCGAGCATCCCGCGACCCTGCGGGCCCACCACCGCGCGGACCGGGTCGCCCCGGGCGTCATCCGCGTCGAGTCGACCCGCGTCGCCCCCGGCGTCATCGAACACGGCAGCCCCTTCGCCGAGGTCGACCTCACCGGCGATCCCGTCCCGCGCCCCCGGCTGGACGCGCTCGCCGAGGCCCTCGCGGCGGCGGGGCCGGTCACCCGGGTCCTGCCGGACGAGACGGCCGCGCTGTGGGCCAAGATGAGTTTCCTGGCGCCCTTCGCGCTCCTGACCACGCGGTACGGCCTGCCCCTGGGCGAGGTCCGCACCCGGCACCGCGAGGAACTGGTCGCGCTGGTCGAGGAGACGGCGGCGGTGAGCCGGGCGTGCGGAGGTCCCGCGGACGCGGGGGCGGCGCTCGGGCGGTACGACGCGTTTCCGGCGGCGACGAAGTCGTCGATGCAGCGGGACGCGGAGGCGGGACGGGCGCTGGAGCTCGATGCGATCGGCGGCGCGTTGCTGCGGGCCGCGGAGCGGCGGGGGGTTGCCGTGCCGGTGACTGCTCGCGTGGTGCGGGAGTTGGAGGGCGGGGGGCGGTAGGGCCGTCTCCTTGGTTCGGGTGCGGGTGCGTGGGGGCTGGTCGCGTCCACGCACCCGTATCGAACATCTGCCCAGACGCACCTCACCTCGATCCCTCGTTCGAAGGAACCTTCCTCCTCGGACCCCTAAGGAGCTCGCGACCCAAAATCGAACAGGCGTAGCATTGGCGCGTGGCTAAGACCTATGACTTTCCCAGCGACCTGCGCGCCGGTCAGGAGGAGCTGCATCAGGTCCGGGCCGAGCTGTCGGCCCTGCTGAAGCGGCTGCCCTGGTCGGTCGAGCCGCTGGACGGATTCAGCGACGACGGCGGCTGGCGCAAGGTGGAGCGCCCCGCCTCCCCCGGCTGGACGGCCGACGAGCAGGCCGAGGTGGAGAAGCTGCGGCGGCGGGAGCACGAGCTCGCGGTGTTCGTCAGCTGCCACCGCTTCTGGGAGGAGGTCGCCGTCGAGGACCGGGTGGAGGCCCGCACGCGACTCAAGCACGCGCACGAGACCCCACCCGGCGAGAACGACTGACCTGCCGGCCTACCGGCCGAGGAGCTTCTTCATCTCCTCGATCTCCGCGGTCTGGCCGGTGACGATGTCACCGGCCATGGTCTTCGCGGGATCGTAGGCACCCTGGGCCTTCTCCGTACCGGCCATCTCGACCGCGCCCTCGTGGTGTTCGACCATCATCGTCAGGAACATCGAGTCGAAGTCCTTCCCGGAGGCCTTCTCCAGCTTCCCCATGTCCGCGTCGTCCATCATCCCGGCCATGCCGCCGGAGTGGGCCGAGTGATCCATGCCGGGCATCGAGCCGTGGCCCTCCGCCGGAACGTCCTCGCCCCACGCCTTGAGCCAGCCGCTCATGGTCCGGATCTCCGGGTCCTGCGCCTTCTCGATGCGCGCGGCGAGGTCCTTGACCTGGGGGGACGAGGCCCGGTCGGCGGCCAGGGCGGCCATCTCCAGGGCCTGGCGGTGGTGCGGGATCATGCCCTGCGCGAAGGTCACGTCCTGGGCGTTGTGGGTGTCGTGGGCGGACGCGGAGGCGGAGGGCGCCGAGCCCGCGTCGGTGCCGCTGTCGTCGCCGCCCCCGCCGCACGCGGCCAGGACGAGCGCGGCCGTCGCGGTGACGGCGGCCAGAGCGAGGGAACGGGTCTTGCGGTTCATGCTGAACTCCTGCGGGAGAAAAGGGGAGAAAGTGATGAGGCATGCGAAAGCACCGCGTCACGCCGATGGGTCGGGCGTACGGGTGCCGGGCGCCTCTAGATCCGCAGGAGTTGGAGTTCCGCCAGGGAGGGCGGGGCACGGGCGTCATCCGGGTCGACGGCGGCGTACGAGCACACCGTGTCGCCGGATACGGCCAAGGGGACGGGGTCGATCACCGGCGCGGGCAGCGCCGGTCCACCGCTCAGGGCACCCGAGGCACAGCTCGTATCGGCGTGCCGGACATGACCGCCACCGCAGTCACCGTGCCCCGAACAGCCCTCGTGCGCCTCGTCGGAGGCGGACGCCCGGACGGCACCGGACCCCATGGGCCGCTCGTGACCATGCCCGACGCCGGATCCCCCGGGCGCCAGGCCGTGCATGGCGAACAACCCCGACAGCAGACCGAGCACGCACAGCACCAGCCGCCACCCCCGCAAGGGCGACCTCCGGTCCCACAGCCCGATCCCTGTCACAGCCGCATCATAGGCGCACGCAAGAGGGCCCACGTGATCCCGTTCCGGTGACTGTGAGCACGAACACCCCCCGGATTACCCAGAGTTGGCCCGCCGTCACCGAACGGGGAAAGCGCAGGGGCCCCTCGCTGATCATGCGAGGGGCCCCTGGCCGGTGTGGGCGCGGACGGTTTCGAACCGCCGACATCCTGCTTGTAAGGCAGGCGCTCTACCCCTGAGCTACGCACCCGATGTCCCGGGCGGAAACCCAGGACGAGTCGACAGCCTACCTTGCCGCCCGCACTGCACCGCAAACCCGTATCGGCGTGAACTGATCGGCCCGTGTGTTCGTCTTCAACCGGTGGGAGAATGACTCCGGGCAGGGCGGATCACAGCACGGGAGAGGGATGTGACGGCGACACCTTCACAGCCGTACGCACCGAGGGCGCCCCGCGCCCGCCACGCACGCCCTCTCCGCCCCTCAAGCCCCGTGCGTGACACGCTCACCCTGCTCGCCCTGCCGCTCGTCGCCGCCCTCGCGCTGCCCGCCGCGTTCGCCGGCGGCGGCACCCGGCGCTGGTTCGGGGGCCGGGCCGAGAGCCAGCGGGCGGAGGCGCAGGCCGCGAAGGACGCCGCGGCGGCCGCGTTCTACGAGCTGGACACCGCCCAGCGCGATCTGCGGATCTCCATCGAGACGATCACGGCCGTCGACGACTCGCCGGCGGCCCGCCGCGTGGTCTCCGACTTCGAGGCGATCGGACGGCGCATCGACGAGGCCAGCCAGCAGTACATCGGCGCCGTCGACGCGGTCGACCTGGACCGGGACGACCTGGAGGCGTCCGCGGCCGCGCAGGCGCGCACCCAGCTCACCCGGGCCAAGGACGAGCTGCTGCGGGTCAAGCAGGAGCTGGACCGGTTCGCGCAGGGGCTGGGCCCGCTGCTGGGCACGGCGGAGACACAGCTGGCCAGGGTCGCGCCCGCCGTGGAGCGGGCCCGGCAGGCGCTGCGGTCGGCCTCGGACGCGCTGGACGCCGTACGGGGCGCGGGGCTGACGGCGGACGACCTGGCGGCCCGGCTGGCCGCTCTGGCGCCGGAGCTCACCAAGCTGAACCAGGGGGCGGGGCAGCACGGCGTGCGGGGGACCCTGGAGCGGGCCGAGCGGGTCGCTCGGGAGGCCGAGGCGGTCCGGGCGGAGGCGGAGCGGCTGCCGGAGCGGGCCGCCGAGATCGATCATCGGCTGGTGTCGCTGCGCACCCGGGCGCAGGCGCTGACCACCCGGGCCGAGCAGGTCGAGCCGGTGCTGAGCGAGCTGCGCCGCCGTTTCGTGGCCGCCTGCTGGCAGGACCTCCAGCATGTCCCGGAGCAGGCCGCGCAGAACGTACGGCAGGCGGAGGCCAAGCTCGCCGAGGCGCGTACCGCGCGCGACGCCCAGCGCTGGCCGGACGCCGCCGCGCTGCTGTCGACCGTGCGGGCCCTGCTGAACGCCACCGACGAGGCGGTGTCGGCCGCCGGGGACCGGCTGAGCCGGCTGAACGCGGTGCAGAAGGACCAGCGGCAGGAGATAGAGCGGACCCGGTTCGCGATCCGGGACGCGCAGCGGCTGGCGATGACGGGCCGTACGACGCCGGATCCGCGGGACGCCCGGCCGCTGGACGAGTCGGTGGCCCGGCTGGAGCGGGCGATCGCCACGCTGGAGGGCCGCCACCCCGACTACTGGCATTTCCTGACCGAGACGGAGGCCGTGCGGCAGACGGTCGCGCAGGTCGTGGCCCGCATCCGCGAGGAGCGCGGCGCCGGGCACTGAGCGCGCCCCGGACCTCAGGGCCCCCGTCCCCGTTGCTCCCGGGGCACGCCGGGCGGATATTGGGGTATACGGCCTGCACCGGCGCATCAACGCACATCCACGTACAAGGAGGGCGGCGATGGCCACACACGCTATGCACTCGGGACCGCGGCGGCGGATTCGGCTCAACGATCATCTGCCCGTGGACCACCGGCTGAACATGGTCTACCGGATCGGGGCGGGCCTGATGGGCGCGTTCCTGGTGGCTTTCGGCATCCTCGGCGTCACCGACCACATCGGCGCCTTCGACACCGGGGGCGACCAGGTCTGGGGTCTGAACACCAACGGCGCGCTGAGCTGGCTGTCGATCGCCGTCGGGCTGATCCTCGTGGCCGGCATGGTGATCGGCGGGAACTTCGCGTCCACCCTGAACATGACCTTCGGCGTGCTGTTCATCCTCAGCGGCTTCCTGAACATGGGGCTGCTGGACACGGACTACAACTTCCTGGCCTTCGAGATCCAGAACGTCATGTTCAGCTTCGTGATCGGCATCCTGCTGCTGGCCTTCGGGATGTACGGCAGGGTCGGTTCCGCCCTGCCGCACGACAACCCCTACTGGCGGGCCCGCCACCCGGACCTGGCGGCGCCTGAGTCCGGGCGACGGGACGACGATCAGGTGCGGTAGGCGTAGTAGTACGCGTTCGGGTAGGACGCGATGAGGCTCGCCACCGACCGGCGGAGCGTGTTGTTGGAGTGGTAGGTCACGTAGGGCACGCCGTTGCTCTTGTACGTGACGATCATCGTGTGGTCCTTCGACCCGTCCCGGTCGAAGTCCATCTGGAGCACGTCGCCGACTTCGAGCTGGTAGACGTTGGCGAGCGGCGTGGTCCGCTTGGAGTTCTGGGCGAACCAGGACCACTCGTTGACGCCGACGAAGGAGTCCGACTGGATGTCGGCGTTCCCGAACCACTTGGTGTAGTCGTACACATAGCCGGGGACGTGCTTCCAGCCGCCCGCCTTCAGCGACTGGCTGACGAAGTTGGTGCAGTCGCCGCCCGCGCCGTGGCCGTTGTAGTCCGGGTAGTCCTTGTTGTACGTGTACACGTACTTCTCGGCGTAGGCCGCCATGGCGTTGTAGTCGTACGTGGTGCCGGTCTTGGGGACCGGGGCCGGGAAGCGGGTCGTCGCCGCGCGCGGGGCGTTCGGCGTGGTGTTGCCGTCGGTCCCGGTCATGGGCGTCTTGACGGACGGCTTGGACAGCGTGTTGACGGCGATGCCCGCGTCGGTGTCGCGGATCGTCGTCAGCTGCCAGTCGCCGTGCTGGTCGGCCTTGAAGGTCAGCTCGTGGTGGACCTGGAAGCCGGTGGTCTTCGGCTCGTTGCCACGGGTGTGCGCGTAGGTCAGGGTCGTGGTCTCGGTGACCGCGGCCTTGGCTGTACGGCCCGTCACGCGCGTGGCGTCCAGGGTCACGGTGGTGCTGGCCTTGCTGTACTTCTCGCCGGCCTTGGCGAGCGTGGCCTTGCGCGCGCCCAGCGAGGACAGCGTGGCGTCCTCGGTGCGGGCGGTGCCGGACGACATCTTGACGTCGCCGGAGAAACCGTCGGTCAGCGGCTTGTCGCGGTCACCCTGCGCGCCGGTGACCAGGGCGTCGGTACGGTCGGTGAAGACCGCGTCGGCCAGCCGCTGGAAGGTGGCCTTGGTCTTGGCGTCCACCGTGGGGTCGTCGACGACCGCCGCGCCCGCGCTCCAGTTGGGCAGCAGCGCCACGCCGGCCGCGACCGACGCGGCGGCCGCCGTGAGTATGGTCGCGCGACGCCGCGTACGGCTCAATTTCCTTGACTTCACTGATGTTTCCCCTCTTGCCCCGGCGGAGGGATGCCGGGGTAGCGGAATACTCGCACGCCATGTGTGACATCTGTGAAGGGGGATGCGCTTGTTGGGACGGGGGAGTTATACGACCGTCATGGCGAGGCCCCCGTCGCGTCCTCATTGCACCACTGTCGACCAGTCCGCCGGGGACTGGGCCGGGTCCAGGGTGCGCAGCGCCTGGAGCGTCTGCGGCTTCTGTACGTCCATCCAGTCCGCGAGTTCCTTGAAGGACACGCACTTGACGTCCTTCTTGGTGCACACGTTCTTGACGACGTCGTCGACGGCCTTCATGTAGATGCCGCCGTTCCAGTCCTCGAAGTGGTTGCCGATGAACAGCGGGGCCCTGCTGCCGTAGTAGACGCGGTTGAAGCCGGCCATGTAGGCGTCCGTCGTCATCTGCTGCCACTCGGGCTGCTTGGCGGCGTCGCCCTCGGTCTCGCCACCGGTCTGGTTGTAGAGGAAGTTGAAGTCCATGGACAGGGCCTGGACCTTACCGCCGTCGTACGGCAGGCCCTGGAGCGGGAAGTCCCAGATGCCGTTCTTCTTCGTGGGCCAGATCTGGAAGTCACCGGGGTTGGAGGCGTCGTAGCGCCAGCCGTAAGTCCGCGCCGCCTTCAGCAGGTTGGGCTGGCCCTCCAGGCAGGGGGCGCGGCCGCCGACGACCTCCTTGCGGAAGTCGAAGGGCAGCGGGTCGAGGTCGGTGTAGCCGGTGTTGGTCTTCCACTTCTCGGCGAACTCGTAGAACTGGTCGATCTCGCTCTTCCACTCCTCGACGCTCCAGTCGCCGCCGCCCTTCGCGCCGCAGAAGTGGCCGTTGAAGTGGGTGCCGATCTCGTTGCCCTCCTCCCACGCCTTGCCGAGCTCCTCCAGGGTGGTGCGGATGTGGTCGTCGGTGGGGTAGCTGATCGCCGCCGCGCCCGGCTCGTGCTGCGGCGGGTGGTACAGCGCCTTCTTGCTCTTGGGCAGCAGATAGATGCCCGTGAGGAAGAAGGTCATATGGGCCTTGTACTCCTTTGCCAGCTCCCGGTAGTGCGTGAAGAGGCCGTCGTCGCCGGCCAGGGCGCCGTCCCAGGAGAAGACGACGAACTGGGGCGGCTTCTCACCGGGCTTGAGCGGTACGGGCTTCAGGGTGCCCTTCTGCGGGCCGGTGTAGGACGTCGAGCCGTCGCCGAGCACCTTGACCTTGCCGTCCCACGGCGCCTCGGTGGCCGCCGCCGTGGAGGGCTTGCCACCGTCCTTGGCGGAGGCGGTCGGTTCGGTGTTGTCGCTGCGGGACAGCACCAGGTAGCCGGCCACCAGGGAGGCGACGACCAGGAACGCCGCCAGGGTGAGGAAACCGGGGCGGGGGGCGGGTACACGGCGCGCTGTGCGGGCCTTGCGGCGGCGGCCCGACGGATGTTTCATGTGCGGCTCATTCTCCTGGGGGGCGGGGGCTGGCGGGGCCGGTCGCGCCGGGGGTCAGCCGAGCGGACTCATGGCACCTGACCAGATGCCGTACGGGACGCTGTCGCGGGAGGTGCCGGCGAGGCCCTTGAGCGGCAGCGGTTCGAGGCTCTTGGCGAGATCGATGCGGTAGACGACGACCGCCGTGGAGACGGACTTGGCGGTGCCGACGTACCAGGCGGCGGTGTCCTTGTCGGTGGTGCCGGCCTTCCCGGCGACATGCGTCGAGGCGGACGCGTCGTCCGGGTGGTCGTCGCGGAAGGCGTCCTCCAGGGCCGAGGTGACCTCCTCGGCCGTGTCGGCGCCGACCGCGCGGGTGGCGGCGGGCGTCTCCAGGACGACGCTGCTGCCGTTGTGGGTGATGCGGCGCACCGAGTACGGCTCGGTGTGCATGCCGCCGGCGGCGAAGGTGGCGTAGCCGCCGGCCATACGGATGGCGCTGGGCGTGGAGCTGCCCATCGACAGGGCGGGCACCTGGGCGCCCAGACTGGTGGGGAGGAACCCGGACGCCTGCGCGGTGGCGCGCACCTTGTCCAGGCCGGTGTCCATGCCGAGCTGCATGAACGGGCTGTCGACCGATCTGGCGAGCGCCTGGTGCAGGGAGATCGGGCCGTAGTCCTTGCCGTCCGCGTTGTGGGCGGCGACCCTCTTGCCGCTGCGGTCCCAGTAGAAGCCCTCGGGGGTGGTCACCAGCACGCCGTCGTCGCCGTCGTACACCGACTCCCCGCTGACGGGGGTCGGGTCCCCCTCGCGGGTCTTGCGCACGCCGTGCTCCAGGCCCGCCGCGTACACGAAGGGCGTGAAGGCCGTACCGGCGGGCACGGTGGTGGCGTTGGACTCGTTGTAGCCCTGCGTACGGTGGTCGGGGCCGCCGTAGACGGCCATGATGCGCCCGTCGGCGGCCACCGAGGCGGCGCCGTAGTGGGCGGTCTTCGCGGCCTTCGGGTCGTCCCTCTGGGCCTTCTTGCGGGCCTTGGTGACGGCGTCGGTGAGCTGGGTCTGACGCTTCTTGTCGAAGGTCGTGTAGATCTGGTAGCCGCCGAGGTCGAAGTCCTTGTCGGAGATGTTCGCGGTCTTCTTGGCGTACTGGGCGGCCACCTCGACGAGATAGTCGCTCTGTTCACCGGTGTCGTACAGCGGGTTCTGCTTCAGCGGCTCGGGGAACGTCTTGTACTTGGCGCGCTCGGCGCGGCTCAGCTTGCCGATCTCGACCATGCGGTCGAGGGTCCAGGACCAGCGCTCGACGGCCCGGGCGCGGTTGGCCGGGTTCAGCGTCGGGTCGTAGAGGCCGGCGCCCTTGAGGAGGGAGGCGAGGAAGGCGGCCTCGGAGGCGTTGAGCTTGCTGACGTCCTTGCCGTAGTAGGCCTGGGAGGCGCGCTGGATGCCGTAGGTGCCGCGGCCGAACCAGCTGGTGTTGAGGTAGCCCTCCAGGATGTCGTCCTTGCTCATCTTGTTGTCGAGCTTGAGGGCGATCATCGCCTCGGTGAACTTGCGGGTGACCGTCTGGTTCTGGTTGAGGTAGACGTTCTTCACGTACTGCTGGGTGATCGTGGAGCCGCCCTGGGTGTCGCCCTCGCCGACCGTCCGCCACAGGGCGCGGGTGACGCCGGAGAAGGAGATGCCGGGGTCGCTGTAGAAGCTGGCGTTCTCGGCGGCGAGGACGGCCCAGCGGACGTCCTCGGGGATGTCCTTCAGCGGCATCGCCTGCCGCTGCACCCAGCCGGTCCGGGCCATGGGGGTGCCGTCGGACCAGAAGTACACATTGTCCTGCTGGGTGGCGTACGAGTTGAGGTTGTCCGGGATGTCCGTCGCGGCGTAGGCGACGACGAGGAGGAAGGCGCTGAGGCCGAAGGCGGCGAGGACACCGCCGAGGCTCTGCCGCCAGGAGGGGATCCAGCGCCGCCAGCCCTGACGGCCGGGGCGCGGGTACTGGGGGCGCAGCCGGCGCAGGTAGGGCGCGAGGAAGGCGAGGGCGGGAGCCAGGAAGGCCAGAAGGGGGCCGAGGAGGACGGTGAGCCGGGAACGGGCGGAGGGGCGGGGGGCCTTGCGGCGGGGCTTGGGACCGGAGGGAATTTCCGAAGTGCCGGATATATCGGATGCGCCTGTTATGTCGACGTCCGATATTCGCAGTTGCATGGTCTCTTCCGCCCGGAAAGAAGCGGGGACCTTCAACTGCATGGTGGCATCGGGCTCTTGGGGCTCCTCCCCCTGCCCCGACTGAGTCACGACGTGTCTCCCTCCGCACTCTCTCTTGCTCGCGCAGGCAGACGTACAGACGTACAAGAGTTTGTCCTTGGTTGCCACTGCACCAGCGGCCCCAGGCCAACCCTGAATCCCCCCGACCACGCGGTCCTTCGCGGCGCCCTCAAATTACCAGCGCCCTTCGCAAAGTCTCCACATAAGAGTCGGGCGTGACTCGTCACACATGAAACACCGGCTAACCTGAGGACATGCCTCGCTACGAGTACCGCTGCCGTACCTGCGGCGACACCTTCGAGCTGAGCCGCCCTATGGCGGAGTCCGCCGACCCGGCGAGCTGCCCCGCCGGGCACGAGGACACGGTGAAGTTGCTGTCCACCGTGGCGGTGGGCGGGACCGCGTCGGCATCCGCCCCGGCGCCCCGGGCGGGCGGCGGGGGCGGATGCTGCGGCGGAGGATGCTGCGCCTGACGACGCGCGACCGGCCCGCAGCCGCTAGGCGGCCGTCTCCTCCGAGCGCCCCGTCCTGGCCGCTCGAAGGAATTCCCGCAGGATCCGCTCCCCGGCCAGCACCCCCCGCTCCGGCAGCGCGACGATCTCCGGCGCCTTCCAGCCCGCGTCGGCGAGTTCGCCGTGCCCGGGGCGCCAGCCCCGGTCCGCGGCCAGCAGCAGGTCGGCGTCGAGCAGCGAGTCACCGGCCGCGAGCGTCAGCTCCGCGCCGGTGCGCCGCTCCACCTCCCGGAGGGCCGCGCTCTTGGTCAGCGGCTTCGGGACCGCGTAGATCTTGCGGCCCTGCAAGGAGACCGTCCAGCCCCGGTTCTCCGCCCACGCGGACAGTTCCTTGACCCACTCCTCGGGGAGCAGCTCGCGCTCGACGACCAGATAGGCGAACAGGTCCTCGGCGACGCGGTGCTTGCGCAGCCACACCGGGTCCGCCGTGGCCTGGAGGTGCGCCTGCACCTCGGCCAGCGGGGCGCACTCGTCGGCCAGCCGGGCGGTGACCGACGCGTGCCAGTCGAGGTCGGTGACGCCGTCCACCAGCAGATGCCCACCGTTCGCGCAGATCGCGTACGCCGGCGCGGGCCCCGGCAGATTGATGCGCAGGTACTGCTTGCGCGTCCGGGTGGTCGTCGGCACGAAGACGGCCGTGTCGCCCAGGTCGGCCAGCAGCTGGGCCGCCGTCTCCGTCATGTACGACAGCGGCCTGCTCTCGTGCACCTCCACGCACAGCAGCCGGGGCGCCCGCGCATCCGGCATGGTCAGCGCCAGCGCCGCCGAGGAGTAGATCAGCGTACGGTCGAGGTCGCTCGCCACCAGGACCGGCATCAGACGGCCACCGCCTTTCCGTCGGCGCCCGTGGCGCCCCGTGTGTACTGAGGGTGGATCAGCCCGACGCAGGTGTAGGGCAGATCGTCGGTCTCCTCCACCGGCACGCCGCGCTGCGCCGCCAGCAGTCGTACGTGGTCGAGGTCCGGGCCGGCGCCGGCCCGGGCGAGGATCTTCCACGGCACCCGGCGCAGCAGGACGCGGGTGGTCTCGCCGACACCCGGCTTGACGAGGTTGACGTCGTGGATGCCGTACTCCTCGCTGATCCGCTCGACGGCCGCCCAGCCCTCCCAGGTGGGCGTCCGGTCGCTCGCCAGAAGTTCCTTGACCGCCGCGTCGACCGTGTCCGCGACCTCCGGGAAGCGCGCGGAGACGGCGTCGAGGAAGGCGCCGGAGACATCCGCGCCGGCCAGCTCGCGGTAGAACTTCGCGCCGTGGAAGTCGTCCGGCCCGACCAGGTCCGTGCGCAGCACGGTGCGCGATATCAGCCCGGAGACGGTCGAGTTCAGACAGGCGGAGGGGATCAGGAAGTCCTCCCGGGTGCCGTACGTCCGCACGCAGGAGCCGGGGTCGGCGAGCACCGCGATCTCCGGGTCGAAGCCGCGGGCGCCGCCGGCCTCCTCGAACTCCTCGATGGCGGCGGCCAGTTCGCGGGTGATCGCGCCCTTGCCGGTCCAGCCGTCGACGAAGACGACGTCGGCCGGGTCGTGGTGGGCGGCGAGCCAGCGCAGCGCGTTGGGGTCGATGCCGCGGCCGCGCACGATCGACACGGCGTAGTGCGGCAGGTCGAGGCCGTGCCGGTGCTGGGCCCAGCGGCGCATCAGCACGCCGACCGGGGTGCCGGCGCGGGCCAGCGAGACGAGGACCGGGCGGGGCGACCGTTCGGCGATGACCGTCTCGGTGACCACGCCCACCGCGTGGGCGAGGCGGGCCGCCGACTCCTCCAGCGCCGTGTGGAAGAGGGCCTGGTACTGCTCGCTCGGCTGGTACTCCACCGGCAGCGACTCCGCGTAGTGCGCGCCGCCGCTCTGGATGGCCTCCTCGCGCTCCTCGGTGGGCGCCTCCAGCGTCACGTCCGAGAGGTCCTGGAGCAGCCAGCCGACCTCCTCGGGGGCGTACGAGGAGAAGGCGGGGCCGCGGAGGGGCTCGGGCAGCATGGCGGGGGTCTCTCCTGACGAGGCGGGGATGCGGGGCGGCTGGGGGACGTGGGACGGCACGACCGCGAGCAGCACGTGCGGGATGTGCGCGGCGAGCTGGGCGAGGAGTCCGTCGGGGGCGTGCAGGGCGGGCGTGTCGGCGGTGGAGTCGACCACGGCGATCACGGCGTCGAAGTCGTTGCCCACGACGTTATAGGCGTAACGGTCGCCGGGGCCGTCGGCCGGGTCGTCGTGGGCCGGGAAAACGATTCGGCTGCGGATGGCGTAGCCCGGGTCGTCCAGGGCGAGGACGGGGGAACGGGTCGTCGTGGAGTAACGGACCTCGGCGTCGACAATCTGTTCCAGCTCGCGGGCGAGTCTCAGGGGGGCGTACATCAGCTCTTCGAAGCCGAGGATGTGCACGCGTCGTGCCGTTTTCGGGAGGGCCTCGGCCAGGCGTGCGGCCATGGTGGGGAGGCTTGTCTCCAGGCGTATTCGGTGGGCGGGGGTGAAGCCGTGTCTGCCGCCGTCCGGGAGGCCTCGGGGCCAGAAGAGGTCTACTCGCTTCGTTGCCGGGTGCGGGACGGTGGGGGTTGTTCGCGCCCACGCGGCGGAGCCGCATATGTCACTGCCCCGCGCCCCTACGTAAGTCGACTCGAAGCTTGATACCAGGTCCTGGCCCTTTTCCAGGACGCCGTCCGGCAGGCTTACGGTGCCGGTTGCCGCTGCCACCAGGTCCACGGTTGCGCCTATTTCCCGGGCGAAGTCGTCCAGGCGGCTCGCGTCCGTCGGGGAACGCATGTCCACCAGGGCCACCACCACGTAGCGGGACCTCGGATACCGGGCGTGGAGGTCTCTGATCGTATTCAGGACCGTGTTGCCCGTGGAGAACTCGTCGTCCACGAGGACCAGCGGGCCGTCGCCCGCCAGCAGCGCGGGGTCTTCCGGCAGGAGCAGGTGGGTCGTGGCGTGGGAGTGGGACTCCTCGAAGCCGCCGGCCCGTGCCACGCCGGGTACCGGGCGGCGTGTGGAGTGCAGGTAGGGCGCGGTGCCCAGGCCGTCGGCGACCGAGTGGCCGAGGCCGGTGGCGGTCTCCGCGTACCCGAGGACGACCGCCTCGGCCGCCTCCTGAGGGCCGAGCAGCTGCCGTACCCGTCGGCCCAGGGCGAATCCATGGCCGTAGACCACGGTCGGCGACTGCGGGACGTGCTTGCCCAGCACGTTCGACACCAGCAGGTGGGCCCGCTTGGGGTTGCGGCGCAGGGCCAGCCCCAGCAGCCGGGGCAGGCTGTCGTCGCCCGCGAGTTCGACCCCGAGCCGCTCGGCGACCCAGCTGCCGGACCAGACCGCGTTGTTCACTGCCTTGTTCATGCGTCCCTTGTAGATAGCCGTGTGGTGGCGTAGGTGGCCGTGGCCTGCGTCGGCGGCCGTGGCTGCCGTATCGGCGGCGTTCAGCCGGGTATGGCGGCGGCGAGCAGGTCCACGAAGCTGACGTCCTCGTGCGCCACGCCGAAGACCTCGGCGCGCAGCATGGTGCGCTCGGCCCAGGCGCGGTGCGGCTTCACCTCGTTCATCTTGTTGGTGTACTGCGACCTGAGCACTCCCCCGCCGTCGCGCTCGGGGCGCAGGATGTCAGCCGCGTCGCTGTACTCCTCGTGGCTGACGACGGACAGCGCGTGCACGGCCGGTACGTGGGACGGGTGGATGCAGGTCTTGCCCAGCAGGCCGTTGGCGTGGTCGAGGGAGATCTCCCGCAGCAGGCCGTCCATGGCGTGCTCGATCAGTCTCTCGCGCAGTTCGACCGCCTGCCCCTCCAGGAAGGGGCTGGTGCGCAGCATCGGCTTGAACAGCCGCTCGGGCACCCGGAAGTACTCCCAGACCGGGCCGGTCACGGTGAAGCCGGTGCCGTCGGCGCGGCCGAGCATGTTCACCACGTCGGAGATGACGGAGGCGACGATCTGGACGTCGTACGCCGTCATGTCGGGCGCCCGGCGCAGGCCGTAGGAGGAGCAGAAGTCGGTCACGCCGAGCCGCAGCGCGAGGACCCGCTCCCGGTACTTGTCGACGGCGCGGAAGATGCCCTCCAGGGTCTCCACGCGCGACTCGCGGTAGAGCAGCTCGGGGGACTCCAGGACGGGCATCGCGAAGAGCCGGCTGCCGCTGTCGGTCTCGGCGCTGTCCAGGGCCTCCAGGAAGGGGATGCCGCGCTCCTCGGTGAACTTCGGGAACACGAATCCGGACAGCAGCCGCACGGCCGGCCCGAGCCGCCGTGCCAGGTCGGGCACCTGCTCGGGGGTGCGCACGCGGATGAACAGCAGGGGCAGCTCGACGCCGGGGCGGGCGGCGAGGTCGGTGAACTGGCGGACCAGGTTCTCCTCGCCCGCCGGCACGTCCTCGTCGCCGATGGAGTCCTCCAGGCACAGCACCATGGAGACCACGCCCTGACCGGCCTGCTTGAGGATGTCGTCGGCCAGGCGCGGCCGGGTCGCGGGGCTGTAGAGCGTGGCGCCCAGGGCCGCGGAGAGCAGCCGGGCCGGGGAGTCGGCGGCGAACTCGCACGGCTCCTGGTGGAAGAGACGCCGCCTCTCGTGTGGGGCGATGTGCCCGAAATGACGCATGGAGCTCCCCCGTGTGCGAGATGGCCAAGTGTTTTGTCGACAGGTGGCCGGTAATAGTACGTACGAATCCATGTCGTGAGTTCCCGCCGGGCATGAATTTCAGGTAACCCGGCCGTGTCGGACGCCGGGCCACGCGCCGTCCGTCCCGCGTCGTACCCCGCGTTGTCGTGACCAGGACCGAGAGGGCAGGATGACCCGCATGACGCACGCGATGCTGAAGGGGTCGAACGTCCCGCTCGAAGCCAAGACGGTACGGGCCGTGCTGCGCTGGACGCCCGGGCAGGGTGTGCCGGACGTCGACGCCTCCGCGCTGCTCCTCGGTCCCGACGGCCGTGTGCGATCCGACGCGGACTTCGTCTTCTACAACCAGCCCCGGCACCCCTCCGGGCAGGTGTGGCGGCTCGGCAAGAAGCGGATCGCCGAGGGCCTCACCGACACCATCCAGACAGATCTGGCCGGTGTCGAGACCGCTGTCGGCCAGATTCTGCTGGTCGCTTCGGCGGACGGCGTCACCTTCGACCGCGTACAGGATCTGCGCATCCTGCTGTACGACGCGGCCGGCGCGGACGGGGAACCGCTGGCCTTCTTCGACATCCGCCCGGAGACGGGCGAGGAGACGGCCCTGATCTGCGGGGAGCTGTACCGGCGCGGGGAGGGCTGGAAGTTCCGCGCGCTGGGCGAGGGCTACTCGAACGGGCTGAAGGGCCTGGCCACGGACTTCGGCATCTCGGTCGACGAGTCGGAGGAGGCGGCGGACGCCACCCGGCTCCCGGACACCACGCAGGTCCCGGACTCCGTCCCGAGCGTCTCCCAGCCGCTCCCGCCGGAGCAGCCGACGACCACGGTCCCCCCGCAGCAGCCGCAGCCGTCGTACGGCTACCCGGCGGAGCTGCCGACGCACGGCCCGTCGTCGTACGGCTATCCCCAGCCGGTGAGCACGCCCTTCCCGGACCCGAACTTCCGGCTGCCTCCGATGGGACCGCAGTTCGTGGGCCGCTGACCGGCTGTCTCTCGGCTATCTCTCCGCAGGGGACTTCTCGCCCTGGGTCTTGTAGCCGCGGCCCCACTGCAGACCCCAGCCGTACAGCCGGTCCAGCTCGGCCTGGAAGCCGTAGACGAAGCGCACCTCGCGCCGCACGAGCAGCTCGCCCTTCACGTTCTCGATCATCACCACCGCGCAGGACCGGGCCTGCGGATGCCGCTCGTCGAGGCCGATCTCGATGCGCGGTCCGTTGCTCGGGTAGAGAGTCACGATCGCGTGGGTGCGGTCGAAGGCCGGCGTCTGGTCGTAGATGTACACGAAGACCAGCAGGCGCTTGATGTCGTCCCGGTGGTCGAGGTTGACGTAGATCGTCTCGCCGGACGCCGAGCCGAACCGGTCGTCGCCGCTGAGCTTGACGTACGGCGGGGCGTTGACGTCGCCGAGATAGCCGCCGAGGGGCTGTACGACGCCCCGGGTGCCGTCCGCCAGCTCGTAGAGACAGCCCAGGTCGAGGTCGACGTTGACCATGCTCTGGCTGTGGCCCATGACCTCCGGCGGGCGCAGCGCCTTGAAGGGGTGCCGGAGCAGGCTGTCGCGCTGCGGCCCCCCGAAGTCGGACGTCCGCATCCGCCAGGTCAGGTTGATGCGGAGGTTGCCGGTGGCCGCTCCCTGCTTGGTCAGGGAGACCTGGTGGTGCCGTTTGGTCAGCTCGATCGCGTTGCTCGCCGCACTGCCCGAGTCGAAGTCGGCGGCCCGCCCGCTCCAGAACCCGTCGAACAACCCCATGTCCCGCCCCCACGTTCACCGATACGACATACGGGGCGGCCGGGAGGACATGTCCTCAAGGCCGCCCCGCTCAGAGCGTTCCTCGGTAAGAAGCTGATCACACCCCGGAGGAGACCTCAGTCTTCTCGTCCGAGCCCGCGGCTTTTCCCTCGGCTTCCGCGAGGGCGCGATTGCGTCGCACGGAGGACCAGAAGGACCAGCCGATCAGGACGACGCCGACGAGACCGGTGACGACCTCGTTGATCTCGTACTGGATGGTGACCATGAGGATCACGGCCAGCGCGCCGATCGCGTAGTGGGCGCCGTGCTCCAGGTAGACGTAGTCGTCCAGGGTGCCCTGGCGCACCAGGTACACGGTCAGCGACCGGACGTACATCGCGCCGATGCCCAGGCCCAGCGCCATCAGCACGATGTCGTTGGTGATGGCGAAGGCGCCGATCACGCCGTCGAAGGAGAACGACGCGTCCAGGACCTCCAGGTAGAGGAACATGAAGAACGCGGCCTGTCCGGCGAGGACGATCGCCGGCTTCTGCTTGCCGGTGCGCGCGGCCTCTTCCTCCTCCTCGTGCTCGCGCTCCTCCTCTTCCTCCAGCTTGTCCTCGAAGTAGCCCGAGAGACCGCCGACGATCATGTAGGTGATCAGGCCGGCGATTCCGGCGATCAGGACCGTCTGCGCCTTGTCGACGTGCGTGCCGCCGTGCTGGTGGGCGTGGGTGGCGAAGGTGAAGGAGGTGATGAGCAGGACGATCAGCGAGATGCAGACCGACAGCATGTCGACCTTGCCGAGCTTGGCCAGCGGGCGCTCGATCCAGCGCAGCCACTGGATGTCCCGGTCCTCGAAGATGAAGTCGAGGAAGATCATCAGCAGGAACATCCCGCCGAACGCGGCGATCGCCGGGTGCGCGTCGGTGACGAGTTCCTGGTAGCGGTCCTTGTTGTTCAGCGCGAGGTCGACGGCCTCGATGGGGCCCATCTTGGCGCTGATCGCGACGATCACGACCGGGAAGACCAGTCGCATACCGAAGACCGCGATGAGGACGCCGACGGTGAGGAAGATCTTCTGCCAGAAGGCGTTCATCTTCTTCAGGATTCCGGCGTTGACCACCGCGTTGTCGAACGACAGCGAGATCTCCAGGACGGAGAGGATAGCCACGATACCGAAGGCCTCCCACCCCCCGTAGAAGACCGCCGCGACCAGGCCGAGCGCGGTGACCGCGAACGACCAGCCGAAGGTTTTCAGAAGCACTGGCTACCCAATCGTGTGTGGGGGGCACCTCCCAGACGAAGTCTGGGGGAGGGTCTCCCCCGCGCCGTACTCGGCTTTTTTACGAAACGTTGACTCCGAAGTCTAGAGCGATGCCGCGCAGTCCGGACGCGTACCCCTGCCCAACGGCCCGGAACTTCCATTCGCCCTGGTAGCGGTAGAGCTCGCCGAAGATCATCGCGGTCTCGGTGCTGGCGTCCTCGCTGAGGTCGTAGCGGGCGAGCTCCTGGCCGTCGGCCTGGTTGACCACGCGGATGAAGGCGTTGCTGACCTGGCCGAAGGTCTGGCCGCGCTCGTCGGCCATGTGGATGGAGACCGGGAAGACGATCTTGTCGCAGTGGGCGGGCACCTTGGGGAGGTCGACCAGCAGCGACTCGTCGTCGCCCTCGCCCTCACCGGTGAGGTTGTCGCCGGTGTGCTCCACCGAGCCGTCGGGGCTCTTGAGCTGGTTGTAGAAGACGAACCACTCGTCCCCGAGGACCCGACCGCCGGCGCAGAGCAGCGCGCTGGCGTCGAGGTCGAAGGGGGCTCCGGTGGTGGAGCGCGCGTCCCAGCCGAGCCCGACCATCACCTGCGTGAGATTCGGCGCGGCCTTGGACAGGGAGACGTTTCCTCCCTTGGCGAGCGTGACGCCCATGATGCTGGTCCTCCCCTTGGTGGTGCCATGGTGCTGCTTCGGTTGTCCTGCGCGTCCGGCGCCGCCCCTAAACGGTGCGGCGCCGGACAGTACGGGCGGGGTGTCCCCGTCCGGATCAGACGTTGACGCCGAAGTCCTGGGCGATGCCGCGCAGGCCCGACGCGTAGCCCTGGCCGATGGCGCGGAACTTCCACTCCGCGCCGTGGCGGTAGAGCTCGCCGAAGACCATGGCCGTCTCGGTGGAGGCGTCCTCGCTGAGGTCGTAGCGTGCGATCTCGGCGCCGCCGGCCTGGTTCACCACGCGGATGAACGCGTTGCGCACCTGGCCGAAGGACTGCTGGCGGTTCTCCGCGTCGTAGATCGAGACCGGGAAGACGATCTTCTCGATGTCGGCCGGGACGGCGGCGAGGTTGACCTTGATCTGCTCGTCGTCGCCCTCGCCCTCACCGGTGAGGTTGTCGCCGGTGTGCTCCACCGAGCCGTCGGGGCTCTTGAGGTTGTTGAAGAAGACGAAGTTCGCGTCGCTGCCGACCTTGCCCGAGGCGTTCAGCAGCAGCGCGCTGGCGTCCAGGTCGAAGTCGGTGCCGGTCGTGGTGCGGACGTCCCACCCCAGACCGACGATGACCGCGGTCAGGCCGGGGGCCTCCTTGGTCAGCGATACGTTGCCGCCCTTGCTGAGGCTGACTCCCACGAGTCCTCCATTGGTGTCCAGGGGCGGGGAGCCCCGTCGTGCGTCGGATATCGGATCAACGATTCGATCCTAGTGACGGGTTCCCGCCCCCCGCAGTCCCTGGCACCGAAGAATCAGAGGGTGTCGAGCGCCTTGACGTACTCGCTCAGGTCACGGGCGTCCGGCAGGGCGTTGACGACGGTCCAGCGGACCACGCCCTCCTTGTCGATGACGAAGGTGCCGCGCACCGCGCAGCCCTTGTCCTCGGCGAAGACGCCGTAGGCGCGGCTGACCTCGCCGTGCGGCCAGAAGTCGCTCAGCAGCGGGTACTCCAGGCCCTCCTGCTCGGCGAAGACACGCAGGGTGTGGATGGAGTCGTTGGAGACGGCGAGCACCTGGGTGTCGCGGTCGGAGAACTGCGGGAGGTTGTCGCGCACCTCGCACAGCTCGCCGGTGCACACGCCGGTGAAGGCGAAGGGGTAGAAGAGCAGGACGACGTTCTTGCTGCCGCGGAAGTCCGACAGCTTCACGGTGGCGCCGTGGTTGTCCTTGAGCTCGAAGTCGGGGGCCTTCTCGCCGACCTGGATGGCCATCTCGTGGGTCCCTTTCGGTGGGGCTGTCCGGGTGAGAACACTTCAGACACACCCTACGCACCGGGGACGGCGCACCAACGGACGGGCTGGCCGGAACCAGCCCGTCCGGGGAGCCTTGTCTATCGCTTGGACTTGGCCGCCTTCGGGGTCGCCAGCCGGCTCCCGCTCCAGTCCTTGCCCACACTGACGCTCTTGGCGGCCGTGAGGCCGGCGGTCGTCGCGGCTTCCGAGATGTCGCTCGGCTCCACGTACCCCGCACGGCCGGTCTTCGGCGTGAGGAGCAGGATCGCGCCGCCCTCTTCGATGTACGTGGTGGCATCCACCAGCGCATCCGTCAGGTCGCCGTCGTCGTCACGGAACCACAGCACAACGGCGTCGGCCACGTCGTCGTATTCCTCGTCCATCAGGTCGCCTTCGATGACTTCCTCGATGGCCTCGCGGAGCTCCTGATCGACGTCGTCGTCGTAGCCGATCTCCTGGACCACCTGCCCGGGCTGGAACCCCAGCCTGGCGGCAGGGTTCGTCCGCTCCTCCGCGTGGTCCGCGGTCGCGCTCACGGGTTGCCTCCTGATCATGTCTTGGGAATAACTCAGCCACGCGCGTGCGCGAAGCATTGGCCGTAGTCCACACGGGCGGGACGGATCGCGCAAGTACCCGGCGGTTCAGACCGCCGAAACGGTGACGATCCCGGCCGTCTCGGCGCAACTCCAGGCACACGGCAGGTACGGATGGTGACGCACACCACACCTTTCTGCCCTGTTTGCGCGTTTGGGAATCATCCCAGGGTACGGGGCCCTGGTTACCCCATAGTAGAGATGACGTTTGCCTCCCCGAGGTACACGATGGGGGACGGTGCAGGAATACCGGAAAGTGGCCCCCGCGGGTGCCCTCTGACAGGTAAGGAACAGCGTGGCTTCCGGATCCGATCGCAATCCGATCATCATTGGCGGCCTTCCGAGTCAGGTACCTGACTTCGATCCCGAAGAGACCCAGGAGTGGCTCGACTCCCTCGACGCCGCCATCGACGAGCGCGGGCGGGAGCGGGCGCGCTATCTGATGCTCCGGCTGATCGAGCGGGCCCGCGAGAAGCGCGTCGCCGTGCCCGAGATGCGCAGCACGGACTACGTCAACACGATCGCCACCAAGGACGAGCCGTTCTTCCCCGGCAACGAGGAGATCGAGCGCAAGATCCTCAACGCCACCCGGTGGAACGCGGCCGTGATGGTCTCGCGCGCCCAGCGGCCCGGCATCGGCGTCGGCGGCCACATCGCCACCTTCGCCTCCTCCGCGTCCCTCTACGACGTCGGCTTCAACCACTTCTTCCGCGGCAAGGACGAGGGCGACGGCGGCGACCAGGTCTTCTTCCAGGGCCACGCCTCGCCGGGCATCTACGCGCGCGCGTACCTGCTCGACCGGCTGAGCGAGCGGCACCTGGACGCGTTCCGCCAGGAGAAGTCGAAGTCGCCGTACGGCCTGTCCTCCTATCCGCACCCCCGGCTGATGCCGGACTTCTGGGAGTTCCCGACCGTGTCGATGGGCCTCGGCCCCATCGGCGCGATCTACCAGGCGCGCATGAACCGGTACCTGCACGCGCGCGGGATCGCGGACACGTCCAAGTCGCACGTCTGGGCGTTCCTCGGCGACGGCGAGATGGACGAGCCCGAGTCGCTCGGCCAGCTGACCATCGCCGCGCGCGAGGGCCTGGACAACCTGACCTTCGTCGTCAACTGCAACCTCCAGCGCCTGGACGGGCCGGTGCGCGGCAACGGCAAGGTCATCCAGGAGCTGGAGTCGGTCTTCCGGGGAGCCGGCTGGAACGTCATCAAGCTGATCTGGGACCGCTCCTGGGACCCGCTGCTCGCCCAGGACCGCGACGGCGTGCTGGTCAACAAGATGAACACCACGCCGGACGGCCAGTTCCAGACCTACGCGACGGAGACCGGCGCCTACATCCGCGACCACTTCTTCGGCGACGACCACCGGCTGCGCGCGATGGTCCAGAACATGTCCGACCACCAGATCCTGATGCTGGGTCGCGGCGGTCACGACCATCGCAAGATCTACTCGGCCTTCAAGGCGGCCGTCGAGCACCGGGGCCAGCCGACGGTCATCCTCGCCAAGACGGTCAAGGGCTGGACGCTGGGCCCGAACTTCGAGGGCCGCAACGCCACGCACCAGATGAAGAAGCTGACGGTCGCCGACCTCAAGGGTTTCCGCGACCGGCTGCACCTGCCGATCTCCGACAAGGAGCTGGAGTCCGGCCTGCCGCCGTACTACCACCCGGGCCGGGACTCGGAGGAGATCCAGTACATGCACGACCGGCGCAGCTCGCTCGGCGGGTACGTCCCGACGCGCGTCGTCCGGTCGAAGCCGCTCGCCCTGCCGGACGACAAGACGTACGCGACCGTGAAGAAGGGCTCGGGTCAGCAGTCGATCGCCACGACCATGGCGTTCGTCCGGCTGCTCAAGGACCTCATGCGGGACAAGGAGATCGGCAAGCGGTTCGTGCTGATCGCGCCGGACGAGTACCGCACGTTCGGCATGGACTCGTTCTTCCCGAGCGCGAAGATCTACAACCCGCTCGGCCAGCAGTACGAGGCGGTGGACCGCGATCTGCTGCTCGCCTACAAGGAGTCGCCGACCGGCCAGATGCTGCACGACGGCATCTCGGAGGCCGGCTGCACGGCCTCGCTGATCGCGGCGGGCTCGGCCTACGCCACGCACGGCGAGCCGCTGATCCCGGTCTACGTCTTCTACTCGATGTTCGGTTTCCAGCGCACCGGCGACCAGTTCTGGCAGATGTCGGACCAGTTGGCGCGCGGTTTCGTCCTGGGCGCGACCGCTGGGCGTACGACCCTGACCGGTGAGGGGCTCCAGCACGCCGACGGCCACTCGCAGCTGCTGGCATCGACGAACCCCGGCTGTGTGGCCTACGACCCGGCGTTCGGCTACGAGATCGCGCACATCGTGCGGGACGGGCTGCGCCGGATGTACGGCCCGGACAGCGAGGACGTCTTCTACTACCTCACCGTCTACAACGAGCCGATCCAGCACCCGGCCGAGCCGGAGAACGTGGACGTCGAGGGCATCCTGAAGGGCGTCTACCGCTTCAGCGAGGGCCCCTCGGGGGCGATCCCGGCGCAGATCATCGCGTCCGGCGTGGCCCTGCCCTGGGCGATCGAGGCGCAGGGGATCCTCGCCGCGGACTGGAACGTGAAGGCCGATGTGTGGTCGGCGACCTCGTGGAACGAGCTGCGGCGCGAGGCCGTGGAGACCGAGCGGCACAACCTGCTGCACCCCGAGGAGGAGCAGCGCGTGCCGTATGTGACGCGCAAGTTGTCCGGCGCGCAGGGGCCGTTCGTCGCCGTGTCCGACTGGATGCGGTCGGTGCCGGACCAGATCGCGCGCTGGGTGCCCGGGACGTACCAGTCCCTCGGCGCCGACGGCTTCGGCTTCGCCGACACCCGCGGGGCGGCCCGCCGCTTCTTCCACATCGACGCCCAGTCGATCGTGGTGGCGGTGCTGACCGAGCTGGCCAAGGAGGGCAAGGTCGACCGGTCCGTGCTCAAGCAGGCCATCGACCGGTACCAGCTGCTGGACGTCTCGGCGGCCGATCCCGGGGCCGCCGGGGGCGACGCGTAGCGCTTGACGCACTCAGGGGTGGTGGAGCTGTCGACTCCACCACCCCTTACTCGTTCTTTACGATGCGAGCATGCGCGAACGAACGGCACGTACGGCTCAGGACCGGTGGGAAGAGCGCAGCCAACGGCCGCTGCTGGCGCTCGCCCTGGTCTTCGCGGCCGCCTACGCCGTACCGATCGTGGACACCTCCGCCGGACACTCCCTGACGGCCGCGTGCACCGTGGTCGAGTGGGTGGTGTGGGGGGCGTTCGCCGTCGACTACGGGGTGCGGCTGACCCTCACGGACGACCGGCGGCACTTCGTGCGCACCCACTGGCTGGACCTGTGCGCGGTGGTGGTGCCGCTGGTGCAGCAGCTCAGACTGCTGCGGCTGGTCTCCACGCTGATGCTGGTGGGCCGGCGGGCGCGGATGGCCACCCAGATCCGGGTGACCACCTATGTCGCCGGAGTGGTCGTCGGACTGCTGATGTTCGGGTCGCTGGCCGTGCTGTCGGTCGAGCGGGACTCCCCGGACGGGAACATCCGCACGCTGGGTGACGCCCTGTGGTGGTCGTTCACCACGATGACCACGGTCGGCTACGGCGACCACGCGCCGACCACCGGCCTCGGGCGGATCATCGCCGTCGGCCTGATGCTCTCCGGCATCGCCCTGCTCGGTGTCGTGACCGCGAACATCGCGGCGTGGTTCATCGAGCGCTTCGAGAAGGACGATGTGGAGGAGCGGGCCCAGACCGAGGCGATCCGGGCCCTCACGGAGGAGGTACGGGCCCTGCGGGCGGAGGTGGCGGCGCTGTCGGGGACGGCGCCGACCCGGCCGGTCGCGGAGGAACAGGCCCGCTGAGCGGGGCCGTCAGCGCAGCGTGAGCGCGGTCTCGGAGGCGATGCGCGTCAGCTTTTCCGGGTTGCGGACGTAGTAGAGGCCCGTGATGCGGTCGTCCTCCACACGGAAGGCCATGACGCCGTCGGTCTCGCCGTCCAGGCTCACGACGAGGGCCGGGCTGCCGTTGACCACGGTGATGTCGAAGCCGACGGCGGCCTTGACCTTGCCGATGCCGCCGATCATGTAGCGGGCCACCTTGTCGGCGCCGAGGATCGGACGCGGTGCGGCCTGCTTGAAGCCGCCGCCGTCGCCGATGAGGACCACCTCGGGGGCGAGGACGCCCAGGAGGCCCTGGATGTCCCCGGTCTCGATCGCGAGCCGGAACGACTCCAGGGCCCTGCGGGTCCGGCTCGCGGAGACCGCCTCGCGCGGGCGGCGGGCCTCGACGTGCTGCCGGGCGCGGTGCGCGATCTGGCGGACGGCGGCCGGGGTCTTGTCGACCGCCGCCGCGATCTCGTCGTAGCCGACGTCGAAGACCTCGCGGAGCACGAACACGGCGCGCTCCGTCGGGGTCAGCGTCTCCAGGACGAGCATGAGCGCCATCGACACGCTCTCGGCGAGTTCGACGTCCTGGGCCACGTCCGGCGCGGTGATCAGCGGCTCGGGCAGCCAGGGGCCGACGTACGCCTCCTTGCGGCGCGTCATGGTGCGCAGCCGGTTGAGCGCCTGGCGGGTGGTGATCCGGACCAGGTAGGCGCGCCGGTCCTGCACCTGGGCCAGGTCCACCTCGGCCCACCGCAGCCAGGTCTCCTGGAGGACGTCCTCCGCGTCGGCCGCCGAGCCGAGCATCTCGTAGGCGACGGTGAAGAGCAGATTGCGGTGGGCGACGAACGTCTCGGTCGCCGGGTCGGTGGCGTGCTCGCTCATGTCTGGATCGATCCCTCTCATGGCTCGGTGCGCGGCCGGACGTCTTTTCGGATCCTGCCAGGTCGAAGAGCGCGCTACGCCACCTTTTCGGCGGCCGTCGGCGTCGACTCGCGCCCGTTGCGCAGGAGTTCCTGGCGGTGGGGGCCTCCGGAGACGCGGTGCAGGCGGTAGCC
Organism: Streptomyces sp. NPDC032126; assembly: GCF_055580085.1. NCBI lineage: Bacteria > Bacillati > Actinomycetota > Actinomycetes > Kitasatosporales > Streptomycetaceae > Streptomyces > Streptomyces sp. NPDC032126. The sequence continues at coordinate 731,391 of NZ_JBVIMA010000002.1, forward strand.
GCCGGGGTTGTCCGCCTCGTCGGCCAGGTGCTTGACGATGCCCTGGCACACGAACTCCTTGAGCTTCGCGCCGGGGCGGCCGCCGATGTGGAACCACAGGGCGACGTCGTAGCGGTGGGCGAACTGGAAGATGCCGGCCCGTCGGCCCAGGCTGATGCACTGCCCGGCGAAGGCCTGGTTGAGGGGCGCCGGCTGCTCGCCGTCGATCCGGCTGAGGACCGTGTCCGCGGCTCGCGCGCCCAGCGGCATGGCGGCCTGGCAGCTCATCCGCAGCGGCAGGTCCGACGGCGCCGCCGAGTCCCCGGCCGCGACGATCCGTATGTCGTCCACGCTGGTCAGGGTCTCGTCGGTGCGCAGCCGGCCCTCGGCGTCGGTGCTCAGTCCGCTGCGCACGGCCAGGTCCGGCACACCGAACCCGGCGGTCCACACGGTCACCTCGCTCGGCAGCTCACGGCCGTCGGCCAGCCGTACGGCGGTGCGGGTCACGGCGGTCACCTTCGTGCCGGGGCCGTCGAGCACGCTGACACCGAGCCGGGCGAGCTGGCGGGCGACCGAGCGGCGGCCCCGGCGGTGCAGATAGGGGCCGAGCTGCCCGCCGCAGACCAGGGTGACGGCACGGCCGGCCTCGGCCAGCTCGGCGGCGGTCTCGATCCCGGCGGGACCGGCTCCGACGACGGTCACGGGGGCCGTGGCGGACGCGGCGTCGAGGGCGAGCCGCAGCCGCTCGGCCTCCTCCAGGGTGGCGGCCGGGTAGCCGTACTCCGCGGCGCCGGGCACGCGCTGGTCGGCGCTGCCGCTGCCCACGGCGTAGATCAGGTAGTCGTAGCCGAGCGTTCCGCCGGACGCCAGTGTCACGCCCCGCTCCTCGGCGTCGATCCGGGTCACGCTGTCGACGACCAGCCGCACGCGCTCGCCGAGGACGTCCCGGTAGTCGACGACCGCGTCGTCGGTCCCGCCCACCAGCTGGTGCAGCCGGATCCGCTCGACGAAGGTCGCACGCGGGTTGATCAGCGTCACGGCCACGTCCTCGCGGCCCGCCAGGCGGTTGGCGGCCATGACCCCGGCGTACCCGCCGCCGATCACGATGACCTCGGTGCTCTCACTCATGACGTCTCCTCGTGGTGGGGATTCGCCCTTGAGACACCGAGCAGGAGCCAGGCGTGACACGATGTGACTCACGTCACTTATCGACGCCACGCCGGCCGCGGGCCACGACGCGCCGCCCCCCTCCGGCAGCGCGCCGCAGGCCGTGGCGTGACCCACTGTGACCTGCGGCGCACATCCCAGGCGAGAGACCTTTAGCGTTCTCACCCTGATAGGGGAAATCGCGTTGACGTCCCGTCAGAGACGCACGTGAGGCGCATGACAAAGACGCACGTCAGAGGCGCACCTCAGATGTGCGCCGCCCCCGCACCCGCCTCCGCGTTCTCGCCGCGCTTGGTCAGCAGGGCGACGAAGACCGCCACGACCGCGACACCGCAGGCGACCAGCGAGGCGAGGCTCATGCCGGAGATGAAGGTGTCGTGGGCGACGTCCGCGATCTTCGCGGCGACCGCCTCGGGGGTGCCCTTGGCGACCGGCGGCACACCGACCTGGACGGCCTCGGAGGCCTGGTCCACCTGGGCCGGGGTGAGCGGCGGGAGGCCCGCGTCCTTCCAGTTGCCGGGCAGGTCGCCGTCCACCTTGGAGGCCATCACGGCGCCCAGGACGGCCGTGCCGAGGCTGCCGCCGATCTGCATCGCGGCCTGCTGAAGACCACCGGCGACGCCGGACAGCTCCATGGGCGCGTTGCCCACGATGACCTCGGTCGCGCCGACCATGACGGGCGCGAGACCGAGGCCGAGCAGCGCGAACCACAGCGACATCACGGCGCTGCCGGTGTCCGTGTCCAGCGTGGACATGCCGTACATGGCGATCGCGGTGGCCGCCATGCCGCCGGCCAGCGGTATACGCGGGCCCAGCTTGGTGATCATCGCGCCGGCCAGCGGTGAGCCGACGATCATCATGCCGGTGAGCGGCAGCAGGTGCAGACCGGCGTCGATGGGGCTCATGCCGTGCACGTTCTGGAGGTAGAACGTCACGAAGAACAGGCCGCCCATGAAGGCGATGGCCATCAGGACCATGAGCACGACACCCGCCGACAGCGGGACCGAGCGGAACAGGCCGAGCGGGATCAGCGGCTCCGCCACCCGCGTCTCCCACCAGGAGAACGCGACGAAGCCGATCACGGAGGCGGCGATGAAGCCCCAGGTCCTGGCGTCGCCCCAGCCCCAGTCGGGGGCCTTGATGAGCGCCCAGACGAGGCAGAACATCGCCCCGGACAGCAGGGCGATGCCGAGCAGGTCGAAGGAGCGCGGCGCGTTCTCGGCGCGGTGGTCGCGCAGGATGAGCACGCCGAGGACCAGGGCGAGGACGCCGACCGGCACGTTGATGAAGAACACCGACTGCCAGCTGACGTGCTCGACCAGGACACCGCCGAGGATCGGGCCGCCCGCGGTGGAGGCGCCGATGACCATGCCCCAGATACCGATGGCCATGTTCAGCTTCTCGGCCGGGAAGGTGGCCCGCAGCAGGCCCAGCGCGGCCGGCATCAGCAGCGCGCCGAAGAGCCCCTGGAAGACACGGAAGGTGACGACGAGCCCGATGGTGTCGGACAGGCCGATGGCGCCCGAGGCGGCGGCGAAACCGACGACACCGATCAGGAAGGTCTGGCGGTGACCGAAGCGGTCGCCGAGCTTGCCGGCGGTGATCAGGGAGACCGCGAGGGCGAGGAAGTAGCCGTTGGTGATCCACTGGACCTGCGCGAACGTGGCGTCGAGGTCCTTCTGGATGGCGGGGTTGGCAATGGCCACGATGGTGCCGTCGAGGGCCACCATCATGACCCCGACCGCGACGGTGATGAGGGTGAGCCACGGGTGGCCCCGCAGCCCCTGGACGGGCGGGTGCTCCGACGCCGCCGCCGTCACCTTGTCCGCCGTGCCCCCCGACCCCGTGGTGTCGATGGTGGTCTGACTAGTCATACGTTCGAGGCTAGTGACAGTCGCTGACAGTTGACAAACGATTTCACAAGCCGGTAACTGACATCTATGCGAACACTGCGCGAGCGCAAGAAACAGCGCACCCGGGAGGCGCTGCTGCGGGCCGCGCTGGAGCTGTTCACCGCCCAGGGCTACGAGCAGACCACCGTCGACGAGATCGCCGAAGCCGTCGAGGTCTCCCAGCGCACCTTCTTCCGTTACTTCGCGAGCAAGGAGGAGGCCGCCTTCTTCGTCCCCCGGCTCACCGAGGCCCACTACCTGGAGGCGGTACGGCGGCGGCCGCCGCACGAGGCCCCGCTGGAGGCGCTGCGCCAGGCCGTGCTGACGAGCTGGGACGACATCGGCGAGGCCATCGAGGAGTACATCCCGATCGAGCTGCACCTACGGGCGTACCGGATGATCGAGTCGACGCCGGCGCTGCTCGCCGCCCATCTGCGCCGCTCGGCCGAGCTGGAGGAGCGGATCGCCCGGGTCATCGCCGAGCGGGAGGGGATCGACCTCGCCACGGACCCGCGCCCGCGCCTGGTCGTGGCGGTGTTCAGCGGAGTGATCCGGGTCGCCGAGCGGATGTGGTCGGCGGAGGGCGCCCTCAGCGTGGAGGCGATGCGGGAGCTCACCGCCCGCTACCTCGACGAGGTCGGGCCGGCGTTGATGGGGAACTGGCGTACGCCCTGACCCCCTGTGTCCGAACGCCTTGCCCCCTCTACCACGGTACCGAAACGTGATCCCCGTCACTTGATTCACCCGAGACCCCGCCGTTCTCCTAGTGTGTCCTCCCAGTGACTTCCTTCGACACCTCCCCACAGCTCAACGTCTGGCGCGCCCTGCTGGCGCTGGCCGTGGTGTTCGTGATGCTGGCGACCACCGGCTGGACCGCCCTGCGTCACCAGCACACCACCACGCCCCTCCAGGCGTCCCGGTCCGCCTGGGAACACGGCAGCCTCGACGGGCGCCCACTCCCCGGCCCGGACGAGTCCCCCACCCGCCTGGCCCGCTTCTTCGCCGGCCTCACCGCGACGCAGCGCGCCTCGCTCGCGCAGCGCTATCCCCTCGCGGTCGGCAACATGAACGGCGCCCCCGTCACCCTGCGCTACCGCGCCAACCGGATCGCCCTGGCGCAGGCCGTGGCGACCGAGCGGGCCCGCACGCACGACAGCAGACTCACGCCCTCCGGCCAGCGCGAGGCGAGCCGCCGGATGCACCGCTTCGAGTCGCTGGGCAGCCCGCGCCGGCAGATGCTCGCCTTCGACCCCGAGGGCTCCGGCCGCGCCGCCGAGGTCTTCGGCGACCTGGACCGGGCCGAGCGGATCTCCGTCGTCGTCCCCGGCGTCGACACCGATCTGCTCACCTTCCAGCGCACCAACCGCAAGTACTCGGCGCCCGTCGGCATGGCCGAGGCGCTGTACACGGCCGAGCAAGAGGCCCGGCCCGGCACCCGCACGGCCGTGATCGCCTGGGCCGACTACACCTCCCCCGACGGCCTCGGCATCGACTCGGCCACCGGGCTGCGCGCCCAGAACGGCGCGGTACGCCTGAACGCGCTGCTGCGGGCCCTGCCCGGCGGCGCCCCGGTGTCGATGTTCTGCCACAGCTACGGCTCGGTGCTGTGCGGCGTGGCCGCGCACGCGATGCCGGAGCGGGTGGCCGACATAGCCGTCGCCGGCAGCCCCGGCATGCGCGTGCACAACGCCGCCCAGCTGCACACCTCCGCCCGGGTGTGGGCGATGCGGGACGCCGACGACTGGGTGCAGGACGTGCCGTATCTGGAGCTCGGCGGGCTCGGACACGGCGAGGACCCGGTGTCGGACGGGTTCGGGGCGCGCGTGCTGTCCGCCGAGGAGGCCGAGGGCCACGCCGGCTACTTCCAGCCCGGCACGGACAGCCTGCGCAACTTCGCCGACATCGGCACTGGCGCGTACGACTCGGTGGTGTGCGCGCACGAGGACGACGGGGACGACAGCTGCCGGGCGGGTTTGTCCGGCACGACGACGGTCGGACGCGCGTAGAGACAGCAGGAATTGCGGTCTGCGCGGAGAGGGGACGAAAGTGCGTGTCCCACATACGATGGCCCGCATGGGTGATGTACTGGCCGGATTTCATGCCACCTGGGAGTTCGAGTCCGACTCCGTCCTCATCCGTTACGAAAGGGGCCTGCGCACACCCAAGTTGCTCTCGGCACTGGGGGAACGGCGGATTCCGCTGGCCGCGCTGGAGTCGGTGACGCTGGAGCCGGGCAAACGGGGCACGGTCGTCCTGCGGGCCGTACCGCGGCCCGGGGCCGATCCGCTGATGGAGGCGGCGGCCGAGCAGCTGAAGGAAGGGTGCGATCCGTACCGGCTGGTGCTGCCGAGGGACCGGGAGTTGCTCGCCGAGTACTACGCGGACGAGCTGAAGGGGCGGCTGACCGAGTCCGGACCGACGGATCGTTTTCTCGTGGAGGCGCCGGGTGCGCCCCTGTCATTCAAGGCCTATGACGCGAAGGCGTCGTTCGACGGGCGCACCGTGCGGTTCCGGTGGTTCTGGACGGGGGCGTCGTCGGCCAAGTGGAAGGCGGGCGACCAGAGTTTCGCCGTGTCCGAGCTGGGTGACGTGGAATGGCGGTCGCCCGAGCTGTTCGAGGGGTATCTGCGGCTGCGGCGCCGCGGGGAGAACCAGCAGCAGCCGGCCCTGGCGGACCAGGATCCGGCTGCTGTGGTGTTCGGGCTGGGATACGGCGTGGTGCACGAGTCGCTGCCGTTCGCGGCGGCGGTGCTGGCGGCCGTGCGCGGGCGGTGAGGGCTACTCGCGGCCGGCGGACGTGAACGACATGTCGGCGTAGCGGTCTCCCGCCACCTTGCCCGCGATCGGCTCCAGCGTGGCCAGTTCCTCCCGCGTCAGCTCGATCGTCGTCGCCCGGACGTTCTCCTCCACCCGGCTCGGCTTGCGCGTGCCCGGGATCGGGACCAGGGGGAGGTCGTGGACCGTCGCCTGCTGCTGGACCCAGGCCAGGGCGATCTGGGCCGGGGTCGCGTCATGGGCCTTCGCGATGGCGCGGATCGGCTCCAGGAGGGCCGCGTTGGCCGCCGCGTTCTCCCCGGTGAAGCGGGGCTGATGGCGGCGGAAGTCGCCGGAGGTGAGGTCCGTGTCGGCGTTGCTGAAGGAGCCGGTGAGGAAGCCCCGGCCGAGCGGGGAGTACGGCACGAGGGTCGCGCCGAGTTCCCGGACCGCCGGGACCACGTGCGCCTCGATGTCCCGGCTGAACAGGGACCACTCCGACTGGACGGCGGCGATGGGGTGCACGGCGTGGGCCGCGCGCAGCTCGTCGGCCGTGACCTCGCTCAGGCCCAGCTGCTTGACCTTGCCCTCGCGGACCAGCTCGGCCATGACGCCGACGGTCTCCTCGATCGGCACGTTCACATCGCGCCGGTGCATGTAGTAGAGGTCGATGGTCTCGACGTCGAGCCGCTTCAGGCTCGCCTCGATCGCCTCGCGTATGTAGGGGGCGTCGTTGCGGACGACACGGCGGCTCGGGTCCTCCGGCGGGATGTGCAGGGCGAACTTGGTCGCGATGACGAGTTCGTCGCGGTGGGCCTTGAAGAACGGGGAGAGGAAGCGCTCGTTCTCACCGGCGCCGTACGCGTCGGCGGTGTCGTACAGGGTGACGCCCAGTTCGAGGGCGCGCTCCAGGGTGGCCCTGGACTCCTTCGCGTCCGCGGGGCCGTAGGCGAAGCTCATGCCCATGCAGCCGAGGCCCTGGACGCCGACCTCGGGGCCGTCGCTGCCGAGACGCGTCGTCGGAATCCTGGTGTCGCTCATCGATCGATGGTCCTTTCCGCCTCAAAGGCGTTCATTTCGCGGGCTGTTGCTTCGCGGGCTGTCGCTTCGTACGCGCGGGTGGCGTCCGTGTAGAAGGTGATCTTGCGGTCGAGTACGGCGAGGGTGTCCTGGAGTTCGGCGATCCGTTCCTGGACGTCGCGCCGGGTCGCCTCCAGCAGCGCGCACCGCTCGCCATAGGTGTGGTCGCCCTCGCGCACCAGCTCGGCGTAGCGGACCATGTCGGCGACCGGCATGCCGGTCAGCCGCAGCTTTCCGACGAGGTCGAGCCAGTCGAGGTCGCGGTTGCTGTAGCGGCGCTGGCCGGTGTGCGAGCGGTCGACATGGGCCATCAGGCCGATGCGTTCGTACCAGCGCAGGGTGTGCGCCGTCAGGCCGGTGAAGGCGACGACCTCGCTGATCGTGTAGCTGTCCTGCCCCTCGGGGCGCGGGTGGCGCGGCGGCGGGGCGGAGCAGACGTCGACGCGGCTGGAGGTTTGCTCGGTGGTCACGGGCCTGGTCTGCATCACCGTCATGACCCCAACGCTATGACCTTCGAGTGTGCTCGAAGCAAGCTTCGGGCAAGGGGCCCGGTAAGAAATCGGCAGGACAGCACTCCCCGATGTAAGTACCGTAGGGGGCATGAGACCAGTACGCCGCGCGGAGCCGCGGGACGCCGAGGAAGTGCTGCGCCTGCGCCAGGTGATGATCGACGCGGTCCGGGACGAGGCGGCGGCCGACTGGCACGCGCAGTCGCTGCCGACCCTGCGCGAGCGGCTCGGCGAGCCGGAGGGGGACTTCGCCGCGTTCGTCGTGGACCACCCCGAGCGGCCGGGGGCCCTGGCGGCTGTGGTGGCCGGGACGATCGAGTACCGGATCGGGCGGGCGGGCCATCCGCACGGCACCGCCGGCTTCGTCTTCAGCGTGGCGACCGACCCGGACGCCCGGCGCCGCGGGTACGCGCGCGCGTGCATGGAGGCCCTGCTGGAGTGGTTCCGCGACCGCGGCGCCGGCTACGTCCACCTCACGGCGTCCGCGCAGGCCGAACCGCTGTACGCGTCGATGGGCTTCACCCGCAAGCCCGACCCCTTGATGGAACTGGCGCTCTGAGACCTTAGGCTCGACCGCATGTCGCTGAAGAGTCTCGCCTTGATCGAGAAGTGGCCGGTTCCCTCCGCCGCGGCGGGGGTCGTGCGGGCCGACGGTACCGTGCTCGGCACCCATGGGCCGGTCGGGCAGCGCTTCGCGCTGGCCTCGGTGACCAAGCCGCTCGCCGCGTACGCCGCGCTCGTCGCGTACGAGGAGGGGGCGGTCGAGCTGGACGAGCCGGCCGGGCCCGCCGGCGCGACCGTACGCCATCTGCTCGCGCACACCTCCGGGCTGGCCTTCGACGAGCACCGGGTGACCGCGCCGCCCGGGGAGCGGCGGCTGTACTCCAACGCCGGTTTCGAGCAGCTCGGCGACCACATCGCCAAGGCGACGGACATCCCGTTCGCGGAGTATCTGCGCCAGGCGGTCCTGGAGCCGCTGGGCATGACGGCCACCGCCCTGGAGGGCTCCCCCGCCAAGGACGGCGTGTCCACCGTCGAGGATCTGCTGCGGTTCGCGGCCGAGGTCCAGGCGCCGCGCCTGCTGGACCCGCGCACGGTGGCCGAGGCGATGACCGTCCAATACCCGGGCACCAAGGGCGTGTTGCCGGGCTACGGCCATCAGAACCCCAATGACTGGGGCCTGGGATTCGAGATCCGCGACTCCAAGTCCCCGCACTGGACGGGCAGTTCGTCCTCGCCGCGCACCTTCGGACACTTCGGGCAGTCCGGCACCTTCCTGTGGATCGACCCGACCGCCGGGCTCGCCTGCGTGGCCCTGACCGACCGTGCCTTCGGCCCCTGGGCGGTCGAGGCGTGGCCGCCCTTCACGGACGCCGTGCTCGCGGAGAGCGGGACTTGGGTCGGCGGCAGCTGACGCCCTGGGCTAACCTCCCTCTGCACAGCAGCACCCAATGATCTCGGGGGAGAGCAATGGCAGGGGTTCAACCGGGCGGCCGCTTCCGCCCGTTGGAGAGCGGCGACCCGAGCGAGGTGGCGAGCTACCGGCTCGCGGCACGGCTGGGGTCGGGCGGCATGGGCACCGTGTACCTGTCCTACACGCCCGGCGGGCATCCCATCGCCCTCAAGACGATCCGACCGGAGCTGAGCGAGGACCCCGAGTTCCGCCGCCGGTTCAAGCAGGAGGTGCAGGCCGCCCAGCGCGTGCAGGGCCTCTACACCGCGCCGGTCATCGACTACGACACCGAGGGCAGCCAGCCCTGGCTGGCCACCGCCTATGTGGCGGGGCCCGCGCTGTCCTCGGCGGTCGGTGATCACGGGCCGCTGCCCGTGCCGTCGGTGCTGCTGCTCCTCGCGGGGATGGCGGAGGCGCTGTCGGTCATCCACGGCGCGGGCATCGTGCACCGCGATCTGAAGCCGTCCAATGTGCTGCTCGCGGCCGACGGGCCGCGCGTCATCGACTTCGGCATCGCCCGGGCCGCCGACGCGACCGCGCTGACCGGCACCGGCGTCTCCATCGGCACCCCGGCGTTCATGTCGCCGGAGCAGGCCGCCGGCAAGGAGATCACGCCCGCCTCGGACATCTTCGCGCTCGGCCAGGTCGCCGCGTACGCGGGGCGCGGGCAGGGCGCGTACGGCGACGGGCCCTCGCACGCCGTGCTGTACCGGATCGTCCACGAGGAGCCGGACCTCAGCGGGCTGCCCGAGCAACTCGGTTTCATCGCGCGCTGCCTGGCCAAGGATCCGGCGGAGCGGCCCTCACCCGCCGAGGTCATCGCCCTGTGCCAGGAGGCGTCGCCGACGCCCCTGCGCCAGTCCGGGTCCTGGCTGCCGGAGGTGATCGCCGAGGACATCACCCAGCGGGTGTCGGCGTCCGCCGCGCTCGCCGCCGCGCCGACGGTCGCCCCCGGCACCCCGGGGCCCACCGCGCCGGTCACCCACGTCGACGGGACGCCCCCACCGCCCCAGTCGGCACCGACGGCGACCGCGCCCCCGGCACCGGCGACGCCACCGAGCACGCCGGTCCCGGGCACTCCCGGGGTTCTGGGCACCCCCGTGCACGCGGCCCCCACGGCGGCCGCGCCGAACGTACCGCCGGCGCCGTCGTTCGGACCGCCCGTCGCCCCGCAGGCCCCGTTCCAGCAGGGTCCGTACGGCCCGCCGACCGCGCCCCAGCCGGCCTTCGGCCAGCAGCCCCCGTGGGGAGCGCCGCGCCCGGCGCCGCTGCCGCTGCCCCCCAAGAAGAACAGGGCGGGCAAGTGGATCGGCATCGGCGTCGCCGTGGTGGCCGGTCTCTTCTGGCTCGGCAGCTGCGCATCGGTCCTCAAGGACCTCACCGACTCGGCGGACGACTCCTCGAAGAACTCCTCGGCCACCAGCGGCGGAGGCGGCAGCAGCGGGGGCGGCGCGACGGGTTCGGGGTCGAGTTCGGCACCGGACCCGAAGCCCGTCTCGTTCAAGAACATCAACATCCCGGACGACTACTACGTGCGCTTCGCGGACTCGCCGCCGAAGCCGGTCGATCCCGGGGAGGGCGGCAGCGCCCGGTACGACGACGCCGCCGACCTGTACTACTCCAACGGGGGCAGCGACAACCGGGTGATCGGCAGCAACGGCGACAAGGTCGTGCTGCTGAACAACGCCGAGAAGGGCTCGCTGGCCGTCTGCCGGGCGGAGACCCGCTACACCGAGGAGGTCGGGCTCGGTCAGCTGTCGGTGGGCTCGCAGATGTGCGTGCACACCTCCTCCGGCCATCTCGCCCTGGTCACCTTCCGGGGCAGCGCGCCCGACGGCGACCCCAGCGACTACGTGTCGGTGGACATCACGGTGTGGCGCAACGCCGAGGAGCCGAGCAGCAGCTGACGCCCGCTCAGTCCGCCAGCTCCCACAGGAGCACCTCGGCCGCCTCCGCGGAGGCGGCCAGCTCCAGCCCCTTCTCGTCGGACACCCGCACCGCGTCCCCGGCGCCCAGCTCGTGCGGGCCGAGCCGGACGGTGCCGCGCACCACATGGACGTAGACCCGCGGCGCGTCCGGCACCGCGGTCCGCTCCCCCGCCACCAGCCGCCGTACGTGCAGCATCGCGCCGGCGGCGGGGACGGCATAGGGGGTGGAGTCGGCGATGCCGCGCACGATGTCGTACGACGGTTCGCCGCCGGGGTCGAGCGGGGCCAGCCACATCTGCACGAAGGTCAGCGGGTCCGGCCCGTCGTTGCGCTCGACGTGCCGCACCCCGAGGCCGGCGCTGAGCCGCTGCACGTCACCGGGGAGCACCCCCGTCTCGTGGCCCCGTGAGTCGCGGTGCGTCAGCTCGCCCCGGACGACCCAGGTGACGATCTCGGTGTGGCTGTGCGGATGCTCGTCGAAGCCGGCGCCCGGCGCGAGCCGCTCCTCGTTGCAGGCGATCAGGGCGCCGAAGCGGAGGTTGTCCGGGTCGTAGTGCGGCCCGAAGGAGAAGCTGTGACGGCTGTCGATACCGGCCGCCGGATCCCCGCCCCTGTAGCGCTCGTCGGCGCGCCGTACGTCCATCACACCCCTCACGGTAGCCCCGCCGACGGCCGCTCCGGGCTGTGACGTGCCACCCGGCGGCACACACCCCCGGCCCGATAAGGCAGTCTTGTCCACGTGCCCGAACCCGAAGCCGGCAAGACCGCAATCCCAGCGACCGACACGCATGCGCACACGGCGACCCTGAAGCGGCTGGAGAAGTCCTCCGGGGCGCTCGCCGCCCAGGCGATCGCGCGCATGGACGAGACGCTGCCGTGGTACCGGGCCATGCCCCCGGAGAACCGTTCCTGGATCGGCCTGGTGGCTCAGGCCGGCATCGCGGCCTTCACCGAGTGGTTCCGGCATCCCGACGCCCCGCAGGCCATCTCCACCGATGTCTTCGGCACCGCCCCGCGCGAGCTGACCCGGGCGATCACGCTGCGCCAGACCGTGGAGATGGTGCGCACCACCATCGAGGTCATGGAGAGCGCGATCGACGAGGTCGCGGCCCCCGGCGACGAGTCCCTGCTGCGCGAGGCGCTGCTGGTCTACGCCCGGGAGATCGCCTTCGCCACCGCGCAGGTGTACGCGCAGGCCGCCGAGGCACGGGGTGCCTGGGACGCGCGGCTGGAGTCCCTCGTCGTCAACGCCGTGCTCAGCGGGGAGGCCGACGAGGGCGCCGTCAGCCGGGCCGCCGCGCTCGGCTGGAACTCGCCGGACCATGTGTGCGTCGTGCTGGGCACCGCCCCGGACGGGGACTCCGAGCTGACCGTCGAGGCGATCCGGCGGGCCGCCCGGCACGCCAAGCTCCAGGTGCTCACGGGTGTGCTCGGGACCCGGCTCGTCGTCATCGCCGGCGGCAACGACAACCCGCTCGCCGTGGCGAAGTCGCTGATCGGCCCGTACGCCGCGGGGCCGGTCGTGGCCGGCCCGGTGGTGCCCGACCTGCTGACCGCGACCCGGTCCGCGCAGGCCGCGGCCGCCGGGCTCAAGGCGTGTTCCGCCTGGCAGGACGCGCCCCGGCCGGTGCTGGCGGACGATCTGCTGCCGGAGCGCGCCATCGCGGGCGATCCCAGCGCGCGCGAGCAGCTGGTGGAGGAGATCTACAGACCGCTCGAAGAGGCCGGCTCGGCCCTTCTGGAGACGCTCTCCGTCTATCTCGAACAGGCGTCCAGTCTGGAGGGCGCGGCCCGGATGCTGTTCGTGCATCCCAACACCGTGCGCTACCGGCTTCGACGCGTGACTGACGTCACAGGCTGGTCGCCGTCCGATGTACGCTCGGCGTTCACGCTGCGGATCGCACTGATCCTGGGGCGTCTGGTCGACGGCGACCCCCAGACCTAGCTTTTTGTCAGGGCCCCACAAAACCCCCTGCTGTTCTTCGTCCCTGTCCCCACGGGCGGCTTCGGCCGTCCACAAGAGAGAGTGTGAGAGTGCTCGTACTCGTCGCTCCCGGCCAGGGCGCCCAGACGCCCGGCTTCCTGACCCCCTGGCTCGAACTGCCCGGCGCCGCCGACCGCGTCGCCGCGTGGTCCGACGCCATCGGACTGGACCTCGCCCACTACGGCACGCAGGCCGACGCGGACGAGATCCGTGACACGGCCGTCGCCCAGCCGCTGCTCGTCGCGGCCGGCCTCCTGTCCGCCGCGGCACTGGGTGCCCATCCGTTCGCCGCCGACGCGGCGGGCGCTCCCGGTGCCGTCGCCGGTCACAGCGTCGGCGAGATCACCGCCGCCGCCTTCGCGGGCGTCCTCGACGACGTCGCCGCCCTGACGCTCGTGCGCAAGCGGGGTCTGGCGATGGCCGAGGCCGCCGCGATCACCGAGACCGGCATGTCGGCGCTGCTCGGCGGCGACCCGGAGACCTCCGTCGCGCACCTGGAGAAGCTGGGCCTGACCCCGGCGAACATCAACGGCGCGGGCCAGATCGTCGCCGCGGGCACCCTGGAGCAGCTCGCCGCGCTGAACGAGGACAAGCCCGAGGGCGTCCGCAAGGTCGTCCCGCTGAAGGTCGCAGGCGCCTTCCACACGCACCACATGGGCCCCGCGGTCCACACCCTGGCCACCGCGGCCAAGGAGCTCGCCCCGGCCGACCCCAAGGTCACCTACGTCTCCAACAAGGACGGGCAGACCGTCGGCACCGGCGACGAGATCCTCCAGCGCCTGGTCGGCCAGGTCGCCAACCCGGTCCGCTGGGACCTGTGCATGGAGACCTTCAAGGAGCTGGGCGCGACCGCGATCATCGAGGTGTGCCCCGGCGGCACCCTGGTCGGCCTCGCCAAGCGCGCGCTGCCCGGCGTGCGGACGCTGGCCCTGAAGACCCCTGACGACCTCGACGCGGCTCGCGAGCTCATCGCCGAGCAGAGCGCCTGACAAGGAGCCTCGATGGCGAAGATCAAGCCCAGCAAGGGCGCTCCCTACGCACGCATCCGCGGCGTGGGCGGCTACCGCCCTACGCGGGTCGTGCCCAACGAGGTCATCCTCGAGTCGATCGACTCCTCCGACGAGTGGATCCGCTCCCGCTCCGGCATCGAGACCCGGCACTGGGCGAACGACGAGGAGACCGTCGCCGCCATGTCGGTCGAGGCCGCGGGCAAGGCGATCGCCGACGCGGGGATCTCCGCCGAGCAGATCGGCGCCGTGGTCGTCTCGACGGTCTCGCACTTCAAGCAGACCCCGGCCGTCGCCACCGAGATCGCCGACAAGCTCGGCACGAACAAGGCCGCCGCCTTCGACATCTCGGCCGGCTGCGCGGGCTTCGGCTACGGACTGACCCTCGCCAAGGGCATGATCGTCGAGGGTTCCGCCGAGTACGTGCTGGTCATCGGCGTGGAGCGGCTGTCCGACCTGACCGACCGGGAGGACCGCGCGACGGCCTTCCTGTTCGGCGACGGGGCCGGCGCGGTCGTCGTCGGTCCGGCCACCGAGCCGGGCATCGGCCCGACCGTGTGGGGCTCCGAGGGCGACAAGTCGGAGACCATCAAGCAGACCGTGCCGTGGACGGACTACCGCGAAGGCCACCTGGAGAAGTTTCCGGCCATCACGCAGGAGGGCCAGGCGGTCTTCCGCTGGGCCGTCTTCGAGATGGCGAAGGTCGCCAAGGAGGCGCTGGACGCCGCCGGCATCACCGCGGACGAACTGGACGTCTTCATCCCCCACCAGGCCAACGAGCGGATCATCGACTCGATGGTGAAGACCCTCAAGCTGCCGGAGTCGGTCACGGTCGCCCGTGACGTGCGCACCACCGGCAACACCTCGGCCGCCTCGATCCCGCTCGCGATGGAGCGGCTCCTGGCGACCGGCGAGGCGAAGAGCGGCGACACCGCACTCGTCATCGGATTCGGGGCGGGTCTCGTGTACGCCGCGACGGTCGTTACCCTCCCCTAGGCACTCCGTGCCGGATCCCGCGATCCGGTGCGGTGATGTACCGCCCACTCTCTGTAACTCAAAGAAGGAGCGCCCACCATGGCCGCCACTCAGGAAGAGATCGTCGCCGGTCTCGCCGAGATCGTGAACGAGATCGCCGGGATCCCCACCGAGGACGTCCAGCTGGACAAGTCCTTCACCGATGACCTGGACGTCGACTCGCTGTCCATGGTCGAGGTCGTCGTCGCCGCCGAAGAGCGCTTCGACGTGAAGATCCCGGACGAGGACGTCAAGAACCTCAAGACCGTCGGCGACGCGACCGACTACATCCTCAAGCACCAGGCCTGAGCCTGCGTGGGCCGGAGCCTCCGGCCCGCCCCGCCACCCGGCGGTGGCGCCGCTGAATCCTCGTTTCCCGCTGGAGAAAGAATTCCCGTGAGCCCGACCAATCGCACCGTGGTCGTCACCGGTATCGGCGCAACCACACCGCTGGGTGGCGACGCAGCCTCTACCTGGGAGGGCCTGATCGCCGGCAAGTCCGGCGTCAAGCCCCTGGAGCAGGACTGGGCGGCCGACCAGGCCGTCCGTATCGCGGCCCCGGTCGCCGTGGAGCCGACCGAGGTCATCCCCCGGCCGCAGGCCCGCAAGCTCGACCGCTCGGCGCAGTTCGCGCTGATCGCGGCCGAGGAGGCCTGGAAGGACGCCGGGTTCACCGGCCGGGCCGGAGAGGACGGTTCGGTCGACCCCGACCGGCTGGGCGCCGTCATCGCCTCCGGCATCGGCGGGGTGACCACCCTCCTCGACCAGTACGACGTGCTGAAGGAGAAGGGCGTCCGCCGCGTCTCCCCGCACACCGTGCCGATGCTGATGCCCAACAGCCCCTCCGCGAACGTGGGTCTGCTCGTGGGCGCCCGCGCGGGCGTGCACACGCCGGTCTCCGCCTGCGCGTCGGGCGCCGAGGCCATCGGCTACGGCATCGAGATGATCCGTACCGGCCGCGCCGACGTCGTCGTGTGCGGTGGCACGGAGGCCGCCATCCACCCGCTGCCGATCGCCGCGTTCGGCAACATGATGGCGATGTCCAAGAACAACGAGAACCCGCAGGGTGCCTCGCGTCCCTACGACATCGAGCGCGACGGCTTCGTCCTCGGCGAGGGCGCGGGCGTCATCGTCCTGGAGTCCGCCGAGCACGCCGCCAAGCGCGGTGCGCGGGTGTACGCCGAGGCGGTCGGGCAGGGCATCTCCGCCGACGCGCACGACATCGTGCAGCCGGAGCCGGAGGGGCGCGGTATCGCGCACGCCCTGCAGAACCTGCTGGACCGCACCGACCTGAACCCGGCGGAGATCGTGCACGTCAACGCGCACGCGACGTCGACGCCGGCCGGTGACGTGGCCGAGCTGAAGGCGCTGCGCAAGGTGTTCGGCGACGACGCCGACCACTTCGCGGTCTCGGCGACCAAGTCGATGACGGGTCACCTGCTCGGTGGCGCCGGTGGCGTGGAGTCGGTCGCGACCGTGCTCGCGCTGTACCACCGGGTGGCGCCGCCGACCATCAACGTCGAGAACCTCGACCCCGAGGCGGAGGCCAACGCCGACATCGTGCGCGGCGAGGCCCGCAAGCTGCCGGTCGAGGGCCGTATCGCCGCGCTGAACGACTCGTTCGGCTTCGGCGGGCACAACGTCGTCCTGGCGTTCCGCACCGTCTGAACAGCGCTCGTACGTACGTGAAGGGGCCCCCACCGCTCGGTGGGGGCCCCTTCACGCGTCCGCGTCAGACCACTTGGTGCAGCCAGCGCACCGGGGCTCCCTCGCCCGCGTACCGGAACGGCTCCAACTCGTCGTCCCACGGCTTGCCGAGGAGCTTGGCGATCTCCGCCTCCAGGTCCGTCTCGCCGCGCTGGGAGCGGGTCAGGGCGGCGCGCAGACGGTCCTCCGGGATCAGGATGTCGCCGTGGATGCCGGTGACGGCGTGGAAGATGCCGAGGTCGGGGGTGCAGCTGTAGCGCTCTCCCTCGGCCGTCGCGCAGGGCTCGGCCGTGACCTCGAAGCGCAGCAGGTGCCAGCCTCTGAGCGCGGACGCCAGCTTGGACGCCGTGCCGGCCTCGCCCTGCCAGGAGAACTCCGAGCGCCAGGTGCCGGGGGCCGCGGGCTGCCGGATCCAGTCGAGGTTGACGCGTGCGCCGAGCACCCCGGCGACGGCCCACTCGACATGCGGGCACAGCGCGCGCGGCGCGGAGTGCACGTACAGAACTCCACGTGTCGTCACCGGGACCTCCGGGCAGGCGGGTCGTCTTGCGGGCTGGTGTAACGGCGGCGGCGGGGCAGCCACGTTGATGGCGAGGCTACCTTGCGGCGGCGCAAGGAGTGTGACGTACGGTCGGTCCCGGTGCCGCGAAACGCCCGCCATTCACCCGGGGGGACGCCTGTACGGGGGCGAGCCGTTGCATCGTGGGGGCGCGGATCGGGGCGCGGGAACCCTCGTACGTTGTCATGGGTGGGGCCGGTGGACCGTCGGCCCGTCGAAGGTCGGGTCGAGTCGAGGGGATCGGCGAGGGATGCGGATGGGAAACCGGCGCGCGCGGACCGTGCTCGCGGTGACGGCGGCGGCCGTGGTCGGGGTGGCCGGGTGCGACGCGGTGGGCGGGGACTCCCCCGGCTCCTCGGCCACTCAGGCCCGGCGGGCGAAGCCGTCCCCGTCGGCGACGCCGCTGTGGGACGTCAGCCCGGCGTCGATGGCCGCCGTCGGGGACTCCGTCACCCGCGGCTTCGACGCCTGCGGGATCCTGACGGACTGTCCGGAGGTGTCGTGGGCGACCGGCAGCAGCGGGGACGTGAACAGCCTCGCGGTGCGGCTGCTGGGGAAGGCGAAGGCGACCACGCACAGCTGGAACTACGCGGTGACGGGCGCGCGGATGGCCGATCTGCCGGGGCAGATGGCACAGGCCGCGGCGAAGCGGCCCGCGCTGGTCACGGTGATGGCGGGCGCCAATGACGCCTGCCGGGACTCGGCCGAGGCGATGACGTCGGTGGCGGACTTCCGGTCGGGTTTCGAGGAGGCGATGCGCACCCTGCGGGCCGGCGCGCACGCGGCGCAGGTGTATGTGGCGAGCGTGCCCGATCTGAAGCGGCTGTGGTCCGAGGGGCGCGCCAACCCGCTGGGCAAGCAGGTGTGGAAGCTGGGCATCTGCCCGTCGATGCTGGGCGACGCGGACGCGCTGGACGCGGCGGCGACGCGGCGGCGGGCGACCGTGCAGCAGCGGGTGGAGGACTACAACACCGTGCTGAAGGACGTCTGCGCGAAGGACCGCCGCTGCCGCTTCGACGACGGCGCGGTCTACGAGTACCGGTTCGGCACCGACCAGTTGAGCCACTGGGACTGGTTCCACCCCAGCAAGGACGGCCAGGCACGGCTGGCGGAGATCGCCTACCGCAGGATCACCGCCGACCGGGCGTGACTTAGGGTTCCGCCCATGAGCGAACACTTCGGAACACTTTCCGACGGCACGCGGATCCACCGCTGGACGCTGGAGCGGGCGGGCACCCGGGTGCGCGTCCTGTCGTACGGCGGGATCGTGCAGTCCGTCGAGGTCCCGGACCGGGACGGGCGGACGGCGGACGTGGTGCTGGGGTTCGCGGACCTGGGCGGCTATCTGGACCGCCCGGAGCCCTTCCTGGGCGCCCTGATCGGCCGGTACGCCAACCGGATCGCTGGCGCCCGCTTCGCGCTGGACGGCCTGACGTACGCGCTGGAGCCGACGGGCGGCCCCAACTCGCTGCACGGCGGCGCCCGGGGCTTCGACAAGCGGGTGTGGGACGTCGAGCCGGTCGAGCACGGGCTGCGCCTCAGCCGGGTCGCCGCGCACGGCGAGGAGGGCTTCCCGGGGCGTCTGGAGGTCTCGGCGACGTACACGCTGGACGCGGCGGGCGGGCTGCGGATCGCCTACGAGGCGGTCACGGACGCGCCGACGGTGGTGAATCTGACCAACCACAGCTACTTCAACCTGGCGGGCTCGGGCACCGCGGGCGGGCACGAGCTGCGGCTGGCCGCGTCCCGCTACACGCCGGTCGACGCGGACCTGATCCCGACGGGCGAGCTCGCGGACGTGACGGACACCCGCTTCGACTTCCGCGAGGCCCGCAAGATCGGCACCGGCTACGACCACAACTTCGTCCTCGACAAGGGCGTCACCGGGTCCGCCGAGGAGGTCGCCGAGCTGTACGACCCGGCGTCGGGGCGGGTGCTGACGGTGGCGACGACCGAGCCCGGGCTCCAGCTCTACACCGCGGACCATCTCCCGGAGCCCTTCGTCCCCGGCGAGGGCGTGGCCCTGGAGACCCAGCACTTCCCCGACTCGCCGAACCGCCCGGACTTCCCGAGCACCGTGCTGCGGCCGGGGCAGGTGTACCGGTCGGAGACGGTGTACGGGTTCGGGGTGCGCTGAGGCATCGTGGCGATGGTGTGAGCCCCGGCCCAGGGGTCAGGTCCCGGGCCGGGGCTGGTTCGACCGTAACCGGCGGGGCGGGCCCGCGGTCGGCCGAGCCGGATTTCGTACGAACCTTTCACAATCACGATCACTTCACATCCGGGTGCCGGGCACCGCGGACCACTTCACCTCCAGGGGCCGGGCACCGCGGCCACCACCTCGACCTCGATCAGCGCCTCCGGCCGGAACAGACGGGGCACCTCGAAGGTCATGCTGGTGGGCGGGGTGCCGGTGAGGAACTCGCGGCGCACGGCGCCGTATTCGGCGAGCCGCCCAATATCCGTGAGATAGGTGCGGATGTTGATGATGTCGGCGAGGGTGGCGCCGTGGGCCTTCAGCAGGGCGTCGAGGGTCTCGAAGACCCCGCGGCTCTGCTCGGCCAGCGTGTCGCCCTCGGCGATCTGCCCGGAGACGAACAGCAGGGCGCTGCCGTCGGGGTGTCCGACGCGGGCGACCTGGGAGTAGTAGGGGCTGAGCGGCTGGGGGGCGGACGCGGGGTTGCCGAGGGTGATCTCCACGGGGGTGCCTTTCAGGCGGTACGGATACGGTCGGCGGCGCGGGTGATGTCCGCCCGGGCGACAGAGGGGTCCTGGGCGGCCTCCCGGAACCGGTCGGACACGGCCCGCAGGACGGGGAGTTCGGCGGCGGCGGTCGCCAGGCGCAGGTCCTTCACCGCGAGTTCGGTGCTGAAGAGGACGCCGTCGGCGAAGGCGCGGCCGGCGGCACCGCCGAGCGGACTCGCGGTGAGGGCGGCGCGGGCGGTGGCCCCGTCGAGGCCTAGGGCGTCGGCGAGCCGCAGTGCCTCGGCGACGAGGGCGACACCGCCGATCACGGCCGCGTTGACGACGAGTTTGAGCGCGGCGCCCGAACCGAGCGGGCCGGTGCGGGTGACCGTGCCGAAGCGGGCGAGCACCCGCGCCACCCCGTCGGCGTCGCCGCCGGCCAGGATGCCGAGGGTGCCGGTGGCGGCCTTGTCGGTGCTGCCCATGACCGGCGCGTCGACGAGCGTGACCCCGTCCGGGAGCCGCCCGGCGAGGGCGCGCACGGCGTCGGGGCCGACGGTCGACATCTCGACCCAGTGGGTGCCGGGCCGCAGCGCCGGTACGACCTGCGCGGCGACCGCGTCCAGGGCCGCGGGACCGGCGAGCATGGTGACCACCACGTCGGCGTCCCGCACCGCCCGCGCCGGGTCGGCGGCGAGCACGGCGCCCTCGGCGAGGAGGGGCTCCGCCTTGGCCGGGGTGCGGTTCCAGACGGTCAACGGATGCCCGGCGCCGAGCAGCTGACGGGCCATCGGGGCGCCCATGTGCCCCAGTCCGAGAAACGCGATCTTCTCCATGCCTCGACGCTAGGCGCGGCGGAATGGATGCGACAAGCGAATGTCTAGCATGGCGGCCATGCTGAACACGCATGACGAAGCGGAGATCTCCAGTGTCTGGCTGCGGGTGTTCCTGGAGGTCACCCGGCAGGGGTCCTTCACCGTGGCGGCGCGGCGGCTGGGGTGGACCCAGTCGGCGGTGTCCCGGCAGATCGCCTCCCTCGAAGCCGCGCTGGGCGGCGCCCCGCTCTTCGACCGGCTGCCGCGCGGGGTGCGGCTCACCCAGGCCGGGCAGGCCCTCGTCCCGTACGCGGAGGCCGTGGCCGACGCCCTGCTCGGCGCGCGGCGGGAGCTGACCGCCCTGCGCGAGGGCCGGGCCGGGCGGCTGCGGTTCGGGGCCTTCGCCACCGCCGACGCCACGCTGGTCCCGCACGCCCTCGCCGCCTTCCGCGCCCGCCGCCCGCACATCCGCGTCACCCGCGAGGAGGGCCTCACCCCGGCCCTGCTGGACCGGCTCGCCGCCGGCCACCTCGACCTCGCGGTCGTCTCGACGACCGGCGGGACTCCGCTGGACTCCTACGAACTGCACCACCTGCTCGACGAGTCCCTGTACGTCGCCGTCCCCGCCGGCCACCCCCTCACCGGTCCCGTGCGCCTGTCCCAACTGGCCGACGCCGACTGGATCTCCGGCGGCACGCGCCCCGAGGGCACCCTGCTCGACGCGGCCTTGCGGCAGGGTTTCCGGCCGCGGGTCGCGCATGTCGTCGCCGAGTGGACCGCCAAGCAGGGGTACGTCGCCGCGGGACTGGGCGTGACCCTGGTCCCGGCGCTCGCCGCGGCTTCCGTGCGCCCGGACGTACGGCTGCTGCCGGTGCTGGACGAGGGGGCGCCGGCCCGGGCGGTGTACGCGGCGACCTCGTCCGCGGCGGGATTGGCCGTGGGGGAGTTCGTCTCGGCGCTGCGGGACGCCGCGGCGGCGCTGCCCCGGCCCTGGGGGGTCGCCTAGGCCCTGGCGGCAAGGAGCCGTACGTCCGCCGGGGGCGGGAGCCTGGTCCACCAGCGGTTGTGGCGGGTGTAGGGGTGCGGTTCGCGGTCGGCCAGAAGGGCCGTGAGGGCTTCGGCCTCCTTCGCCAACCCCTCCCATTCCTCCTCCGGCAGCGGATGGAAGGCCGTCGCCTCGATGCCCGTCTCCGTCGGGCGCCAGACGCCCGCCACCTCGCCGTCCACCAGCAGGGTCGGCAGGACGTCGCCGTTGGTGCGGGCCACCGCCTTGCGGTACTCCGGGCGGATCACCCGGTCGCGGTCGGCGTGGGCCAGCAGGACGCTGTCCCACATGGGGAGCAGGCGCGGCGGGGCCGGGGTGTCGGCGGGTGGGCGCGGGGCGCCGGGGAGGTCGTAGTAGAGCGTGCCGTCGGGGGCCTTCAGGCGCTCGACCTCGTCACCGAGGGCGTTCAGGGCCTCGCGCAGCGGGCCCTTGTAGAGCAGGGCGAACTGCGCGATGTCCGCGGCCGTCGCGGGGCCGAAGCCGGAGAGGTGGCGCAGGATCAGCCGGCGCAGGCCCTCGGGCTCGGGTGCGCGGTCCGCGAGCGGCGGGCCGGGCGGCGCGGCGACGAACGCCGTGCGGGGGCCGAACGCCCAGGGGCCGCCGGTCGGGGCGTGCAGCAGCGGCGCGTAGCCGCGCAGCCCCCACCAGGCACCCGGCGCCCGCTCCGCGCCGAGCCGCTCCCCCAGCCATGCCTCCAGCTCCGCCGAGGTGCGCGGGCGTGCCGCGAACTCCAGCAGTTCCGGGACGAGCCGGCCCGCGTCGGCGGGCGTGAGTCCGGCGGCCGCGTACCGATAGCCGAGCCGGGAGGCGTAGAGGGTCTGCTGCATGGCCCCGCGGAAGGGGCGGTGGTCGTCGGCGTGGACGGCGTGCAGCGTGATCCGCATCAGGGTCGCCTTGACGACCGTGCCGTCGGCGAAGGCCGCGTCCAGGTCGGCCGGGTCGAAACCGGCGACCCGGTTCCACAGGGCGATGTACGGCGAGGCGGGCGACTGCGCCTGGAGCGCGACGACCCGGCGGACCGCCTCGGGGACGGTCGTCGGCGCGCGCTCCAGCAGGAGCTGACGGGCGAGGGTGGCGCGGCCCAGGGCGCGCGGGGAGAGGTCCACGGCTCGGCGACCGGTGGCTCAGTGGCTGGGCGCGAGCGCGAGGCTGACGCCGAGGCCGGCCAGAACGGAGCCGATCAGCTTGTTGAGGACCTTCTGGCCGCGCAGCATCAGGGCGCGCATGCGGTCGTGGGAGAAGAAGACGGCGACGACGCCGAACCACAGCAGGTGGGCGAGGGACATGAACAGGCCGTAGCCGATCTGCTGGTAGACGGCGGTGTCGGCGCTGACGACCTGGGAGAACGTGGAGACGACGAACAGGGTCGTCTTGGGGTTGAGGACGTTCGTCAGGAAGCCGGTGCGCAGGGCCGCGAGCGGGGTCAGCTCGCTCGTGCCGGTCAGGTCGATCTCCACCTCGCCACGGGTGCGGAAGGTGCGGACACCGACGTACACGAGATAGGCCGCGCCGATCAGCTTGATGATCGTGAAGAGGAAGGTGGAGGACGCGATGAGCAGGCCCACGCCGAGCATGGTGTACGTGACGTGGACGAGGACGCCGGCCGCGACGCCCGTGGCGGCGAACAGCCCGGTGCGGCGGCCGTGGAGATAGCTGTTGCGGACGATCATCGCGAAGTCGCCGCCGGGCGCGATGACGGCCAGGACGGTGATGACGGCTACGGCGAGTATCTCGGTCACGGGGTGACGGTCTCCTCTTCCTCTTCGGGTGCGGTGACGGGGTCGCGGTCCTCGCCGTCACCGGTCTCCTCGCCGAGCAGGTCGCGCGCCAGCAGGGTGGCGCCGGCGACCGCGCCCGGCATCAGGAACACGGCGACGAACGGGACCAGGAAGGCCAGGCCCAGGGGCGTGCCGAAGCCCCAGACCAGGGTCTTGCGGGAGCGGAGCAGGGTGAGGCGGGCGCGCAGATCGACGTCGCGGCGCTGGAGGGCCACGGCGGTGAGTTCCTCGGTGAGGAAGAAGCCGGTGACGAAGAAGCCGATCACGGGGACGGCGGTCTGTCCGACGAAGGGGAGGAAGCCGGCGGCGAAGAGCAGGATCCCCCACAGTGCGGCGCGGACCAGGATGCGCAGGCTGTCCCGGCCGGAGATCCACAGCTCGCGCCAGAGCGGCAGGCCGGACTCGGGGGCGGTGCCGTCGGGCGAGACGTCCCGGTCGACGCTCTCGGACAGGCTCTCGTAGAAGGGCTGGCCGATGAGGAGCGTCACGGCGGTGAAGGTGAGGACGGCGAGGAGCAGGCCGAGGGCGAACAGCACGACGGCGAGGAAGCCGCGGAAGAGGCCGGCCCAGGGGCTGGACCAGTCGTCGGCGAAGGGGGTGGCCCAGGTGACGACGTCGTCGCCCCACACGGCGAGGGCGACCAGCGCGGCGACGTAGAGGACGAGCGTGATCAGCCCGGGCAGCAGGCCGAAGCCGTACCGCTTCCCGTGCCGGGCCACCCATCGCTGGCCTTCGAGGAGATACCGGAAACCCACCCCAAGATCGCGCATGGCGGAAACTCTATCCACCCTCGGCGAGCGATTACGCGTCGAGCATCCGCCGCAACAGATCCCGCAGCACCAGCCGCTCCTCGTCGGCGAGCCCCGCCAGCGGCTCCCGGGCGAAGCGCAGGGACTCCCGCAGCTCGCGGGCGACCCTGCGGCCCTCGTCCGTCGCCGCCGCCACCTTCACGCGGCGGTCGGCCGGGTCCGGGCGGCGTTCGACCAGGCCCCGGGTCTCCAGGCGGTCGACGATCCCGGTGACGTTGGACGGCTCGCACTTCAGCTTCTGCGCCAGCTTGCGCATCGGCAGCGGCTCCAGCGAGAGCAGGCCGAGGAGCTTGGCCTGGGCGCCGGTGAGGGCGTGCTCGGCGGCCGCCTCCTCGTAGTCGGCGTGGTAGCGGGCCACGACCTCGCCGATGAGCTCGACGACCTCAAGGGTCATGGTGTCGGGGCGGCGGGTCGTTCGCGGTGTGGCCATGCCCTCAGCCTACCCTCATTACTTGACAACCTGAAATATTCAGGAGCATCGTTGTTTCAGGTACTGAAGTAATTGCCGAAGTAATTGTTGCGCAGAAGGGTCCCCCATGATCAACCGCGAGTGGCACCTGCTCAGCCGTCCCGTCGGCTGGCCCAAGCCCGAGGACTTCGCCCTGGTCGAGGCCGAGGTCCCGACGCCGCGCGAGGGTCAGGTGCTGGTGCGCAACAAGTACCTGTCGGTGGACCCGTACATGCGCGGCCGCATGTCGGCGGCCAAGTCCTACGTCGCCCCCTTCGAGCTCGGCAAGGTCATGCAGGGCGGCGCCGTCGGCGAGGTCGTGGCCTCCAACGCCGAGGGCATCGAGGTCGGCGACCACGTGCTGCACTTCCTCGGCTGGCGCGAGTACGCGGCCGTGGACGCCAAGAACGCCGTCAAGGTCGACCCCGGCGCCGCGCCCCTGTCGACGTACCTCGGCGTCCTCGGCATGACCGGCCTCACCGCCTACGCGGGCCTGCTGCGCACCGCCTCCTTCAAGGAGGGCGACGTCGTGTTCGTGTCCGGCGCCGCGGGTGCCGTGGGCAGCCAGGTCGGGCAGATCGCCAAGCTCAAGGGCGCCTCCCGGGTCATCGGCTCGGCCGGCTCCGACGAGAAGGTCAAGCTGCTGGTGGAGGAGTACGGCTTCGACGCCGCGTTCAACTACAAGAACGGGCCGGTGAGCGAGCAGCTGCGGGCCGCCGCCCCCGACGGCATCGACGTCTACTTCGACAACGTCGGCGGCGACCACCTGGAGGCGGCGATCGGCTCCCTCAACCAGGGCGGCCGGATCGCGGTCTGCGGCATGATCTCCGTCTACAACAACACCGAGCCCGCCCCCGGCCCGAGGAACCTCGCCCGGCTGATCCAGACCCGCGGCCGCATCGAGGGCTTCCTGGTCGGCGACCACTACGACCTCCAGCCGCAGTTCGTGGCCGAGGTCGGCCCGTGGGTCGCGTCGGGCGCCCTGAAGTACCGCGAGACCGTCGTCGAGGGCATCGAGAACAACCTGGAGGCGTTCCTCGGGGTCCTGCGCGGCGACAACACCGGAAAGATGATCGTCAAGCTCTGACCGTGACGCTTGTCCGACCCGGTCGTTGCGCAGGACGAGGGCCGCACCCCTGGACGTGGGGTGCGGCCCTTGGCCGTCCGGTCGCCCGCCTCCAGGGGCGTCTCGCGCCCGTGTCAGACCGCCAGGGCGGCCCGGTGGACGGCCGCCACCAGCCGCTCGTTCTCCGGTGCCGCGCCGCCCGGGAACGCCATACGGCGGCGGGTGTAGCCGTAGGCCAGGCCGCTGCGCGGGTCGGCGAAGGCCTGGGAACCGCCGTCGCCGCTGTGGCCGAACGCGCCGGCGCCCAGGAAGGGGTACCAGGTGTCGGCGGTCGCCTGGAAGCCGAGGCCGTACGCCTTGTGGGCGCGGGCGACCAGGTCGTGGCCGATGGAGTGGATCTGGCCGATCTCGGCGACGGTGTCCGGCTTGAGCAGCGGCGGGCGTTCGTCCAGCTCGCTGATCACCGCCGCGTACATCCCGGCGAGCCCGCGCGCCGAGGCCACCCCGCCCGCCGACGCCGGTCCCTTGGCGCGCACGGTACGGGAGTTGGCGTAGTCCACCAGGTCCCCGCAGCCGGGCACATGCGTGTTGAACGCGATGGACGCCAGGGTGTGCGGCCCGCTCGGCGCGGCGTTCAGCACGGCCCGCTGCTTGGGGGTCGGCGTCATGGGCTGCACGGACCGGAAGCGCGGCTCGTGGAGCGCCGGCAGTCCGAGGAAGAAGTCCAGCCCGTACGGCGCCCGCACCCGGTCCTCGTAGACCTCCTGGAGCGTGCGGCCCGTGGCGCGCCGGACGACCTCGCCGGTGAGCGCGCCGAGGACCAGGGCGTGACAGCCGAACGCGGTGCCGGGGCGCCAGAACGGCCGCTGGTCGGCGAGCCGTTCGGCGACGACCCGGTCGTCGGCCAGCTCCTCCCCGCTGAACCCGGTGTCGAGGCCGACCACGCCCGCCCGGTGCGCGAGCAGCTCGCGCAGGGTCAGCTGGCCCTTGCCCTCGGCGGCGAACTCCGGCCAGTAGTAGGTCACTTTGCGGTCCAGCTCCAGCGTGCCGTCCTGCACGAGGAGCGCGACCACGAGGTGGGCGGCGCCCTTGGTGGACGAGTACACGGCGTAGAGGGACTCGGGTCCGGCGCCATCGCCCCCGGCCCACAGGTCGACGACGCGGCGGCCGTGGACGTGGACGCACAACTGGCCTTCGTAGTCGGGCCGTTCCGTCGCCACGAAGGCGGCGAACTCCTCCCGCACCGCCTCGAAACCGTCGGCGACGGTTCCGTGGATCGCTTGCGTCATCCGCTCTCCTCACCAAGACCGCTGCGGACATCCTCGCCCGTCCAGCCGAAGCCCGCTTCCGGTGATCGGTACGGCGAGGTGTACCTGTTCGACTCAACTGCGGCACGAGGGTGTTGGTGTCACCGATAGCCCGGATGGCCTACGTGCACCACCACAAGAAGCGGTTGCAGGTTTCCGACGGCGACGGTTTCGGGGTCGGCGCGGCGGGGGTCGGGTCCGTCGTGGGGGTCGGGTCGGGGGCCGTCGTGGCGGCGGGGGTCGGCCGGGGGGCGCCCGGGGCCGACTGGGGGTCCTTGGAGGCGCCCGGCGACGCGGACGCCGACGCACTGGCCGACGCGGACGCCGAGGGCGAGCCCGACGCCGACGCGCTCGGGGAGGCCGAGGCGTGCGCGCCCTTCGCGGTCCCGGTGTCGGCGCTCTTCACGTCGGGCGAGGAGTCCGACGACGGCGAGCCCGCGTCCACCTCGTCCGCCTCGCCGCCGGCCGCCGACGGGTCCGGCGAGGAGAAGCCCGGCGCGTCGATGCCGAGCTCGGCGATGCTGAGGCCGCCGGCCGCGAGCACGAATCCGGCGGCGATCAGCACGGTGCGGCGGCGGCGCTTGCGATGCACCGCGGCCTTGCGATCGCGACGGCTTCCCTCACCGCGCGGGACACCGGCCGAGGCGGCCCGGTCACTCCTGCCGGCCCGGTCACTCCCGCCGTCCTCAGCGCTCTCAGCCGCGTCCGCGCTTCCGGCGGCCTCCGCGCCCTCCACGCTCTCCGGCTCCTCCTCGGCCGCCTCGGAGGCGTACGGGCGCGACGGCTCGCCCTGCGGGGCGTACTGGCGCGGCACGGTGGCCTCGGGGACCTCGGGGGCGTACGCCTCGTGCCCGTACCCCTGTGGCGCCGCGTAGGGCTGCCCGCCGTACGCCGGTGATCCGTACGCCGGGGATCCGTGCCCCTGGGTCGCGTACGCGACCGCGTCCGGTACCGGGGCGTACGCGCGCGCCGGCTCGGCCGCGTACGGCTCCTCCGGATGCGCGCGGAGCCGTTCGGCAGGTGTGCCGCACCCCGGGCATGCGAGGGCGCCGTTGAGGTGCCTTCGGCACGGGTGGCAGTAGTCCATGACGCGGGAAGACTAAGTTCCGCCCGGGTGACGTTCCTAGGGCCGCCTGTGAAGGTTGTGTGGGAAAACGACTCTCCCGGCGGGGGAACTTGCGCCAGACCGCCCAAGCGGCATGAAAACCCGTCGACCGCCTGCAACCTTCTCGAAAGCCGACATCGAAACTGTCGAAACCGTTATGTGTTCGACCCATTGACACCCCAGGCGCCCCGTCCTTACTGTCACGCCAGCATTTCGAACGTGTGACGAAATCTCGAACAGCGTCGACGAAGCAGCGAGGGACAACTGCCGTGCGCATCACCGGAATCAGCACTCACGTGGTCGGGACGCCCTGGCGCAATCTGACCTACGTCCAGGTGCACACCGACGAGGGCATCACGGGGGTCGGTGAGACCCGCATGCTGGGCCACACCGACGCGCTGATCGGCTACCTGCGGGAGGCCGAGGCCAACCACATTCTCGGCTCCGACCCGTTCGCCGTGGAAGACCTGGTGCGCCGGATGAAGTACGGCGACTACGGCCGCGCGGGTGAGATCGTCATGTCCGGCATCGCCGTGGTCGAGATGGCGTGCTGGGACATCAAGGGCAAGGCGCTGGGGGTGCCGGTCTGGCAGCTGCTCGGCGGCAAGGTGACCGACAAGGTCAAGGCGTACGCCAACGGCTGGTACACCACCGAGCGCACCCCGGAGGCGTACCACAAGGCGGCCCAGGGCGTCATGGAGCGCGGGTACAAGGCGCTCAAGATCGACCCCTTCGGCACCGGGCACTACGAGCTCGACCACGAGCAGACCCTGTACGCGGTCTCCCTCATCGAGGCCGTGCGGGACGCCATCGGGCCGGACGCCGAGCTGATGCTGGAGATGCACGGCCGCTTCTCCCCCGCCACCGCCGTCCGGCTGGCGCGCGAGCTGGCCCCCTTCAAGCCGGCCTGGCTGGAGGAGCCGGTGCCGCCGGAGAACCTCAAGGCGCTGGAGAAGGTCGCCGCCAAGGTCGACATCCCCGTCGCCACCGGTGAGCGCATCCACGACCGGATCGAGTTCCGCGAGCTGTTCGAGAGCCAGGCCGTCGACATCATCCAGCCCGACGTCGGCCACATCGGCGGCATCTGGGAGACCCGCAAGCTCGCGGCCACCGCCGAGACCCACTACATGCTGGTCGCCCCGCACAACGTGGGCGGGCCGGTGCTGACCGCCGCCTCCCTCCAGGTCGGCTTCACGTCCCCCAACTTCAAGATCCTCGAACACTTCAACGACTTCGCGGACGCGGAGATCAAGAAGGTCGTCAAGGGCGCCCCGCAGGTGATCGACGGCTACTTCCACCTCTCCGACGCGCCCGGTCTCGGCGTGGAGCTGGACGTGGACGCCGCCGCCGAGTTCCCGCAGCAGCAGGCGCGGTTCGACCTGTGGGCCGAGGGCTGGGAGCAGCGCAAGCCGAAGGGCACGGTGTGAGCACCGCCGTCGTCGTCGAGGCGCCCGGCGAGCACCGGCTCGTCGAGCACACGCCGCGCGAGCCCGGCCCCGGCGAGGCGCTGGTGCGCGTGCACGCGGTGGGCATCTGCGGCAGCGACCGCGAGGTGTACCAGGGCAACCGGCCCGAGGGTTACGTGCGTTACCCGCTCACGCCGGGCCATGAGTGGTCCGGGACGGTGGAGCGGGTGGGCGCCGGGGTCCCCGGTTCGCTGGTCGGCCGCAAGGTCGTCGGCGAGGGCTTCCGCAACTGCCAGGTGTGCGACCGCTGTCACGCCGGCGAGACCACGCTGTGCACGGACGGGTACGAGGAGACCGGGTTCACCCAGCCGGGTGCCATGGCCGCCACGCTGACCCTGCCGGCCCGGCTGCTGCACGCCCTGCCGGACGACGCCGATCTGACCGCCGCCGCTCTGCTGGAGCCGGCCGCCTGTATCGCGGCCGCCGCGATCAAGGCGCACGCCCTGCCGGGTGAGCGGGTCGCCGTGGTCGGCACCGGCACCCTGGGGATGTTCGCCGTGCAGTTCCTGAAGGCGGGTTCACCGGGCGAGCTGCTGGTCGTGGGCACCCGGCGGGACCGGGAGGCGCTCTCCCTCCAGTTCGGCGCCACCGGCTTCCGTACGCGGGACGAGGAACTGCCCGACGACTTCGACGTGGTGATCGAGACCGCCGGGTCGGCCTCCGCCGCGCGGACGGCGGCCTCGCTGCTGCGCCGGGGCGGACGCCTGGTCCTGACGGGCATCCCGGCGCCGGGCGCGGACGGTCTGGACCCGACGGATCTGGTGGTACGGCAGCTGGAGGTGCACTCCGTCTTCGGGGCACCGCCGGACGCCTGGTCGCACACGGTCCGGGTGTTCGGCGCGGGACTGCTCGATCCGCTGCCGCTGGTCACGCACGAGCTGCCGCTGGCGGAGTTCTCCGAGGCCATCGAGCTGGTGGGCTCCGGCGATCCGAAGGTGGGCAAGGTGCTGCTCCGACCGTAGGCCCCCTCAGACGTGCGCCGGTACGGGGGCGAACTGACGGCTTCCGTACCGGCGTACACCCAGAGCCCCCCACGCCGTGAGCCGCGAACCTCGTCCGATATTTCGAACAACCACGAAGGACAGCTTGTGACCGACGCTTCCGTTACGGCAGCCCGCAGGCCCGGCGAGCAGGCGCTCGCCGCGCTCGGCCTGGCCGCCCCCGCCCTGGACCCCGCCGACGCCTCCGCCCACTCCTTTCCGGGCGGCGGCCGCTGGCGCACCGAGATCCCCTCGTGCGAGGGTCCCGAAGCGCTGGCCGTGATCCTCAAGGAAGCCTCCCGCCTCGATGTGCCGATCCACCGGATCAGCCAGGGCAGCGGTGTGTGGATGCTGACCGACGCCGAGATCACCGAGATGGTCGAGGCCACCGCCGAACGCGACATCGAGCTCTGCCTGTTCACCGGGCCGCGCGGCACCTGGGACATCGGCGCCTCGGTGCGCACCGACTCACGGGGCGCCGGACTGCGCGCCCGGGGCCACGACGCGGTCGCCGGCTGCCTCGAAGACGCCGTCCGCGCCACCGAGTTGGGCGTCAAGTGCCTGCTGGTGGCCGACGAGGGCGTGCTGTGGACGCTGCACCAGGCACGGGTGCGCGGCATCATCCCGGCCGACACCACGCTGAAGGTGTCGGCGCTGATCGGCCCCGTCAACCCGGCCTCGTACGCGGTGTACGAGCGGCTGGGCGCCGACTCGATCAATGTGCCCAGTGATCTGACGCTGGATCATTTGACTGAGATCCGGCGGGTGTCGGGCGCTCCGATGGACATGTACATCGAGGCCCCCGACGACCTCGGCGGCTACATCCGGATGTACGAGGTCGCCGAGCTGATCCGGCGCGGCGCTCCGCTCTACCTGAAGTTCGGTCTGTCCAAGACCCCCGGCATCTACCCCTACGGGCACCATCTGCGCGACCTCACGCTGTCCACCGCCCGGGAGCGGGTGCGGCGCGGCCGGCTGGCCCTGGATCTGCTGGCGCGGCACGGGGCCGACGGCGACATGGCGCCGCTGGGATCCCGGCTGCCCGGCGAACTGAAGCGTTTCGAAACTCCCGCATAACATTTCGAACAAACCAGCTTCACAAAAGTCCACCGAGCCGAACACAATCCCCCAGAACTCCTCTTCTCGGTCACCCGCACAGCCCTCCGAAGCGCTCCTCGCACCGCCGGACCGACCGAACCCCCGCCCCACCCACACATCAAGGATGATGATGATGCGCACTCGCAGAGCCGCCCTCGCCGCCATAGCCGGAGCCGCCTCCCTCGCCCTGACCCTGACCGCCTGCGGCCAGAGCAGCGAAGGCGGCAGCAACGAGGACAAGGGTGACGCCAAGGGCGGCACCATCGGCATCGCCATGCCGACCAAGTCCTCCGAGCGCTGGATCACCGACGGCAACAACGTCGTCAAGGACCTTCAGGCCAAGGGCTACAAGACCAAGCTGGTCTTCGGCGAGGACGACCCCGACCAGCAGGTCTCCCAGATCGAGAACCTGATCACCCAGGGCGTCAAGGCGCTGATCGTCGCCGCCATCGACAACAAGTCGCTGAACAACGTCCTCCAGCAGGCCGCCGACGCCCACATCCCGGTCATCTCCTACGACCGTCTGATCCTCGGCACGAAGAACGTCGACTACTACGCGTCCTTCGACAACGAGAAGGTCGGCAAGCTCCAGGGCCAGTACATCGTCGACAAGCTGGGCCTCGCGAGCGGCAAGGGCCCCTTCAACATCGAGCTGTTCGCCGGCTCCAACGACGACAACAACACCAAGTACTTCTTCAACGGCGCGATGAGCGTCCTGAAGCCGTACATCGACAGCAAGAAGCTCGTCGTCAAGTCCGGCCAGACCAACCTCACCCAGGTCACCACGCTCCGCTGGGACGGCGCCACCGCCCAGAAGCGCATGGAGGACATGCTCACCTCGTCGTACACGAGCGGCAAGGTCGACGCCGTGCTCTCGCCCTACGACGGCATCTCCATCGGCATCATCGCCGCGCTGAAGTCGGACGGCTACGGCAGCGCGAGCAAGCCGCTGCCGGTCATCACCGGCCAGGACGCCGAGCTGGCCTCCGTGAAGTCGATCATCGCCGGCCAGCAGTCGCAGACCGTCTACAAGGACCTGCGCAAGCTCGCCCAGGTCGCCACGGACATGGTCGACGCCGCGCTCAACGGCAAGAAGCCCGAGATCAACGACACCAAGTCCTACGACAACGGCACCAAGGTCGTCCCCGCCTACCTCCTGCAGCCGGTGAGCGTCGACAAGAGCAACTACAAGCAGGTGCTCGTCGACGGCGGTTACTACACGGCGGACCAGCTCAAGTAAGCGTCGAACCTTACGGATTGGAAGGCACGACCATGGCGGGACCCGTCCTGGAAATGCGCTCGATCGTCAAGACCTTTCCCGGTGTCAAAGCGCTCTCGGACGTCACACTGACCGTCCGGCAGGGCGAGGTCCACGCCATCTGCGGGGAGAACGGCGCCGGAAAGTCCACCTTGATGAAGGTGCTCTCCGGTGTCCATCCGCACGGCACCTACGAGGGCGAGATCCTCTTCGAAGGGGAGGTCTGCCGCTTCAAGGACATCCGGGCGAGCGAGCAGCACGGCATCGTCATCATCCACCAGGAGCTGGCGCTGTCGCCGTACCTCTCCCTCGCGGAGAACATCTTCCTCGGCAACGAACACGCCAAGGGCGGGTTCATCGACTGGCGGGAGACCCTGCGGCACGCCACCGAACTGCTGCGCCGGGTCGGTCTCGACGACCACCCGGAGACCCGCGTCGCCGACATCGGCGTGGGCAAGCAGCAGCTGGTGGAGATCGCCAAGGCGCTGTCGAAGAAGGTGAAGCTGCTCATCCTCGACGAGCCGACCGCGGCGCTCAACGACGAGGACAGCGACAAACTCCTCAACCTCATCCTGGAGTTGAAGAAGCAGGGCATCACCTCGATCATCATCTCCCACAAGCTCAACGAGATCCGCAAGGTCGCCGACTCGGTGACGATCATCCGGGACGGCCAGTCCATCGAGACGCTCGACGTGAAGGCGCCCGAGACGACGGAGGACCGGATCATCAGCGGCATGGTCGGCCGCGACCTCGACCACCGCTTCCCCGAGCGGACCCCGCACCACGCGGAGGAGGGCGCGGCCCCGGCCCTGGAGATCCGGGACTGGACCGTGCACCACCCGATCGACCAGCAGCGCAAGGTGGTCGACGACGTGTCGATCCACGTGCGCCGCGG
Organism: Streptomyces sp. NPDC032126; assembly: GCF_055580085.1. Lineage (NCBI taxonomy): Bacteria > Bacillati > Actinomycetota > Actinomycetes > Kitasatosporales > Streptomycetaceae > Streptomyces > Streptomyces sp. NPDC032126. The sequence continues at coordinate 765,176 of NZ_JBVIMA010000002.1, forward strand.
GGAGATCGTCGGCATCGCGGGACTGATGGGCGCGGGCCGCACCGAGCTGGCGATGAGCGTCTTCGGGCGCACCTACGGCCGGTACGCGGGCGGCACGGTCCTCAAGGACGGCAAGGAGATCCGTACCCGGACGGTCGCGGAGGCGATCGCCCACGGGATCGCGTACGTCACCGAGGACCGCAAGCACTACGGTCTCAACCTGATCGACACGATCAACCGCAACATCTCCCTGACCGCCCTGAACAAGGTGGCCAAGCGGGGCATCGTCGACGAGCAGGAGGAGCGGCAGGTCTCCGAGGGCTACCGCAAGTCGATGAACATCAAGGCGCCGACGGTGTTCGAGCCGGTGGGCAAGCTCTCCGGCGGCAACCAGCAGAAGGTCGTCCTCAGCAAGTGGATCTTCGCCGGTCCGGACGTGCTGATCCTGGACGAGCCGACCCGCGGCATCGACGTCGGCGCCAAGTACGAGATCTACACGGTCATCGACCAACTCGCCGCGCAGGGCAAGGCGGTCGTCTTCATCTCCTCCGAGCTGCCCGAACTGCTCGGCATGTGCGACCGCGTCTACACCATGGCCGCCGGCCGGCTCACGGGCGAGTTCTCGCGGGCCGAGGCCACGCAGGAAGTGCTGATGCGTCAGATGACGAAGGACAAAGAGGTAACGCGATGAGCACCGATGTGACCGACAAGAGCCCGGCCGCGGCGCCGCCCGGCAAGAGCGGCGGATCGGCCTCCGGCGGCGGCCTGCTCCAGCTGGTGCTGGACGGCATGCGCCGCAACATGCGCCAGTACGGCATGCTGATCGCGCTCGGCCTGCTCGTGGTCCTGTTCCAGGTGTGGACCGACGGCGACCTGCTGCTGCCGCGCAACGTCTCCAACCTGGTCCTGCAGAACAGCTACATCCTGATCCTCGCGATCGGCATGATGCTGGTGATCATCGCCGGGCACATCGACCTGTCGGTCGGCTCGCTCACGGCCTTCGTCGGCGCCTTCGCGGCCGTACTGACGGTCCAACACAGCGTGTCCTGGCCGGTCGCGCTGGTGCTGTGCCTGATCGTGGGCGCGGTCGCCGGTGCGGTGCAGGGCTTCCTCATCGCCTATCTCGGCATACCGTCCTTCATCGTCACCCTCGCCGGAATGCTGCTGTTCCGCGGTCTGACGGAGATCCTCCTGAAGGGCCAGACCCTCGGCCCGTTCCCGGACGGTCTGCAGAAGATGGGCAACGGCTTCCTGCCGGAGGTCGGCCCGGACACCAACTACCACAACATCACGCTGCTCCTGGGCATCGTCCTGATGGCGTTCGTGATCCTCCAGGAGATCCGGGACCGCAAGCGGCAGCAGGAGTTCTCGCTCGATGTGGTGCCGTTCAACCTCTTCCTGCTGAAGCTGGTGGCCATCGGCGCCGCGATCCTCGCCGTCACCATGCTGCTCGCCAGCTACAAGGGCGCGCCGATCGTGCTGCTGATCCTGGGCGTGCTGGTCGTCGGTTACGGCTACATCATGCGCAACGCGGTCTTCGGCCGGCACATCTACGCGATCGGCGGCAACCTGCCGGCGGCGAAGCTGTCCGGCGTCAAGGACAAGAAGGTCACCTTCTTCGTCTTCCTGAACATGGGCGTGCTCGCGGCCCTGGCGGGTCTGGTGGTCGCCGCCCGTCTGAACGCGGCCTCACCGAAGGCGGGCCTGAACTTCGAACTCGAGGCGATCGCCTCGTCGTTCATCGGTGGCGCGTCCATGAGCGGCGGTGTCGGTACCGTCCTCGGCGCGATCATCGGTGGTCTCGTCCTCGGTGTGCTGAACAACGGCATGAACCTCCTCAGCGTCGGCACCGACTGGCAGCAGGTCATCAAGGGCCTGGCCCTGCTGGCCGCCGTCGGCTTCGACGTGTGGAACAAGCGCAAGTCCGGTTCGTAAGTGACACGGCCCCCACCGAACGGTGGGGGCCTTCAACTTTCTGCGGGAGCCGCACATGGAACTGAACAGACGCACGGTCATCGCGGGCGCGGCGGCGGCAGGTCTCGCCGCGACCACGCTCGGTGGCACGGCCCAGGCCTCCACCCCGGCCGCCGGCCGCGGGACGCCGGTCAAGGAACTCTTCGGCACGCTCGCCGACGGCACCAAGGTCCACCGCTGGTCCCTCGCCAACGGTGGGACCCGCCTGAAGGTCCTCTCCTACGGCGGTATCGTCCAGTCGCTGGAGATCCCCGACCGGCACGGCCACTACAAGAACGTGTCGCTCGGCTTCAACACCATCGAGGACTACGTCGCCAAGTCCCCGTACTTCGGCGCGCTGATCGGCCGCTACGGCAACCGGATCGGCAAGGGGCAGTTCACCCTCGACGGCACCGACTACCAGCTGTCCGTCAACGACGGTGTGAACAGCCTGCACGGCGGGTCGAAGGGCTTCGACAAGCACGTGTGGGACGTCGAGCCGTTCGCCAAGGGCTCGGACGTCGGCCTGTACCTGTACTACACGAGCGTCGACGGCGAGATGGGCTACCCCGGCACGCTGCGGACGAAGGTGACGTACACCCTCACCCGGCACGGCGACTGGCGCATCGACTACGAGGCCACCACCGACAAGGCCACCGTCGTCAACCTCACCAACCATGTCTACTGGAACCTCGCCGGTGAGGGCAGCGGCTCGATCTACGACCACGAGCTGTCGATCGCCGGCTCGCGCTACACGCCCGTCGACTCGGGTCTCATCCCGACCGGCGAGCTGGCGCGGGTCGCGGGCACCCCCTTCGACTTCCGCCTCCCCAAGAAGATCGGCAAGGACATCCGGGTCGCCAACCAGCAGCTGCTGTACGGCAAGGGCATCGACCACAACTGGGTCCTGGACAAGGGCATCACCGCCCGGCCCCAGCAGGTCGCGATCCTGCGCGACCCCGCTTCGGGGCGCTCCCTGAGGATCTCGACGACCGAGCCCGGGCTGCAGTTCTACTCCGGCAACTTCCTCGACGGCACCCTCGTCGGCAGCGGCGGCCACATCTACCGCCAGGGCGACGCCCTCTGCCTGGAGACGCAGCACTTCCCGGACTCGCCGAACCACCCGTCGTTCCCCTCGACCGTGCTGCGGCCGGGCCAGACGTACCGGTCGACGACGGTCCACTCGTTCGGCGTGTGAGGTCCGGCACGCGCCTGATGGGGGTGACGTCACACCGGTTCTTCACGCGTTGAACAGAGCCCCTTGAGGATCCGTATGTAACGGCGGCCCGTGCTCCCCCGCGCGGGCCGCCTACACACGACGGGCCCGGCCGTCCCCACCGGGCCCGCCTCATACGGAGGTTCCATGGCCGACAACGTCACCTCGCTGTTCCGCAGCACCGCGGCGCACAGTCCGTCCATGGCGGCGCTGCAGCGGGCGGGCGGCGACGGGGCCGGCCCGATCGACTTCTGCATCCCGGTCAATCCGTATTTCCCCACCCCGCAGATGTGGGACGCGATGTCCGCGCGGCTGCGCGACATCATCACGTACTACCCGAGCAGCGCCGACACGATCACCGCCGAGCTGTGCAACCTCCTCCAGCTCCCGCCGCAGGCCGTGGCGATGGGCAACGGCTCCACCGAGCTGATCACCTGGATCGACCATCTGCTGGTCCGCGAGTCCCTCGCCGTGCCCGTCCCCACCTTCGGCCGCTGGACCGACCAGCCGATGGAGACCGGCAAGCGGGTCGACATGTTCCCGCTCCAGGAGTCGAGCGGTTTCGCGCTGGATCTCGCGCAGTACGCGGACTTCATCCGCACCCGGGGCACCCGCGCGGCCGTCATCTGCAACCCGAACAACCCCGACGGCGGCTTCCTCCACAAGCACGCGATCGTGCAGTTCATGGACGCCATGGCCGATCTGGACCTGGTCGTCGTCGACGAGTCGTTCCTGGAGTTCGCGGACGCCGAGGCCGAGCCGTCGGTCGTGCAGGAGGCCATGATCCGGCCGAACGTCGTCGTGCTGCGCAGCCTCGGCAAGAACTTCGGCCTGCACGGCATACGGTTCGGCTACATGGTCGCGAACCCGGCCCTCGCGGGCAAGGTCCGCTCGATGCTGCCCAAGTGGAACCTCAACGCCTTCGCCGAGCACGTGGTGTTCATGCTGAAGGAGCACGGCCAGGAGTACGCGCAGAGCCTCCAGCAGATCCGCCGGGACCGGCTGGACATGGCCAGCCAGCTCTCGGCCCTGCCCGGACTCACGGTCTACCCCTCCCAGGGCAACTTCCTCTTCGTGCGCCTTCCCGTCGGCGCCGAGGGCACGGTGGTCCGGGACCGGCTGCTCACCGAGCACCGGATCCTGGTCCGCGAGTGCGGCAACAAGATCGGTTCGTCCAGCCGCTTCCTGAGACTCGTGGTGCGCCCCCAGGTGGACGTGCGTCGCCTGGTGTCCGGCCTGGAGCAGGTGCTCTACGGGACCAGGAGGGGAGCCGCCGTACCCGAGCTGAGCGCCGGGACCAGCTACAGCTCGGGTACGGCGGCCGTGGACCGGCTGATCGGTGCGACGAACGGGGCGGGCATCCAGATGCCGATGCCTGCGGTGGCCTCCGGCGGGTCCAGCGGGGCAGGTATGCCGATGCCGGCGGCAGCGCAGGTGTTTCCGCAGGCTGTTCCCGCGCCGGCGCCGATGCCTGCGGCGCCGATGCCTGCGGCGCCGATGCCCGCGGCGCCGATGCCTGCGGCGCCCATGCCGGCTCCGGTTGCCATGCCGGCGCCCGCGCCCGCTCCGGCTCCGGCTCCGATGCCGGTTCCTGTTCCCGTTCCGGCGCCTGCCGCCTCTGTGTCCGGACTCACCCCGCCCGGCGTCCCCGCCCAGGGCGGCCTGACCGCCGCACAGGTCAGAGGCACCAATGGCCTGACTCCGGCCCCGGCCACGGGGTGGCCCAACGCCGGGGCCTGGCCCAATGCGGCGGGTGCCTGAGGGGCGGATTTCGGCTGCGGGTGCGTGGGGGCTGGTAGCGCGGTTCCCGCGTCCCTTTCGGGGCGCTTCTCCACCCGTTCGTGTGCCGCCGCGCGGTTTGGGCTGGCCTCCCGGTGATTCACTCTGCTTCGCTGACGGAGCGTAGCCATTTCGGCGCGCCAACCCCCACACGAAGCGGAGCAGACATGTCGAGCCTGGCCGACGGCATCTACCGGATCACCTTCACCGGCGAGCAGCTCCTCACCGCCCTGGACCCCGACCCCGGATCGCAGCTGGTCCTCCTGCCGCCGGGGAGCGGGTACACCCAGGACTGGCAGGTCAGCAGCACCGGCAAGGACGGGACCTACCACATCGCCCTCCCCGAATCGCCCACGCATGTGAGCTACGAGGGCGAGCCGGACATGCATGAGCTGGCCCTGCTGCTGGACGAGCCCCGCGCATGGCAGATCGCCCCCGCCCAGCGCCCGGACACCTACTTCATCAACGTCGTGGAGGCCCGTATGCGCCTCGGCATGAGCCTGCTGCGGATCTTCCCGCCGCGCTGCGCCCTCGCCCCCGAGTACGGCGACCCGTTCCAGGCGTGGACGTTCGAGAACACGGGCGCCGGCGCGAGCTAGTCGCGTATCACCTGTCCAGCAGGGATCTTGACTGATCGTCACTTCGTCGAACTGACAGCTCGGGGACAGAGAGCGCCCCTAGGGTGCCGCGTGCAACGGTACGCCGGGCGGCCGACCCGCTGACCGCCCGGCGCTCTACCGGGGGCTTACTTGCCGGGGCACTGCTTCCACGCCAGGTGGTACACCGTGCTGATGTCGCCGTCCGTCGAGTCCATGGTCATGAAGCTGACCTTGTTCGGGGACGTACCCGAGTTCACCCTCAGCTCGGTGTTGATGTTGAAGTTGCGCTGCACCCCGCACGGGGCCCAGACCAGTTGAGCCCAGTCCGTGGTGTCCGTGGCCTGCCAGTTGTCGTTGAGGGCGCCGGTGAAGGGGTGGTTCTTGAACACCGTCTGCGACGAGCCCTGGAAGTAGTACGAGGCCCGTTGCAGGCCCGTCGCGCCGGGCTGGAGCGAGGCGAAGCCCCGGTAGTCGACGCTCGCGATGGCGTAGGTGAAGCCCTGCGGGACGTGGACGACCAGGTTGAGCTGGCAGTTCCTGCGGAAGGCGGTGGGGTCCGAGTTCCCGCCGGCCTGCGCGAGGTAGTCGCTGTACGTCACGGTGAACGCCGTGTTGTCCTCCGACACGGCCACCGCCGTCGTCCCCGCCGGGCAGCCGGAGCCGTTCACCGTGGCGAGGTTGATGACGATCTTGTCCGGGGGCGGGTCGTCGAAGGACGTCGACGACATCGGTGTGGCGAGCAGCACGGCGAGCGCGCCGCTCACGAGGAGTGCACCAGGCATGGTCTCTCCCTGGACGGGTGGGGGGTTGTTGAGTGCCCAACCTTTGAAGAATCCATGAGGATTCTGTGAAGGAGGGGAAGCGATGGGCATCGTAGAAACGCCTTTGACTGGCCGTCAGGTACAACTCCGGCCATTCACAAAAGGCGTTTCACAGGGCCTCGTCGTCCCGCGGACGCTTCTCGCGGGCGCGCAGCGCCGCCCACAGCAGGGCCCAGACGGGCACCAGGTACCAGGGAACCGGCCACAGGGCGTGCCACAGGTCCGCCCCGGGGGAGAAGAAGGCCTCGATCGCGGCGGTGGCCATGGCGGCGGCCAGGGTCCAGCAGAGCAGGCGCCCCACCCACCGGACCGGCCGGCCCTGACGGTTCATACCGCCAGTCTGTCGTCGGCGAAGGTCGTACGACAATGGGATCGAAAACGTATTTCGGCCGCCGGGCGGCCCGTCGCGGCCACCCGGCGATCGTCCCGGCTCCCTTGCTACGCCAGCCGGATCACATTCCAGGACAGCGGCTCCAGCGTCGCCGTGAGGCGGCCGTCGGTCAGGGTCGTGCCGTCCACGGTGTGCGGGGCGACCCGCTCCGGGTCGGCCAGGGTGTTGCGGGCGTCCGGGTCGGCGTCCGCGAGGACGCTGTGCTCGACGACCCGCGTCAAGTCCAGCCCGCTGAGGGCGACTTCGAGCGGCAGCGGCCGCGTGCGATCGCGGTTCACCGCGAACACGGTGACCGTGCCGTCCTCGGCGCGTACGGCGGTGGCGTGCAGGAGGTCGGCCTCGCCGTACTTCTTCGTCTCGTACGTCGGTGAGTCGACGCGGACGTCCAGGACCTGGCCACGGCCGTACCGCGCGGCCTGCGCGAACGGGAAGAAGGTCGTCTGCTTCCACGCCGGGCCGCCGGGCTCGGTCATGATCGGGGCGATGACGTTGACGAGCTGGGCGAGACAGGCGACGGCGACGCGGTCCGCATGCCGCAGCAGGGCGATGAGGAGCGAGCCGAAGACGACCGCGTCCAGGACGCTGTAGTTGTCCTCCAGGAGGCGGGGGGCCTCCGCCCAGTCCCGCGCGCCGGAGTTCTCGATCTCGTGCCACTTCGACATGTACCAGACGTTCCACTCGTCGAAGGAGAGGTTGATCTTCTTCTTCGACTTCAGTTTCGCGCCGATGTGGTCGGCGGTGGCGACGACGTTCTCGATGAAGGACTCCATGTCGACTGCGGACGCCAGGAAGGAGTCGACGTCGCCGTCCTCGGGCTGGTAGTAGGCGTGCAGGGAGATGTAGTCGACGAGGTCGTACGTCTCCTCCAGGACCGTGGCCTCCCACGCGGCGAAGGTCGGCATGGACTGGCTGGAGGAGCCGCAGGCGACGAGTTCGACGCCCGGGTCGATCTGGCGCATCGCGCGGGCGGTCTCGGCGGCGATCCGGCCGTACTCCTGGGCGGTCTTGTGGCCGGTCTGCCAGGGGCCGTCCATCTCGTTGCCCAGGCACCACAGCTTGATGCCGAAGGGGTCCTTGTCGCCGTGCGCGGCACGGAGGTCGGACAGGGCCGTGCCGGCGGGATGGTTGGCGTACTCCTGGAGTTCCAGGGCCTCGGCGACGCCCCGGGTGCCGAGGTTGAGGGCCATCATGGGCTCGGCCTGGGGGCCGACCTTCTTCAGGAAGGCGATGTACTCGGAGAGGCCGAAGCGGTTGGTCTCGGTGGAGCGCCAGGCGAGGTCGAGGCGGCGGGGGCGGTCCTCGACGGGGCCGACGGAGTCCTCCCACTTGTAGCCGGAGACGAAGTTGCCGCCGGGATAGCGGACGGCGGTGACGCCCAGTTCGCGGACGAGTTCGAGGACGTCCTGGCGGATGCCTTCGGCGTCCGCCGTGGGGTGGTCGGGTTCGAAGATGCCGGTGTATACGCAGCGGCCGAGGTGTTCTACGAAGGAGCCGAAGAGACGGGGGTTGACCTGGCCGACCGTGAAGGCGGGGTCGAGGGTGAAGCGGGCGGTGCTCATGCTTTCCTTCCGCGTCGTTCGATATTTCGACTTGCGCTCGTAACTTCGAACGGGACCGTAGATTCGAAGCAGTCGAACGTCAATGGCCAGGAACGTGCGAGCGCTTTCTGTGACGGTTCCCCGGCAACCCGTGACGCGCCCCCGTCCCGCCCACTAATCTCGAACAGGCCGTCGTACGGCGGCGAGAAGGGGGACGGGATGGACATCGCGGGCGCGCTGCGGCGGGCCAGGACCGGCCCGGCCATGCGCGCGCTGGCCCGCGACCTGGCGGCCGCGCCCCGCGCTCTGCCGCATCCCCCGGCGGACGTACGGGAGTTGTGCCGGGCGCTGTGCGCGCACATGGGCGCACGGCGCGGCGGGCGGCCCGTCGAGCTGCGTTTCGAGAGGTTTCCCGACGAACTGGACGTGACCGGACTGTGGGTGGAGTTCGCGGACTTCGACCTGGTCATCGTCGAGGAGCGGGCCGAGGACATCCAGCAACTGGTCATCCTCGGCCATGAGTTGTGGCATCTGCACGCCGGCCACCGCGACCACCACGCGGCCGCCGCGCACGCCCTCGCGGCCCGCCCCGGCTGGCGCGACCTCGCCCTCGCCGTGGCCGCCCGCAACGGCTCGCGCGAGGCCGACGAGGCGGCGGCGGACGACTTCGGCCACCGGCTGGCGGCCGCCGTACGGCCCTACCTCGCCCACCGGGACGCCGTGCGGCGCCCGCCCGGCCCGGTCCAGCGGTCGATGGGCTATCGGGGGCGCAGAGGGACGGAGCGGTGACCGCGGCCGTCCCCCTCGCCCAGGACCCGGCCGCGTTCTTCGCCGGACTGCGCGTCTCCTTCTGGCTGCCCACCCTGGTGCTCACCGCCGCGCTGGCGATCAAGCTGCCCAGCATCATCAGGATGTGGCGGGACCCGCTGCTGCGCGCCGTCGGCGGACTGCTGCTGTTCGCCTGCGCCGTGTTCGTCTTCGCCGCGCCCCGGACCATCGCCTGGACCAACCGGGTCACCGGTGTGCCCAACATCTCGGCACCCTGGGTGTATTCGCTGATCACCGCGCTGTGCGCGTCCTGGCTGCTGCTGATCATCGCCTGGCGCAACGGCATCGACGACCGCTCGGACCGCACCCGCCGGGCGACCCGGTGGGTGGTGTCGGTCTACGCCGGCGTGGTGGTCGCCGTGTGGGTGCTGTTCGCGCTCGCCGACGCGCCCGTGGAGCGGCTGCGGGACCTGGACACGTACTACGCCACCACGCCGTACATGCGCGAGATGATCGTGTCCTATCTGATCGCGCACACCGTGGCCTGCTCGGTCACGGCCCGGCTGATCTGGAACTGGATCCGCACGGACGGCCTCGACGGCTGGCTGCGCTGGGGACTGCGCCTGCTGGGTGTCGGATACGCCACGAACCTGGCGTTCGACGCGTCCAAGCTGACCGCCGTCGTCGCCCGCTGGACCGGCCACGACCTGGACTGGCTGAGCACCAGCTTCGCGCCGTCCGCCGCCTGCGTCTCCGCGACCCTCGTCGCGATCGGCTTCATCGTCCCGCACGTCGGCCAGTATCTGCACGAGCGCTGGCGGGTGCGCGGCCGCCACTGGGGCCTGCGCCCGCTGTACCGGCTGATGCGCAGGGCGTCCGGCGGGCGCGGCGAGCCCTTCTCCCCGCACGCCACGTCCGAGCTGCGTCTGATCCGCCGCGAGACGTTCATCCGGGACGCCCTGCTCCAGCTGTCCCGGTATCTCGACGAGGGCGTGTGCGCCCGGGCCCACGACGCCGCCCGCGCCCTCGGCCATCCGCCCGCCCGGGCGCGGGCGTTCGGGGCGGCCGTGATGATCCTGGACGCGGTGGCCGCCAAGGAGGACACCCCGGAGCCCGGCCGCCCGCCGGGGGGATCCGGCCCCTCGGGTTCATCCGGCTCATCGAGTACGGCGGACACCCCTGAAAACTCCGGCGCGGACACCACGTATCTGCTGCGGGAGATCCAGGCCGTGTCCCGAGCACTTCGCCGTCCCGTCGACATCACGGCGGTGCGCATGCGCATGCAGGCGACCGCCCCGGCAGAGAGCGTTTCCGCGCATGACTGACCGTTCCACCCCCGCCAGAACCGCCGTCGTCCTCGGGGGCTCCCATGCCGGAATGCTGGCGGCACACGCCCTGGCCGAGTTCGCCGAACGGGTCGTCGTGGTGGAGCGGGACGCGCTGCCGGAGCGTGCCGCACCGCGCAAGGGGCTGCCGCAGGCGCGGCACGCGCACATGCTGTGGTCGGGCGGCGTACGGGCGATGGAGGAGCTGCTGCCCGGCGTCACCGAGGCGCTCCGGGCCGCCGGGGCGCGCCGGACCCCGGTGACCACGGACATCGTGGCGCTGGGCCCGCAGGGCTGGTTCCGGCGCTGGCCGGAGTCCCACCATGTGATCCTCGCCGGGCGCGACCTGCTCGACGCGACCGTACGGCGGGAGGTGCTCGCCGGAGGGCGGGTCGAGGTGCTCCAGGAGGCGGAGGCGGTCGGGCTGGCGGGGACGGCCGGGGCGGTGACCGGGGTACGGGTGCGGGTCGCCGGAGACGAACGGGTCGTCGAGGCCGGGCTGGTGGTGGACGCCACCGGACGGGCCTCCCGGGCGGCCCACTGGCTCGCCGAGCTGGGGCTTCCGGAGCCGGAGCGGCGGGAGGTCGACACCGGGCTGGCCTACGCGAGCCGGCTCTATCTGGCCCCCGAGTCGGCACGGGAGTCCTTCCCGGTGGTCAATGTGCAGCCCGACCCCGGGGAGAACGGCCCCGGACGGGCGGGCTTCCTGCTGCCCATCGAGGACGGCCGCTGGATCGTCACCCTGTCCGGCACACGGGGCGGCGAACCCTCCCCGGAGAACGCCGACTTCGTCGGCTTCGCCCGCGAGCGACTGCGCCACCCGGTCATCGGCGAACTGCTGGAGCGCGCCGAGCCGCTGTCCGACGTGTCCTTCACACGGTCCACCGTCAACCGGCGGTACCTCTACGAACGTTCGCGGGCGTGGCCGGAGAACTTCACGGTGCTCGGTGACGCGCTGGCCGCCTTCAACCCGGTGTACGGGCACGGAATGGCGGTCGCCGCGCAAAGCGCCCTGGCCGTACGGGATGTGATACGGCGTCATGGATGGGGTGCGGTCGGCCTGTCCCGGCGGCTCCAGAAGGCGGTGGCCCGGCCGGTGGGGGCCGCCTGGGACCTGGCGATCAGTCAGGACGTGTTCTACGCGGGCGGGCCTTCGGCGCGGGACCGGATGGTCGCGGGGTACGTCAACCGGTTGATGCGGACGGCCACGGGCAACGGGCGTATCGCCCGGCGGGTGACGGATGTGACGTCGCTGGAGCGGGGGTCGGGGGTGCTGTTGACGCCGTCGGTGCTGGCCGCGGCTGTTGTGGGGCCCCTCAAGCCCCAGCTCAGTGCTCCGCCGCTGACCGAGGACGAGCTGAAGAGGGCGGGACTGGTGTAGTGGGTCGGGCGCGGGTTCGTGGAGGGTTCCCGCGCCCCTTGAGCACGTCTCGTCACCCGGCGAAGGGAGGCTGCTCCACGCCCTTGCCCGCCGCCGGTACCACCAGCAGCGAGCCCGCCAGCGGGTGCGGGGCGTCCAGGCCCACCCGTGCCGTGGTGATGTACAGGTCGGTCAGGTCCGGGCCGCCGAAGGCGCAGGCCGTCACTCTCGGCGTGGGCAGCTCGATGACGCGGTCCAGCCGGCCGTCCGGCGTGTAGCGGCGTACCGCTGCGCCGTCCCACAGGGCCACCCACACACAGCCGTCCGCGTCGACCGTCAGGCCGTCGGGGAAGCCCGCGCCCTCCTCGATCTCCGCGAAGGGCCTGCGGCCGGACACCCGGCCCGCCTCGTGGTCGAAGACGTCCACGCGGCGGGTCGGGGAGTCGACGTAGTACATCAGGCGGCCGTCGGGGCTCCACCCGGTGCCGTTGCTGACGGCCACGTCGTCGAGGACGACCTCGACCGTGCCGTCGCCGGTGAGCCGGGACAGCGTGCCGCCGCCCGGTGCCTCGTCGTAGCGCATGGTGCCGGCCCACAGCGAGCCGTCGGGGGCGACGGCGGCGTCGTTGGCGCGGCGGCCGGGGACCGGCTCGTAGTGCAGCCAGCGCAGGGTGTCGTCGGGGTCCAGCAGGGCGACCCCGTCCCGCAGGTTGAGGACCAGGCCGCCGTTCGCCCGGGGCTTGACGGCGCCCACGTGCTGGTCGGTCGTGCGGACGGTGCGCCGGCCCGTCGAGGGGTCGTACGTGTGGACGCGCGCGCCGAGGATGTCCAGCCAGAGCAGCCGGCCGCGCGCCGCGTCCCAGGTGGGCCCCTCCCCCAGGGTCGCCTCGGCGCGCACGGCGACCTCGTACGCCGGGGCCGTCATGCCACGCTCCGGTAGCCGAGGTTCTCGGACAGCTCGGCGGCGCCCTTGACGGCCAGCTGCTCCAGCTCGCCGCGCCGCTCGTCGCTCCAGCGGATCATCGGGACGGAGATCGACAGGGCCGCGACGACCTGGCCGGTGCGGTCGCGGACCGGCGCGGCCACACAGCTGACGTCCGGGTTGGACTCCCGGTTCTCCACCGCGAGGCCCCGCGCCCGGATCTGTGCAAGGGCCTCGCGCAGCGCCGCCGGGTCGGTGATGCTGTTCGGAGTCATGGCGACCAGCTCCGCGCCGTCGGGGATGCGCGCCGCGAGCTCCGCTTCGGGAAGGGAGGCCAGCAGCATCTTGCCGACGGACGTGCAGTGGGCGGGCAGCCTGCGTCCGGCCGCGGAGACCATGCGCACCGCGTGGGTGGAGTCGACCTTGGCGATGTAGATGACGTCGGTGCCTTCGAGGATGGCCACGTGCACGGTCTCGTCGCAGGTCTCGGCGACCGAGCGGGCGACCTGCTGGCCCTCGGCGGCGAGGTCGAGCTGCTCGGCGTAGCGGCTGCCGAGCTGGTACGGCCGTACCCCGAGCCGGTAGCGGCCGGGCTGGCCGGGCACGGGGACGAGGTAGGACCGGGCGGCGAGCGTGGTGACCAGCTCGTGCACGGTGGTGCGCGGCAGCTGGAGCCTGCGCACGATGTCGGGGGCGGAGAGCGTCCCGTCCCCGTCGAGGAACAGCTCCAGAATGTCCAGAGCCCGGGTCACGGCAGGTACGAGGCGTCCCACGGTCGGCCCCCTCCCTTGTAGCGTTCGAAATTTCAACAGACGATCGGGATGACGAACACAGGCTAGACATAGAGGGTCCGCCGGGCAATGGGCGTGTCCGGAGCACGTTCCGTTTTCGGTGGGACGGGCACGGACAGCGGCCTTCGGGCCCTAGGGCCTCTCTTTCGGATCTTGCCGGGGTCGCGGGGTCTGGCACGCACATCTGCGGCGTTGTCGTCACTCGCCGACGCTCCGCGTCGACTCCCTCCTCCGCCTTGCAGCTGCACGCACCAGACCCCGCTCGGGCCGACCAGGAGGAGCCGTCGGTCGGAGCCGGCCAGATCCGAAAGAAAGGCCCTAGTGTGCTGCCGGGACCGAGCGACGGGGGTACGGCGGTGGTCGACGGGGGTACGGCGGTGATCACGGGGCAGTTCGTCGGGATCGGGGTCGGGAAGTACGACGACGAACGGGCGCCCAAGCCGCTCGCCCACGCCGTGAGCGATGTCGTGGCCCTGCGCGAACTGCTCGGGGAGGCCTTCGACGGCGAGCTGCTGGAGAACCCCACCGAGGCCGAGGCACGCGCCCTCTTCGAGTCGCTCGACCACACCCTGCCCGCCGACCGCCCCCTGGTCGTGCTGTGGAGCGGGCACGCCCGCCCCTCCTCGGCCGGCCTGCGGCTGCTGGCCCGCAACAGCCGCTCCGGCGCGGTCGCCGGCATCGGTGTCGCCGACGTCGTCGGACTGTCCGCCGAGGCCGGGGCGAACCAGCTCCTCTTCGTCTTCGACACCTGCTTCTCGGGCGACGCCATCTCCGCGAGCGAGGTGGCCACCCAGATCACCCGGCAGACGAACGACGCCGACCAGGTGTGGGTCGGCGTCATCACCTCCTGCCTGTCCCCGGAGACGGCCCGCGACGGACTCTTCGGGGAACGCCTGCGCACGATCCTGACCCACGGCCCCACGACGCCCGAGCTGCGGGTGCGCTGGTCGCCGCACAACAGGTACGTACGCGGCGACGACGTCTGCGACGCCGTCGTCAAGGAGTGGAACAGCGCCGCCCAGTCCCCCGACTTCCAGTCCCGGGGCAACGCGTCCTGGATGTTCCCGAACCCCCTGTACCGGCCCGGGGCGCCCGAGCAGGTCGTCGCGCATCTGCTCCGGGCGGCGCGCAGCGGCGCCCCGCTGGAGGCGCCGTCCCTGTTCACCGGGCGCACCGAGCAGGTGAACACGGTCGTCGGCTGGGTGAGCGGGCGCCGCCCCGGCCTCTACGTGGTGACCGGCTCGGCCGGCACCGGCAAGTCGGCGATCCTGGGGCGGGTCGTCAGCCTGTCCAACCCCGAGGAACGCGAACGGCTCCTGGCGGACGGACACCCCTGGAGCCATGAGCTGCCGGCGCGGCGGTCCGTCTCCGCGCATGTCCACGCCCGGGGGCTCACGGCCGACCTGGCGGCCGAGCAACTCGCCGCGCAGCTGGTGCGGTGCGGGGTGCTGACCGCGCAGGAGGCCCGCCGCAACGCCAGCGAGCTGGTGGGCGAGGTGCAGCGGGCCGTCGAGGACGGGGCGGCGCCGCCAGTGCTGGTCGTGGACGGGCTGGACGAGGCGCGCGGCGAGGCGTTCACCTTCGCCGACGATCTGCTGGTACGGCTGGCCCCGCACGCCGTGGTGATCGTGTCGACGCGGGAGATGCGGCGGGGCGAGGAGGCCCCCTCGCTGGTGGAGACGCTGGCCCCGCAGGGCGCCGCGATCGACCTGGACGCTTCCGAGGTGCGGCGGCAGTCCATGGCCGACCTGATCGACTACGTACGGCTGCGGCTGCGGGACGTCGACGCGCGGATGGACGCGACGGCGGTCGCGGAACATCTCTTCGGGGCGGACGCGGCCCCGGCCCAGCACACGTTCCTGCTGGCCCGACTGGTCGCGGACCAGCTGACGGCGGCTCCGGTGGACACGGCGGCGGACGGGTGGGAGGAGCGGGTCAGCCACTCGGTGGAGGACGCCCTGGACAGGGACCTGGCGGCGGTGGCTCCGGCGCCGGGGCGGGAGGTTTCGGACGAGGGCGGGGCGACAGGCGGGGCGGGGGCCGAGGGCCCGGCGCCCGCTGTTCTGGCCCGGTCGCTGCTGCGCGCCCTCACCTGGGCGTACGGTGCCGGGTTCCCGGAGAAGGAGTGGCTGTGCGTGGCCGGGCTGGAGGCGCCGGAGGGGGTCGAGGTCACCCGGGACGACATCAGCTGGGTGCTGGACCAGCTGGGGCGACACATCGTGGTGGACGGCGCGGACGGGGAGGCCGTGTACCGGATGGCCCACCAGAGCCTGGCCGATCATCTGCGGCCCCCGCACCGGGGGTCGTCGGAGGAGCCGTTCGACCCCCGGGCGCTGGACGTGGCCCGGGTGCTGCTCCAGCGGTACCGGGAGGTGCTGGACGGGGGGACTCCGGCTCCGCGGGCGTCGTACCTCTGGTACTACGGGTGGCGTCACGCGGCGGCGGCCGGACCGGCGGGGCTCGATCTGCTGCGGTCGCTGGCCGGGGAGGCGGGCAGCCTGCGGGCCGATGTGGCGATGGCGGCGGAGTTCGTGGCCAACCGGTTCCAGCACTGGGGGCAGCACATCGCCGCCGTGACACCCGGGCGGGAGGCGGTGGACGTATGGCGCGGGCTGGCCACGACCGACGCGGCGCACGCGCCGGAACTCGCCAGAGCCCTGAACAACCTGGGCAACTACTCCGCGGAGGCGGGGCTCTCCGCCGAAGCCCTGGCCGCGGGGGAAGAGGCGTACACCCTGTTCTCGGCTCTGGCCGAGGAGCACCCGGAGTACATCTCCGCCCGGGCCACGGCTCTGAGCAACCTGGGCATCTGCTACCGCAGCCTGGGACGCCTGACGGAGGCCCTGCGCAGCACCGAGCAGGCCGTCGAGCTCTACCGCGAACTGGTCGCCACCAGCTCGGCCTACCTGCCCGACCTCGCGCTGGTGGTGAACAACCTCGTCGTCCGCTACGTCGACCTGGGGCGCTTCGCCGACGCCGGCCCCGTGGCGGAGGAGGGCCTGCGCCTGCAGCGGGTCCTGGCCGAGGACAACGCGGCCCACCGCCCGGAGCTCGCCAGGACCATGACCAACCTCGGCAACTGGTACTCCGACGTAGGACGCGTGACCGAAGCCGTGCCCCTGGCGGAGGAGGCCGTCGACCTCTTCCGCTCCCTCGCCGAGGACAACCCCGCCCACCTCCCGCAGCTCGCCATGGCGCTCGGCAACCTCGCCAACCACTACGACGGTGTGGGACGGGCCGCCGAAGCCCTGACGAGAGCGGAGGAAGCACTCGGCCTGTTCCGCGCCCTCGCCGAGGAGAACCCCGCCCACCTCTCCGACACTGCGGTGGCCATGGGCAACCTCGGCCGTCACTACAGCAACGCGGGACGCCACGCCGATGCGCTGGCCGCAGCGGAGGAGTGCGTCGCCCTCTACCGGCGCCTCGCCGAGGACAACCCCCTCGCCCACCGCCCCGGTCTCGCCCAGGCCCTGAGCAACCTCAGCAGTCACTACAGCAATTCGGGACTCCACGCCGAAGCCGTGGCCGCGGCGGAGGAGGCCGTCCGCATCTACGGCCCCGTGGCCGAGGAGAACCCGCTTCATCTGGCCAGCCTCGCCATGGCCCTCAACAACCTCGGCGATCACTATAGGCTGGTAGGGCGCCCCGTCGAAGCGCTGGCCGCAGCGGCGACGTCCGTCGACATCTACCGTCCCCTAGCCCAGGGCAACCCGGCCCACCTCCCCAACCTGGCTCGGGCCCTCAGCAACCTCGCCAACCACTACAGCGAAGCGGAGCGGCGGGAGGAAGCGGTGACGGCGGCCGAGGAAGCCGTCGGCATCTACCGCCCGCTCGCCCGGGACAACCCGGCCCACCTCCCGGACCTGGCTGGGGTCCTCAACAACCTCGCCAGCGCGCTGGGCAATCTCTACCGCCAGGAACGCGGAGCCGAAGCGGTGGCGGCGGCCGAGGAAGCCATCAGCCTCTTCCGCCCCCTCACCCGGGACAACCCGGCCCACCTCCGCAACCTGGCTCGGGCCCTCTTCAACCTCGCCAACCGCTACAGCGCGGCTGGTCGCCCCGCCGACGCCGTGCCTCCGGCCGAAGAAGCCGTCGGCCTCTGCCGACTCCTCACCGCCGAGAACCGGCTCCACCTCCCCCGGCTCGCCATCGCCCTCAGCAACCTGGGCAGCCTGTACCGCGAGGTGGGACGCCTCACCGAAGCGTGGGAGGCGACACGAGAAGCCGTCGAGCTGTACCTGCCGATGGCCGAAGAGGACTTCGAGTACCGACCCGCTCTCGCGCGCGCCCTGAAAAACGCCAGCGTTCCCGGTACGGACGCCGAGCGGTCGGCCGAGCGGCTCTGGGAGCAGGTCATCGGCGAGACCACGCCCGGCACGGCGGCGTATCTGCTCATCGCCCGCTCGATGTACGCGGAGCCCGGACACCCGGGTGCGACCGGGTGGCTGGTGGAAGCCGGACAACGGCTGGGGGACTCGACGGGCAGTGCCGATCTGGAGGACACCGTCGTTCTCCGCCTCCTGCGTTCAGCGGCACGCCGCCACCGTGCCGCCGCCCCCGACGCGTTCGACACCGCCTGGCGCGAACTCACCGGCGACGACCTTCCCCTCTGGCTCACCGTCGACCCGGAACTGCTGGCGCAGGCCCAGGGCTGGCTCGACACGCGGAGCTACGAGGCGGAACGGGACCATCTCGCCGAGCACCCCGCGCTGCTCTCACCGGATGCCGACGACGCCGTCGAGGAGGCCCTGTTCGGCGTGGACGAGGAAGAGGCCCAGCGCTACCGCGCCCTGCGCGACATGGCCCGCACCGCCGGAGTGGAGGCCGCCTATCGGCCGCTCCTGCACACGATGCTGGCCCGCACATTCGTCGACGGCACCCCGGAGACCCGCCGCACCCTTCTCGAAGAACGCCGCGAGGACCTGCTGGGCAACGTGGTCCGGAAAGCGCTGTCGATCGGCTCGGACGGTACCGACGGCGAACCCGACCTCCGCGTCCTCCAGGCACGGGCCCTCCTGGCCCTCGCGGAACGGGACGCCCACGGCCCCGCGCTCGACGCCCTGGCCGAACCATCCCTCTTTCCGGACGTCCTCCGGGCCGCGGCACGCCGCCCCGACGCCGCCGTCCTGAGACTGACCGCGTACCTCGCCGTCACCGTCCCCGCCGACCACCACGTCACCGCCGCAGCCGAGTTCCACGCGGCCGTCGCCGCGGCCGTCGACGGCGAGGGGTCCACAGCCGCCACCCTGCTGGCCTCCGCCCACACCCGCGACCCCGACGCCACCCGGGCCTGGATCAACGACCTCGCCGCGATCGGCCGGCATCACCCCGCCGCCCTGACCCTCATCCCCCAGCTCACCGCCCTCCTCGCCCCCGCCGCTCCCGTGAGCGACGATGACTGACATGCCGCCCGCGAAGCCCCCGTTCACCGCTCTCGACTTCCAGTTGGTCCTCCTGCGCCGCATGGCCGACCACAACCCGGAGCGGGTGGAGGACGCCCGGCGTGAGCTGGGGGTCTCGATCGCCGGCATGCGGGAGGCCAACAAGCGGTGGCAGGCCATGCTGCGCTCCCCGAGGGCCCGACCCGCCGCCTCCCGCTACCGCTCGGTCCTGGGCGCCCCCGAGTCGGCCGTCGCCCGCCGCGTCGGCGACCTCGACTGCGAGGCCTGGCTCTGGCCGGTCCCGCTCTGGCCGGACCTCCGCTTCGAGGTACTGCTCGCCCCCGACGGCACGGTCTGGAACGAGTGGCTGGTCCGCGCCCCGGGCGTCCCGCCCCCGGCCCTGCGCACGGTCGCCGACCTCACCCCTTGGAGCTGCACGGTCGACGAGGTCGCCCGCGCCTTCGCCCCCGCCCGCCCCCTGGAGGGCACCGCCCCCACCCGCTGGGGCCTCGCCTTCACCGCGCCGGACCCGGAGGGCGTACGGCGACGGGTGGCCGCCGAGTTCACCTGGGGCCTGCTCCAGCGAACCACGGTGACCGAGCCGAGCTGACCGACCGCCCGAACCGACTCAGTTGGCCGCCGCCGTCAGGATGCCCTCCACCACCCCGCTCACCGACCCCGGATGCAGCCACAGGAAGAGATTCGGCTCGATCAGTTCCAGTTCCATCAGGCGGGGTCGGCCGTCCTCCCCGTCCACCAGGTCGACCCGGGCGTACAGCAGCTCGGAGCCGCCGGGGACGGCGGCCAACGCGCGTTCCGCCACGGCGAGTTCCTCCTCCGTCGGCCGCCAGACCGTCAGGTCGGGGTGGGCGACCTTGTCGGCGTCGTAGGGCGTGCCGGGGGCGAGGACGGGGCCCTTGCGGCTGGCGTGCAGCAGTCGGCCGCCGTAGAACTGCAGGGCGCGCTCGCCCCGGACGTCGATGCCGCGGACGTACGGCTGGAGCATCGCGGTGAGCCCCTCGGCGTGCATGCGCTCCAGCTGCCGTAGGGCCGTGTCGTGTTCGTCGGGGGTGTAGCGGGCGGCGAAGCGGGCGCCGGCGCCGGAGGTCGGCTTGATCACGTACTCGTGGTCGGCGGGGAGGTCGGCCGGATCGCCGGGGGCGAGATAGCGGGTGGGCACGGTGGGCACACCGGCCTCGGCGAGCTGCCCGAGGTAGCGCTTGTCGGCGTTCCAGCGCACGATGTCCACCGGGTTGGCCAGCCGGGTGACCCGGGCGCACCGTTCCAGCCACGCGGCGAACTCCTCCGCGCGCCAGCTGTAGTCCCAGGTGGAACGCAGGACGGCGAGATCGTACGAGGCCCAGTCGACCCCGGGGTCGTCCCAGTGCACGCTCTCCGCGTCGGCGCCGGCCGCCACCAGCTCCCGCACCAGCAGGGGGAGGTCCGTGTCGTAGCTGGGCTCGGGCCCGGGGTCGTAGGTGACGAGCGCGATACGGGCCACGGCGAGGAACCTCCTCAAACGACTGAGCGATCTCCCGCAGACTAACGTCGTCGATGTCCGCCGAGTCCAAGGAGCGCGCCCGTGACTTCTCTCTTTCCGGCCCTGACCGAAGATCCCGGCGACCGGCTGGCGCTGCGGTTCGGGGAGTCGTCGTTGTCGTACGCGGAGCTGGCGGGGGCCGCCGGGGCCGTCGCGGAACGGGTCCGAGGGCTCGGGCGGGTGGCCGTGTGGGCCACCCCGGCCGTCGAGACCGCCGTCGGGGTGACAGGCGTGCTGCTCGCCGGGGCCGCCGCCGTGCCGCTCAATCCGAAGTCGGGGGAGAAGGAGCTCGCCCACATCCTCGGCGACAGCGCGCCCGGGGCGGTGCTGGCGGCTCCCGGTGAGCGACTGCCCGACGCCCTCGCCGGCTTCGAGCGGATCGACGTCGACGTGCGGGAGCGGTTCACCTTCGTGGGCGAGGACATCGACGCCGGCGCACCCGCCCTCGTCGTCTACACCTCCGGCACCACCGGCCCGCCCAAGGGCGCCGTCCTCCCCCGCCGGGCCCTCGCGCACACCCTCGACGCCCTCGCCGACGCCTGGCGGTGGACCGGCGACGACGTGCTGGTGCACGGGCTGCCGCTGTTCCATGTGCACGGGCTCGTACTGGGGGTGCTCGGGCCGCTGCGGCGGGGCGGGGCCGTACGGCACCTCGGGCGGTTCTCCCCGGAGGGTGTCGCGCGGGAGCTGAACACCGGCGCCACCATGCTCTTCGGCGTGCCGACCATGTACCACCGCCTCGCGGAGACGCTCGACGGCGACCCCGAGCTGGTCAAGGCGCTGGCCGGGGCCCGGCTGCTGGTGTCCGGGTCGGCCGCGCTGCCCGTCCACGACCACGAGCGGATCGCCGCCGCGACCGGGCGGCGCGTCATCGAGCGGTACGGCATGACCGAGACCCTGATGAACACCAGCATCCGCGCCGACGGGGAGGCCCGGCCGGGAACGGTCGGCGTGCCGCTGCCCGGGGTCGAGCTGCGGCTGGTGGAGGAGGACGGGTCGCTCATCGGCGCGTACGACGGGGAGAGCGTCGGGGAGATCCAGGTGCGCGGGCCGCATCTCTTCACCGAGTACCTCAACCGGCCCGACGCCACCGCCGCCGCCTTCACCTCCGACGGCTGGTTCCGCACCGGTGACATGGCGGTGCGGGATCCCGACGGGTATGTGCGGATCGTCGGCCGCAAGGCCACCGACCTGATCAAGAGCGGGGGTTACAAGATCGGCGCCGGTGAGATCGAGAACGCCCTCCTCGAACACCCCGGGGTCGCCGAGGCCGCCGTCACCGGGGAGCCCGACGCCGACCTGGGTGAGCGGATCGTCGCCTGGGTCGTCCCTGCCGATCCCCAAGCCCCGCCCGCGGCCGCCGAGTTGGCCGACCACGTGGCCTCCCGGCTCGCCCCGCACAAGCGGCCCCGCGTGGTGCGCTACCTGGACGTCCTGCCCCGCAACGACATGGGGAAGATCATGAAGCGGGCCCTGACCCCGTGACCCACCGACCCGGCGCCCGCGCGACCCTCGCCCTGATCACCGACGACTTCGAGGAACTGCCGTATCCGCCGCCGAGTGTGGCCGACGACGGCCCCCTCGGCTGGCGTGGCTACGGCGCCTCCCGGGCCCGTGCCGCCGACCGTACCGGCGAGTCCGAGTCCGTCGTCTGCGGCACCGGCACGGTCGAGGGCACCCGTGCCGTCCTGATCGCCTTCGAGTTCGGCTTCCTCGGCGGCTCCCTCGGCGAACGCACCGGCGACCGGCTGGAGGCGGCGCACGGGCACGCCCGCGCGCACCGCCTGCCGGTCGTCCCGCTGGTCGCCACCGGGGGCAGCCGGATGCAGGAGGGCATGCTCGCCCTCACCCAACTCCAGCGCGTGGCCCGCGAGTCGGCGCTCACCCGGGCGGCCGGCCTGCCGCAGATCGCCGTGGTCCGGGACCCGACGACCGGCGGCGGCTGGGCCACCCTGGGCGCCGGCGCGGACGTGGTCCTGGCGCTGCCCGGCGCGCAGATCGGCTTCGCGGGTTCCCGGGTGCGGCCGCCGGACGCCGACCCGGCCGCGTACACGGCCGAGGCCCAGGTGGCGGCGGGTTCGGTCGACGCCGTCGTACCGCCCGGGGAGCTGCGGCAGACGCTGGGGCTGTGGCTCCGGCTGCTGACCGGAGGCGCGAACGGGGGTGCCGGGGACGGCCCGGCTCCTGTGCCGGGGGCCCTCGGCGCGACCGATCCGCCGGTCACCGGCTGGGACGCCGTCCGGCGCGCCCGCTCCCCCGAACGCCCCCGCGCCGGACGCTACCTGGACGCCTACTTCACCCGGCGTGCCGCTCTCGGCGGCGACCGCTGCGGCGGCAGCGACCCGGACGGCATGCTGTGCGGCTTCGGCGAGCGCGACGGCCGCACGGTCGCGTACGCGGCGCAGACCGGTGGCGCCACCCGTCCCGCCGGGTACCGTACGGCGACCCGGCTGATCCGGCTCGCGGACCGGCTCGGCATCCCGGTGCTGACCCTGGTGGACACGCCCGGCGCCGCGAACGACGCGGAGGCGGAACGGCAGGGCGCCGGTCCGGCGATCGCCGACCTGTTCGGCGCCGTGGCCACCACCCGTATCCCGGTCACCACGCTGGTCGTCGGGGAGGGCGGCTCCGGCGGCGCGCTCGCGCTGGCGTCCCCGGGCCGCACCTGGGTCACCCCGGACAGCTACTTCTCCGTGATCGCCCCCGAACTGGCCGCCGCGATCCTGAAACGGCGGCCGGAGGAGGCCGAGGCGACCGCGGACCAGCTCCGCATCCGCCCGCAGGACCTGGTGGAGCTGGGGGTGGTCCAGGGCATCGCCGCCCCGGAAGAGAGGCCCTAGCGCACCCCCACCGCCCGGATGATCTCCTGCGTCACCGAGCCGCCCCGGTCGTCGGCCGCCGAGGCGCGCAGGGACACGTACGCCGCGGTGCGGGGCACGGTCAGCGCGCCCCGGCCGCTGGTGAGCCGCACCGGCTGCCACGACGCCCCGTCGTCGTACGACACGTCGAGCCGCGGGCCGGCCAGGGTCCCGGTGTCCGGCGCGCCCTCGACGTACTCCGCGCCGATCGTGACGGGCACCCGGGTGCCGCCCCGGACGTCTCCGGCGAGGTCGGTGTCCACGTCGATGGCGAGGTTGATGAGCGGCAGATACGTCCACCGGCCCTCGGGGGTGGCCGCCGAGCGGAACGTCCACTCCGCGTGGCCCCGGGTGGCAAGCTCCCAGCGGCCGGCGTCGAGGGCGGTGTCGGTCACGACCCGGTAGGTGTGCTCGTCGGCGGGCGCGTCCCACACATACGCCCCGCTGCCCCGGCGCCGGTCGACCGACGTCCCGTCGAGGAAGACCTCGGTGGTCTGGGTCATGCCGGTCTCGTCGCTCCACACGTCGCCGAACCCGGTGTGGTCGGGCCCGGAGTCGCCCCAGCCGGGCGTGTTGAGCTGGATGACGCTGCCGGAGCGCTGCTGGCCCCAGCCGAGGCCGGTGCCGAGCCAGGGGTGCCAGACGGGCCGGAACCAGTGGAGCGAGGGCCGGGTGCCGCCCCGGTAGGTGACGAGGCCCGAGCGTTCCTCCAGGGCGCCGGAGGCGGCGGTCACGGACTCGTGCCAGAGCTGGCCGGGGGCGGTGGAGACGTAGTCCGTGCGGTGGGCGGGGTAGTCGATCCGCTCCAGGAATCCGACGCCGATGGGGAAGGCGCCGGTGATCGAGTAGCGGAACTCGCCGCCGTCGACCGGCTTCACCGCGTGGAACGCGACGTCCAGTGCGGCGAGTTGGCGGCCGGTCGGCGCGTAGGTCAGGTCGCGGTCCGGGATCGCGCCGGGGTGGCCGTCCGACAGGTCGTACACATAGGGCGTGTCGCGGGTCGCGGTCATGTCGGCGGTGCCGGAGGCGCGCAGCCGGGCCGCGTCGGCCGCGTTCACGGTGGCGATGACGAACGGGCGGTCGGTGCCGTCGTCCGCGCCCCACCAGGCGGTGAGCCGGCCGGGCGCGTCGTCGGTGACGAACAGCGCGCGCACGCCCGCGTCCTGCGCGGCCCGGGCGAGCGCGGCGGGGTCGGTGCCGTCGGTGAGCCGGGCGAGGGCCGCCTTGCCCGTGGCCCCCGTGAAGGGTCCGTCGCCGACGTCCACGACCGGCAGCCTGGAGCGCCCGTCGGTCAGCGTCGAGCCGGGCTGGACGACCGCCTCGCCGACGCCCTTGACCTCGAGGAGCGGCTGGCCGAGCCGCCACACCGTCCGGTACTCGAAGGTGCCTTGCGTGACCCGGTCGGTGGGGGCGGCGAAGACGCTGTCGTACGTCACCGGCACCATGACGGCCCCGAACAGATCGTTGCCGTGCGCCGAGCGGTCGTACTCCATGAGCAGTTGCCGGGTCTCCGCGCGCCGGTCGACGGCCGCCCTGATCTCGCGCAACGTCCTTGCGTCGAGGGTGACGTCACGGTCCCGGTCGAGCACGATCTCGGGGGCGGCGAGGAAGCCGAGGCCCAGGGAGTCGGCGCCGTGGCCGCCGCGCACGTCGAGGAAGGACGTCACGCTGTACGTCCCCGGCTGGAGCCGCAGCTGCAGCGTCCCGGAGTCGCCGACCCGCTCGGGGGAGGCGTCGGCGCCCTCCGCCAGCCGCTGGACGGTGAGATCGGCGGCCGCGGGGGCGCCGTCGCGGTCCTTGACGTGCACGGTGAGCGTGTACCGCTCCTCCTCCTTCACCAGGCCGAAGGCCGT
The DNA here is from genome assembly GCF_055580085.1 of Streptomyces sp. NPDC032126. Taxonomy (NCBI): domain Bacteria; kingdom Bacillati; phylum Actinomycetota; class Actinomycetes; order Kitasatosporales; family Streptomycetaceae; genus Streptomyces; species Streptomyces sp. NPDC032126. Next base: position 790,250 of record NZ_JBVIMA010000002.1, read on the forward strand.
GTGGGCGAGGGGCGTTCCGGTCGCGTCGGTGGCGACGATCTGCCCGCTGGTGGCGCCGACGGCGGCCCGGGCGCCGTCCCCGGTGACGGTGGTGGACGCGGTGCCGTGCGCGGGCACGGTGAGCTCGGAGTCGGCGAGGACGGCCACGTCGCTGGACGCGGAGAGCCTCAACCGCACGTCCGTGTCGGACGAGTTGGTGTAGGTGATCGTCCTCGTCACCGGCTTGTCCGCCTCGTACGGCCAGCGGTGGAAGCCCAGGTCCGCGCTGCCGGTGGCCGTCACGGTCGCGGCGGTCGCGGCGGGCACGTCGACCCGGCCCGCGCCCAGGGTGTAGGCGGGGGCGTCGAGCCGCTTCGACGTCGACATCAGCGCGTCCTTGAGGCGGGCGCCCGTCCAGTCGGGGTGTTCCTCGGCGAGGAGCGCGGCCACCCCGGCGACGTGCGGGGTCGCCATCGACGTACCGCTCAGGGAGGTGTAGTAGCCGCTGCCGGGCGCGAGTTGGGAGCGGGCGGCGAGGATGTCGACGCCGGGGGCGCAGACGTCCGGCTTGAGCGCGTTGTCGAGGTGGCGGGGGCCGGCGCTGGTGAAGTACGCGGCCTCGTCGGCGGAGTCGACGGCGCCGACCGTGAGCGCCGCGTCGGCGGCGCCGGGCGAGCCGATGGAGGAGGGGGCGCCGGTGTTGCCGGCGGCGATGACGAACAGGGCGCCGGTCTCGGCGGAGAGGGTGTTCACGGCCTGCGCCATCGGGTCGGTGCCGTCGCTGGGCTCGGTGGAGCCGAGGCTCATGGAGATCACGTCGGCGCGCACCTCGCGGGCGGCCCACTCCATGCCGGCGATGATCTGCGACTCGCTGCCGGAGCCCTGGTCGCTCAGGACCTTGCCGACGGCGAGCGCGGCTCCGGGCGCGACGCCCTTCTCTCTGCCGTCGGAGGCGGCGCCGCTGCCGCCGACGGTCGAGGCGACGTGGGTGCCGTGGCCGTCGCGGTCGGCGACCTCCTGGCCCTCGACGAAGCTCTTGGCGGCGACGACCCGGTCCTTGAGGTCGGGGTGGCCGAGATCGACACCGGTGTCGAGGACGGCGACGGTGACGCCCTTGCCGGTCAGGCCCTTGTCCCAGGCCGCCGGTGTGCCGATCTGGGCGTTGCTTTCGGCCATGTCGGCGTGCACGCGCCCGTCGAGCCAGACCTTGCCGATGCCGCTGTCCCGGTGGGTGAACTCCGTCCAGAACTCCCGTCCCTTGCGGGCCTCGACGGAGGCGCCGCGGATGCTGGGCAGGGTCCGGGTCCGTTCGGCGGAGCGCGGGGTGACGGTCTGGGCGCCCTTGGCGCCCTTGGCGTAGGTGAGGATCAGGGGCAGTTCGGCCGTCGCGGAGTCGGTGAGTCCCTGACGTATCAACGCGCTGACGTCGAACAGCCGTCGGTCGAGGGTGCCGGCGCGCAGATAGGGGCGGGCCTCGTCCGGGACGACGGTGATCTCGCCGTCGTCGGTCTGGGTGCGGACGGCTCCCGGGGCGCCCGGCGGGCGTTCGACGGTGACCGTCCTCCTCCCGCCGGGCAGGTCGGTGACGGTGACCTCGTCGCCGGTGACGAGGGTCACCGTGCGGGCCGCCCGCGCCGGTGCCGACGGCGTCTCAGATGCCGCCTGGGCCGGGGGAGTTGGCAGCAACGCGATCACGAGCCCGGCGGACAGGAGGATCGCTTGGCGTCCGACTGGTCCTCTGCTCCTCATCCACGCCTCTCTTCTTCGGGGGAAGTTCCGCGTGCGACGAGTGTCGGGGTGCCGGTGGTGCCAACGGCTCGACCGTGCGCGGCGAGAAGGCGTCGTGGCGGGTTTCCGCCAGTGCGGCGGGCGGGCCGGCGGAGATCACCGGACAATCCCCTGCACCGTCCGTAACAATGGGGGCGCACAGCGCCGCGGAACGACGGGGGAAGTCATGGAAGGGCTGGTCGAGTTCACGACCGAGGACGGGGCCGTGGTCTCCGTCGAGACCGTCGAGGAGCGGAGCGGATCCCGGCTCGTGTCGCGCGGCGACGGCGCGGTCCAGGCGACCCGCACATTCGAGAGCGCCCTGGACGGGGTGCGCGCGGCGGCCCAGTCGGCGCTGCGGGTCTTCCGGGACGGCTCCCTGCGGCCCGACGGCGTCGAGATCGAGTTCGGGGTGAAGCTGTCCGCCGAGACCGGCGCGATCATCGCCAAGGGCACGGCGGAGGGCCACCTGGTGGTCAAACTGACCTGGTCCCCGGGCGCGGAGGAGCCGACGGCCTCCTGATGAAGAGCGACGGCCTCCGCCTGCAGAGCGCCGAGTGGCACGCCCGCGTCGAGAGCGCGGGCGAGGTGGCCGGCGCCGGCTTCCTGGTCACCCCGCGCACGGTCCTGACCTGCGCGCACGTCGTCCACCACAGTCCGCCGGACGGGCTGACGGTCACCTTCACCGAGCGGCCGGGCTCCGCCCCGGTCCCGGCGCGGGTCGTGGCGCACGGCGGCTGGGACCCCAAGGCCGGCACCGACCTCGGCGACCTCGTCGTCCTGGAGCTGGAGCGCGAGGTGCCGATCGCCCCGGCCGCGCTGGCCCCCGCCGGCGCCGCGCACGGCCCCGCCCCGCGCCGGCTCGTCGTGTACGGCTACCCGGCCGGCTTCGACGAGGGCACCCTCGCCGAATACCGCATCACCGCACCCCAGTTGATCAGCCGGGAGTGGATCCAGCTGGAGGCCTGGCAGTCCGACGGCCAGCCGCTCGCCGCCGGCTTCAGCGGCGCCGCGGTCGCCCTCGTCGACACCGGCGAGGTCGTCGGCATGGTCACCGCCGCCGCGGGCGCCCGGGACGTGCGCAACGGGCGGATGATGCCCACCGAGGTCATGGCCCGCTACTGGCCCGGCCTGGAGGGCCTGGTCCCCACCGCCGGCCACCGCAGCGCCGACCGGACCCGGCTGCGCGCCCTGGTCGAGCGTGCGGTGCGCGCGGGCGTCGACTGCGATCCCGTACGGCTGTACCGGGCCGTGATGGGCCCCTGGGACCCGGAGCCGCCGGAGGACGGCTTCGACTCCCTGTGGTCGGCGGCCCTGTTCGTGCTGTGCGAGCTGGACGGCCCGGACGCGGCGGCGACGGTGGCCCGCTTCGCCGACCGTGTGGAGGCCCTGTTCCGCGCCCCGGCCGAGCCGTCCGCCGCGCCCGACTGGTCCCCGATCCTCGTCGACCTCCAGCACAGCGGGGCGGGCGACGACCTGGTGCGGGTGGAGGTGTCCGCGTTCAGCGGGGGCCGCCGGCATCCGGTCGACGCGGACACGGTCCCGCAGTCCGGGCTGCGCGCCTACGTGCAGGAGCGCATCGAGGCCGCCTTCGACTATCTGACGCCCGGATCCGACGAGTTGATCGCCTTCGCGCTGCCCCGCGACTGGATCGACCTGGACGTGGACCGCTGGGAACTCGGCCCCGACGACACGACCCCGCTGGGCTGCCGCTATCCGCTCGTCGTCACCGCCCAGGCGCGCCGCAAGGCCAGCACCCGCCATCTGCTCACCCGCGCCTGGAAGGGCCTCGACGGACGGCCGGGGGCCCGGATGCACCGCGTGGAGTGCGGCTCCGGCGAGCCCGCCGGGCGGCTGCGGGCCCGGCTGCTGCAGTCGGACGCCAGCGGGGTGGGGTTCGCCGCCGCGCCCGCCGCCGTCCGCGCCCACTTCGACACCTCGCTCACCGCGCCCGCCCCGCTCGTCGTCTGGTCGCGCGACGGCTGCGGCGACGGACCGGGAGGGGAACCGTGCGCGGGCGGGGACGGCTGTACGGGCAAGGAGTTCCTGGACGAGCTGGACGCCCGTACGACCGGCCGGTCGCCCGCCGAACTCCCCCGCAGTGTCTGGGAGTTGCGGCTGGAGGCCGACGCGGAGGAGGGACACTGGGCCCGCGGCATCCAGCTGGTCTGGGACGATCCCCGGGTGTTCACCGACCCCCACGCCGGAGCGACGGCACCCGCCCGGTCGCCGGTGGCCTGAGCACCGTACGAGAACAGGAACGGAGACCGGAGTACCTCCCATGCCGCACTGGTCCGTCTACACCGGCAGCAGCGAACCCCACGACGGGATCGACCGCCTGCCCGCGCCGCCGCCCTGGCGGGCGTTCGACGGCGAGCCCGTCCTGTCGCCGCCCCGGGACACCGACGACGAGGCGGCCGTCTCCCCCGACCGCGTCCACCGCGCCCGCACCTACGTCGCCACGCCCGACAGCGTCCAGCTCGTCAACGCCGCGCTCGTGCTGCGCCGGCCCCTGCTCGTCACCGGCCCGCCCGGCACCGGCAAGTCCTCCCTCGCCTACGCCGTCGCCCGCGAGCTGCGCCTCGGGCCGGTGCTGCGGTGGAACATCACCAGCCGCAGCACCCTCGCCGACGGGCTCTACCAGTACGATCCGCTGTCCCGCCTCTACGCGGCCCGGCGGGAGGCGTGGCGCGGGCCGGAGGAGGAACCGTCGCACAGCGGCGTCGAGGACCACCTCCGCCTCGGTCCCCTCGGCACCGCCCTCCTCCCCTACGAACGGCCCCGGGTGCTGCTCGTCGACGAGATCGACAAGAGCGACCTCGACCTGCCGAACGACCTGCTGAACGTGCTGGAGGAGGGCCAGTACGACATCCCCGAACTCCTGCGCACCACCCACCGCTCGGCGGACGGCGCCGGCACGGCCGAGGTGTTCGTCGACGGCACCGACGCCCCGGTCACCGTCACCCGCGGCCGGGTCCGCTGCCGGGCCTTCCCCTTCGTGGTGCTGACCAGCAACGGCGAACGCGAGTTCCCGCCCGCCTTCCTGCGCCGCTGTGTCCGGCTGCAGCTGCTGCGGCCCGACCGCGCCCAGCTCACCGAGATCGTGCGCGCGCACCTCGGCACTCCGGCGGCCGAGGCGGAACCCCTGATCGACCGCTTCCTGGCCCGCTCGAAGTCCGGTGAACTCGCCACCGACCAGCTCCTGAACGCCATCTACCTCACGGGGGTGGCGGGCCTCGACGCGGAATCCCGGGACGCGATGGCCCGGCAGCTGATGCCGTACCTGAGCACCGCGGCGGACGGCGATGGCTTCTGAGGAGGACGAGCACCAGGGGATCTCCGACGAAGGGAGTTCCGGGGAACCGCCCGGTGGGTCGTTCGCGCCGGCGCGGCTCGCCGAGGTGCTGGCCGCTGCCGCCCGGGCCGCCGGTGCGGGCGCGGAGGTCATGCCCACGCCCCGCGAGTTGGCGGAACTGGTGTGGCTGGCACGGCAGTTGGAGGAGTCCGAGCGCTCCGGGCAGGAGCCGGCGCCCGCCCCGGAAGGGCCCGCCACGGCCCCGGACGTCCAGGACACCCGGCCGACCCCGCCCCCCACCGCGACCCCGCTCCCCCAGCAGTCCCCCGTACCCCGCGTCCCCCTGCACCTGCCCGCCCCTCGGCCCGCCACCGCGCCCGGCACGGACGACGCAAGCGGCGCGGACGACGGAAGCGGCGCGGACTCGCCCCTCCTCACGCCCGCCCCGCCGATGCTGCACCGCCCCCTCGCCCTCCAGCGGGCCCTGCGCCCCCTGAAGCGGAGCGTGCCCACGCCCGGCGCCCGGCTGCTGGACGAGCGCGCCACGGCCGACCGCATCGCACGGCTCGGCGCGCACCCCGACATATGGCTGCCGGTGCTGCGCCCCGCGCACGACCGCTGGCTGCGGCTCAACCTGGTGCACGACATCGGCCCGACCATGCCCATCTGGTGGCCGCTGGTGCGCGAACTGCACACCGTGCTGGCCCAGTCGGGCGTCTTCCGCACGGTCACCCTGCACCCGGCCACCCCCGACGGCCGCGCCCGGCACGTCCCGGACCCGGCGGACGGCCGGACCATCACGCTGATCGTCAGCGACTGCATGGGCCCGCAGTGGCGCCCCGGCACGGCCGGTGACCTCTGGTACGCGCGCCTGCGACGCTGGGCGACCCGGATGCCGCTGGCCGTCGTACAGCCGCTGCCCGAACACCTGTGGCCGACCACCGCGCTGCCCGCCGCACCGGGCCTGCTCTCGCCCCCCGGGGCGGCGGCCCCGACGGCGTCCCTGGCCTTCACCCCGTACGACCCCGACACCGCGCCCCCGCCGCGCGGGGCCGTACCGCTGCCGGTGCTGGAGCCGGGCGCGCCCTGGCTGGCCAACTGGGCGTCCCTGCTGGCGGATCCGGGCGGCGGCCGACTGCCCGGCGCGGCGGCCTGGCTGCCGACGGCACCCCAGGCCCCGGCCGACGCGGCACCCGACCTCGCCGCCGCCTCCGCCCAGGACCTGGTGCTGCGCTTCCGGGCCACCGCCTCACCGGAGGCGTTCCGGCTGGCGGGGCATCTGGCGCTGGCGGTGCCGTCGGTGCCGGTGATGCGGCTGGTGCAGCGCACGGTGGACCGTGACCCGCGGCCGCAGCATCTGGCGGAGGTGATCCTCAGCGGCATGCTGCGGGCCTCCGCCGGGCCGCCGGGGTCCTATGAATTCCGTGACGGGGTGCGGGAGTTGCTGCTGCGGACGCTGCCGCGTACGGCACGGGGCCGGACGCGGGAGTTCCTGGCGCGGGTCGGCGGCCTCATCGACGAGCGGGCGGGCGCGGCGGCGGGCGAGTTCCGGGCCCGGACCGAGGGGGACGCGGCGTTCGCGACGGTCCGGGAGGAGACGGTACGGCGGCTGGGCGGGACGGCGACGGAGACCGTACCGGGGCCGGAGGCCGGGGGCGGGCCCGACCTGTTCGACGCGATCGACAGTGATACCGGGCAGCGCATCGTCATCCACCTGTATCCCGCGCAGGACGTCCGGCGGGAGCGGTTCCTGCGGGAGGCCGAGACGCTGAAGGGGATCGACAGCCCGCATCTGCCGCGGGTGCTCAACTTCGGTTTCCAGGGCCAACGACCGTATCTGATCACGGAGTTCATGGACGGCGTGACGCTCACCGAGCTCACGAAGGGCAGCGGGGTCTCGCACCCGGTCCTCACGCGTCTGGCGGAGCAGGGCGCCCTCGGCCTGCGGGCCCTGCACGCGCACGGCCTGGTCCGGGGGGAGCGCGGCGGCAACGGAGTGCTGCTCCGGCCGGACGGCACCGTGGTGCTCAGCAGCGTCGCCCTGGGCGAGGAGTCCCTGGGCGGGGACACAGCCGAGGACCTGGCCGCTTTCGAGCGGTACCTGAGCGGGCTGTTCGACGAGACGCCTCGCCCGCCGCACCCGGACACCGACCACCGGCCGCGCGTGCACATGCTCGGCCCGCTGGACGTCCTGCGCCCCGGCCACCGCACGTTCGCCACCCCCTCCTCCGAGGTGCAGGCGCTGCTGTGCCTGCTCGTCCTCGCCCGGGGCCGCCGGGTGACGTACGACGAGCTGGCGCGGGGCCTGTGGGAGCACCCGGACGAGGCCACCGCCCACGACCGCATCGACACGCTGGCCCGGAAACTCGCCCGGTTCCTGGGTCCCGGGACCGTCGCCGCCACGTCGGACGGGTACGCGCTGCACCTGCCGGACGCCTACGTCGACGCGTACGCCGCCGAGGACGCGCACGCGCGCCTGTCGCGGGACTCGGACGCCCGGACCCCCGGCGATCCGCTGCTCTCCCCCCTCGACCTCTTCCACGGCGACCCCCTCGACGGCGTCCCCGGCCCGGCCGCCGAAGCCGCCCGCGTCCGCCTGCGCGCCGTCCGGGAGGACTTCCGGGCCGCCCTGGGGGAGCACGCCCCGCCCGCCGTCCTGCGTTTCGAGACCGACACCGATCTCTCCGGCCGCCCCGAGACCCGTATCACCCTCGAATACGCGGTCGACCAGGTCCTCGCCCGCGGCGCCCTCACCGCCCAGCAGTTCGAGATCCGCGTGCGTCCCGACGGCTACGTCGTCACCATCGACCCCGACGCCGACCTGCTGCCCGTCCTCGTCGCCGCTCTGCGCTGGCTGCCGGGCCACTGGAGAACGCTCACCGCGGAGCCGCGACTCATCGTGTCGTTCGGGCCCGACCGGGGCTTCGGACCGCCGAGCCCCGTCATGGTCCTCGTGCCGCCGGCCCTCTACGACGCCTTCACCCGCAGCTCCGCCGCCGGCGGACCGCACCACCTGCATCCCGTCTTCGGCGAGGACCGGGAGATCACCGCCTGGTCCTGGCCCGGCCCCGAACAGCACGACCTGGTGAAGGGCCCCTTCATCGCCCCCGCCCTCGACCGGCTCGGCCTCCCCTCCCCCGGCCGGACCGCGATCGTCCACACCGGCCCCGAGGGTCCGCTGACCCTCCTCAACCCGGCCGAGCCCCGCGGCGGCCCCGTGACGTACTACGAGGTCGACCTCACCCCGCGGCACGCCTCCCGCCGTCTCTCCCTCCCCAGCTCGGGCAAGGGCGAGTTCACGGCCGCCGTGGAGCTGTCCTGGCGGGTCGCCGACCCGGTCGCCTTCGTGCACTGGAGCACGTCGGACGTCACCGGGCAGGTCTTCGCGCACTTCCAGGAGGGCGTCGCCGGGCAGCTCTTCGCGCACTTCCGGGAGGCGGCGTCCCTCATCACCCGCCGCCACTCCCCGCGCCGCGCGGTCGGCGCCCAGCGCGCCCTCCAGCACGAGCTGGGCACCTGGCCCGTGCCCGGGCTCGCGGTGACCTGCGAGGTCGAGCTGGCACCCGAGTACGCCCCGGCGCCCGAGCTGCGCCGGCCGGCCGCCTCCCCCCGCCCCCTCGCCGAGTTGCTCGCCGAGGCCCGGACCGTCGTGCTCGGCTTCGACGGGCCCGTCACCCGGCTGTTCACGGCGGCGAGCGCACGGGAGGCCGCGCTGGAGCTGCTGGCGCTCGCCGCCGAGCACCGGGACCCCGAGGACGCGCTGACGGGCCGTCCGCTGGCCGTGGCGGCGGCGCGGGAGTCCCTGGTGCACCCCTTGGACGTGCTGCGGGTGTTCGCCCGCGAGCGATGCGGTCCGGTGCTGAGCCGTCGCCTCGCCGAGCTGGAGCTGCGGGCAGTGCCGGACGCGCCGACCACGCATCACTCCGGCACCCTGATCCGGACGCTGCACGAGTCGGGTCGCCCGGTGTTCGTCGTGACGGACGCCGACGAGGAGGCCGTGCACCGGTACGCGCGACCGCACGGTCTGCCCCTCACCGGCGTCCATGGCCGCCCCGACGACCTGAACCTCCTGATGCCGCACCCCTACTCGCTCCAGAAGGTGCTGGGCCACCACGCCTCGCCCGCCCTCCTCATCGGCTCCACCATCGCCGAACTGAGCGCCGCCCAGCGCCTCGGCCTGGGCTTCGTCGGCCTCGCCCGCAATCCGACCGTCGAGCAGGGGCTGCGCGAGGCGGGGTGCGAGGTCACGGTGCGTTCGCTGACGCCGCTGCTGGAGGCGGCGCGCCGGCTCTGACGCCCCGACAGGTCGCCGCAGGGTCGGCTTATGTGAAACTTATTTGGGGCATATGAGACAAAACCCCCATTCAGCGGCACCCCGCCCGGCCCATCTGAAAAGGCGCCCGTCCCCCCGCCCTCGCACGATGCGTAAGGAGGCCGACCGCCCGGCGGCCCACGGTCTGCGTCTCGGGAGGACCTGGAAATGACCGCCAGTCTGGAGCAGCTGCGCCGCTGCCACTTCGCCGTCGACCTCGGAGCGGCGCGGACGCGGGTGTACGTGAAGGGTGCCGGACTCGTCGTCGACCAGCCGTCCGCCGCCGCCGTCAACACCCGTACCGGCGCCCTGATCGCGGTCGGTGAGTTCGCCGAGAAGATGACCGGCCGCACCCCGCACTACATCCGCGTCGTCCGGCCCGTCTCCGGCGGCACGGTCGTCGACATCGAGATGGCCCAGCGCATGCTGCGCCACCTCCTCGGCGACAAGATCCGCCGCCAGCTGCGCCGCAAGCCGTTCCTGCGGGCCGCCGCCTGCACCCCGCACGACGCCGACCCGCTGGCCCAGCGCGCCGCCATCGAGACCCTCGTCGGCCTCGGCGCCCGGCGCGTCGAACTGGTCGAGACCCTGATCGCCGCCGCCGTCGGCTGCGGACTGCCCGTAGAGCGCCCCGAGGCCACCATGATCATGGTGTGCGGGGCCGCCGCGACCCAGGTCGCCGTCCTCTCCCTCGGCTCCATCGTCACCGCCGAACGCATCCCCGTCGGCGGCGAGGCCGTGGACCACGCGATCGTCCAGCACCTGCGCCACGAACACGAGCTGATGCTGCCCAGCCAGTCCGTACGACCGCTCCAGCTCGCCCTCTCCGGCAACGGCCTCACCCCGCACGGGCCGGCGTCCACCGAGATCCACGGCCGCGATGTCGCCACCGGCCTCGCCCGCTCCGTGCAGGTCGACACCGCCGCCGTACGGGACGCCATCCAGACCCCGCTGACCGCCGTACTCGACGGCATCGGCAAGGTGCTGCGCGTCTGCCCGCCGGACCTGGTCGCCGACCTCGCCGACCGGGGGATCATGATGGTCGGCGGCTCGGCGCTGCTGCCCGGCTTCGACCAGATGCTCCGCCAGGCCACCGGCATGCCGGTACACATCGCCGAACGCCCCGACATCTGCGCGGCCCAGGGCCTGGGCGCGATGCTGGAGGGCCGCATCCAGCCGCTGGAACTGGACCCGCTGGGGGCGTGAGGACGACCGCGGTCACTCTTGTGAGGCCCCACCCGGGCGGTCAACCCTGTGACGTCCGGACCTTCGCGAGGGCGGCCACGAGCCGCGGCGCCACCCGTTGCGCCGCCGCCATGTCCTTGCGGTCCGCCGCGTCGCGAGCCTCGCCCAGCCGGGCCGTGACCGCCGCCGAGGCGGTGGAGCCGTCCCGCACGCGTTGCCAGACGAGTTCGAGGCTGGTGACGTCCCCGGCGACCGACCCCTTGTCCCCGGCGGCCGCGTCGATCCCCAACTGCCGTGCCCACAGACCGAGTCGCTCCAGGTCGACGATGCGCACGGGTTCGTAGCGCAGCCGCAGATCGGTGGTGTTCTGCGCGACCCGCAGCGCGGCGCCCACCGCGTCCTCGCCCCGGCCGTGGCCCTGGCTCGCCGCGAGCGCGTCGAGGTCCCGGTTCATCTGCCGCTCCAGCAGCTTCGGTACGGCGTCCGAGGTGCGGTACGCCGTCCACGCGTCCCGTACCGCCGTGACGTCGGCGGCGGAGACGTCACCGTCCTGCGCGGCGTGCGCGGCCCGGTCGAGGGCGGCGAGGCGGTCCGGCAGCGGTGCCTTCTTGGCGTCGGTCGGCACGGCGAGGGAGACGGCCTCCAGGTCGCCGTTGGCCTCCCCGGTGGAGAACTCGCCGTAGCCCGGGGCGAAGACCTTGTCCTCGGTGGAGCCGTCCAGGTGCAGTTCATGCACGGTGATCGCGCCGTGGACGGTGCCGTACGGGCCGGGGACGGACTGGTCGACGGACTTGACGGTGACTTGCTCGAAGACGACCCCGGGGAGATTCTCGGTGCGGTACACGTCGCCCTTCCGCGGATGCGCGGGCATGATCATCGCGCCGGGGGCACCGTGCCGTCCGGCCTGCCAGGTGCCCTCCGTGTCGGCGACGACCCCGTTCTCGTAGTTGAAGACGCTCTCGCCGAGGTACCACACGGATCCGTCGTCGGCCTGGGCGTACCAGTCGAGGGCGACCTCCTGGATCCGCCCGTCGGCGAAGGCGACGTACTGCGAGGTCACGGCGTTGATGGTGCGCCCGCCCCAGGTGATGACCTTGGGCGTGTCGAGCCGGCTGACCTCGGTCCGGAACGGCGCGCCGTCGGCCTGCCCGCCCATGACGACCTGCTGGACGGCGCTGGTGGGGTGGAGCGGGTTGGTGATGGCACGCGGCCGCGAGAACACGGGCTGCTGCAGATCGACCCGCTCACTGTCGGGCGCGAGCGGCAGACACTCCTTCCCGGTCTTCCCGGTCTGCTCGTCCACCACCCGCACACACTCCCCACCACCCCCCTTCTCCACCCCACCGGCACCCCCGGAACAAGCCCCCGCCATCAACACGACGGCCCCGACCACGGCCCCCGACCACAGACACCTGCGCTGCGCCTTCATGACACCCACCTCCATTCCGGCAGGGTCCCTCGGGGGCGCTGAACGAACGCTGAACACAGCTGAACGGCGTGTCAGGACGGTGAGCGGTTCCGGAACGAGCGGTCACCGGGTGTCGCGCAAGGCCGTCCACGTCGGGTGGGTCACCGTGCCGGTCGGGGGGAGGGAGCGGGTGGTCTGGAAGGTGCGTACCGCTGATTCCGTGGGCTCGTCGAAGGTGCCGGTCACGGGCACCGCGTAGCCGCGGGCGGCGAGGATGCACTGGACCTGCTGGACGCGCTTGCCGGTGTCGCCGCGGCGGGTGCGGCCGCTGCCGTCGTAGTACGCGCAGTCGGTGAGCCAGGGGGCCGCGGCCGACGGGGTCGGGGTCGCGGTGGGTGGGGGTGTCGCGGTGGGTGACGTGGTGCGCGGGGTGGGGGTGGGTGTCGGGGTGGTCCTGGGGTGGGCCGCCTCCCCCGGGGTGACCTCGGCGTTCTCGTCGGGGGGCGCGCCCGCCGGGGACGCGCCGTCCGAGGGGCTGTGCGGGGCGGACGCGGGGGTGGTCGCGGCCGTGCCGGGAGGGGGAGCGGCGTCCGGCGCGGGCGTGCGGTCGTGCGGCAGGAGCAGGAGGCCGGCGGTCGCCAGGACGGTGACGGTCACGGCTCCGGCGACGATCAGGGCGCGTCTTCGGCGGGGCCGTCGCGCGGGGCGCTGCTCCGGCGGCGGCACCGGGCGGTCCTGGATACGGCGGCGCAGCGTGTCGTACGCCCGCTGGCGGGCCAGGATCCGCTCGGCGAGGGGGCCGGGCCAGCTCGACGGGGCCGTGGCGGTCGCGTTGATGAGGTCCCGGGGGGTGGGGCGTTCGGCCGGGTCCTTCCTCAGGCAGGCCGACAGCAGGTCGGCCAGCTCGGCGTCCGCCTCCGCGATCTCGGTCAGCAGGGCGGGGTCGGGCGTCTCGAACGCCACCCGGTGCATGACGTCCACGCCGGTGCCGTCGCCGAACGGGGCGTGGCCGGTCGCCGCGAAGATCAGGGTGCAGGCCAGCGAGAACACGTCCGAGGCCGGGGTGCACTCGCCGGTGCGCAGATACTCCGGGGACATGTAGGCGGGGGTGCCCACGCGGTCGCCCGTGCCGGTGAGCGCCTCGGCGTCCAGGGCCTTCGAGATGCCGAAGTCGATGACGTGCGTGCCCTTGACCGACAGCAGCACGTTGTTCGGCTTCAGGTCCCGGTGGACGATGCCGGCGGCGGCGAAGTCGCCCAGCGCCGCCCCGAGTTCCGCCAGCAGGCGTCGTACGGCCTGCGGACGCAGCGCGCCGTCGCCGCGCACCGCCTCCTTCAGGGCGACTCCGGGGACGTACTCCGTGGCCATCCACAGCAGTTCGTCGTGGAAGCCGGTGCCGCACAGCCTCGGGGTGTACGGCGTGCTCACCCGGCCGTGCACCGACGCCTCGCGTTCGAAGCGGCGCCGGAAGCGAGGGTCCTCGGCGTACTCCGGGCGGATCACCTTCACGGCGAACAGGCCGGGGCCGCCGTGCGCGGGGCGCGCCAGGTAGACACGGCCCATGCCGCCGCTGCCGAGCAGGGCGAGCGGTGCGTAGGGGCCGACGCGGGCCGGGTCGGCGGGCCGCAACGGGGCGGCGCCGGTCTCCCGGAGCGCGGCGGCCTCGTTCCTCGCCGAGCCAGGTGGCAGCGGCCGCTCGTCTGACACAGAACCCCCGAAGTCACCTTCACCGTACGCCAGTTCGTCCCCCGAGAAGAGATACGAGGCTAGCCCAGCCGACGCTCGGGGTCAGCCGTTCCCCCCACTTCCGCCGAGGGAAATCCTCCCCGGCGCCGCCCCAGCCCGCCGCTCACTCCGCCGACGGCAGCCTGACGACGAACCGCGCCCCCGTCGCACCCTCCGCCGCCCCCTCCACCCTGTCCGCCCCCTCCACCGCCGCCCTCCCCCCGTGCGCCGACGCCACCTCCGCCACGATCGCCAGCCCCAGGCCCGCCCCGCCGCCCTCCCGCGAGCGGGACGCGTCGAGGCGTACGAAGCGTTCGAACACCCGCCCCCGGTCGGCCTCCGGAAGGCCCGGACCGTCGTCCTCCACGGTCAGCCGCACCCATCCGTCACCCCCGTCCACCAGCCCGAACGCCACCCGCTCCCGGGCGTACCGCGCCGCGTTCTCCCCCAGGTTCCGCACCAGCCGCCGCAGCGCCTCCGCGTCGCCCGTCACCCGCGCCGCCCCCACCCCCGCCCCGTCGACCCGGAGCCCGGGCGCGGCCGTCCGCAGCCGCCGGATCTCCTCCAGGACCAGGTCGTCGAGGTCCACCGGCCGCCCGCCGTCCCGCAGCAGCCCGCTCTCGTCCGCGCGGGCCAGCAGCAACAGGTCGTCGACCAGCCGCTGCATCCGTACGGCCTCCTCGCGCACCGTCCCCGCCAGCGCCCCCGCGTCGGCCCGTTCCGGATGGGCCAGCGCGACCTCCGCGTGCTGCCGTACGGTCGCGACCGGGGAGCGCAGTTCGTGCGAGGCGTCGGAGACGAAACGACGCTGGGCGGCCTCCGCCCGGGCCACCCGCCCCAGCGCGCGCCCCACCGCGAGCCAGGTCGCCCCGGCCGCGAGGACGAGCAGCACCGGCACCCCGATGAACAGCAGCCGCGTCACCGTGTCCACGGCCTCGGCGACCCCGGCCGGGGTGCGCCCGTCCAGCACGACCAGCTCCCGGTCCCCGGCGCGTGCGCCCACCGCGACCACCAGGAACGGGTCCTCGTCGAGCGGGGTGTCCACCGAGGTGTCCCCGCCCGGCCGCAGCCGCGCCAGCGCCGGCCGCCCGGCGACGTTCGCGCTGGCCGCGACCACCCGCCCCCGGGCATCGAGGACCTGGAGGAACTCCTCGTTCGGATCGGCCACCGTCGGCGCGGGCACCCCCCGCCCCGCCTCGATCACCGCGGCCACCTGCTCCGCCCGCGCCCGCGCCGCGTCCCGTACGTCGTTGCTGAGCTCGGTCCGCAGCCCCAGCACGAGGGCCGTACCGCCGCCGACGAGCGCGACGGCGACCGCGAGCACCGCGATCAGCGTGGCCCGCACCCGTACGGCCCGCAGGCGCCGCTGCTGCTGGGCCGAGGTCTGCCGGACCGACGTCTGCTGGGCCGACGTCTGCCGGGCCGCGGCCCGTCGCGCCGCCGCCGCACGCTCCTCCGCCGCCTCACGCTCGGCCGCCGCCGCTCGCTCCGCCGCCGCTCGCCGCGACGCGGCCCCGTCAGCCGTCATCTGGCACCAGCCGATACCCGTGCCCCCGCACCGTCCGCAGCGAGTCCCGCCCGAAGGGCCGGTCGACCTTGTTGCGCAGCCGCCGGACGTACACCTCCACGATGTT
Organism: Streptomyces sp. NPDC032126; assembly: GCF_055580085.1. Classification (NCBI taxonomy): domain Bacteria; kingdom Bacillati; phylum Actinomycetota; class Actinomycetes; order Kitasatosporales; family Streptomycetaceae; genus Streptomyces; species Streptomyces sp. NPDC032126. Next base: position 805,555 of record NZ_JBVIMA010000002.1, read on the forward strand.
CGGGTCGCCCTCGAAGTCGTCGCCCCAGACCTGGTCGAGGATGACCCGTTTGGACACCGCCTCCCCGGCCCGCCGCAGCAGGAACTCCAGCACGGCAGACTCCCGTGCCGTGATCTCGACCTCCCGCCCCGCCCGGGTGACCGTCCGGGTCGCCGGGTCGAGCCGCAGATCGCCGGCCGCGAGCGGCGCGGGCCGCTGTCTCGCCTCCCGCCGCAGCAGGGCGCGCAGATGCGCGAGGAGTACGGCGTAGGAGACCGGCTTGGTCAGATAGTCGTCGGCGCCGGTGTCCAGGCCCTCGATCTCGTCCCACTCGCCCTCCTTGGCGGTGAGCATGAGGATCGGGGTCCAGTCGCCGTCGGCCCGCAGGGCCCGGCAGACGCGGTAGCCGTTCAGCCCGGGCAGCATGATGTCGAGGAGGATCGCGGCGTAGCTGTTCTCCCGGGCCAGCCACAGCCCGTCCACACCGTCACGCGCCACATCCACGGCGAAGCCCTCGGCCTCCAGGCCGTCCCTGAGCCCGTCCGCGAACCGCTCCTCGTCCTCGACGACCAGCACGCGCATGCCTTCACGCTAGCGGTGGCATACAGCTGGCACACGCCACCGCCCACGCCAAAGCCGTACGAACTATGAAAAAATGAACCACTGGTCATCGGAGAGGGATCCTGTGAGCAACGAGCCCGACTACGCCGGCCTGCGCCTCGACCGCACGGGTCAGGCAGAGGCCTTCGACGCCATCGGCAATCGCTACGACGAGGCGTTCCCGCACAAGGAAGGGCAGGTCGCCGCCACCGAATGGCTCGCCGGGACACTGCCGCCCGGGTCCCGGGTGCTGGACCTGGGCTGCGGTACGGGGCTGCCGACGGCGCGGCTGCTGACCGACGCCGGGTTCGGTGTCGTGGGCGTCGATCTGTCGGCCGGGATGATCGCGCTGGCCCGCCGCCATGTGCCCGAGGCGGAGTTCCGTCGGGCGGACATCGCGGACCTGCGGCCCGGGGGGACCGTCGACCTCGGCCGCTTCGACGCGGTCGCCGCGTTCTTCTCCCTGCTCATGCTGCCGCGCGCGGAGATCCCCCAGGCACTGCGCACGATCCATGGGCTGCTCAAGCCCGGCGGCCTGTTCGTACTGGCGATGGTGGAGGCCGACGTGGACGACTTCGCGATCCCCTTCATCGGCAGCACCATCCGGGTCTCCGGCTATCTCCGGGACGATCTGCGCAGGGTGGTCGAGTCGGCGGGCTTCGACATCGTCGACGAGTCCTCCTACAGCTACGCGCCGGCCAGCGCGGACGTCCCGCCCGAGGTGCAGATCTTCCTGCGCTGCGCGCGCCGCGAGTGAGAAGCGACCGACGTGAGCAAGCACCCCGTCGCCCACGAGGGCCCCGGCAACCAGCCCGCCGGGGCCACCCGCCACACCCCGACGGGCCCCGCACCCATGCCCCCGGACCCACCGCTACGACACCGTCCACCCCACCCCCCGGAGGGCCGCCCCACCCCACGAACGGAAGCCCGTTCCATCCCACAAACGGACGCGCCCCCGGAAGCCCGCTCCCACCCCCGCACGGACCCACCCCCTGAAACCCGCCCCACCCCACGCCCGGACCCCCCACCGGAAGCCCGGCCGCAGCCGCCGGAGAGTCGGCCGCAGCCCGGCGCCGAGCCGCAGCCCCCGGCGAACCGTTCCCGCCCGCAGACCGATCGGCTTCGTTATCTCGACGCGGCCACCCGGCGTATCGCGCGAGGCATGGATCTCGATGAGACGCTGGCCGAGCTGTGCCGGGCGGCTGTGCCGGAGTTCGCCGATGCCGCGTTCGTCCATCTCTGCGATCCGCTCCCCGTCGGGGACGAGCCGCCGGAGATCGCGCCCGTGCTGCGCCTGCACACCGCCGCCCCGGAGACGGACGCCGGGTCGCCCCCGGCCGTGTTCGACCCCGTCGGCCCCGGTCCCCTCACCGACCTCCTGCACTCCGGCCGCCCCGCCCTGGGCGACGCCCCGGGCATCGCCTCCGCCGCGGCCGAACTGCTGGGCCGCGCCCCGGCCGGCCGCCGCCTGATCATCGCCCCGCTGCGCGGGCGCAGCCAGGTCATGGGCAGCGTCGCCCTGCTCCGCGGCCCCGACCGGCCGCCCTTCACCGGCGACGACGTCCTCGTCGCCTCCCAGCTCGCCACCCACACCGCACTCGGCATCGACAAGGCCGTGCTCTACGCCCGCGAGGCGTCCATGGCCGACGCGCTCCAGCGCACCATGCTGCCGCCGTCCCTGCCCGAGCCGACCGGCGTCCGCCTGGCCAGCCGCTATCTGCCGGCCTCGCGGACCGCACGGGTCGGCGGCGACTGGTACGACGTGATCCCGCTCCCCGGCAACCGGGTCGCCCTCGTCATCGGCGACGTGATGGGTCACTCCACGACATCCGCCGCGATCATGGGCCAGCTGCGCACCATCGTGCAGACGCTGGCCGGTCTCGACCTGCCCCCCGAGGAGGTCCTGCACCACCTCGACGAGCAGGCGGAACGCCTCGGCAGCCAGCACATCGCGACCTGCCTCTACGCGCTGTACGACCCCGTCCTGCACCGCCTGCTGGTGTCCAACGCCGGCCATCCGCCCCCGCTGCTGCTGCACCCGGACGGCCGCGCCGAACTGCTGCGGGTGCCGACGGGTACACCGATCGGCGTCGGCGGCAGCACCTTCGAGTCGACGGAGATGCACGCCCCGTCCGGCGCCACGCTGCTGCTGTACACCGACGGCCTGGTCGAGTCCCGGGAGACGGATGTGCTGACCGGCGTCGAGCGGCTGCGTACGCGTCTCGCCGGCGCACCCCGGTCCGCGCCCGCCTCACTGGAGGCGGTGTGCGACGAGGCGCTCGGCGCCCTGGGCACGGTGAGCCGCGACGACGACATCGCGCTGCTCGCCGCCCGCTTCGAGGGCATCCGCCCGGAGACGGTGGCGTACTGGTATCTCGCCCCGCATCCGCGCACCGCGGGCCAGGCCCGGCTGCTCACCCGCCGCACCCTGTCCCGCTGGGGCCTGGACGACCTGCTGGAGTCGACGGAGCTGCTGATCAGCGAGGTCGTGGCGAACGCGGTCCGCTTCGCGTCCCGGCCGATCGTGCTGCGGCTGCTGCGCACCGACGTGCTGCGCTGCGAGGTCGTCGACGACTCCCCCCTGATCCCGCGCATGCGGCACGCCCGGCTCAGCGACGAGGGCGGCCGGGGCCTGTTCCTCGTCGACCAGCTGGCGCTGCGCTGGGGCGCGACCCGGCTGAGCACGGGCAAGGTCGTCTGGTTCGAACAGGCCCTGCAACCGCCTCCGCGATAGCCGCCCCGCCGGCCGTTCAGGAGCCGGGGTGCGGGAGCCGTAGACAGATCAGGCCGGCCAGGGTGCGCACCACGACGCGGTCGTCGGCGACGACGGTCCACTCCAGGACACGGGTGCCCAGCGGGATGTGGCACACGGTCGTGCGCCGCTCGGCGTCGACGAGGTGGAGGCTGTCGTCGGAGCAGATCATCACGGCGGCGGGCCGGTCGCCGGACGTCAGCAGGCGCAGGCCCACCACGGATTGTCCTTCCGGCGGCAGCCAGTCGAGCAGCGTGGCGCGGTTCCGGGCGTCCTGGACGAGGACCCGCCGGTCGGCGCACGCGTAGCCGACGACCAGCCGCTCGCGCCAGTTTCCGAGGGCCATGACCAGTCCCCAGCGGCCTCGCGCGACCTCCGCGCGCGGTCGCAGCCGGCCCGCCTTGCGGAGCCCCGGCATCTCGTACAGCCGGACGGCCCGCCCGGGCAGCAGCAGTGTCGCCGCGTACGCCCGTCCGGCGACGCAGGCCACGTCCACCGCGACATGGTCGAGGCCGCGCAGACCGACGGCGAACGTCAGCGGGACCCGGTGGCGTCCGAGGAGCGCCCCGGTGCGCGAGTCGGTCGCCAGGACGCCCTCGCTGGTCACGCTCACTGTCAAGGGAAGGTCCGGGCCCGGCAGTTGGACGTATGCCGTGGGGAGCGGCCCGTCGTCCGACGGGACACCCCGTGGCGTGGCCGTCGGTCCGTCCGGCGGCAGGGCGAGTTCCTCGCCGGAGTCACCGTCGACGGCGCGGTCACCCGGAGCGGCGCCGAGGACGACGACCCGGTCGTTCACGCGCTCCGCCCTGAGATACGTCCTGGACACGGGGGTGAGGGAGAGGGGCCGGGCCGTGAACGGCGTGTCCGGTCCGGTGGGTCTGGGGACGGTCCAGACGCGCAGCGGCTGTCCGTTGCTCGTCGAGGTGACGACGGCGGTCGCGTCCCGGTCCACGGGCAGCGCGAGCACCGCCTGCGCGACCTCTCCCGTCCGCACCGGCTCCGCCAGGCGTCCGCCGTCGGCGAAGTGGACGAGCCAGTCGTTCACGTTGACCAGGACGTCGTCGACGGGGGGCGGGCCGGGCAGGAGGGCCGGCTGGACGTCGTCACTCGCGGACGCCCCGACGAGTTGCGCCGGATCGGGAGGTACGACTCCTGAACCGACCGTGAGATTCCTGGCCGCCCAGCGGGCGAACGCGTCGGAACCGAGCTTGGTCCTCCTCTCCTCCCTCGATTTGAGGGCCCACTTCTTTTCCTTCTCCTCCACTTCGAGGGTCCAGCGCACCAGGAAATGGTCCTTTTCGGCGGACACAAGGTATGCGGTGGTGATACCGGTTTCCGGGGTTGTCTGGGTCACGACTTCGACGATGTCCCGCCGGAAGCAGGCGGAAACGATCAGCTCGTTGTCCGATCCGGTGCAGGTGAGGGACCGCAGCCGCAGATCCACGCTGCCGTCACTGGTCTCCGGGAGGAGCCGGGGCGGTCTGAGGGAGCCGGACTTCAGGCCGCTCGTGGTGTCCATCACCGTCCCGTAGCCGCCGGGGTTCATCCGCACGAACACCGGCCGCCCGCCGACCATGCCGAGCGCGAACGAGTCGTCGGCGCGCCCTCTGTCGAACCAGGGCTTGGCGTGCTCGTCAGTCTCCGCGTTCCAGACGGCCGTCCAGCGCCTGCCGGCCACGAGCAGCCACGGTCCGAGGCCGTCGTCGCAGCCGATCATCGTGACGGCGTGCGACCGCACGGGCAGGGTCAGCTCGCCGGCCTCCTCGCCCGTCGCGAAGTCCCACAGCCGGATCCGGTTGCGGGACTGGAGCGTGGCGAGCACGACGCGCCCGTCGACCCGCAGGGGCACGGTCGCGAGGACCGGGCTGTCGAAGCTGCCGATGGCACGGGAGGCGGCGACCGGCTCCACGCGGGCCCACGCCACGTCCCACGGCCGGTCGGGGAAGCGTTCGGCGAGGTCCGCCAGGAGTCGCGGGGCGTGCGACTGGACCGCCGCCAGGCCGAGCACCGCGGCACGCCGGCGCGGATCGGGCTCCGACTGGAGCAGCGGCTTGCAGCGCTCCCACGCCCCCACGGCGGCGACCGCCGGCTGCTGCCGCTCGTCCGCCCGCATGCCGGGAAGGGCGGCCGTCACCGCGCGCTGCAGTCCCTGCGCCTGCGCGAACACGAGGAACTGGGGGTCCGTGACGACCTCGGCGAGCATGCCGTGCTGGGCCAGGTGGGTGGCGAGGTGCGTCCGCAGATACGGGTCCGCGGCGCTCCAGTCGCGGGTCGGGGTGCCGGGCGCGGTGGGTACGCAGTCCAGCAGCGCCCGGGCCACCCGCGCGCCGGTGTCGGGCGGCAGCCCCGCCCGCAGTTCCTCGGCGAAGGCCTGGTGGAAGAGCCGGTAGACGGACCGGCCCTCGGCGTCGGTGTCCTCGGCGATGTGCTGGGCCATCTCCTTGAGGATCCAGCGGAGATCGTCGCCGGACACGGCGGAATCGGCACCGGCACTGGCGTCCGTACCGGTGTCGCTTTCCGTCGTGAGCACGCCGGCGATCGCCTGCCAGACCGGACCGGCGGGCAGTCCCTCGCCGTGCGCCAGCGCCAGGGCGGTGAGCAGGGCCCGCCCGTACCGTTCCCGGGCCTTCAGCCGGCTGCTGACCGCCCAGCCGAACGCCTCGGCGACCGCCCCGTCCTCGGGAAGCTCCGGCAGCCCCTCGCGCCAGTCGGGTTCGTCGACCGGGAGGGCGTGCGGCTGCTGGGCGAGGGTGCGGGCGAGCAGCCGCGCCGCCAGGTACACGCCCTGCGCCCGGTCGGCGATCTCCCGCGCGACCAGCGAGAGCGAGTCGGTCTTGACGGCCGCGTACGGGCTGGTGCTGGCGGGACCGTCCGGCGCGAGCAGGAGCTTGCGGGCGTACCGCGCGATGTCGTCCGCGCCCGTCCAGCGCGGGTCGTCGAGGTCGAGCGTCGTGAAGCCGTCGCCGAAGTACCGGGCGACATGCGGCCGGGCGCCGACCAGGAGCCGTACGCAGGCGAGCCCTGCCAGCGGCTGGAGCAGTTCGTCGACGATGCGGGCCGGCTCGGCGGTGGAACCGGGTGGGCCGGCCTCGTCGAGGGCGTCGACGATCACGTAGAGGGGCTCGACGCGCTCCTTCAGGGCCGCCTGGAGCGCCGCGGGCCCCTCGTCCGGGAGGCCCGCGGCCGCCGCAATGCCGGCGCAGATGTCCTCCAGGAGGCGGTGCCGGGCGTGGATGGCCGCGTGGATCACACCGTCGGGCAGCGGCACGTCGGACGGGACGTCGTCCAGGGTGCGGCGCTTGTCGGGGTCCGCGAGCAGGACGAGGCGTCCGATCACGGCGGACTTGCCGACGCCGGGCCCGCCGGTGACCAGGACGTCGGCGGGGGCGGGCAGATGTCCGTTCGCCCAGTCCACGAGCCGGGTCATGACCTCCTCGCGCCCCGTGAAGAGGGACTGGCCGGTCGCGATCGCGTCGGAGCCGCGGCCGCGTGGGGCGAAGTGGGCCAGCAGCTCCTGGTGCCTGCGCAGGCCCTCGGCCGTCACCCACGCCTGCTGTTCGGCCAGATCGACGGGGGCCTCGTCCTGGTCCGGGAGGTCGGGCACGTAACGGGGGTTGGGGAAGAAGACGAATCCCTCGTCGACCAGGGAGCGGCAGGCGGCGTGCTGGGGGACGCCGAGTTTACGGAAGGTGCGGTTGACGTGCTCGACGATGTCGCGCAGCCGGATGCCCTCCTGACGGTTGCCGCCGAGGCACAGGTCGCGCAGCGCGTATTCGAGGGCCTCGGCGAAGGCGCCGTCGTAGGCGGATTCCCGGGCCCGGGACGCCACCAGCACGGACAGATCGGTGATCAGTCGCGCCGTCCGCCGTGCCCCGGCGGCGAGTTGGGCGAGGGTGCGTTCGGCGTGGGCCGCGATCACATCGGCGCCGCCCTGGCCGGAGTGGCAGGTGTCGATGATCAGCAGCAGGCGCTGGACCCCGAATCCGGCGAGGAGACCGGGCAGGGTGTCGGTCTGGAGCGCGTTGACCGCGAGTTCGCCCCTGCCGAACAGGCTGTCGGTGAATTGCAGGTGGTGCCTGTCGCCGTTGTCCGTGTCCACGTCGCCGTGGCCGGTGTAGTAGAGGACGAGAGCGTGGTCGACGTGGTCGGTCCCGCGGGCCCAGGCGGCGAGCTGGGTCCGGTATTGATGTGCCGTCAGGTCGAGCCAGGGGGCGTCCACTTGATAGCCGAAGGACGAGAACACCGTTCGCAGCCGGGCGAGATCGTCGGGCACCTGCGGAAGGTGCCGGGGCTCAAGGTCCTCGTACCGCTCGGTACCGGCGAGAATCGCTGTGCGACGCACCCGCCGACTGTAACGGCCCGACCAGCCGCCGCGCAGCCCGCTGACGGCACCGGCGAACCGTCGTCGCCACAGGTCGCCCCGGGCAGGATGAGCGGGCCGTGGCCTGCCGGGGGCGGGGGGCCTCGGGCGCCGGCACCCTCGAAGACGGGCGACACGGCGGACGGGCGGTCCCGTAGCGCAGGCATGATCCGCACAAAACGGTGTATCCAGGACTTATGGTTCCTCGACGACTCCGCACGGCCCGCCGCGCGCCACGGGAGCCAGTCCATCCGCTGCTGGCGGTGCCGATCGCGCTGATCGCCGCGGTGACGGCACTCGACGTGCTGGCTCCGGCCAGCGTCCACCTCGGCCCGTTCCTGATCGCCGCGCCCGCCGTCACGGCGTCGTTCGCCGGACCCCGCACGACGGCGTACGTCGGCGCGCTCGCCGTCCTGGCTCAGGCCGTGCTCGGGGCGGTGCGCACCGACCTCTTCGACCTGAACCACTCCGTCCAGATCATCACCCTGATCCTGATGTCCGCGTTCGTGACCTCCTTCGCCGCCCGGCGGGAGCGGCACGAACGGGAGCTGAGCCGGCTGCGCTCGGTGGCCACCGCCGCGCAGGAAGTCGTCCTCAAGCCGCTCCCCCACCGGATCGGCCCGCTGCGCATCGCCTCGGTCTACCTGGCCGCCGAGCGCGAGGCCCAGATCGGCGGCGACCTCTACGCCGCCGCGCGCACGGCGGAGGGGACCCGGATCGTCATCGGCGACGTCCGGGGCAAGGGACTGGAGGCGGTCGGGGACGCCGCCCTCCTGCTCGGCGCCTTCCGGGCCGCCGCCCACAAACAGGCCGATCTGTCCTCGCTGGTCACCTTCCTGGAGGGAACCGTCTCCTCGGACCTGGACGACCCGGCGGCCGGCGAGAACCGGACGGAGGCCCACGGCGAGGCGTTCATCACCGCCGCCGTGCTGGACGTGCCGGACGACGAACCGGCCCTGCGCCTGATCAACTGCGGGCACCCGCCGCCCCTGCTGCTGCGCGGCGGCCGGATCAGCCGGCTGGAGGTGCGCCGACCGGCCCCGCCCCTGGGCCTCACGGAGTTCGTGGACACCGAACTGTCCGTGGAGACGTTCGCCTTCGAACCCGGCGACATCGCGCTCCTCTACACGGACGGCGTCATCGAGGCCCGCGACGGGGACGGCACCTTCTACCCGCTGACGGAACGCGCCCTCACCGGCTCCGGCAAGGGCCCCGACGCGCTCCTGGCCCACCTGTGCCAGGACCTGCTGCGCCACGCGGGCGGCCATCTGGGGGACGACGCGGCGATGGTGGCGATCGAACGGGTACCGCATCCATGACCCGGCCCCGAAACCGACGAAAGCCCCTCCGGCGCGGAGGGGCTGACGCTACGGCACAGGTGAAAACGTTCCTGCGCCGACCAGCGGTGGTGGGGCGGGTGGGACTCGAACCCACGGCCGACGGATTATGAGTCCGCTGCTCTAACCGGCTGAGCTACCGCCCCATAGCGGCGTGTCGCGTACATGTGTGCGCGCCGTCTGCCGCAGCATAGCCGCTCATACGATCTCCTGCCTCGGATGGTCGGCTTCGCATGACCTTGAGGACTACGCCCTGGGCAGGGCGGTTCCCCGGGACATGAAAAAGGACCCCTGAGGGGTCCTCGTTCACTGCTCCCCCGACTGGACTCGAACCAGTAACCTGCCGGTTAACAGCCGGCTGCTCTGCCAATTGAGCTACGGAGGACCGAGCTCCCCCGACTGGACTCGAACCAGTAACCTGCCGGTTAACAGCCGGCTGCTCTGCCAATTGAGCTACGGAGGAATGCCTCGTTGCATCGAACGTACCTACCTGGGTATTCGCCAGGGGGCGCCCGCTCGCTGCGACACATACATTAGCGCAAGCAGGGGGGTGCTTTGCCAATCGGTACTCCCCACGAGACTCCCCCACGAGGGAAGGGTGGCCGTCATGCGCTACAAGCTCACGTTCGTCGCCGGACTCGCCCTGGGCTACGTGCTGGGCACGCGGGCCGGCCGCGAGCGCTACGAGCAGCTGAGGAAGTCAGCACGCCGACTCGCCCAGAACCCCGCCGTACGCAACACCGCGGAGACGGCCGCCCAGCAGGGCCGCCAGTACGCGGGCAAGGCGTACCACGCGGTCAGCGGGAAGCTCGGCGACCGTGTCCCGGACTCGGTGGCGGACCGCGTCCGCTCCCTGCGCGAGCGCGGTGCGAACGCGTCCGAGGACGACTGGGGGACCAGCAACACCTGACCGACGGTCTCCCCTGCCCGAACCGGCACGGTCATGCGGCAAAATCTGAGCCATGGGGATAGTCGCCGGGTTGGACAGTTCGCCCGATTTCACTCGCATCGTCGTCTGCGACACGGACACGGGTGCCGTGCTCCGGCAGGGCTACGCACCGCATCCCGTCGACGGCCCGGAGGGCACGCGCCCGAGCGACGTCGATCCGCAGGCCTGGCTGCTGTCCCTCGGCGAGGCCGCGGGCGGCGGCCTCCTGGAGGGTGTGCAGGCCATCGGCGTCTCGTCCCAGCAGAACGCGCTGGTCCCGCTGGACGCCCAGGGCAACACCGTGCGCCCCGCGATCGTCGGCGGGGACAAGCGCGCGCAGGTCGCGGCGGCCGATCTGATCGACGCCCTCGGCGGGCGCGAGGCGTGGGCGCAGGCCGTGGGCTGCGTGCCGCAGGCCGCGCAGCCGGTGACCAAGCTGCGCTGGCTCAGCAGGACCGAACCCGACGCCGCCGCGCGCACCGCCGTCCTGCTCCAGGCCCACGACTGGCTCGTGTGGCAGCTGCTCGGGCGGCCGGTGCGCCGGACCACGGACCGGGGCGGGGCGTCGGGCACGGGGTACTGGTCGGCCGCGACCGGCGGCTACCGGCCCGACCTGGTCGAGCTGGCGCTCGGTCACCAGGCCATGCTGCCCGAGGTGATCGGGCCGTCCGACGCGGCCGGTACGACCCCGGAGGGGCTGCTGATCTCCGCCGGGACCGGGGAGACCATGGCGGCCGCGCTGGGCCTCGGGATCGGGCTCGGCGACGCCGTCGTGTCGCTGGGCGCCTCCGGCTCCGTGATGGCCGTGCATCCCGAGGCGCTGGTCGACAGCAGCGGGATGATCACCTCGCTCGCCGACGCGACCGGCATGCACCTGCCCGTCGTGACCACCCTCAACGCCGTACGGACCCTGCGCGGCACCGCCGAGCTGCTCGGGCTGCCCGATCTGGAGAGCCTGTCCGACCTGGCGATGAAGTCGACGCCGGGCTCCCACGGGCTGGTGCTGCTGCCCTACCTGGAAGGTGAGCGCACCCCGAACCTGCCGCACACGGCGGGGACGCTCGCGGGGCTGCGGCGCGAGTCGATGAAGCCGGAGCATCTCGCGCGGGCCGCCTTCGAGGGGATGCTGTGCGGGCTCGCCGACGCGCTCGACGTGCTGCGCGGGCGGGGCGTGGAGGTGCGGCGGGTCTTCCTGCTGGGGGCGGCGGCCGAGCTGTCGGCCGTGCAGTCGGCGGCGCCGGCGCTCTTCGGCGCGCAGATCGTCGTACCGCAGCCCGCCGACTACGCGGCGATCGGTGCGGCCCGGCAGGCCGCGTGGGCGCTCGGTGTCTCGCAGGGGACCCTGGATCCGCGCAATCCGCCGGCCTGGCAGGGGGCGGCCGCGCAGGTCCTGGAGCCGGGCGACGACCTGGCGGTGGGGCAGGCGGTGCGCCAGCAGTTCGTGTCGGTGCGGGAGCAGACCCATCCGGGAGCGTTCCGGCTGTAGCCCGGCCCGGGGAGCCGACGGCCCTCTTGAAGAAAGACGCGGGCGGTCCGTGGAAGGTTGAGCGTTTCAGCTCGTGGCTCAACGGGGCAGTCTGTTGGGTTAATCGGTTGAGGTAACACGGGTGGAGTGACCGACGATAGGGGCCAGGGGCAACCAACCGCCCCGACCGCCGACTCCGCCCGCCCGCCGACTCCGAGAGACACAGCGTGCTCATACGACTTCTGCGGACCTGTCTCAGGCCCTACAAGAAACCCATCGCCCTCCTGCTCCTGCTCCAGTTCCTGCAGACCTGCGCGACGCTCTACCTGCCCACCCTGAACGCGGACATCATCGACGACGGTGTGGTCAACGGCGACACCGGCTACATCCTGTCCAAAGGCGGCCTGATGATCGGCGTCGCGCTGGCGCAGGTCGTGTGCAACATCGGTGCCGTGTACTACGGCGCGCGCACCGCGTCCGCGCTGGGGCGGGACCTGCGGGCGGCCGTGTTCGACCGCGTGCAGTCCTTCTCCGCGCGTGAGGTGGGTCACTTCGGAGCACCGTCGCTGATCACCCGTACGACGAACGACGTCCAGCAGATCCAGATGCTGGTCCTGATGTCGTTCACGCTGATGGCGTCGGCGCCCATCATGTGCGTCGGCGGCATCGTCCTCGCCCTCGGCCTCGACGTACCGCTGTCGGGGGTGCTGGTGGCCGTGGTGCCCGTGCTGGGCATCACCGTGACGCTGATCGTGCGGCGGGTGCGCCCGCTGTTCCGGGCCATGCAGGTGCGGCTGGACACGGTGAACCGGGTGCTGCGCGAGCAGATCACCGGCAACCGCGTCATCCGCGCCTTCGTCCGCGACGACTACGAGGAGCAGCGCTTCCGCAAGTCCAACGCCGACCTCACCGAGGTCTCGCTGGGCACCGGCAATCTGCTCGCGCTGATGTTCCCGGTGGTCATGACCGTGGTGAACCTGTCGTCGATCGCGGTGGTGTGGTTCGGCGCGCACCGCATCGACAGCGGCGGCATGCAGATCGGCGATCTGACGGCCTTCCTCGCCTACCTCATGCAGATCGTCATGGCGGTCATGATGGCCACCTTCATGTTCATGATGGTGCCGCGCGCGGAGGTGTGCGCCGAGCGGATCCAGGAGGTCCTGGAGACCGATTCCAGTGTCGTGCCGCCCGTCGCGCCGGTGCGCGAGCTGCGCCGGCGCGGGCATCTGGAGATCCGGGCGGCGGGCTTCCGCTACCCGGGTGCCGAGGAGCCGGTGCTGAAGGCCATCGATCTGGTGGCCAGGCCGGGTGAGACGACCGCCGTGATCGGCTCGACCGGCAGCGGCAAGTCGACGCTGCTCGGGCTGGTCCCGCGGCTGTTCGACGCGACCGACGGTCAGGTCCTGGTCGACGGCGTCGATGTCGCCGACGTCGACCCGCGGCTGCTGGCGAGGACGGTCGGGCTGGTGCCGCAGAAGCCGTATCTGTTCGCGGGGACGGTCGCGACCAATCTGCGCTACGGCAATCCGGACGCCACGGACGAGGAGCTGTGGCACGCGCTGGAGGTCGCCCAGGCGAAGGAGTTCGTGTCCGGCCTGGAGGGCGGGCTGAACGCGCCGATCGCCCAGGGCGGCACCAATGTCTCCGGTGGCCAGCGCCAGCGCCTGGCCATCGCCCGTACGCTCGTGCAGCGCCCGGAGATCTATCTGTTCGACGACTCCTTCTCCGCCCTCGACTACGCGACGGACGCGGCCCTGCGCGCGGCGCTGGCGCGGGAGACCGCGGAGGCGACCGTGGTGATCGTCGCCCAGCGGGTGTCGACCATCCGGGACGCCGACCGGATCGTCGTCCTCGACGAGGGACGCGTCGTCGGTTCGGGCACCCACCACGAGCTGATGGCGGACAACGAGACCTACCGGGAGATCGTGCTCTCCCAGCTGACGGAAGCGGAGGCTGCCTGATGGCCGGGCCGATGGGGCGGATGATGGCCGGGGGCGGCCCCGATCAGCGCTCGATGGACTTCAAGGGCTCGGGCAAGCGGCTCGTCGCCCAGTTCCGACCCGAGCGCCTCACGATCTACGCGCTGCTGTTGTGCGTGGTGGTCAGCGTCGGTCTGAACGTGGTCGGGCCGAAGATCCTCGGCCGGGCCACGGACCTGGTGTTCGCGGGCATCGTCGGCCGGCGGATGCCGGAGGGGGCCTCGAAGGAGCAGGTCCTGGACTCCATGCGGCAGCGCGGCGACGGCGACGCCGCCGACATGCTGAGCGGCACCGACTTCACGCCCGGCGAGGGCATCGACTTCGGCGCGGTCGGGGACGTGCTGCTGCTGGCGCTCGGCACCTTCCTGGTCGCGGGTGTGCTCATGGCGGTGGCGACGCGGCTGGTGAACCGGGCCGTCAACCGGACGATGTTCCGGATGCGCGAGGACGTGCAGACGAAGCTGTCGCGGCTGCCGCTGTCGTACTTCGACAAGCGGCAGCGGGGCGAGGTGCTCAGCCGGGCGACGAACGACATCGACAACATCGGGCAGACCCTCCAGCAGTCGATGGGCCAGCTCATCAACTCGCTGCTGACGATCATCGGCGTGCTGGCGATGATGTTCTGGGTCTCGTGGATTCTCGCGCTGGTCGCGCTGGTGACGGTGCCGCTGTCGGCGGTGGTCGCGACGCGCGTCGGCAAGCGGTCGCAGCCGCACTTCGTGCAGCAGTGGCGGTCGACGGGCAAGCTGAACGCGCACATCGAGGAGATGTACACCGGGCACACCCTGGTGAAGGTGTTCGGCCGGCAGGACGAGTCGGCGAAGCAGTTCGCCGAGCAGAACGAGGCGCTGTACGAGGCCGGGTTCAAGGCGCAGTTCAACAGCGGGATGATGCAGCCGCTGATGTTCTTCGTGTCGAACATCAACTATGTGCTGGTGGCGGTCGTCGGCGGGCTGCGGGTCGCGTCGGGCTCGCTGTCGATCGGCGATGTGCAGGCGTTCATCCAGTACTCGCGCCAGTTCTCGATGCCGCTGACGCAGGTCGCGTCGATGGCGAACCTGGTGCAGTCGGGTGTCGCCTCGGCCGAGCGGGTCTTCGAACTCCTCGACGCCGAGGAGCAGGAGCCCGACCCGGTGGACGGCGTCCGGCCCGAGGAGCTGCGCGGGCGGGTCGCGCTGGAGCAGGTGTCGTTCCGCTACGACCCCGACAAGCCGCTGATCGAGAACCTCTCGCTGACCGTCGAACCCGGTCACACGGTCGCGATCGTCGGCCCGACCGGCGCCGGCAAGACGACGCTGGTGAACCTGCTCATGCGGTTCTACGACGTCTCCGGCGGGCGCATCACCCTCGACGGCGTGGACATCGCGCGGATGTCCCGCAACGAACTGCGCGCCGGTATCGGCATGGTGCTCCAGGACACCTGGCTGTTCGGCGGCACGATCGCGGAGAACATCGCGTACGGCGCGGCGCGCGAGGTCACCCGGGGCGAGATCGAGGAGGCGGCTCGGGCGGCCCACGCGGACCGGTTCATCCGGACGCTGCCCGACGGCTACGACACGGTGATCGACGACGAGGGCACCGGGGTCAGCGCCGGTGAGAAGCAGCTCATCACCATCGCGCGGGCGTTCCTGTCCGATCCGGTGATCCTGGTCCTCGACGAGGCCACCAGCTCGGTCGACACCCGCACCGAGGTGCTGATCCAGAAGGCGATGGCCAAACTCGCCCACGGGCGGACGTCGTTCGTGATCGCGCACCGGCTGTCGACCATCCGGGACGCGGACACGATCCTGGTGATGGAGAACGGCTCGATCGTGGAACAGGGCACGCACACGGACCTGCTGGAGTCCGGCGGGGCGTACGCGCGCCTGTACAAGGCCCAGTTCGCGGAGGCGGTCGCCGAGGTGGACTAGGAAGAAGGACGAAGGGGGCCGCGGCGTGCGGCCCCCCTTCAGTCCAGATAGCCCCGCAGCTGATCCGCGAAGGCGTGGTCCCGCAGCTTGTTGAGGGTCTTGGACTCGATCTGCCGTATGCGTTCGCGGGTCACGCCGAACAGACGGCCTATCTCCTCCAGCGTGCGGGGGCGGCCGTCGGCGAGGCCGTAGCGGAGCTGGACGACCTTGCGTTCGCGCTCGCCGAGGGTGGAGAGCACGGCCTCCAGGTGTTCACGCAGCAGCAGGAAGGCGGCCGACTCGACGGGGGAGGCCGCGTCGCCGTCCTCGATGAGGTCGCCGAGCGCGACGTCGTCCTCCTCCCCCACGGGCGCGTGCAGCGAGACGGGTTCCTGGGCGAGCCGGAGCACCTCGCTGACCCGCTCGGGCGGCAGGTCCAGCTGGGCGGCGACCTCGTCGGGGGTGGGCTCGTGGCCGCGCTCCTGGAGCATGCGGCGCTGCACCCGGACGACCCGGTTGATCAGCTCGACGACGTGGACGGGCACGCGGATGGTGCGGGCCTGGTCGGCGAGGGCGCGGGACATGGCCTGCCGGATCCACCAGGTGGCGTACGTCGAGAACTTGTAGCCGCGGGCGTAGTCGAACTTCTCGACGGCGCGGATCAGCCCGAGGTTGCCCTCCTGGACGAGGTCGAGCATGGTGAGGCCGCGTCCGACGTACCGTTTGGCGACGGAGACCACGAGCCGCAGATTGGCCTCGATGAGCCGCCGCTTGGCCATCCGTCCCATGACGACCAGCCGGTCCAGGTCGAGCGCCAACTCGCTGTCCAGGTCGGGGGCGTTGCTCAGCCGTTCCTCGGCGAACAGCCCGGCCTCGACGCGGCGGGCCAGCTCGACCTCCTCGGCGGCGGTGAGCAGCGGGATGCGGCCGATCTCGCGCAGGTACTGGCGGAACAGGTCCGCGGAGGGGCCGCCGGTCTCGGTGCGCGTGGGGGCGGCCGGCTCGACGGGCTCGGGCGCCTCCACGGCTTCGAGCGCCTCGGCGGGCGGCTCGGCGGGGTCGGCCGGCGGGCCTTCGGGCTCGGCCGGGGCCAGGGGCTCGGCCTCCGGGTGGTGCGCGGCCCGGTTCTGCGGGGGCACCGCGACCAGGACGTCCGTCTCGGCGTCGGGCTCGGAGCCGTCGGCGCCGCCGGTACCGGTCGTGCTGTCGGTCTGGGCGAGGGTCTGGGTCTGCACGGGGGCGACCTCCAGGATGATCGCTGCTGGGGGGTACGGCAGCGGTTCTTCGGGGGCGGAGTCGACGGCCTCGCCGCTGTCCGTCCCGTACGCGATGAGCGCGCCCGCGGGGATCCGGGACCCGTGGGGGACGGATCGGCCGCGCTCCGAGGACTCAGGCACCGGAACCCAGTGTGGGGTACGACACATCACCGCCACGAGGGGCGTGCGGTGACTTTTTGAGTCCGGTCCGTGACCGCGTGGTGACCGGTCGAGGCAAATCCGGGTGCTCTACGGGGCGTTGATCTGCGACGATCCTGCGATGTCCGGATTCCTGTACGAAACCCATGTCACCGTCGACTGCGCGGGCCCCGCCGAGGCGGAGCGGCTGCGCGGCTGGGCGGCGGCGGCCGGTCCGAAGCTGACGCACATCGTGCTGGCGCGGGGCCGGATGCGGGTCCAGCCCATGCTCACGCTGGCCGGATCGGCCTCGTACGCCGAGGAGTCGGCGCGTGCGGAGCGGGTGGTGGCGGCGCTGCGGGCGGACGGGTTCGTGCCGGTGCGCGTGAAGGTGGAGTCGGTGCCGTGGGCTCCGGAGGTGCCGGCGGGGCCGTGCGGGGGCGGGCAGTACTTCGAGCACCATCTCAAGCTGCTGCTCGCCGCGGACACGGACCTGGACGCGCTGGCCGCGCGGGTCGTGCCGCACCGGGCGCATCTGTCGTGGAACGCACGGCGGGTGCTCGGGCGCGGGCGGCACGAGCGGTTCGTGACGCAGCGGTGCCGGGAGGTGACCGCTGCGGAGGCGGGGCGGGCGCTGGAGCGGCTGCTGGCCGAGCTGGCGGATCGCGAAGTGCTGTCCGTGGAACGGGAGTTCGTGCTGTACGACAGCGATCTGTCGGTGGACGACGGGTGGATCGAGGAGATGGCGGAAGGGGAGGCACGGCGATGAGGGACGAGGATCTGCCGAGGACGCTGGTGTGGGTGCCGGACGACGGCGTGCGTCAGCACCGGGTGTTCGACCCGGCCATGAAGCACCATCAGGACGCCTACCGGGCGTCCGAGCCGGAGTTCGACGACCCCGAGCGCGGGACGGCGTGGCGGGCGGCCCGGAACCGGGCCCTGGACCTCGTGCTGGGCGCGATCGCGCAGTCGGAGTGGGTCGACTCGCTGGTGCTGCGCGGCAGTGTGCTGATGGCGGCTTGGTTCGGCGGGGCCGCGCGTGAGCCCGGCGACCTGGACTTCGTCGTCGTACCGGACACCTGGAACATCGACGACGAGCGCACGGCCCGCATGCTCGACGGCATCGCGCGGGCCGCGCAGGAGGCGTCCGGGGACGGTCTCGGCATCGCGGCGGCGGGCGCGGTCGTGGAGGACATCTGGACGTATGAGCGGGTGCCGGGCCGGCGGATGATCCTGCCGTGGTCGGCGCCCGGGCTGCCCGGCGGGCACGTCCAGCTGGACTTCGTGTTCAACGAGAAGCTGCCCGAGGCGCCGGAGCCGGTGGGGCTGCCCGGCGGCGGGACCGTGCGCGCGGCCACGCCCGCGCTGTCGCTGGCGTGGAAACTGATGTGGATCGTCAACGACATGTACGCGCAGGGCAAGGACCTGTACGACGCGGTGCTGCTGGCCGAGCGGCATCCGCTGCCCTACGAGCTGCTGCACGAGGTGTTCCGGCTGTCCGGCGAGTGGCCGTACCCGTACCGGGAGACGGTGCTCTTCGAGGACGTGGTCGAGGGTGTCGGGTTCGTGGAGTGGAACCACTTCGCCGACGAGTACCCCCAGTTCGCCGAGCGCGAGCGGGAGTTCGCGGACCGGCTGATCCGGGCGCTGGCGCCGACCTTCGAGGGGCGCGGGTCAGAGGGCGGCGGCGCCGTGCTCCCGTAGCGCCTGGTCGTACTGCTGGAGGACCCACAGCTCGTTCTGTACGGCGGCCAGCTGGGCGGGGTCGCCGCCGGCGGCCAGGCGGGTCAGCTGGGACTGGATGTCGCGGATGCGGCGCTCCACGGCGCGGCGGCGGACGGTGACCAGCTGGGCGCCCGCGTACACCTCGTCGACCGTCTTGCGCATGATCGCCTCGACGGCCAGCTCGGTGACCATCGCGCGGACCTGGTCGTCCGGTGCGGCCTCGCGGACGCGGACGAGGTAGTCCTGCGGGTCCCGCATGCCCCATTCGGCGCCGCCCGCGGCCAGGATCGCCTGGCGCACGGCGGCGTAGGGGGCGGCGGTGAACTCGTCGACGCCGTACGCGTCGAAGGCCGGGGCGACCAGCTCCGGGCGCTGGAGGGCGAGCTTCAGCAGTTCGCGTTCCGTCGCGTAGACGGGGTTGCGCAGGGTGAGGGCGGGGCCGCCCGTGGCGGGGCGGGGGGCGGCCTCGTACGGCTGGGGGGCGCGGTTGCCGCCCGGTGCCGGGCCCTTGCCGCCGCGCTCGCGGGCCCAGCGTGCCAGCTGGCCGACGCGCTTGACGACGAACTGGGTGTCGAGGATGCCGAGCATGCCGGCGAGCTGGACGGCGACCTCGTGCTGGGCGCCGCTGTTCTTGATGCGGGCGACGATCGGGGCGGCCTCGTCCAGGGCGGCGGCGCGGCCGGCGGGGGTGTCGAGGTCGTAGCGGTCGACGATCTGGCGCAGGGCGAACTCGAAGAGCGGGGTGCGGGGTTCGACCAGGTCGGCGACCGCCTCGTCGCCCTTGGCGAGGCGCAGGTCGCAGGGGTCCATGCCGTCGGGGGCGATGGCGATGTAGGTCTCGGCGGCGAACTTCTGGTCGTCCTCGAAGGCGCGCAGGGCCGCCTTCTGGCCGGCCGCGTCGCCGTCGAAGGTGAAGATCACGCGCGCGGAGCCGTTGTCCATCAGCAGCCGGCGGAGGATCTTGATGTGGTCGCCGCCGAAGGCCGTGCCGCAGGTGGCGATGGCGGTGGTGACGCCCGCGA
Organism: Streptomyces sp. NPDC032126; assembly: GCF_055580085.1. Lineage (NCBI taxonomy): Bacteria > Bacillati > Actinomycetota > Actinomycetes > Kitasatosporales > Streptomycetaceae > Streptomyces > Streptomyces sp. NPDC032126. The sequence continues at coordinate 824,985 of NZ_JBVIMA010000002.1, forward strand.
GGTGGCAGGCCATGACGTCGGTGTAGCCCTCGACGACGACGGCCCGGCTGCTCTTGGCGATGTGCGCCTTGGCGAGGTCGATGCCGTACAGCACCTGGGACTTCTTGTAGATCGCCGTGTCGGGGGTGTTCAGGTACTTGGGGCCGTTGTCCGCCTCGTAGAGCTTGCGGGCGCCGAAGCCGACGACGTCGCCGGCGATGTCGCGGATGGGCCACATCAGGCGGCCCCGGAAGCGGTCGATGGGGCCGCGGCGGCCCTCCTGGGCCAGCCCGGACAGGATCAGCTCCTTGTCGGTGAAGCCCTTGCCGCGCAGGAAGCGGGTGAGGTGGTCCCAGCCCTGGGGGCTGTAGCCGACGCCGAAGTGGAGGGCGGCGGCCTGGTCGAAGCCGCGCTCGGCGAGGAAGATCCGGCCGGTGTCGGCCTCGGGGCTGCTCGCGAGCTGTTCCGCGTACCACTCGGCGGCGATCTTGTGGGCCTCGACCAGGCGGATGCGTTCGCCGCGCTGGTGGGCGGGGTTGTACCCGCCCTCCTCGTAGCGCAGGGTGATGCCGGCCTGGGCGGCCAGGCGCTCGACCGCCTCGGAGAAGGTGAGGTGGTCGATCTTCATCACGAACGTGATGGTGTCGCCGCCCTCCTGGCAGCCGAAGCAGTGGAAGAACCCCTTGCTCGGGCTGACCTGGAAGGACGGCGACTTCTCGTCGTGGAACGGGCAGAGTCCCTTGAGGTTGCCGCCGCCCGCGTTGCGCAGCTGGAGGTACTCGGACACCACGGCGTCGATCGGGACCGCGTCCCGTACCGCCTTCACGTCCTCGTCGTTGATCCGTCCTGCCACGAGGTGATTCTACGGGGCCGAACTGACACTTCCGAGGCGTGCCGACCTCCCGGCCGGGGGTCCGGGGGTTGCCCCCGGGAATTGCAGCACGGGGGTGGACCGACACTCAAGATGCGAGGTTTTCGAGCGGAATGTGCGGGTCCGCCAATTCCTCGGTGTTTACGCGGGTCCGGGAGCCGATCAGCTTCTGGATCGTCTCTGTGACGTCCCACACGTTCACGTTCATCCCGGCCAGCACTCTGCCGTCCTTCACCCAGAACGCGATGAACTCCCGCTTCCCGGCGTCCCCGCGGATCACCACCTGGTCGTACGACCCGGGCGGCGCCCAGCCGCTGTACTCCATCCCCAGGTCGTACTGGTCGGTGAAGAAGTAGGGCACGCGGTCGTAGGTGACGTCCTTGCCGAGCATCGCGCGGGCCGCGGCCGGGCCGCCGTTGAGCGCGTTGGCCCAGTGCTCCACCCTCAGCCGGGTGTCGAACAGGGCGTGCGGGAAGGACACCACGTCCCCGGCCGCGTAGATGTCGGGGTCGGAGGTGCGCAGCCGCTCGTCCACGACGATGCCCCCGCCGTACGACCGGTCGGCGATCTCCAGGCCGGCCTCCTTCGCGAGGCCGATGCGCGGGGCCGCGCCGATCGCCGCGAGGACGTCGTGCGCCGGATGCTCCTCGCCGTCGTCGGTGCGGGCGGCCAGCACCATGCCGTCCTGGCCGACGATCTCCGTGAGCCGGACCCCGAAGTGGAAGCGCACGCCGTGGTCGCGGTGCAGCTCGGCGAAGAGCTCGCCCAGCTCGGGCCCGAGGACGCCGTGCAGCGGGGTCGGCTCCGGCTCGACGACGGTCACCTCCGCGCCGTACTCACGGGCCGCCGCCGCGACCTCCAGGCCGATCCAGCCGGCGCCCGCGATCACGATGTGCCCGTTGTCCCGGCCGAGGTGCGACAGGACGCCCTTGAGGCGCTCCGCGTGCGCGAGACGGCGCAGATGGTGGACGCCCGCGAGATCCGTGCCCGGGATGTCCAGGCGGCGCGGCTCGGCGCCGGTGGCGATCAGCAGCTTGTCGTAGTGGGCGAGGGTGCCGTCGTCGCCGAAGCGGACGGTCTTGGCGGCCCGGTCGATCGCGTCGACCGTCTGGCCCAGGTGCAGCTCGATGTCGTTGCGCGCGTACCACGCGGGCTCGTGCACGAAGACGCTCTCGCGGCTCTCCTTGCCGAGCAGAAAGCCCTTGGAGAGCGGCGGTCGCTCGTAGGGGTGGTCACGCTCGTCGCAGATCAGTATCACGCGGCCGGTGAAGCCCTCCGCCCGGAGCGTCTCGGCCGCCTTGGCACCGGCCAGGCCACCTCCGACGATGACGAATGTCTGATCCGCGTCGACCACTTGATGCCTCCTCGTGAACGTGCCGCCACAAGCGAGCGTCCCGCACGCAGCGTGATGGGGGAAGAGGGAGTGGCCCGATCAGGCCACGGAGTGTCACATTGGGGCCCGTTTGGCTGCGCGTCCGGGCCGTCGGCGCCCTCGCTCGCCCCCGTGTCACGCGCGGACCGTCAGACGGGCGTGAAGGGAGCGGGCCGAGGCGTCGGTGAGGGACGCGATCTGGTCCACGATCACCCGCTTGCGGGAACGGTCGTCGGGCGCGGTGTCGAACAGCGCGCGGAACTGCGGGTCGAGGCCGTCGGGAGCGCGCGCGGTGAGCGCCTCGGCCAGCTCGCTGATCACGATCCGCTGGTCGGCGCGGAGCAGCTCCTGCTCGGCGCGCTGCATGACGTACCGGTCGGCGACGGCCTTGAGGACCGCGCACTCCAGCCGGGTCTCGCGCGGTACGACGAGTTCGGCGCCGTAGCGGGTGAGGCGGCCCGAGCCCCATCGCGCGCGCGTGGCGGCCTCCGCGGCGAGGCAGAAGCGGCCGATGAGCTGGCTGGTGGCGTCCTTCAGGCGGGCCTGGGCGACCGCCGTGCCGTCGTACCCGTGCGGCCACCACTCCTGGTCCTGGAGGCGGTCGAGGGCCTCGGCGAGCTCCGCCGGGTCCGTGTCGGCGGGCACATAGCGGCCGACGGCCACGGCGAAGACCGCCTGGCGCTCCGGCTCGGCGTGCAGGAGGTTGGGGTCGATGTGGCCGGCGTGCAGACCGTCCTCGACGTCGTGCACCGAGTACGCCACGTCGTCCGACCAGTCCATGACCTGCGCCTCGAAGCAGGTGCGCGTGCCGGGGGCCTCCTTGCGGACCCAGTCGAACACCGGGCGGTCGTCCTCGTAGACGCCGAACTTGCGCGACGCGGGGTCGGTGGGGTGGGCGCCGCGCGGCCAGGGGTACTTGGTGGCGGCGTCCAGGGTGGCCCGGGTGAGGTTGAGGCCGACGGAGCCCTCCGGGGTGAAGCGCTTGGGCTCGATGCGGGTGAGGAGCCTGAGGGACTGGGCGTTCCCCTCGAAGCCGCCGCAGTCCTGGGCGAAGTCGTCCAGGGCCTGCTCGCCGTTGTGGCCGAACGGGGGGTGGCCGAGGTCGTGCGCGAGGCAGGCCGCCTCGACCAGGTCGGGGTCGCAGCCGAGGGCGGCGCCCAGCTCGCGGCCGACCTGGGCGCACTCCAGGGAGTGGGTGAGGCGCGTGCGCGGGCTGGCGTCCCAGGCGTGGCCTCGCGCACCCGGGGTGACGACCTGGGTCTTTCCGGCGAGGCGGCGCAGGGCGGCGCTGTGCAGGATGCGGGCGCGGTCGCGCTGGAAGGCTGTGCGGCCTGGGCGTTTGTCGGGCTCCGGGGCCCAGCGGTCGGTGGCGGATTCGTCGTACGAGGTGCCCATGGGTCGACAGTACGGTGCGGCACTGACAAATGACCCTAAGCGGCGTTGCTGTTGTCCCCCGCCGCCAGGCTCCGGTCGTAGCGGTGCAGGACCAGCTCGGCCATCCGCGCGTCCGCTCCCAGAGGCGCCGACGCCAGCCACGGCGCCTCTCGCGCGCACTGGGTCGCGAAGCGGCCCGGGGCCGTGAAGCAGGACGCCACCGCCACCCGGTGCCTGCCCCGCGCCGCCAGCCGGCGTACCGCCTCGGGGACCGTCGGGGTCGCCGCCGAGGCGTAGGCGGGGAGGACGGGGACGCCGAGTCGTCTCGCCAGAAGGCGGGCCGTGAGGTCGGTGTCCGCCGTGCTCTCCGGGTCGCGGGAGCCCGCCGCGGCGAGGACCACGGCCGTCGTCCTGCGCTCGGCCGGTGTCATGGGGGTGCGCCAGCCCGCCTCGATGAGCCGGGTGTGGAGGATGTCCACCAGGAGAGGGTGCGGGCCGAGCGCGCCCGCCACGCGCGTGCGTACCCGTGCGGTCGCCGCCATCTCGGGGATGTCCCGCTTCACGTGGTAGCCCCGGCCCAGCAGCAGGGGCACGAGGACCGCGTCGGTCGTGCCGCGGGCGTCCAGGCCGGCCAGGGTGTCGGTCAGCAGGGGCTCGTTGAGCTCGATGTGGCCGAGGTGGACCGGCAGGCCGGGGCGCTGTGCGCGGACGCGGTCGAGGAGGGCGCGCACGGTGGCCAGCGCGCGCGGGTCGCGGCTGCCGTGGGCCACCACGACCAGCGCGGGCGGGCCGGGGCGCCGGCGGCCGTCGAGCCGGGCGAGGCTGTGCTGGGTCATGGGAGCATCCTGCCGCCGCGAGGTTGCACCCCCGTTGCCCGACCGTCACGCCTGTTTTCCGTCGGTTCACGGAAGCGGGGGGCGCGGTGTGAGGTGCGCGGTGTGAGGTGCGCGCTGCGCGGTGTCGAAACCATGTTCCCCCGCACCGCGTCTTCCCAGGTCGTAGGGGACGTAGGGGAGATCGATCCGAAGGGCACCTCATGAACATCCGTCGACCACGTCTGCCACGCACGCGTGCCGGGTGGCGCCGGCTGGTGCAGGGCGTGATGGCCGGGTGTGTGCTCGCGCTGTTGCCGTCGACCTGGCTCTTCGTGTCCACGGCGGACCGGATCGGCACGACGGGGGGCGCGCCGCGCACCCAGGTGGCCGTGGTCTTCGGCGCGGGGTTGTGGGACGGGGAGCCGTCGCCGTATCTCGCGCACCGGCTGGACGCGGCGGCCGAGCTGTACCGGGCGGGGCGGATCGAGGTCGTCCTCGTCACCGGGGACAACAGCCGCGAGGAGTACGACGAGCCCGACGCGATGCGCGCGTACCTGGTGAAGCACGGGGTGCCGGACCGGCGGATCGTCAGCGACTACGCGGGGTTCGACACCTGGGACTCCTGTGTGCGGGCGAAGAAGATCTTCGGGGTGGACCGGGCCGTGCTGATCAGCCAGGGCTTCCACATCCGGCGGGCGGTCGCGCTGTGCGAGGCGGCGGGGGTCGACTCCTACGGGGTGGCGGTCGACGCCAAGCACGATGTGACCTGGTACTACGGGGGCGCCCGGGAGATCTTCGCGGCCGGCAAGGCGGCCGTGGACGCGGTCTTCGAGCCGGACCCCCGTTTCCTCGGGCCGAAGGAACAGGGAGTCCGGCACGCCACGGCTAGCGCCCGGTGAACTTCGGTGCGCGTTTTTCGAGGAAGGCGGTCATTCCCTCCTTCTGGTCCTCGGTCGCGAACAGGGCGTGGAAGACGCGGCGTTCGTAGCGGACGCCGTCGCGCAGGCCGGTCTCCAGGGCGCGGTCCACACACTCGCGGGCCGCGCGGACGGCGGCGCGGCCGTAGGAGGCGATCGTGGCCGCCGTGCGCAGGGCCTCCGGCAGGACCTCCTCGTCCGGGACCACGCGGGAGACGAGGCCGGAGGTCTCCGCCTCGCGGGCGTCCATCGTGCGGCCGGTGAGGACCAGGTCCATGGCCTTGGCGCGGCCGACGAGGCGGGTCAGCCGCTGGGTGCCGCCGATGCCGGGGATCACCCCGAGCCTGATCTCCGGCTGGCCGAAGACCGCCGACTCCCCCGCGATCACCAGGTCGCACATCATCGCCAGTTCGCAGCCGCCGCCCAGCGCGACCCCGCGCACGGCGGCGATCTTCGGGGTGCGCAGGCCGGCGAAGTCCTCCCACGCGGCGAAGTAGTCGTCGGCCGCCATGTCCACGGCCGACCGGCCGGCCATCTCGCGGATGTCGGCGCCGGCCGCGAAGGCCCGCTCGGAGCCGGTGACCACGAGGCAGCCGACATCGGGGTCGTCGTCCAGGGGGCGCAGGACGGCGAGCAGTTCGGTGAGCAGCTCGGCGTTCAGCGCGTTGAGGACGTGCGGGCGGTGCAGACGGACGGTCACGACCCGGCCGTCCCGCTCCAGTTCGAGGTTGTTCATGGTTCCTCCCGGGTGCTACGAGTCCCAGATCGCGCCGTACGCCGGAATGCCGCGCCGCTCCAGGCCCTGGACGACCTGCCAGGTCAGCTTCTTGTTGGAGATGCAGATGACCGCCTCGGCGCCGAAGTCGCGGTACGCGGCGTACGCGAGCGCGACCATGTCGGGCTTGCCGTGGGCGGAGGTGTCCCAGACGAGGGCGTGTGGCTGGGCGGTGAGGATCTCGTCGACGAGGGCGTCGCCGTAGGTGGCGCGGGGGTCGCGGGTCGCCCAGACGAGGCGCGCGGGCACCTGGGCGGCGAGCAGATGGGGCAGGCAGGGGCCGATGCCGCTGCCGGTGGCGACGTAGACCACCTTGGTGAACAGCACCTCGATGTTGGCGACGCCGGCGGTGGTGATGCCCTTCACCCAGACCCGGGCGGGCAGGTCGTCGATGAAGGCGCCCGTCCAGTCCCCGGCCCGCGAGATGGTGAGCCGGAAGCCGGACCGTCCGGGCTCGGGGACGTTCGCGAAGGAGTGCCACTCCTTGAGGGGGCTGCGGCTGATCGCGGTCGAGGAGCCGGCGAAGGGGGTCTCGCCGTAGTCGAAGCGGGCCAGCGCGACGTGCGGGGAGGGGCGTTCGAGGCGGACGGCCACCTTGCGCAGCCGCAGCCAGGGGAGCGCCACGCTGAGGGTGACCACGGCGAGGACGGTCACCGGGACCGGGCCGGGGGTGGCGAGCAGGGTGTGCGCCCAGAAGAGGGCGAGCGCGCTCCAGCCGCCGTAGCGGTGGATCCTCTCGAAGTGGTCGTGGTGGCGGGCGCGGAAGGGTGGGAGGGCGGTGGCGACGACGACGGCGAGCACGGCGACGAGGGTCCCGTCGACCGCCGTGCGGACCGGGTCGCCGGCCGCCCCGGCCGCCGACGCCACGAACCACGCCGTGCCGGCCAGTGCGCCGCCCACGTGCAGCCCGCCGAAGTGGTAGACCTTGCCGAGCGTCCAGCGCACCCGCAGCGGCCAGCTCGTCGGGGCCGAGGTCGCCAGCCGGAACAGCAGGTTGATGACGTACTGCTGGCGGATCAGGACGGCGAGCGCGAGGTCGGCGAGGGCGGCGTGACCGCAGGTCTCGGCGGAGAGCGGCCAACGGGCGTACAAGAAGCCGAGGTTGGCCAGCAGGACGAGGGCGGCCAGGCGGTTGTAGTGCATCAGGTGGCGGTGTTTGAGCAGGCGGCGGGGGCCGGAGGTCAGCGGGGGCAGCTCGGTGGCCCCGCGCTGGAGTGAGGTGGTCATCGGGCCACCGCCGTGCGCTCCCGGGCGAGCCTCAGCAGCGCCTGCTTGTCGATCTTCCCGCGGTCGGTCTCCGGCAGTGATGTCAGGGTCATGACATCTTCGGGGACACAGTAGTACGGCAGCGCGTCGGCGACCGCCCGGCGGGCCGCCTCGGGGTCGACGTCGGCGGGGCTGACGAAGGACACCAGGCTGCGGTCGTCGCGCTTCAGGGTCACCGCGCGCGAACAGCCCGGCAGCCGCTCCAGCACCGAGGACACCGAGTCGAGTTCGACGCGGAAGCCGCGCACCTTGACCTGGTCGTCGGTGCGGCCGAGGTGTTCGAGGCGGCCGTCGGGGGTCCAGCGGCCGAGGTCACGGGTGCGGAACATGCGCCGGCCGCCGCCGAGGAAGGGATCGGGGGCGTACCGCTCGGCGTTGAGGGCGTCGTCGCCGAGATAGCCGGCCGAGACGCAGTCGCCGCCCGCCCACATCTCGCCGGTCTCGCCGATGGGCAGGGGCCTGCGGTCGGCGTCGAGGACGTAGACGGTGTTGTTGGGGGTGGGGCGGCCGATGGTGAGCAGCGGGTCGGCGGGGTCGTGGCGACTCATCGTGTTGACGATGGTCGTCTCGGTCGGGCCGCAGCAGTTGTGGAACGCCGCCCGCCGGGCCCAGCGATCGGCCAGCGGGCGCGGGCAGGGCTCCCCCGCGACGGCGACGGCCCGCACGCGCGGGCAGGCCGCCGGATCGATGCCGGACAGCACGGTCGGCGTGGCGATCAGCACGGTGGCGGTGCGGGCGGCCGCGGCGATGTCACCGCCGCGCACGACGAGCGTGGCGCCGTGCGTGAGGGCCCCGAGGATCTCCCAGGCGGCCATGTCGAAGGCCACGTTGAGGAGGTGGGCCACCCGGTCGCCGGGGCGCAGGCCGAGGCCGCCGGGCTCGGTGAGCAGGATGTTGGCGACGTTGCGGTGGGTGACCTTCACACCGTTGGGGCGGCCGGTGGTGCCCGAGGTGAACAGGACGTAGCAGCCGTCGCCGGGGGCCGGATCCGGCAGGGGCACGGGGTCGTACGGCAGCGGCTCGTCGAGCGTGATCAGGAGATGGCCGGCGGGCAGCGGGACGCGGGCGGCGTACTCGGCCTGGGTGAGGACGATCCGGGTGCGCGCGGTGCGGATCACATGGCCGAGCTGGGCCGGGGGCGCCTGGCCGATGTCCTGGGGGACGTAGGCGGCGCCCGCCTTCAGGACGCCGAGCAGACCGACGAGCATCGGCAGGGAACGGCGGACGAAGAGGCCGACGTGGTCACCGGGCCGGACGCCCTCGCGGACGAGGCGGGCGGCGAGGGCGTCGGCGCGGCGGTCGAGCTCGCCGTAGGTGAGGGTGGCGCCCTGGTGTTCGGCGGCCAGGTCGTACGGGGCGGTCGCCGCGTGCCGTGCGACGGCGTGGTGGATCAGCGGGTCGGGGACGCGGACGGTGGGGCCGTGGCCGTAGCGCGTGAACAGCCGCTGATCGTGGGGGGTGAGGTGGCGCAGAGGCATTCGGGGGGACCTCCAGGCTGGTTCGAGGGGCGGGTGACATGGCCGAGGGCGGCGGCATGCCCGGGATTTCGAACGCCGTGCGGGGTCTATCGCCGTTCGACTGTAGCGGCGGTTCTTCAACACTCAACGGTCTGTGACCGGCCAACTAGCGACACGGAATGAGTCACGTGTGGCGGCTTCCGTCACAGCGGCAACCCGGGGGGCGGTCGGCGGCGACTGAGGCGGGGTTCTGCGTGCCTCGAGTCGCCCTGGCGTCATAGAGGGGTCGCCCGGTCCTCCGCGCCTCACGTCGCCCCGACCCCCGCGAAGAGGGCATCACCACACCGCCGTAACAGGCCATCGAGCCCCGCGTAACACGGCCGAAGCACGCTGAGCCGTATGCAGAGCACCTCGACGCCCACCCACTGCCCGTACTGCGCCCTGCAGTGCGGAATGAATCTCACGCCCGCGCGGGAAGGGGGCGTCGAGGTGCGCGAGCGCGCGGACTTCCCGGTGAACCGGGGCGCGCTGTGCGGCAAGGGCCGTACGGCGCCGGCGGTGCTCTCGTCACAGGTGCGGCTGACCTCCCCGTTGGTGCGCTCCGACGCCGGCACGCTGGTGTCGGCCACCTGGGACGAGGCACTGGACCGGATCGCCGGGGAGCTCGCGCGGGTGCGCGCACAGCACGGGCCGGACGCGCTGGGCGTGTTCGGCGGGGGCGGGCTGACCAATGAGAAGGCGTACGGCCTCGGCAAGTTCGCCCGGGTCGTGCTCGGTACCTCGCAGATCGACTACAACGGCCGCTTCTGTATGTCGTCCGCCGCGGCCGCCGGCATCAAGGCGTTCGGGCTGGACCGCGGACTGCCCTTCCCGCTGGAGGACATCCCGCGCACCGGATGCGTGATCCTCGTCGGGTCCAACCTCGCCGAGACCATGCCGCCCGCCCTGCGCTACTTCACCGAACTGCGCGAGAACGGCGGCACGTTGATCGTCGTCGACCCGCGCCGCACCCGGACCGCCGAGCAGGCCGACCTGCATCTGGCGCCCCGGCCCGGCACCGACCTCGCCCTGGCGCTCGGCCTGCTGCACCTGGTGGTGGCCGAGGGCCGCACCGACGAGGCGTACATCCAGGAGCGCACCAGCGGCTGGGAGGAGACGCGGGCCGCCGCGATGGCGCACTGGCCGGAGTACGTGGAGCGGATCACCGGCGTGTCCGTGCCCCAACTGCGGGAAGCGGTAAGGATGTTCTGTGAGCCCGAGGCCGCGATGGTGCTCACCGCGCGCGGGCCCGAGCAGCAGTCCAAGGGCACGGACACCGTCGGCGCGTGGATCAACCTGTGCCTGGCGACCGGGCGGGCCGGGCGGCCGCTGTCCGGATACGGCTGTCTGACCGGGCAGGGCAACGGGCAGGGTGGGCGCGAACACGGCCAGAAGGCCGACCAGTTGCCCGGCTACCGCAAGCTGGACGACCCGGACGCGCGGCGGCACGTCGCCGAGGTGTGGGGCGTGGACCCGGACTCCCTGCCGGGGCCGGGGCGCAGCGCCTACGAGCTGCTGGACGCGCTGGGCACCGACATCAGGTCCCTGCTGCTGATGGGCTCCAACCCGGTGGTGTCGGCGCCGCGCGCCGCCCATGTGGAGGAGCGGCTGCGGGCGCTGGACTTCCTCGCGGTGTGCGACGTGGTGCTGTCGGAGACGGCCGAGCTCGCCGACGTCGTGCTGCCCGTCACGCAGTGGGCGGAGGAGACGGGCACGACGACCAGCCTGGAGGGGCGTGTGCTGCTGCGGCAGCGGGCGATCACCCCGCCGGAGGGGGTCCGCAGCGACCTGGAGGTCCTGCACGAGCTGGCGGCACGGCTCGGCGTGGAGAAGGGCTTCCCGACCGACCCCGAGGAGGTCTTCGACGAGCTGCGGCGGGCCAGCGCGGGCGGGGTCGCCGACTACTCGGGGATCACCTACGGCAGGCTCGCGCGGGAGAACGGGGTGTTCTGGCCGTGCCCGGCGAGCGGTGGGGTCGATACAGGGGGCACTCGGGACGAAGCGGAAGGCGACGCGGATGCAGGCGGCGCAGACGCAGGTGCCGCCGTCCACCCCGGCACTCCCCGCCTCTTCCTCGACCGGTTCGCCACGTCGGACGGTCGGGCCCGGTTCGTGCCGGTCGCGCATCGGGCCGTCGCGGAGGAACCCGACGAGGAGTACCCGGTGCTGCTGACCACCGGGCGGGTCGTGGCCCAGTACCAGTCCGGCGCCCAGACACGCCGCGTGGCCGAGCTGAACGCCGCCGCGCCGGGCCCCTTCGTCGAGCTGCACCCGCGGCTCGCGGCACGGCTCGGGGCGGCCGAGGGCGACCCGCTGGCCGTGGTGTCGCGGCGCGGGCGGGCGGTGGCGCCGGCCCGGATCACCACGGGGATCCGCCCCGACACGGTGTTCATGCCGTTCCACTGGCCGGGCGAGGGCCGCGCCAACACCCTGACCAACCCTGCACTGGACCCGACCTCACGGATGCCGGAGTTCAAGGTGTGCGCGGTACGGGTCGAGAGGGCGACGCCGTAGGCCGCTACTTCGGCAGGCGGAGGGCGAGGCCGTCGAGGACGATCTCCAGGGCCTGGGTGAACTTCGCGTCACGCAGGGCGGCGGGGTCGGTGGTGGCCACCGGCTCGGTCGCCGCGTAGCCCTGGGCCAGGTGCTCGTGACCGGCGGCGGCCTCCTGGGCGGCGGGCAGCAGCCGGGCGATGAAGTCGGCCTCCGTCTCGCCGGAGCGGGCGACCGTGAGGAGCCAGGCGGCCTCGGTGGTGCTCATCCCGATCACGTACGACAGCACGGCGTCGATCGCGGCGCTCGGCTCCGGGAACCCGGCCGCCGCGAACAGGGCCGCCAGCCGCTCCGAGTACGCCATGAGGTTGGGGCCCAGATAGGCGAGGCCCGCCTGGCCGAGGACCGAGGACAGCCAGGGGTGGCGCAGGGCCGTCGAGCGGAAGGACACGGCGGCCTCGGTGACGGCCGCGCGCCAGTCGGCCCCGCCGGCCGGCGGCACATGGATCTCGGCGGCGACCTCGTCCACGGCCAGCTCCATCAGCTCGTCCTTGGTGGCGACGTGCCGGTAGAGGGAGGTCGCGCCGGCGTTGAGGCGGGCGCCGAGCTTGCGCATGCTCAGCGCCTCCACTCCGTCGGCGTCGAGCATCGCGATGGCCTCGCGCACGATCGCGTTCCGGCTGAGCGCGGGCTGGTCGGGCTCGCGCCGGGGGCGGGCCCACACGGAGGGGATCGGGTTCGGCTGCTGGGCCTTGGCGGTCATGGGCACTCCCTCTGGCTCTGCGGACGGACGCGCCGACTCTGCGTACGGCGTGCGCGTCCAGCGTACACAGATCGACTATTGCGAACACTGTTCCTCTGCGCGTACAGTGTTCGCAACGAACGGAACACCGTACGCAGCACACGGAACAGTGTGCGCAACCCACGAGGGGGCACCCATGGAAACCCGTCATCCGCGCCGCTGGTGGATCCTGATCGTGCTCTGCCTGAGCACCCTGGTCCTGACCATCGACAGCATGGCGCTGACCGTCGCCGTCCCCTCCATGACCGCGGACATCGGGGCGAGCGCCCAGGACACCCAGTGGATCCTGGACTCCTACATCCTGGTCTTCGCCGGCCTGCTGCTCACCTCCGGCAGCCTGGGCGACCGCTTCGGCCGCCGCAAGATCATGCTGATCGGCCTGGTGCTCTTCGGGGCGGCCTCGCTCGCGGCGACCGTCTGCACCGACCCCGGTCAGGTGATCGCGGTGCGGGTCGCGATGGGCGTCGGCGGTGCGCTGATCATGCCCTCCACCCTCTCCATCCTCATCACCGTCTTCGACGAGGAGGAGCGCGGCAAGGCGATGGCGGCGTGGGGTTCGGTGTCGATGCTGGGGCTGGTCGGCAGCCCGGTCCTGGGCGGTGTGCTCATCGCCCGCTTCTCCTGGCACTCGATCTTCTTCCTCAATGTGCCGGTGGTCGCGCTGGCCATCGCGGCGGCCCTGCTGCTGATGCCGGAGTCGAAGGCGCCGTGGCAGAAGGCGGACCCGCTCGGCGCGGTGCTGTCGGCGGCCGGGATGACCGCGCTGGTGTGGTGGATCATCGAGATCCCGCAGCACGGCGCGTTCGGCGGCCGCTCGGCCCTCACCCTGACCGTCGCCCTGCTGACCCTGGCCGGCTTCGTCCTGTGGGAGAACGTCACCAAGGCCCCGATGGTCCCGCTGGTCCTCTTCAAGCACCGCAACTTCAGCGGCGGTTCGCTCTCGCTGGCCCTGCTCCAGATCGGCAACGGCGGTCTGCTCCTGGTCCTCACCCAGTACCTGCAGTTCGTCCTCGGCTACTCCCCCGTCAAGGCCGGCCTGTCCTTCCTGCCCTTCGCCCTGACCGCGCTCGTCGGCAACGGCGGTGGCGTCAAGCTCGCCGCGAAGATCGGCAATCGGTGGGTGATCCTGTCCGGCATGCTGGTGATGGCCGCGAGCTTCGGTCTGCTCGCCACCGTCGACGCGGACTCCGGATTCTCCGTCCCGGCGGTCGCCCTGGGCCTGCTGGGCCTGGGCGCGGGCATGGCGATGCCGGCGGCGGTGGGCGCGCTGATGGGCACCATCCCGGCGGAGCAGGCGGGCGTCGGCTCGGCCCTGAACGACACCATTCAGCAGTCCGGCACCGCTCTCGGCATCGCGATCCTCGGTTCCCTGCTCACCAGCGGCTACACCGACCGGATGCCGTCCGACGCCCCGGGCGCGGCCAAGGAGTCCATCACCGGCGCGATCGCGGTGGCGGGCGGCGACACCGGCCTGGTCCAGGCGGCCCGGGAGGCGTTCACCGCCTCGATGTCGACCACCTTCACCCTCAGCGCGATCGGCGTACTGGCGGCGGCGATCGTGGCGACCGCGCTGATGCGGGACACCGAGCCGGAGGCGCGGGAGACCCCGGCGGTGCCGGAGCCTCCGGCGGCCGCGCGGGAGAAGGGCGAGGCGGAACTGGCGGCCTGACACCCACCCGCCCGAACACGCCGAAGGCCGGCGCCCGCCAAGGGGCACCGGCCTTCGGCGTGTTCGGTGTTCAGCCCGCTGTCGTCCACCCCGGTAGCGTCGGGAGGACCTGTTCCGCCAGCCGGAGTACGGTCTCGTCGCCCGGTGGCAGGCCGCCGTCCTGGCGGTAGACGGCGAGCTCGTAGGAGCCGCCGCTGTCCTTCCGGTCCGGGGCGATGAGCAGGCTGCGGGTCAGGCCGCCGGGGCCGGTCTCCGACTTGCCGCCGCCGAGGTTGAAGCGGAGGGCGATCGTCTGGCCCGTGTAGAGGATCGCCGGGTGGCCCAGGATCGTCTTCTTCTGCGCGGCGTTCAGCAGTCTCTCCGAGCCGGCGACCGGGAGTTCGTCGTAGGAGCGCGAGAGCTCGACGGTGTACGTGCCCAGCTGGACGGTCGACTCGGGGCTGTAGATCTCGGCGCCGCCCGCCATTTTGACCGAGCCGTCGCTGCCGTGGGCGGTGAGCGCGTGATCCTGCGGTGTGCCGAGGAGCACGGGCAGGTCCGAGCGGTTCAGCGCCGTGCACAGCTGCGCCCCGGAGACGCGCTTCGCCGGCGCCGGGGTCTTCTTGTCCGTCGAGCAGACCGCCGGCCCGCCCGCGTCGACGCCCTCCGTGTTGTTCTTCTGCAGCACCCACAGCCCGCCCGCGAGCGCCCCGCACACCACCAGTGCGGCGACGACCTGCACCACGACGTTCGGACCCTTCACGGGCGCGTCGGCTTCCCCGGCCATGTCCCCCCTGTTACCCCTGGTTTCCCCTGTTCGCGCCGGATGGGCGCGCAGGGAGCGTAACGGGTGATCCATGGGCCGGGGAAGCGAGATTACTCACCGGTACCGCGGCGTCCCGCCGGTCAGTTCACGTTGACCGCGCTCCAGGCCGCCGCCACCGCGTTGTACTCGGTGCTGCCCGCGCCGTAGAGGTCCTTCGCCGCGTTCAGGGTCGCCGTGCGCGCGCCCGCGTAGTTCGTGGACGACGTCATGTAGACGCTGAGGGCGCGGTACCAGATCTTGCCCAGCTTGTCCCGGCCGATGCCCGTGACCGTGGAGCCGTTGTACGTGGGCGAGTTGTAGGTGACGCCGTTGACGGTCTTGGTGCCGCTGCCCTCCGCGAGCAGGTACGCGAAGTGGTTCGCCACGCCGGAGGAGTAGTGGACGTCCAGGTTGCCGACCGAACTGCTCCAGTAGTCGGCGGACTTGCCGTCCTTGCTCGGCTTGTCCATGTACCGCAGGGCGTCCCGGCCGAAGCCGGAGCGGACGATCCTCTCGCCGATGAGGTAGTCACCGGGGTCGGAGGCGTTGCCCGCGTAGAACTCCACCAGCGAGCCGAAGATGTCGGAGGTGGCCTCGTTCAGGCCGCCCGACTCGCCCGAGTAGGTCAGCGCCGCCGTCTTGGACGTCACGCCGTGGGACATCTCGTGGCCGGCGACGTCCAGCGCGACCAGCGGCCCGAAGGTCGTGCCGTCGCCGTCGCCGTACGTCATGCAGAAGCAGCTGTCGTCCCAGAAGGCGTTGTTGTAGTTGGTGCCGTAGTGGACGCGGTTGTACGAGCCCTTGCCGTCGCCGGCGATGCCGTTGCGGCCGTGGACGTTCTTGTAGTAGTCCCAGGTGACGTTCGTTCCGTACTGCGCGTCCACGGCGGCCGACGAGCGGTCCGCGGTGGCACCGGTCCCCCAGTGGTTGTCGGCGTCCGTGAAGACCGTCGAGGGGGCCCGCACGAAGCAGATGCCGAAGATGCACAGGTCGGTCTTGTTGGCGGCGTCACCGGTGTAGGTGTTGCCGCGGGTCGGGTCCTTCAGCTGGTACGTCGAGCCCGACAGGGTCGTCTCCAGCGGGACCGTGCCGCCGTACAGGGACGCGCCGTCGCCGGCGGCGGTCTCGATGGTGTCCCAGGCGTCGACCTGGGCGCCGGTGCGCGCGTCGGTCAGGACCGTGCGGGCGACGGGGTTGCCGAGCGAGTCCAGCGCCACGGCGTTGGTGCGCCAGGCCAGCCTCGGGGTGCCGTGCAGGGCGTCGACGACCAGCTGAGGCTTGGCCTTGACCTGCTTGAGGGCGTCACCGAGGTGGACGGCGCGCAGGGCGTTCACGGCGATGTCGGCGGCCTTGGGCGCGGAGACCGTCGGTGTGATGCTCGACAGCGAGATCGCGCGGCCGGTGGCCCGGTTGGCGCTCCGGTAGGTGCCGTCGGCGGCGAGGTGGACCACGAAGTCGCCGCCGAGTACGGGGAGTCGGCGGTAGGTGCGGTCGTAGCGCACGTGCTGGGTGCCGTCGTGGTCGATGACGACGTCCCGGACGGTGGTGCTCTGAAGGGCCGTCAGGCCCAGGCTCGCGGCATGGTCGGCGACGGCCGACGCGGCGTTGCCGAGCGCGGTGGCCCGGGTCGGTCTGTCGGCCGCGTCGGCGGCGGGAGAGAGTGCGGCGGCCAGGAGGGTGGCCGTGGTGGCGGCGATACCGGCGGTGGCGAGGCGGGATCCTCGGACGTGCAGCCGTATCCGACTCATCGCTCTCCTTGGGAAGGCGCCAGTGGGGGCGCGTGGGGTGGCGCGGATGATGACTGAGATTTAAGGGGCCATGACATGTCATGTCCATAGCACCTTCGGGCCGGGAAGTGTGAGGGTGTGGGGGGTGTGCGGGCATGCGACCACCGGAAAGAATCGTTTCTGTGAACGCGCCGAACCCCCCGGAACTCCCCTTCTTCGTCTACGGCACCCTCCGCCCCGGCGAGATCAACCACGACCTCTTCCTGCGCGGCCGCACCCGCTCCGAGGAGCCCGCACTGCTGGTCGGGGCGGTGCTGTACGACGGGCCCGGCTATCCCTACGCGGTGGACGAGCCGGGCGGACGGGTCGCCGGGGAGCTGGTCACCGCGCTGCCGACGGCGTACGACGACCTGCTCGGCGAGCTGGACCGGCTGGAGGAGTACCGGGCGGGCGACCCGCGCAACCTCTACGAGCGCGTCGTACGGGAGGTGACCCCCGAGCGCGGCGGGCCCCCCGTCCGCGCCTGGGTGTACGTCGCCGCGCCCGCGGTGGCCGCCCGGCTGAGGACGCGGGGCAAGCTCATCGAGAGCGGGGACTGGCGGGACCGGCGCCGATGAGGATCGCCGGCCGGCGCCTCGCCCCCGGACCCCGTTCACCGTCGGTCACCCGTTCACCGGCTCTTCCGGCGGCTTTCCTCGACTCCCCTTCCGTACGGCGGTGACCTGCTGAAACGAGGGGCGCCCGGGGCGTCGTACGACACCCGTTCACCGCAATCCTGACGCCCCCTCAGGAAGCGCGCCCGGCCCGCTGCGACTTACCTCAAGAGGGCAGGGACCACCGAAACGGTCAAGGGAGCACCGATGCGTCGTACCGTCCGGCTGCTGACCGGCACCGCGCTCGCCGTCGCCGCCGTCGGCGGGGTCGCCGCGCCCGCGCTCGCCGGGGACAGCGGCAGCCTGGAGGTCTACCCCGCGACGGCCGCCCCGGGCGGTGAGGTCACGGTGAACACCTCGGCGTGCGGGGACGGCGCTCCGGCCGACGGTGACGCCGGCGCGGTCGGCGCGGGCCGGTTCACGCTGGCGCCGAGCACGCACGAGGGCGACGCGATCGGCGGGTTCCGGGTGCCGCCGGGCGCGCAGCCGGGGACGTACGAGATCGTCGCGCGGTGCGCCGAGGGGGGCCGGGAGGTCAGCGGGGACCTGGTGGTGACGCTGGCCGCGGACCTCCAGCAGGTGCATCCCAGGGGGAGTGTGAAGACGGGGGTCGGTGGCGCTCTGGGCCCCGATCCCGTGCAGACCGCGGCCGGCGTGGCGGCTCTCGCCGTCGCCGCCGCGGGCGGTACCTGGCTCCTGCATCGCCGGGCGAGAGGCGACGGGATCTGACGGACACCCTCCGCTGTCCGTCCGCCGGTACCGCATGTCCCCTCCCCCTCCGGGTCCGACGCCCCTCGCGGCCCGGAGGGGGACCGGGCTCACGAGGGCCTTTCTTTCGGATCTGGCCGGCTCCGAGCGACGGGGCCTTCCGGTCGGCCCGAGCGGGGGCGACGGGGGTACCTCCCGCGCGAGCGACGTTCGAGCGTGGGGGAGCGTGCAGCTGCCAGGCGGAGGAGGGCGGCAAAGAGAGGCCCGAGGAGGCTGGTATGCGCAAGGTCGGCAACACCGTCATAGCGGCCGTCACCGTGACCGCGCTGTGCTCGGGCGCGTGGCTGCTGCACAGCGGCGCCGGGACGCACGCCCCGCCGCAGCCGTCCGCCGCCGAGGCCCGCCCCGGCGGCACCGATCCCCACTCGGCGCCCGCGCTGCCGCCCTCCCCGCCGGACCGCATCCGTATCCCGTCGATCCGGGTGGACGCCCCGCTGATCGGCCTGGGCCTGACCCCGGCGGGCAGCCTCGACGTGCCGCCGGCGCGGCGGGAGAACCTCGCCGGCTGGTACGAGGCGGGCACCAGCCCCGGGGAGACCGGCACCGCGATCGTCGCGGGCCATGTCGACAACGCGGACGGACCCGCCGTGTTCTTCTCGCTCGGCGCGCTGAAGAAGGGCGCCGCGATCGAGGTGGACCGGCGCGACGGGACGACCGCCCTGTTCACCGTCGACGCGGTCGAGGTGTACCGGGCGGACGCCTTCCCCGACGACACGGTGTACGGCGCGGCCACCCGCCCCGAACTCCGGGTGATCACCTGCGGGGGCGGCTACTCACGGGCCACGGGCTATCAGGGCAACGTGGTCGTCTTCGCGCATCTCACGGGGAGCCGGTGAGTCGGGGGCGGTGGGTCGGGGGCACTGAGCCAGGGGCTGCTGAGTCAGCGCCGCCGCATCAAGGCCGGTGCGTCAGGGCCGCTGATAGGGGCGCGTCATGATCTCCATGTTGTGGCCGTCCGGGTCGGCGAAATAGGCGCCCCGGCCGCCGAAGAGGCGGTTGATCCGGCCGGGGTCGGTGTGGCCGGGGTCGGCGTAGTAGGTGACGCCGAGCGCTTCCAGCCGGGCGATCATCGCGTCGAACCGCGCGTCGGGCACGAGGAACGCGTAGTGCTGCGACTGGATCGGCTCGTCGCGCTTCTCGTAGTAGTCGAGCGTGACGCCGTTGCCGAGGTCGACGGGGAGGAACGGGCCGAAGGGCGCGCTCACCTCCAGTCCCAGGACGGCGGCGAGGAACTCGGCGGACAGCCGCCGGTCCGAGGCGTACACGGCGGTGTGGTTGAGCTCGATCCGCGTGACGGCGGGCTCGGCGGGGTGCGGCGACTGCTGGTCGCGTGACATGTCTGACTCTTTCTCCGGGTCTCGGCTTCGCGGGTATCGCGGGGATGACACGGAGGGGTGGGCGGGGCTCGGGCCCGCCTCGTGCTCACGCCGAGGCCGGGCGCCTCACTCGTGTGTGGCCCATGGCCGACCCGGCAGTCACATGATCACCCTAGACCGGCCGCTCGACGATGACCAGTGTCAGCCACCGCAGGACCGCTCACGCCGGCCACTGCTGGTAGGCCAGGTTCGCCACCAGCGAGAACACCACCGCCAGCAGCACACCCCGTACGAAGCCGCTGCACGCGGCTGGGGTGCCGGCCGGGAGGCCCAGCAGGAGCACCGGGAGCATCAGCAGTCCGCCGCCGCCCACCACCGCGTCGATCCAGCCGGCCGCGAGCGCGGCGAGACAGAGGAGGGCGATCATGGCGAGGGGTATGTCGGGCATGGTCAGGACCCTACGGGTGCCCTCACACGCCCCCTCCCGCCGGCCCCGGGAACCCTCACATCCCCGCCCGGCCCCCGCTGAGGGCAGCGTTCCTCGCGGGAAACAGCCGTGATGCGGCCGGGTAACCTCCGCACCGCACGCTCAAGGACATGACCTCGAATACGCGTGTGGTGGTGATCGGCGCCGGCCTCGCGGGCGTACGCCTCGCCCGTCGGCTCGGTGAGCTCGGCACGCCCGCGCTGATCGTCGGCGAGGAGGAGCATCGCCCGTACAACCGGGTCCTGCTCGCCGAGGTGTTGGCCGGCCGCTACTCCCCCGACGTGATCGCGCTGCCCACGCCCGACGGGCTGATCCGGTCCCGGGTCACCGGCATCGACCGCGCCCGCCGCACCGTGACCTGCGCCGACGGCACGGAGATCGCATACGAAACCCTGGTGCTGGCCACCGGGTCCAACCCGGTGCTCCCGCCCCTGCGCGGACTGTTCACGCCCGACCACGAACTCCCCGACGGCGTGCACGCGTTCCGCACCATGGACGACTGCATGGGCCTGTCCAAGGCGGTACGGCCGGGCGTGCGGGCGGTCGTCATCGGCGGCGGCCTCCTCGGGGTCTCCGCGGCCCGCGCCCTCGCGGTGCGCGGCGCCCAGGTCGTCCTCGCCCAGCAGTCCGAGCGACTGATGGAGCGTCAACTCGACCCCAACGCCTCGGCGTTGGTACTGGGACACCTGAAGGACCTGGGCGTCGAGGCGCACACCGAGTGCCGCGTGCGGGACGTGCGCTGCGTCGGCGGCGCGGTCCGCTCCGTCGAGCTGGCCGACGGCTACGCCCTCGACGCCGACCTCGTGGTGCTGGCCTGCGGCGTCCACCCGCGCGTCGGCCTCGCCCAGCAGGCGGGCCTCGCCGTCCACAAGGGCGTCCTCGTCGACGACCATCTGCGCACCTCCGACCCGCACATCCGGGCGATCGGCGACTGCGCCCAGCACGGCGGCGAGCTGTACGGCCTCGCGGCACCCGCGCTGGAACAGGCCGACGTCCTCGCCGAACTGCTCGCGGGGAGCGACCACGCCCGCTACGCCGGCACCCGCGCCCTGACCCGGCTCACCCTGAACGGCCAGGGCACGCCCTTCGACCTCGCCGCGTTCGGCGAGACGGTCCCGCTGCCCGGCGACGACGTCGTCCAACTCACCGACGCCACCCGTGGCACGTACCGCAAGGTCGTCGTCCGCGACGACCGCCTGGTCGGCGGTGTGCTCGTCGGCGAACTCGGCACTGTGGGCGCCCTCGCCCGCGCCTGGGAGGGAGCGGAGCCGCTCCCCTCCGACGGCGCCCCGCTGCTCCACCTGCTCACCAACGATGGAGGCTCCTGATGACCGCCACCCCGGAGGCCACGGAGGCCACCCCCACGATCGTGCTCGTCGGCCACGGCATGGTCGGCCAGCGCTTCCTCGAAGCGCTCGCCGAGCGCGGCCTGACCGCCACGCACCGCGTGGTCGTGCTGTGCGAGGAGCCTCGTCCCGCGTACGACCGCGTGGCGCTCACCTCGTACTTCTCGGGGAAGACGCCCGAGGATCTCTCCCTGACCGACCTGGAGTTCATCAAGGACCACGGCATCGAGCTGTACCTCGGCGACCCCGCGGAGAGCGTCGACCGCGACGCCAGGACGGTCACCGCCCGGTCCGGCCAGGTCTTCGCGTACGACACCCTCGTCCTGGCCACCGGCTCCTACCCCTTCGTACCGCCGGTCCCGAACAAGGACGCCGAGGGCTGCTTCGTCTACCGCACCATCGAGGACCTGCTCGCGATCGAGGAGTACGCGGCGTCGAAGGCCACGGTGGGTGCCGTGGTGGGCGGCGGCCTGCTCGGCCTGGAGGCGGCCGGCGCCCTCAAGGGCCTCGGACTCACCTCCCACATCGTGGAGTTCGCGCCCCGGCTGATGCCCGTCCAGGTCGACGAGGGCGGCGGCGCGGCCCTGCTGCGCACCATCGAGGACATGGGCCTGAGCGTCCACACGGGCGTCGGCACCCAGGAGATCGTCGTCAACGCGTCCGGCGCGGTCACCGGCATGAAGCTGTCCGACGGCTCCGAACTCGCCACGGACATGGTGGTGTTCAGCGCCGGCGTCCGGCCGAGGGACCAACTCGCCCGGGACTGCGGCCTCTCCGTCGGCGAGCGCGGCGGCATCGCCGTGGACGAGCAGTGCCGTACGGTGAGCGACCCGCACGTCTTCGCGATCGGCGAGTGCGCGCTGGCCGCCGACGGCCGGGTGTACGGCCTGGTGGCGCCCGGTTACGAGCAGGCGGAGACTGCGGCCGCGACCATCGCCTCCGACGAGGCCGCGTTCACCGGCGCCGACCTGTCGACCAAGCTGAAGCTGCTCGGCGTGGACGTGGCGTCCTTCGGCGACGCGCACGGCGCGACCGAGGACTGCCTGGACGTCGTCTACTCCGACTCCCGCGCGGGCCTGTACAAGAAGCTGGTCATCGGCCGCGACGGCACCCTGCTCGGCGGCATCCTGGTCGGCGACGCGGAGGCGTACGGCACGCTGCGCGCGTTCACCGGCTCGGTCCCGCCGGTCTCGCCGGAGTCCCTGGTCCTGCCCGCCGGAGCCGGCGCCGGGGCCCAGCTCGGCCCGTCCGCCCTCCCGGACGAGGCGATCATCTGCTCCTGCCACAACGTCAGCAAGGGCGCGATCCGGGGCGCGGTGACGGAGCACTCCTGCACCACGGTCCCCGAGGTCAAGAAGTGCACCAAGGCCGGTACGGGCTGCGGCAGTTGCGTCAAGGTCCTCGGCCAACTGGTCACCGCCGAACTGGAGGCGAGCGGCGTCGAGGTCGACAAGGGCCTGTGCGGCTGCTTCTCCCAGACCCGCGAGGAACTCTACGAGATCGTCCTCGCCCTGCGTATCAACACCTTCCAGGGCCTCCTCGACCGCTACGGCCGCGAGGACGCCCGGGGCGGCGACGGCTGCGAGGTCTGCAAGCCGGCCGTGGCCTCGATCATCGCCTCCCTCGCCCCGACGATCGGCGCGAGCGGCTACGTCCTCGACGGCGAGCAGGCGGCCCTTCAGGACAGCAACGACCACTTCCTCGCCAACCTCCAGAAGAACGGCTCGTACTCGGTCGTCCCGCGCATCCCCGGCGGCGAGATCACCCCCGAGGGCCTGATCACGATCGGCGAGATCGCCCGCGACTTCGGCCTCTACACGAAGATCACCGGCGGCCAGCGCATCGACATGTTCGGCGCGCGCGTCGAGCAACTCCCCCTCATCTGGACTCGATTGGTCGACGCCGGCTTCGAGTCCGGCCACGCCTACGGCAAGGCGCTGCGCACGGTGAAGTCCTGCGTCGGCCAGACGTGGTGCCGCTACGGCGTCCAGGACTCGGTCCGGATGGCGATCGACCTGGAGCTGCGCTACCGGGGCCTGCGCTCCCCGCACAAGCTCAAGTCCGCCGTCTCCGGCTGCGCCCGCGAGTGCGCCGAGGCCCAGTCCAAGGACTTCGGCGTCATCGCCACCTCCAACGGCTGGAACCTGTACGTCGGCGGCAACGGCGGCGCCACCCCGCGCCACGCTGACCTCCTCGCCCAGGACCTCGGCGACGCCGAACTGATCCGCCTCATCGACCGCTTCCTGATGTTCTACATCCGCACCGCCGACCGCCTGGAGCGCACCTCCACCTGGCTGGAGCGGATCCCCGGCGGCCTGGACCACGTACGGGAGGTGGTGGTGGAGGACTCCCTCGGCATCTGCGAGGAACTGGAGTCGCTGATGGCGGCGCATGTCGCGCACTACGCCGACGAGTGGGCGTCGACCATCAACGACCCCGAGAAGCTCGCCCGGTTCGTGTCCTTCGTGAACGCCCCCGACACCCCCGACCCGGTCGTCGGCTTCGTCCCCGAGCGCGACCAGATCAAGCCCGACCTGCCGCTGCTCACCCTTGGCAACCGTCCCCTGGAAGGGAGCGCCCAGCGATGACCCTGGCCCCCGAGACCACCGACCTGAAGGTCCAGATCAAGCTGGACGACGACTGGCTGACGGTCTGCGACCTGAGCCGGCTGCTGCCCGGCAGGGGCGTCGCCGCGCTCCTCCCCGACGGCCGCCAGGTGGCCCTGTTCCGCGACCGCGCGGGCGAGCTGTACGCCATCGACAACCGCGACCCCTTCGGCGGCGCCGCGGTCCTCTCCCGCGGCCTGACCGGCACCCACCGGGGCCGCCCGTTCGTCGCCTCACCCCTCCTCAAACAGCGCTTCGACCTGCTCGACGGCCGCTGCCTGGACGACGAGACGGTGGCGGTGACGACGTACGAGGTGCGGAGCGCCTGAGGAAGGCCGATCGTCGTCCCGAGGGTTTCCGGCTACGGGCTGCTCCCACTGAGCGACTCAGACCCTCAGTTCGCCGTACGTCACCCCGGTGAGCCGCTCTGAGGCCTCCCAGAGCCGCTCGCCCGCCGCGTCCTTGAGCGTCCAGGGCGCCCGCCACGATCGCGCGGGCGCCCCGCGCCACATGGCGAGGGCGGGACCGGTGAAGGAGTCGGGCCGGACGCCGTAGGCGGTGGCCGCGTACAGCGTGGGCAGGGCGCCGGCCTCGGCGGACTGGGCGAGGACGCGGTCGCCGATCGCCAGGAATGCGCGGGTGGCGGGGCCGCCCACGCCGGAGGTGAGCCCAGTGGCCGCGTACCCCGGGTGCGCGCCGGCCGCGACGACATCGGCCCCGGCGGCGGCCAGGCGCCGGGCCAGCTCGTGCGTGAAGAGCAGATTGGCGCTCTTGGAACGGGCGTAGGCGATCCAGGGCCGGTAACTGCGCAGGGAGTTGAGGTCGAGGAAGTCGACGCCGGCGAGGGCGTGCATCATGCTGGAGACGGTGACGACGCGGGACTGCGGGGTCGCGAGCAGGCGGGGCAGGAGGAGCCCGGTGAGGGCGAAGTGCCCGAGATGATTGACCCCGAACTGGCTCTCGAACCCGTCGGCGGTCGTGCCGTACGGAACGGCCATCACCCCGGCGTTGTTGACGAGCAGATCGAGCCGGTCATACGGAAACCCGGCGGCGAACTCCCGCACGGACCTCAGATCAGCGAGATCGAGCAACCGGAACTCGACATCGGCATCCCCGACCTCCCGCCGCACCCGCTCCACGGCACTCTGCCCGCGAGCCGCACTCCGACACGCGACGACCACACGGGCCCCGCGCCGAGCCAGCTCCCGCACCACAACAAACCCAAGCCCCCCATTCCCCCCAGTAACAACAACAACCCGCCCCCGCTGCCCCACAAGATCCCCCACACCCCACCCACCCATAGCCACCTCTCCCTCCACTGATCCCTGCCAGGGTAGAAGGGGGCCTGTTCGCTGGGCGTATGCACATACACCGGGGCGGCAGCCGCAGAACCCGACCCACGACCACCGCCCTGCTCCCTCAGTCCCGCTCAGTCCCGGCGAATGAGCTCAGGATCGATACGCCGACCGACGAGCGGCAACGAACCAAGAGCAGCGACCACCACGGCCCCCAGAGCGGACCCCAGAAGAATCGGCACCCCGTCCCCGTCCCAGAAGATCACACCACCCCCGGTCACGAGATAACTCGACTCGGCAGCCTTCCCCAACACCACAGCCAGAACCAACCCGACCCCCAGGGGCAGCACCACTTGAGCGACCTGCACGGCTCGCAGGGTGCCGGGACGCGCGCCGATGAGCGCCAGAGCGGTGACCTGAGGACGCCGCTCGACAGCCCGGTCGGCGGCCGCCACGAGGTACGCCGCTACGCCGATGACGAGGCCCAGGACCATGCCCATGGCCAGGAGGGTTCTGACAATGGAGACCTGCTCAAGAGAGTCGACGTTGTAACCCGAGGGCTCGACAGCCACGGTCGGGGCCACGCCTCCAATACCGTCGAGGACGGAACGAACGGTGTCCGCGTCTGGGGAGCTGACCAAAGTGAGGGTGCCCGACTCGGGACGGAAGCCGGGGGGCAGGAACGAGGGTGGTAGCAGGACGTCGCCACTGCTTA
Organism: Streptomyces sp. NPDC032126; assembly: GCF_055580085.1. Classification (NCBI taxonomy): domain Bacteria; kingdom Bacillati; phylum Actinomycetota; class Actinomycetes; order Kitasatosporales; family Streptomycetaceae; genus Streptomyces; species Streptomyces sp. NPDC032126. Next base: position 850,511 of record NZ_JBVIMA010000002.1, read on the forward strand.
GGGCCGAGGTGCCGGGGTCATCGTTGAAACGCACGACGTGCCGAGGGACCTCAACGGACTTCACACGCCGTTCGCCTCGTACGTCGACGAGATGGAACGGGAACTCCGCTCCGGGCTTGCTGTCCACCGAAACGCTTTGCTCAGGATTGACGAGAAGCGCGGGCTGGCCATCAACACAGTGCCCCAGCCTCGCGACCACAGGGCGCAGTTGAGCACAGGTGCCGATGACAGCATTGATCGACGGATCGAGGTCACCGTCGCCCACCTTCGTCCATGAATCCGCCGTCACCACATGACCCGACACTCCCGGGACGTTCTCGAAAGCCCGCTGTTCACCCGGAGTGACGGCCGCCACGTCGATGCGGTACACCTGCACACTCGCCGTGTTCTTGGTGACTTGGTCGAGCTCGATCAACACCCCCTGCACGAGTGAGGCGGCGAAGACCAGAAGAACCAGACCGGTGGCGACGCGCAGGGCACCTCCCGCTTCCATCTCGTTGCGGCGCATGGCGAGGCCGAGTGAAACCGAGCGGGTCGACCGGGCGAGACGCCGGGCGAGGTACTGCGAGATCAGCGGCAACGTCAGAGCCAGTCCGGTGCCCACGAGGAGCACGGCGAGCGGCATCAGGATCGACGACACCTTGGTGTCGCGCGGTGCGTGGCCCGTGACGCCGGCCACGCAGTAGCCCGCCATGATGCCGAGTCCTGGAAGAAGCGGCAGCAGCCCCCACTTGCTCGGCTGCTTCGCCCCGGCGCCGCGCCGGACCTCCAGGGGATTGTCGGCGGCCCGGCGGACACCGGCTCGTCCCACGAACCAGGCCAGCGCGGGGCATCCCACCAGGCACAGCAACATCGTGGCCCCGGTGAGTGACCCATCTCCGGGGTACCACTTGAACCCGGGCAGCCCGATCCGGGCCATGGACTGGTTCAACAGCCAGTACAGGCCCAGCCCGAGCGTCGCGCCGAGCACTGCGGCGGCCACGGTCTCGGTGGCGTTGACGCGCTGAACACCCTTCTTGCTCAGCCCCAGCAGCCGCAGCGCCGCCAGACGACGCGCCCTTGTCGCGGCGGAGAGTCGGGAACACACGGAGAGGAAGACGCCGAGCGGGACGAGAACGACCGCAGCCAGGGTGAATCGGACGATGTCGAGCGCCGAGGACTCCACGGCGGGAAACCAGGCCCGTGACGTCCCGAACCGGTTTACCGGCTGCCCGGTCCCCTTCAGTACCTCGCGCTCCACACCGATGTATGCGTACAACTCGTCCGGACGGGCCAGCCCAGAGGGGGCGATCCGCCCTCGCTCCCGACCGGGAAGAAGTTGGGCGACGCCCGGCTGCTCTCGGAGCACTTCGTGCAGCCGGGGGGAGAGGAACACTTCTCCGGGCGCGGGAATCGCGTTCAGCCCCGGCGGCGGCTCGGCGGGGGCGGTGCCCCGAGCGAGGAAGACCCGTGTCATGCGGTGGGAGCCATAAGGGTCGGTACGGGTGAGCAGCAGGGCGGCCCGGTTACCCGAACCGCACAGGTCGTGGTCGTCCGTCACGCAGTCCGGCTGCCGTGCCGCCTGCCGTGCGTCCTGTGCTGCCAGGATGCCGGGAATGGTGAGGACCAGGGCCAGGCAGCACACGCCCACCGCGCCGCCCAGAACCATGAGGACGAAGCGCGTCCGGTTGCCGCGCCCGTTGCCCAGCAACAGGCGTACACCTAGGAGGAGTTCCCTCACGACACCTCCCTCGCCCGCAGGGCCAGCTCACCGTCGCGCATCATGTAATGGGTGTCTGCCCGGGAAGCGACTTCGTTGTCGTGCGTAACGAGCACGACGGCCGTGCCTTGCGAGCGCGCCAGCGACAGAAACTCCTCCAGGACCGTGATGGCGTTGGCGCTGTCGAGCGAGCCAGTCGGTTCGTCGGCGAAAACCACGGCCGGCCGGTGGACCAACGCGCGTGCCACCGCGACGCGTTGGCTCTGCCCGCCGGACACCTGCGAGGGCCTGCGCTGCCGCAGGTCGGCGAGTCCCAGTCGCCCCAGGACGTTCCCGGCGGCAGCGAGTGCCTCCGATTTCCGTTGGCCGGCCAGACGCAACGGCAGAGCGGCGTTCTCCTCCACGGTCAGCTCAGGCAGCAGTTCGCCGTACTGGAAGACGAAGCCGAATCGCTCGCGGCGCAGCTGACTCAGTTCCTCGTCGTCGAGTTCGGCGAGGTTGCGGCCCTCGAAACACACCTCGCCACGAGCGACAGGCAACACCCCCGCCAGGCAGTACAGCAGTGATGACTTGCCGGAGCCGCTCTGCCCGGTGATCGCCACTACCTCCCCTGGCCTCACACCGATGTTGGCGCCGCGTACCGCCGCGGTGTCACCGTAGAAGAGGTCGATCCCTTTGGCGGCCAATACCTCTGATGTATTGATGACGTTCCCCTTGCACAAGCAGAGCCCGAACACAGTCCGGGCTCACGCGTTTGACCCGGTCTCAGTGCCTGTGGTGCCTGGCGTACTTGGGGTTCTCAAAATGCTGGGCGGGCGTGCAGTTGTCAGGCTGAAGGCTTCCCTTGTCACGGCACGCGCGGATGTAAGCGTGGTGTGTGTCGAGTTGGGCGCCGTCCCAGTTCATCTGGTGCATCGAGACCGTCTTGCCCTGCTTGCCGCTGTAGCGCACCCACTTGTGGCCCTCCACACGCACCTGCATGTAGACGTTGTGGCCGTCGTGCTCCCCGGTGTCCTGAAGTTTGCCCTTCCATTCGAAGGAACCGTGATTCCTGTCCGCCGGATTGAATCGGTACTGGCCGTCGAAGAAGGAGACGCCACCCCCTTCCATGTCCGACATGGCGTGCCACTCACCTGCCCCCAAGGCAGTCCCCGCACCTGTCAGAAACGCTCCAGCCGCCAACAGACCGGCCACGATCTTGCGCATCCCACACCTCTCCGAGTCCCCCGGTAGCCCCTGCGACCACCGGGACTACAGAACGTAATGGATGCGTTACGCGGCGAATCCTTCCCTCTTCAAAACTGCCATCACATCAAGTGATCGAGTTTCAGACAGTGGCCGAACACCGAAGGGCGGCACCCCCGCACAGGGTGCCGCCCTTCTTCTTGCGTGCCGGAGCCGCCGCCGATCGGTGAGGGTCGGGGACCGTACGGCGGCTCCGGGGTTGGTGGGGGCCCGAGTGGGCCCCTGTTCAGCGGTGGTCGCTGCCCTGGGACTCCGTTGCCGCGCGGCCTGCCTCCAGGCGGGCCACCGGGATGCGGAAGGGGGAGCAGGAGACGTAGTCCAGGCCCACCTCGTGGAAGAAGTGGACGGACTCCGGGTCGCCGCCGTGTTCGCCGCAGACGCCGAGCTTGATGTCGGGGCGGGTCTCGCGGCCCGCCTGGGCCGCCGCCTTGACCAGGGCGCCGACGCCGTCCTTGTCGATCGTCTCGAAGGGGGACACTCCGAAGATGCCCTTCTCCAGGTACGCCGTGAAGAAGGACGCCTCCACGTCGTCCCGGCTGAAGCCCCACACCGTCTGGGTGAGGTCGTTCGTGCCGAAGGAGAAGAACTCCGCGGCCTCCGCGATCTGACCGGCGGTCACCGCGGCGCGGGGCAGTTCGATCATCGTGCCGATCGACAGCTTCAGGTCCGTACCGGTCGCCGCCTCCACCTCCGCGATGACCCGGTCGGCCTCCTCGCGGACGATCTCCAGCTCCTGGACCGTGCCCACCAGCGGGATCATGATCTCCGCGCGCGGGTCGCCCTTCGCGTTCTTGCGTTCCGCCGCCGCTTCCGCGATCGCCCGGACCTGCATGGTGAACAGGCCGGGGATGACGAGGCCGAGGCGTACGCCTCGCAGGCCCAGCATCGGGTTCTGCTCGTGCAGGCGGTGGACCGCCTGGAGGAGGCGCAGGTCGTTCTCGTGCGGCTCCTGGCGGGACTCGGCGAGGGCCACGCGGACCGACAACTCGGTGATGTCCGGCAGGAACTCGTGCAGCGGGGGGTCCAGGAGACGGACCGTCACCGGCAGGCCGTCCATCGCGGAGAGCAGCTCCACGAAGTCCTTCTTCTGCAGCGGCAGCAGCTGCTGGAGAGCGTGCTCGCGCTCCTCCTCCGTGTCGGCGAGGATCAGCCGCTCGACCAGCTCACGCCGGTCGCCGAGGAACATGTGCTCGGTGCGGCACAGGCCGATGCCCTGGGCGCCGAAGCGGCGGGCGCGCAGCGCGTCCTCGGCGTTGTCCGCGTTCGCGCGGACGCGCAGCCGGCGCTTGCGGTCGGCGAACGCCATGATGCGGTGCACGGCCTCGACCAGTTCGTCGGCGTCCTGGGCGCCCGCGTGCATCCGGCCCTCGAAGTACTCCACCACCGGGGAGGGTACGACCGGGACCTCGCCGAGGTAGACCTTGCCGCTCGAACCGTCGATGGAGATGACGTCGCCTTCCTCCACCACGTGGCCGCCCGGCACCGTCATCCGGCGGCGCTTGGTGTCGACCTCCAGCTCCTCGGCGCCGCAGACACACGTCTTGCCCATGCCCCGGGCCACCACGGCGGCGTGCGAGGTCTTGCCGCCGCGGCTGGTCAGGATGCCCTCCGCCGCGATCATGCCGTCGAGGTCGTCGGGGTTGGTCTCCCGGCGGACCAGGATGACCTTCTCGCCCGAACGCGACCACTTCACCGCGGTGTACGAGTCGAACACCGCCTTGCCGACCGCCGCGCCCGGGGACGCCGCGATGCCCCGGCCCACCTGCTCGGTCTTCGCGTGCTCGTCGAAGCGGGGGAACATCAGCTGGGCGAGCTGGGCGCCGGTGACCCGCTGCAGGGCCTCCGTCTCGTCGATCAGGCCCTGGTCGACCAGCTGGGTCGCGATACGGAAGGCGGCGCCCGCCGTGCGCTTGCCGACACGCGTCTGGAGCATCCACAGCTGGCCGCGCTCGATCGTGAACTCGATGTCGCACAGGTCCTTGTAGTGGTTCTCCAGCGTCTCCATGATCTGCATCAGCTGGTCGTACGACTTCTTGTCGATCTGCTCCAGCTCGGCGAGGGGGACGGTGTTGCGGATGCCCGCGACCACGTCCTCGCCCTGGGCGTTCTGCAGGTAGTCGCCGTAGACGCCCTGGTGGCCGGAGGCGGGGTCGCGGGTGAAGGCGACGCCGGTGCCGGAGTCGGGGCCGAGGTTGCCGAAGACCATCGAGCAGACGTTGACGGCCGTGCCCAGGTCACCGGGGATGCGCTCCTGGCGGCGGTACAGCTTGGCCCGGTCGCCGTTCCAGGAGTCGAACACCGCCTTGATCGCGAGGTCCATCTGCTCGCGCGGGTCCTGCGGGAAGTCGCGGCCGGTCTCCTTCTTGACGATCTTCTTGAAGGTGGTGACCAGCTTCTTGAGGTCGGCGGCCTCCAGGTCGGTGTCGACGACGACCTTCTTGGCTTCCTTGGCCTTGTCGAGCGCCTCCTCGAAGAGGTCGCCGTCGACGCCGAGGACGGTCTTGCCGAACATCTGGATGAGGCGGCGGTAGGAGTCCCACGCGAAGCGGTCGTCGCCGGCCTGGGCGGCCAGGCCCTGGACCGACTTGTCGGAGAGGCCGATGTTCAGGACCGTGTCCATCATGCCGGGCATGGAGAACTTGGCGCCGGAGCGCACCGAGACCAGCAGCGGGTTGTCGGCCTGGCCCAGCTTCTTGCCCATGCGCTGCTCCAGCGCGTCGAGGTGCGCACTCACCTCGTCACGCAGTGCCGCGGGCTCCTCGCCGCTCTCCAGGTAGACCTTGCAGGCCTCCGTGGTGATCGTGAAGCCGGGCGGGACCGGAAGGCCCAGGTTGGTCATCTCGGCGAGGTTGGCGCCCTTGCCGCCGAGGAGGTCCTTGAGGTCCTTGTTGCCCTCGGTGAAGTCGTAAACGAACTTCACGCCCTCAACGCTCTCGCCCTGTACGGCTACCTGGGGTTCTTTGTTTTCCGACACGGGTCTCGACTCCTCGAGGACGCGGTGGCTGCCCTGACGGCGAGGAACATACCCAGATCGAAGGCGCCTGGGTACGTCCACTCGTGCGTCATGTGCCTGTAACCAGCCGTCCGCCACCGGATCGAAAGTCAAGGCTTGGCAAGCAATCGACGCCACCTGTCTTTACTTCTTGAACACTGCGGTCCCTCGACCAGCGGCATCGCGCTCAGATGAGCGGCTTTCGGCACGCCTGAGTTCGATCGATGAACGATCAAGGGGTGGCACTCAGTGCCACCCCTTCCAGAAGTGCAGTCGCTCGTGATCCGCTCATCTGAGCGCAACCCTTATCAAGGGTGGTGAGAATCACGCCGGGCGGGGCGGCCTGATTTCACCATGCGGACGGGTTCCCGGGCAGGAAATACGTATGTCACATGACTACTCTCCGTCACGCCCCGAGGGCGCGCAACCGCTACGACCCCGGCCGCCCGCGACCGCTCCAGCCGACCGCCGACGACCGCCCGCGACCGCTCTACACCCCGAGCGCCAGCAACCGCTCCTCGACCCGTTCCGGCGCGTACAGGTGTTCCACCACCAGTGCCCCGGCCCCGACCAGCCCCGCCCGCTCCCCCAGCCGCGAGGTCACCACGTCCAGATGGGCCGTCGAACGCGGCAGCGCCCGCTGGTACAGCAGCTCCCGTACGCCCGTGACGAACGGCGTCCCGGCCAGGTCCCCGGCGATCATCAGCACGCCGGGGTTCAGCAGGGTCACCACGGTCGACAGGACCTCCCCGACCCGCCGGCCGGCCTCCCGGGCCAGCGCCATCGCCTCGGGATGCCCCGCCGCCAGCAGCTGCCGTACGTCCGAACCCGACGCCGCCGGCACCCCGGCCGCCGCCAGCCGACGGGCCACGGCGCCACCGCTCGCGAGGGCGGCGAGACAGCCGTAGGAGCCGCAGCGGCACAGGGCCTCGGCGCCCTCGGGGACGCGGATGTGCCCGATGTCCCCGGCGCCGCCGTCGATCCCCCGGTAGATGGAGCCGCCGACCACCACGCCCGCGCCGATACCCGTGGAGACCTTGATCAGCACGAACGCCGAGCAGTCGGGGTAGGACGTGCGCTGCTCGCCGTAGGCCATGAGGTTGGCGTCGTTGTCGACCAGGACAGGGACCGTGGGGGCGCCCGTGTGCTCGGTGAGGGCCCGGGCGAGGCGGCCCCGTATGTCGTAGCCGTCCCAGCCGGGCATGATCGGCGGCTGGACGACCCGGCCGGTCTCCCGGTCCACCGGGCCGGGCACGGCGAGTCCGATGCCGCAGACCTCGTGCGGCCCGTGCCCCGCCCGCTCCAGCAGCTCCGCGAACCAGCGGCCCAGCTCGCCCAGCACCGCGTCCGGGCCGTCCTCGATGACGAGGGTGCCGGTGTGCTCGGCGAGCAGTTCGCCGGTGAGGGTGAGGACGGCCGCGCGCGCGTGGCGGGTGTCCAGGTCGGCGGCGAGGACGATCGCGTGGGCGTCGTCGAACTCCAGGGTGATGGAAGGGCGTCCGCCGAGCGGGGAGTCGACCGGGCCGCCCGCGCCCTCGCGCAGCCAGCCCGCGCGGAAGAGCCGGTCCAGCCGCTGGCCGACCGTGGCGCGCGAGAGTCCGGTGGCCTGTTGCAGCGCGCCGCGTGTGGTGGCCCGGCCGCTGCGGACCAGCTCCAACAGTTCTCCGGCGCTTGCCTGACCCCGACTCGTCATGCGCACCCCCTTGTGTTTCTCAAGTTTGCATTACATATTGAGTTTTGCGTGTTAAATAGACGTAACCCTACGGTAGCCACAGCCGAACCCGTCGACTGAGACAGCATCGGGGAGCCCCGAGTGGATCGCACCGCCCAGCTCACTGCCCGCGCGGCCGAGCACGCCCTTGTATACGGTCCGGCGTCCCCGCCCGGGTCGCTGCACCTCAGGGCGGTGGACGTCCTCGACGGCAACTGGACGGGAACGTCCACGGTGCCCTCGCGCTCCCTGTATCCGCACCAGTGGTCCTGGGACTCCGCGTTCATCGCGATCGGGCTCCGCCATGTCTCGCCGCTGCGGGCGCAGACCGAGCTGGAGACGCTGCTGGACGCCCAGTGGGGCGACGGGCGGGTGCCGCACATCGTGTTCAACCCCTCCGTCCCGCTCGACGCCTACTTCCCGAGCCCCGACTTCTGGCGCTCCTCGACCGCGGGGCGCGCTGCGGGCGCCCCGCGCACCGTACAGACCTCCGGGATCGTGCAGCCACCGGTGCACGCGCTCGCGGCCTGGCTGGTGCACCGCTCCGACCCCGGGCTGTCGCGGGCGCGCGGCTTCCTCGCCCGGATGTATCCCCGGCTGGCCGCCTGGCACCGCTATCTGCTGCACCGGCGCGACCTGGGCGGGGGCGGGCTGGTGTCCGTCGTGCACCCCTGGGAACAGGGTATGGACAACAGCCCCAGCTGGGACGCCCCGCTCGCCCGGGTCAGGCCCGCCCCGGCCCGCTCCTTCCGCCGCGCCGACCTCGCCCACGGCGCGCCCGAGGACCGGCCCACGGATCTGGACTACGGGCGGTACGTACGGCTGGCGGCCGACTACCGGGACGGCGGATACGCCGACGGGGACAGAGGGGCCGCCCGCCGGGCCCCCGCGGGCGGCGACTTCGCCGTCGAGGACCCGGCCTTCAACGCCCTGCTCGTCGCCTCCGAGCACGCGCTCGCCCGCATCGCGCACGAGCTCGGAGCGACGGGCACGGCCCGCCACGCGCGCGCGGAGCGGCTGACCGGCGCGATGCTCGACCGGCTGTGGGACCCGGCGGAGGGCATGTTCCTCTGCCGGGACGTGCGCACGGACACCCTGATCCCCGAGCGCGGGGTCTCCGGACTCGTGCCGCTGCTGCTGCCCGGCCTGCCGCGCGAGGTGGTCGCCGCCGTCGTACGGACCCTGCGCGGCCCCCGCTTCGGGCTCGGCACCACCACCCGTCTGGTGCCCAGCTACGACCTGCTCGGCGAGGCCTTCGACCCGCACCGCTACTGGCGCGGGCCCGCCTGGTTCAACACGAACTGGCTGCTGGAGCGGGGCCTGAGGCTGCACGGCGAGACGGCCCGCGCGGACGCGCTGCGCGAGGCCGCCCTGGACATCGCGGGCACGTCGGACTTCGCGGAGTACGTCGACCCGCGCACCGGCGAGCCCTGCGGCGCGACCCGCTTCGGCTGGACGGCCGCTCTCACGCTCGACCTGCTGCACGGCACCGACTGACCGCACGGCACCGCACCGCACGCACCAAACGCACCGCACCGCACCGCACCGCACCGCACCGCACCGCACCGACTGACCGCGCCACGCGTCGACCGCGTCACGCATCGCCGTACGGCGGGAACAACTGGATTCAAGGGAGGGGACCGGGGATGACGGACCGGCATCATCTGCTCGTGTACGGCGGGACGTTCGCCGCCGTCGACGACCGCGGGGACATCAGCGGCGTACGGAGCACCGGCTCCGCCCCGCAAGGGTGGTTCGTCCGCGACGGACGGCACCTCAGCCGCTGGCAGCTGACCGTCGACGGGGCGGTGCCCGAGCCGCTCACGCCGGTCGCCGACGGGGACACCGCGCGCTGTGTCCTCGTCCCGCGCGGCGGCCGCAACGAGCCGCCGTCCTGCACGGTCTTCCGGGAACAGGCCGTCGGCGAGAACGCGTTCGTGGAGTCGCTGCGCGTCACCAGCAACCGCCCGGTGCCCACCACGGTGCGGCTCGCGGTCACCGTCGACGCCGACTTCACCGACCAGTTCGAACTCCGCTCCGACCACCGCACCTACGCCAAGACCGGCGCCGTCCGCCGCCGCCAGGTCCTCGACCACGGCGTGGAGTTCACCTACCAGCGCGGCGAATGGCGCTCCTGTACGACGGTGACGTCCGACCCCTCCCCGGACGCCGTCGAGGAGACCGGCACCGGCGCCCGCCGCCTGGTCTGGAGGGTGGACCTGGAGCCGCACGGCACCGTCGAGCTGACCCTGCGGGTGATCGCCCGGCCGCACGGCGACAAGCGGGCCCTGCGTGTGCCCCGCTCCCCGGCCGCGCTGGCCGGTCAAGTCCTCGCCGCCGAGGAGAGGTTCATGGAGGGCGTGGCCTTCCCGACCGGCTGGCCCGAGCTGGCGGCGGCCTGCGCGCGGGGCCTCGCCGACCTCGCGACGCTCCAGGTCCCGGCGACCGGCCCGGACGGGGAGGAGCTGCGGGTACCGGCGGCCGGCGCCCCCTGGTTCCTCACCCTGCTGGGCCGCGACGCCCTCCTGACCTCGCTGTTCGCCCTCCCCTACCGCCCCCGTCTGGCGGCCGCCACGCTCCCCGCCCTCGCCGCCGCGCAGGCCACCGAGACCGGCCGGCACGCGGTCGCGCAGCCCGGCAAGATCGTGCACGAGGTGCGGCACGGCGAGCTGGCCCACTTCGGGCAGGTGCCGTTCGGCCGCTACTACGGCTCGGTGGACGCGACACCGCTGTTCCTCGTCCTGCTGGGCGCGTACGTCGAGCGGACCGGGGACAGCGCGCTCGCCCGCCGGCTGGAGCCCAACGCCCGCGCGGCGATCGGCTGGATGCTGGACCACGGCGGGCTCACCACGCGCGGCTACCTGGTGTACCGGGCCGACGAGGGCGGCCTCGCCAACCAGAACTGGAAGGACTCCCCCGGCGCGATCTGCTCCGCCGACGGCACCCGGGCGGTCGGTCCGGTGATGGCGGCGGGCGCGCAGGGATACGCCTACGACGCGCTGCGCCGCACGGCCTGGCTGGCGCGGACGGTGTGGCAGGACGAGACGTACGCGGCCCTGCTGGAGCAGGCGGCCGCCGATCTGCGCGACCGCTTCCAGCGGGACTTCTGGATGCGCGAGCAGTCCTTCCCGGCGCTGGCCCTGGACGGCAAGGGCCGCCAGGTGGACGCGCTGGCCTCCGACGCCGGGCATCTGCTGTGGTCCGGGCTGCTCGACAAGGAGTACGGCGAGGTGGTGGGGCGGCGCCTGCTGGAGCCCGACTTCTTCTCGGGGTGGGGCGTGCGGACGCTGGCCGCGGGGCAGGCGGCGTATCACCCGCTGTCGTATCACCGGGGGTCGGTGTGGCCGCACGACAACGCGCTGATCACGCTGGGGCTGGCGCGGTACGGGCTGCATGACGAGGCCCGGACGGTGGCGCACGCCTTGGTGGACGCGGCGAGCGCGACGGGGCATCGGTTGCCGGAGGTGCTGGCCGGGTACGGCCGGGACACCCACCCGGAGCCCGTGCCGTATCCGCACGCGTGTGTGCGGGAGTCGCGGTCTGCCGCCGCGCCGCTTGCTTTGCTGACTGCGGTTGGGGGCGCCTGAGCGAAGGGGGCTCTGGGTCATCGTGCGAGTGCGGGTCCGTTGTGGCTTGGCGCGCAGTTCCCCGCGCCCCTTGCGGGGCGTTGTTTGCACGGTGTTTGCCCGAAACCGCTGAACAGGGGGTCCCAGCACGCCGTACGACACTGTGGCGGGTCCGATCCCCCCACGTCGGATCCGCCCCACGACCGGGCTTCGTACGGAAGGACCCTCGGGTGTCTGTCTCCACACCTCATCGCCCTGTGCCTGCCGAGGCGGAGGCAGACGCGCCCGGGTCCGCACCCGTCTCGCTGCGGGGGCGCCTCGCGGCGCGGCTTCCCCGGTGGCCGGACTGGCGGTCGCGGTATCCGCGGGTCGCCCGGGGGGTGTGGTGGACGACCACGGCGCTCTCCGTGGTCCTCGTCCTCGGGGCCATGCTGATGCCGTCCACGATGAACGCGCTCCAGCCGCGGACGTTTCTGCGGCTGCCCGCGGAGGCGATCGTCATGGCCGCCGTGCTGATCGCGCTGCCACGCCGGCCGCGGATCGCGGCGGCGGTGCTCGGCGGGTTCGGGCTGGCCGCGCTGACCGTGCTGAACCTGCTGAACATCGGCTTCGGGGAGTACCTCGGCCGGGGCTTCAACGCGGTGCTCGACTGGGAGCTGCTGGACGACGCGCAGTCGTACGTCGCCGACTCGATGGGGCGCACGACCGCGATCGCGGCGACGGTCGGGCTGATCGCGCTCGTCGCCGCGCTGTTCGCGGTGATGGCGGCGGCCGTGGTACGGATCGGGACGATCCTGGGGCGCGACCCTCGGGCCTCGACCCGGGCCACCCTCGTCGCCTGCACGGCCTGGGTGACCTGCTCCATCCTGGCGATCCAGGTCGGCGGCCAGCCGCTCGCCGTCTCCCGCGCCGCCCACGCGGCGAACGTGCAGGCCAACCTGGTGCGGGCCACCTTGCGCGACGAGGCCGCGTTCGCGAAGGAGGCGCGGGCGGACTCCTTCGGCAACACCCCGCCCGACCAGCTGGTGCCCGATCTGCGCGGCAAGGACGTCGTCTTCACGTTCATCGAGAGCTACGGCCGCAGCGCGATCGAGGACCCGATCATGGCGCCCGGCGTGGACAGCACACTGGCGTCGAGCACCGCGGCGCTCGCGAAGGCCGGCTATCACGCGAAGAGCGGCTGGCTGACCTCGGCGACCTACGGCGGCAGCAGCTGGCTCGGCCACTCCTCCACCCTGTCGGGACTGTGGATCGACAACCAGCAGCGCTACCGCACGGTGATGGCGAGCGACCACCTGTCCCTGACCAAGGCGTTCCAGAAGACCGGCGCCTGGGACACGGTCGGCATCATGCCGGGTGTGCAGAAGGGCTGGCCGGAGCAGAGCTACTACGGCCTCGACAAGGTCTACAACGCCTTCCAACTGGGCTATCAGGGGCCGAAGTTCAGCTGGTCGACGATGCCCGACCAATACGCGCTGGAGGCGTTCCAGCGGCAGGTGCACGGCAAGCCGCACGACAAGCCGCTGATGTCGGAGATCATCCTGACGTCGAGTCACCAGCCCTGGGCGCCGATCCCGAAGATGGTCGGCTGGGACGAGCTGGGCGACGGCTCGCTGTTCGGCCCGATCCAGAAGGCGGGCAAGAAGGCGAGCAACGTGATCGCCGACAGCACGGCCTCCCGCGAGGAGTACGGCAAGTCGATCCAGTACTCGGTGACCGCGCTCACCCAGTGGCTGGAGCGCTACGGCACCGACGACACCGTCCTCGTCTTCCTCGGCGACCATCAGCCGATCGCCCGGGTCAGCGGCAGCCACGCCAGCCGGGACGTGCCGATCTCCATCGTCGCCAAGGATCCCAAGGTGCTGGAGAAAATCAGCGGCTGGAAGTGGACGGACGGGCTGCGGCCCGCGCACAACGCGCCGGTGTGGAAGATGGACGCCTTCCGCGACCGCTTCCTGACGGCGTACGGCTCGACGCCGCACCCGAAGAAGAACTAGGGCAGGCCCTGCCGGCGGCTGACCGGCCGCGGTAGGCCGGTCAGCCGCCGGAGGTGTCCAGTTCGGCGTCCTCGCCGACACCGGCGCAGTCGTAGGGGTCCTTCAGCCAGCCGTCGGGCAGCACCACGCGGTTGTTGCCGGAGGTACGGCCGCGCGGCCCGTCGGCGCCGGCCGGCCAGGGCTGGTCGAGGTCCAACTCGTCGAGGCCGGCGCGGAGTTCGGCGAGGGACGAGGTGATCGCGAGCTTCTTGCGCATCTCGGAGCCGACCGCGAAGCCCTTGAGGTACCAGGCGACGTGCTTGCGGAAGTCGATGACGCCCCGCGCCTCGTCGCCGATCCACTCGCCGAGCAGGGTGGCGTGCCGGACCATGACATCGGCGACCTGGCGCAGGGCGGGCCGGGCGAGGTCGCCCGCGCGCCCCTCGAAGGCGGCGACCAGGTCGGCGAAGAGCCACGGCCGGCCCAGGCAGCCGCGCCCGACGACGACGCCGTCGCACCCGGTCTCGCGCACCATGCGCAGGGCGTCCTCGGCGGACCAGATGTCGCCGTTGCCGAGGACGGGGATCTCCGGGACGTGCTCCTTCAGCCGGGCGATGGCCTCCCAGTCGGCGGTGCCGCCGTAGTGCTGGGCGGTCGTACGGCCGTGCAGGGCGATGGCGCTCACGCCCTCCTCGACGGCGATGCGGCCGGCGTCGAGGTAGGTGAGGTGGTCGTCGTCGATGCCCTTGCGCATCTTCATGGTGACGGGCAGGTCCCCGGCCCCGGCGACGGCCTCGCGCAGGATGCCGCGCAGCAGGTTGCGCTTGTACGGGAGGGCCGAGCCGCCGCCCTTGCGGGTGACCTTCGGGACGGGGCAGCCGAAGTTGAGGTCGATGTGGTCGGCGAGGTCCTCTTCCGCGATCATGCGGACGGCCTTGCCGACGGTGGCCGGGTCGACGCCGTAGAGCTGGATGGACCGGGGCTGCTCGCTCGCGTCGAAGTGGATGAGCTGCATGGTCTTCTCGTTGCGCTCGACCAGCGCCCGCGTGGTGATCATCTCGCTGACGAACAGCCCCTTGCCGCCGCTGAACTCCCGGCACAGGGTGCGGAAGGGCGCGTTGGTGATCCCGGCCATGGGGGCCAGGACGACGGGGGGCTGGACGGTGTGCGGGCCGATCCGGAGGGGCGAGGCGGTCGTGGGCATTCCCCCATTGTCGCGTACCGCGGGAGTAGTCAGCCGCACATTTAGTTAGCGGCACTTTTAGTTAGACGCACTATCGAAGCGGGCGTAGGCTGGACAGCATGCCCGAGCTCAGCCCTCGCCGCCGTCTGCTCGTGCTCGCCATCTGCTGCATGAGCCTGCTGATCGTGAGCCTCGACGTCACCGTGCTGAACGTGGCCCTGCCCGCCATGCAGCGCGACCTGCACGCCACCACGTCGGGCATGCAGTGGACCATCGACGCGTACACCCTCGTGCTGGCCTCCCTGCTGATGCTGGCGGGCTCCACGGCCGACCGTGTGGGCCGCAGGAAGGTCTTCATGACCGGGCTCGTGATCTTCTCCGCCGGCTCCCTGCTCTGCTCCCTCGCGCCGAGTCTGGGCCTGCTGATCGCGGCGCGCATGGTCCAGGCGGTGGGCGGCTCGATGCTCAACCCGGTCGCCATGTCGATCATCACCAACACGTTCACCGACCCGCGTGAGCGGGCCCGGGCGATCGGGGTGTGGGGCGCGGTGATCGGCATCTCCATGGCCGCGGGTCCCCTGGTGGGCGGCCTGCTGGTGGAGTCGGTGGGCTGGCGCTCGATCTTCTGGCTCAACCTCCCGGTCGGCCTGGCGGCCGTCCTGCTCACCCTCCGCTTCGTCCCGGAGTCCCGCGCCCCGAGGGCCCGCCGCCCCGACCCGGTCGGCCAGCTGCTGGTGATCGCCCTCTTCGGGTCGCTGACGTACGCGATCATCGAGGCGCCGGAGGCGGGCCTCGTACCGACGCTCCCCTTCGCGGCGGTGGCGCTCGCCGCGCTCGTCGCCCTGCTCCGCTACGAGCCGCGCCGCACCGAACCCCTCATCGATCTGCGGTTCTTCCGCTCGGTGCCGTTCAGCGGGGCCACGCTGACGGCGATCAGCGCGTTCGCGGCGCTGGGCGGCTTCCTGTTCCTGTCCACGCTGTATCTGCAGAACGTGCGGGGGCTGGACGCCCTGCACGCGGGCCTGTGGATGCTGCCGCTGGCCCTCCCGGCGTTCCTGTGCGCGCCGATCTCGGGCCGCCTGGTGGGCAGCCGGGGTCCGCGGCTGCCGCTGCTGATCGCGGGCGCGGCGATGACGGCGAGCGCCCTGCTCTTCGCCGCCTTCGACGCGGAGACCTCCGACATCACGCTCTTCGTGGGCTACACCCTGTTCGGCGTCGGCTTCGGCTTCGTCAACACGCCCATCACGAACACGGCGGTCTCCGGCATGCCCCGCGCCCAGGCGGGCGTCGCGGCGGCGGTCGCCTCCACGAGCCGCCAGCTCGGCCAGACGCTGGGCGTCGCGGTGATCGGCGCGGTCCTGGCGGCGGGCATCGGCGACGCCCCGTACCGCGCGGCCTTCGTCGAGGCCGCGGTCCCGGGCTGGTGGATCCTGGTCGGCTGCGGCCTGGCGATCCTGCTGCTGGGCGCGGTGGCCAACGGCCGCTGGGCCCGGGGGACGGCACGACGGACGGCGGAGCGACTGGAGGCGGCGGAGGTGCGGGAGGCGGCGGGCGTGGGGGTCTAGGGCCTGTCCGGCGGATCATGCCGCAGACGCGGGGCCTGGCACGCCCATCTGCGGCGTTGTCGTCGCTTGCCGATGCTCCGCATCGCCGCGCTCCTCCGCCTTGCAGCTGGCCGCACCAGGCCCCGCTCACCTGCGCTGACGAGGTCCCGCCGATATCCTGCGACCTGATCCGCCGGACAGGCCCTAGGCCGCCGTACAACGTCCCGGTGGCCGGCCGCCTTTCCCTGACGCCCTCTTCCCTGACGCCCACTTCCCTGACGCACCGAACGTTCCCCGGTGCTCGCGCGTCACAGGAGCACACGCACGAAGAGGAGCGGTCCATGCGTAGTGAACCGGGTGGTGTTCTGCCGCGTCGTGCCCTCGCGGCTTGTGTCGTCGGTCTCGGTCTGTTCGCCGCGGGGTGCGGAAGCGGCGGCGACGACGAAGGTGTGCGGGTCGTCGCGACGGAAGAGGGTGGGCGTGGACCCACCACCGCGGAATGGATCGCCTGTTCAAGGACCATGGCCGTCGGTGATGTCGTCTCGGTGCGGGCGGCCGCCGAGAAGGGGCATGTCGTGATGACGTTCGATGTCGCCGAGTGGCTCAAGCCGGGGCGCGGTGAGCGGCGGATCAGCCTCGATGTCGTCGATCCGGGGACCTACGACGAGCAGCGGCAGCTGAAGGCGGGGCAGCGGCTGCTGATCTCCGTGCCCGAGCGCGGGGACCAGGAACTCGGCGTGCTTCAGGGGGACTCGATCACGTCGGAGCGGGAGAAGGTCAGGGCCGCCCTCGACGAGGCGCGGAGCACCCCCTGCCCGTCGCCGTGGAGCACGACCGCCGGCTGAACGCCGGGTAGACCTCAACTCCTATATACGTTGCGCCAGTTGACCCACCGGTGCGCTAATTGGGGCGCGCGTGGCGCGTGGGGTGAATCGATACACCCGCGCGCCGCGCGCTGTCCGACAGGCGCGAAGGGGGAACTTTGACGCACGTCTCGATACGCAACGCCGGCCGGCTGGCCGGTGTCATCGCCCTGACCATGGGCTCCTTGTTCGGCATGGCTCCGACCGGCCACGCCGACGTCATCGACGCCGACTCGGCCGGCTCGATCGACAACATGATGCCGACCGCGCACTACGATCCGCCCTGCCGCAAGGGCCTGGTCTGCCAGACCGACAACGCGGACCTCACGTACTACATGGACTCCGGCGGCGACAACAAGCTGGAGGACGACGACAAGCGGATGGTGCGCAATGTGATGTCCGGCGAGTACAACCCCACCGATCTGTCGGTGAGTTACGACTCCACGCCGTCCTGGTCCGGCGACGCCGAGACCGACATCTACTACAGCGAGGGCACCGTCTCCGGCAGCGACAACGGGTTCACGTACTGCGAGAACGCCGGCGGCTCCGGCATCTACAAGTGCGACCAGCAGTACCTGAAGATCGAGCCCGGTCACTGGGGATATGGCCTGACCTGCCATGAGACCGGGCACGCCGTGGGGCTGCTGCACGGCGACGACTCCCAGCCGATGGTGGGCAGGCAGGACTCCCGGCTCGGCTGCATGAAGAAGTCGGTCAGCACGGAGG
Organism: Streptomyces sp. NPDC032126; assembly: GCF_055580085.1. NCBI lineage: Bacteria > Bacillati > Actinomycetota > Actinomycetes > Kitasatosporales > Streptomycetaceae > Streptomyces > Streptomyces sp. NPDC032126. The sequence goes on from NZ_JBVIMA010000002.1 coordinate 868,016, forward strand.
GCCTCGGCGACAACCAGCGCCGCAACATCAACGCGACGTACTGACACGGGGGTGGGCATGAAGAGAAAGACGGTCATCAGTGCGGGGGTGGGCGCGGCGTTGGCGGTCGCGTCCGCGCTCACCGTCAACGCCGTCGCCGACGGTGGCGCCGGCGGGACGGAACACAGCCAGGACCGGGGGATCATCCTCGCGGAGGGCGCCGACCGGCACCCCGCGCAGACCGCCGAGGACTGGGTGTCCTACGCCGACCACGCCGTCGTGGTCACCGCCCTCGACGAGAAGGCGGTCGAGCCCCCGACGGACGATCCGGACGACCCCGACGGGGAGGCGGGCCCGGTGCTGCGCAAGGTCACCCTCCGGGTCGACAAGGTCCTGTGGTCGGCGGCGAACCCCGCCCACGCGGCGCCCACCGTGTTCCAGTGGGACGCCTACGGCTGGCATCAGGACGAGGACGGGCAGCGCGTGAAGATGTCGGGGCACAACGAGCCCCGGATCGAACCCGGCCACACCTATGTGATGGCGCTGGAGTGGGAGCCCCCGCAGTGCCCGCAGGGCGACACGCCGACCCCGGGACGGTGGCGCGGCCTCGGCGACGAGTCCACGATCCCCTACGACGGCCAGCTGCTCGGCCAGGGCGAGTTCCAGGGCGAGACGCGCACGGCCGAGCCGGCCCGGGCGAACGGGGTCGCCGCGCTGGGCGCCCTGCCCGAGGGTGCGGCGCAGTACGTCCTGCGGGACCAGCTCACCGGCCAGAACGCGACGGCGCTGGCCCAGCGTCTCGCCGCCGCCCGGCCCACGGCGCAGGAACTGACCCAGGCCAAGTCCGCCGAGGCGGCCACACAGTCCCTGGCGAACGACTGCGCGTGACGCCGACGGGGCCGCGCGGCTCAGCGCTGCGCGGCCCCCTCTCCCGGATCCACCGTGGCCTGGTGTTCCTCCGCCAGGTGCTCCTCCGCCTTCAGCCACGGCAGGAACTGCGCCGACCTGCGCCAACCGCACGTCACACAGCGGATCGTGCGCTGGACGCCCGTACGCTCGACATGGACGACGTGTTCGCGTCCGTGCTGGTCCCAGCGGCTCACCTTGCTCGTCGTCAACTGCGGCATGACGCCTCCCGGGTCGGTTCCCTCGGTGCACGCAGCAAGGAGTGTGCAGCAAGACCTACATCAACAGGGAGACTTCCGTCCCGAGTTGACGAAGCCGTGTCCCGGGCCCCGGATCAGCTCACGCGCCGCGGCAGCCGCAGGCTCAGCAGACCCGTCACCACGATCCCCGCCAGCTGCACCGCCAGCGTGATGATCAGCGCGTCCCGCATGCCCGAGCCGGGGACCAGGGACAGGAACAGCGTGCCGAGGGTGGCCACGCCCAGGGAGAGCGCCGACTGCTGGGTGGTCACCATCACCCCGCTGCCCACGCCGGCCCGGGCGGGCGGCACCTCGGACATCACGATCCGCATGATGATGGGGAGTTGGAGCGCCTGCCCGGCACCGGCGACCGCCGCGCCCGGCAGCAGTTCGACGAAGCCCAGGTCGGGCCAGGAACGCCAGGCCGCCAGCACGATCAGCGCCACGCCCACGCCCTGGATCACCGAGCCCGCGCTCACCACCCGGGAGCCGAACCGGGTCACCAGGCGCGGCCCGGCGAGCGAGACGCACAGGAACACCACCGCCATCGGTGCGAGCGCCAGCCCGGCCGCCACCGGACCGAGGCCGGCGCCGCTCTGCAGGGCGACCGCGATGACGAACATGAAGCCGCTGAAGCCCATGCCGAACGGCACGATCAGCACCAGCCCGCGCCGCAGCGAGGCCAGTTCGAACAGGCTCGGCGGCACCAGGGGCGTACGGCCCTGTCGGTCGGCGCGCCGCTCCACGACGTAGAAGGTGGCGGCCACCAGCGGGAACGCGGCCAGGGACAGCCATGTCCACAGGGGCCAGCCGGCCGCCCGGCCCTCGGTGAGCGGGGCGAGCAGCGTCAGCAGGGCGACGGCGAGGAGCACGGTGCCGGGTCCGTCGACCGGCTCGGGGCGCTGGGAGCGGGTCTCGGGGACGCTCCGGGCGGCGAGCACCAGGCCGACGACGGCGACGGGGACGTTCACCAGGAACACCGAGCGCCAGCCGGTGCCCGCGAGGTCGGCGGCGACGAGTACCCCGCCGAGGATCTGGCCCGCGACCATGGACAGGCCGGCCGTGGCGCCGTAGAGGCTCATCGCGCGGGCGCGGCGCGGGCCCTCGGTGGCCGCCTGGATGGTGGCGAGGACCTGCGGGAGCATCGCGGCGGCCGCAGCGCCCTGCGCGACGCGTGCCGCGACCAGCGTCCAGGCGCCGGGCGCGAGTCCGCAGGCCAGCGAGGTCAGGCCGAAGGCGGCCATGCCGCCGATGAAGAGCCGGCGCCGTCCGAAGAGGTCGCCGAGCCGGCCGCCCAGGACGAGCAGGACGGCGTAGGCGACGCCGTAGCCGGCGACGACGAGTTCCAGGAGGGACTCGCTGGCCGCGAGGTCCTTGCCGATGGTGGGCAGGGCGACGTTGACGATGAAGAAGTCGATGAGGGGAAGGGCCGCGCCGAGCAGCACGGTGAACAGTCCGAGCCCGCCGAGTGCGGGGGGCGCCGAAGTCGTCCGTACGGCGCGGGGGGCAATGATGTCGGTCACGGTGTCGAGCCTGCTCCGCCACTCAGACTGGTACCAGAGTGTCCTTATCCTGGTAGCAGGAGTACCTGGAAACAGGGTCCGGGTGGGGGCAGGCTGGAGGCATGACGACCATGGCACAGGAGAGCACCCCGAGGACCGCCGTGGCGGGCGGCGGGGCGGAGATCCGGCGGCACGAGCTGGCCGCCTTCCTGCGCAGCCGCCGTGAGCGGATCACCCCGGAGCAGGTCGGGCTGCCGCGCGGCGCACGCCGCCGTACGCCCGGGCTGCGCCGCGAGGAGGTCGCCCACCTGTCCGCGGTCGGCGTCACCTGGTACACGTGGCTGGAGCAGTCCCGGGACATCCAGGTCTCCGTGCAGGTCCTCGACGCGCTCGCGCGCACCCTGCTGCTGGACGCCAGCGAACGCGCCCACCTCTTCCAGCTCGCCGGCGCCACCGATCCGACGCCGGCGTCACGCTGCTCGGGGGTGACCGACGCGCTGCGCGAACTGCTGCGCCAGCTGGAGCCGATCCCGGCCTGCGTCCAGAACCCCCGGTACGACATCCTCGCCTACAACCGCACCTACGCCCGGCTGCTGGGCGACCTCGACGCCGTGCCGGAGGAGGACCGCAATCTGATGCTCCTGGTGCACACCGACCCGCGCTGGCGGGCCGCGGTCGTCGACGCCGAGGGGACCATGCGGCTGATGGCCGCCAAGCTGCGCGCCTCGATGGCCGGACACCTGGGCGAGCCCGCCTGGAAGATGCTGGTCGCCCGCCTCCAGGCGGAGTCCCCCGAATTCCGGGAGAACTGGGAGCGCTACGAGATCGTCAGCGGCCCCCTCAGCAAGACCAAGCGGTTCCGCAACCCGTACGTCGGCCTCCTCAGCCTCAACCACACCGACCTGTATCTGAACCCGGAGTTCGGGGGCCGCATGGTGACGTACGTCCCGGTGGACGAGGAGTCCCGGGCACGCCTGGACCGGCTGTACGCGATGGTGACGGCGGAGGAACCTACGGCCGCAGCCCTCTGATCACCAGGTCCACCACCGCCGCCAACTCGCCCTCGATGCCCGGCTGTTGCCATTCGCGCACGTAGCACGGGTCGTGGAAGCGGCCCGTCGCCTGGAAGACCGCGCGGGCCGCCGTCTCCGGGTCCGGGACGGCGGCGAAGACGCCCGTCGCGACCCCCGCGCGCAGGATGTCCGCGAGCTGGCCCGTCATGTCGTCGATGTGCTCACCGACCGCCGCGCCCGCCTCCTCGACCAGCACCATGTAGGTCGCGAACAGCTCGGGGTCCTCGCCCGCCTTGTTCCGCTTCGCCTCGAAGAGGGCCGTCAGCCAGTCCCGCAGCCGGGTCTCGGGCGCGCCGTCCGAGGCCGCGATGCCGGCCAGCTCCAGCGACGTACGGTCCAGCCATCGCTTGGTCACCGCCTCACGCAGCGCCGCCTTCGTCCGGAAATGGCGGTAGACGCTGCCGTGGCTGACGCCGAGCGCGCGGGCCACGTCGACCACGGTGGCCTTCGCCGGGCCGTGGCGGCGCAGCACCTCCTCGGTCGCTTCGAGGATGCGCTCGGCGGTCAGGGTCTCGGTGGTCGCTGCCATGTCATAGACCGTACGTCATGGGCCGTACGGGGCAGCGCGCTCAGCGCTCGCTGTCGAGGTGGGCCATGGCCGCGGCCGGGTAGCGGTCGCCGGCCACCGCGTCCGCCGGCACGGCCTCCTCGATCGCCGCCAGGTCGGCCGCGTCCAGGGTGACGTCCAGCGCGCCCAGCGACTCGCCGAGCCGCTCGCGGGTGCGGGCGCCGATCAGCGGCACGATGTCCGTGTTGTGCCGCGGGCCCTGCGACAGCACCCAGGCGATGGCGATCTGCGCGACCGTCACGCCCTTCTGTTCGGCGATCTTGCGCAGGGCCTCGACCAGGGTCAGGTTGCGCTGGAGGTTCTCGCCCTGGAAGCGCGGGGAGTGGGCGCGGAAGTCGTTCGCCGCGAGCCGCCGGTCCTGGGTGTAGTGGCCGGAGATCAGGCCGCGGGAGAGCACGCCGTACGCGGTGACACCGATGCCCAGTTCGCGCAGGGTGGGCAGGATCTCCCGCTCGATACCCCGGCTGACCAGCGCGTATTCGATCTGGAGGTCGGCGATCGGGGCGGTGGCGGCGGCTCGCCGGATGGTCTCGGCGCCGACCTCGCTCAGGCCGATGTGCCGGACGTACCCCTTCTCGACCAGTTCGGCGATGGCGCCGACGGTCTCCTCGATCGGGACGTCCGGGTCGAGGCGGGCGATGCGATAGACGTCGATGTGGTCGACGCCGAGGCGCTGGAGGGAGTAGGAGGCGAAGTTCTTCACGGCGGCCGGGCGGCCGTCGTAGCCCAGCCAGTTGCCCTCCGGGTCGCGCAGGCCGCCGAATTTCACGCTGGTCAGGGCCTGTTCGCGCAGGGCCGCCGGGGCGCTGCGCAGGGCCTCGCCGATCAGCATCTCGTTGTGGCCCATGCCGTAGAAGTCGCCCGTGTCCAGCAGGGTGACGCCGGCTTCCAGGGCGGCGTGGACGGTCGCGATGGACTCCGCGCGGTCGGCGCCGCCGTAGAACGCGGACATGCCCATGCAGCCGAGGCCGAGGGCGGAGACCTGGGGGCCGGTGGTTCCGAGGGTTCGGGTCTGGATCGTCATGCCTCCACCTTCGCACAAACAGCTGACAGATTTCAATCTCTGTCATTCCATATCTGTCATTGTTGATCTGTGAAGGAGCGTGATCCGACGGAGAATCGAAGGGTCGGCGAGCAGTCCCCCTGGCGGCGCCTGCCGCCGGCCCGCGGCCCCGCTGCGCCGCCCGGAGGCATGCCATGACCGTCCGTATCGCCACCTTCAACGCGGAGAACCTCTTCCGGCGCCCCACGGTCTTCCGCATCGAGGACGATCAGAAGCGGCAGGAGATCCTCACGGACTACACCGAGCTGGTCGGCCTCCTGGAGCACAAGACCTACAGCGCGAAGGACAAGAAGGCCATCGCCGCGATCATCAAGAAGCACCACGTGGACGACTCGCGCGAGAACAGTCCGCGCCCGTTCTTCGTCAACGAGACCCGTGGCATCAACACCCTGTTCGAGAAGGACAGCAGCGAGCCCAACGGGTTCCACATCAAGCCGGACGGCCGCGCGGGCTGGACGGGCTGGGTCCAACTCGTCCAGGACGACCTCGACTTCACCGCCGTCCACAACACGGGCCGAGTGATCGCCGAGGTCGACGCCGACATCCTGCTCACGGTGGAGGTGGAGGACCGGCTGACCCTGCTCCGCTTCAACGAGCAGGTGCTGGGAGACGTCCTGCACAAGGCCCCGTACCCGTATGTGTATCTGATCGACGGCAACGACCCCCGCGGCATCGACGTCGGGATCTGCAGTCGTTACCCCATCACGTCGATCAGGTCGCACGTCTACGACCCCGACCCGGACCGCCCGGGAGAGCCCCTGTTCAGCCGGGACTGCCCCGAGTTCGAGATCCAGGTCGGCGGACCGCCCCTGTGGCTCCTGGGCAACCACCTCAAGAGCAAGTTCCACGACATCGCGGATCTGCGCACGGCCCAGGCCCAGCATGTGGCCTCGCTCTACCAGGCCGCCCTGGAGCGCTCCCCGCGCGTCGTGGTCGCCGGGGACTTCAACGACGTCCCGGACAGCCCGCCCCTCAAGGCCGTCCTGGCCACCGGGCTGCGCGACGCGATGAGCCACCCGAGCTACCCGGACCCGACGGTCCACCCGGGCACCTTCCACGAGTGCACCAAGACCGACCAGAAGATCGACTACCTGCTGCTGTCACCGCAGCTGTGGGACCGGGTGGAGCACGTCGGCATCGAGCGGCGCGGCATCTTCGTGACGCCGGACGGCGACCAGTTCGGCACGGTCAAGTCCCCGTTCGACGCCGCATCGGACCACGCCGCGGTGTGGGTGGACCTGGACCTGTAGACACGACGGTGCCGGGCCCCTCGCACTCGCCGTACGAGGGACCCGGCACCGGAGGATCGATCAGGCGCCGATCAGACGCGAGGCCAGGTAGCCCTCGATCTGGTCGAGCGACACGCGCTCCTGCTTCATCGAGTCGCGCTCGCGAACCGTCACCGCGTTGTCCTCAAGGGTGTCGAAGTCGACCGTCACGCAGAACGGCGTACCGATCTCGTCCTGGCGGCGGTAGCGGCGGCCGATGGCGCCCGCGTCGTCGAACTCGATGTTCCAGTGCTGGCGCAGCGCCTGGGCGAGGCCCTTGGCCTTCGGGGACAGCTCCGGGTTGCGGGACAGCGGGAGCACCGCGACCTTCACCGGGGCCAGGCGGTGGTCGAGGCGCAGCACCGTGCGCTTCTCCATCTTGCCCTTGGCGTTGGGGGCCTCGTCCTCGACGTACGCGTCCAGCAGGAACGCGAGCAGCGCACGGCCGACACCGGCCGCGGGCTCGATGACGTACGGCGTCCAGCGCTCGCCGGCCTCCTGGTCGAAGTAGGAGAGGTCCTGGCCGGAGGCCTTGGAGTGCGAGGAGAGGTCGTAGTCGGTGCGGTTGGCGACGCCCTCCAGCTCGCCCCACTCGTTGCCGCCGAACTGGAAGCGGTACTCGATGTCGGCGGTGCGCTTGGAGTAGTGGGAGAGCTTCTCCGCCGGGTGCTCGTACCAGCGCATGTTCTCCTCACGCAGGCCGAGGCCGGTGTACCAGTTCCAGCGCTGCTCCATCCAGTACTCCTGCCACGTCTCGTCCTCGCCCGGCTTGACGAAGAACTCCATCTCCATCTGCTCGAACTCGCGGGTGCGGAAGATGAAGTTGCCGGGCGTGATCTCGTTGCGGAAGGACTTGCCCATCTGGGCGATGCCGAACGGCGGCTTGCGGCGCGAAGTGGACTGCACCTGGGCGAAGTTGGTGAAGATGCCCTGGGCGGTCTCGGGGCGCAGGTAGGCGATGGAGCCGGTGTCCTGGGTCGGGCCGAGGTGGGTGGAGAGCAGGCCGGAGAACTGCTTGGGCTCGGTGAACTGGCCCTTGTTGCCGCAGTTGGGGCAGTTGACGTCGGCCAGGCCGTTCGCCGGGGCGTGGCCCTTCTTCTCCTCGTACGCCTCTTCCAGGTGGTCCGCGCGGAACCGCTTGTGGCAGGCGGTGCACTCGGTCAGCGGGTCCGTGAAGGTGGCGACGTGGCCGGAGGCGACCCAGACCTCGGGGGCCAGGATGACGGACGAGTCGATACCGACCACGTCCTCGCGCGACGTCACCATGTAGCGCCACCACTGGCGCTTGATGTTCTCCTTGAGCTCGACACCCAGCGGCCCGTAGTCCCAGGCGGCACGCTGACCGCCGTAGATCTCACTGCAGGGGAAAACGAAGCCACGGCGCTTGCTCAGGCTGACGATGGTGTCGATCTTGTCGGCGGCCACGGTGCTCTCTTCATACGACGGTGGGCGAGCTAATGCTTCAGGGTACCGGCGGGGACTCCCCCTCAATCAAATCGGTGGCCTGCGTCACCTTTATTGACAACGGTTTCCATGTTTGTTGAAAATGACTGTCATGAACGTACGACGACACCACATATCCGGCGCGGCCGTCGCGGCCGTGACGGCGCTGGGCCTCGGCTCCCTCTCCGCCTGCTCCACCGCCGGCGCCGTCGGTAACACGGACAAGTTCGACGTCGTCGCGTCGTTCTACCCGATGGCCTTCCTCGCCGAGCGGATCGGCGGCGACCACGTGAAGGTCACCAGCCTCACCGAACCCGGCCAGGAACCGCACGACCTGGAGATCAGCGCCCAGCAGCGGGCACAGCTGGAGGAGTCCGACGCGGCCCTCTACCTCAAGGGCCTGCAGCCCTCCGTCGACGACGCGATCTCCCAGGCCGGCGTGAAGACGAAGATCGACGCGGCCGGGCTGACCTCCCTGGAGGAGCACGGCAACGAGGTCGGCGGCCACGCGGCCGAGCACGACGACCAGCACGGCGAGGAGGAGAAGGGCGGCAAGGACCCCCACATCTGGCTCGACCCCGTGAAGTACGCCGAGGTCGCCAAGGGCGTCGGAGCCGCCTTCGAGAAGGCCGACCCGGACCACGCGGCCGACTACCGCAAGAACACCGCCGCCCTCGTCGCCCAGCTCGGCGAACTCGACACCGAGTTCAAGAACGGCCTGGCGAACACCCGGTCCAAGGTCTTCATCACCACGCACGCCGCCTTCGGCTACCTCGCCGAGCGCTACGGCCTGACCGAGGAGGCCATCAACGGCCTGGACCCCGAGTCGGAGCCCAGCGCGGCCCGGGTCAAGGACCTTGAGAAGATGGCGAAGGCCGACGGCGTCACCACCGTGTTCTACGAGACGCTCGTCAGCGACAAGACCGCGAAGACCATCGCCTCCGACTCCGGACTGAAGACGGACGTCCTCGACCCGATCGAGGGCATCACGGACCAGTCCCGGGGCCAGGACTACTTCGCGGTCCAGAAGGCCAACCTCAAGGCGCTCCAGACCGCCCTGGGAAGCAAATGACCGACACGGAGGACGACATGGGCGCGACCAGCGAGCCCGGCGAACCCGTCATTGCCCTGCGCGGTGTCCACGCCGAGCTGGGCTCCCGCCCCGTCCTGCGCGGGATCGACCTCACCGTGCGCCGCGGTGAGGTCGTCGCGCTGCTCGGCGCGAACGGCTCCGGCAAGTCGACGGCCGTGCGCACGGTCATCGGCCAGGTCCCGGCGAGCGCCGGGGAGATCGAGCTGTTCGGCACCCCGCGGCGCCGCTTCCGCGAGTGGGCGCGCGTCGGATACGTCCCGCAGCGCACGACCGCCGCGGGCGGCGTCCCGGCGACGGTCACCGAGGTCGTCTCCTCCGGCCGGCTCTCCCGCACCCGCTTCGGCCTCTTCCGCAAGGCCGACCACGAGGCGGTCCGGCACGCCCTGGAGCTCGTCGGCATGGCCGACCGGGCCAAGGACTCGGTGAACGCCCTGTCCGGCGGCCAGCACCAGCGGGTGCTGATCGCCCGCGCCCTCGCCGCCGCACCCGAGCTGCTGATCATGGACGAGCCGATGGCCGGCGTCGACCTGGCCAGCCAGGAGGTGCTCGCCCGCACCCTGGAGGAGCAGGTCGCGGCCGGGACGACCGTGCTGCTCGTCCTGCACGAACTGGGCCCGCTGGAGCCGCTGATCGACCGGGCGGTCGTCCTGCGCGACGGCTGCGTGGTCCACGACGGCCCGCCCCCGAGAGCGGTCGGCCAGCACGCCCTGCCCGGCCACGACCACGTCCACCCGCACGCTCCGGCGGGCACCGAACCGATCCGCACGGGACTGCTCAGCTGATGGAATTCCTCGACTACGGCTTCATGCAACGGGCGCTGCTGGCGGCGGTGCTCGTCGGCGTCACCGCCCCCGCCATCGGCATCTACCTCGTACAGCGCCGCCAACCGCTGATGGGCGACGGCATCGGGCACGTGGCGATGACCGGTGTCGGCCTCGGCTTCCTGCTGAACACCTCGCCGGTCTGGATGGCCACCGCCGTCTCCGCCCTCGGCGCGATCCTGATGGAACTGATCCGCTGGTACGGCAAGGCCCGCGGCGACATCGCCCTCGCCATGCTCTTCTACGGCGGCATGGCCGGCGGTGTGATGTTCGTGAACCTCGCGCCGGGCGGCTCCAACGCGAACCTGAGCTCCTATCTCTTCGGCTCGCTGTCGACGGTGTCGCCGCAGGACGTCACGGCCATCACCCTGCTGGCCGCGTTCGTCGTCCTGGTCACCCTGGTGCTGCGCCGCCAGCTGTTCGCGGTCAACCAGGACGAGGAGTTCGCCCGGGTCACCGGGCTGCCGGTGCGCGCCCTGAACCTGCTCACCGCGGTGACGGCGGCGGTCACCGTCACCGTCGCGATGCGGGTCGTCGGCCTGATCCTGGTCTCCGCGCTCATGGTCGTCCCGGTCGCCGCCGCCCAGCAGCTCACCCGTGGTTTCGCCGCGACCTTCGCGATCGCGGTGGCCATCGGCGTGACCGTGACGATCAGCGGCACGATCACGTCGTACTACCAGAACGTGCCGCCCGGCGCGACGATCGTGCTGCTGACCATCGCGGCGTTCATCGCGCTGACGGCCCTGGCCGCCCCGCTGGCCCGGCGGCGCGCCCTCGCGGCGGCGACGGCACAGGCCGCCGCCGACCCCGTCGAGTGCGCGATTCCGGCCAGCCGGGGGGCCGGCGACGGAATCGGCGTCTGACCGCCGACAGCCCGGGCTGGCACAATGGCCCGGCAGGCGCAGACGCGTGAGGAGGACAACCGGTGACGACCGCTGGACCGCCCGTGAAGGGCCGCTCCACCCGGCAGCGTGCGGCCGTGGCGGCGGCGCTCGACGAGGTCGACGAGTTCCGCAGCGCGCAGGAGCTCCACGACATGCTCAAGCACAAGGGCGACTCCGTCGGGCTGACCACGGTCTACCGCACGCTCCAGTCCCTGGCCGACGCCGGCGAGGTCGACGTCCTGCGCACCTCCGACGGCGAGTCGGTGTACCGCCGCTGCTCCAGCGGGGAGCACCACCACCACCTCGTGTGCCGTGCCTGTGGCAAGGCCGTGGAGGTGGAGGGGCCGGCGGTGGAGAAGTGGGCGGAGGCGATCGCCGCGGAGCACGGGTACGTCAATGTGGCGCATACCGTGGAGATCTTCGGTACCTGTGCGGAGTGCGCCGCGGGGTGATCCTTCGCCCGCGGGCCGGTGGGGGTTGATCGCGCAGTTCCCCGCGCCCCTTTCGGGGCGCGGTCGGCTCCGTCGGACTACGACACGGTGTCGTCGCCGCGCATCGCCGCTTCCATCGCCAGCAGTTCCTCGTTCGGCACGGCGCCGCCGAACCGCCGGTCGCGGGAGGCGAATTCGACGCAGGCCCGCCACAGGTCACGGCGGTCGAAGTCCGGCCACAGGACGTCCTGGAAGACCATCTCGGCGTAGGCGCTCTGCCACAGCAGGTAGTTGGAGGTGCGCTGCTCGCCGCTCGGGCGCAGGAAGAGGTCGACGTCCGGCATGTCCGGGTAGTACAGGTACTTCTGGATCGTCTTCTCGGTGATCTTCGACGGGTCGAGGCGCCCCGCCTTCACGTCCTCCGCCATCGCCTGCGCGGCGTCGGCGATCTCGGCGCGGCCGCCGTAGTTCATGCAGAAGTACAGGGTCAGCCGGTCGTTGTCCTTGGTCTGCTCCTGGGCGATCTGGAGCTCCTTGGCGACCGACTTCCACAGCTTGGGCATCCGGCCCACCCAGCGCACCCGGATGCCGAGCTCGTCGAGCTGGTCGCGGGTCTTGCGGATGAAGTCGCGGTTGAAGTTCATCAGGAAGCGCACCTCGTCGGGCGAGCGCTTCCAGTTCTCGGTGGAGAAGGCGTACAGCGAGATGTTGCGGACGCCGATCTCCACGCCGCCCTGGAGCACATCGAGGACCCGCTCGGCGCCGACCTTGTGCCCTTCGGTGCGGGGCAGCCCGCGCTCCTTGGCCCAGCGGCCGTTGCCGTCCATGACGATCGCCACATGGGTGGGCACCAGCTCACCGGGGAGCTTCGGCGCGCGGGCGCCGGACGGGTGCGGTTCCGGCGCCCTGTACTCCCGGCGCTGCCGTCCGAGGAGTCCGCGTACGACCATGTGCTTTCGTCTCCCTTTGCTTCGGGTGTCACTTCTCGACGTACCTGAGTGAGCGCAGTCCGCGCTCCAGGTGCCAGTGCAGGTAGGCGGAGACCAGTCCGCTGCCCTCCCGCACGTGGCGGGCCTCGCAGGCGTCCGCCGTCTCCCAGTCTCCCGTAAGCAGAGCACCGAGCAGGACCAGGGTCTGCGGGGAGGGTACGACGCTGCCCGGCACGCGGCAGTCGACGCAGACGCTGCCGCCGGAGGCGACCGAGAAGAAGCGGTTCGGGCCGGGCAGGCCGCATTTCGCGCAGTCGCCGAAGCTGGGGGCGTAGCCGTTGACGGCGAGGGAGCGCAGCAGGAAGGCGTCGAGGACGAGGTGGGGGGCGTGCTCGCCGCGGGCGAGGGTGCGCAGGGCGCCGACCAGCAGCAGATACTGCTGCACCGCCGGCTCGCCCTCGTGGTCGGTGAACCGCTCGGCGGTCTCCAGCATGGCCGTGCCGGCGGTGTAGCGGGCGTAGTCGGTGACGATGCCGCCGCCGTACGGGGCGATGGTCTCGCTCTGGGTGCACAGGGGCAGCCCCCGGCCGACCAGCTCGCTCCCCCGCGCGAAGAACTGCACGTCGACGTGGGAGAAGGGTTCGAGCCGGGCACCGAACTTGGACTTGGTGCGCCGAACCCCCCGAGCCACGGCCCGCACCCGCCCGTGCCCCCGGGTGAGCAAGGTGATGATCCGATCCGCCTCACCCAGCTTCTGGGTGCGCAGCACGATGCCGTCGTCTCGGAACAGACTCATCGCGCACCGACCCGGGACTGCTGGGGGTGCGGGGGTCGTCCCCCGCAGGGTCGCAGCATGATCCGGTCCGCCTCACCCAGCTTCTGGGTGCGCAGCACGATGCCGTCGTCGCGGAACAGACTCATACGGCCATTCTCGCCTACGCGCGGGGGGTCTCGTGCGGGGCCCACGACGATCGCCGGGTTGCGAGCGCTCCCGCTGATCGTGGCGCCGGCCGCGGCACCGACCGGGTCGCCCGCACGCCGGCGGCCCGGTCGGTGAGCGGGCAGACGACGACAGCGGCGCTGACCGCCCTGTGGGGCGTGCTCGCGGCTCTCACGGGCCCGGCCCCGCGCCCGACGTGTCAGGGATCCGTGGGATCGGGCGTATTCGTCAGCGACCTCAACGCCGCCGGCTCCGGAACCCCGTTCGCCGACGGGGTCTCCCCCGCCGCGTCCCACAACTGGTTGAAGCGGCGGATCAGCGGCTGGACGAGGTCCGCGCGGGCGTTCACGGCCGTCGAGGAGTTCACGCTGAGCTGGTCGGCGTGGATCTCGTACGACAGGGCCGCGTCGAAGACGATGAAGTCGATCATCTTGCCGCGCCGCAGATGGGCGGGGAGCTGGTCGAGGACGACCACCCGGACGTCGATGCCCATCTCCCGCTGCTCCTCGCAGATCGGGGCGAGCGCCGCGCGCTCCCGGCGTTCCTTCACGATGAACAGGCGGCGGACGGTGATGCCCCGTTCGAGGATCGCCTCCCGCTGGGCGGTGAGATACCGGCTGGCGGGCTCCGTGGACCAGAAACCGTCGTCGACGACAGTGGTGCTGATGGCGTCGATGCTCCTCCGGGTGCACTTGGTGAGCGTCATCAGCCAGTCGTGGTTCTCGCCCGGTGTCTCCGCGCTGAGGTTGGTGAGGTCCTCCATCTGGGCGGCGAGCCGGTTGATCTCCTCGTGCGCGAAGTCGTGCAGGATGTCCGGCCCGGTGGAGACCACCTTGGTGGCGTGTTCGGCGAGCCGCGGCACGCCGTCGCCGCGTAACTTCTCCACCTCCTTGAAGAGTTTCGTCGCCTCGCCTATGTCCGCGAACCGCCGCTCCACCGCGTCCTTGAGATCGGCCAGCTGGTGCGCGAACGAGATCATGAACTGGGTGATCAGCACCGCCCCGCCGCACAGCACGGACAGCACGAGCTGCCAGGGTCCGTCGTCGTCGGGCAGCAGGACGTTGGTGAGGATGTAGACGACGCCGCCGACGACGACGGTGACCAGGAACTTCTGGGTCACCCGCCGGGCGCCGTCGGCGTCGGTTCTGCGTGCGGGGTCGGTGGGGTGGTACGGGCGCGTCGGTGCATTCATCTCTCTTTCTCCCCCCGTCGGGATGGTGCGTGCGTCGTACGTGATCAGCGTGCCGCGAGCGGGTCGTCGAGCCGCTCGCGTTGCGCGAGCAGTGCGCGGAGGGCCAGCTGGTCCCGGATGCGCTGGGACAGGGCCTCCCACTGGCGGGTGAAGCCGGGCGTCTCCTCCATCTCGGACCACAGCCCGGTCAGGGTGCGCTCGGTCCGGGCCCTCGGCATCCACAGGTGCAGCAGATGGTCGACGAGCGGCCCCAGTACATTGCGTACGGCCTTGCCCTCGCTGGTGCCGACGCGCAGGCCGTCGAGCTTGTCGCCGACGGTGGTCAGCAGCCAGTCGTGCAGGGCGAGGTCCTCGCACAGTCCGGCCGCGGCGGCCGGTGCGGTGCCCTCGGGCAGCCGCAGTTCCACGGTGCGCAGGTCGTCGTCCGCCACGGTGAAGTGGACGGAGGGCCCGGCCCCGGCGGGGGCGGGCAGCGCCGCCCACCGCAGTCTGGTGGTGGGGGTGTTGAGCGGTGTGTCGTAGTCCAGTGAGGGCCCGCGGGAGATCCGGGTGAGCAGGTCCTCGGCGACGGGGCCGATGTCGAGTTCGTCGGGGCGGTGCCCGGTGAGGAAGCCCTCGGCGACGTCCGGTGCGGGCAGGGCGCCGACGGGCACGAGCTCACCGGGCCGGACGAGGTAGTAGCCCCAGGGCTGTCGCCGGTCGGGTCCGCGTGCCGGGGCGCGGAAGTGCGCGGTGGCCTGGAGCACCCGTCCCTCGGTGAGCACGGCGTGGGCCGCGATGGTGCCGACGGCGCGGACCTTGGCGCCGGCGGCGGTGGGCAGCCGGCAGTCGACGCCGGTGAGGACGTCCGGGGAGACGGCGCAGCGGTTGGGGCGCCGGGATATCCGGACGCGTTCGTCGGCGCGCAGCCGCAGCAGTTCCTCGGCGGTCCGCTCGTCGACCGCTTCCCGGTTGGGCAGCAGGCAGGTGCGTACCTCGCCGCAGGCCAGAACCGTGCTGGAAGCGTCCATGTCACAGTCCCGGCGGGAAGACGTAGGAGGTGCGGTCCACGATGCCCGCGGGGACGGGGCTGCCCTCGGCGGCGGAGCGCGCGGCGACCTGGTCGAGGATGTCGGTCTCGATCTGCACCTGGTCGAGGACGACGCGTACGGCGTGTTCGACGGGCAGGAAGCGGGCGGGAAGCACGCTGCACGTGCCGTACGCGGTGAAGGGCGGCGCGGACGCGTCGAGGCACAGCACGGGCGGCAGGTCGTCCCATGCGGCGGGGAAGGTCCCCGAGTCCCACGGGGTGGGGGTGAGGACGGGCCGGCCGTTGTCGCGCAGCAGGCCGAGCCGGGTCAGTTGCCACACGGAGGCGAGGAAGGCGCAGGACCAGGTGCGCTGTTCCTCGGGCCCGCTCCACAGTTCGACGTCCATGAAGACGGAGTGGCCGCGGGCGAGGGTCTCGGTGGGGGGCTGCCAGCCCGCGCCGGCGACGAGGGCGGCGGAGACGCGCTGGGAGGGGGTGCGGCGGCCGTTGGTGAGCCAGCCGGTGCGGCTGACGGGCGGGCGGTAGCCGTTGCTGCCGGGCGGCGGGGACTCGACGAGCCGGTCCAGGACGGACTCGGCGAGCGGGGCGCGGTCGCGGTGGGCGGGGTCGGGTGCGGCGCAGCCGGACTCGCGGGCGAGGTAGTCGATGCTCAGGCCGGCCTCGCGGGCGGCGGCCAGCAGGGGCGGGATCAGCTCGGCGGGGGTGGCGAGCCGGCTGAAGTAGTCGTCGATGAGGAAGCAGGTGCTGATCCGGGGCCGCCGGCCCTCGGGCAGGGTGACGGCGGCGCGCACGGCGTCCGCCCAGGGCCGTACGGCGGTGAAGTGCCGGCGCAGCCGTGCGGGGCCCTCGGCGAAGTCCTCCATGTACAAGTGGCCCAATTCCAGGGAGAGATGGGAGAACGGCACGGATTTCGTGCGGGGTTCCGCGCTGGTCTCCCGGAAGCCCGTGCGGGCGGGTGTGTCCCTCACAACTGCCCCCAGAACTTGTCGTCGCTCAGTCGTTCGGCGAGTTCTCCCATCGCCTGCCAGGTCTCGATGTTGGCGACCCGGCTGTCGACCACGTCTTCGTAGGTGATGAGCTGTTCCCGCCATTGCAGGACGGGTTCCAGGGGAATGGACGCCAGGGCCCTGGTCTTTCCGATGCCCAATCCCGCTGCCATTGCTTCGAGTTGGCGGTCGCGTTCATGCATCCACACCGATTGTTCGGGCCGCGCCTGGGACCACAGCGGTGACTGCAGATCGGGTACGGCGGCCCGGACGAAGCGGATGGATCCGCGCAGCGCTTCCGCGTCGTGTCCCATGGCGATTCCGGCCTCGGTGAGACCTTGTTTTCCGAAGACGAGTTCGGCGGCGGCCATCACGTGCTGGCGGGTCCAGCGGTGATAGACGAGCCAGCGGGCTTTGATGCGGGCGAGGGCGCTGGGCGGTGCGGTGGCGGCGAGTGCGAGGTCGGTCGCATAACTGCGTCCGGCGCTCAGGTCGACGACGATGACGTCGAATTCGCGTTTGAGTCGCAGGATCAGATCGATGCACCGGTGCAGGTTCACGCCGTCGGTGACGAATTCCCCGCCGGTGCGGTCGCCGGGCAGCAGGACCAGCCGTCCGGATCCGGCGGGCCGGCTGCGCAGCACGGTGTGCTCGGTGCGCTTCCACACGTCGACGCGCAGGGGTTCGTCGATCTCGCCCCTGAGGTAGGAGTGCAGGCCGTGGCCCTCGGCCTCGGTGAGCACATCGGGCAGGTCGAAGACGGCGGCGGCGGTGGGCGAGCCGAAGTCGAAGTCGAGGTAGCAGACGTCGTCCCCGTCGAGCGCGCGGTGGTAGGCGAGGTTGGCGCTGGTGACGGAGCGGCCGGTGCCTCCCTTGTCGGAGGCGGCGAACACGAGCACGGGTCACACCCCCGAGCCGGTGTTCTCCCGGGCCCGGGCCAGGGAGTCGAGCCGGCTGAGCACGCTGAGCGCCAGGGCGTAGGCGGTGCCGGGCTGTTCGTCGACGAGGCGGCGGGCGCGGCTGAGGTCGACCTCGATGCCCTTGAGGGCCTCGCCCTGGCGGCTCTTGACGAGGGGGGCGGGCTGTTCCATCTGCTCCTTGCCGAAGAGGTGGGCGGACTCACTGAGTAACGCCCGTGCCAGGGCGGCGAGTTCGGTGCTGCGGATGGGCGGCTGGGAGTACAGCTCGTGCGCGGCGACCATGCACTCGGTGATGCGCTCGGTGATGCTCCAGGAGACCGGGCCCTGGCGGGCCGGGGATTCGGGGTAGACGGCGTGCACGTTGTCCCAGAGGCCGACGCCGGAGCCGTCGGCGATACGGCGCTGCCAGAGGTGTTCGAGGATCTCCTCGGCGAGCCGGAGCAGTCGGTCCTGGGAGGCGATGTTGCGGGACAGGCCGCAGAGTTGGACGGTCCGCTTGAGCAGCTGCGCGGAGAAGTCGGCCATCGTCCACTGCATGGGCGGGCCGATGGTCTCGCTGCCGAGGAGGGGCAGGGAGATGCCCGGGTTGTGCAGGGCGATGGAGGGGTCGTCGCGGGTCATGCCGCTGGTGATGCGGCCGCGTTCGGCGAGGCGTTCCATGACGGCGACGGTGCGGGTGAGGTCGTCGTCGGTGGCGCGGCGGCGGACCAGGTCGTGGACGAGGATGGAGGCCACGGAGAGGGAGAAGTACTCGGATTCGAGCTGCTGGAGGGTGGTGCGCCAGGGGATCTCCTCCAGCGGCCAGGTGCCGTCGCCGAAGCGGGCGATGGCGGACCAGTACTGCTGGGTGATCTCCCAGCGCAGCCGGAGGGCGTCGGCGAGCTTCTGCTGTTCGGCGTTGAGCAGGCCGAGGACGAGGGTGCGCTCGGAGAAGAGGTCGGGGATGCCGTCGAGGGCGACGACGGTGAAGTACAGATAGGGCACGGGCAGGGCGACGCCCTGGAGCTGTTTGCCGATGGCTTCGTCGGTCTCGACCTCGGTGGCGTCGCGCACGACGCTCCAGGACCAGCCGCATTCGAACAGCCGGTTCTCGTTGCGCAGTTGCTCGCCGGTCGCGGTGGGCACGCCGAGGGTGACGCTCTCGCTGATGACGGCGCGCAGGGCCTTGAAGCGTTCCTGGAAGCGCTGGACGACCTGCCGTTCGGAGAGTCTGCCCTGGCCGAGCAGCCGGACGAGGGACTGGCCCTGCGGGGTGGCGGTGTCGACGACGTTGACGGTGAAGGAGCGCAGCAGGCTGACCATGGCGGCGGTGAGCCGGGTGCTGGTGGCCTCCTGGAGCCGTTCGATCAGCTCCACGGTGCTGGAGCGCTCCGTCTTGGTCTTGTAGACCTTGAGGAAGCCGAGGGTGGCGAGGCAGAGGGTGACCGACATGGAGTAGGAGTCGACGACGCCCGTCTCGCGCTGTTCCGGGGCGAGTTCCTCGTGCTGGTTCTCGGGGGTGAAGTAGTAGCCGCCGGCGAAGGTGGGGGTGTCACCGAGGCGGTGGCGTTCCATGAAGGTGGTGAGGACGCGCACCAGGTTCGCGGGGATCTCGGTGGAGTCTCCGGCGGTGCGCAGGGCCTTTTCGACGTCGTCCTGGGTGGTGTCGGGATCGTCGAGCCGGAACGAGGTGATCTCGGTGGCGGGATAGAGGAGACAGAGCAGCCGCTCGGCGTCGGCGACGCTGCTGAGTCCGCCCCATTCACCCCACTCCCATTCCCCGTCGTCGAAGGAGTGGCGAGCCAGTGACTGCCATACTTCGAGCAAGTTCTGACGCGGCTTGATCTGCATGCCCATTCCCCTCGCACAGGCCCTTTTCCAGCACACATGACGGCGGCGGCGTCATTCTTTCCGGCGGCCGCAGACGAGAATCATTCCGGTGTGACCGTGCCGGACGAGATGCCCGACGTCAGCCATTCGGTGAACGTCGTCCAGATGTGCGTGTGAACTCAGCGCGGAACGCACTTCGTCGATGTCGATGTCATAGGTGGCGGGGAATTCGAGATCCCCGACCTGATATCCCTCGGAATGCTCCATGAAAGCGGCGGCGAAGGGCGCGCCGGGCTTCAGGACTTTCATGAAGCAGCCCACTCCGAGCCGGAATTCATCGAGTGATTCGGTGATGGATTCGGCGACGAAGAACATCGTGCCGACATCCCAGCGGCGCTTTTCCGCGCAGAGGTCGAAGAGGCTGCCGGGGACGGGGACCGCGGCTTCCCGGAAGCGGGTGCGGGGCGGCGTCCCGAGGCGGTCGTACGCCTCGTCCTTGCACAGGATCTTCCAGAACTGGTCCCAGTGGCCCTCGTAGTGGGGGACCTGGCTCCGCAGATAGTCGATGTTCCGCGAGGACCGCTCCAGCAGGGTGATCTCGTCGCACCACGGGAGCATGGCGAGCGAGGGGTAGAGATTGGGCCCCGCGCCGACGTCGATCCCGGCGGCGACCCGGCCGTGTCCCCCGCTGAGCCGATCACCGAAATGATCGCTGAAATGATCGCGTACCCGGGAAACGATCTCCTCGTCCACAGCCTTCATGTCGAGGTAATTGTTCCCGATGTACTCACGTGGATCAAAGGCATCCCATGGCACATCTCGATTGAGCTTCCGCTCATGCTCAGCTGTGTGCGGTACCGAGGTCATGGTTCAGCCTAGCAGCATTCAGGGGTTGCCGGACCGGATTGCAACGAGCAACCATGGAATGCCCCACCGGATCACATCACCATACAAGACCAGAGGCCGCGGCAAAAGGGGAACATATGATTCCACCCAACGATCGCTACCTGTCGGCAACCGGTTCCTTTCTGGCCCAAACGTCCGAAAGGAATCGGCCCCCGCTGATCCGAGCGGTCACCGAGGCGGATCTGCCCGAAATCGTCCGCGTCGATCAGGAGGTATTCCCGGGCGCCCCCTACCCGTACTTCGTGGTGCGTCAGTTCTTCGACGCCCTCCGTGACCACATGTTCGTCCTGGAGGACGGCTCGGGCGAGCTGCGCGGCTATGTGATGTCGACCGGGACCGACCAGGCCGAGAGCTGGGTGCTGAGCCTGGCCGTCACGGCCGAGATGCGGCGGCAGGGGTGGGGCAGACAGCTGATGACACGGATCATCGGCCACTTACGCGCCCGGGGCGCGCACGCCGTGTGCCTGTCCGTCGAGCCGGGCAACGACTCGGCGATCACCCTCTACCGCTCCCTCGGCTTCACCTCCTCCCCCGACGGGCCGATCCTCGACTACTTCGGACCGGGGCAGCATCGCCTTCTGATGACACTGGTGCTCTGAGGGACCCGCGCCCGTTCTCGCGCCGCCCTTCTTCGCCCCGCCCCGGAATTTCCTTCGTCCGCCGGGCAACCGAATCCCCTCCCCCTGCGGTCTGGAGGGCGAGGAGGGGGTGCTGGATGCAGGACGGGCTGGAGGAGCAGTTCCATGAGTTCGTCAGGGCCAGGTGGTCGCGGCTCGTGCGGACCGCCTATCTGCTGACGGGTGACGTCCACCACGCGGAGGACCTGACGCAGACCGCGCTGGCCAAGGCGTACCGATCGTGGCGGCGCGTGGCGCGCACCGACAACCCGGAGGCGTACGTCCGGCGGATGCTGGTCACCTGCAACAGCGACCGCTTCCGCAAGCGGCGCGTCGCGGAGTCCCTGACCGACGCGCCGCCGGAGGTCCCCTGGCGGGACGAGGGCGCGCGGCGGATCGAGGAGCGTGACGCGCTGCTCGACGCTCTCGCCCAACTGCCGCCCAAGCAGCGGGCGGTGGTGGTCCTGCGCTACTGGGAGGACCTCTCCGAGGCGGAGGTGGCCGAGACTCTCGGCTGCTCACAGGGCACGGTGAAGAGCCAGGCGTCCAAGGGACTGGCGAAGTTGCGCGCGTGTCCGGGCCTGGCCCCGGCCGTGAGCGCGTCCGGGCAGGGAGGCGGACGGTGAACGAGGAATCGAGTGACGTCCCGGAGACCCAGGAGGCCGACGGGACGCGGGAGTTCGAGGAGCGGCTGCGCGAGCTGCTCGCCGAGAACGCGTACGCGATCCACCCCTCGTCGGCGCCGTTTCCGGCGATCCGCCGGCACGGTGTGATCGAGCGGCGCCGGCGGCTGGCGGTGGCCGGGGCGGCACTGGCCGTGCTGGCCGCGGTGCCCGTGGGGGCGTACGCCATGAACGGGGGGAACGGGGGACGGGGCGCTGACACGGCGGCATCGAGGCCGTCGGTCAGCGCCCCGCGGAACCCCACCACGACCTCGCCGGCACCGGCGGTCACCCCGGCCGGGCCCCTGCGCCCGGCCACGGACGGCCAGTTGATGGACGGCATCAGCTTCGAACAGGCCGTGGACGGGCTGGCCAAGTGCCTCGCCTTCGACCGCGCGCACGCCGATCCCGGCAGCACGTCCGGCGCCGGGACCACCGCCGGCACCGGCGCCCCCGGCGCCCCGGGCAACCCGGATCTCGGTCAGGTGCGGGACTACCGCATCCTCCTCGCCATGAGGAGCACCGGCGACTCCAACACCCCCGGTGACGGCTACTTCGTGGTCGCCGTGAAGGACAAGCCCGTGGAGACGCGGCTGATCTGCAACATCAAGGACGGCGAGACGTCCGGCCTGAACACCAGCAGCGGCGACCACTCCACGGACGGCCCCGGCCCGGTCGTCGCCGACATCAACAGCGGCAAGCTGTACCAGCAGTCGTTCATGGACCGGGGCCACTGGAAACTGCCCTTCCGCTGGGGGATCATCGGCACGGTCAAGGCGTCGGTGACCAAGGTGACGGTCTCCTACGGCGGCGGCACCGCCACGGCCGCCCTGGACCACGGCTGGTTCGTCGCCGCCGGCATCCTCGACCGGCAGGTCACGCTCGCGCCGCACATCAAGGGGTACGACTCCTCGGGCAAGCTGGTCTACGACTCCGACAAGGACAAGACGTACCAGAAGGACCTGCCCTAGGCTTGCCCGGTCCCCGGGGTCACCATCCCCGACTCGTAGGCCACGATGACGAGTTGGGCGCGGTCGCGGGCCGCCAGCTTGCCCATGATGCGGCTGACGTGGGTCTTCGCGGTGAGCGGGCTGAGGCCGAGGTGGTCGGCTATCTCGGTGTTGTTCAGTCCGCGCGCGACCAGCGTGAGCACCTCGCGCTCCCGCTCGGACAGGCACTCGGGCCCGCCGGCCGTCGCGGGCACGGTGGACGGGCTGCGCAGGAAGCGGGAGATGAGCCGGGCGGTCGGCCCCGGGGAGAGCAGCGCCTCCCCGGCGGCCACCGTGCGGATGGCGTCCAGGAGTTCGGCCGGGCGGGTGTCCTTCACCAGGAACCCGGACGCGCCGGCGCGCAGTGCCTCGACGATGTTCTCGTCGGTGTCGTACGTCGTCAGCACCAGCACCTTCACCCCGGCGAGGTCCTCGTCGGCGGCGATCAGCCGGGTCGCCTCGATGCCGTCGAGGTCGGGCATGCGGACGTCCATCACGATCAGGTCGGCACGCGAGGCGCGGGCCAGCTCGACGGCCTCGCGGCCGGTGCCGGCCTGTCCGACGACGGCCATGTCGGGCGCCGACTCGACGAGCATCGCGAAGGCGGCCCGGACCAGGGTCTGGTCGTCGGCGAGCAGCACGCGGATGGTCACGGGGTGCCTCCCAGCGGCAGTACGGCGCTCACCTCGAAGCCCCGGCCCGCCGGCAGCGGCCCCGCCTCCAGGCTGCCGCCGGCGCTGCGGGCCCGCTCCCGCATGCCGACCAGTCCGAAACCGGAGGCGCCGGAGCCCTGGCCGGCGCCGTCGTCGGTGACGGTGACGCTCAGGGCGCCGGGCTGCTGCGCGACGCGCACCCGCACCCGCAGGTCGTCGCGTC
The DNA here is from genome assembly GCF_055580085.1 of Streptomyces sp. NPDC032126. Lineage (NCBI taxonomy): Bacteria > Bacillati > Actinomycetota > Actinomycetes > Kitasatosporales > Streptomycetaceae > Streptomyces > Streptomyces sp. NPDC032126. The sequence continues at coordinate 891,142 of NZ_JBVIMA010000002.1, forward strand.
CGCCGTGCCGTACGGCGTTGGTGAGCGCCTCCTGCACGATCCGGTAGGCGGCGGCGCCCACGGCGGGCGGCACCGGTCCGGCCGCGACGGACACGTCCACCGTGGCTCCGGCGGCCCGCGCGGTCTCGGCCAGCCCGTCCAGTCCGCGCAGGTCGGGCAGGGGGGCCCGGGCGTCGGGGGTGCCGGGCACCCCGTGCTCGCGCAGCACCTCCAGCGTCGTACGGAGTTCGCCGCGCGCGCTGCGGCAGGTGTCGGCGATGTCGTCGAGGGCCTTGGCGACGGCCGCGCGGTCGAGCCGGTCGGGGTCGGCGGTCAGGACGTGGGCGGCGACGGAGGTCTGCACGCCGATCAGGGTGATGCTGTGGGCGAGGAGGTCGTGCAGGTCGCGGGCGATACGGAGCCGTTCCTCGGCGACCCGGCGGCGGGCCTCCTCCTCGCGGGTGCGTTCGGCGCGTTCGGCCCGTTCGACGATGGCGGCGACGTACTGGCGGTAGTAGCGCACGTCGATGCCGACGAAGAGGACGGCGATCAGCCAGCCGGAGATCCGCAGCCACTCCAGCGCCTCGTGCCGGTTGACGGTCAGCATGACGCTCGTCGAGACGGTGAGCACGGCGGCGCCGGTCAGCACGGTGCGCAGGGGGCGGCTGGTGGAGGCGACCGTGAAGAGCGCGATGTACGCGGCCGGGGCCGGGGCGGCGTGGTTGTTGTCGAGGGCGTGGTACGGCGCGATCACCACCACGATGGCGGCGAGGACCGCGAGCGGGTGGCGGCGCCGCCAGAGCAGCGGGACCTGCGCGGCCAGCAGCAGGGTCCAGCCGAGCGCGTCGGGCCGCCGCGCCTCGTCGGTGAAGAGGGCGACGACGACGGCGTGCGCGGTGGAGGCGAGGGCGAGCAGCGCGTCATTGCGGCGGGCATGCGGGGCGGTGAGCGGGTCGCGGTGGATCGCGGCCAGGATCCGCTCGCCGACACGGGGTTTGGGGACTGCGGGCACTTCGGACACGGACCTCATCATCCGGGAGGAGGGCGCCCCTCCGGGAGGGAGGGGCGCCCGGTTACGTCACACCAGCTCGGGCTGCCGGTCCGGCCGGTCCGGCTCGGGTGCCTTCGACAGCGGCCCGGGCCACCACACCCTTCGGCCCAGCGCCACGCTCGCGCTGGTCACCAGGTAGGTGCGCACCAGGAAGGTGTCAAGGAGCACGCCGACCGCGATGACGAAGCCGAGTTCGACGAGCTGTACGAGGCCCATGTTGGTCAGTACGGCGAAGGTCGCGGCGAGCACCAGCCCGGCGGAGGCGATGACACCGCCGGTCGTGCGCAGCGCGGTCAGCGCGGCGGCGGAGGGATCCGCGCCGGCGAGCGACTCCTCCCGCATGCGGTGCATGAGGAAGATGCCGTAGTCGACGCCGAGGGCCACCAGGAACACGAAGGACAGCAAACCCAGTCCCGGGTCGGTGCCGTCGAAGCCGAACAGCGGCCCGAAGACCAGCCCGCCGATGCCGAGCGCGGCGCCCCACACGGCGACCACGGCCGTGACCAGGATCAGCGGGGCGACGAGGGAGCGCAGCAGGGCGATCAGGATGAGCAGGACGGAGGCGAGCACGATCGGCACGACGACCGTCCGGTCGCGGGCGTTGGTGTCCTTCAGGTCGAGCTGCTGGGCGCTGGGCCCGCCGACGTAGGACCCGTCGAGCCGGTCGCGCAGGGCCTCGATGGTGCGGGTCTCGCCGGCCGACTGGGGCGGGTCGGCGGCGACGACGGACAGCTCGGTCCAGCCGTCCCCGGTACGGCCCACGCGGGCGTTGTCGACGCCGTGGGTCGCGCGGATCGCGGCGAGGGTGGCGTCGGCGCGGCCGGCCGGGGTGAGGACGGTGATGGGCTGGCTGGAGCGTTCCGGGTAGGCGTCGGCGAGGGTCCGCATCGCGGCGACGGACTCGGGCCGGTCGACGAAGGAGTCGGCCTGCTTGACGGTGCCGGGCAGGTTGAGGACGCCGAGGGCGAGCGCGCCGAGCAGGGCGGCGCCGGAGACGAGGACGGTCAGCGGGCGGCGGCCTGCGGAGGAGCCCATCGCCGCGAACAGCGACCGGCGGGCCTTGGGCGTGCTGCCGTAGGCCGGGACGAGCGGCCAGAACACGCGGCGGCCGAGCAGGACCAGGACGGCCGGCAGCAGGGTCAGCATGGCGACGAGCGCGCACAGCACGCCGACCGTGCCGAGCGGGCCCATGCCCCGGTTGGAGTTGAGGTCGGCGGCGAGCAGGCACAGCAGTCCGGCGGCGACGGTCCCGGAGGAGGCGAGCACGGCGGGGCCGCAGCCGCGCAGGGCGGCCGCCATCGCGTCGTACGGCCGTTCGTGGCGGCGCAGTTCCTCGCGGTAGCGGGAGACGAGCAGCAGGGCGTAGTCCGTGCCGGCGCCGAAGACGAGGATGGTCATGATGCCGGTGCTCTGGCCGGACACCTGGGTGTCGAAGGCCTGGTGGAGGCCGTAGGCGACGCCGGTGGAGAGGTAGTCGGCGATGCCGGCCACGATGAGCGGCACGAGCCACAGCACGGGGCTGCGGTAGATGAGGATCAGCAGGACGGCGACGACGGCGACGGTCGTGTAGAGCAGGGGTCCGCCGAGCGACTGGTAGACCTCGGCGGCGTCGGTGGCGAGCGCGCTGGGTCCGCCGACCTCGACGCGCAGACCGTCGCCGCTGTGCGCGACGGCGCGGACGTCGTCGACGAAGGTGTCGCGCGCGTCCTCGTCGTCGCCGGGCTCGTTGCTGGTGACGGGGTACATGAGAGTGGTCCCGTCGGCGGACGGGATGCCGCGCGGCTCGGCGGTGAGGACGTGCGATCCGGCGATCCGCCGGATCTGCCCGGCGGCGGTCGTGCGGTCGGCGGCGGTCAGGCCGCCGTCGCGGTGGTAGACGAGCACGAGTTCGGTGGTCTCACCGCCGGGCAGCCGCTGCTCCAGCTCGGCGACCTGCGTGGAGTCGGCGCTCGCCGGCAGGTAGTCGGTGACCCGGTCACGCTGCACATCGGCGAGCTTCGACGCGAACGGCGAGGCGAGCGCGAGCACGCCGACCCACAGGGCGAGCATCACCCACGGGATGGCCCGCCGCCTCGTACGTGTGTTTCCGGCCCCCATGCGACGGGCCCTCCCTCCGGAACGGACATCTGGCAACGCACACCAGACTCCCGGCACGAGGGAGGGGATTCGTCGAACGAGGGACCGACTTCCGCCCTACTCCGTGGGGCGGCCGAAGGGCCGGATTACTCCCTGGGGAGTATCCGGCCGGGAGAACGCGGGACCCTGCCGCTACGACGGCGTCCGCGCGGCGGCGAGCAGCCGGGTGACCTCGTCCGCGCCGATGGTGAGCGCCGCCCCCACGGTCGCCAGCGCCTCCCGCTCCGCGGGCGTGTACGGCCCGTCGGCGAGGGCGATACGAGCCCCCTGCAGCAGGATCGATTCGCGGCCGACCGGAGACAGGTGCGGGGCGAGCGGGTCGAGGGCCTCGTGCAGCTCTATGGCGAGCCCGGGCCCGCAGGGCTCGCCGTAGGCCCGCCCGGTGTCGGCGGCGAGGGCTTCCACGAGGGCGGCGAGCTGCTCCTCCGTACAGTCCTCGAAGCCGGCCAGGCGCACCGCGACGGCGGCCGCCTCCAGGGACGTACGGGCGCAGGTGCCGCCGGCGGTCAGCACCGCGAGGGCGACGGTGTGCACGGCGTCGCGGAGCATCGCGGAGAAGCGGGTGGTGGTGGGGTGGTCGAGGACGTCGGTGGCGAAGTGGCGGCGGCAGGCGGCGCACTCCACGACGGGTCCGGTCTCGCCGCGCGGCAGCACGGGCACGCCCAGCAGGGTGAGGCGGCGGCGTCCGGTGAGCCGCTGATAGTTGCGGTCGCCGCCGCAGCCGGGGCAGAAGAACTCCCCGTCGCCCACGGGCGTCCACGCGGTGCGGGTGCCCAGGATCCGCGCAAGCCTGGCGGCACGGCCGTCTCGTCCCCGTACTGGCAGCACGTCGCACCTCCGTAACCACGCGGCAACATCGCCGCGCTTGCGTGATGTTAGCCACATCGAGGAGGCATAGTCATTACCTGGGACGAGACCTGTCCGTGACCTTCACGGGATTTGGCCGGTATACAGCGGAACCCCGCGCCCCAGAAAGGGGCGCGGGGAACTGCGCGACCAGCCACGACGGCGCAGCAGCCGAAGACGAGCCGAAACCTCTACTCAGCGAGCCGCACGATTAACGGCGGAGACAACAGCCTTCAGCGACGCACGCGTCGTGTTCGCGTCGATCCCGATACCCCAGAGGACCTTGTCCCCGATCGCACACTCGATGTACGACGCGGCCTGCGCGGACGCACCCTCGCTCATCGTGTGCTCCTGGTAGTCCAGCAGCCGCACATCCAGTCCGATGGACTCCAGCGCGTTGAAGAAGGCCGAGATCGGACCGTTGCCGGAGCCGGTCAGGACGGTGTCCTCGCCGTCGACCGTCGCCTCGACGGTGAGGGTGTCCACGCCGTCGGTGTCGGTGGTCGACTGGCCGGTGCGGACCTGGATGCGGCCCCACGGGTTCTCCGGGTTCGGCAGGTACTCGTCCTGGAAGACCGCCCAGATCTCCTTCGGCGTGATCTCGCCGCCCTCGGCGTCCGTCTTCGCCTGGATGAGCTTGGAGAACTCGATCTGCATCCGGCGCGGCAGGTCCAGCTTGTGGTCGTTCTTCAGGACGTAGGAGATGCCGCCCTTGCCGGACTGCGAGTTGACGCGGATCACGGCCTCGTAGGAGCGGCCGACGTCCTTGGGGTCGATCGGCAGGTACGGGACCGCCCACTCGATGTCGTCGACGGTGACGCCCTTGGCCTTGGCGTCCGCCTCCATCGCGTCGAAGCCCTTCTTGATGGCGTCCTGGTGGGAGCCGGAGAAGGACGTGTAGACCAGGTCGCCCACGTACGGGTGGCGCGGGTGGACCTCCATCTGGTTGCAGTACTCCCACGTACGACGGATCTCGTCGATGTCGGAGAAGTCGATCTGCGGGTCGACGCCCTGGGAGAACAGGTTCATGCCCAGGGTGACCAGGTCGACGTTGCCGGTGCGCTCGCCCTGCCCGAACAGGCAGCCCTCGACGCGGTCGGCGCCGGCCATCAGCGCCAGCTCGGCGGCGGCGACGGCCGTACCGCGGTCGTTGTGCGGGTGGATCGACAGGCAGACGTACTCGCGGCGGGACAGGTTGCGGCCCATCCACTCGAAGCGGTCGGCGTGCGTCGAGGGGGTCGAACGCTCAACCGTGGCGGGCAGGTTGAGGATGATCTCGCGGCCCGGACCCGGCTGGTAGACGTCCATGACCGCCTCGCAGACCTCCAGCGCGAAGTCCAGCTCGGTATCGGTGAAGATCTCCGGCGAGTACTGGTAGCCGAACTCGGTCTCGGGGCCCAGCAGCTTCTCGGCGTACTCCATCACCAGGCGCGTGCCGTCGACGGCGATCTGCTTGATGTCGTCCTTGGAGCCGCGGAAGACGACGCGGCGGAAGACCGGGGCGGTGGCGTTGTACAGGTGGACGGTGGCCCGCTTGGCGCCCTTCAGGGACTCCACGGTCCGCTCGATCAGGTCCTCGCGGGCCTGGGTCAGTACGGAGATCGTGACGTCGTCGGGGATCGCGCCCTCTTCCTCGATGATCGAGCGCACGAAGTCGAAGTCGGTCTGGCCGGAGGCGGGGAAGCCGACCTCGATCTCCTTGTAGCCCATCTTGACCAGCTGGTCGAACATCCGGCGCTTGCGCTCGGGCGACATGGGGTCGATCAGGGCCTGGTTGCCGTCGCGCAGGTCCGTCGACAGCCAACGGGGGGCCTGGGTGATCCGCCGCTCGGGCCAGGTGCGGTCGGCGAGGTCCACCTGCTCGTACTGGCCGTACTTGTGGATCGGCATCGTGCTGGGCTGCTGGCGGTTCGCCATGATTGCGGGGCTCCTCAAGGGGTCCGGAAGGACGGCCGACGACGCAACGCCAAGCTCCGCGGGGAGGGGGTCGGCCTCGACTACAGGCCCTCGCCGCGGCAGCTAAGGAGAAGCAGCCCGAAACGCATAGTGCTCCGCAGCCTAGCGAAGCCTTCCGGTGCGCGCGGGCCTGTCCCAGTATGCGGGACCGCCCGGAGAAAAGGGACAAAACGTGCGCCATACCACTTCGGAGCCGGAAGGGGGCCCTCGCCACCAGAGTTTTCACCGATCATGGTTGCTTGTAGTGACACTGCAATAACAGAGTGCAAGGGTGCGGGGCATGACCATCCACGGGGGCCACGAGCCCGTCTTCTGCACCGTCGTACCACCGCATCTCCTCGACCGGCTCGCACGCCACGAGGACCCCGCGCTGTCGGGTCCCGCACAGCGCACCCTGATGCGCGACAGCGAGCTGCGCGGCAGGCGCCGCGTCACCACCGAGTTCCGTCTCGCGGCGGCCCCGGCGAACAGGGCACCGTCCGACCAGCCGCTGCGCACGATCTTCGACGCCGAGCACGGCACCGAGCTGCCCGGCTCCAAGGTCCGCGGCGAGGGCGAGGACGCCGGCCAGGACGCCACGGTCAACCGCGCCTACTCCGGACTCGGCGCGACCTTCGACCTCTACCTCAAGATCTACGGCCGCCACTCGATCGACGGCGACGGCCTGCCCCTGAACGCCACCGTCCACTACGACGAGAACTACAACAACGCCTTCTGGAACGGCGAGCAGATGGTGTTCGGCGACGGGGACGGCGAGATCTTCCTCGACTTCACGCTCCCGGTCGACGTCATCGGCCATGAACTGACCCACGGCGTCACGCAGTACACGGCGAACCTCACCTACTACGGCCAGCCGGGCGCCCTGAACGAGTCGATGTCGGACGTCTTCGGCTCGCTCATCAAGCAGTACGCGCTGGGCCAGACCGCCGCCGAGGCCGACTGGCTGATCGGCGCCGGCCTGCTCGCCCCAAGCGTCACCGGCGTGGCCCTGCGCTCCATGAAGGCCCCGGGCACGGCGTACGACGACGACGTCCTCGGCAAGGACCCGCAGCCCTCGACGATGGACGACTATGTGCGCACCGGCCGGGACAACGGCGGCGTCCACATCAACTCCGGCATCCCCAACCACGCGTTCTACCTGGTCGCCACCGCGCTGGGCGGCAACGCCTGGGAGCGGGCCGGGCAGATCTGGTACGACGTCCTCACCGGCGGCGAGCTCTCGGACCGGCCCCAGTTCACCGACTTCGCCCAGCTGACCGTCAAGGCCGCGCGGGAGCGGTACGGCGACGGGGGCGACGAGTTCCAGGCCGTGCAGAAGGCGTGGGAGCAGGTGGGGGTGCGCAGCCTGTAGTTCCGTACTAGACAGGGTCCATGCGGATTCAGGTGCGGCGCACGGGCGGTTTCGCGGGCATCGAGCGCCACGCGGAGGTGAACACCGCCGGGCTGCCCGACGCACAGGAGTGGCACGCCCTGGCCGAGCGCGCCCTGGCCGACGGCCGGGGCGCGCCCCCGCTCGGGGTGCCGGACGGCTTCGCCTACGAGATCACCGTGGACGGCAGGACGGTGTACTGCGCGGATCCCCGGCTCACGGAGGAGCAGCGGAGGCTGATCTCCCGGGTGCTGAAGGAAGGGGCGTAACCGGCAGTTCCCGCTGGGGCGTTGACTTCTGTTACCGCTGGTACGGATGATCCGGCGCATGGCGACTGATGCGCGGACCCCGATACCCCCGTTCCCGGCCGGCTTCCTGTGGGGCGTCTCCACCTCGGCCCACCAGATCGAGGGGGCGGCCAACGAGCGCGAGCCCTCCGTGTGGGACGCCTTCAGCGCGGAACCCGGACGGATCAAGGACGGCACGACCGCGACCGTGGCCTGCGACCACTACCACCGCTACCGCGAGGACGTGGCGCTCCTCGCCGGCCTGGGCGTGGACGCGTACCGCTTCTCGATCTCCTGGCCCCGGGTGCGCTCGGCGGGCGGCCTGGACTTCTACGACCGGCTCGTCGACGAGCTGTGCGCGGCGGGCGTACGGCCCGTGCCGACCCTCTTCCACTGGGACCTGCCGGCCTCGCTGGACTGGCTGGACCGGGACACGGCGGCGCGGTTCGCCGAGCATGTGTCGGTCGTGGCCGGGCGGCTCGGCGACCGGGTGGGCAAGTGGATCACCCTCAACGAGCCCGCCGAACACACCCTGTTCGGACACGCGCTGGGTGCCCACGCCCCCGGCAAGCAGCTCATGTTCGACGCGCTCCCCGTCGCCCACCACCAGCTGCTGGCCCACGGCCTGGCCGTGCGGGCGCTGCGCGCGTCCGGCGCCACGGACATCGGCATCGCCAACTCCCACGGCCCCACCTGGGCGGCCTCCGCCGACCCGGCGGACGTGGAGGCGGCCGACTTCTACGACGTCCTGCTCAACCGGCTGTTCGCCGATCCGGTGCTGCTGGGTGAATACCCGGCGGGGCTCGGGGAGTTGATGCCGGGGGACGTCGAGGCCGACCTGAAGGTCATCGCGGAGCCGCTGGACTTCTACGGCGTCAACTTCTACGCGCCGACCCGCGTGGGAGCCCCGCAGGGCGAGGACATCGACTTCGGCGGACTGACCATCCCCGCCGAACTCCCCTTCTCCGTAAGGGAGATCGAGAACGTCCCGGTCACCGACTTCGGCTGGCCGGTGGTCCCCGAGGCCCTCACGGAACTGCTCACCGGCTTCCACGAGCGCTACGGCGAGAAACTCCCGCCGGTCGTCATCACCGAGAACGGCTGCTCGTACGAGGGGCTCGACGACCAGGACCGCGTCACCTACCTCGACGGCCATGTCCGGGCCGTGCACGGGGCGTTGGCGGCGGGCGTGGACGTGCGCGGCTACTTCGTGTGGTCGCTGCTGGACAACTTCGAGTGGGCGGAGGGGTACGCGCGCAGGTTCGGCCTGGTGCACGTGGACTTCGAGACGCTGGAGCGGACCCCGAAGGCGTCGTACGGCTGGTATCGGGACCTGATACGGGGCCAGAGGTGAGAAAGTAGCCCCCATCGCACACCTGGGGGAGGACGGAATGCGCGACACCCGCTGGGGACTTGAGCTGGTCTGCGCCTGCTATCTGCTGGTCGTCTACATCACCAACCGAGGACTGATCGCCGCCCCGCGCTACCGTCTGCTGCTGGCCCGGCTGCGGGACTGCCGGGCCAGGGCCGAGCTGCTGGCGGCCACCAGCGCGCAGGACGCGCCGGCGCACGCGGTGGTGACCGCGGTGAAGGACCGGCTGACCGATCTCGACCGGGGCGGCACGGTGGTGTGGCGGCTGAGCTCCCGCTTCGGGGTGATAGCGATCCCGCTGTCGAAGCTGGCGGCGGCGTGGCGGGTGCTGCACGGGGCGGAGCGGCGGCTGCTCGCGGTGGAACCGCCGGTGGAGGCACTGGCCCAGCGGGAATGGCTGCTGCGGCAGCTGGCCGAGTCCGGCGAGCCGGGGGACGCGGAGCTGGCCGCGCGGCTCGGCGCCGACTCCGCGGCGGACCCGGACCGGCCGGAGGCGCGGGCGCTGCTGCTCGCGGCGGCGCAGCGGGTGCACGATCTGGAGGACGGCGCCTCGGAGCGGGACTACGAGCAGCAGCGGATCGCGCTGTGGCTGGCGATGATCGGCATCGGTTCGATCCTGCTGATCGGCAGGACCCTGGACCACCGGGAGACGATGCTGCTGGGCGCGCTGGGCGGCTTCCTCTCCCCGGTGATCAGCGTGATGCGGTCGCAGCGGGCGCAGTCCTGGGGCGCGATGGTGCTGGCGCCGGTGGGCGGGGCGCTGGCGGCGGTGGGCGGGCTGCTGCTGGTCCGCATGCTGGCCGACCCCGACCTGAATCTGCTGGGCCAGGTCTTCCTGGAGAACTCCTGGAACGCCCCGGCCCGCCCCATCGCCCTGGCCATCGCCCTGCTCTTCGGCTTCTCCGGCACCCTCTTCTCCCGCCTGGCCCTCACCGCAACAGGCCAACTGGCAGGCCCCACTCCCCCACGCCCGGCCTGACCCCCGTCAGAACCCGAGCCGACGCAGCTGCTTCGGGTCCCGCTGCCAGTCCTTGGCGACCTTTACGTGCAGGTCCAAGAAGACCGGGGTGCCGAGGAGGGCCTCGATGTGTTTGCGGGACTTGATGCCGACGTCCTTCAGGCGCTTGCCCTTGGGGCCGATGATGATGCCCTTCTGGCTGGGGCGCTCGATGAAGATGTTCGCGTGGATGTCGAGGAGCGGCTTGTCGGCCGGACGGTCCTCGCGGGGGAGCATCTCCTCGACGACGACCGCGATGGAGTGCGGCAGCTCGTCGCGGACGCCCTCCAGCGCGGCCTCGCGGATCAGCTCGGCCACCATCACCTGTTCGGGCTCGTCCGTCAGATCGCCCTCGGGGTAGAGGGCGGGGCCCTCGGGCAGGAGCGGGATCAGGAGGTCGGCCAGCAGGCTCACCTGCTTGTCGCCGACCGCCGAGACGGGCACGATCTCCGCCCACTCGATCCCCAGCTCCTTGCCGAGCTGGTCGATCGCGATCAGCTGCTCGGCGAGGGTCTTGGAGTCCACCAGGTCGGTCTTGGTGACGATCGCGATCTTCGGGGTGCGCTTGATCCCCGACAGCTCCTTCGCGATGAAGCGGTCACCGGGCCCGATCTTCTCGTTCGCGGGCAGGCAGAAGCCGATCACATCGACCTCGGCCCAGGTGGTGCGCACCACGTCGTTGAGCCGCTCGCCCAGCAGCGTGCGCGGCTTGTGCAGCCCCGGCGTGTCGACCAGGATCAGCTGGGCGTCGGGCCGGTGCACGATGCCCCGTACGGTGTGCCGGGTGGTCTGCGGGCGGTTGGAGGTGATCGCCACCTTCTGCCCCACCAGAGCGTTCGTCAGGGTGGACTTGCCTGCGTTGGGGCGGCCCACGAAGCAGGCGAAGCCGGCGCGGTGGACGGCCTCGGCCGACTGCTCGGATGACTGGGTACGAACGCTCATGGCGCCCATTGTCCCTGATCCACGGAGCCCCGCCGCACCGTGAGGTTTCAGTAACCCCGACGCAACGAAACGTCACGGAAACACACCCGTACGCAAGCGGAAACGCACACCGGTGACCCTCTGACGAGCCCCCGCATCCGTTGGAGACGCCCGTGACCCTCGCCGCCGCGCACGCCGACACCGGTGACACCGCCTGGCTGCTCGCCGCCACCGCCCTCGTCCTGCTGATGACACCGGGCCTGGCCCTGTTCTACGGCGGCATGGTCCGCACGAAGAGCGTCCTCAACATGCTGATGATGAGCTTCGTGTCGATCGCCCTGGTCACGGTGGTGTGGCTGGCCGGCGGCTACTCACTGGCCTTCGGCGACGACATCGGCGGCGGGCTCATCGGCGGCCTGAAGCACGCCGGCATGGCGGGCATCGGCCCCGACAGCGTCCAGGGCACGGTCCCCACGCTCCTCTTCGCCACCTTCCAGCTCACCTTCGCGATCATCACGGCGGCGCTGATCAGCGGGGCGATCGCGGACCGCGCGAAGTTCGGCGCGTGGCTGGTCTTCGTACCGGTGTGGGCGCTGCTCGTATACGTTCCGGTCGCGCACTGGGTGTGGGGCCCCGGCGGCTGGATCCTCGACGGGCTCGGCGCCCTCGATTTCGCCGGCGGTCTCCCCGTCGAGATCACCTCCGGCGCCTCCGGACTGGCGCTGTGCCTGGTCCTCGGCCCCCGGCTGGGCTTCAAGAAGGACGCCATGCGCCCGCACAACCTGCCCATGGTGATGCTCGGCGCGGGCCTGCTCTGGTTCGGCTGGTTCGGCTTCAACGCGGGTTCGGCGCTCGGCGCGAACGGCCTCGCGGCCGCCGCCTTCCTCAACACGCTCGCCGCCGGCTGCACGGGCCTGCTGGGCTGGCTCTTCGTCGAGCAGAAGCGCGACGGCCACCCCACCACGCTGGGCGCCGCGTCCGGCGCGGTCGCCGGTCTGGTCGCGATCACCCCGTCCTGCGGCTCGGTCTCCCTGCTCGGCGCGCTCGTCGTCGGCCTCGCCGCCGGTGTGGTGTGCAGTTACGCGGTGAGCTGGAAGTTCAAGCTGAACTACGACGACTCCCTGGACGTCGTCGGCGTCCACCTGGTGGGCGGCGTCATCGGCACCCTCCTCATCGGCGTCTTCGCCGAGAAGGCCATGACGGGCGGCACCGAGGGCCTGTTCTACGGCGGCGGCCTCACCCAGCTCGGCAAGCAGGCGGTCGCCGTGGTGGTCGTGGCGGCGTACGCGTTCTCGGTGACGTACGGCATCGGCAAGCTGCTCGACCGGGCGATCGGCTTCCGGGCGGGCGAGGAGCAGGAGCACACCGGCCTGGACCTTACGGTGCACGCCGAGACGGCATACGATCACGGCGTCCTGGGCCACGGCGCCCCGGTCGCCCACTCCGTCCTCCCCTCCGCCCAGAAGGTCAAGCCCCAGGCATGAAGCTCATCACCGCGATCGTCAAGCCGTACCGCCTCGACGAGGTCAAGACCGCCCTTCAGGAGCTGGGCGTGCACGGGCTGACCGTGACGGAGGCCAGCGGCTACGGCCGTCAGCGCGGCCACACCGAGGTGTACCGCGGCGCCGAGTACCAGGTGGACCTGGTCCCGAAGGTGCGGATCGAGGTCGTCGTCGAGGACGCCGACGCGGACCCGGTGATCGACGCGATCGTCAGGGCCGCGCAGACGGGGAAGATCGGGGACGGGAAGGTGTGGGCTCTTCCGGTGGAGACGGTCGTCCGGGTACGGACCGGCGAGCGCGGTCCCGACGCGCTCTGACCCTTCGGCCGAGCAGCGCCCCGCCCGCGACCCCGGCGACGAGGACCAGGACCAGCAGCAGCCAGGGCAGCGCGAGGAAGGAGGCGCTCGCCGCCTCCCGGGTGCCCTCGGCGCTGGCCGTGACGGTGACCTCGCCCCGGTCCAGCTGGGGTGCGCCCCGCCATGACTCGCTGAGCCGGACCCGCTGTCCCGGCAGCAGTTCGGCGGGGATCCCGGTCAGGTCGCGGGCGAGCAGCGTACGGCCGAACAGCCCGCGCGCCCGCAGCTCCACCTTCGGGTGCAGGGTGACGTTCCCGGTGTTGCGCAGCGTGTACGAGATCGTCGCCGTGCTGTCGCCGAGCCCGGGCAGCAGCGGCCGGTGGTGGTCGATCCGCACGTCCTCGACGGCGAGCGCGGGCAGGGTGGGGCCGCCGACCTGGAGATACAGCCGCGCCCCGACGGCCCGGCGCACACCGAGGGCGACGCCGTCGCCACCCTGCTCCACCCGCTCGTCGACCGCGACGATCGCCCCGGGGTGATCACCGGGCTCGGCGCCCTTCGGCACGCGGAGGGTGAAGGGCACGGTGACGCTGCCGTGCCCGGGCACGGTCACCCGGTCCCTCGCGGGTTTCGCCCAGGCTCCCACGCCCCGCATCCGCTCCCCCGCCCCCTTCACGGCGAAGCCGCCGTCGCGCGGCGTGTTGTAGGCGTCGGCGGCGTAGAGCCGGAAGGTCAGCGGCGCGGCGGTCTTGTTCTCGACGACGACCTTGTCCTCGATCGTCTGCCCGGGGTCGGCTGAGACATAGAAATACGGCCGCGCGGAGACGGCCGTGGAGACGGGGTACACGGACCAGCTGCCGTTGTCGGCGGCGTGCGCGGGCGCGCACGGCAGCAGGCTCAGGAAGGGGATCAGGAGGAGGACGTACAGCTTGCGCATGGGTGCGGACCCCCACGGACGGTCGGGTGGCGAGGGCACGGCCGGGCGGGTGCGGCCCCGTGGGACGGGCGCCCGGCTGATGAGTGACGGCCTGTCAGGTGAGGGTGAGGGTCAGGACGGCGGCGTACGTGCCCGGAGGCGTGAACGCCGGTACGTCCAGGGAGAGGCCCGCGTCGGCGCTGAACTCGCCGCCGGTGAGGGTCCCGTTCGGCGCGGAGGCCAGGGTGGCTCCCGCAGTGCCCACGGCGCCCGCCGACCCGGCCCGGCAGGTGCTCGGGCTGTCCGGCTTGGTGGCACACGCCGGGGTCCAGCTGAGCTTCCCGGCGTCGATCTTGGCGCCGGGCCCGGTGAAGTCGGTGACCTTGCCGGTGAGCGACCAGCCCGCGGGCCCGCCCCGGAAGTCCTTGACGGTCACGGTCTTCAGCGCGCCGGTGGCGTTGCCGCCCTTGCCGAAGTCGACCGAGGAGAGGGCGACGGCGTCCCCGGCCTGGGACATGGACAGCGTCCCCGCCTTGACGGTGGCCGTGACCTTCTGGCTGCCGGCCGGCACGGGTGTGTCGTCGATGACGACGTAGGCGACCGGTCCGGCCCCCTTGTCCGCACTCCAGGCGCCGCCCTCGTAGGCCACGATCCCCGTCGTCGTGAGGTCGCGGACGGCGAGCGAGCCGCTGAAGGCGCCCTGGGCGTCGGCGGTCACGGTGGCGGTGTCGGCGGTCTGGGTGCTCCCGGACCGTCCGGCGAGGGTGACGGAGGCACCGGGCGTGAAGTGGCCACCGGTGACGACGACACTCGCGCCCGGACTGCCGGACGCCGAACTCAGGCCGATCGCCCGGGTGTTGGCGGGCGGATTGGCGGCGGCGGTGACGGTCTCCGACACCGGGGCGGGCGGATTGGTCACCGTGCAGGGGGTGTCCAGCTCAAGGATGTAGCTGGTGTGGATGTTGTAGTCGCCGGGCGAGAGGGTGATCGCGCCGGGCGAGGTGACGGTGAACGTCCCGGTCATGGAGAAGGACGGGAAGGCTCCCCGCCCCGGCACCGGGTCGTTCTTCTTGGGTCCGGCGACGGTGACGGAACCGGTCTGGGCACCGCCGAGGGTGACCTTGCCGGTGGGCGTCATGATGTCGGCGGGCAGGGCGAGATCGGTCGGGTTGCTGGCGGCGGGCTTGACGACGGTGTACGTCACGCTGACGGTGTCGCCGACCTTGGGACTGGCGTTGTCCACGGTGATCTTCGCGGTGGTGGTGCCGTCGATCGGCGGGAGACCGGCGACGGCGGGCGGGATGCAGTGCGTGGGGAAGTCCACGCTCACGGCCGCGGCGCTCGCCGGGGAGGCGAGCGCCCCGCCCGCGGTCACCGCGAGCGCGGCCGCCCCGACCAGCGCGGCGAGGCGCCGTTTTCGGGATCTTGGGGGTGTCGAACCCATGGTTGCCCCCTCCTGAGGGATGCGGGCGCAGCGGCTCGTCTGCGCCGACGGGGGCCATTGACGTGCAGGGGATGTGAGAAGTCAATGGAGATGCCGCAGGAAACTGATGGACCGTCAGCTTCCCTCCAGGTCACCCTGAAGCTGCGGGCGCGGCCCCCAGCAGCTCAGCCGGCCGGGACGGTCAGGCGGACCGTGCCGTCCGGCGAGGCCAGCAGCACCGGGGTCCCCGCGCCGCCGAGGTCGCGCACCGCCGCCAGATCCTCCGCACCGGCGCCCTCCGCCTCCGTCACCACCGCCGCCGCCTCCAGCGACGTCGCCCCGGAAGCCACCGCCATCGCCACGGCGGTGCGCAGCGCGCTCAGCCTCAGGGACGGCAGCTCCACCGTCCCCGCCACATACGTACGCCCGGTGTCGTCCCGTACGGCCGCCCCCTCGGGCACCCCGTTGCGGGCCCGCGCGGAACGGGCCAGGGTGACGATCTTGCGGTCCTCGGGATCAAGCGCGTTGCTCTCGGTCATGCCCCCGAGCATACGAAGCGCGCCCCCGCTCAGCCCGCCACGGGGTACATCGCCCCGCGCCGCCCCTCCGGGGACGCCAGCCACTCCAGCTTCGCCACGGTGTTCGCCTCGTCCAGCGGGGTGTGCAGCACGATCGTCAGGTCGGGGCGCGCCGGCACCCGCAGCGCCGTCGACTCAACGCACAGCAGCCCGACCAGCGGATGCTCCAGCTCCTTGCGGATCACGCCCGCGTCCTGGATGTCCCGCCGCTCCCACAGCTCGGCGAACTCCTCGCTGAGCTCCGTCAGTTCCGCCACCAGCGCCTGGAACCGCTCGTCGTCCGGCCGGGACGCGGTCGCCGCCCGGAACTGCGCCACGACGGTGCGCGCGTTGACCTGCCAGCTCTGGGAACGGGAGCGGTAGAGCTGGTCGGTGAAGAAGTCGACCAGGCAGTTCTGGGTGTTCTCCGGCCGCATGCCCAGCACCCAGCCCGCGGCGTCGTTGTACATCACGCAGTTGTAGTACCGGTCCATGATGTGCGCCGGATACGGCATCCAGGTGTCGATCAGCCGCCGCAGGCCCTCGCAGCCGTGATCGGGCGCCGGCTCCGGCGACGGCGGATTCAGCCCGGCCAGGACGTACAGATGGCGGCGCTCGGCGTTGCTGAGCCGCAGCACCCGGGCCACCGCGTCCAGCACCTGCGGCGAGACGGAGATGTCCCGCCCCTGCTCCAGCCACTGGTACCAGGAGGCGCCCACCCCGGCGAGCACGGCCACCTCCTCGCGCCGCAGCCCCGGCGTACGCCGCCGCGCGCCGCCGGGCAGCCCGGCCTCGGACGGCGAGACCCGGGCCCGCCTGCTCATCAGGAACTCGCGCAGCTCGCTGCGCCGACCGCTCTTCAGGGCGTCAGCCACGTATCGCTCCCCCTCGCGTGTCTGGTGGTGCCACCACCACGATAAGTGCCGACTCCCCACCCGTATTCCGTCGGCCGCAGGCTCTTCCCATGGCGATCGACACACCAACTCCCGTACGCGACCCGCTCCTCCACGACACGACCCCCCGGCTCTCCCCGCGCGACAAGCTCGTCCTGTTCGTGCTGTGCGCCGCCCAGTTCATGGTCGCCCTGGACTTCTCCGTCCTGAACGTGGCCCTGCCCGACCTGGGCGCCGACCTCGGCATGAGCACCTCGGCCCTGCAGTGGGCGGTCACCGCGTTCGCCCTGCCCTCGGGCGGCTTCCTGCTCCTGTTCGGCCGCGTCGGCGACCTCTACGGCCGCCGCCGGCTGTTCCTGACCGGCCTGGCCCTGTTCGGGGTGGCCTCGCTGCTGGCCACGTTCGCCTGGGACCCGGCGTCCTTCCTGGCCGGCCGGGCGCTGCAGGGCCTGGGCGCGGCGGCGATCGTGCCGACCGGCATGTCGCTGCTGACCACCACCTTCCCGGAGGGCCCGGCGCGCGATCGCGCCCTCGGCATCTCCGGCACCCTGCTGTCGCTGGGCTTCACCGTCGGCATGGTGGCCGGCGGCCTGCTCACCGACGCGCTCGGCTGGCGCTCGACGATGGGCCTGCTGTCGCTGTTCGCCCTGGTCGTGCTGCCGCTGGCCCCGGGCCTGCTGCCGGAGTCCCGCACCCCGGAGCGTCCGCGCCTGGACGTGCCCGGCGCGATCACCGTCACCGGCGGTCTGCTCTCCCTGATCTACGCCCTGTCGACGGCCGCCGACCACGGCTTCGCCCGCCCCGACGTGATCACGACGCTGATCGCCGGCCTGGCCCTGCTGACGGCCTTCGCCCTGGTCGAGTCGCGCAGCCCGGCCCCGCTGGTCTCCCTGCCCATGCTGCGCCGCCGCACGGTCGCGTGGGGCAACCTGGGCGGCCTGGTCACCTTCTCGATGATGTCGACGGTCGTCTTCGTGCTGACCCTCTACCTCCAGGAGATCCTGCACCTGTCGGCCTTCAGGACCGGCCTCGTCTTCGGCGTGCAGGGCGCGCTCTCCGCGGTGGCCGGCGCCTACGCCCCGAAGGTCATCGGCCGCCTCGGCGCCCGCCGTACGCTGGCCTTCTCCCTGGCCGGACAGGGCGTCCTGGTGGCCGCGCTGCTCGCGCTGGACACCCACGGCTGGTCGGTCTGGATCGCGACGGCCGCGGTCTCCCTGGCCAGCATGTTCCACCTGGGCGCGATCATCTCGTACGGCCTGACGGTCACCTCGGGTGTGCCGGACGAGGAGCAGGGGCTGGCCACCGGTCTGGTCACCTCGACCCAGCAGGTCGGCCTCACGGTGGGCATCCCGCTGCTGGGCGTCCTCGCGACGACGACGGACGACCTGCTGGCGGGCGTGCACACGGTGCTGGCCCTGGACGCGGCCATCACCGTCGCGGCGGCCGTCCTGATCGGTCTCGGTCTGCGGGGCCGCCGCTCAGGGACGGTCGAGGCGTAGCCGCTCGGCGCGTGGCAGCCCGGCGACGACGAGATCGTAGGAGTCCTCCACCAGCTCCCGGACCAGCCGGTCCGGGAGTTCGCCGTCGACGGTGACGGTGTTCCAGTGGCGCTTGTTCATGTGGTAGCCGGGGGCGATCAGGCCCGGGTGCTCACCGCGCAGCCGGACCGCGTCCTCCGGGTCGCACTTGAGGTTGACCTTCAGGGGGCTGGCGTCGAGCCAGCTCAGGGCGAACATCTTGCCGAGCACCTTGAAGACGGAGATCTCCGGGGCGAACGGGAACTCCTCCACGGCCGCGTTGAACGACAGGCACAGGGTGCGCAGTTCCTGCGGAGTCACTCGCCCTCCGTCTCCTCGTCCGGGAAGTCCACCGGCTCCACCAGCACCGTCACGATCTTGTTCCGCCGGCCGGCGGCGGCCTCCGCGGTCAGCCGCAGCTTGCGCTCGTCGGGCAGTTCCACGGCGGCCGAGGCACCGGCGATCGGCACCCGCCCGAGGGCCTTGGCCAGCAGGCCGCCGACGGTCTCCACGTCCTCGTCGTCGTACTCCTCCAGGCCGTACAGCTCGCCCAGGTCGGTGATGTCGAGGCGGGCGGTGACCCGGTAGCGGTCGTCGCCCAGCTCCACCACCGGCGGCAGCTCACGGTCGTACTCGTCGGTGATCTCGCCGACGATCTCCTCCAGGATGTCCTCGATGGTGACGATGCCGGCGGTGCCGCCGTACTCGTCGATGACGACGGCGACGTGGTTGCGGTCCTGCTGCATCTCGCGCAGCAGGTCGCCGGCGTTCTTGGTGTCGGGGACGAAGGCGGCCGGCCGCATGGCCGTGGACACCAGCTCGGACTCGGCGTCCCGGCTGATGTGCGTCTTGCGGGCCAGGTCCTTGAGGTAGACGATCCCGACGATGTCGTCCTCGCTCTCCCCGGTGACCGGGATGCGCGAGAAGCCGGAGCGCAGGGCGAGGGTCAGGGCCTGACGGATCGTCTTGTAGCGCTCGATGACGACGAGATCGGTCCGCGGGACCATGACCTCCCGCACGAGCGTGTCGCCGAGTTCGAAGACCGAGTGCACCATGCGGCGCTCCTCGTCCTCGATGAGCGACTCGGCCTCGGCGAGGTCGACCAGCGCGCGCAGCTCCGCCTCGGAGGCGAAGGGGCCGCGGCGGAAGCCCTTGCCGGGGGTGAGCGCGTTGCCGATGAGGATCAGCAGGGACGGGATCGGCCCCATGATCTTCGCCAGCGGCAGCAGCACGTACGCCGCCGCCGTGGCGGTGTTCAGCGGGTGCTGGCGGCCGATGGTGCGCGGGGAGACCCCGACGGCCACGTAGGACACCAGGACCATGACGCCGATCGCGGCGAGCAGGGCCTGCCAGGTCCCGTCGATCTCCTTCAGACAGGCGTACGTGACCAGCGCGGCCGCCGCCATCTCGCAGGCGACGCGGACCAGCAGCGCCACGTTGAGATAGCGGGTGGGATCGGCGGCGACCTGGGCGAGCCCCGCGCTGCCGCGGCGGCCGGTGCGCACCGCCTCGTCGGCGCGGAAGCTGGAGACGCGCGCGATGCCCGCCTCGGCGCAGGCGGCGAGCCAGGCGACGACGACCAGGGCGATCGCCCCGAGGACGATCTGCGGACTCATCCGGGCGGCCCTCTTACGAGACGGTCGGCGCCGGCGACGGGCCGGTCAGGCCCTTCTCCGCACGCCAGCCGTCGACGATGGCGGCCTGCAGCCCGAACATCTCGGCCTTCTCGTCGGGCTCCTCGTGGTCGTACCCGAGCAGGTGCAGCACGCCGTGGACGGTGAGCAGCTGGAGTTCCTCGTCCATGGAGTGCTGGGTGGGCGCCTCCTCACCCTGCTTCTTGGCGACCTCGGGGCACAGCACGATGTCGCCGAGGAGGCCCTGCGGGGGCTCGTCGTCGTCCTTGGACGGCGGCCGCAGCTCGTCCATCGGGAAGGACATGACGTCCGTCGGCCCCGGCAGGTCCATCCACTGGATGTGCAGCTGCTCCATGGCGTCGGCGTCCACGACGATCACCGAGAGCTCGGAGAGCGGGTGGATGCGCATCCGTGCGAGCGCGTAGCGGGCGATGTCGAGGATCGCCTGCTCGTCGACCTCGGTTCCGGACTCGTTGTTGACGTCGATCGACATGGTGCTGCTGTGTCTACTTCCCCTTGTGCCCGGACCGGCCCCGGCCGCCCTTGTCCTTGTGGGTGCCGTTCTCGGTGCCGTGCGTGCTGTCGTACTTCTCGTACGCGTCGACGATACGGCCGACGAGCTTGTGCCGTACGACATCGTGGGACGTGAGCCGGGAGAAGTGGACGTCCTCGACGCCCTCCAGGATCTCCTGCACCTGCCGCAGACCCGACTTGGTGCCGTTGGGCAGGTCGACCTGGGTCACGTCACCGGTGATCACGATCTTGGAGTCGAACCCGAGCCGGGTGAGGAACATCTTCATCTGCTCGGGCGAGGTGTTCTGGGCCTCGTCGAGGATGATGAAGGCGTCGTTGAGCGTGCGGCCGCGCATGTACGCCAGGGGGGCGACCTCGATGGTCCCGGCGGCCATGAGGCGGGGGATCGAGTCGGGGTCGAGCATGTCGTGCAGCGCGTCGTACAACGGGCGCAGGTACGGGTCGATCTTCTCGTAGAGCGTGCCGGGCAGGAAGCCGAGGCGTTCGCCGGCCTCGACCGCGGGGCGGGTCAGGATGATGCGGTTGACCTGCTTGGACTGAAGGGCCTGGACCGCCTTGGCCATCGCCAGATACGTCTTGCCGGTGCCGGCGGGGCCGATGCCGAAGACGATGGTGTGCTTGTCGATCGCGTCGACGTACCGCTTCTGGTTGAGGGTCTTGGGGCGGATGGTGCGGCCGCGCGAGGACAGGATGTTCTGCGTCAGTACCTCGGCCGGGGTCTCCTGGCCGTCGCTCGTCCCTGCCTCGCTCGCCTTCAGCATGGCGATCGAGCGTTCCACTGCGTCCTCCGTCATCGGCTGCCCGGTGCGGAGCACGAGCATCATCTCGTCGAACACGCGCTGGATCAGGGCGACTTCCGCGGAGTCGCCGACCGCGCTGATCTCATTGCCCCGGACGTGGATGTCGGCCGCCGGGAAGGCCTTCTCTATCACGCGCAGCAGGGAGTCTCCGGATCCCAGCACCGTCACCATCGGATGCTGGGCGGGAACGGTGAACTCTGCTCTCGCCTGCCCCTGCGCGGGTGTGTGAGCTGTGGGTGTCTGAGTCATGGGCCGGCGCTGAAGGCCTGCGGTTCCTCCTTGTCACGGCCGCGTAGCTGACGGCGGCCTCGCGTAATCAAGCTTACGACGCGGTGCTGACATCGCCGTAGGGCTTTTCCTACCGGGGTCCGTCGTCGGCTGCGGGCGGTGGGGGACGGTCACGCCTGGTTCAGGCGGATCTGCCGAAGCCGATCGTCGGGACCGCTCGGCGCAGCGGCCAGGGGCGGGCTTCCTCCGCCGGGATCAGGTTCTCCAGGAAGGCGTAGCGGCGCAGTGCCTGTCTGTCCTGGGTCGTGAGGGACTGGACCTTGCGCCACCATGCTGCGATCTCCGCCCAGCCGGGGGCCGAGAGCGAGCCGCCGAACTCCTGGACCGAGAGGGCCGCCGTGAGGCCCGCGAAGGCCAGGCGGTCGGCGAGCGGCCAGCCGGCCAGGGTGCCGGTGACGAAGCCCGCGACGAAGACGTCGCCCGCGCCGGTCGGGTCGAGGGCCTCGACGGCGATCGCGGGCACCTCGGCGGTCTCACCGGTGCGCCGGTCCACCGCGTAGGCCCCTTCGGCACCGAGGGTGACGACCGCGACCGGTACGTGTTCGGTGAGGGCGTGGGCGGCGGTGCGCGGGGAGTCGGTGCGGGTGTAGCGCATGGCCTCCTCGGCGTTCGGCAGGAAGGCCTCGCAGTGGGCGAGGTCGGTCAGTCCCGCCAGGTCCCAGGCGCCGGTGTCGTCCCAGCCGACGTCCCCGAAGATCCGGGTGCCCCGGGCGGCGGCCTGCGCGATCCACGGCGCGGGCTTGCCGGGGGTGAGCGAGGCGACGGCGGCACGCGCGCGGGGCGGGCAGTCGGGCGCGGGCTCCTCGGGCGGCGGCTCGTGGCCGTGGGAGACCATGGTGCGCTCGCCCTCGTACGCCATGGAGACGGTGACCGGGGAGTGCCAGCCGGGCACGGTGCGCGACGGGGAGAGGTCGATGCCCTCGCCCTGTTCGAGGGCGTCCCAGCAGTACTCGCCGTAGTGGTCGTCGCCGAAGGCCGCGGCGAGGGACGTACGCAGGCCGAGGCGGGCGAGGGCCGTCGCCATGTTGGCGACCCCGCCGGGGCTGGAGCCCATGCCGCGCGCCCAGGACTCGGTGCCGCGCACGGGGGCGGAGTCGAGACCGGTGAAGATGATGTCGAGGAAGACGGTGCCGGTCAGATAGACGTCCCAGGGCGGGTCGTCGGGGGCGCGCAGGGCGGCGAGGGGGTCTACCCGGGCCGGGCTGGGGTGCCCCTCGGCGGGGGACGCGGTGGACGCGATCACGGTGCGCTCCCTGGCATGGTGCTGATCTGGCCAGTGTGCACCACGTCACTGACAACACCCCGTCCGTCACGCCGCGTCGGCGGCCGCTACCAGCGTGGCACGGCGGGTGTGACCCACCCCGGGTCCACGACCCGCATGGCCGCCGCGTCGTCGCGGTCGCGCAGGGTGCCGTCGTCGTCCAGCCAGCGCCGGTGCAGCAAGGCCAGGCGGTCGCGGTCCAGTTCCACGCCGAGGCCCGGGGCGTCGGAGACGGTCATCCGGCCGTCGGTGAAGGTGAGGCGTTCGGTGAGGACGTCCTCGGACTGCCAGGGGTAGTGGGAGTCGCACGCGTGGTGGAGGTTCGGGACGGTCGACGCCACGTGGGTCATCGCCGCCAGGGAGATGCCCAGGTGGGTGTTGGAGTGCATGGACACCCCGACCCCGAAGGTCCGGCACAGCGCGGCGAGTTGCTGGGTGTTGCGCAGCCCGCCCCAGTAGTGGTGGTCGGAGAGGACGACCTGCACGGCTCCCCGGGTGAACGCCTCCGGGATCTCATCGAAGGTCGTCACGCACATGTTGGTCGCGAGCGGCACCGTCGTCCCGGCGGCCACCTCGGCCATCGCCGGGGTGCCGAGCGCGGGGTCCTCCAGGTACTCCAGGACGTCCCCGAGCTCCTTGGCCACCGTCAGCGAGGTCGCCACGGACCAGGCGCCGTTGGGGTCGAGGCGCAGGGGGTGACCGGGGAACGCCTCGGCCAGCGCGCGCACGGCCGCGATCTCCTGGTCGGGCGGGAGGACACCGCCCTTGAGCTTGAACGACGTGAAGCCGTACCGCTCGGTGAACTTCCGTGCCTGCTCGACGACTCCGGCGGGATCGAGGGCCGCGCCCCAGTCGTCCTTCTCGGCCGCGACGCCCTCGGGGTGGCCGGCCCACTTGTAGAACAGGTAGGCGCTGTACTCGACCCGGTCGCGCACCTTGCCGCCGAGCAGGGCGTGGACGGGCAGTCCGAGCGCTTTGCCGAGGGCGTCGAGGCAGGCGACCTCGAAGGCGGAGACGACCGACAGCCGCAGTTTGTCGGCGGTCTGGACGCCTCGCAGTCCGCCCACGTCGACGGCGTCCCGCACCCGGGAGCGGTCCACGGCGACCTCGTCGGCGACCGTGAAGAGACCGTTCAGATCCGTGACCTGGCGGCCCTTCACCTTCTCCGCGAAGGGCCGGGCCAGCTCCAGGTACTTGGTGTCCCCGTAGGTCTCCCCGAGCCCCGTGGTCCCGTCGGCGGTCACGATCTCGACGATCAGCCGGGGGGTGTAGGGCTGGTGGACTCCCTGGGTGTTCAGCAGCGGCGGGTCGGCGACCAGGATCGGCGTCAGCCGTACCTCGGTGATGGTCAGGTCACGGGTCATGCCGCCGCTCAACTCCCCCTATCGAGGCTATCCACGTACAAGACCGAAGGTTAGATACGTGAACGGCCGCCCGTCAACGGGCACCCGTGTCCGGGATCACAGTCTCCCCACACCCCCCTCCCCTTCTTCTCGATCCACACGCTTGATACAAATTGCCCGCGCGTTCCCGTCCGCCGACGGCCGTTGCCCATCCCCCCTTCAGAGCCGCTCACTTCGCACGCCCCGGGAACGCCCGTGTCCGCCCCCCGCACCACCCTCTGGCCCCTCGTCGCCCTTTTCACGGCCGGGTATCTCGCCCCCTATCTGCTGCCGACCGTCGTCGGCCGGCTGGACTCGGGACTGCCGCTGACGGCCACCCGGGCGGGGGCCGTCGGCAGCGCGCTTCTGCTGGGCTCCGCGTCGGCGGGCTTCGTGTTCGGGTCACGGGTGGAGCGGATCGGCGCGCGCACCCTCGCCCGGGCCGGACTGGCCCTCGCCGTCCTCGGTTACGGCGGCGCGGCGCTCACCTCGTGCGTCCCCGCCGTCGTCGCCGGCGCGGTGCTCGGCGGTCTCGGCTCCGGTACGGCCACCACGGTCGCCGCCACCCGCATCGCCGCCCAGCCCGATCCGCACCGCGTCTCCACGCTCGGCCTGCTGGTGCTCTCCGCGCTCGCGGCCGCCGTCTGTCTGACGGTCCCGCACCTCGGCCCGGGACACGGACAGCCCCTGGCCGCGATCGCGCTCACCGCCGTCGCCGTATGGCCGCTGACCCGGCGTCTGCCGGAGAGGACGGCGGCGGCGCGGCGGCGCGGCCCCGCCCCGGACACCCGGCTCCCCCACCTGCGCGCCGGGCTCGTGCTGACCGCCGCCATGCCCGGCTGGTCCCTCGTGCAGAACGCGCTGTGGGGCGTCAGCGGCCGCATCGGACTGACCCAGGCCCATCTCACCGAGGCCGCCGTCGGAGCCGTCTTCGCCGTGGCGCTGGGCGCGGGCCTGCTCGGGGTGGTGGGCGCGGGGGCGCTGGGGCCCCGGCTCGGGCGGGCGGTGCCCATCGGGGCCGGGACCGCGCTGATCGCCGGATGTGTGGTGGTGAGCGCGTCGGCGACCGGTCCGGTGACCTTCGCGGCCGGTGAGATCGCCTGGAACGTGCTCTACCCGGTCGTCCTGTCGTATCTGCTCGGCCTCGCCGCCGCCCTCGACCCGCGGGGCCGCTGGGCGGTCCTCGTCGGCTCGGCGTCCTCCCTGGGGACGGCGGCGGGGCCCCTGACGGGGAGCATGCTGTCGGAGCGGGCGGGGTTCCCGGCGATGGGCGTCGTCCTCGGCCTCGGGCTGCTGATCGTGGCGGTGCCGATGACGCTGGTCGCGCTGCGGGCGGGCCGGCCGTCCGGCGCGCCCCGTCCGCCGGCCCGTCCGGCGCTCACCGGAACTCGTAGGCCTCCACCTCCGCGAGATACCGGGTCCGCCGCTCCTCGTCGTCCTCCAGGAAGGACGCGAGGAAGGAGTTGCGGGCCAGTTCCCGCAGCCGCTCCTCGCTCAGCCCCAGCTCGTCCCGTACGGCGGTGAAGTTGTCCCCCGCGTACCCGCCGAAGTAGGCCGGGTCGTCGGAGTTGACCGTGCACAGCAGCCCGGCGTCGAGCATGGCGGGCAGCGGGTGCTCGGAGAGCGTGTCCACGGCGCGCAGCCGCACGTTGGACAGCGGGCACAGGGTGAGCGGAACGCGCTCGCTCACCAGCCGCTTCACCAGCTCGGGGTCCTCCATGCAGCGCAGCCCGTGGTCGACGCGCTCCACGCCGAGCACGTCCAGGGCCTCGGTGATGTACTCCGGCGGCCCCTCCTCGCCGGCGTGCGCGACGCGCCGCAGCCCGAGCGCGGCGGCGGCCTCGTACACCTCGCGGAACTTCGCCGGGGGATGCCCCACCTCGGCCGAGTCGAGCCCGACGCCGGTGATCCGGTCGAGGTACGGCTCGGCCGCGCGCAGGGTCCGCAGGGCCGACTCGGCGGACTCGTCGCGCAGGAAGCACATGATGAGCCGGGTCGAGACACCGTGGCGGGCCTCGCTGCTGCCGAGCGCCCGCCACAGCCCCTCGACGACCACGCCCATGGGCACACCCCGGGACAGATGGGCCTGCGGGTCGAAGAAGATCTCCGCGTGCCGCACCCCCTGCGCGGCGGCGCGGGCCAGATAGGCGTTGGCGAGGTCCTCGAAGTCCCGCTCGGTGCGCAGGACGGCCATCAGCTCGTAGTAGAGGTCGAGGAAGGACTGGAGGTCCTCGAAGGCGTACGCCCGGCGCAGTGCGTCGGTGTTCTCGTACGGCAGCGTCACACCGTTGCGTTCGGCGAGCGCGAAGGCCAGCTCCGGCTCCAGGGTGCCTTCGATATGAAGGTGCAGTTCGGCTTTCGGGAGGGGCATCGAAATATCGTACGGCCGTTTCACCGACGCTTCGGTACCGGCACCCGGAGCAGGTCGTGCGCCACGGTCAGCTCCCCCTCGAAACCGGCGGCCCGCGCCTGCCGCTCGAACTCCTCCGGCTCGGTGTAGCGCTGACTGAAGTGGGTGAGCACGAGGTGGCGCACACCGGCGTCACGGGCCACGGCGGCGGCCTGACCTGCCGTCAGGTGCCCGTGCTCGACGGCGAGTTCGACGTCCTCGTCGAGGAAGGTCGACTCGATGACCAGCAGGTCGCATCCCTCGGCGAGGGCGTACACCCCGTCGCACAGCCGGGTGTCCATCACGAACGCGAACCGCTGTCCGCGCCGCACCTCGCTGACGTCCTCCAGCCGGACGTCCCCGAGCACGCCCTCGCGCTGGATACGGCCCACGTCCGGCCCCTTGACGCCGTGCGCGGCGAGCCGGTCGGGCAGCATGCGGCAGCCGTCGGGCTCGACGAGGAGATAGCCGTAGGACTCCACGGGGTGGGAGAGCCTGCGGGCGTGCAGGGTGTACGCGGGGGTGGCGGCGAGGACGCCGTCCGTGTCGACCGGGGCCTCGGTGATGCCGACGGTCTCGCGGTACGCGGTGGCGTACCGCAGCCGGTCGAAGAAGCGCTGCCCGGAACGCGGATAGTGGGCGGTGACCTGGTGCGGGACCTGGTCGAGGTTGACGCGCTGGATGACCCCGGCGAGGCCGAGGCAGTGGTCGCCGTGGAAGTGGGTGACGCAGATCCGGTTCAGGTCGTGGGCGGCGACACCGGCGCGCGCCATCTGGCGCTGGGTGCCCTCACCGGGGTCGAAGAGGATGCCCTCGCTGTCCCACCGCAGCAGATAGCCGTTGTGGTTGCGCTGCCGGGTCGGGACCTGGCTGGCGGTGCCGAGGACCACCAGCTCACGCACGGACACGGCGGCCTATCCGGGGGGCCACTGCAGGCCACGGCCGCCGAGGACGTGCGCGTGGGTGTGCCAGACGGTCTGGCCGGCGCCGCTGCCGGTGTTGAAGACGATGCGGTAGCTCTCCAGCTTGTCCTCGTCGGCGACGGCCTTCGCCTCGCGCAGTATGTCGGCGGCGACGCCCGGTTCCGCGGCGGCCAGCTCGGCGGCGTTCTCGTAGTGCACCTTGGGGATCACCAGGACGTGCGTGGGCGCCTGGGGGTTGATGTCCCGGAAGGCGACGGTCGTCTCCGTCTCCCGGACGATCGTCGCCGGGATGTGCCCTTCGACAATCTTGCAGAACAAGCAGTCGTCCTGCGGCTCCCCTGCCATTTTCCCTCCGGGGGTCGGGCGGTGCGGTTACGCGGGGCATCGTATCGCCGTCGGTCTACGCGCCCGGCAACTCGGGCGCCACCTTGGCCGGGTTCTCCTCCAGCGCCGCCAGCGCCAGCCGGATCGCCTCGTCCAGCTGGGTGTCGCGGGACGCCGCGTGGTCCTGCGGGGCCATCACGACCTCCACGTCCGGGTCGACGCCGTGGTTCTCCACGTCCCACCCGTAACCCTCCAGCCAGAACGCGTACTTCGGCTGGGTGACGAGCGTGCCGTCGACCAGGTGGTAGCGGCTGTCGATGCCGATCACCCCGCCCCAGGTGCGGGTGCCGACCACCGGGCCGATCCCCAGCGCCTTGATGGCCGCGTTCACGATGTCCCCGTCCGAGCCGGAGAACTCGTTGGCGACGGCGACCACCGGCCCCCGCGGCGCGTCCTCCGGATAGCTGGACGGCCGCATGCCGCGCGGCAGGTCCCAGCCGACGATCCTGCGCGCCAGCTTCTCGACGACCAGCTGCGAGGTGTGCCCGCCCCGGTTCTCCCGGACGTCGACGACCAGGCCCTCCCGCGCCACCTCGATCCGCAGGTCCCGGTGGATCTGCGCCCAGCCGGGCGCCTGCATGTCCGGCACGTGGAGATAGCCGAGCCGGCCGCCCGACCGCTCATGGACGTACGCCCGCCGGTCCGCGACCCACGCGTGATAGCGCAGCGCCTCCTCGTCGGCGATCGGTACGACCACCACGTGCCGCGGCTCGCCCCCGCCGGCCGGCGAGATCGTCAGCTCGATCGCCTTGCCCGCCGTACCGACGAGCAGCGGCCCGGGCCCGGTGACCGGGTCGACGGGATGACCGCCGACCGCGACGATCGCGTCCCCGGGGCGCACGGCCACGCCCGGCGCGGTCAGCGGGGAGCGCGCGTCGGGGTCGGAGGTCTCCGACGGCAG
The DNA here is from genome assembly GCF_055580085.1 of Streptomyces sp. NPDC032126. NCBI lineage: Bacteria > Bacillati > Actinomycetota > Actinomycetes > Kitasatosporales > Streptomycetaceae > Streptomyces > Streptomyces sp. NPDC032126. Next base: position 919,656 of record NZ_JBVIMA010000002.1, read on the forward strand.
GATGCGGTCGACGCGCCAACCGCCGTCCTCGTGGCGGGAGATGTCGGCGCCGAGCAGGCCCTGGCGGGCCCCGTTGCCGTATCCGCCGCGCGGAATGACGTAGGCGTGCGAGGTGCCCAGCTCGCCGTGCACCTCCCAGAGCAGGTCGACGAGGTCGTGGTGGGTCGACACCCGGTCGAGGACGGGCCGGTAGCGGTCGAGGACGGCGTCCCAGTCGACGCCGCCGAAGTCGGCGCGCCAGAAGTTGTCCCGCATGATGCGGCCGTTCTCGTCGAACATCTGCCGCCACTCCGCGGCCGGGTCGACGGTCTGGCGGATCCGGCCGAGGTCGACGGTGATGTTGCCGTCCGAGTCGTCGTCGCCCGGGGCCCGCCGGTCGCTCGGTACGACCCTGAGCTTGCCGTCGGACCACAGCAGCAGCCGCTTGCCGTCGCCGCTGACCTCGAAGTCGTCGGCGTCGGCGGCGAGATGCTCCAGGCGCCGCTGGACGAGGTCGTAACGCTCCAGCTCGGTGCGCGGATCGGGGTCGTCCGGGGTGGCCCGGGAGGCGCCGAGGACACCGCGCACGGGGTGGCGCAGCCACAACACGCCGTCCTTGGCGGCGGCCAGGCCGGAGTAGCGGCCGGCCTCGACCGGGAACGGCACGATGCGCTCGGCGAGTCCCTCCAGGTCGATCCGGGTCGCCGGGGTCCCCTCGCTGTCGGGCGTCTCGTCCTTGTCCGGCGCGTCGAAGGGCCGCCCGTGCCGCTGCGGCCCGAAGGGCGAGGGCGTGGTCGCGGCCAGCGTGATCAGATACGGGCGGGCGGCCACGACGAAGGACAGGTCGAAGGCGTGCTGGTCGTAGACCGGGTCGAAGGCGCGCGTCGACAGGAACGCCAGGTGCTTGCCGTCGAGGGTGAAGGCGGGCGCGTAGTCCCGGAAGCGCAGCGGGGTCGCCTCGGAGACCGACAGGTCGGTGGTGTTGGCGAGCTTGAGCTGGCTGAGCGGCCGCGGCCCGGGGTGCGACCAGGCCAGCCAGGTGGAGTCCGGGGAGAACACCAGGTCCGAGACCTCACCGTCCTCGCTGCGGTCGACCTCGCGGATCTCGCCGCTGTCCCGCTCGACGAGCAGCAGCCGCCCGTCGTGCGCGGCGACGGCGGCACGGCTGCCGTCGGGGGCCATGGCCAGCTCCAGGACCCGGCCGAGGCGTCCGGCGCCGATCCGGCGCGGGGTGGCGCCGGGGGCGAGCCCGGTGGCCGGGGCGAACTCCAGGGCGTCCTCGCCCTCCGCGTCCGTCACCCACACCACCCACTCCTCGCCCTCCGCGCGGAAGGTGCGCGGCAGCCGGGCCCGTACCCCGGGTGCGGCGGCGAGGGCGCGGGCGGGACCGGAGCGGTGGGTGACCCAGTGGATGGCGCCGCGCACCTCGACGGCGCTGCCGCGCGCCGTGTGGTCGGGGGCGGCGGCGCCCAGCCAGCGGGACGCGGTGACGGGCCGGGGCCGGCGGTCGACGCGCTGCCCGCCGAGGCGGACGTCGAGGCGGCGCGGCTCGGCGCCGTCCAGGTCGTCGAGGATCCACAGCTCACCGGCCGAGACATAGACGATCCGGGTGCCGTCGCCCGCGGCGTGGCGGGCGTAGAAGCCGCCGAGGGGGGTGTGCCGGCGCAGGTCGGAGCCGTCGGCGAGGGAGGAGTACAGGGCGCCGGTGCCCTCGTGGTCGGAGAGGAAGGCGAGCCGCTCCCCCACCCACACCGGGGATTCGAGGTTGCCGTCGAGTCCCTCGTGCACCCGGACGAACGTGCCGTCGCCGTCCCGGTCGATCCACAACTTGCCCGCCGTACCGCCCCGGTAGCGCTTCCAGTGGGCGGCCTCGCGGCTGATCGCGGACTGCAGGACGGTGTGCGGGCCGTACGCGACATCGCCGACGGGCCCGTACGGCAGGGTGGTCGCCGGTCCCCCGTCGAGCGGGACGGCGCGGGCCCAGCTGCGGCGCAGGGACGCCTGGTCGTAGGTGCTCAGCGCGAGGACCCGGCCGTCCGGGGTCCAGCCGCGCACCCGGGTCTGCCAACTGCCCCAGTGCGTCAGCCGGGTGGAGGGGCCGCCGTCGACCGGGGCGATGTGCACCTCGGGGGCGCCGTCGCGGGTGGAGGCCCAGGCGACGGTCGTGCCGTCGGGGGAGATACGGGGGCCGGTCACGGGGACGTTGTCGACGCTGACCCGCCAGGCGCGGCCGCCGTCGAGGGGCGCGATCCACACGTCGTCCTCGGCGGTGAAGGTCACCAAGTCGCCGTGCGGGTGCGGGAATCTGAGGTATGCGGCAGACGTCGCGGACGAGGACTGGGTCACCCGATCACCCTATGCACGCGCCCGCCCTTCGGCCACGGGTTTCGATCACTTGCCCCTTGCCCCGCCGGGTCACTTGCCCCGCACCGGGCAGTGCGGGTCACCCGGGCACCACACGGTCTTCGTGACCGTGACGGTGGCGGTGGGCCGACCCGGCCGGTTCGGTTGGCCGGGCCGTGCCGACGGGGGCGGCTCGACCGGCGAGGGGCTCGCCGACTTGCAGTCGCCGAGCCCGCTCACATGGAACAGCTGCTTGTTGCCGACCTCGGCGGTGAGATCCCCGCGCACACAGGCCCCGTCGACGGCCCGGGTGACCTTCCCCTTGACGGTGATGTTCCGGTCGTCGCCGGTCCGGCCCCGGCAGTCGATGGTGACGATCTTCTCGCCGTCGCCGTACTGGCCCGTGCAGTTGAGCCAGTTCACCTTGACGTCGTGCTGCTGGATCTCGCGCGTCGCGGCCTGGTCGGTCGTGTACGCCACGGACACCGCCCCCGGCCCCCCGGGCTCGCACCCGACGACCCCGAAGAGCCCCACCACAGCGACCCCGGCCACCCCAAGAGCCCGAACGCGACCAACCATGCACGCAGCCTGCCACTCACGGGCACGAGCGGGTAGGGCGCATACAGCCACAACGGACCCGAAGCCGAAATACGGCCCCACCAGCGGAGCTATCCGCGCAGCAGCAGCCACTCCTGAAGTTCCACCACGTTGCCCTCGGGATCCTTGAGGTGGGCGGCGCGCATGCGGTCGGACACGGAGGCGGGGCCGTGGATCAGGGTGGCGCCCCGGGCGGCGATCTGGGCGCAGTAGGCGTCCAGGTCGTCGACGCGCAGGGCGACCAGGGAGCGGTGGCCGTTGGCCTCCTCGCCGAGTTCGCCCAGGATCTCCGCCATCATCGCCCGGTCCTGGATGGCGATCCCCGCCGAACCGGTGGCCGGGCTGAACTTCTCGTACGGCCCGTGCACCGCCCCCGACTGCGGCTTGAGGCCGAGGACGTCGGCGTAGAAGTGGTAGCAGGCGGCGAAGTCGGTGACGAGCAGCCGTACTTGGGCGAGTTCCACGGTGTCCCCCCTGGGTTCAGGACCAGCGGCCGGTGCGGCCGAGGAGCAGGGCGGCCGCCGCCGTACCGGCGGTCGATGTCCTCAGCACCGTACGTCCGAGCACGAACGTCTTCGCGCCCGCCTCCGCGAATTGCGCCAACTCGTCGGCGGCGACGCCCCCTTCGGGGCCGACGACCAGCACGATCTCGCCCTCGGTGGGGAGTTCGGCGGTGGCGAGGGCGGCGCTGCTGTGCTCGAAGTCGGAGTGCAGCACGGCGGCGAAGTCGGCTTTGGCGAGAAGTGCCGCAACCTGCTTGGTCGTTGCCGCGTCCGCGACCTCCGGGAAGCGCACCCGGCGGGACTGCTTGCCCGCCTCCCGGGCCGTGGCCCGCCACTTGGCGAGGGCCTTCTGGCCGCGCTCGCCCTTCCACTGGGTGATGCAGCGCGCCGCCTGCCACGGCACGATCGTGTCGACACCGACCTCGGTCATCGTCTCCACGGCCAGCTCACCGCGGTCGCCCTTGGGCAGCGCCTGGACCACGGTGATCCGGGGCTGCTCCGGGGGTTCCTCGGTGACGTCGTCCAGGCCGCCGACCACCAGGCGGTCCTTGCCCTCGGTGGCCGTGACGACGCCCTGCGCCCAGCGGCCGCGCCCGTCGGTGAGGACGACCTCCTCGCCGGGCCGCAGCCGCTTCACGGACACGGCGTGCCGGCCCTCGGCTCCTTCCAGGACGAACTCGCCGCCGCTGAGGGCGGGCCCGTCGAACGACTCGACCACGAACACCGGTGCCGTCATCGCTCCTCCTCCGACGAAGATCCGCGCGAAGCTCCAAGCGAGGATCCATGCCAGGATCCGCGCGACAACGCTGTCACGGCCGCGTCGGTCTCGGCGGCCAGCACCTCCACCAGCTGCCCGGCGGGCAGATCGCGGGCCATCCGGTGACCCTGCCCCGCCCACAGCGCCATGCCCTGCGCGTCGCCCGCCTTGGCGGCCGCCTTGCGCAGCGGGGCCGTGAGGTGGTGGACCTCCGGGTAGGCGGCGGGCGCGTACGGCCCGTGCTCGCGCAGGAAGCGGTTGACCAGGCCGCGCGCCGGGCGGCCGGAGAAGGCGCGGGTCAGCTCGGTGCGGGCGAAGAGCGGGTTGGTCAGCGCCTGCTTGTGCACGGCGCTCGCGCCGGACTCGGGCGTGGCCAGGAACGCGGTGCCCAACTGCGCCGCGCACGCGCCCGCCGCGAGGACGGCGGCGATCTGGCCGCCGCGCATGATGCCGCCCGCGGCGACCAGCGGGATGCCGACGGTCTCGCGGACCTGGGCGAGCAGGGAGAGCAGACCGATGCCGGCGCCGTCGTTCTCCGGGACGTCCCGGTGGGTGCCCTGGTGGCCGCCGGCCTCGACGCCCTGCACGATCACCGCGTCGGCGCCCGCCCGCTCGACCGCGAGGGCCTCCTCGGCGGTCGTCGCGGTGACCAGGGTGAGGGTGCCGGCGCGGCGCAGCGAGTCGAGCGCGTCGCGGCTCGGCACGCCGAAGTGGAAGGAGACCACCGGTACCGGGTTGTCGAGCAGCACCGCGAGCTTGGCGTCGTAGCCGTCGTCGCGGCCGCTGTCGGGGTCGCCCAGCTCGGTCTCGTACCAGGCGGACTCGCCGGCGAGCTGATGGGCGTAGAGCTCGACCGCGCCCGACTCGGCGTACTCCGGCTGCGGCATGAAGAGGTTCACGCCGAAGGGGCGGCCGGTCAGCCCGCGCAGCTGCTTGATGTCCTGGTACATCCCGTCGGCGGTCTTGTACCCAGCGGCCAGGAAACCGAGCCCGCCCGCCTCACTGACGGCGGCGGCGAGGCCGGGCACGGAGACACCGCCCGCCATGGGGGCCTGCACGATCGGCAGAGGGAAGAGATCGGTCAGTGCGGAGGACATGACGGCATGTTGTCACGTCCTCCGGACAACACCGAACCCGGGCTTCCCTTGGCCTGGCCCACCGGAAACCCGGTGGACCACACCCCGTCCCCGGCGCTCGTCAGCGGCCGTTGAACGCGTCCTTCAGCCGGGAGAACAACCCCTGCTGACCCGGCTGGAACTGGCCCTGGGGGCGTTCCTCGCCCCGGAGTTTGGCCAGCTCGCGCAGCAGCCGCTCCTGCTCCGGGTCGAGCTTCGTCGGGGTCTGGACCTCAACGTGGACGATCAGATCGCCCCGGCCGCCGCCGCGCAGATGGGTGACGCCCCGGCCGTGCAGCGGGATCGACTGGCCGGACTGGGTACCGGGCCGGATGTCGACCTCCTCCATGCCGTCCAGCGTCTCCAGCGGCACCTTGGTGCCGAGGGCCGCGGCCGTCATCGGGATGGTCACCGTGCAGTGCAGGTCGTCCCCGCGCCGCTGGAACATCGCGTGCGGCAGCTCATGGATCTCGACGTACAGGTCACCGGCGGGACCGCCGCCGGGGCCGACCTCGCCCTCACCGGCGAGCTGGATCCGCGTGCCGTTGTCGACACCGGCCGGGATCTTCACCGTGAGGGTGCGCCGGGAGCGGACCCGGCCGTCGCCCGCGCACTCCGGGCACGGCGTCGGGACGACCGTGCCGAAGCCCTGGCACTGGGGGCAGGGGCGGGACGTCATGACCTGGCCCAGGAAGGACCGGGTCACCTGGGACACCTCACCGCGACCACGGCACATGTCACACGTCTGGGCGGACGTGCCCGGCGCGGCGCCCTCACCGCTACAGGTGGAGCAGACGATCGCCGTGTCGACCTGGATGTCCTTGGTCGTGCCGAAGGCCGCCTCGTCGAGGTCGACCTCCAGCCGGATCATCGCGTCCTGGCCGCGCCGCGTCCGCGACCTCGGCCCCCGCTGGGACGCCGTGCCGAAGAAGGCGTCCATGATGTCGGAGAAGTTGCCGAAGCCACCGGCCCCGAAGCCGCCCGCGCCGGCGCCGCCGGACTGCGAGAGGGGGTCGCCGCCGAGGTCGTAGACCTGCTTCTTCTGCGGGTCCGACAGCACCTCGTAGGCGGCGTTGATCTCCTTGAACCGCTCCTGGGTCTTCGGATCCGGGTTGACGTCCGGGTGCAGCTCGCGCGCGAGCCGCCGGAAGGCCTTCTTGATCTCTTCCTGCGACGCGTCGCGACGCACGCCGAGAACGGCGTAGTAGTCCGTGGCCACCTACGACTCCGCCAGGATCTGTCCGACGTACCGTGCCACTGCGCGTACCGCTCCCATCGTTCCCGGGTAGTCCATGCGGGTCGGGCCGACCACGCCGAGCTTGGCGACTGCCTCGCCGCCCGAACCGTAGCCCACCGACACCACCGACGTGGAGTTGAGTCCCTCGTAGGCGTTCTCGTGCCCGATGCGCACGGTCATGCCCGAATCCCCCGCCTCGCCCAGGAGTTTAAGGAGCACGACCTGCTCCTCCAGGGCCTCCAGGACGGGCCGGATGGTGAGGGGAAAGTCATGGTTGAAGCGGGTGAGATTGGCGGTGCCGCCGATCATCAGCCGCTCCTCGTTCTCCTCGACGAGCGTCTCCAGAAGGGTGGAGAGCACCGTCGAGACCGTGCCGCGGTCCTCGACCTCGAAGGCGTCGGCCAGGTCCTCCACGAGACGCGGAACGTCCGTGAAGCGACGGCCGGCGACCCGGCTGTTCAGCCGCGCCCGCAGATCGGCGAGCGAGGTCTCGCCGAACGGAGCCGGGCAGTCCACCATCCGCTGCTCCACCCGCCCGGTGTCCGTGATCAGCACGAGCATCAGGCGCGCCGGAGCGAGCGACAGCAGCTCGACATGGCGCACGGTGGAACGGGTCAGGGACGGGTACTGCACGACGGCGACCTGCCGGGTGAGCTGCGCGAGCAGCCGCACCGTGCGGGCCACGACGTCGTCGAGATCGACGGCGCCGTCGAGGAAGTTCTGGATCGCCCGACGCTCGGGCCCGGTCATCGGCTTGACGCCGGCCAGCTTGTCGACGAACAGCCGGTAGCCCTTGTCCGTCGGAATCCGCCCGGCGCTGGTGTGCGGCTGCGCGATGAAGCCCTCGTCCTCCAGCACCGCCATGTCGTTGCGCACGGTGGCCGGGGAGACGCCGAGGTTGTGCCGCTCGGTGAGCGCCTTGGAGCCCACCGGCTCCTCGGTGCCGACGTAGTCCTGAACGATGGCGCGCAACACCTGCAGCCGTCGTTCGCTCAGCATCCGCGTCCACCTCCAGATGTCATGTCCCGTGGCATCCCGCCTGGCACTCTGCCCTTCCGAGTGCCAGGGCTACCCGCCAGTGTACGGCGGTGGGGTACTCCCTGGGCAAGGCCGGTCTCCGCCTCGCGGCCGTACCGTTAGCCTCGCCGCATGACGGTGACTTGGGAAGAGCTGGGATGGGAGCGGATCGCGTCCGGCGTGGGGCGCCGCCGGCTGCCTGGCTGGGACTGCACGGTGGGACTCGTCGTCGGGGCGGCGGGCGTACTGCTGATCGACCCGGGTTCCAGCGTGGCGGAGGGGGCGCGGCTGCGGTACGAGGCCGAGGAGCTCGCCGGCCGTCGTGTGACCCATCTCGCTCTCACCCACCCCCACTTCGACCACGTCTTCGGGGCGGCGGCGTTCGCGGGCGCGGAGGTGTTCGGCGCGGTGGGGCTGGACGCCCTGCTGGCGCGCGAGGCGGAGGAGCTGCGCGCCGACGCGGTCCGTCAGGGCCTGGACGAGGCGGCGGCCGAGGAGGCGGCGGACGCCCTGGTCACCCCCCGCCATCTGGTCTCCGGGGAGTGGACCCTGGATCTGGGCGGCGGCCGCGAGGTCCTGCTGGCGAACGTCGGCCCCGGCCACACGTCCCACGACCTCGCGGTCCTGATCCCCGGCGAACGGGAGACGGTGTTCTGCGGCGACCTGGTCGAGGAGTCCGGCGAACCCCAGGCGGGCCCGGACGCAGTACCGGCGCAGTGGCCGGCGGCACTGGACCGGCTGCTGTCGCTGGGCGGCGAGGACGCGGTGTACGTGCCGGGTCACGGCGCGCTGGTGGACGCCGGGTTCGTACGACGGCAACGGGACGCCCTCGCCGAGCGCTTCGGCGTGTCGCGCTGAGCCGGCATCCACTGGTCCTATCGTCATCCGAATGCGCCAGTACTCACCCGACCTGACCCCGCCGTGGAAGAAGCCCAAGCCGGTGCCCGAGGTCCCCGCCGACCCGGGCCTGGTGGTGGAGGAACCGGCCACCGGTTTCTGCGGCGCGGTGATCCGCTGCGAGGCCGGCACGGTGACCCTGGAGGACCGCTTCGGCAAGCACCGGGTGTTCCCCCTTGAGCCGGGGGGCTTCCTGCTGGAGGGCCGGACGGTGACGCTCGTGAGGCCTTCCGCCGCGCCGGTACGTCCCACCCGTACCGCGTCCGGCTCGGTGGCCGTCCCCGGCGCACGCGCGCGCGTGGCCCGCGCCGGCCGCATCTACGTCGAGGGCCGGCACGACGCGGAACTCGTCGAGAAGGTGTGGGGCGACGACCTGCGCGTCGAGGGCGTGGTCGTGGAGTACCTGGAGGGCGTGGACGACCTCCCGTCGATCGTCGCGGAGTTCTCCCCCGGCCCGGACGCGCGCCTGGGCGTCCTGGTGGACCACCTGGTCCCCGGCACGAAGGAATGGCGCATCGCCCAGCAGGTCACGAGCGACCACGCGCTCGTCGTGGGCCACCCGTACATCGACATCTGGGAGGCGGTGAAGCCGTCGTCCCTGGGCATCGAGGCATGGCCCCGCGTCCCGCACGGCCAGGACTGGAAGACGGGCGTGTGCCGCGCGCTGGGCTGGCCCTCGGAGAACACGGGCGCGGTCTGGCAGGCGATCCTGAAGCGGGTGAACTCCTACAAGGACCTGGAGCCGGAGCTGCTGGGGCGCGTGGAAGAGCTGATCGACTTCGTCACGGAATAGGAAGGTGCACTGCACCCACCTAGGGGCGCGGGGAACTGCGCGACAAGCCACAACGCACCCGCAGCCGCCACTCAACAGAACCCGGCACCCCCTTAGGCACCTAATCCACGAGGTCCCGCACCACCGCATCCGCCAGCAACCGCCCCCGCAGGGTCAGCACGGCCCGTCCCTCGTCGTAGGGGCCCTGTTGGAGCAGCCCCTCCGACAGAGCCCTGTGGGACGCCTTGAGGCCCTGCTCGCACAGCAGCGACAGGGGCACGCCCTCGCGCAGCCGCAGCTCCAGCAGAATCCGCTCGACCCGCCGATCCTCCTCCGACAGCACCTCACGCCCCGCCCCCGGAGAGCGGCCGGAGGCCAGCGCCGCGGCATACGCGCCGGGATGCTTCACGTTCCACCAGCGCACCCCGCCCACATGCGAGTGCGCTCCCGGCCCCGCGCCCCACCAGTCCGCGCCGCGCCAGTACAGCTCGTTGTGGAGGCACCGTCCGGCCTCGGAGGTCGCCCAGTTCGAGACCTCGTACCAGTCGAACCCGGCGGCCGCGAACGCGTCCTCCGCGATCAGATACCGGTCCGCGTGCACGTCGTCGTCCGTCATCGGCACCTCGCCGCGGCGGATCCGCCGGGCCAGCTGCGTGCCCTCCTCGACGATCAGCGCGTACGCCGAGACATGGTCGGGGCCCGCTCCGATCGCCGCGTCCAGGGACGCCCGCCAGTCGTCGTCCGACTCCCCCGGCGTGCCGTAGATCAGGTCCAGGTTGACGTGCTCGAAGCCCGCCGCGCGCGCCTCCGCCACACAGGCCTCCGGGCGCCCCGGCGTGTGGGTCCGGTCCAGCACGCGCAGCACATGCTGCTTCGCGCTCTGCATCCCGAAGGAGATCCGGTTGAAGCCGCCCTGCCGGAGCGTCGCCAGGTAGGCCGGGTCGACCGACTCCGGGTTCGCCTCCGTCGTGACCTCGGCGTCGGCCGCCAGCCCGAACTCGTCGCGGATCGCCCCCAGCATCCGTACGAGATCGCCCGCCGCCAGCAGCGTCGGCGTACCGCCGCCGACGAAGACCGTGCGGACCGGACGCGGGTCGTCGCCGAGGACCTTCCGGGCCAGGCGGATCTCCTCGATCAGGGTCTCGGCGTAGTTGTCGCGGGAGGCGAGGACACCGCCGGTGCCGCGCAGCTCGGTCGCGGTGTAGGTGTTGAAGTCGCAGTAGCCGCAGCGGGTCGCGCAGTACGGCACGTGCAGATAGAAGCCGAGGGGCCGGTCGGCGGCCCCGGCCAGCGCGGACGCGGGCAGCGCGCCGTCGGCGGGGACGGGCTCGCCGTCGGGGAGTGCGGAGGGCATGTCCCCCATTGTCCCGTACGCGGCCGGTACCCGGTCCCGTGGTCGCCCCCACTCGGTCCCGTAGTCGCCCCGTACCCGGTCCCGTAGGGCCGCTCACTCCGCCTGGAGCACCAGCAGCGCCAGGTCGTCCTCGGGCGGGCGCCCTCCGAAGTCGTGCACCTCACGCCGGATCCGGTCCGCTATCTGCTCGGCGTTCAGGCCCGCGCAGGCGGCCAGCGCGTGGGCGAGGCCGTCGCCGTCGTCGAACTGGCGGGAGCCCGAGCGCCGCTCGGTGATGCCGTCCGTCACACACAGCAGGGTCTCGCCGGCCCGCAGCTCCAAGGTCTCGCTGGTGTACATGACGTCCTCGACGACCCCGAGCAGCGTCTGCGGGTGCGCGGCCGTACGGACGTCGCCGTCGGGCCCGAGGACCAGCGGCAGCGGATGGCCGGCCGAGGCCAGCGTGCAGCGCACCCCGCCGGGGAACGGGACGAGCTCCCCGTAGAGCAGCGACAGGAAGCGGGTCTGCGGGCCGTCCATCGGACCGGCCGGGCCGACGAAGGCGCGGGCCGCCGCGTCGGCCGCCTCGGTCGCGTCGTCGAGGAGCAGCTGGTTGAGGCGGTCGAGGACGTCGGCGACGCCGTACCCCTCGCGGGCCAGCAGCCGCAGCCAGGGGCGGGCCAGCCCGATCACGACGGCCGCCTCCGGCCCCTTGCCCTGGACGTCGCCGACCGCGAAGCACCAGCGGCCGTCGCCGGCCGGGAACAGGTCGTAGAAGTCGCCGCTGGGCCCGCCCCGCTCACACGGCTCGTAGACCAGGGCGCTGCGCATGCCGGGGATCTCGGCGACCGCGCCGGGCAGCAGCCCGCGCTGGAGGACGGCGCTGATGGTGGCCTGCCGGGCGTACTGGCGGGCCGCGCCGATCGCCAGCGCCACCCGTCGGCCGAGGTCCTCGACCAGCCCGGTGACCTCGTCGGGGAAGCGCAGGAGGCCGGCCCGCCCGATGACCAGCGTGCCCAGCGGCCGCCCGCCCGCGATCAGCCGGTACGCCAGCGCCGTCCCCGTCTCCTCCAGCGCCTCGCCGGGCCACGGGTGGGTGGCGGGGCCGGACAGGGGTGTCTCGGTGAGGTGCGGCGGGTCCTTCTCCAGGGCGCGGCGCAGCTCTTCGAGGCGGCTCTCGTCGCCGTGCCAGACACGGGCGAGCCGCAGTCCCGCCCCTCCGGCGCCGTCGCCCCAGCCGCGGCCGCCCACCTCGTCCTCCAGCCACACCGCGCACCAGTCGGCGAGGCGCGGCACCAGCAGCTGGCCGGTGAGGGCGGCGACCAGGTCCTCGTCGAGCTGACCGGCGAGCAGGTCGGACGCCTCGGCGAGGAAGGAGAGCGCGCCCCGGTTGAGCCACTCGCGCTCGCTGCCGGGCCGGGGCTCCTCGGGGGCGAGCCCGAAGACGCCGAGGGGGCGGTCGTCGGCGTAGGCGTCGTCGTACGGGTCCCCGTCGTACGCGTGGTCGTCGTACGGGTCGTCGGCGTACGAGGCGTGGTCCCCGCCGTCGGAGAGCTCCGCGTCCTCGGGGGCGGCGGCGTCCTCGGCCTCGGGGGCGAGCCGCGCCCACACGGTCTTGACGACGCCGCGGTAGGTCACGCCCCAGGACTCGGCGAGCAGTGCGACGAGGCGCAGGCCGCGGCCGTACTCGGGGGCCTCGACGGCGGCCCGCGGGAAGGGGCTCGCCTCGTGGGGAGGCGGCGTCTGGTGCGAGGGATGACGGTCGGACACCTCGACGACGATCCCGCCCTCGTCCGTACGGCAGGTCAGGTCGATGTCCGTCCCGGCGTGCACGACGGCGTTGGTGACCAGCTCGCTGAGGACCAGGACGGCGTTCTCGGCGAGCCGGGCCGGCAGGGGCAGGCCGAGGGCGGCCCACTCCTCCAGGGCCGCGACGAGCAGCCCACGGGCGGCTCCCGGCGCGAGGGAGCTGCCCGCGAGCGTGGCGTGCACGGGTAAGGGCGCACCGGCGTGCGCAGGCGCGTCGCCGGCCCGCGAAACGGTCTCCCGTTGCGTCGGAATGGCGCCCATGGACAGCTCCCGGAACGGCTCGTGCGAATACGCCTCGATCGATGCCGACAGGGTGACAGACGGGCCCCGCCCATAAGCGGCCAGTTATCGAAGTGGGCCGTCATGAGTGGGAACAGTGCTTCGCCTGTGCTCGAAGTCGGTCGGTTTGAGAGCGATATCCGAACATTCGGGAGCGGTGGAGGTGTCTTACGCCTCGCGCGTGCCGGCGTACATCTCGTCGATCAGGTGCTTGTACTCACGCTCGACGACGGGCCGCTTCAGCTTGAGGCTGGGGGTGATCTCGCCGTGCTCCACATCGAGGTCGCGGGGCAGCAGACGGAACTTCTTGATCGTCTGCCAGCGCTGCAGGCCCTCGTTGAGCTGCGTGACGTAGCCCTCGACCATGGCGACCGTCGCGGGCGCGGCGACGACCTCGGCGTACGACTTGCCGCCGAGGCCGTTCTCCTTGGCCCAGTCGAGGAGGGACGGCTCGTCGAGCGCGATGAGCGCGGTGCAGAAGTTCCGGTCGGCGCCGTGCACCAGGATGTTGGAGACGTACGGGCAGACCGCCTTGAACTGGCCCTCCACCTCGGCGGGGGCGATGTACTTGCCGCCCGAGGTCTTGATGAGGTCCTTCTTGCGGTCGGTGATGCGCAGATAGCCGTCGGGGGACAGCTCACCGATGTCGCCGGTGTGGAACCAGCCGTCGGACTCCAGCACCTCGGCGGTCTTCTCGGGCAGCCCGTGGTAACCCTCCATGATCCCCGGGCCGCGCAGCAGGATCTCCCCGTCCTCGGCGATCCGCACCTCGGTACCGGGCAGCGGCTTGCCGACCGTGCCGGTGCGGTACGCCTCGCCCGGGTTGACGAAGGACGCCGCCGACGACTCGGTGAGGCCGTAGCCCTCCAGGATGTGGATGCCGGCGCCGGAGAAGAAGTAGCCGATCTCCGGGGCGAGGGCGGCGGAGCCGGACACACAGGCCCGCAGCCGGCCGCCGAAGGCCTCCCGGATCTTGGCGTAGACGAGCGCGTCGGCGACCTTGTGCTTGGTGGCGAGCCCGAAGGGCACGGACGGCGTACCGGTGCGCCGGAAGCTGTCCTGGGCGGCCTTGGCGTACTCGCGGGCGACCTCGGCGGCCCACTGGAAGATCTTGTACTTGGCGCCGCCGCCGGCCTTCGCCTTGGCCGCGACCCCGTTGTAGACCTTCTCGAAGATGCGCGGCACGGCCGCCATGTACGTCGGCTGCACGATCGGCAGCTGCTCGATGATCTTGTCGACGCGGCCGTCGACGGCGGTGACATGGCCGACCTCGATCTGGCCCGAGGTGAGCACCTTGCCGAAGACATGGGCGAGCGGCAGCCACAGGTACTGCACGTCCTCGCCGCTGATCAGACCGGTCGCGGCGATGGCCTTGGCCATGTACGACCAGTTGTCGTGCGGGAGGCGCACACCCTTGGGCCGGCCCGTGGTGCCGGAGGTGTAGATGAGGGTGGCGAGCTGGTCGGAGGTGATCGCGCCGACCCGCTCCTTGATCAGCTCGGGCTCCTTCTCCAGCCGGGCGGCACCGCGCCGCTCCAGCTCGTCGAGGGTGAGGATCCAGTCCTCGCCGGTGTCGGCGCCCGCCGGGTCGATCACGACCACGTGGGTCAGCTCGGGCAGCTCGGCGCGCTTCTCGACCGCCTTGGCGAGCTGTGCCGCGTTCTCCGCGATCAGCACCCGGCTCTCGGAGTCGGAGAGGATGAAGGCCGACTCGTCGACGTTGGTCTGCGGGTAGATCGTGGTGGTGGCCGCGCCCGCGCACATGATGCCGAGGTCGGCAAGGATCCACTCGAGACGCGTCGAGGAGGCGAGCGCGACGCGCTGCTCGGGCTGGACGCCCAGCTCGATGAGGCCGGCGGCGATGGCGTAGACGCGCTCGGCGGCCTGCGCCCAGGTGAGCGACTTCCAGTCGTCGGGGCCCTCGCCCGAGGCGGCCGGCACGGGGTGGCGGTACGCCTCGGCGTCCGGGGTCGCCGCCACGCGTTCCAGGAAGAGGCCGGCGACGGACGGCGGACGGTTCTCGATCAGTGTCTGTGTGTCGCTCACGACATCCTCCGGGGCCCGCGAAGGCGCGGCTGGCTCAGTGCGGCTGGGTTCACTCTCACGCGGTGCGCAGGGCTGATCACGCGCGTTGTTTAACTCGCGAGTAACTATCGAGCAGGGATCAGAGTAGAGCCCGACCGGCCGGTTCGTAAGAGTCCGCGCCCTGTCACTTCCCCCAAGTGCGCTGTTCGCACACGCGGAGGGCCCGTCGCGCTTTCGCACGACGGGCCCCCTGATGACCGGATTGCACCGGCCAACGGCTGTAACCCGCGGTTACTTCTTACCCTTGGCCGACCCCGCGCTGTCATCGCTCGACAGCACCGCGATGAAGGCCTCCTGCGGAACCTCCACCGAACCCACCATCTTCATCCGCTTCTTGCCTTCCTTCTGCTTCTCCAGCAGCTTGCGCTTACGGGAGATGTCGCCGCCGTAGCACTTGGCGAGGACGTCCTTGCGGATGGCGCGGATGGTCTCGCGGGCGATCACCCGGGAGCCGATGGCGGCCTGGATCGGCACCTCGAAGGCCTGCCGCGGGATCAGCTCGCGCAGCTTGGCGACCAGGCGCACGCCGTACGCGTACGCGGCGTCCTTGTGGGTGATCGCCGAGAAGGCGTCCACCTTGTCGCCGTGCAGCAGGATGTCGACCTTCACCAGGCTGGAGGTCTGCTCGCCGGTGGGTTCGTAGTCCAGCGACGCGTAGCCGCGGGTCTTCGACTTCAGCTGGTCGAAGAAGTCGAAGACGATCTCGGCGAGCGGGAGGGTGTAGCGGATCTCGACCCGGTCCTCGGAGAGGTAGTCCATGCCGAGCAGCGTGCCGCGCCGGGTCTGGCACAGCTCCATGATCGAGCCGATGAACTCGGTCGGCGCGAGGATCGTCGCGCGTACGACCGGCTCGTACACCTCGTTGATCTTGCCCTCGGGGAACTCGCTCGGGTTGGTGACGATGTGCTCGCTGCCGTCCTCCATCACCACCCGGTAGACCACGTTCGGCGCGGTCGCGATCAGGTCGAGCCCGAACTCGCGCTCCAGCCGCTCCCGGATCACGTCGAGGTGCAGGAGCCCCAGGAAGCCGACGCGGAAGCCGAAGCCGAGGGCGGCGGAGGTCTCCGGCTCGTAGACCAGCGCGGCGTCGTTGAGCTGGAGCTTGTCCAGGGCCTCGCGCAGCTCCGGGTAGTCCGAGCCGTCCAGCGGATACAGACCGGAGAAGACCATCGGCTTCGGGTCCTTGTACCCGCCGAGGGCCTCGGTCGCGCCCTTCGCCTGGCTGGTGACGGTGTCGCCGACCTTGGACTGGCGGACGTCCTTCACACCGGTGATGAGGTACCCCACCTCGCCGACGCCGAGGCCGTCCGCGCTCAGCATCTCGGGCGAGTTCGTGCCGATCTCCAGCAGCTCGTGGGTGGCGCCGGTCGACATCATCCTGATGCGCTCGCGCTTGTTGAGCTGGCCGTCGATGACACGGACGTACGTCACGACACCGCGGTAGGAGTCGTAGACCGAGTCGAAGATCATCGCGCGGGCGGGCGCGTCGGCGACACCGACGGGCGCCGGGATCTCCTTGACCACCTTGTCGAGCAGCGCGTCGACGCCGACGCCGGTCTTCGCGGACACCCGCAGCACGTCGTCGGGGTCGCAGCCGACCAGGTTGGCGAGCTCCTCCGCGAACTTCTCGGGCTGCGCGGCCGGCAGGTCGATCTTGTTCAGCACGGGGATGATCGTGAGGTCGTTCTCCATCGCCAGGTAGAGGTTGGCGAGGGTCTGGGCCTCGATGCCCTGGGCGGCGTCGACGAGGAGGATGGTCCCCTCGCAGGCGGCGAGCGACCGCGAGACCTCGTAGGTGAAGTCGACGTGCCCGGGGGTGTCGATCATGTTCAGGATGTGCGTGTTGTTCTTGTCGTGGGTCGGAGCCCACGGCAGACGCACCGCCTGGGACTTGATCGTGATGCCACGCTCACGCTCGATGTCCATCCGGTCGAGGTACTGAGCACGCATCTGCCGCTGCTCGACCACACCGGTCAGCTGGAGCATCCGGTCGGCGAGCGTGGACTTGCCGTGGTCGATGTGCGCGATGATGCAGAAATTGCGGATCAGAGCCGGGTCGGTACGGCTCGGCTCGGGCACATTGTTAGGGGTCGCGGGCACGCAGGGTCCTGTCTCTTGAGGCGCCTTATGCCTCGGGTCGGATCTATACGTAGCCTCCATGGTCCCACGGGTGGGGAGCGGGAGCCGGTTTGGGCCGTCCGCCGGGCCACTGGTAGTCTGGGTGGCTGTGTCTCATGCCCTCTCAGCGCGAGGCACACCCCAAGAAATCACCTGGTGCGGGTCCCGTGCGGTCCCGTGCCTGAACCTGAAAAGGCTCAATCAGTGGCGAACATCAAGTCCCAGATCAAGCGGATCAAGACCAACGAGAAGGCCCGGCTGCGCAACAAGGCCGTCAAGTCCTCCCTGAAGACCGCGATCCGCAAGGCCCGTGAGGCCGCTGCCGCGGGTGACGTCGAGAAGGCCACCGAGTACCAGCGCGCCGCGTCGCGTGCGCTCGACAAGGCCGTCTCGAAGGGCGTCATCCACAAGAACCAGGCCGCCAACAAGAAGTCGGCGCTCGCTTCCAAGGTCGCGTCCCTCCAGGGCTGACACCTCTGTGATCTGACCGCCGGAAGGACCCAGAGCGGGCCCTCTCTCATCCGCTCCCGACCGGCGCCCCGAGCCTGTACGCGGCCTGCGTTCGCCACGCGGGTACGGGCTCAACAGCGTGAACCGAAGGCCCCGGCCACCACCCTTCCCCAGGGTGGGGGCCGGGGCCTTCGGTGTGTGTGGGGGGGGTTTGGTGGGGCGGGCGGGGTCTTTGGTCGCCTGCGTCACGACCAGAAGTCGTCGTCCTCGTCGAGGTCCAGGGAGCACTCGTCGAGGTCGCTCACCTTCTCCCCGACGATCCGGAAGACGATCACTCCGTCGGCGTCGAGCTTCTTGCCGTTGCGCTCCGCCATGGTGTGGTGCCGGGCCACCGCGTGACCGCGGCCGTCGACGAAGACGTCCCGTAGCTCGACGCGCATCGTCCCGTTCGTCTCCTGCATGAGCCGGCCGTACATCTCGATGACCGCGTCCTGGCCCTTGAAGTCGCCCGAGAGCATGTGGCTGCCGGGCACGTGATGCGTACAGTCCGCGGTCATCATTCCACGCAGGGTGTCCATGTCACCGCCCGAGAAGGCCTCGTAGCCCTTGCGGACGAGCTGTGCGTGCGGGTGTTCAGCCATGGAAACCGCCACCTCTCCGTTGTCCGGCGCCATACGGCTGACACGTCCGATTCTCCTCGCCATGGCCGAGGCGGCTACTGGATCACGAGCGGTGAGGGGCTGGGTTCAGCAGGGGTCCCGGACCGCCGTCGGGGCGGTCGCTGGTCAGGCGGCCCCTTCGGGCCGTCGCTGGGGCGCGCTCGGACGGACCGTCGCTGATTCACTCCTTCATGCCCGGCCCCTCGACCGCGCCGCCCGTGCGATCGCGACCACGGCCTTCTCCAGGGCGTACTCCGGATCGTCGCCGCCGCCCTTCACCCCGGCGTCGGCCTCGGCGACCGCCCGGAGGGCCATGGCGACGCCGTCCGGTGTCCAGCCCCGCATCTGCTGGCGGACCCGGTCGATCTTCCATGGCGGCATACCGAGCTCCCGGGCGAGATCGGCGGGCCGCCCACCGCGCGCCGAGGACAGCTTGCCGATGGCCCGCACGCCCTGCGCCAGCGCACTGGTGATCAGTACCGGAGCGACACCGGTCGCGAGCGACCACCGCAGTGCCTCCAGCGCCTCCGCGGTCCGGCCCTCGACGGCCCGGTCGGCGACGGTGAAGCTGGACGCCTCGGCGCGGCCGGTGTAGTAACGCCCGACGACCGCCTCGTCGATGGTCCCCTCCACATCCGCGACGAGCTGGGACACGGCGGACGCCAGCTCCCGCAGATCGCTGCCGATGGCGTCGACCAGCGCCTGGCACGCCTCGGGCGTGGCGGACCTTCCGGTGGCCCGGAACTCCTGCCGTACGAAGGCCAGCCGATCCGCCGGCTTGGTCATCTTCGGGCAGGCCACCTCCCGCGCCCCCGCCTTGCGCGCGGCGTCGAGCAGCCCCTTGCCCTTGACCCCGCCGGCGTGCAGCAGCACGAGCGTGATCTCCTCGGCGGGCGCCGACAGATACGCCTTCACGTCCTTGATCGTGTCGGCGGACAGATCCTGCGCATTGCGCACGACCACGACCTTGCGCTCGGCGAAGAGCGAGGGGCTGGTCAGCTCGGCGAGGGTGCCGGGCTGCAACTGCTCCGAGGTCAGATCACGCACGTCCGTGTCGGCGTCGGCGGCCTTGGCGGCCCGGACCACCTCCTGCACGGCACGGTCAAGCAGCAGCTCCTCCTGCCCGACGGCGAGCGTCACCGGGGCAAGGGGCTCATCATTCGCACTCTTCCTGGCCATCAACCCAAGAATGTCACGCCCCACTGACAGCCCCCGCCCCCATAGCTGCGGGCAGTCGTGCCGCTGGGGCGGCACGGGTGGGCGCAGCGGCACCCCGCAAGCGCGGGCGAGCGAACCCACCCCCGGCCCACCCCAGCCGACGCCCACCCCTCACACAAGCCCGGCCTCACGCATCCGCACCCTCACGGCTCCTCCCGCCACCCCTCCCACTTCCCCACAAACGCATCCAGCTCCCCAGCATCAAGCCGCCCCGCCTCATCCCTCAGCACCACCAACCACTGCGCATCCTCCGCATCGTCCTCCCCGGCCAACGCGTCCCGGACGATCCGCGGCTCCTCATCGACCCCGAACCGCTCCCCCAGCGCCTCGGCCACCTCCTCCGCCGCATCCCGATCGGGCAGCACCAGTACATGTCTCACATCACTCACACCCCCATTGTCCAGCTCCTCCGCAGCTCGGGAACCCGCCCCGGCTTTATCCCGAACCACTGCCGATACGCCCCCAGCACCTCCTCGTCCGTCCCCAACTCCCGCTCCTCGACCGCCCCGTCCGCAGCCGTCACCTTCAACCGCCGCCCGCTCAGCGTGACCCTCCCCCCGTCCCCGGTGATCCGCGAGCAGACCAGAGACCGCGTGAAGTGGGACTCGGGCGAGGTGCGGTTCCACCAGGCCCCGGTCACGAAGTCACCGAGCACGCGCGGCCGTGTCTCCAGCCGGTACTCCGGCGTCCCGTCACGGATCACATCGAGATCCCCGCTCTCCCCCGTCTCCACGATCCGGAACACCCCACCCGGGTCCCTCTGCTCACCCCGCTCCCCGAACGCCAGCGGGTAGTGACTGTGCGCCCCGAACCCGACGTCCGCGAGCCACTCGCTCCCGTCCACCGCCCCGACCCGCAGCGCCAGATGGTCGTACGGGACCCCGAGCCGCCCCTCCGCCCCGAACACCCGCCCCGCGAGCAAGGTGACCTCGAAACCGAGCGCCGCCAGCAGCGCCCCGAACGCCCCGTTCAACTCGTAGCAGAAGCCTCCCCGACGCGCCCCCACCACCTTGTCCACCAGCCGCTTCTCCTCCAACACGATCTCCTCGCCGAGGTGGATCGACAGATTCTCGAACGGAACGGTCTGCAGATGCCGCAGATGCAGCTCACGCAGAGCCTCGGCGGTGGCCCGCGCGGGACGCTCGGCCCCCACACGACGGAGATAGGCATCGACCTCTACGGATTCCATCCCGCAAGTCTCCTACGAACCCCTCCCCGCCGCCCCGATCAACGACTCCCCCACCGCCGTCGCCGACCCCCGTCCGCTCAATCCGCCGCCACCCGTATGTCCTCCCCCTCCCCGGTCACCGCCAGCGCCCCGTCCCGGTCCGTCCGCAGCACCACCGCCCCGGTGGCCCGCAGCGCCGCGATCGTGGCGGGAGCGGGATGGCCGTACGGGTTGTCCGCGCCGCAGGAGATCACCGCCAGCCTCGGCGCCACAGCGCGTATCAAGTCCGGGTCCTGATACGCCGAACCATGGTGTGCCACCTTCAGCACATCCACCCCGCCACTCAGCAGCGCACCCGCCGGTGACCTCAACAGCGCCTGCTGGGACGGTGGTTCGAGATCCCCGAGCAGCAGCAGACGCAGCCCCGCCGACCGCACGAACAGCGTGACGCTCGCGTCGTTCGGCCCGTCCGGCTCGGGTGCCGGCCCTGGCGGAGGCCACAGCACCTGCCAGTCCAGCGTCCCGACCCGCCGCCGCTCCCCCGCCGCGGCCCGCACCACCGGAATCCCCCGCGCCGCCGCCTCCCTCCGTACGAAGTCCACCTGGTCGCCGGGCTCCTCGAACCCGGTCGTCTCGATCGCCGCCACCGACCGCCCGCGCAACACCCCCGGTAGCCCGGCCACATGATCGGCGTGGAAGTGCGTCAGCACGACCAGTGGAACCCTGTTGATTCCGAGCGTGCGCAGACACCGGTCCACCAGCCTCGGATCCGGCCCGGCGTCCACCACCACCCCGGCCCCCGCACCCGCCGCCAGCACCATCGCGTCGCCCTGCCCCACATCGCAGAGCGCGAACCGCCATCCCGGCGGCGGCCACCCCGTGATCACCCGGGCGAGCGGCGTCGGCTGCACCACCAGCAGCAGGAGCAGCAGCCCGCACGCCCCACACAGCCACGGATACCGCAGCAACCTCCGCCCGCCCCGCACCGCCGCCGCCGTGACCAGGGCGAGCAGCATCGCGCCGGTCCAGCTGCCCGGCCAGTCGACCCCGCTCCCGGGCAGCGCCGCCCCGGTCCGGGCGACCCCCGCGATCCACTCGGTCGGCCAACTCGCGCACCACGCCAGCGCCTTGGCCACCGGCATCGCGAACGGCGCCGCCGCCAGCGCCGCGAAGCCGAGCACCGTGGCGGGCGCGACCGCGAACTCCACCAGGAGATTGCACGGCACCGCCACCAGGCTGACCCGCGCCGACAGCACCGCCACGACCGGCGCGCACAGCGCCTGCGCGGCCCCTGCCGCCGCCAACGCCTCCGCGAGCCGCCCCGGCACCCCGCGCCGCAGCAACGCCGCACTCCAGCGGGGCGCCAACGTGAGCAGGGCCCCGGTGGCGAGGACGGAGAGCAGAAAGCCGTAACTCCGGGCGAGCCACGGGTCGTAGAGCACCAGCAGCAGGACCGCCGTCGCCAGCGCCGGAATCAGCGATCTGCGTCGGCCGGTGGCCAGGGCGAGCAGCACCACGGCGCCGCAGGCGGCCGCCCGCACCACGCTCGGGTCGGGTCGGCACACGACCACGAACCCCAGGGTGAGCACCCCGCCGAGCACCGCGGTCGCCCGCAGGGGGATGCCGAGGCGGGCCGCGAGCCCCCGCCGCTCGACCTGCTGGGCCAGTCCCGGCGGCCCGATCAGCAGGGCCAGGATGATGGTGAGATTGCTGCCGGAGACGGCGAGCGTGTGCGCGAGATCGGTCTCCTTGAAGGCCGTGTCGAGTTCGGGAGTGATCCGCGCGGTGTCCCCGACGACGAGCCCGGGCAGCAGCGCCCGCGCGTCGGCCGGCAGCCCGTCGGTGGCCTCCCGCAACCCGGCGCGCAGCCGCCCCGCCAGCCGCTGCGTCGTGGACGCCTCCCCCACGACGGCGGGCACGGACCCGTCCCGCACGCGCAACACGGCCGCGACCCGGTCACCGTCCTTCAGGACGGGCGACAGCCGGCCGGTCACCCGCACCCGCGTGGAGGGCAGTAACGCCAGCCACGGCGACCGCGGCGCCCCGCCCTCGCCGGTCGTGCGGGTCCGGTCAGGCGCGCCGCCCCCGCCGGACGTCTGCGCGGCACCCGCTCTGCCACGCGCATCGGCCGTGCCCTTTTCTCCTCCTGCCGTCACCACCAGCAGGACCGGCGTCCGCGTCGCCACCGCCGTCCCGCCCGCCTCCTCGACCCGGCGCACCTCCGCCCGGGCCAGCACGGACACCGGCATCATGTGATCCCCGCCGACACGCGGCCGGGTGAGCCGGGGGTCGGACGTGAGCTCGGCCTCGACGGTCACGGTCGCGTACTCCCGCGCCAGCACCGGCACCGGTCCGCGCCGCAGATCCGCCCCGTGCAACCCCGCCGACGCGGCGGCGGCACCCGCACACAGCAGCACGGCCGCCACGGTCACCCGAGTCCAGCCCACCCCACCGCCCCACCCCGACCACCCACCACGCCCGGCCCCTCCAGCACCCTGCCCCGCCAGCCCACCGTGCACCGCCCGCCCGGTGTCCGCACCCAGTGGCCCTCGCCCCCACCGCCGCCCGACCACCAGCAGGGCACAGGCAACGGCCACGCACCCGATCGTCACGGCGGTCACCGTTCCCGGCCGTGCGTCGAGTGTCAGAGCCGCCATGGCCCAGGCGGCGAGTGCCGGCGCCACGAGGCGCAGATCGGCCGGGCCCTCCTGGCGGGGATGGGCGACGCCCAGCCGTCGGCCCGAGGCCGCGTGCACGTCCCGTCGACGCCCGTGGCCCGCCGCCGCGGGCGCCGTCCGCCCGCCGGAGCCCCGCTCGGCCGTCCCGGCCCACGCGCCGCTCATGGCCGTACCAGATCCCGCAGATCGGCGAACCGGCGCGCGCCGATGCCGTTGACCTGCCGCAGCTCGTCGACCGAGCGGAAACCCCCGTGCTCGGTGCGGTAGTCGATGATGTGCTGTGCCAGCACGGGGCCCACACCCGGCAGGGTGTCGAGTTGCTCGACCGTGGCCGTGTTGAGCGAGACGGGAGCCCCGGGCGCCGCTCCCATCGGCGCACCACCGAAGCCCGCGCCGCCGGTCCCGACACCGCCGGCCCCCGCTCCCCCGGGCGGCGCGGCGGCCGGAGTAGGTGCGCCGACGATCACCTGCTCCCCGTCGACCAGGAACCTCGCCCGGTTGAGCCCGTCGGTGTTCGTGCCGGGCCGCACACCACCGGCCGCCTCCAGCGCGTCGGCCACCCTCGAACCGGCCGGAAGCCGATGGATCCCCGGTTCGCGCACCTTGCCGCTGACGTCCACGACGATCTCGGCCGGCCCGGTGGACGCCGCGCTCGGAACGCCCCCGGCACCCGCGCCCGAACCGGTGGCCTCGGCCTGCGCCCCGTACGGCGCCGCCGCGCGCACCACCTCGGGGGCCCGCACGGACTGCGCCCGGCCGCCCCAGTAGTGCTGCACGGCGAAGACGGCGGCGGCCACCAGCACCACCGAGAGCGCCACCACACCGCGGCGCTCCAGCCCGCATCGCGCCTGCACCCACACCGGCAGCCGCTCGCGCAGCGCCGCCCCGAACCGGTCCAGCGAGCTTCCCGCGCCCCGTGCCGCATCCCCGTGCGTGACCACGGTCTCGTCGGGCGGCCCGGTCCCCGCTTCCGCCCCTTCGGCAAGCGGTTCACCGTGCCGCTCCTCCACCCGTTCGCCGAACAACACCTCGGCCCGGCGCCGGAGTTCCTCCGCCGAGGCCTGTCGGTGCCGGACGCCGCCCCGGCCGGGTGGTCGCCGTCGACGGCGAACGCGCCCGTCGGAGCCGGGGGTTCGGCCCGGGCCACTGGTGGCGGTCGTGCTGCGTGTACGTGATCGAAGTGCCATGCCACGAGGATGGGGCACTTCGGGCGACCGTGATGATCTTGTTCAATTTCCGTGGGTGGCGGCCCAGTTGTGGAAAACTCCACCACCCGAAGGAGTGAAACACTCGCGGTGTCGCGTCACGAGAACACGCATGCGCGCCGCCGCCGGGGCCTCACCTCGGCGAAACCACGGCCCCCAGCAAGCCGGGCCCGGTGTGCGCCCCGATCACCGCGCCCACCTCGCTCACATGCAGTTCGGCGAGACCCGGGACCCGTCCTCGCAACCGGTCCGCCAGCGCGGCGGCCCGTTCGGGAGCGGCGAGGTGATGGACCGCGATGTCGACAGGCGCCCCGCCGGCCCGGTCGGCGACCAGTTCCTCCAGGCGGGCGATCGCCCTCGACGCCGTGCGCACCTTCTCCAGCAGTTCGATGCGCCCGCCCTCCAGCTGGAGCAGTGGCTTGACGGCCAGCGCGGAGCCCAGCAGCGCCTGTGCGGTGCCGATCCGCCCGCCGCGCCGGAGGTAGTCGAGCGTGTCGACGTAGAAGAAGGCGGCTGTACCCGCGGCCCGCTTCTCCGCCGCGGTGACCGCCTCGTCGACCGTGCCGCCGGCCTCGACCGCCTCGACGGCGGCGAGCGCGCAGAAGCCGAGGGCCATCGCGACCATCCCCGTGTCCACCACCCGCACCGGCACCGGTGCCTCACGGGCCGCGACGACCGCCGCGTCGTAGGTGCCGGACAGCTCGGCGGACAGATGGAGGGAGACGATGGCGGTGGCACCGGACTCGGCGACCCTGCGGTAGGTCTCGGCGAAGAGCTGAGGGCTGGGGCGCGAGGTGGTGACGGGGCGTCGCTTCTGCAGGGCCTGGGCCAGCGAGCGGTTGGAGATCTCGGTGCCGTCCTCGAGCGCCTGGTCGCCGAGGACCACCGTCAGGGGCACCGCGGTGATGCCGTGGCGCTCCATCGTCCGCTGCGTCAGGTAGGCCGTTGAATCCGTGACGATAGCGACATGGCGGGACATGAGCTGGAGGTTACCTGCCGTAGCGGGTGGGCGGCAGCCCGGCCCCTCGCGGCTGGGCTGCCCTTGACCGAATCAAATACCTCACGAGGTCAGGTGGTGCTCTCCGGGCGCGGCTTCTTCTGCCAGGGATACGTGGGGCGTGGTCCCTGCGGGGTGATGGCGGGCCGCGCCGCTCGCTGCTCGGCGCGCGGGCCGGTCGACTCGCGCCGCGATCCGTTGTCGGGCGCGGGGTCGGCGGCCGGGGCCGCGTCGGGCCAGGGGGGCGGTGTCCGCGCTGAGTCCTCGGTGGTCCAGTGTCTGAGGGCGCCCGCCTCGATGTCGATCTGAGCGCTGAGAGTGTCGAGGTCGTCGTCGGCGAGGTGCCGGGCCCGGTCGCGGGCCGCCCAGCGCAGGGAGTCGGCGGAGCCGGTGATCCGCTCGGTGCGCTCGCGCAGATCGGGCAGCCGGGCGGTCAGTCTGCCGCGGTCGGGGTCGGACTCCAGGCGCTTGAGCTCGCCGTCCAGCTCGTGGCCGTGAGCGCTCAGGCGCTGGAAGAGGGCGAGGGACTCCTTGAGGGACTCGTCCTCGGCGGCGCCCGCGTGCAGGGCGTCCTGGGTGGCGCGCATCGAGGTGCGCAGCTTGAGCCGGAGCTGGGCGATCTCGGCGGCCGGTCCGAACGGGGCGAAGGACTTGGCCCGCAGGGTGTGGTCCTCGACCGTGCGGCGGGCCTGGGTCAGGGTGCGGTCCACACCGCGCGCCGCGGCCCGGACGACTCTCACCGCGGCGTACACACCGAGCGCGACGAAGACCGCGAAGAAGAGGACGACGACGGCGATCACTGCTTCCACGACGCTCCTCCTCCGACCCGCGGCACGCTCCGCGCCGCTCTTCCACGGTAAACGCCGCGGGCAGGCACGGAGTTCCGGAAGAACCCCGAGCCTGCCCGCAGAAAACCCCGAACCACCCCTCCGGGACGACCCCGAGACGCCGGCCCCACCGCCCCCGGGACACCGGCTGCCCGAGCCTGGGACCGCGACCGGACGGCCCCGGAGCCGGCAGCCGGCCACCCCCGAGACGCAGGCCAACTGCCCCGGGCCGACAGCCGCCGCCCCCAAGCCGCATGCCGACCGCCCGCCCGCCCCGCAACGACAGCCGCCGCCCCCGAGACGCAGGCCGCCCGCCCGGAGCGACAGCCGCCCGCGACCGCGCCCCCTCGGCTACCGCTCGACGAGCCGACGACTACGCCGGAACGATGTTCACCAGCTTCGGCGCGCGCACGATGACCTTGCGGATGCCCGCGCCGGCCAGCGCCTTGACGACGCCCTCGTCGGCCAGCGCCACCTTCTCCAGCTCCTCCTCGGAGATGGCCGGCGACACCTCCAGCCGCGCCTTGACCTTGCCCTTGATCTGCACGACACAGGTCACGGTCTCGTCGACGACGTACGCCGGGTCGGCCACCGGGAAGTCCTGGTGGACGACCGAGTCGGTGTGGCCCAGCAGGCGCCACAGCTCCTCGGCGATGTGCGGCGCCAGCGGCGCGACCATCAGCACCAGGGCCTCGGCCACGGAACGCGGCACCGGCCCGCCGGCCTTGGTCAGGTGGTTGTTCAGCTCGGTGATCTTGGCGATGGCGGTGTTGAAGCGCAGGCCCTCCAGGTCCTGGCGCACCCCGTCGATCGCCTTGTGCAGGGCGCGCAGCGTCTCCTCGTCGGGCTCGGCGTCGGAGACGGTGACCTCACCGGTCGCCTCGTCGACGACGTTGCGCCACAGGCGCTGCAGCAGGCGGTACTGGCCGACCACCGCGCGCGTGTCCCACGGCCGGGAGACGTCCAGCGGGCCCATCGCCATCTCGTACAGGCGCAGCGTGTCCGCGCCGTACTCGGCGCAGATCGTCTCCGGCGTGACGGCGTTCTTCAGGGACTTGCCCATCTTGCCCAGCTCGCGCTTGACCGGCTCGCCCTCGAAGAAGAACTGTCCGTCGCGCTCCTCGACGTCGTCGGCGGGCACCGGGAAGCCCCGGCTGTCCCGGTAGACGTAGGCCTGGATCATGCCCTGGTTGAACAGCTTGTGGAACGGCTCGGCGGAGGAGACGTGTCCCAGGTCGAACAGGACCTTGGACCAGAAGCGCGCGTACAGCAGGTGCAGCACGGCGTGCTCGGCGCCGCCGACGTACAGGTCGACGCCTCCGTGCGGCTGGCCCTCGCGCGGGCCCATCCAGTACTGCTCGATCTCGGGGTCGACCAGCTGCTGGTCGTTGTGCGGGTCCAGGTAGCGCAGCTCGTACCAGCAGGAGCCGGCCCAGTTGGGCATGGTGTTGGTCTCGCGGCGGTACTTCTTCGGGCCGTCGCCCAGGTCCAGGGTGACGTTGACCCAGTCCTCGTTGCGCGACAGCGGCGTCTCGGGCTGGGTGTCGGCGTCGTCCGGGTCGAAGGTGCGCGGGCTGTAGTCCTCGACCTCGGGCAGCTCCAGCGGCAGCATCGACTCGGGCAGGGCGTGGGCGACGCCGTCCTCGTCGTAGACGATCGGGAAGGGCTCGCCCCAGTAGCGCTGGCGGCTGAACAGCCAGTCGCGCAGGCGGAAGTTGACGGTGCCCTCGCCGATGCCCTCGCGCTCCAGCCAGGCGGTGATGCGCGCCTTGGCCTCGGCGACGCCCAGTCCGTCCAGGGAGACCGCGTCGTTGGACGAGTTGATGATCTTCGCGTCGTACGCCCCGAAGGCGTTCTCCCACGTCGACGTGTCGGTGCCGCGGCCGTCGGTCGGCTCGACGACGCAGTGGATCGGCAGTTCGAAGGCGCGCGCGAACTCGAAGTCGCGCTGGTCGCCCGCCGGGACGGCCATGATCGCGCCGGTGCCGTAGCCCATCAGGACGTAGTCGGCGATGAAGACGGGGATCTTCTCGCCGTTGACCGGGTTGGTGGCGTACGCGCCGATGAAGACGCCGGTCTTGTCCTTGGCCTCGGCCTGGCGCTCGACGTCGGACTTGGAGGCGGCCTGCGCGCGGTAGGCGGCGACGGCCTCGGCCGGGGTGGCGTGGCCGCCGGTCCAGACGTCGTGGGTGCCCTGCGGCCACGCGTCGGGCGTGAACTTCTCGACCATGGGGTGCTCGGGCGCCAGCACCATGTAGGTCGCGCCGAACAGGGTGTCCGGGCGCGTGGTGAAGACGGTGATGTGCTCGCCGTCGATCGGGAAGTCGACGCGGGCGCCCTCGCTGCGGCCGATCCAGTTGCGCTGCTGCAGCTTGATGGCCTCGGGCCAGTCCAGCGCCTCCAGGTCCTCCAGCAGGCGGTCGGCGTAGGCGGTGATGCGCATGTTCCACTGGCGCAGCTTGGCCTTGAAGACGGGGAAGTTGCCGCGCTCGGAGCGTCCGTCGGCGGTGACCTCCTCGTTGGCCAGCACGGTGCCCAGGCCGGGGCACCAGTTGACGGGCGCGTCGGAGGCGTACGCCAGGCGGTACTCACCCAGGACGTCGGCGCGCTCGGCGGGGGTCAGCGCGGCCCAGGAGCGGGCGCCGGGCAGGGCGCGCTCACCGGACTCGAACTGGGCGACCAGTTCGGCGATCGGGCGGGCCTTCCTGGCCTCGTGGTCGTACCAGGAGTTGAAGATCTGCAGGAAGATCCACTGGGTCCACTTGTAGTACTCCGGGTCGATCGTGGCGAACGACCGGCGCTTGTCGTGGCCCAGGCCCAGCCGGCGCAGCTGGGCCTTCATGTTCTCCATGTTGGCCTCGGTCGAGACACGCGGGTGCGTGCCGGTCTGCACCGCGTACTGCTCGGCGGGCAGGCCGAAGGCGTCGAAGCCCAGGGTGTGCAGGACGTTGTGGCCGGTCATGCGCTGGAAGCGCGCGAAGACGTCGGTGGCGATGTACCCCAGCGGGTGGCCGACGTGCAGGCCCGCGCCGGAGGGGTAGGGGAACATGTCCATGATGAACTTCTTGGGCCGGGCGGCCGTCGCGGGGTCGCCCGCCAGGTCGCCCTTGGGGTTCGGCGCCGCGTAGGTGCCGTCGGCGTCCCAGAAGTCCTGCCAGCGTGCCTCGATCTCGGCGGCCATGGCGGCCGTGTAGCGGTGCGGCGCGGCCACCTCGGCAGTGGCAGCGGGGTTCGTCTCGCTCATGATCCTCAAAGCTCCATCGATCGTCTCTGCCAGCGGCTTCATCGGGGAAACGAAAAATCCCCTCGCACAGGAGGGGACGCCGCGCCGATGCCGACCACGATCTCACCGGTGGTCGGGACTGATCAGCGCGGCTCGCTAAGCAGAAGGCGTACGGCACGCATGCGGTCAGGGTACCGCAGGCGTTGAGCAGGCGGCGACGCGCTTCCGTATGCCTGGTGGACACGCAAGAACCACGACAGGAACGCCGAGGTAGGCCATGGCGCCATTGAACCAAGGTCAAAGTTTACTTCGCGTAACAGCCACTAAGGGACATCGACGCAAGCGCATTGTCCTTTGATAACAACGCAATAACTCAAACCTCGTACCCGTCGGTATGGCGCCGCTTAGAGTTCGGCAGCGGGACCGCTTTCCCGAACTGCTCGGAGTTGCCCCCATGAACCCTCGTCGTAGTACCAGTTCGCTCCCCCGGCCGGGCCGATCGGCCTACGGGGTGGCGACTGCTGTCGTCCTCTTCCTCATACCCGTGGTCGTCCTGCTCGGCGGCAACTGGCTCCAGGAGTTCCTCAACTTCGGTGCGGGCGTCCTGTCCCTCGTCTGCCTGACCTGCTCGGTGATCTGGGGTCTGGTGGCCCAGGACCGGCTGATCCTCAACACGCGTCAGCGGATCGTGGCGCAGGGCATCCACCGGGTCACCGCGGTCGCCTCGATCGCCTTCCTCCTGGTGCACATCACCATCAAGCTGGCGCTGGAGCACACCGTCCTGATCGCCGCGCTGATCCCGTTCAGCCTCGGCGTCAAGGGCAGCGGCGGACTGATCGGCCTGGGCTCCCTCGCCGCGCTGCTCATGATCTTCGTGGGCGTCACCGGCGCGCTGCGCAACCAGTTCGCCTCGCCGGCCCCGGTCGCCGCCCGCTGGCGCGCGATGCACATGCTGGCCTACCCGGCCCTGTGCGCGGCGCTGATCCACGGCCTGTTCGCGGGCCGCGCCGCCAAGCCGTTCTTCATGTTCTCGTACGAGCTGTGCCTGGTCGGCGTCATCGCCGCGCTCGCCCTGCGCGCCGCCCCGCGCCCGTTCAAGCGCAAGGTGGCCGACCGGATCGCCGCGCTGATCGGCGGCGAGGAGCGCTCCGGCCGCGACGAGCTGGAGGAGAGCCGCGCGCGCGTGGCGGAGGCCGGCTCCGCGCTGCCGGGCTACGAGGGCCGCGCGGCGGCCGCCGACCCGCTGTCGTCTACGCGCATGGCGCCGCCGACGTCGCCGCTGTACGACACCCCGGCCACCCCGGAGCCGGCGAACGGCTTCGCGGCCGCCTACCGCGCCGTCTCAACGCCCCCGCCCGCGCAGGCGTACCCGTCGCCCGCCGAGCAGACGGCCCGCATGAACATGCCGTTCGACACGCAGGCCACCGGGGCCATGCCCCGGGCCGACTCCGGCGGCAGCACCTCGGGCAGCTGGCCGATCCCCTCCCCGCCGCCGGTCGGCGAGGCGCCCCCCTCGGCGTACGACCCGCTCCAGGACACCGGGTTCAACATCCCGGTCTACGGCAACGCGGACACCGGAACCATCCCGGCCTACGGCAATACGGGCACCGCCGCTTACGGCGGACGTGATGTGTACGACACCGGTGAGACGAACACCGTCTACGGCACGTACAACTCGAACGACACGTACAACAGCGGTCCCGCCAATGAACCATCGCCCGGTGCGTCCTTCGACTCACCGGGTTCGGGCGAACCTTGGAACACGCCTTCCGGAGGCTATAGGTGAACGAGGCCCTGCCCGACGTCCCAGAAGTCCGCGTGGTCGGCCTTCCCCAACTCACGTCGGGCTTCGACCTTGTCGAACGACTCGATCTGCCCATGCACCTGAAGGTGCACGGGCCGCTCGAACCGATGGGCGGTGAGCAGCTCGCGAAGCTCTCCGAGGCCATCAATCTGAAGGGCCGCGGCGGCGCGGGCTTCCCCTTCCACAAGAAGCTGCGCTCGGTCGCCGAATCGGCGATCAAGCGCGGCGTCCGGCCGGTCGTCGTCGTCAACGGCAGCGAGGACGAACCGGCCTGCCGCAAGGACACGGTGCTCATCAACCGTGCCCCGCATCTCATCCTGGACGGCGCCCTGCTGTGCGCCGAGGCCCTGGGTGCCCGCACGCTCGTGGTGGGGGTCACCCGGGAGTCCACCCAGCGCTCCATGGAGGCCGCCCTCGCCGAACGCGGCCTCAGCAACACCCGCCGCTCGGCACTGCGCGCGTTCGTGCAGCGCAACCCGGTGCGCATGGTCACCGGCGCCGCCGCCTCCCTGATCCGCTCCATCGACGGCGGCCCGGCCATCCCGCCCGGCCGCAAGGTCAGCGCCTCGCAGAACGGCGTCGGCGGCGCGCCCACCCTGCTGTCGAACGCCGAGACCTTCGCCCAGCTGGCCATCGCCGCCCGCATCGGCCCCGAGCGCTACGGCAACACCGGCCTCTACGACGAGCCCGGCACCGTCATGCTCACGGTCTCCGGCGCCGTCGCCCGCCCCATGGTGATCGAGGTCCCCACGGGCGTGCCGCTGCGCTACGTCCTTCAGCTCGCCGGCGCCCCGCCGGTCCCGCAGGGCGTGCTGACCGGCGGCTACCACGGCAAGTGGATCGACGCGGCGACGGTCAACGAGGCGATCGTCTCCCGCAACTCCCTGGACGCCGTGGGCGGCGCGCTCGGCGCCGGCGCGATCCTGCCGATCACCCAGGAGACCTGCCCGCTGGGCGAGTCGCTGCGCGTCGCGCAGTGGCTGGCGGAGGAGAGCGCGGGCCAGTGCGGTCCCTGCTACCTCGGTCTGCCGGCCGCCGCGCGCGGCATGGAGGACATCCTCAACGGCGGCGGACCGGCCGCCCTGGAGGCGCTCAAGCAGGTCGCGAAGAACGTGAAGCGGCGCGGCGCGTGCTCGCACCCGGACGGCTCCGCGATGTTCCTGGAGTCGACGATCAAGGCGTTCACCGACGACCTGGCCGCCCATGTCCTCGGAAACGGCTGCGGACGGCCCGTGGAGGGCGTTCTGCCGCTCTTCGAGGGGGGCAGGGGCCCGGCGGGCATCACGGGCGGCGGTGAGGCCGAGGAGGACGGTCCCAGCCGTCAGAAGATCTACGTCGACTGGACCCTGTGCCGCGGCCACGGTCTGTGCGCGGACATCCTGCCGGAGGTCTTCCAGCTCGGCGCGGACGGCTTCCCGACGGTCGCGCAGGCGAAGGTGCCGCGTTACGCGGAGGCCAAGGCGCTGCGCGCGGTGCGCCGCTGCCCGGCGCTCGCCCTGCGCATCGAGGAGGACACGCGCGCGCAGGCGCCCGCCCGCAATCTGCCGGTCCTCTCCCAGGGCCGCGGCCGCCGCGCCCTGGGCCGCTGAGTCCCTCCACGCGCGCGTACGGCGGGCCACCCTCCCCCGGGTGGCCCGCCGGCCCTTTCCGAACAGGAACACACGAAGAGGGCGGGCCATCCCTTCGGATGACCCGCCCTCAACTTCCTGTGGAGCTAAGGAGAATTGAACTCCTGACCTCCTGCATGCCATGCAGGCGCTCTACCAACTGAGCTATAGCCCCTTGCTGCGGCCTTCCGGGTTTCCCCGGCGGCGACGCCAACATTACACGGTCCAGGGGGTGGAACACCAAATCGGTTTCCCGGGGCCCCTCGGAACCCCCTGGTCACGCCGTCACGAACGAGTAGAACCGCTTGAGCGTGCAGTGCTCCTCCAGGAGACGGCCGTAGATCGGCTCGCCCTCCAGTTCGCGGTACGTCTCGATGGGGTCGCCTTTTATGATCAGCGCCCGCGCGCATTCCTCGCACCAGTACTGGTAGTCGGGGTTGACCGGCTCCATGTCCCGCACGATCGGGTTGCCGCTACCGCACCAGTCGCACTTTCGCCTGTGTGCACCCATCGATCAGCTCCAGCTGTGGCCGCAGGACGTGCACACGTAAGAAATGCCGCCGTTGTCCCCGAGGACCTGGGCCACATGCGCGGAACCGCAGGAGGGGCAGCTGAGGCGGGTCACCGTGTCCCGTATCAACGCCGCTTCGAAGAGGTGACCGACCTCTCCGAGGATGCTGGCAGGCATCACTACTCCCTCCCGTCGGGCCGCGCCCCCTTCCGGCCGTTTGATTCTGCCACGGCCGGGCCAATACGGTCAGCGACGCCGTCGTACCAGTCCGGACACCGCACCCACCGCGGCGGTCGCGGCGAGCACCACCATGCAGGTGAAGAGCGCTTCCGCAGAGGTATACGCCCGCGGGGCCCCGAGTGACTCAAGCCGGTCGAAGAAGAGTGCGCCGAACGCGGCCACTCCGATCAGCTGGCCGAGCTGGGTGACCGTGGCGAGCAGCCCGCTGGCGTCCGCCGCGTCCTGCGGCCGCACCCCGGCCAGCGCCCGGGTGAGCGTCGGGCTGAAGGCGAGCGCGAGCCCCGCCCCCAGGGCCGTGTACGCCCCGAACACCGCAAGTCTGCCGTCGCCGCCGCCCTTGAGCGCCAGGCCGACTCCGGTCACGGCGAGCGCGGTGAGCGCGAACCCGGCCGGAACCAGGACCCGTTGAAGGGCGGCGGGCCAGGTGCGCCAGGTCAGTCCGACCACGCCGAAGACGAGGGCGGTCGGCGCGAAGGTGAGCCCCGCGCGCAGCGCGCTGTAGCCGAGGCCGCCCTGGACGTGCAGGGTCAGCACGAACAGGAAGCCCCCGTTGACCGCCATGATCGCCGCGATGCGCAGGACGGCGAGGCGCATGCCGGGGTGGCGCAGGACGCGGGGCGCGATGAGCGGGGCGCCGCCGCGCCGGGCGAGCCCCGCCTCGTAGAAGCAGAAGAGGGTGAACACGACGGCGCCGGCGGCCAGGGACAGCCAGGACCACAGGGGCCAGTCCTGTTCCTGTCCGAGCACCAGGGGCACGGCGATCAGGGAGACGGCCGCCCCCAGCAGGACCAGGCCGGGCCCGTCGAGCCCGCGTGCGCGATCCGTCCCGCTCCCCCGCGGCAGGACGCGTCGCCCGGCGACGAGCAGGACGAGGCCGACCGGCACGTTCACCAGGAAGACCGGCCGCCAGCCGGTGCCCAGGAGGTCGGCGCTGACCAGGACGCCGCCGAGCACCTGCCCGGCCGCCGCGCCGACGGCGAGGACCGCCGAGTAGGCGCCGAGCGCCCGCATCCGGGCCTCGCCGGTGAAGGAGCGCTGGATCAGGCTGAGCACCTGCGGGATCATTAGCGCCGACCCGGCGCCCTGCACCAGCCGGAAGCCGATCAGCTCGGTGCTGCCCTGGGCGAGCCCGCAGGCGAGGGAGGCCGCGGTGAACACGGCGAGGCCGGCGAGATGGACCCGGCCGTGGCCGAAGCGGTCGCCGAGCCGGGCGCCGGTGATCAGCAGCACCGAGTAGGTGATGGCGTAGCCGGCCACGACGAGTTGCAGGTCGGCGCCGGAGGCGTGCAGGTCGGAACCGATGGTGGGGGCCGCGACGTTCACGATGAAGACGTCGAGCAGCGCCATGAACTGGGCCGCGAGGACCAGCGCGAGCAGCGGCCCGGGGCGATTGTCAGTGGCGGGGTGTTTACTTTCCGTAGTGATCGGACCGGGTGCGGACCGTGGTCCCGTCCGGGGTGTCGTCGTCATGCCGTCGAGCCTGACCGCGCCCGGGTACGGGTGCCGAGTGCCCGCCGATGCTGGTACTGACAGCACCTGTCAGGGGACGGGTCGGGCATCGACCATGGGGAGATGACGATGGGGGACGTGATGACGGGGGACGTGATGAGGGGCAACGCGATGACGGGGACCGCACAGCGGCGCCGGCCGGAGCTGGCCGCCTTTCTGCGCAGCAGGCGCGCCCGGGTGACACCGGCGGACGTGGGGATGCCGCCGGGCCTCCGGCGCCGCACACCGGGGCTGCGCCGCGAGGAGGTCGCCCAGCTCTCCGGCGTGGGTGTGACCTGGTACACATGGCTGGAGCAGGGCCGCCCGATCAACGCGTCGGCGCAGGTGCTGAACGCGGTGGCGCGCACCCTGCGTCTGGACCCGCCGGAGCGGGAGCATCTGTTCCATCTGGCGGAGGTGCCGTATCTGTCCGCGCCCGAGCCGCCGGCCCAGCGCGTGGGCCCGGAGATCCAGGCCATCATCGACGCCCTCGCCCCGCGCCCGGCCGTGGTCTACAACTCGCGCTACGACATCCTGGCCGCCAACCCGGTCTACTGCGACCTGTTCTTCCGGCCGGCGGAGCACGGCGGCACGCCCGCGACCAACGCCCTGTGGGCACTGTTCACGGTGCCCGAGACGGAGTGCCCGCTGATGTTCCGGGAGACGGAGCTGCCGGTGATGGTGGCGACACTGCGCTCGGCGTACGGGCTGCATGCCGGCGAGCCGGCCTGGGAGGAGTTCATACGCGCGCTGGCGGCCGCGAGCCCGCTGTTCGCGCGGCTCTGGGAGTCCGGTGACGTGGCGGAGCCGGGCCGCCGCGTGAAGGTCTTCCGGCACGCGCTGGCGGGCGAGCTGCGGATGACGTCGGTGTCGCTGTCCGTCGACGGGATGCCGGAGTGCCGGATCGTCGTCTACACGCCGGACGACGAGGAGACCGCGCGGCGCACGGCGATGCTGCGGAGCCTGTGCCGGGAGATGCCGTCCGGGCAATGAAAAATCCCGCCCCTCGCGGGACGGGATCCTCATCTACCGATCTTTGACAACTCAACAGAGTGTCGATCAGTGGAGCTAAGGAGAATTGAACTCCTGACCTCCTGCATGCCATGCAGGCGCTCTACCAACTGAGCTATAGCCCCTCCCATGTGGTGGAGCCACATGGCGTTTCGCTTCCCGCTCGGCGGGGCGAACAAGAAGAACTTTAGCCTGCGACCTGCCAGAAAGTGAAATCCGGGTCCCGGACCGGGTTCCGGGACCGAAAGAGCGGGCTCCGGACCCGGCCCACCCTCCTACGGACAGGCCCTAGTCGTCGTCGCCGAGGACCGGCTCGGGCAGTGTGCCGGCGTTGTGCTCCAGCAGGCGCCAGCCGCGGGCGCCCTCGCCGAGGACGGACCAGCAGCAGTTGGAGAGGCCGCCGAGGCTCTCCCAGTTGTGGGCGTCCAGGCCGAGCAGCCGGCCGATGGTCGTGCGGATGGTGCCGCCGTGGCTGACCACCACGAGCGTGCCGTCCTCGGGCAGCTTCTCCACGTGCCGCTGGACGACGGGCGCGGCGCGGTCGGCGACCTCCGTCTCCAGTTCGCCGCCGCCGCGGCGGACCGGCTCCCCGCGCTTCCACGCGGCGTACTCGTCGCCGTAGCGGGCCACGATCTCGTCGTGCGTGAGTCCCTGCCACACGCCCGCGTACGTCTCGCGCAGCGCCTCGTCGTGGGTCACCTCCAGGCCGGTGAGCGCGGCCAGCTCGGCGGCCGTGCGGGCGGCCCGGGACAGATCGGAGGAGACGATGGCGTCCGGCGCGAGGGAGGCGAGCAGCCGGGCCGCGCGACGGGCCTGGGACAGGCCCGTCTCGGTGAGCGCCACGTCGGTGGAGCCCTGGAAGCGGCGCTCCACGTTCCAGGAGGTCTGGCCGTGGCGCCACAGGATGACGCGGCGGCCCCGGCCGGCCTTGCGGTCGGTCACCTCACCCGTGGCGCTCACCAGTCACCGCCCGGTTCGGCCGCGTCCTGGGCGGCCTGCAGCTTGGCGTGCTCCTCGGCCTTGCCGCGGGTCGCCTGGGCGTCCTCGGGCAGCTCCAGCTCGGGGCAGTCCTTCCACAGCCGCTCCAGGGCGTAGAAGACGCGCTCCTCGCTGTGCTGGACGTGGACGACGATGTCGACGTAGTCGAGCAGGACCCAGCGGGCCTCGCGGTCGCCCTCGCGGCGCACCGGCTTGGCGCCCAGCTCCTTCAGGAGCCGCTCCTCGATCTCGTCGACGATCGACTTGACCTGGCGGTCGTTGGGCGCGGAGGCCAGCAGGAAGGCGTCCGTGATCGACAGCACATCGCTGACGTCGTAGGCGATGATGTCGTGCGCGAGCTTGTCGGCGGCCGCCTGCGCGGCGGTGTGGATGAGCTCGAGAGAACGGTCGGTGGCGGTCACTACATGGCTTTCCGTCGGCGGTCACTTGTCCTCAAGGGTCTCACGGACCGCCGACGGCCCCTATGCGATGGGAGACGGCACCCCGCGTCACCGGCGGGAGCCCGGGTGCCGGGCCCCTACGACGACGAGGCCGACGAGGCCGACGAGGGTTTGTAGTCCTTGCCGAGGACCACCGACACATCCGCGTTGCCGGAGACGGCGCCCTTCGCGACGGCGCCGGGCGGCAGGCCCAGGGTTTTGGCGACCTCGGCGGCGTTCTCCTTGTCGGCGGCGTCCGCGTACAGCACCTTCGACGTGGACCGGGTCTCCGAGGCGGTCCCGGCCTCCAGGAAGGTGAAGCCGCCGTTGAGGAGGACCACGCGCGCGTCCTCGATGTCCGCCTTGACGCCGCTGGCGTTCTGGACGGAGACGCTCACCGCCGCGCCCTTGTCGGGGCTCTTCGCGGTGCCGCCGAGGACGTCCTTGACCACGCTCGCGCTGGCCTCGGTGTTCAGGGTGCCGTCACTCTGGACGGGCAGCAGGGCGGTCTTGTAGTCGCCGCCCTTGGCGAGGTCGGCGAGTCCGGCGAGGAAGGTGCCGAGGTCCTTGTCGGTGAGCGAGGGGTCAAGGATCTGCGCCAGTGTCTGCACGGTGACCGTCGCACCCTGCGCGTCGGAGGACAGCTTGCGCAGCACGCCCTGCATGACCTGGCCGAACCGCTCCAGCTGGGCGTTCTGGGCCTCGCCGGCGGCGCGGTAGGTGGCGTAGGCGACGGCGGTCTTGCCGCTGAGGGTCTGGCTCTCGCCCTTGTGGACGAGGGGCGCCTGGCCCTTCTTGGCCTTCGGGTCGGGCACGTCGGCGTTGGTGTCGACCTCGATGTTGCCGACGAGGTCGACGAGGTTCTGCAGATAGGGGGTGTCCAGTCGCCAGGTGCCCTGGATGCTGGTGCCGAGGACGGTGTCGAGGGCCTCGCGGGTGCCGGCGGAGCCGTCGTCCTCGACGGACTTGGCGAGGGTCG
This sequence comes from Streptomyces sp. NPDC032126, assembly GCF_055580085.1. Taxonomy (NCBI): domain Bacteria; kingdom Bacillati; phylum Actinomycetota; class Actinomycetes; order Kitasatosporales; family Streptomycetaceae; genus Streptomyces; species Streptomyces sp. NPDC032126. The sequence goes on from NZ_JBVIMA010000002.1 coordinate 957,980, forward strand.
TGGTGGTGCCGTCGTCGTCCGTGAGGACAAGGGAGTTGGGCAGCAGGACGGTGGTGCCCTGCCGGGTGGTGGTGTTGTCGACGAGCAGCGCGGTGGCGGTGCCGCCCTGCGCGGTGTCGTGCAGATGCACCACGATCACATCGCGCTTCTGGGCGGCGGGGGACGTGGTGGTGCCGGTCCTGCTGTCGGAGGACGACAGGCCGGGCAGCTTCCCGGCGTACCAGAGGTAGCCGGCACCGCCGACGGCGACCAGGGCGAGGACGACGACGAGGGCGACGAGCCGGCTGCGGGCGCGACGCTTGGCCTCCTCGCGCCGCTCGGTGCGGTTCTCGGTGAAGTTCAGCCAGTCGATGACGTCCTCGGAGTCGGTGTCCGGCTCCTCGACGAAGGCGAACTGACCGGTGTGGTAGTCCCGTTGGGGCGGGCCGGGCGCCTCCTCCGGTTCCCGCTCCGGCTCCGCGGGGCCGGACTGCTGGGGGATGTAGGCGGTCTGCTCGGCGACGCGCGGCTGCTGGCCACTGGCGGCCGTCCGCCCGTAGGGGTCGTACGGGGCGGGTCCGCCGGAGCCGCCGCCCTGCACGGGCCGGCTACCGGTGTCGTAGGGGTCACGGACGGGGGCCTGCCGACTGGTGTCGTACGAGGGCACGGGGGCCTGCCGACCGGTGTCGTACGACGGCGCGGGCTGCTGCTGGCCGGTGGCGTACGGGTCGTAGCCGTAGCCCTGCTGTCCGTAGTCGTACGCCTGCTGCTGGGCGTACGGGTCGTACGGCTGCTGCTGCGGGGGCGCCTGCGGGGGCGCGACCTGCCGGTAGACAGGCTGCCCGTACTCGTCGTAGCCGACGAGTTCGTAGGGGGCCTCTCCGTAGCCCGCGTCGTATCGGTCGTTCACCGGTACCCCTCTCGGCCCGCTCGCCTCACGCGCCGCGGTACAGCTCGCGCTTGTCGATGTAGCGCACGACTCCGTCCGGCACCAGATACCAGACGGGGTCGCCCTTGGCGACTCTCGCGCGGCAGTCCGTCGAGGAGATGGCGAGCGCGGGGACCTCCACGAGGGAGACGCCGCCCTCCGGCAGCCCGGGGTCGGTCAGGTGGTGACCGGGCCGGGTGACGCCGATGAAGTGCGCGAGGGAGAACAGCTCCTCCGAGTCCCGCCAGGTGAGGATCTGGGCGAGGGCGTCGGCACCGGTGATGAAGAACAGGTCGGTGTCGGGGTTGAGGGCCCGCAGATCGCGCAGGGTGTCCACGGTGTAGGTGGGGCCGCCGCGGTCGATGTCGATGCGGCTCACCGAGAACTGGGGGTTCTCGGCGGTCGCGATGACCGTCATCAGATAGCGGTCCTCGGCCGGGGAGACGTCGCGGTGGGTCTTCTGCCACGGCTGGCCGGTCGGGACGAAGACGACCTCGTCCAGGTGGAACTGCGCGGCGACCTCACTGGCCGCCACGAGGTGTCCGTGGTGGATCGGATCGAACGTCCCGCCCATGACGCCGAGGCGGCGTTTGCCGGGGTTCGACGGACCGGTAGGCATGTCCTGCTCTCCCATGCGTGCAGACCCTACCGGCCCGTCCTGAGGGGCTCCGGCCGGCGGATGCGCGGATGCCCCGGGTGTCCCGTTATGGACACGTGCGGGCTCAGCGGTCGCGGTTGAAGCGGGTGGTGACCCACAGCAGGAGCAGCAGGATGACGAAGGCGCCACCACCGGTGAGGTAGGGGCTCAGGCTCTCGTGGTTGCCGCCGTGCTCCTCGCCCTCGGCGGCGATGGTGACCAACTGGGCAGCTGCGCTGTGGAAGCTCATCTTCGGCAGGACCTATCCGGTGTGGGCGGGATAAAGACGTCGGCCCATCGTAAGCGGCCGCCCTGAGGGCGATCACGCCGACTCCGCCGTTGGGGAACCTTCCCGGATCCTCAGTCGTCCTTCTGCTTGTAGCCCCGGAGCAGGAACCACGCCGTGAGCACACAGCCCACGACCATCACGATCAGTACGATCCGGAGCAGATTGCCCGCTCCTGGGTGCTGGTCGCCGGTCGCGGCCGCGGTGATCCAGGCGGCTGCGGGGATGTGTTCCATGGCGCGGAACTCCTTCGCTGTAGTGCCCGTCCACCGTAACTCCGCCTAGGCTGGACCTCGCTTCGGGGGCGCAAAGGGTCGCACAAGGGTCCGCAAAGGCCCACTCACACGCACATGGGGGAGACATGTCCGACGACGGCCACGAGCACAGCGGGCACGAGCACGTGCCGAGCAGGCAGCGCAGGCGCTTCCCGGGGATCTCCTCGCGTGCGTACGAGCACCCGGCCGACCGGTCGGCGCTGGTCGCGCTGCGCAAGCTGAGCGGTTTCGACACGGTGTTCAAGGCGCTCAGCGGGCTGCTGCCCGAGCGGAGCCTGCGGCTGCTGTTCCTGTCCGACTCGGTGCGGGTGTCGGACCAGCAGTTCTCCCACCTCAACGACATGCTGCGGGACGCCTGTTACATCCTGGACCTGGAGAAGGTCCCGCCGATGTACGTCACTCAGGACCCGCAGCCCAACGCGATGTGCATCGGCCTGGACGAGCCGATCATCGTGGTCACCACCGGACTCGTCGAGCTGCTCGACGAGGAGGAGATGCGGGCGGTCATCGGCCACGAGGTCGGCCACGCCCTCTCCGGGCACTCGGTGTACCGCACGATCCTGCTGTTCCTGACGAACCTGGCGCTGCGGATCGCGTGGATCCCGCTGGGCAACCTGGCGATCCTGGCGATCGTCACGGCGCTGCGGGAGTGGTTCCGCAAGTCGGAGCTGTCCGCCGACCGGGCCGGTCTCCTCGTCGGGCAGGATCTCCAGGCGTCGATGCGCGGTCTGATGAAGATCGCGGGCGGCAACCATCTGCACGAGATGAACGTGGACGCGTTCCTCAAGCAGGCCGAGGAGTACGAGGCGGGCGGCGACCTGCGCGACTCGGTCCTGAAGATCCTGAACGTGCTGCCCCGCTCCCACCCCTTCACCACGGTCCGCGCGGCGGAGCTGAAGAAGTGGTCGGAGTCCCGCGACTACCAGCGGCTCATGGACGGTCACTACCCGCGGCGCACCGAGGACAAGGACACCTCGGTCAGCGACTCCTTCCGCGAGTCGGCCGCGCACTACACGACCCACGTCAAGACGTCGAAGGACCCGCTGATGAAGCTGGTCACCGACATCGCGGGCGGTGCGGGCGACCTGGGAGGCCGGGTGCGGCGAGGCTTCAGCGGCTTCGCGGGTTCCGCCCCTCCGCAGGACCGGCAGGCGCCCCCGTCGGACGAGCGGCCGACGGACGAGGACTGACCCACCTGACCCACTGACTCACCACCGCGCGTCCTCACACCTTCGGCTGCGCGCTCACCGAGAGGGTTCCGCACAGGGCCGTCACTCCGCCCGTCGCGTACGGGTCGGTGCCGGCCGGGCCTCCGGTCCTGGCCGTCGTGCCGGCCAGCAGCGGGTGCAGATGGTTGGTCGTGTCGTCGGTGCAGGACAGGGGGCCCGCCTGCACATAGGAGACGATCAGCTGGGCCTGGTGCAGGCGCAGGTCGTCCCGGTCGAAGCGGAAGTGCAGCTCGCGGCGGACGGTGAACAGGGAGGCCGGGGACGTGACATCGGCGCCGGCCGGGCGCAGGGCGTAGACGAAGGTGTGGTCGGCGGTCACCTCGAGGGTGGCCGAGTCGGTCTCGGCGGCCTGCAGCGTGCCCTGGACGCGGATCCTCTGGTCGGCCAGCTCGGCCTGCGCCGGGTCGAAGCGGACCAGCCAGCCGGTGGGCGCGTGCCGCCCGTCCGCCGTCGGGTGGTCGAAGCTCTCGTCGAACTGGTCCAGCTGGTCGCCGTCGAGCAGCATCCGCACCGGCCGTACCTGCTGCCCGGTGAGCACCTCCGGGTACAGCGCGGAGTGCACGATGTACTCCTTCGCCGTGGTCAGCGCGGTGACCACCTGGCTGTCGGAGAAGTGCGCGGTGCGCCGCGAGGCCGGCAGCGGAATACCCTCGGCGCCGATGCGGAACTGGGCGGCGGGACTCTGCGCGTACAGGTGCTCCGGGTCGGCCGCGCCGGGCACCTTGCCCGGTGGGGCGAGCGGGATGACCGTCATCCGCAGGGGCTCGGCGGGCTGCCGGGCGGTCGGTGACTGGTAGGGGTTGCGCAGGCCCATGTAGATCGCCGTGCCGAGGGCGAGCGCGATCAGCAGGACCAGGACGAGCGCCTGCCGGGACAGCCCCCGGTGCAGTGACGGGCGGCGGCGGACGGCGGGTGTGTGATCGCCCATCCGCTCCTCGGCGGAGTACTCCTGAAGGCGGGCAGCACGGACGAACGACTCGTCGAAGACGACGGATCGGTATTCGTCCTCTCCACCTCCGGGGGCGCCCTCGGGTGTCCCCTCAGGTGGGTTTCCAGGCCCGCCCATACTTTCAGAGTAGGTCTCCGGGGGCCCGGGTAAACGCCCTGCTACACGACAAGTTCTGACAGGTTCTCACCAGGTTCGCGAGGGGTTTCGGGCGTGCCCTCACGGGGTGCGCGGCGCCGCCGGAACGGGTGGCTGGGAGTAGCTGGCGGACGCGGACGGCGTCGCCGGGTTCCCCTGCTCCAGGCCGGTCGAGGCCGGCAACGGGACCTGGTCGCGGCTGCCCGAGGAGGCCCCCCGGTAGACGGCGGCGAAGGCCAGCGCGACCATGCCGACGCCCATCACCACGGCGAGCATCCAGGCGACGGGGCGGTGCCAGCGAACCACCTGTTTGCCGTAGGGCCCGTGGGGTCCGTAGCGGTCGTCGAAGGTGTCGGTGTCGTCCGGATCGTCGTAGTCCGGATCATGGCCGAAATCACCCGGTCCGTCGGGGCCGTAGGCGTCGTCGTACCGCTCGCCGCGGCGGTGGGCGCGGCGGGCCTCGGCCTCGGAGGCCTCCGCTCTGGCCTGTGCGGCGGCCAGGAGGCGCTCGACGGCGCTCGGCTCGTGCACTGTGGCCGCCTGTACGAAGGCCTCGTCGAAGACCACGGAGGCGAACTCTTCGTCCGACACCCCGCGGTCGTGGTCGTCGTCGGGCTCCCAGCCGTCCGGGAACGGCGTGCCCCCCACGTCCTCCGGCACGGATCCAGAGTAGACCTGGGGGGTCAATTTGGGCAGACGGTACGGAAATTATCCGCCAGGTGAGACGCCTGGCCGAAGCGGCTCGGGCACCGCCGGGCGAGCGCCAGAGGTGCCCGTCGAGCGGCGCGGCTCAGCGCCGTACGTGCCCGTCGCCCGTCACGATGTACTTGGTGCTGGTCAGCTCCGGCAGGCCCATCGGGCCACGGGCGTGCAGCTTCTGGGTGGAGATGCCGATCTCCGCGCCGAAGCCGAACTGGCCGCCGTCGGTGAAGCGCGTGGAGGCGTTCACCGCGACCGTGGTCGAGTCGACCAGTTGGGTGAAGCGGCGGGCGGCCTGCTGCGAGGTGGTGACGATCGCCTCGGTGTGGCCGGAGGTCCACAGCCGGATGTGCTCGACGGCCCGGTCGAGGGAGTCGACGACGGCGGCGGCGATGTCGTACGACAGATACTCCGTCTCCCAGTCGTCGGTGGTGGCCTCGACGACGGTCGCCTTGGAGTCCTTGGCGTACGCCATGACCCGCTCGTCGGCGTGGACGGTGACGCCGGCGTCGGCGAGGGCGTCCAGGGCGCGCGGCAGGAACTCGGGGGCGATGTCCTGGTGGACCAGCAGCGTCTCGGCGGCGTTGCAGACGCTGACGCGCTGGGCCTTGGAGTTGATCAGGATGTCGATCGCCATGTCGAGGTCGGCGTGCGCGTCGACGTAGACGTGGCAGTTGCCGGTGCCGGTCTCGATGACGGGGACGATGGACTCGCTCACGACGGTCCGGATCAGGGAGGCGCCGCCGCGCGGGATGAGGACGTCGACGAGCCCGCGGGCGCGCATCAGCTCGCGGACGCTCTCGCGGCTCTCCCCCGGCACCAGCTGGACGGCGTCGGCCGGCAGCCCGGCGCCGCCGACGGCGTCGCGGATCACCCGGACGAGGGCGGTGTTGGACTCGTAGGCGGAGGCGGAGCCGCGCAGCAGCACGGCGTTGCCGGACTTCAGGCAGAGGGCGGCGGCGTCGACCGTGACGTTCGGCCGGGCCTCGTAGATGATTCCGACGACGCCGAGGGGGACCCGGACCTGGCGCAGGTCGATGCCGTTGGGCAGCGTGGAGCCGCGCACGACCTCGCCGACCGGGTCGGGCAGGGCGACGACGTCCCGGACGTCGGAGGCGATGGCCCGCACCCGCTCGGGGGTGAGGGTCAGCCGGTCGACGACGGACTCGCTGGTGCCGGCCTCGCGGGCCTTGGCGATGTCCTTGGCGTTGGCCTCGACGATCTCGCTCGTACGGACCTCCAGCGCGTCCGCGATGGCGAGCAGCGCGTCGTCCTTCGCGGCCCGCGGCAGCGGGGCGAGGTCGGCGGCGGCGGCCTTGGCGCGGTAGGCGGCCTGGGTGACCGGGGACATGGAGTCGTACGGCGAGAGCGTGGTCATGTAGGAAGGGTAGTGCGCGGCGCGCGTGCGCTCATCGCTCATCCCAAACCCCGAGACAAGGGCCGAACCCGGGACAAGCGCCCAGCGCGGATCAAAAGGGATGCACGCCGACCGGGGTGGCGGGGGACGGTCCGTAGCCCTCGGCGATGCGCTGGTGATAGGTCCCGCGGTCGATGACCTCCAGGCCGACGATCTCCCAGGCGGGCAGTCCGGAGGTCTGCCGGTGCTCGCCCCACAGGCGCAGGGCGACGGCGGCCGCGTCGTGCAGGTCGCGGGCCTCCTCCCAGTAGCGGATCTCGGCGTGGTCGTTCGCGTATCTGCTGGTGAGGAGGAAGGGGTGGTCGTGGGCGAGCTGTTCCAGGGCGCGCCGCAGGTCCGTGAGGGGGACCTCGTCGCCGGAGACGCTGAGGGTGACGTGCCACAGCCGGGGCAGGTCCTTCGGCTCCTCGTAGTGCTCGCCGGCGGCGACGCTGGTCAGGGTCCGCTCCTCGCCGCCCGCGCGTGAGGACGCCGCCCCGCCGGAGCCGCCGGCGCTGTCACGGGCCGCCGCCACCCCAGGGCGCACTCGTCTCACGACGGCCTCCTTTACGCCATACGCCCGCGCAGCCACGCCGTACGCCTGCACAGGGTTCGTGCGGAATCTGTCCCACAGACAAAGTTGGCAGGCGGCGGACGTCCTTGGGGCGGTTTCACGGAACGTCCCCCACCGGTACGGGCCGTTCGACGCACCGCAGATGGTTGTTCGACACACCCATCCCGCGTCGGGGCCTCGCGGCTAGGGCCTGTCCGGCGGATCAGGTCGCAGGATATCGGCGGGACCTCGTCAGCGCAGGCGAGCGGGGCCTGGTGCGGCCAGCTGCAAGGCGGAGGAGCGCGGCGATGCGGAGCATCGGCAAGCGACGACAACGCCGCAGATGGGCGTGCCAGGCCCCGCGTCTGCGGCATGATCCGCCGGACAGGCCCTAGGCGTGCAGCAGCACCAGGTCGTCCCGGTGGACGACCTCCCGCTCGTAGGCCGGGCCCAGCTCGCGCGCCAGCTCGCGGGTCGAGCGCCCGATGAGCTGGGGGATCTCCTTGGCGTCGAAGTTGACCAGCCCGCGGGCCACGGCGCGCCCGGCGCCGTCGCGCAGCTCGACCGGGTCGCCCGCGCTGAACTCGCCCTCGACGGCGGCGATCCCGGCCGGCAGCAGTGACGTGCGCCGCTCGACGACCGCCTTGACCGCGCCGTCGTCGAGGGTCAGCGCCCCCTGGGGGGTGGAGGCGTGCTGGAGCCAGAGCAGCCGGTCGGCGGAGCGCTTGCCGGTGGGCAGGAAGTAGGTGCCGGTGTCGCCGCCGGCCAGGGCCTCGGCGGCGTGGACGGCGCTGGTCAGCACCACGGGGATGCCGGCGTGGGCGGCGATCCGGGCGGCCTCGACCTTGGTGACCATGCCGCCGGTGCCGACCCCGGCTTTGCCGGCGCTGCCGATCTCCACCTCGGCGAGGTCGGCGGGGCCCCGCACCTCGGCGATCCGGGAGGTGCCGGGCTTGCTGGGGTCGCCGTCGTAGACCCCGTCGATGTCGGAGAGCAGCACCAGCAGGTCGGCGTGGACCAGGTGTGCCACCAGGGCCGCGAGGCGGTCGTTGTCGCCGAAGCGGATCTCGTCGGTGGCGACGGTGTCGTTCTCGTTGACGACCGGGAGGGCACCCATCGCGAGGAGCTTGTCGAGGGTGCGGGAGGCGTTGCGGTGGTGGGCGCGGCGGCTCATGTCGTCGCTGGTCAGCAGGACTTGGCCGACGCGGACGCCGTAGCGGGCGAAGGAGGCGGTGTAGCGGGCGACGAGGAGGCCCTGGCCGACGCTGGCGGCGGCCTGCTGGCGGGCGAGGTCCTTGGGGCGGCGGCGCAGCCCGAGCGGCGCGAGACCGGCGGCGATGGCGCCGGAGGAGACGAGGACGATCTCCTTCTCCCCGCCGCTGCGGCTCTTGGCGAGGACGTCGACGAGCGCGTCGACGCGGTCGGCGTCGAGTCCGCCGGAGGCGGTGGTCAGCGAGGAGGAGCCCACCTTGACGACGATCCTGTGGGCCTCACGCACGGCCTGCCTTGCCCCTGCCACCTGGTCTTCGTCCCCTCACACGCTAGCCGGACCCCCTGGCAATCTACGCGAACGGACCGGGTCGCCGCGCACCGGTCCACGCACCGGACTCCTCCCTGGGCTACGACTTTGCCGCACGTTCGCGTACGGCAAAAAGGTTGTGCCGGTTACTCATAGAAATTAAAGAGACGACAAACTATTTTCGTGGTTTGTGTCACCTACTGTTCGCCCTGTGAAGCGCATCCTCATGAGGTCGGGGAAGAGCCCCTTCGACGTCGTCCCCGTCGAGGAAGCCATCCACCGAGACGTCATCGCCTCCAACTCCGGCAATCTGATCTTCAGTGACGCCGCGCACAAGATCCTCAGCACGCCCCGGCAGGAGGTCTTCTCCAACGGCGTGCGCAGCGACGTCGCGGCGGCCGGACGGATCAACGAGGAGTACGACGCCTTCGTCGTGCCGCTAGCCAACGCCTTCCGGCCCACGTTCGAGGCGTCCCTGCAGCGCCTGACCAGGCTGATACGCAAGCTGCGGATCCCGGTGGTGATCCTCGGCGTGGGCGCGCAGACCGGCATCACGTACCACCCGGGGCGACTGGCGGCCATGGAGCCCACCGTCCGCGACTTCTGCGCGGCGGTGCTGGAGCGCAGCGCGTCGATCGGGGTGCGCGGCGAGTTCACCGCGGCCTATCTGAACGACATGGGCTTCAAGGACGTCGAGATCATCGGCTGCCCGTCGATGTTCCTCCACGGCGACCGGCTCCCCGTGGAGAAGAAGGTGCCACGGCTCACCGCCGATGCGCGGATCGCGGTCAACGGCTCGCACACGGCGGTGCTCGGCGGCGGACTGCACAAGATCATCGCCCGGGCGCACGAGCGCTACCCGAACCTGGTGTACATCGGTCAGAACACCACCGACGCCCGGCAGTTGCACTGGCGGGACGTGGACTCCGCGGCCGGCCGGATCATCGAGATGCCGACGCACCCGGACCACCCGATGTACCGGGAGGACAAGGCCCGCGTCTACATCGACCCGGTGACCTGGATCGACGACCTGCGCGACGTCGACTACTCCTTCGGCTCGCGCATCCACGGCAGCATCGCCGCGCTGCTCGCCGGCACCCCCGCGACAGTGCTGGCCTTCGACTCCCGCACGCTGGAGCTGTGCCGCTACTTCGAGATCCCGCACCAGCGGCTCGACCAGACCCCCGCCGACACCGACCCGGCCGAGCTGTACGAGAAGGCCGACTTCCGTGCGCTGACCGGCAACCACCAGGAGCGCTTCGACCGCTTCACCGCGTTCCTGGACAAGAACGGGCTGGAGAACACCTTCACGCACGGCGACGGCGGCGCGGAGTTCGACAAGAAGCTGCGGTCGCTGACGTTCCCGGCCGCCATCCGCCCCTGGAACGACACCGACCCCACGTCACTGACCAGCCGCTTCGGCTGGCTCCAGCAGCGCATCACCGAGCTGGACACGCACAACGCGCAGCTCACCAAGGAGCTGGCCAAGGCGCGAGCGGGCACCAAGGCCCTCGCGCAGGCCGCCGGACCGCTCCCCGCGGTCTACCGCCGCGCCCGCCGCGTGGTGGGCGGCCAGGTGCGGCGCGCCCTCGGCTCGGGCACGTAAGGGCACGTAACGGCCCATCGGGAGAGTCGCGATGGGACACACCGGCGCGTAACAGCGCGCCAGGAGAGTCGCGACGGGACACACCGGCCCGGTCCATCCCCCCGGAGGGACCGAGCCGGAAGACTCAGGCCGCGGCCGCCCCGCGGGACGGGTTGCGCCGGGCCGAGACCAGCCGTCGCACCTTGCGGACCGCACGCCGCAGGAAAGACGAGGTCGAGCCCTCGCGCCAGCCCGGGTACGCCTTGGCCTCGCGCGCCTCCGCGAGGTAGATCCGGTCGGGCAGGCCGGCCTCCTTGGACCGGAAGTGCGGGTAGGCGAGATAGAGGCGGGTGCCCCGCTTCTCCAGGACGGGCTCGGGTGTCCGCTTGTCGCGGAGGAACTCCAGCACCTCGTCGAGCAGATCGACCCGCTCCCTCGCCAGCAGCTCCAGCCGCAGCCGCTCCTCGACCTTCAGCCGCTGGGCCACGCCCTCGTTCCAGTAGGCGTCCATCAGGGGCTTGGCCAGCTCCAGTTTGGTTGTGCGGACCTCCTCGCTGTTGATGAGGAAGCCGGGCCCGAACTGGGGCAGCAGCGTGACGACGAACGGCCGGACCATGAGTACGTCCCGCTTGGCGCCCGGCGGGAGCATCCGCTCCAGCAGGCCCATCAGGGCGCGCGCGGAGTCGAAGCGCTTGAGGTAACCGCCCTGCTTGGTCACGTGCTTGCCGTCGGTGCGGCCCACCAGGTAGTAGCAGGTGTAGTCGGCGATCACGGAGACGCCGTCCGCCCGCAGATACGCCTCCATCGTGAAGACCGCGTCCTCGCCGGTCCACAGGGACTCGTCGAAGCGCATGTCGTACCGCTGAAGGAGCGCGCGGCGGAACAGCTTCTGGGCGCTGAGCGTGAACTTGATGTTGGAGGAGTAGACGTCCGTGCGGTCGAGGGTCTTGCCCCACATCGAGCCGGGCGGCTTGCGGTTGATGCCCTCGACCCGGCCGAGGACGACGTCCGTGCCGTTCTTGTCGGCCATGGCGACCATGCGCTCCAGGGCCTCGGGCCCGAGCCGGTCGTCGGCGTCGAGGAAGAAGACATAGCGTCCGCTCGCCTTGGCCAGGCCGACGTTGCGCGGGCCGCTGGGGCCGCCGGAGTTCTCCTGCCGGATGACGGTGACCTGCATGGGAACGCGGGCGGCGAACTCCTCCAGGCAGTCGCCGGTGCCGTCGGTGGAACCGTCATCGACCGCGATGACCTCGATCCGCGCGGGGTCGAGGGTCTGCGCCTCGACCGACGCCAGGCACTCGACCAAATAGGGCATGGCCTCGTATGCCCCGATGATCACACTGACGTCTGGTTCCACAATGGCCACCTATCCCCCCTTATCGGCGGATTTCCCTCTCATCATCTCTATGACTACCTGATAGACGGAGGGCGGTTGCGCGAGGTTCACCCAGGAGATGTGACCCCTGCCACAGAATCGGTCGAACGGGAACGAAAAACGGCCCGACCCGTCGGGGGGTCGAGCCCTTTTCCGTGAACGGCCGCGATCAGCCGGCGCGCACGCCCTTCTGCTCCGGCACGGCATCGCTCGCGGCGGCCCGCGCGACCTGGGCCGCGTTGCGCGCCTCCGCCTTGAGCGCGAGGTCGGCGAGCGCGGTGTTGAAGCGCTCGATCGACGTCGGCTCGTCGGGACCGAGCAGGTACTCCTTCAGCTCCTTGCGGTCCTCGGCCAGCGGATCGGCGGCCGGGTCGCGTACGGCGGCCAGCAGCGCGTCGAGTCCCTCGGCGCTGTTGTCGAGGAGCACGGCGGCGCGCACGGCGGTGTTCTGCCGCTTGAACTCCTCCGCGCCCAGCCCGGCCGAATCGGTCACGGCGTACGGCTTGCCGCTGGCGATGAAGTCGGAGACCACGCTGGAGATGTCGGAGACCATCGCGTCGGCGATGTTGAAGCAGTCGTACAGCCGCGGCTGGGTGCCGGTGACGACCCGGTGCTCCCAGGCGGGGAAGGAGCGCCAGTAGGCGTCGTCCCACTCGGCGCGCAGCCGGGCGGTCTCCTCGTGCTTGCGGTAGTCGGCCAGCCCGTCGCGGCTGGCGGTGGACTCGTCGCCTCGGTCGTCCCGCTGGGCGAGCTTCGTCAGCCGCAGCTCGATGCGCGCCAGTTCGGCCTTGGCCTTGGCCTGGGCGGCCGCGTCGGCCGTGAAGCGCGGGTCGGCGGCACGCTCGGCGGCGGCCTGCTTCATCAGGGCGAGGATCCGGCGGTGGGCGGCGCCGGCCTTGGCGCTGCGGGTGCCGGTGAAGGGGTGCGGCTTGTAGACGACACGCACCGGCGGGTCGGCCTTGACCAGCTTCTTCACGATGTTCTCGCCGGCCAGCAGGAGCGAGGTGTTGCCCGGGTTGTCGTCCCAGCCCTCCCAGGTGGGGGCGTACAGGATCGTGGGGATGCGGCCGTCCTCGACCGGCATGCCCTTCCACGGCTGGATCGGGGCGAGCTGCGGGCGGCCGACCTCGACGATGTCCTCGTCGCGGATGCCGACGTCGGCGATGGCGTAGCGGTCGCGGCCGGCCCGGCCGGCGGTCCACACCTCGTCGTACACCTTGCTGAACGGGTTGACGCTGGCGGCCTTGTCGCTGTCGCCGTGGCCGATGAAGACGTGCTTCATGGTCGGGACGCGCAGGATGTGGATGTTCTTGCCGACGTTCGCCGGGTACAGCGCGACCCGCACCATGGACAGGTCCACGTTCATCAGGTGCACTCCCCCGGGCACGCTGACGACAGGGACGGTGGTGGGCGCCAGCTTCTCCAGGATGAAGTGCTCGCGCAGCAGGATCAGCGGACGGCAGTCCAGCTGCTCCATGGTCTCCAGCCACATGTTGACCTGGTAGGCGGAATCCGGTGAGCCGGAGAAGTACAGCACGGTCTCCGGCTGGTACTCGCGCAGCCAGGCGCTGAGGGCGGCGAGGACCTTGGGGGCCTTCGGCGGGATGCGCTTGGCACGCAGGTACGGCACCAGGGCGAGGACGTACAGCAGGCCGAGGCCGAGAGTGACGCCGACGCCGGCGTACGCGGCCGCCGCGGGGCCGCCCTGGGCGTAGACCAGGACGCCCACGACCGCCGGCAGGTCGAGGTGGAGCATCTTCTCGCCGGCCCGGCGCAGCAGCAGACGCGGCGGGGCGTCCGGGATGCGGATGCGGGAGGCGAGGTCGACGTTGCGGGTCTGCACCGGCATGGAGCGGCGCTTGCCGATCAGGGTGACCAGGGCGCCGTGCGGGGCCTGCAGTCCGAAGAAGATCGTGAAGCAGGCGAGCGCCGCGTAGAAGGCGGACTCCTCCGACAGGCCGAGCCGGGCCAGCAGCAGGACCAGCAGCAGCTCCCGGACCAGGAATCTGATCGACAGACCAGCCCGCACCTTGCCGAGCAGCTCGATGAGATAGCTGCCCTTGCGGTGCAGATAGTGGTCCGCGAGGTACGTCACGACGGCCGCCGCCGCGAAGGCGGGGACGCTCGGGAGGAACGCGGCGAGCATGAGGCAGGGGAAGCCCAGCATCATGAGGGCCGCCGCGGCCAGCTCGGAGGCGCTGCCCACCCGGGCGACGCGGATGGCTCTGGTTATCACGGGGGAACCTGCTCTGGGAGGGGGAGGCCGGTCAGGTATTCGAGGTGTCCGAAGAGAGTCCTGATGTCGCAGATAAGAAATCTCGGACGCTTTTGAGAGGTTTCGGGCGAATTTTATGGATTCAGGCCCCTGTGCATGCTCCGGTGAACGGAGAGCCACAGAGGCCTGAAATTCATATGGCTATTTGCGGCTGATTATGCCATGCCGTCCTGGCGGTCCAGCACGCCCGCCAGGGCCTGCTCGAAGCCGGAGGCCCGGGTGGCGTCCGCCGTGGGGTCCTGCTGGCGGACGTCGATGACATGCCCGGTGAGCTCGGACAGCAGCACGTCCAGGGACGTGCGGGCGACGGCCTCGGAGGAGAGCAGGGTGCCCGCGGGCTCCTGGCCGAACGCCCTGGTACGCATGGGGGTGGCCGTGCGCTCGGGGTTGATGCAGTTGACGCGGATGCCGTCGCCGGCCCACTCGTCGGACAGGGCCTGGGTGAGATTCACCATCGCGGCCTTGGTCGAGGAGTAGAGGCTGTATTCGGCGCGGCCGCGGGTGTAGCTGCTGGACGTGTACAGCAGCAGCTGGCCCTTGGTCTCGGTCAGGTATTTGTAAGCCGATCGAGCGATCTGCACCGGGGCCAGGTAGTTGACCTTCAGGGCCTCCTCGATGGTGGCGTTGTCCGTCTCGGCGAGCTTGCCGATGCGCAGCACGCCCGCGGTGTTGACCACGAAGTCGACGCGCCCGGTCTCGGCGTAGGCGCGGGACAGCGCGTCGTCGACCTCCTCCGGGTTCTCCACGTGGGTGCCGGTGGTGGAGCGGCCGAGGGCGTACACCGTGGCGCCGTAGGACTCGGCGAGTTCGGCGATGTCCTTGCCGATGCCGTACGAACCGCCGAAGACCACCAGCGTCTTGCCGGTGAGCAGCTCGCGGTAGGCCTCCTCGCCGCTGGGCGCCGGCGCGGCGGTGGAGCCGAGCTGGAAGAGCTTGTCGGCGATGAAGACGTCGACGGGCTGGGTGACCTTCATGTTGTACTCGTCGCCCGCGACGACGTGGATCGGCACGTCCGGCAGATAGCGCAGGACGACCGTGCAGTCGTCCGTCGCCTGGAAGTTGGGGTCGCCGGCCGCCACCTCGTAGGCGCGGCGGATGGTGGAGAGCTTGAAGGCCTGCGGGGTCTGGCCGCGGCGCAGCCGGGAGCGGTCCGGGATGTCGGTGATGAACTCTCCGTCCTCGCCGTGGGTGCGGGTGACGATGATGGTGTCCGCGGAGGGGATGGCGACGTCGACGGCCTGGTAGCGCTCCAGGGCGGTGACGCAGTCGTCGATGACGCGCTGCGAGAGCAGGGGGCGCACGGCGTCGTGGAAGAGGACGTTGAGGTCCTCGCCCTCGGCCAGTCCCTCGCCCAGGGCGGCGATGGCGCGCTCGGTGGTCTCGTTCCGGGTGGCGCCGCCCTCGATGATCCGGGAGACCTTCGTGAACCCGGCCTTGTCGACGATCTTCTCGACGTCGGGAACATAGCCGGGCGCCATCAGCACGATGATGTCGTCGATGGAGTCGGCCTTCTCGAAGGTGGTCAGGGTGTGCTCGATGACAGCCTTGCCGGCGATCTTCAGCAACTGCTTGGGGATCTGCAGCCCCACTCGCTGACCGGTACCGCCGGCCAGGATCACTGCGGTGGTACGGGGCTGGGCTATGGGCTGAGACACAGGTGACCTACCTCGTGACGACTGGGAACGGGGAAATGGTCCCACTTGCGGTTACCGCGATGCAAGGTGAGTGACCCCCGCCGCATATCCATCCGCCACCTCCCATTCACCTGGCTGGGGATAGCTCATGAAAATTCTGTGAGTAACTCCACAGGGAACATTTCATTGCTGAGAGTCACGAGCATATCCCGGCCACAGCTCGCCGCCGACATTGGCATGTACTCCGCGAGGAATTATCGGGTGAGATTACTGCGGCTTTCGGTCTCGGCCGGGTTCCGCCGGGGTTAAAAGCGCGATTGGCGACGCCGATATCGGGCAGCAGAAGGCCCCGGTCCGTGGGGACCGGGGCCGGCCCCTCCCAGAAGGGCTCCCAGAAGGGCTCCCAGAAGGGCTCCTAGAAGGGCTCGAAGTCGTCGAACTCGCGTGCCGCCTCGTCCCGTTCGGCCTGCCGGTCCCTGCGGCGCTGGGCGGCGGGCCGCGGCGCCTCGAAGCGGTGGTCCTCACCGCGGCGGCCGAGCATCTCGGCGCCGGCCGTGAGGGTGGGCTCCCAGTCGAAGACGACGGCGTTGTCCTCGGGTCCGATGGCGACGCCGTCACCGGCCCGGGCGCCGGCCTTCATCAGCTCCTCCTCCACGCCGAGGCGGTTGAGGCGGTCGGCGAGGTATCCCACGGCCTCGTCGTTGTTGAAGTCGGTCTGGCGGACCCAGCGCTCGGGCTTCTCGCCGCGCACCCGGAACAGCCCGTCCTCCTCCCGGGTGACGGTGAACCCGGCGTCGTCCACGGCCTTGGGCCGGATGACGATCCGCGTGGCCTCTTCCTTCGGCTTGGCGGCACGCGCCCGGGCGACCAGGTCGGCGAGCGCGAAGGACAGCTCCTTCAGGCCCATGTGGGCCACGGCGGACACCTCGAAGACGCGGTAGCCGCGCGCCTCCAGGTCCGGCCGCACCATCTCGGCGAGGTCCTTGCCGTCCGGTACGTCGATCTTGTTGAGGACGACGATCCGGGGCCGGTCGCCGAGGCCGCCGTACTGCGCCAGCTCCTCCTCGATGATGTCGAGGTCGCTGACGGGGTCGCGGTCGGACTCCAGCGTGGCCGTGTCCAGCACGTGCACCAGCACGCTGCACCGCTCGACGTGCCGCAGGAACTCCAGGCCGAGGCCCTTGCCCTGGCTGGCGCCCGGGATGAGCCCGGGGACGTCGGCGATGGTGTAGACGGTCGAGCCGGCGGTGACGACGCCGAGGTTCGGGACCAGGGTCGTGAAGGGGTAGTCGGCGATCTTCGGCTTCGCGGCGGAGAGGACCGAGATCAGCGACGACTTCCCGGCGCTGGGGTAGCCCACCAGGGCGACGTCGGCGACGGTCTTCAGCTCCAGGACGATGTCCTGGAGCTCGCCGGGCTCGCCGAGCAGCGCGAAGCCGGGCGCCTTGCGGCGGGCGCTGGCCAGCGCCGCGTTGCCGAGGCCGCCGCGGCCGCCCTGGGCGGCGACGAAGGAGGTGCCGTGGCCGACGAGGTCGGCGAGGACGTTGCCGGCCTTGTCGAGGACGACGGTGCCGTCGGGCACGGTCAGGACGAGGTCCTGGCCGTCCTTGCCGGAGCGGTTGCCGCCCTCGCCCGGCTTGCCGTTGGTGGCCTTGCGGTGCGGGGAGTGGTGGTATTCGAGCAGCGTGGTCACGGACTGGTCGACGGTGAGGATGACGTCGCCGCCGCGCCCGCCGTTGCCGCCGTCGGGCCCGCCGAGCGGCTTGAACTTCTCACGGTGGACGGAGGCACAGCCGTGACCTCCGTTACCCGCGGCGACGTGCAGCTCGACGCGGTCCACGAAGGTGGTCATGTGGGGTGCCTCCAGAAACAGACGGGAATGTCTCTTACGTAACACGCGAAAGGCGGACCCGCCTTCCCGAACGGGAAGTGAGGTCCGCCTCGCGAAAGGTTCGAACGAGTCGCTCGGTCGCGCCCCGAATCAGCTGATTCAGGCGACCGGAACGATGTTCACGACCTTGCGGCCGCGGTGGGTACCGAACTCCACCGCACCGGCCTGCAGCGCGAACAGCGTGTCGTCGCCGCCACGGCCGACGCCGGCGCCCGGGTGGAAGTGGGTGCCACGCTGACGGACCAGGATCTCACCCGCGTTGACGACCTGACCGCCGAAGCGCTTCACGCCGAGCCGCTGGGCGTTGGAGTCGCGACCGTTCCGGGTGGACGATGCGCCCTTCTTGTGTGCCATTGCTCAGTCCCTCTTTACTTCGCGGCCGTCGGGATGGACGTGACCTTGATCGCCGTGTACTGCTGACGGTGACCCTGGCGACGGCGGTAGCCGGTCTTGTTCTTGTAGCGCAGAATGTCGATCTTCTGGCCCTTGTGGTGGTCCACGACCTCGGCCTGGACCTTGATGCCGGCCAGCACCCACGGGTCGCTGGTCACAGCGTCGCCGTCGACAACGAGCAGGGTCGAGAGCTCGACCGTGTCGCCAACCTTGGCAGTGGAAATCTTGTCAACCTCAACGATGTCGCCGACAGCAACCTTGTGCTGACGACCACCGCTGCGCACGATGGCGTACACGCGGATCTCTCTTTCGCTCGGAGAACGGCACCCCCGCAGGCCAGCCATCCGGCAATCGGACACGAACGGCCTCTCCCGGTCACGGCCCGTGCCCGGAAGGAAGAGGTTTACGGGGATGTGGCGCGCCACTCGACACGCCGACGCTCAAGACTACGGGGCCCGCCCTGGGGGGTCAAACCGGGCCGGGGGACCTGCTTCCCTACCCCGCCCGGGCGCCGCACACCGCCCCACGGATCACGATCGCGTCACGGAATCCCCGCGCCTCTCGCCAATTGTCCCGGGTAGCACCCGTACGCCCCAAATCCCCCTCACCTTCGGTCAGTTGAACTCCCCCATGTCACTACTGACCCACACAGCCTTCACATAAGATCCACTGCACTTTTGATCCACAACGCTTGATCCACAAAGTGATCGAAGGCCGATCACCACATGGGGGGGTATCCGGTCATGGCTGGAAAGAGGCGCGCCGAGCTGGGCCGGAGACGGTTCATACGCCTGGCGGGCGGCACGGCGGCGGGGGCGGCCGTCGTGGGCGGCGGCACCTTCACCGCCATGGCGACCGGGGTCTTCGAGTCACCGACGCCGGACCCGTACGCGAACATGCCGCGCTCGATCGCGCTGAGCCTGCCGTCCGGCACCGGCGGCCAGGCGATACCCGGGGCGACCTCGCCGCTGCCGGACCCGCTGGACGGCGGTACGGCCAGCGCGCCCGCGGCCGGCACCCGGATCCCGTACACCGGGGGCATCCCGACCCCGCAGACGGGCACCGTGCAGATCCCGACCACGCTGCCGTTCCAGTTCAACCGGAGCGGATTCACGCCGCGGACCGATCTGCCCGAGATGTACAAGCCGTGGCGGGACCGGCCCACCAAGTGGGCCGACATCGACCTCGCCGGCAACGCCAGTTATGTCATGGGCAGCGACGGCGTCATGCGCTTCCGGGCCGCCGACGGCAGGCTCTACGACCACATCGTGGGCCAGACCCAGTTCGCCCTCGGCTGCGTCACCAGCTACCGCGTGGAGCAGGACCCCGAGCGCAAGGCGAAGTTCCTCCAGCGCGCCAAGGACCAGGCCAACCGGATCATCTCCCGCCGCGTCGAGACCCGCGGCGCCTGGTACTTCCCGTACCCCTGGACGTACACCCACACCGTCCACAAGTTCACGATGACGGCGCCCTGGTACTCCGGCATGGCCCAGGGCGAGACCATCAGCCTCTTCTGCCAGCTCGCCCAGCTCGACGGGGTGACCGACACCGAGCGCGAGCTGTACAAGAAGGCCGCCGACGGCGCCTTCGCCTCCCTGCTCCAGCTGGACGACGGCAAGCCCTGGGTGGTCAACAAGGACCGCTCCGGCTACCTGTGGATCCAGGAGTACCCGTGGACCACGCCCGGCACCGGCGACTACACCTACAACGGCATGATCTACGCGCTGTTCGGTGTCTGGGACTACTACGCCATGACCGGCAACGCGGTCGCGGCCCAGTACTACGACGGCATCGCCACCACGGCCACCCGCCACTTCTCGCTGCTGCGCAACCCGCGCTGGTACTCCCACTACTGCCAGACGCACCGCATCCCGGCGAACACGTACCACATCCATCACATCGAGCTGTGGCACCAGTTGCTGTGGCACACCGGCAGCCCCGTGTTCGCCCACCACCTCGACCAGCTGATCGAGGACTTCCCGACGGGGGTGAAGGCCGGCTCGATGATCGCCGTCGCCGCGGGCACCCACACCCTGTACAAGGTGGACACCGAGGCCGACGGGGGCTGGGACAAGGCCAAGGACGACAAGATCCTCGCCACCAAGCAGGTCACCTTCGCCAAGGCCACCCAGGCGCCCATCGACGTGCGCCGGCGCATCCGCAACGCGGGCGTCTGGTACCGGATCAGCGCCGGGGCGTACAAGGGCTACTGGATCGGCGAGGCCTACCCGAAGGTCTTCCTGCGCGGTGAGCACGTGGCGCTCACCTACGGCATCACCCGCACCGCGACCGTCCCCGCGAACACCTCCGTCGAGGCGATCGACTTCGGCACCGCCGGGACCGCCGGCACCCTCAAGAAGCTCTCCTACGGCGAGCCGCACACCCTCCAGTTCGACCGCCGCTCGGTGGTCAACGGGCGCTCGATGATCCACATCACGTCCGAGGAACTGGCCGGCTACTGGATTCCGGCCAACCAGGTCACGACCGACGGGCACTGACCCGCGGTGCCGGGGGCCGTCCGCCGCGACAGGCGGACGGCCCCTCGCCGTATGCTCGCCGGGCGAACGAGTGACACCGGAAGGCGAAGAAGTGAACTACAGGGTCCAGCCCACCGCCCAGGTCGACGACAGCGCCGAGATCGGCGCCGGAAGCAGCGTGTGGGAGCTCGCGCAGATCCGCGAGGGCGCCCGCCTCGGTGAAGGCTGCGTGATCGGGCGGGGCGCCTACGTCGGCACCGGCGTCCGCATGGGCGACAACTGCAAGCTGCAGAACTACGCCCTCGTCTACGAGCCCGCCGAGCTCGGCGACGGCGTCTTCATCGGCCCCGCCGTGGTCCTCACCAACGACCACAACCCGCGCTCCGTGGACCCCGAGGGCAAGCAGAAGCGCGGCGGCGACTGGGAGGCCGTCGGCGTGCGGATCCTCGACGGGGCGTCCATCGGCGCCCGGTCGGTGTGTGTGGCGCCGCTCACCATCGGCCGCTGGGCGATGATCGCCGCCGGCGCCGTCGTCACCAAGGACGTCCCGGACTTCGCCCTCGTCATGGGCGTCCCCGCGCGCCAGGTCGGCTGGGTCGGTCACTCCGGCGTACGCCTCGTGGAGCGCGCGGACGAGCCGGGCGTGTGGGAGTGCCCCAAGACCGGCGCCCTGTACGACGAGAAGGACGGCGTCCTCAGCGAGCGCGCCCTCTAGCGACCGGTCACAAACGGGAGCACAACCCTTTGGGTGCCTCGTGCATCTCTTCTGTGGAGGCATGTGCTTCCACGGCGGCAGTGAGGTTTCATCCAATCGTTATGAGGCCGTCGAGCGCCCCGGACCCGACCGTCTGACCACGGCATGAACACGTCGTACGCGCCGCCCGGCCCGCGGGCGGCGGGGCTGGTCAGTGCGGGAGTTGCCTACCATTGCGTGCGAAAAGATCCGCGAAAAAGATCCGACCGAGAAGAAGAGTGCTCAGTGAAAGTCATCAGCATCGTCGGTGCCCGACCTCAACTGGTGAAGCTCGCGCCCATCGCCGCCGCCTTCGCCAAGACTGAGCACGAGCACGTCATCGTGCACACGGGTCAGCATTACGACGCGGACCTCTCCGACGTCTTCTTCTCGGGCCTCGGCATCCCGGACCCCGACGTCCACCTCGGCGTCGGCTCCGGCAGCCACGGCGTGCAGACGGGCGCCGTGCTCTCCGCCCTCGACCCGGTCCTGGAGCGGGAGCAGCCCGACTGGGTGCTCGTCTACGGCGACACCAACTCCACGATCGCCGGCGCGCTGTCCGCGGTGAAGATGCACCTTCCCGTCGCGCACCTGGAGGCCGGCCTGCGCTCCTTCAACCGGCGGATGCCGGAGGAGCACAACCGCGTCCTCACCGACCACTGCGCCGACCTGCTGCTCGCCCCGACCGAGGAGGCCGTGCGCCACCTCGCCGGTGAGGGCCTGGCCGACCGCACCCGCCTCGCCGGCGATGTGATGGTCGACATCTGCCTGCGCATCCGCGACCAGGTCCGGGCCGGCGAGTTCCCGGCGCCGGTGCTGCCCGAGGGCATCGACCCCGACGAGCCGTTCCTGCTCGCCACCCTGCACCGCCCGGACAACACCGACGACCCGGAGCGGCTGTCCGCGATCCTGGAGTCGCTCGCCAAGCTGCCGGTGCCCGTCGCGCTCGCCGCGCACCCGCGTCTGGTCGCCAAGGCCGAGGCGCACGGCATCACCCTCGCCCAGGGCAATCTGCACGTCGGCCGCCCGCTGCCGTACGCCAGCCTGGTCGCCGCCGTCCTCGCCTCCGTCGGCGTGGTCACCGACTCCGGCGGTCTGCAGAAGGAGGCGTTCCTGCTGGAGCGCATCTGCACCACCATCCGCCCGGAGACGGAGTGGGTGGAGACCGTGAACACGGGCTGGAACGTCCTCGTGCCGGACCCGCACACCCTCTCGCCGGAGGACTTCGCCGCCACGGTGACCCGCCCGGTCCCGGCCGGCGACCCCGGCACCCCGTACGGCGACGGCAAGGCCGCCGAGAACGTCGTACGCCTCATGGAGGAATTCACCCAGGAGCGGAAGGAGGCCGGCCGGCACGCGTGACGCGGTCCGAGGGCCTCGGCCGCCCGCCCCGGCGGGCGGCCGTTCGCACCCGATTTCCGCGCACGTCAGCGTGCTAGCGTCGACTGCTATGGCATCGTCTCCCCCCTCCGGTCCGCCTGCGGAAGGCAAGCGGCCCCACGTCATCTACCTGGCCATCGGATTCCCGCCGGCCGCCAAGAGCTCCACGTACCGCATGCGCGAGACGGCCAACCAGTTCGTGAACGCGGGCTGGGACGTCACGGTCGTGAACATCGACCGCGAGTCCTGGGAACTGGACTCCGGCATCGACCTCTCCCTGCTCGAGCAGGTCGACCCCCGCGTCGACATCGTCGAACTGCCGCTGGCGCGCGAGGACCTGGAGACGGACATCCGCCTCTACGACGAGGCCCGCGCCCTCAACCCCAACGGCTGGGTCGCCAAGCTGCGCCGCCGCCAGATGAAGACCTTCCCCGAGCCGAACTTCGGCGAGTGGCGGTCCGACCTGGAGCAGGCCGTACTGAAGATCCACCGCGAGAAGCCCGCCGACCTGCTGCTCGCCAGCTGCGTGCCCTACGTCAACCTCGCCGCGGCCTGGAAGCTGTGGGAGGAGAAGCAGGTCCCGTACGCGGTCGACTTCCGCGACGGCTGGTCCATCGACGTCATCGACGGCGTCGAGGCGTTCGCCCGCGACTCCGAAGAGGGCCGCTGGGAGAAGAAGGTCCTCGACCAGGCCGTCTCCCTCTGGGTCGTCAACGACCCGATCGCCGAGCACTACCGGGCCCGCTACCCCGAGTTCGCCGACCGCGTGCACGTCGTGCGCAACGGCTACGACGCGGACAGCTCCCCTGGCCGCGCCCACAACCCCGACCCCGAGGCCGGCCTGGTCTTCGGCTACCTCGGCACGGTCAACTTCTCCATCCCGCACCTGGAGACGGTGCTCAACGCCTGGCGTGCCGCGCGCGCCAAGGAGCCGCTGCTGGCCAACGCGCGCTTCGAGCTGCGCGGCCACATCGGCAACGGCGCCAACCGCGGGGCGAACCGGCACGCCGAGGTCCTCAAGGAGGCCGAGGCCGACGGCGTGTTCTTCGGAGGCCCCGCCGCCAAGGCCGAGGTCGCCTCGATCTACGCCGGCTGGGACGCCATGGTGCTGATCCTGATCGGCGGCCGGTACGTCACCTCCGGCAAGGTGTACGAGTACATGGCGACCGGGCTGCCCATCGTCTCCGCGCACGCCGTCGAGCACGACGCGTCGAACGTCCTGCGGGGCCACCCGCTGTGGACCGGCGCCGTCGGCATCGACGAGGAGGGGCTCACGGAGTCGTTCATCAAGGCCGCGCACATGGCCGTCGAGACGACCGACGAGGAGCACGCCGAAGCGATGGCCCACGCCAACCAGTTCACGCGTGAGGCGCTGATGTCCGTCGCCGTCAAGAATTTGGTCGAGGAGCTCGCCAAGTGACCGAAGTCCTGCTCGTCGCCTCCACCTGGCCGCAGTACGGCGTGCTCACCGACTCGGTGCGCAAGTTCAACGCGCTCGGCGCGCGGGTCCGTCTCGCGGGCACCTTCCCCATGGACGCCGAGGGTGTCCCGGAGCAGCTCGCCCCCATCGAGCTCGCCGAGCTGCACCAGCTGCCGAACAACCTCAAGCACCGCAGCCAGGCGCTGCGCCGCCGGGCCAGCAAGTCCCCGGCCGGCCTGCGCGTGTGGATGCAGGCGGGCCGCGACTCCTGGCTGCGCGCCCACGCCCGCCGGGCCGATGTGCTCGTCGCCCTCGACCCGGGCGCCGTGTACACGGTGTGGCGGCTCGCGGAGTACAACCGCGCCGCCGACGCCAAGTTCGGGCTCGCGCCCGCCCTGAAGGCCGTCGAGGCGCTCAAGGAGCGGGGCGGCACGGCCGGTGCCCGCGGCTCGGTGCTGCCGCCGCTGGCCACCGTCACCCGCGAGGTCAAGCGCGGCGTGGACCAGCTGCCCGCGCAGATCATCCGCGCGGCGACCCCCCGCCCGCTGATGCGCTCCGGCGTCGGCGCCAAGCTGTGGCGCACCGCCGTCGCCGCGCCCGGCATGCCCATAAGGGTGCGCGCCGCGACCTCGCGCTACGTCGCCGAGGGCATGCGGTGGGCCGGCCGTACCAGCGGTGCCGCGCTCGCGCTCACGGACGCCGCCGCGAAGATCCCCGATCCCAAGCTCAAGGCCGACCTCTACGACGAGGCCATGATGCAGGAGATCGCCAAGGGCATCAGCCCGCGCAACATCGCCAAGGCGGTCGCGGCCCGGCTCGCGCACGCCGACGCCGCGTTCGCCAAGGGCCGTACGAAGGAAGCCGCCGAGGCGCTCAACCGGGCGCTGTTCCTCGACTTCCACCGGGTGCTGCACATCGACCAGCTGTCCTCGCCGCTGGCGAAGGACGCGGAGGGCTTCGTCGCCCCGCTGCACCGCTCGAAGGCGTTCCAGGCGCTCAGCCGGCCGCGCGGCCGCAAGGTCCCGGCGGCGCCCGCGCCCACCGACCGCCCGCTGCGGCTGCTGATCACGACCAGCGCCAACGACAACTTCCTGCGCCTCATCAAGGAGCGCTACGGCAACCACCCGGGTGTCGAGCTGCGCTACCTGGACCTGGCCGCCAACAAGCACCTCAAGCGCATCTCGTGGGCCGCCCCGCGCATGCTGGAGGACCGCCTGAGCGACGAGCAGAGCGATTACCAGGAAGAGGTCGAGCGGCTGATGCGCCCGCACCTCGACTGGGCCGACACGGTCTTCCTGGAGTGGGCGGCCGGCCCGGCCGGCATGCTCACCACGATCGACCCGGGCGACACCCGGATCGTCGTGCGCCTGCACAGCTACGAGGCGTTCACCCGCTGGCCGCACATGACGGACTTCTCGCGCGTCGACGACCTGGTCTTCATCGCGCCGCACGTGCGCGACCTGACCACGTCGCTGGTGCCGATGCTGCGCGGCGAGCACGCCCCGGCCATGCACGTCATCGACAACGCCATGGACCTGTCGGGCTTCAACCGCCCGAAGCCGGCCGAGGCCCGCTACAACCTCGGCCTCATCGGCATCAGCCAGGTCGCCAAGGACCCCAAGTGGGCCCTGGACGTCCTGGAGCGGGTCCGCAAGCACGACGAGCGCTACCGGCTGATCCTGGTCGGCGGCGACATGGACCCCAAGACCAGCCGGGCCACCAAGGAGTACCTCGCCGAGTTCGAGGAGCTGCTGGAGCCGCTGGAGGAGTCCGGCGCGGTGGTCCGCCTCGGCCCGACGGACGACGTCCCGTCCAAGCTCGTCGAGATCGGCACGATCCTCAGCTCCTCGGTCCGTGAGGGCTGCCACGTCGGCCTCATGGAGGGCGCGGCCAGCGGTGCCGTCCCGGTCGCGCGCGACTGGCCGTTCTACGCCGGCAAGCCCAACAGCGCCCGCACCCTCTACCCCGAGGGCTGGGTCGTCGGCTCCCCGCAGGAGGCGGCCGAGCGGATCCTCAAGGTGACGGCCACGGAGGAGTCGTGGCGCGCCGCGGGCAAGCTCGCGACCGAGCACGCCATAACGGTGTGGGACTGGCCGGTGGTCCAGAAGGAGTTCGACAGGCTGTTCCTCGGCGAGGAGTAGTCCAGAGCCGATCCGGCATGAGAAGGGCCCCCTGGGAATGCTTTCCCCAGGGGGCCCTTGCTCGTGTGCGCGGTTACGGGTGCCGCAGCCGCCAGCCCGCCCACGCCGACTCGACCATCTCCCGTACGCCCCGCTCGGCCGTCCAGTCCAGCTCCGCGTGGATGCGGTCCGCGGAGGCCACCACCCGGGCCGGGTCGCCGGGGCGCCGCTCGGCCACCTTCGGCGTCACCGTACGGCCCGTGACGTCCTGGATGAGGCCGACCATCTCCGCCACCGAGACGCCTTCGCCGCGCCCGATGTTGAGGACCAGCCGGGCCGCGGGGTCGGCGGTCAGCCGGCGCGCGGCGGCGACATGCGCGGACGCGATGTCCTCGACGTGGATGAAGTCGCGCACGCAGGTGCCGTCGGGGGTCGGGTAGTCGTCGCCGAAGATCCACGGCGCCTCGCCGGCGTCGAGGCGTTCGAAGACCATGGGGACGAGGTTGAACACGCCGTCGTCGCCCAGTTCGGGCGTGGCCGCGCCGGCCACGTTGAAGTAGCGCAGCGAGGCGGTCGCCATGCCGTGCCGGGCGCCGACCGCCGCGACCAGCCACTCCCCCACGAGCTTGGTCTCGCCGTAGGGGTTGATGGGCGCGCACGGCGTGTCCTCGGTGACGAGGTCGACGTCGGGCATGCCGTAGACGGCGGCCGAGGAGGAGAACAGGAAGCGGCTCACGCCGGCCTCGGCGGCCGCGTCGAGCAGGACGCGCAGGCCCTCGACGTTCTCCCGGTAGTAGTACAGCGGCCGTTCGACGGACTCGGCGACCTGCTTCTTGCCGGCGATGTGCACGATGCCGGTGACGGCGTGCTCGCGCAGCACCCGGCCCACGGCCTCGCGGTCGAGGACCGTGCCGACCTCCAGCGGCACGCCCGCCGGGAGCCGTTCGGCACGGCCGGTGCTCAGGTCGTCGAGGACGACGACGCGCTCACCGCCGTCCGCCATCGCCTTCACCACATGCGAGCCGATGAATCCGGCACCGCCCGTGATCAGCCAGGTCATGGGGAACCTTCCTTGCGCGAGGGCCCCGCCCCGGGATGCGGGGCGGGGCCACAGCCTTGCCTGTTGCGGAGGGGGCTCAGCCGCCGATGACGACGCGGCGAACGCCCTTCCAGGCCTCCGGGTCCGTGGTGCGGCGGCCGTCGACGAGGACCGTGACGTCCGGCAGGTCGGCCGGAGTCAGGGTGCGGTACTCGGCGTGGTCGGCCTGGAGGATCGCGGCGGTGACCTTCTCGCCCCGGTGCGGGGTGAGGCCGTGCGCGGTCAGCTCCTCGTCGGTGTACATCGGGTCGGAGACGAACGGGACGGCCCCGCGCGCCTTCAGCGCCTCGACGGTCGGGAAGACGCCGGAGAAGGCGGTCTCCTTGACGCCACCGCGGTAGGCGGCGCCCAGCACCAGCACGTTCACCCCGGTCAGGTCGCCGTAGGCGGCGGCCAGCAGGTCGACGGCGTACTCCGGCATGGCGGCGTTCGCCTCGCGGGCGGAGCGGACCACGGTCGCGGCCGGGTCGTTCCACAGGTACATCCGCGGGTAGATCGGGATGCAGTGGCCGCCGACGGCGATGCCCGGCTGGTGGATGTGGCTGTAGGGCTGCGAGTTGCAGGCCTCGATGACCTTCTTGACGTCGATGTTGTTCTGGTCGGCGAAGCGCGCGAACTGGTTCGCCAGGCCGATGTTGACGTCGCGGTAGGTGGTCTCGGCGAGCTTGGCCAGCTCGGACGCCTCGGCGGTGCCCAGGTCCCACACACCGTTGGGCTGCGACAGGTCGGCGCGCTCGTCGAAGTCGAGGACCTGCTCGTAGAACTCCACACCGCGGGCGGTCGACGCCTCGTCGATGCCGCCGACCAGCTTGGGGTAGCGGCGCAGGTCGGCGAAGACCCGGCCGGTGAGCACGCGCTCCGGGGAGAACACCAGGTGGAAGTCCTCGCCGGCGGTCAGGCCGGAGCCCTCGGACAGCATCGGCGCCCAGCGGGTGCGGGTGGTGCCGACGGGCAGGGTCGTCTCGTACGAGACCAGCGTGCCGGGCTTGAGGCCCTGGGCGATCGCCTTGGTGGCCGCGTCCATCCAGCCGAAGTCGGGAGTGCCCTCGGCGTCGACGAACAGCGGGACGACCACGACGACGGCCTCGGACTCGGCGACGGCGGACGCGGTGTCCGTGGTCGCGCTCAGCAGACCGGCGTCGACGGCCTGCTTGAGCTTGACGTCCAGGTCGTGCTCACCGGGGAAGGGCTCGACGCCGGCGTTGACCAGCTCGACGACCTTCTCGTTGACGTCCGCGCCGATGACCCGGTGGCCCTTGGACGCGAACTGCACGGCCAGCGGAAGCCCGATCTTGCCGAGCGCTACTACACAGATGTTCATGGGACGGTCGCTACTTCCTACGGGACTTCAGCAAGGGTTTCAGGACAGGCTTGAGGACGGTTTTCAGTGCGGCTTTCGCCTTCCCCGCCACGGCGCGCGCGGATGCGGCGAGCACCTTGCTCCGCGGGGGGTACAGCTGGGCGAGGTCGATGACCACGCGGCCCTTGTCGTTGACGATCGCCGACGCGCGGTAGGGGTCCTCGTCGCGGCCCCAGCGACGGGCCAGCGGCATGGGCCGGCCCGTGCCGGGCACGGGGATCTCGTACGTCGACCCCGCGAGCGTGACGAACACGCGGGCGCCGAGCTTGACGGTGCGCGGCGCCAGCGGGATCCGGGCGCGCAGCACGGTAGCGGCGCCGTCCTCGGTCGGCTTGACCTCGAACTCGCCCACGACCGGCGGCAGTTCGCGACCGGCGGGGAAGACGCGGCCGCCGGGCTTGTCCGCCGACTTGGGCAGGGCGCCCTTCACCAGTCGCAGCGTGGCGCCCTCCACGTCACCGAGGACGGGAATGCGCACCGCCGCCGTGTAGACCAGCCCGTCGCCGGGCTGTTCCCACGCCGACTCCAGCAGCTCGGTGCCCTGGGCGAGCTGGGCCGCGATGCCCGACGGGTCCAGCACCTCGAACGTACGGTCGGACAGGCCGATGCGGGGGTCGCGGAAGCCCGGGTAGCGGGCGAAGGCGCGGCCGCCCTCCACGACGAACGACGGTCCGCGGCGCTCCACCTCGGCGCTGATCGCCTCGGTCAGCTCCTCGACGGCACCCGCCCGCGCCAGCGCTATGCGCACCCGTCGCTTGACGTCCATGGCGTCGCGGATGCCGTCGGTGAAGTACACGTCGGCCAGCTTGCCGACGCCCGCGGCGATCTCCTGGCGCAGATCGGCGTCCAGACCGGGGAAGTCCTCCTGGACGAGCTTGGCCAGCTCCCAGGTGAAGTGCCGGTGCAGCACGGCGTCGCGCCGCGGGCCCGCCTCGATCAGACCGGCCGTGAAGTCCATGATCTCCGCGGTGCAGCGCAGCTTGGAGAGGTGGTTGGCCCGGTAGGTGATGTTGCTGGCGTCGCCACGCTTGACCGCGTAGTAGCAGGTGTAGTCGCCGATCACCGAGATCTTGCGGGCGCGGTGGCACGCCTCGATGGTGAACGGCTGGTCGCTGCCCACGGGCAGGTTCTCGGGGAAGCGCAGCTTGTGCTTCTCCACCAGCTCGCGGCGGAACAGCTTGGTGTTGGCGAGCGTGAACGGCAGCGCGGAGTCCTCCAGCGTGACGTCCCGGTTGCCGTCCTTGTACAGGGCCTGGTGCACATACCGGCCGTTGGTGCCGACCATCTTGCCGACGACGACGTCCGCGCCCCGCGCGTCGGCCGTCTTCACCATGCGCTCCAGCGCTTCATTGCCCAGGTAGTCGTCGGCGCCGATGAAGTACACGTACCGGCCGGTGGCGACGTCCAGGGCCCGGTTGCTGGGCGCCGCGGGGCCGCCGGAGTTGGCCTGGTGGATCACCTTGACGGTGTCCGGGTACAGCGCGGCGAACCGGTCGAGCTCGGCGCCGCTGTCATCGGTGGAGCCGTCGTCGACCGCGACGATCTCCAGCCGCTTGCGGCCGATGCTCTGCTCCACCAGAGAGTTCAGGCACTCCGTCAGGTAGGGCATGGTGTTGTAGACAGCGACGATCACACTGACGTCGGGTACGGCACTCATATTCCGGCTCCTGGTCGCCGACGGCCGGTCCTGGGCCGGGCGGTGAGGGAAAGGACTCGCGTAACGGTGGAGCGCTCGGACGCGAGGTGCCGGAGGCGGGGCCTAGTCATCGGTCCCCGCCCGTCTTATGCCGGCCGTGACACGGGACAGCGGGTGCCGTCCGGCGTCGTGGGACGGCGTTCCCCCGTGCCCGCTGCCGAGGAGCGGCGCCGCGCCGGTCTGCGCGAGCCGCTCCTGCGACGGGTGTTTCTCAGCTGTCACTGGTAGCCAGATCCTCCGGCTGAAGGCTGACACTGCGATTGTCCATGGCCGACTCCAGAACCGCGGCCGCCACCTCGACCGTCCGCATGCCCTGGCGGAGCGTGCAGATGTCGGCGGGCTTGCCGAGCACGGCGTCCCGGAACAGCTCGTGCTCGACGAGCAGCGGCTCCCGCTTCGGAATGGCGTACCGGATCATGTCACCTTCGGACACACCCCGGAAGGCCTGCAGGGCCTCCCATTCCGTGGCCACCGCGGCGTTGGAGTGGAAGGTGAGGTCGGCGGTGAGCGTGTCGGCGATGAAGCAGCCGCGCTCGCCGGTGACCGAGGTGAAGCGCTCCTTGAGCGGGCTCAGCCAGTTGACGAGGTGGTTGACCATCGTGCCGTCGTCGAGGCGACCGACCGCGGAGACCATGTCCTCGTGCTCACGGCCGCTCTTGGAGACGGTGTGGGCGGCGATGGACACATACTGCCGGCCCGTCACCCAGCCGGTGAGGTCGATGTCGTGCGTGGCGAGGTCCTTGACCACGCCGACGTCGGCGATCCGGTGCGGGAAGGGACCCTGACGGCGGGTGACGACCTGGTAGACGTCACCCAGTTCGCCGGCCTCCAGGCGGGCGCGCAGCGAGCGCAGCGCCGGGTTGCAGCGCTCGATGTGACCGACGCCGGCCACCAGACCGCGCGACTCGAAGGCCTCCACCAGACGGCGGGCTCCCTCGACGGTGTCCGCGACCGGCTTCTCCACCAGCGCGCACACGCCGGCCTCGGCGAGCGTGAGACCGACCTCCTCGTGCAGGGCGGTGGGGCAGGCGACGACGGCGTAGTCGATGCCGAGGGCGATGAGCTCCTCGACGGTGTTCAGCACGGGCGCCCCCTGGGCGGCGCCGTACTTGTCACCGAACGGGTCGACGACGCCGACGAAGTCGACACCGTCCAGGCCGGCCAGGACGCGGGCGTGGTGACGGCCCATCGATCCGAGGCCGACCAGACCGGCCCGCAGCGGCTTCGCGGTGCTCACAGCTGCTCTCCCAGAGCGTTCACAGTGGTGACGATACGGTCCAGGTCCTGCTGGGTCAGAGCGGGGTGGACCGGGAGCGAGACGACCTCGGCGGCCGCACGCTCGGTCTCGGGCAGGTCCCAGGTGCGACCGGCCTTCTGGTCCGGCTCCCAGTACGGCTTCAGCCGGTGGATGGGGGTCGGGTAGTACACGGCGTTGCCGATGCCGGCCTCGGTGAGCTTCGCCATGAAGGCGTCGCGGTCACCGGTGACCCGGATCGTGTACTGGTGGTAGATGTGGCGCGCGCCCTCGGCGACCTTCGGCGTGACCACGTTCGCGGCGGTGATGTTCTCCGACAGGAACGCGGCGTTGGCGATGCGCTTCTCCGTCCAGCCGGCGAGCTTGGTCAGCTGCACGCGGCCGATCGCGGCCGAGACGTCCGTCATACGGACGTTGGCGCCCACGATCTCGTTGGCGTACCGCTGCTCCATGCCCTGGTTGCGCAGCAGGCGCAGGGTGCGCGCCAGCTCCGCGTCGGCGGTGGAGATCATGCCGCCCTCAAGGCTGTGCATGTTCTTCGTCGGGTAGAAGCTGAAGGTGCCCGCGGCACCGAAGGCGCCCACAGGGGTGCCGTTCAGCGCGGCCGCGTGCGCCTGGCAGGCGTCCTCGACCACGGCCAGGTCGTGCTTGGCCGCGATCGCCATGATCTTGTCCATGGCGGCCGGGTGGCCGTACAGGTGCACCGGCATGATCGCGGTGGTGCGGGGCGTGATCGCGGCCTCGACGGCGGCCGGGTCCAGACAGAAGCTGTCGGCCTCGATGTCGACGAAGACGGCGTCCGCGCCGACCAGCCGGACCGCGTTGGCGGAGGCGGCGAACGAGAACGACGGGACGATGACCTCGTCGCCCGGGCCGATACCCAGTCCCATCAGCGTGAGGTGGAGCGCGGAGGTACCGGAGTTGACGGCGACGCAGTGACGCCCGTCGACCAGCTCCCCGAACTCCTCCTCGAAGGCGGCCACCTCGGGGCCCTGGACGACCCTGCCGCTGCGCAGGACGCGGACCGCGGCCTCGATCTCCTCTTCGTCGATCACAGGCTTGGCGGCCGGTATGAACTCATGGGCGTCGGTCATCGACATCCCTTCCTCTACGGCGACCTTGTAGGTGCACCACGTCGTGCAGGGGTCGGGAAGGGACGGTGTCGAGCACCGGCACGTCCGCATCCCTGGGGAGTTCGCGATGCCTGTCGGCGGCGAACGGCTTGTGCCGTGCTCAGCGGCTGCGGTCACGACGGGTGCCTTCTCGGCGCGCCGAGACCACGGTTCACGTTACCAGCACGGGCTTGGCGTTTTTCCCGAGGGTTATCACAGCGAAACCGAGGGACCAAGTGCCCTCGGTCACAAGCGGTACACAGGGTGACCGCACCATGAGCCCGATGTTACGCGTGGTCAAACCCCGCCGCACGGACATCGCGTCCGGCTGAGCGGACGTGTCGCCGTGCGACGGGGTTCGACCGATGCGACGCTCGGTCGGTCGAGAACCGAGCCCTCGGTCGGGGACTCAGTCCTCGGTAGAGGCCGAGACGGACGGCGCGGTCGTCCGGGCGGCCGCGGTCTTCTTCGCCCCCGACGTGGCCGCCTTCTTGGCCGTCGTCTTCTTGGCGGCCGTCTTCTTCGCGGCGGTCTTCTTGGCCGTCGTCTTCTTCGTGGCGGCCTTCTTCGCCGTGGCCTTCTTGGCGGTCTTGCGTGCCGCCGTCTTCTTGGCCGGGGTCTCCTCCGCCTCGTCGGCGGTCACGGCGGACTCCTCCGCGACCGGCGCCTCGGCACCCTCCGCGCCGGTGGCCGGGACCACCACGACCGCCGTCTCCTCGGACGCGGTGGGCGCGGTGGCCTTGCGGACGGCACGGCGGCGCGGACGGGCCGGGGCGGCGGTCTCGGCGACCGGCTCCGCCTCGGGCTCGGCCGCGACCGGGGCCTCGGCCACCGGCTCCGGCGCCTCGGCGGCCGGGGCGGCCGACTCGGTGACCGTCACCACGGCGGCCTCCGCTCCCGCGGGCGACCCGGCCGGCGCGGACACCTTGCGGGTGGCGCGACGACGCGTACGGCCCTTGGGCGCGGCCTCCTCGACGGGGGCGGCCTCGACCACCGGGTCCTCCACGGCGACCGGCTCGGTCTGCGCGACGGCGGCCTCGGCCGGCTGCACCGGACGCTCGGCCTCCGCCTCGGCGGTGGCCTCCTGGGCGGTCGGCGCCTGCGCGGGCACGGCCCCCGCCTTCCGCGGCGCACCCGCCGGGGCGGACGCACGACGGCTCGCCCGGCGCCGGCCACGGCCACGGGTGGCCGCCGCCTCCGCCTCGGCGATGCTGCTGTACAGCTCCTCGTCCGGCGCGAAGTCGGGGGCGGGCAGCGCGACCGGCTCGGCCACGGCCGCGGTCGCGATCTCGCTCTCCGCCTCCTCCTCGGCGGTCACGACGGGCTCGGGCACCTCGACGACGGCCTCGTGCTCGTGCTCGTGCACGTGCTCCTGGGCCTCGCCGCCGCGGCCGCGCTTCTTGCGCTTGCCACCGGCGGCCGACGGCTGCTCCATGTGCACGATGACACCGCGGCCGTTGCAGTGGACGCAGGTCTCGGAGAAGGACTCCAGCAGGCCCTGGCCGACCCGCTTGCGGGTCATCTGGACCAGGCCCAGCGAGGTGACCTCGGCGACCTGATGCTTCGTACGGTCCCGGCCCAGGCACTCCAGGAGGCGCCGCAGCACCAGGTCCCGGTTGGACTCCAGCACCATGTCGATGAAGTCGATGACGATGATGCCGCCGAGGTCGCGCAGCCGCAGCTGGCGCACGATCTCCTCGGCCGCCTCCAGGTTGTTCCGGGTGACCGTCTCTTCGAGGTTGCCGCCCTGACCGGTGAACTTGCCGGTGTTGACGTCGACGACGACCATCGCCTCGGTCCGGTCGATCACCAGCGAACCGCCGCTCGGCAGCCAGACCTTGCGGTCCAGCGCCTTGGAGAGCTGCTCGTCGATCCGGTAGGTGGCGAAGACGTCGACCTCGGAGGTCCACCGCGACAGCCGGCCGGCCAGGTCCGGGGCGACGTGCGAGACGTACCCGTGGATGGTCGACCAGGCGTCGTCGCCGCTGACGACGACCTTGGAGAAGTCCTCGTTGAAGATGTCGCGGACGACCCGGACGGTCATGTCCGGCTCGCCGTACAGCAGCGTCGGAGCGTTGCCGCTCTTCGCCTTCTTCTGGATCTCCTCCCACTGCGCCTGGAGCCGCTCGACGTCACGGCGCAGCTCGTCCTCGCTCGCGCCCTCGGCGGCGGTGCGCACGATGACGCCCGCGTCCTCGGGGACGATCTTCTTGAGGATGCTCTTCAGCCGCGCCCGCTCGGTGTCGGGCAGCTTGCGGCTGATGCCGGTCATCGAGCCCTCGGGGACGTACACGAGGTAGCGGCCCGGCAGGGAGACCTGGCTGGTCAGACGGGCGCCCTTGTGGCCGATCGGGTCCTTGGTGACCTGCACGAGGACCGACTGGCCGGACTTCAGGGCGGACTCGATGCGCCGCGGCCCGTTGGCCATGCCCAGCGCCTCGAAGTTGACCTCACCGGCGTAGAGCACCGCGTTGCGGCCCTTGCCGATGTCGATGAAGGCGGCCTCCATCGACGGCAGCACGTTCTGGACCTTGCCCAGGTAGACGTTGCCGACGTACGAGGTCGACTGCTCCTTGTTGACGTAGTGCTCGACGAGCACGCCGTCCTCCAGGACGCCGATCTGCGTGCGCTCGCCGCTCTGGCGGACGACCATCACGCGCTCGACGGCCTCACGGCGGGCCAGGAACTCGGCCTCGGTGATGATCGGCACGCGACGGCGGCCCTGCTCGCGGCCCTCGCGGCGGCGCTGCTTCTTCGCCTCCAGACGCGTGGAGCCCTTGATGGACTGCACCTCGTCGGACGGCTCGGACGGCTTGCGGGGCTCGCGGACCTTGACGACGGTGCGCTCCGGGTCGCCCTCGCCGGGCTCGGTGTCCACGGTGGTGTCACCGGCGCGGCGGCGACGACGGCGGCGACGGCGGCTGCCGGCGGTGGAGGCGCCGGCCTCGTCGGCCTCCTCGTCCTCTTCCTCCTGCTCGGCGGTGTCCTCGGCGTCCTGCGCGGCCTGCTCGGCGGCCAGCTCGTCGGCCTCGGCGCCCTCGCCCTCGCCCTCGACGGCCTCGCCCCGGCGACGGCGACGGCCGCCCCGGCGGCGACGGCGGCGCGAACCGGTCTCCTCGGTCTCCTCGCCCTCGATGACGTCCTCGGCGGACTCGTCGCCCTCCTCGGCCTCCTCCTCGACGGACTCGACGGGCGCGGCGGACTCGGCGGCCCGGATCGTCTCGGGGGTCTGGAAGGTGGGCTCGGCGGCCTCCTCGTCCTGCGCGGCACCCCGGCGCCGGCGACGACGGCGCGTCACGGGCTCCTCCACGAGGTCCTCGGACGCGACGGCCTCGACGGGCTCGGCGGGTGCCGGAGCATCGGCGGCAGCGGCCTCGGCGGCGGCCCGCTGGGGCGTCTGGAACTGCGGCTCGGTGAACACGGGCGCCTGGAAGACGGCGACCGCGGGCCGGGCCGGGCGGCGCGGGGACTCCTCCTCGTCGCTCTCGGCGGAGCCCACGGCCGGGGCGGGCTCGGAGAACCCGCCGGCGGCCTTGCGGACGACGCGGCGACGGCCACGGCGGGGGGCTGCCTCCTCGGCGGCGGGCGCCTGGTCGCCGGCGGGACCGGCGGCACCCGCGGGCTGAGCGGCACGCCGGGAACGGGCCTCCGCGGCAGCGGCGGCCTCGCCGCTGGCGGGCTCGGTCACGGGGGTCTCCACGGCGGACTCGGCGGCCTCAGCCTCGTCCTCGCGCTCGGCGGCGGTGTCCACCCCGGCGGCGGCGACGGGCGCCTCGGGCGCGGCGGCGACGGCGCCCTCGGGCGCACCGGCGGGCGCGGACACGCGCCGCGTGGCCCGGCGGCGGACACGGCGCGGGGCGGCGTCCTCGGCGGGTGCTTCGGCGGCGGGCACTTCGGCAGGCGCCGGCTCCTCGACGCTCGCGGGGGCCTCGGCGGTCCGGGCCGACTCCACGACCTCGGCGGTCTCGGCGGCCTTCGGCGCACCGGCGGGCGCGGAGGCGCGGCGGGTGGCCCGGCGCCGGGTACGACCGGCGGGCGCTGCCTCGGCGGCGGGCTGTTCCACGGCCGGCTCGGCGCCGGTCTCGCTGGACGGGGTCTCGGTCACGACGGCCTCCTCGGCCTCGCTGATCGCGGCGGCCGCGGGCACGACGGTCTCGGCGGCCTCGGCGGGTGCCGGAGCCCCGGCGGGCGCGGAGGCGCGTCGGGTGGCGCGGCGACGGGTACGGCGAGGAGCGGCCTCCTCCTCGGCGGCGGCCTCCTGGGCCACAGGGGTCTCGGCGGGCTCGGCCACGGCGGCCGCGGCCTGCGGCGCCTGGGCCTCGGCCTCCTGGGCGCTGTCCGGCGCCACGGCCTCTTCGGCGTCCTCGGCCTCGTCCTCGACGTCGGCCCGGACCTCGGCTTCGGCGGGGGTGGAAGCCGCCGGTACGACGGTCTCGGCGGCCTCGGCGGCTGCCGGGGCCCCGGCCGGTGCGGAGGCACGGCGCGTGGCGCGACGGCGCGGACGGGCGGGCGCCGCCTCGGCGGCGGCCTCCTCGGCCTGTCCGGCCACCGGAGCCTCGGCCACCGGGGCCTCGGACTCCGCGGCCGGTATGGCCGCAGCGGTCTCCTCCACGGGCGTCTCGGATCCGCCCACCGGCGGACCGGCCGGGCGGGAAGCAGCACGGCGCCGACGACGCGGCGGCAGGGTGTCGCTGGGGGTGTTCGGTTCGGAACCCTCGATGGGTTCGGTCGGCTCGAGCATGCGGGCTTTTCTCCCGTCAGGCTCCCGGGCGCCGCGCCTGGTCCGGCGTCGATCAGGATCGACCGCCGTTGACGTCCGCGGCTCGCGCGATGCGCGTCTGCCGCCGTCCGGGGCGCGGGCGCCGCACGGGAGCTCTCTGTGTCCTGTCTCGCCGGTTCCGTACGCCATGTTGCGTACGGCCTGGCGAAAGTCTTCTGGTCGGTGCGCTGCCCGACCCAGGTGGCTCCCGAGTACGAGGGCGGCGCTTACGACGTCCGTCCCTTCGCGGGACCTTCCTTACGCCGGCGCCGTCGCGGCGGCAGCGGAACCGGCCGGTTGGGCCGTCGCCGCCTCGCGGTCGGGCGCGAGCGGGTCGGTCACCGTGCCGGTCTCTTCATCGAGCAGCCCCTGCGCCAGCCTGGTCACCGCTGCGGGGACCGGCGGCGCCAGGTCGGCCACGGCGCGGAGACCGGACAGGACGTCGTCGGGTCGTACGGCAGGCGTCACGTGCCGAACAACCAGCCGCAGTATCGCACAGGGCTGGTCGGTCGGCCTATCAGCCGTTTCACTCTGCGTTTCCAGTTGTACGACCGCCGGGCGGGCGTCGAAGGTGCGCACGCCGTTCTTCGTCGTGCGCCGGACCTCGACGGACTCGGCGGCGTTGAAGGCCAGGACGGCGCGCTCGGCGTCGGCCGGGTCCACTCCGTCGAGCCGCAGCTCCCACACGGAGGCCGTGAGCCGGTCGGCCAGGCCCGAGGTGCGGACCTCGACCGCGTCGACGACATCGAGGCCGATCGGCAGCGACTCGTCGAGCAGCGCTCTCAGTTTCTCCGGGTCACGCGCCTCGGTGAGGGCGATCTCCAGGTACTCCGCCTCACTGCCCGTGCCGGTGGGTGCGGCATTGGCGTACGACACCTTCGGGTGCGGCGTGAACCCCGCCGAGTACGCCATCGGCACCTCGGCGCGGCGCAGCGCACGCTCGAAGGCGCGCTGGAAGTCACGGTGGCTGGTGAACCGGAGGCGGCCGCGCTTGGTGTAGCGCAGTCGAATGCGCTGCACCGCGGGTGCGGGCGGCGGGCCTTCGGGCTGTCGCTTGCCCAGTGTCGTTCAGTCCTTCGTGAGAGCGGTCGTACTTCTACCAAGAGTACGTGTCTCGGGCGCCCCGGGTTCCCGCCGGGACACCCTCTCCCTCTCCCGGGGTTCCCCGAAGAGGGCGCGGCGCACGTCGGCGCGGGCCTGGCGGACCGTCTCGCGGGCGGCGGCGAGGGCGCCCCGGGCGGCCACGCCCGCCGCGCGGACGGCCTCGGCGACGGGCCGCAGCACGGCGTCGCGCACCACGTGCCCGACCGGGGTGAGGACCGTCCGGTACACCCAGCGGACCGGCTCCACGAAGATCCACCGGAAGAGGGTGCCGAGGAACCGCCCGACGACCAGCGAGAACCGCCCGGCGACCCGCCAGGCGTGCCCGAGGGCCTGCCCCACCTCGTGCGCGACGACGGCCAGCACCCGCCCCAGGGGAGCGAGCACCCACCGCCACAGCGCCACCGCAGGCAGCACGAACAGCACCCGCCCGGTCCAGTACAGGGCCAGGCCCGCCCCGGCGACGACCGCGCCCATCAGCCACGACACCGCCCGCCCGAGGGGCGCGAGGACCCACGTGTACAACCAGAGCGACGGGACGACGACGCCGTAGCGCACGAGCCAGGTCACGGGCACGACGACGAGATACCGCACGAGCCACGCCACGACGGTCCAGGTCCCCACGCCCAGGGCGGCGAGGACGAACCCGAGCCCCTTCAGCACCCACGTCACGGCCCGCCCGACGGGCGCCAGCACCCACCGGTACAGCCACATCGCCGGCACGACGACCAGGACCCGCGCGAGCCACGCCAGCACGGCCCCCGCGCCCCGTACGAGCCAGGCGAGGCCGTGTCCCAGGGGAGTCAGCACCCGCCGGTACAGCCACTGCGCCGGCGCCACCACGAGCACCCGCCCCAGCCAGGCCAGCCCCTTGCCGGCCGGCACGACGACGTAGCGCCACAGCGCGACGAAGGGCCAGACGAAGAGGGCCCGCGCGAGCCACCCCAGAGCGCGTCCGAGGGGCCGGAACACCGTCCGCCCGAGGAACCGCCAGGCGACGACGAGCGCGTCCCACGCCATCCGCACCGGCAGGACCAGCACCAGTGCGACGATCCGCACCGGCATCCGTAGGGCGACGACGAGACATCCCTCGGGCGCCCCCTGTTCGGGCTGCCGCGCGGGACGCCGCTCGGGCGGTTTCTCCAGATCCATATCGACGTAGACGCCGCGACCGCTCCCGTGGATGCACCAACCGGCCGGACGACACGGGCGCGTTCCCGCGGGCACGCCGTTCGACCGGTCGCACAACCGTGAAGCTCGCGTGCTGACCGGTGGCGGGCGCGGTCTACGAGACCACCTGCGCGGTCGCAGGTGCGTTCGACGGGCCGCGGCGGCCCGTCGAGCGCACCTTTTGCGGCTTTCTCCCCTTAACGTCACAGGCCATGCAAACGGTCTGCCTCAATATGATCGTCAAGAACGAAGCGCATGTGATCCGCCGCTGTCTCGACTCCGTACGCCCCCTGGTCGACTCATGGGTGATCCTCGACACGGGCTCGACCGACGGCACGCAGGACATCGTCCGCGACACGCTCGCCGACCTCCCCGGAGTGCTGTACGAGAGCCCCTGGAAGGGCTTCGACCTGAGCCGCACCGAGGCGATCGAGCCGGCCCGGGACCGCGCGGACTACCTCCTCTTCATCGACGCCGACGATGTGATGGAGACGGCACCCGGGTTCTCGATGCCGGAACTCACCCATGACTGCTACGACTTCGAGGTCCGCCACGGCCCCGTCGTCCACTGGCGCCCGACGATGGTGTCGACCCGCCTCCCCTGGCGCTACGTCGGTGTGCTGCACGAGTACCTGGAGTGCGACACGGACTTCAGCCGGGCGACCCTCGACGGCGCGCGGATGGTCATCATGGGCGGCGGCGGACGGCTGGAGGGCGGTCAGCGGGCGAAGTACCTCCGCGACGCCGCGATCCTCAAGGACGGCCTCAACAAGGAGCCGGACAACGCCCGTTACGCCTTCTACCTCGCCCAGAGCTGGCGCGACGCCGGCGAACCCGCGAAGGCGCTCGCCGCGTACGACAAGCGGGCGGCCATGGCCGGCTTCGACGAGGAGGCGTTCTGC
>NZ_JBVIMA010000003.1:0-416246 GCF_055580085.1 Streptomyces sp. NPDC032126
CTCAAGGAACGGTCGCTTCCTTTGTACTCACCCTCTCGGGCTTTCCTCCGGGCGCTTCCCTTCGGTCTTGCGTTTCCGACTCTATCAGATCTTTTCTCGATCCGATTTCCTCGGTGCTTTCCGGTTCCCGCTCTCGCGTTTCCCTTCCGGCGTTTCCGACTCTATCAGATCCTCGCGGTGTCTGATTCCCAGTCAGCGGGTTTTGCCTTCGCGGCTGTTGGGCCGTTCCGACGTCTCAAACCTTAGCGGATCCTTCCCGGCAAGTCCTAATCGGCTGCCGGACCCAAATCGAATTGAATTCGGGCACGCCGAAAACAACCCCGCTTGGAGTGATCGTGCTGGTGGTTTGTGGTGCCGCTTCTGCGGCGGAGTGCTGCCGGAGAACCGTTACGGCTCTGCGACAACCCGAAGAACTCTACGGATCGGGCAGGGGGGTGTCAAGTGGCCCCTGTCAAGATCTTTTAGGAGTCCACAGGAGGCCCTCAGTCCAGGTCGCTGAGCCGGCCGCCCGCGTCCGGCTGGGCGTGCTCGACGCGCCGGAGGAGCCTCGTCAGGACGTCGCCCAGCGTCGCGCGCTCCTCCGGGGAGAGGTCCTGGAGCAGGTCCTCCTCGAAGACCGAGGCGAGGCGCATGGCCTCCAGCCACTTCTCGCGCCCCTCGGGGGTGAGCTCCACAATCACCCGAACGCGGTTGGACTCGTCCCGCTCGCGGGTGACCAGGCCCTCGGTGACCATGCGGTCGATCCGATGGGTCATGGCGGCCGGCGTGAGGCCGAGGCGCTTGGCGAGGTCGCTCGGGCCCATCCGGTACGGGGCGCCGGAGAGGACGAGGGCCTTGAGGACCTCCCAGTCGGCGCTGCTGATGCCGAGGGCGGCGGTCTGACGGCCGTAGGCGACGTTCATCCGCCGGTTCAGTCGGGACAGGGCCGAGACGATCTTCTCGACCTGGGGGTCGAGGTCCCGGAACTCGCGCTGGTAGGCGGCGATCTGCTCTTCGAGTGTCGGCTCGCTGCCGAGGCCGATGCCGTCGGGGGTGTCACCCATGGGCGTCAGTATCGCATGGGGTCGTTGGCGTTGAAGTCCTTCGGTGTGTAGAGTTTAGCTTCGAAATTTATCTTCGAAGTCTTCGGTTCTAAGTACTGAGACTCTCCACTACCTAAGAGGGGTGAACGTGACCAGGGCGAAGGGCGCTGCGATGCGCCGGATCCACGTGGGCAACGCACTCAGCGCGTTCGGGCTCGGCTTCACCGTTCCCTACCTGTACGTCTATGTGGCGCAGGTGCGGGGGCTCGGGGCCATGACGGCGGGGCTCGTCCTCGCCGTCTTCGCCGTGGCCGCGCTGATCGTGCTGCCGTTCGCCGGCCGGGCGATCGTGCGGCGCGGTCCGCTTCCGGTGCTGCTCACCGCTCTGGTCACCGCAGCCGTGGGGGCGCTGAGCCTGGGGCTCGCCGGCAACGCCATCGCCGTACTGGCCTCGGCCGCCGCGCTGGGTGCCGGACAGGCCGTGATGCAGCCGGCGCTCGCCACGATGATCGTCGACTGCTCCACGTCGGAGACGCGGTCGCGGGCCTTCGCCATGCAGTTCTTCCTGCAGAACCTCGGGCTCGGTGTCGGCGGGCTCATCGGCGGCCATCTCGTCGACACCACGCGCGCGTCCTCCTTCACGCTGCTCTTCGCGATCGAGGCGGCGATGTTCCTGCTGCTGGTCGTGGTGATGGCGACGGTGCGGATGCCGCACGCGCCGCGGGTCGTGGACGCGCCGCAGGGGTCGACGGGCAGCGGCTGGAAGCAGCTGCTCGGCAATCGGGCCATGGTGCAGCTGTGCGTCCTGGGCTTTGTGCTGTTCTTCGCGTGTTACGGCCAGTTCGAGTCGGGGCTGAGCGCCTACGGCGTCGAGGCGGCCGGGATCTCCACATCCGCGCTGGGGACGGCGCTGGCGGCGAACACGCTGATGATCGTGGTCGCGCAGTTCGCCGTGCTGAGGTTCGTGGAGCGGCGCCGCCGCTCGCGGGTGATCGCGAGCGTGGGGCTGCTCTGGGCCGTGGCGTGGGGTGTCGCAGGGTACGCGGGGCTCGGGCACGGCAGCCAGGAGATGGCCACGGCGGCCTTCGTGGCGACGTACGCGCTGTTCGGGCTGGGTGAGGCGATGCTGTCGCCGACGGTCGCCCCGCTGGTGGCCGATCTGGCGCCGAGCGGGCTGGCCGGGCAGTACAACTCGGCCTTCGCCCTGGTGAAGCAGCTGGCGCTGGCGGTCGGGCCGGCGGTGGGCGGGCCCATGGGCGCGTCGCTGCACGCGCCGTACGTGGTGACGTTCCTGCTGTTCTCCCTCGGCATCACCGTGCTGGCGCTGCGGCTGGGGCGGCGGCTCACCGCCGTACAGGACCAGCCGTGGCGCGCGCGGCAGCGGATCGTCGCGCGTGGGCCGGCGGTGGCGGAGCCGGTCGCCGCGGAGGCGTGAGCGGAAGGTCCACGGTGGGCTGAGCCGGTGGCCCCGGCTCGGCTCACCTCGCGTATGCCCGGAGAGGCTCTCCTCC
Source organism: Streptomyces sp. NPDC032126 (assembly GCF_055580085.1). Lineage (NCBI taxonomy): Bacteria > Bacillati > Actinomycetota > Actinomycetes > Kitasatosporales > Streptomycetaceae > Streptomyces > Streptomyces sp. NPDC032126. The sequence goes on from NZ_JBVIMA010000003.1 coordinate 2,534, forward strand.
TACTCTCCGGACTCCTTCTTCAGGGCGAACTCGCACCACACCGCCTTGCCGCCGCCCGGGGTTCTTCTGCTGCCCCAGTTGGAGGCGATCGTCGCCACGATGGCGATGCCTCGGCCCGACTCGTCGGCCGGTTCCGCTCTTCGGCGGCGGGGGAGGTGGTCGTCGCCGTCGGTGACCTCGATGATCAGGCGGCGGTCGGTGCGGCGCAGGCGCAGGCGCATGGGGGGTGTGCCGTGCTGGAGGGAGTTGGCGACCAGCTCGCTCGCCGCCAGGACGCCGAGGTCGTGCAGGTCGACGGGGAAGCGCCAGCTGGTCAGGACGCCGGAGGCGAAGGCACGCGCGCGGGGGGCCGCTTCGACGCCGCCGAGGAGTTCCAGGGCGGCGTTGCGGAAGAGTTCGCCGTCGGTGCCCGTGCGGGCCGGCTGTTGCAGGACGAGGACCGCCACGTCGTCGTCGTGGTCGGCCGTCACGCCCGCCGAGCGGACCAGGCGGTCGCAGATCACCTGGGGGGTGCCGGTGGCGCCGGCGAGGGCGCCTTCCAGCGCCGCGATTCCCTCGTCCAGGTCTTCGTTCCTGCGTTCGACCAGGCCGTCCGTGTAGAGGACGGCCGTGGAGCCGGGGCCTAGGGGGACCGAGCCCGAGGCGTGCATCCAGCCGCCGGTGCCGAGCGGGGGGCCGGTGGGTTCGTCGGCGCGCTGGACGGTTCCGCTCTCGTCGCGGACCAGGATCGGCAGGTGGCCCGCGGAGGCATACACCAGCCGGCCCTCGTTGGGGTCGTGGACGGCGTAGACGCAGGTGGCGATCTGGTTGGCGTCGATCTCGGTGGCGAGGCCGTCGAGGAGTTGCAGGACCTCGTGGGGTGGAAGGTCGAGGCGGGCGTACGCGCGTACCGCGGTGCGCAGCTGGCCCATCACGGCCGCCGCCCGTACGCCTCGGCCCATCACGTCGCCGATCACCAGGGCCGTGCGGCCGCCGCCGAGGGTGATGACGTCGTACCAGTCGCCGCCGACCGCGGCCTCGGTGCCGCCGGGCTGGTAGGTCGCCGCGATGCGCAGGTCGTCCGGCTGTTCGAGTTCCTGGGGGAGCAGGGAGCGCTGGAGGGTCACCGCGGTCTCGCGCTGGCGGCGCTCGCTGGCGCGCAGGCGCTCGGCCGCTTCGGCGTGGTCGGTGACGTCGGTGGCGAAGATCAGGACCGCTCCCTCGTCCTCGCCCTCGGTGACGGGGGTGCAGGTGAAGGTGTAGGAGCGGCCGTCGGGGGCCTTGCGGGACTTCAGGGTGCGGGGCTTGCCGCTGCGCAGGGCCTGGTCGAGCAGGGGCAGGAGGCCCAGGTCGCGCAGTTCGGGGAGGGTCTGGGCGGCGGGTTCGCCGGGTGGGCGGAGGCCGAAGGCCGACTCGTAGGCGTCGTTGACGTAGGCGAGGCGGTGGTCGGGGCCGTGCACCAGGGCGACGAGGGCCGGGACGCGGTCGAGGACCTCACGGACGGGGAGGTGGTCGACGGCCGGGGCGGGGGGCGGCTCGTCGGTGAGTTGTTCGGCGCGGGCCGCGGGTACGGAGCCCTCGCTCCGCCGGTCGGGGGTGACCGGGTGGTCGGCCCGCGCGGCGGCGCGGCGCTGCGTTCCGGGGAGTCGGGCGCTCCAGCGCGTGAAGTTCACGAATCCTTGCCTCGTGTAGTCGTCGTCGGCCGGGTCGGGGGGCGGCCTGGGCTCCGGGAGCGGCGCGGCGGTGGCCGCACGGTGTCGCAGCACCCGGGAAAAGCAGCACTTGGGAACAGCCTCGTGGGTCGCGGGGCGGGCGGTGGCCCGCCGGGGCTCGGGAGCAGTCTGGCAGTGTGGCCGTCCGGGCCGACAATCGTCAGACGCCGGGGCGGTCGGTGGAGTTCCTGGATCCGGTGAGGTCTACCCCTTCGGGTCGTCGTCGCCGGTTTCCTGGCGCCGTTCGCTGTCGGGGTGGTCCGTGCGGTGGGTCTTCTGGCTGTCAGAAGGCTTTCCACCGGCGGCGAGTTCGAACTCCGCGCGGGGATGTTCGAGGGAGCCGAGGGAGACGATCTCCCGTTTGAAGAGGCCCGACAGGGTCCATTCGGCGAGCACGCGCGCCTTGCGGTTGAAGGTGGGCACGCGGCTGAGGTGGTAGGCGCGGTGCATGAACCAGGCGGGGTAGCCCTTGAGTCTGCGCCCGTAGACGTGGGCGACGCCCTGGTGGAGGCCGAGGGAGGCGACCGAGCCGACGTACGCGTGCGCGTACGGCTGCGGTGGCTCGCCGCGCAGGGAGCGCGCGATGTTGTCGCCGAGGAGTTTGGCCTGGCGGACGGCGTGCTGGGCGGTGGGGGCGGTTTCCCGGCCGGGTTCGGCGGCGGTGACGTCGGGGACGGCGGCGGCGTCGCCGGCGGCCCACGCGTGCGTGGTGCCCTCGACGGTCAGTTCGGGGGTGCAGCGCAGGCGGCCCTGCTCGGTGCGGGGGAGGTCGGTGGCGGCGAGCAGGGGGTGGGGTCTGACGCCGGCGGTCCACACGACCGTACGGGTGGGGAAGCGGGAGCCGTCGCTGAGGACGGCGACGCGGTGGGCGCAGGAGTCGAGGCGGGTTTTCAGCCGTACGTCGATGTTGCGGCGGCGCAGTTCGCTGACCGTGTAGCGGCCCATGTCCTCGCCGACCTCCGGGAGGATCCGGTCGGTGGCCTCGACGAGGATCCACTTCATGTCCTCGGGCTGGATGTTGTGGTAGTACCGCGCGGCGTAGCGGGCCATGTCCTCCAGCTCGCCGAGGGCTTCCACGCCCGCGAAGCCGCCGCCCACGAAGACGAAGGTGAGGGCCGCGTCGCGGAGGGCGGGGTCGCGGGTGGAGGAGGCGATGTCCATCTGTTCGATGACGTGGTTGCGCAGGCCGATGGCCTCTTCGAGGGTCTTGAAGCCGATGGCGTGGTCGGCGAGGCCGGGGACGGGGAGGGTGCGGGAGACCGAGCCGGGGGCGAGCACGAGTTCGTCGTACGACAGGTGCGCGGGGCCGGTGCCCTCCTCGTCGGTGGCGAGGGTGGTGAGGGTGGCGGTGCGTTTGGCGTGGTCGATGGCGGTGACCTCGCCGATGACGACGTGGCAGTGGGGCAGGACGCGGCGCAGTGGGACGACGACGTGGCGGGGGGAGATGGAGCCCGCGGCGGCCTCGGGCAGGAAGGGCTGGTACGTCATGTACGGGTCGGGGGTGACGACCGTGATCTCCGCGTCTCCGCGCTTCAGTTCGCTTTTCAACTTTCGCTGGAGTCGCAGTGCCGTGTACATCCCGACGTAGCCACCACCGACAACGAGAATGCGCGCACGTTCCTTCACCATCCCATGACGCACCCGACTCCGTTGTTTGTCCACAGCCCCGGCAATTTGTGTGACCGCGGGCCGCGCGCGGCCAGGGTTGGCCGAATCGCTGAGGTGCGCGGTCGGTTCGCAGGTCAGAAGGTGTGCGCCGGGGTGCGGAAGGGGTTGCAATCGGGACGTATGCGACCCGTACTCCGATCGGGGGGCGCTCCGTGCGGAACCTCCCCCTTCTGAATTGACTCCCTCTCAACTATGTTCGTGTGTCGACGGGGTGTAGGGGGAGGTGTCTCTTCGGATCCGCGAAGGGCGGGCCCGAGGACACGAGCCCGGTTTCCACGCGCCCCGGCATTCGATGGCGGGGAGAGTCTCCGGGGGGAGACGTCATTACCGGGGGAACATTCATGCACATTCAGGACTCTCATTGGTCATCCGCGTCCGCCCTGGCCACCAGCGGGGCGTTGAACGCGGCAGCGGGCAACGGACGGGAGGTATCGCGCTCGGCGCCGCTGCGCGTGGACGCGCAGCGCAATCTGGAGCACGTGCTGCGGGCGGCGCGCGAGGTGTTCGGCGAGCTGGGGTACGGCGCGCCGATGGAGGACGTGGCGCGGCGCGCCCGGGTCGGTGTCGGCACGGTGTACCGGCGCTTCCCCAGCAAGGACGTCCTGGTGCGGCGGATAGCCGAGGAGGAGACCTCGCGGCTGACCGACCAGGCCCGGACGGCGCTGGGGCAGGAGGACGAGCCGTGGTCGGCGCTGTCGCGCTTCCTGCGCACGTCCGTGGCCTCAGGTGCCGGGCGGCTGCTGCCGCCGCAGGTGCTGCGGGTCGGCGTGGCGGAGGACGCCGCCGAGGAGGCGCGGGTGCCGCAGCAGCGGACCCAGCCGGGCGGCGGTGAACTGCGGCTGGTGGCCGAGGGCGCACCGGTGCTGGGCGACGACGACGCCGGGGCGGCCGAGCTGCTCGATGTCGTGGGCCAACTCGTGGAGCGGGCGCGGGCGGCGGGCGAACTGCGGCCCGACGTATCGGTGTCGGACGTCCTGCTGGTCATCGCGACGGCGGCGCCCTCGCTGCCGGACCCGGCCCAGCAGGCGGCGGCGTCGGCCCGGCTGCTGGACATCCTGCTGGAGGGACTGCGCTCCCGCCCGTCGGTGTGAGGCCGCGAGGCCTTCCCCTCGGGTTCGGGCGGGGCCCGTCAAGGGCTTCCGGCGAGCGTGACTCGATCGAGTGATGGCGGGGTGGGACGGTGTGACGGCACATCGCCCCACCCCACCGAACCGGACAACCGGGCATTCCCGGCAAAGATCTCAACAGCTGCCCCGTGAGCGGTGGTTGAACCTACCCCGTTCGAGTGGCTGTCGATAGCGCGCCATGACAAGTCCGCTCGGACGAGTGGATGACCCCGCCCTTGCCTTACTGACGAAATTTCCCTGTGGCACTCTGACCCGGTGGTCGGGACCGGTAGGGCAGGCGGCGGGGGCTTTCCGCGATGAGCGTTGACGGACGTGACGAGTCACTCGGGGACGGCGAAGCGGAGACCGGCGGCCGGACCTCACCCCAGGTGCCGAGCCAGGGCGGCCGCGCGGCCAGACCCCCGGGCGGCGGCCCGGTCCCCACGCCGCCGGAGAACAGCGTCCCGGCCCAGCGCGAACGGCACGAGGACGGCATCCTGCCACCGCCGCGCGACCTCCCGCCCGCCGACGCCGACCTGATCACCCGGATGCGGTCCGGCGACGACACCGCCTACGAGGAGCTGTACCGGCGCCACGCCGACGCCGTACGCCGCTACGCGCGCACCTGCTGCCGGGACGCCCACACCGCGGACGACCTCACCGCCGAGGTCTTCGCGCGCATGCTCCAGGCCGTGCGCGGCGGCTCCGGGCCCGAGCACGCAGTCCGCGCCTACCTGTTCACCTCCGTGCGGCGCGTCGCCGCGAACTGGACCCGGTCCGCCAGACGGGAACAGCTCGTCGACGACTTCGCCCTGTTCGCCGCGCAGGCCGCCCGCTCCACCGAGATCTCCGACGACGACACCCTGGAACTCGGCGCCGACGTGCGCGCCATGCACGAGGCCGAGCAGTCCATGGCCATGCGGGCCTTCCGCTCGCTGCCCGAGCGCTGGCAGGCCGTGCTGTGGCACACCGAGGTCGAGGACGAGTCGCCGAGCGAGGTCGCGGTCCTCTTCGGCCTCGACGCCAACGGCACGCGCGTGCTCGCCAGCCGCGCCCGCGAGGGCCTCAAGCAGGCCTACCTCCAGGCCCACGTCAGCTCCACCCTCACCAGCGACGAGGAGTGCTCCCGCTACGCCGACCAGCTCGGCACCTACGCCCGCCGCCGGCTGCGCGTGCGGGCCGAACGCGGACTGCGCAAGCACCTGGAGGAATGCGCCCGGTGCCGGCTGGCCGCCACCCAGATCGAGGAGGTCGCCGGCAGCATTCCCGCCGTCGTGCCGATCGCGGTCATCGGCTGGTTCGGCGCCGCCGGGTACGCCAAGGCGCTCGCGCTCATCGCGGGCGGAGCCGGTGCCGGGGCGGCGGGAGCCGCGGGTGCGGCCGCCGCGGCGGGCGGTTCCTCCGGCGGGGCGAGCGCCGGTGGCGCCGCGGTCTCGGAAGGCGTGGGCGCGCCGGTGAAGGCCGGTATCGCGGCCGGTGTGGTCGCCGTCGCGGCGGCCGCCGTCGCGCTCGCGCTGATCGGCGACGACTCACCCGCGCGCAAGCCGGAGGCCAGGCCGCCCGCCTCCGCGCCGGTCGTCGCACCCGAGCCGCTGACTCCGACGCCCACCCCCACACCCGCACCGCCCGAGCCCCGGGCCGAGCCGGTCGTCGAACCGGCCCCGACGCCCACCCCCACACCCACGCCGACACCCAAACCGTCGCCGACCCCGACACCCACCCCCACACCGACCCCGAGCCCCACCCCGACACCGACCCCGACGCCCCCTCCCCCGCCACCCCCGCCGCCCCCCGCGGTCTACGAGCTGAGCGAGCTGTCCTTCGACGTCACCGGCGACGGCACCGGCCCCGAGATCCGGCTCGCCGGCAGCAGCTGGGTGTGGCAGCGCTCCGGGGTGTCCGTCGCCGGGCAGCAGTACGCGCGCGGGGTGACCGTCCACGGCGACTCCTCCATCACCGTCGACCTCAACCGCGCGTGCACCTCCTACGACGCGCTCGTGGGCGTCGACGACCTGACCATGAAGCTCGGGCAGCTGTACTTCTCCGTCTACGGCGACGGGGTCCGGCTGTGGCGCTCCGGCCGTGTCAAGGGCGGCGACCCCGCCGTCCCCGTCCATGTGGACATCGCCGGCTACCGGACCGTACGGCTCGTCGTCGAGCCCCACAGCCACTTCGACCCGGTGGCCCTCGGGGACTGGGCGGAGTCGAAGTTCAGCTGCTCCTAGGGCTGTTCTCCCGCGCCGTGGCGGCGGCCCGCACCGCCTCGGTGAGTTCGGCGAGGGCGTCCTGGGGGGTGAGGGCGGTGCCGCGCGCGTGCTCGGCGGAGTAGCGCTCGGAGCCCAGAGCGGTAAGGGCCTCCGCGGCGGTCTGCTCGGCGCGGGTGAGCTCCGGGCCGGGACTCGGCAGACCTGCGCGCAACTGGTCGGCGGCGGCCAGCAGGCGTACCGCGCGCGGGAAGTCGCCGAACCGGCCCAGCAGGTCCGCGGCGACGCCCACGACTCCCGCGGTCACCGGTTCCGCGCAGGAGGCGGCCAGCGCCCGCTCCAAGGCGTCGGCGAGGATCGGCAGGCCGTGCGCCGGGCCGGACTCGGCGGCCGTGACGCTCGCGTCGACCATGTCCAGCGCCGCCGTGAACTGCGGCGGCGGAGTCCCCCTCGCCGTCTGCGCCCGCGCCGCGTCACACCACTCCCGCGCGCGCGGGATGTCCTGCTCGTCCAGCGCGAGGAAGGCCCGCAGCAGCGCGATGAACGCCCGGGCGTCCGGCACCCCGTAGCGATCGGCGGCCACGCTCGCCTCGTCGAGTGCGGTCAGGGCTCCGGAGCGGTCGCCGGAGCGGTAGGCGATCTCCGCGAGCCGGGCCAGGAGGAACGGTGTCTCGGTGTGCGCGCCGACCTCGTACGCCAGGCGCAGCGAGGCGGAGTACTCCTGTTCCGCCTCCGCGAAACGGGCGCGGGCCATGGCCGCCTCGCCGGCCGCGCTGTGCACCTGCGCGGTGATCCAGCGGTCGCCGGTGCGCCGGCCGAGCTCCCGCAGCTCCGCCAGGTCCTCGTCCACGCCCCGCATGCCGCCGCGGGTGTCGACCACCGTGTGCGTGCGGATCATCAGGGTGCAGGCGAGTTCCCAGTCACCGCCGTGCCTGCGGCAGTTGGCGACCGCCCGGTCCAGGGTGCGGCGGACGTCCACCGAGCCGCGCAGCTCGAACGCCGTCATGGGCCAGATCAGGCCGGGCATGCGGGCCGCCTCCGGGCCGCCCCGCTCGTAGTGCGTGCGCAGCCGGGTCAGGTACGCCCGGTGATGCGGGTCGTCCCAGCGGGTCTTCGGCTCGCTCTCCGACAGCATGAACATGTGCTGCATGCGCAGGTTCATCCGCAGGATCTGACGGGGGTGCCCCTCCTCGGCCTCGGGGTCGGCGAGGAAGGCCCCCATGGGGTCGACCTCGGCCATGCGGGAGCGGAGGTCGGTGGGGGTGGCGGGGGCCCCGGTGGCCTCGGCGGACTCGGCGGCGATGGTGTCCAGGGCCACGCCCAGGCGGAGGGCGCGGTCGGTCCAGGCGGCGCCCTCCTGGCGGTAGTTGCGCAGCCACCAGAACCAGCCCATGGAGAGGCAGAGCGCGCCCGCCTCCACCTCGTCGCCCGCCGTCAGGGCGCGGTCGATCGCCACGCGGATGTTGTCGAGCTCGGCCTCCAGGCGGGCGATCCACGGAAGCTGCTCGGCGGAACGCAGCAGCGGCTCGGCCCGCTCGACGAGCGCGCGCACCCACGCGCGGTGCCGGCGCTCGGCCGCCGCGCGCAGCCCGGGGACCTCGGCCGCGCGCTCCACGGCGTACTCGTGGATGGTCTCCAGCATGCGGTAGCGCATGCCGTCGCCGCCGTCCCGCTCGCACGGGGTGGCGACGACCAGGGACTTGTCGACGAGCGCGCCGACGGCCTCGGCGACCGGGCCCGTGCACACCGTCTCCGCCGCCTCCAGGTCCCAGCCGCCGGCGAACACGGACAGCTCGCGCAGCACCGTCCGCTCCTGCTCGTCGAGCAGGTCCCAGGACCAGTCGACGACCGCCCGCAGGGTCTGCTGGCGGGGCAGGACCCTGCGGCTTCCGGAGGTGAGGAGGCGGAAGCGGTCGTCGAGGCGGTCGGCGATCTGGCGGGGCGTCAGCAGCCGCAGCCGGGCGGCGGCCAGCTCGATGGCGAGGGGCAGGCCGTCCAGGCGGCGGCAGATCTCCGCCACCGCCTCCTCGTCGCGCGGTCCGGCGGCCGCGGCGGGGCGGACGGCCGCCGCGCGCTCCTGGAAGAGGCGGTGTGCCTGGTCGGGGACGAGGGGTTCGACCGGGCGGACCGACTCGCCGGGGACACCCAGGGGTTCACGGCTGGTGGCGAGGATCGTGAGCCCCGGGCAGCGGGTCAGGAGGGTCTCGGCGAGGCCGGCGGCCGCGTCGATGACATGCTCGCAGTTGTCAAGGATCAGGAGTTGGCTGCGCGGGGCGCAGTACTCGACGAGCAGGGCGACCGGGTCGTCCTGCTGGAGCGCCAGATCGGTGGTCATCAGAGCGGTCTCGCGCAGACCGAGGGCGCTGACCACCGCACCCGGCACCGCCTCCGGCCGGTCGAGCCGGGCGAGCTCGACGAGCCACGCCTGGGGGAGGCCGGCGGCGGCCTCCTCGGCGAGGCGGGTCTTTCCCGAGCCGCCCGGTCCGGTGAGGGTGACCAGGCGGGCCCTGTGCATATCGGAACGGATGGCCGCGATCTCGGGTTCCCGGCCCACGAAAGAGGTAAGTCGTGGACGGATGTTGCCGGTCCGCTCGGGGGGCTGGGGGGCGAGGGCGGCGGTCGGCTTGTGCTGGAGCAACTCCGCGTGCAGGGCCTGGAGTTCCGGGCCGGGGTCCGTGCCCAGGCCGTCGGCGAGGGCGGTGCGGGCGGAGGCGTACGCGGCGAGGGCGTCGGCGGCTCGGCCGGTGTCGCGCAGGGCGCGGATGAGGAGGGCGTGCAGGGGTTCGTCGTACGGGTGGGCGGCGGTGAGTTCCTTCAGGCGCGGTAGGGCGTCCAGGGCGCGGCCGAGGAGCAGGTCGGCCTCGGCCCGTGCACGGGTCGCCTCCAGGTGCAGGGCCTCCGGGCGGGCGGCCGGGGTGCGGTCGGGGAGGTCGGCGAGGGCGGGGCCGCGCCACAGGGCCAGGGCGGTGTCGAGGGTGCGGGACGCCTCGGCGGGGTCGCCGTGGTGGAGGGCGCGGGTGCCGTCGCGTACCAGCCGCTCGAAGACGTAGAGGTCGACGTCGTCCTCGGTGGCGGTGAGGCGGTAGCCGCCGGGCTCGGAGGTGACGGTGTCCTTGCCGAGGGCTCGGCGCAGGCGGCCGACGAGGGCCTGGAGCGCGGCGGGGGCGTCCTGGGGCGGGGTGTCCGGCCAGATCTCGTCGATCAGGGTGTCGGGGGTGGTGACGCGGCCGGGGCGGAGGGCCAGGGCCGTGAGGAGTGCGCGGAGGCGGGGGCCGGGGAGGGGTACGGCTGAGCCGTGGTCGTCCTCTGTCTGGGTGACGCCCAGGATTCTGTACCGCACCGGGACATTGTCGCTGGTGGCCGGAGCGGGGGCACGGGGTTTCCCACTGGGCCGTCCCGCCCGCGGCCACGGCGCCCGGACCCGTCGCTGCCGGGCGGACGCAGAAACGGCCGGACGGGGGGGCGCCGAAGCGGCCGGACAGGAGCCGGGGGGTGCCGGCCCCGGCCAGTTCGCCCGCAGCTTCTCCACGGTCACCGGCGCCTCGGCCGAGAAACGCACACGCATGAGGAACAGCCCGGTGTCGACAGCGTGGCAGCCACCGCACGACCGGCGCCGAAACCGCCGGACAGGCACGGCGGGTGCCGGCCCCGGCCCGACGACAACGCGGCACCCGCCACCGCACGACGGACGCCGAAACAGCCGGACAGGGGCCGGAGGTATCAGCCCCGTCCCGACGACAGTGTGGCTCTGATCGGGGCTATTCCCGCCGGGACCGCGCGGGCGCGGGCCGGGGTGCCTGTCCAGCAGGTGCCTCGGCGGGAGAGGAGGCGGCGCAGCCAGAGTTCGAGGGAGACCAGGTCGGCCAGGCCGTCCAGGGGGAGGGGGTCGCCCGCGGCTCCCGCGCGGAGCGCCTTGCGGATGACCCGGGCCTCGACCAGGCCCGCCTGTGCCAGCAGGGGGGTGTCGAAGAGGCCCATGAGGGGGTCCGTGGCCAGTCTGAGGCCCGCTCTCGCCGCCGCCGCGGTCGAGGCGTGCGAGGGGGCTCCCCAGCCCGGCGGGAGGTCCGCCACGCCCGCGCCCTTGAGGACGGTGCGCAGGATCGCCGCTCTGGCGCCCGGCTGGACGCGCAGTGTCTCGGGGAGGGCCCTGGCCGCGCGGACCACCTGGTTGTCGAGGAAGGGCGCGTGCAGGCGCTGGAAGCGGATCTCCGCGGCCTGTTCCAGGATGCGCAGGTCCGCCGCGTGCCGGGCCAGCGCCGCACGCGCGCGATAGTCGCCGGGCCGCTGACCGGGGCCGACTCCGGCCAGTGAGCGGGTGGCCGCGTCCTGCAGCCGAACCGATACTTCAGCCAGCGCCTCACCCGTCAGCCAGCGCGCCGCCGGCCCCGGAGCGGCCCAGGTCAGCGCGGCGAGGGAGGCCCCGACCGCGCCGCCGGGATCGTCGAAGCGGCGGTCCAGGAGGCGTTCCGCGAGGCTTTCCACGCCCGTCCGGTACGGGGTGCGGGCGAGGCGGCGGGCCGCGCCGTAGACGCGCGCGGGGACGAGGACCGAGCCGTCGGCCTTCGTCAGCGCGGCGACCGGCCGGACCAGATGGCGGCGCTTGCGGTCCATCAGGAGGTCCGCAAGACGGGCCGGGTGGGCGTCCAGGGCCTGGCGGGCGCCGTAGCCGGTGAAGTGGTCGGCGCTGCCCGCGGCGAGGCGGGCGCGGTGCCGGGCGGCCGTCACCAGGCTGGGGCCGGGTTCGTCCGTCAGGGGGCCGTCCAGGTCGGCGTACGGCAGGGTCTCCTCGGCGCCGGTCACCACCACGTGGTGCAGGCGGGGGTTGGCCGCCAGCGTGCCCGCCCGCTCCAGTTCCGCCTCGTGGCCGCCGACCGCGAGGTCGTTGAAGGTGACGGCGAGGAGGCGTTCGCCGGCGCCGGTGCCGTGGCCGAGGACCGTGCCGGGCATGCCGGGCAGGCCCGCGGCGAGCAGGGCGAGGGTGCCGGAGGCCGGTCCGCCGGAGAGGTCCGCGCCGATCCCGGGGACGGGCATCCCGCGCGCGGCGCGCCGTTCGGCGGGGCCCATGCCGGGCACCGGGCCGGGGTCCATGTCGGCGCCGGGGACGTGGCGCGGCGCCGCCAGGCGCGCGCGTACCGCCTCGACGAGGGCGTCGCGCACGCCGTCGACCGCGCGGTCGGGGTCGGTGGGCGCCGCCGCCACGGCGAGGGAGGCGACGGGTTCGTACCCGGCGATCTCGCGCGCGCCCGCGCGCAGGATGAGCGCGTGACCCGGCGGAATGCGGCGCACGCCGTCGTACGGCGTGGAGCCGTACAGGGCCGCGGGTACGTCGGGGGCGGCGAGCAGGGCGGCGAGGTGGACGTAGTCGAGGTTGGCCTCGATGAGGTCGGCCAGGGGCAGCGCGGCCGTGGCGTAGGCGGTGCCGCCCGCCCAGGGCGTGTAGAACACCGGGCGGGCGCCGGCCAGATCGCCGCAGACGGTGATCCGGCGGCCGACCTGGACGACCGCCGTGTAGCTGCCCGCCCAGGCCGTCAGATGGCGCAGCGCGCCCCCGCGCGCGGCGAGCAGTCCCACGCGCAGTTGTTCGTCGGAGGCTCCGCACAGGCCGAGGACGGCGATGCGGGTCTGCGGGTCGAGCCGCACCACGCGGACCTCGTCGGGCCGCCAGTCGCCGACCGCCCACAGCGGATCGGGGTCGCCCCACAGGAGTTGGGAGCCCACGGGGTGCACGGTCTCGCCGTCGGGGCCGACTTGGCCGGCCCGCTCGTCGTAGGACTCGTAGGGGCCGTACGCGCCGTACGTACCGTCGGCGCCGTACGTGCCGTATCCGCCGTAGCCGCCGCGGCCGTCGGCGGTGCTGCTCCATCCCACCAACCACCGCATCGACGCCTCCACGGACTGTGGACAACCAGTGCACCGTACGAACGGTTCACCATGCTGCCACGAAGAACGCGACCAGGAGGGAAGGCGGGACGGCTTGTGATCCGGGGAGTGCGCCCGCGCGAAGTCGCGCACTTTGGCGCGAGTGCCCGCGCGCACCCCGAGCGCTGCGATGCGAATGCGCCCCCGATACGCTCCCCCAAAACGCCTCGCGCGCCCTCGATTTCCATGGTGGGAGGCGTGATGGGCCGTCGCGGGCAGGGTCGATTTTCGGCCAAATCGGTTGCGCACAAAGGATCTTGACTATTCGTCATGTCGAACGTGCGCACGCTCCGTGCACAACGGCACGCCCCGCGCGCCACGCGCCAGTCCGGGAGGCGGACTCCGCCTCCCGGACCGTTCCGCCGCCCGCGGGGATGGAGGCGGCGGTGTCCCCCAGCCCACTGGATCCAGTACAGCGGGCCGACCCACGCAAGCCCCATGCAACCGCTCCCCGGATGGCCGGAGAAGAGCGCACGCACGGGCGCACGGCCACACGGCGGGGGCACGCCGCGACGGTCCGTATGTGCACCCGTACTGCCGTACGGACCACAATCCCGCCAACCGGAACAATGCCCCTTAACGCTTGGGATCCGGCGAACTACGCTGGGTTTACGAATGCCGCGTGGTTATGCCACCGCGGCAGCCGTCTGTGTCGAGGGGTGGCGCAATGTCCAGGGAGCAACGCGGGCCGAACGAAAAGCTCGGCGCCGTTCTCGCCCTCGCGGGAATCAGCAACGCAGGACTCGCACGACGCGTCAACGACCTCGGCGCGCAACGCGGGTTGACACTTCGCTACGACAAGACGTCGGTGGCGCGCTGGGTGTCGAAGGGCATGGTGCCGCAGGGCGCCGCGCCGCACCTCATCGCGGCCGCCATCGGCCAGAAGCTCGGCCGCCCGGTGCCCTTGCACGAGATCGGGCTGGCCGACGCGGATCCCGCGCCCGAGGTGGGCCTCGCCTTCCCCAGGGACGTCGGCCAGGCGGTGCGGTCGGCGACCGAGCTGTACCGTCTCGACCTCGCCGGCCGCCGGGCCGGCTCGGGCGGCATCTGGCAGTCGCTCGCGGGTTCGTTCGCAGTGAGCGCATACGCAACGCCCGCCTCGCGCTGGCTGATAACCCCGGCCGACAGCTCGGTGGCGCGCGAGGCGCTCTCCGCGGAGGGCTCCGGCGCACCGATCAAAGTCGGCCACAGCGATGTGCAGAAGCTGCGGGAGGCCGCGGAGGACGCCAGGCGCTGGGACTCCAAGTACGGAGGCGGCGACTGGCGTTCGTCCATGGTGCCGGAGTGCCTGCGGGTGGAGGCGGCGCCGCTGCTGCTCGGGTCGTACTCCGACGAGGTCGGGCGCGCGCTGTTCGGGGCGAGCGCCGAACTGACCCGGCTGGCCGGCTGGATGGCCTTCGACACCGGTCAGCAGGAGGCCGCGCAGCGGTACTACATCCAGGCACTGCGGCTCGCGCGGGCGGCGGCGGACGTGCCGCTCGGGGGGTATGTGCTGGCGTCCATGTCGCTCCAGGCGACATATCGCGGGTTCGGCGACGAGGGTGTCGATCTCGCGCAGGCCGCGCTGGAGCGCAACCGGGGGCTGGCGACGGCCCGGACCATGAGCTTCTTCCGGCTCGTCGAGGCACGGGCACACGCGCGTGCGGGCGACGCACATGCGGCGGGCGCGGCGTTGAAGGCCGCCGAGGGGTGGCTGGAGCGGGCCCGGGACGGTGATCCGGACCCGTCGTGGCTGGGGTTCTACTCCTACGACCGGTTCGCCGCGGACGCCGCCGAGTGCTACCGGGACCTGAAGGCGCCGCGTCAGGTGCGCAGGTTCACCGAGCAGGCGCTGTCCAAGCCGACCGAGGAGTTCGTGCGGTCGCACGGGCTGCGGCTGGTCGTCTCGGCGGTGGCCGAGCTCGAGTCCGGGAACCTGGACGCGGCCTGCGAGCAGGGCGTGCGGGCCGTGGAGGTCGCCGGGCGGATCTCCTCCGCCCGGACCACCGAGTATGTGAAGGATCTGCTGCACCGGCTGGAGCCGTACGGGGACGAACCCCGCGTGGTGGAGCTCCGGGAGCGGGCCCGCCCGCTGCTGATGGCTCCGGCGTAGGGAGCACGCCGGTCCTCATGGCTCCGGCGTAGGGGGCAGACGCCGGTCCTCCCCGGGTTTAAGGGCTCTGTCAGTGGTGCAGTGCACTATCGACGTGGGAGGTGGTGTCCGTGTCTTTGGGGATCGCGTACGACTGCGACGTGCTGGTGATCGGCGGGGGGATCGTCGGGCTGTCCACCGCGTTCGCGATCTCCCGTGCCGCGCCCGGGACCCGGGTGACCGTGCTGGAGAAGGAGCCGGGGCCCGCACGCCATCAGACCGGGCGCAACAGCGGGGTCATCCACAGCGGGATCTACTACCGGCCCGGCTCGCTCAAGGCGCGCTACGGGGTGCGGGGCGCCGCCGAGATGGTCAAATTCTGTGCGGAGTACGACATTCCGCACGCCGTCACCGGCAAGCTGATCGTCGCGACCGAGCGGGAGGAGCTGCCCCGGCTGCACGCGCTCGTGCAGCGCGGCCGGGAGAACGGCATTCCGGTCCGCGAGCTCGGAGCCGCGCAGATCGCGGAGTACGAGCCGGAGGTGCGCGGACTCGCCGCCATACACGTGCGGACGACCGGGATCTGCGACTTCGGCGCCGTCGCACGGCGGCTCGGAGAGGCGTCCGGGGCGGAGATCCGCTACGGCGCGGAGGTCGTCCGGATCGACCGGCGGGCCGGTCTCGGGGTCGCCGTGCGGACCGCGCGCGGGGACGTCGTGCGCGGGCGGGTGCTCGTGAACTGCGCCGGGCTGTACTGCGACGAGATCGCCCGGATGACCGGGGACGAGCCCGAGGTGCGGATCGTGCCGTTCCGTGGCGAGTACTACGAGCTGGTGCGGCCCGATCTGGTGCGGGGGCTGGTGTATCCGGTGCCGGATCCGGCGTTCCCGTTCCTCGGGGTGCATCTCACCCGGGGGATCGACGGAGGCGTGCACGTCGGCCCCAACGCGGTGCCGGCGCTGGCCCGGGAGGGGTACGGCTGGGGGATCGTACGTCCCCGGGAGGTCGCCGGGACCGTGGCGTGGCCCGGGGTGTGGCGGATGGGCCGCCGGCACTGGCGGTACGGGGCCGGGGAGCTGCGGCGGTCGGTGTCCAAGGGGGCGTTCGTGGAGGCGGTGCGGCGCATGCTGCCCGGGGTGGAGGCGCAGGATCTCGTGCGGGCGGGGGCGGGAGTGCGGGCGCAGGCGGTGCTGCGGGACGGCGGTCTGGTGGACGACTTTCTGATACGGGAGGGGGAGCGGGCGATCCACGTGCTGAACGCGCCCTCACCCGCGGCGACGGCTTCCCTGCTGATCGGCAGAGAGGTGGGCCGGAGGGCGTTGGGTGTGCTCGGGGCATCGTGATCGACCCGCTCGCGCACGGTGGGACCCGCTCCAGCGGGACCGACTCGGGCGGCCGGACGGCACCCGTAAAATCGATCCCACTGTGTCTGACTCGTTGAACTCCCCCGAAGCCCCCCGGTCCGCCTCCGCCCCGCGGCATCTTCCCGGTGTGTCCGTGCGGCACACCCGGGCCAAGGGGGAGCCGCGGTTTCCCGACGGGCCCAAGGCCGATCCCGCCGGGTCGCACTTCGAGCGGCGGATCCGGAGTTTCCAGCCGCGGCGCAGCCGGGTGACCGCCGGGCAGGCCGACGCCCTGCAGCGGCTGTGGCCCCAGTGGGGGCTGGACATCGACGGGCAGCGGGTCGTCGACCTCGCCGAACTGTTCGGCGACGACCGCCCCGTCGTGCTGGAGATCGGCTTCGGGATGGGCGAGGCCACCGCGAGGATGGCCGCCGCCGACCCCGACACCAACATCCTCGCCGTCGACGTCCACACCCCCGGCCAGGGCAATCTGCTGGGCCTCGCCGACCGCGGCGGACTCCGGAACGTCCGGGTCGCCAACGGCGACGCGATCATCCTGCTCCGCGAGATGCTCGCCCCCGACTCCCTCGACGGGCTGCGCGTCTACTTCCCCGACCCCTGGCCCAAGAAGCGGCACCACAAGCGGCGGCTGATCCAGCCGGAGTTCCTCACGCTCGCCGCGTCCCGGCTCAGGCCCGGCGCGATCCTGCACTGCGCGACCGACTGGGAGCCGTACGCCGAGCAGATGCTCGACGTGCTGAGCGCCCACCCCGACTTCGACAACACCCAAGCCGACGGCGGGTTCGCGCCCCGGCCCGACTTCCGGCCCCTGACCCGCTTCGAGGGACAGGGACTGGACAAGGGCCATGTGGTGCACGACCTGCTCTTCCGTCGGGTCCAGCACCGCTGACCGATCCCCGCCCCGCTCCCGGCACCATCGCGGGCGCGGCCATCCCTCGTTAGGGTCGATGCCGTGGCCATCAGTCCCCCGTACCCGTCGTACCCGACACCCCCCAGCGGTCCCGCCGGTGACGGTGCTCTTCGGCACGCGCACTGGTGGCAGCGCCGATGGGTGCGGTACGGCGCCCTCATCACCCTGCTCGCGATATCCGGGCTGGTCATTCTCGCCCTCGTGCGGGAACAGACCGGCACCCAGGGCTTCCTCGTCGGGCTCGGGCTCGCCGTCCTGCCCGTACCGCTGCTCATAGCCGCCTTCCGCTGGCTCGACCGGGTCGAGCCCGGGCCCTGGCGCAATCTGATGTTCGCCTTCGCCTGGGGAGCCTGCGCGGCCGCGCTCATCGCGATCGTCGCCAACAGCTTCGCCACCAAGTGGATCGCCACGTCCACCGCCGATCCGGCCAGCGCGGACACGCTCGGTGCGACCGTCATCGCGCCCATCGTGGAGGAGTCCGCCAAGGCGGCCGCCATCCTCCTCGTCTTCCTGTTCCGCAGACGGGACTTCACCGGGATCGTCGACGGCGTGGTGATCGCCGGCATCACCGCCACCGGCTTCGCCTTCACCGAGAACATCCTCTATCTCGGCAACGCCTTCGGCACCGACCAGGTCACCGGCGACAGCGGCATCGCGTCCGTCACCGCCGCCACCTTCTTCGTGCGCGTGATCATGTCCCCCTTCGCGCACCCCCTGTTCACCGTGCTCACCGGCATCGGCTTCGGCATCGCCGCGCTGTCCGCGGAACGGCAGCGGGCGCGGCGGATGCTGCTGCCGCCGGCCGGGCTGCTGCTCGCCATGGGCATGCACGCCCTGTGGAACGGCTCCGCGACCTTCGGCGGGCTCGGGTTCTTCGCCGTCTACGGCGCTTTCATGGTGCCCCTGTTCGCGGTCCTGACCTGGCTGG
This sequence comes from Streptomyces sp. NPDC032126, assembly GCF_055580085.1. Classification (NCBI taxonomy): domain Bacteria; kingdom Bacillati; phylum Actinomycetota; class Actinomycetes; order Kitasatosporales; family Streptomycetaceae; genus Streptomyces; species Streptomyces sp. NPDC032126. The sequence goes on from NZ_JBVIMA010000003.1 coordinate 20,395, forward strand.
TCATCTGGACGCGGCAGCGGGAGCTGCAGACCGTGCGCGACGAGCTGCCCGCCTACGCCCTCGCCGGATGGCTGACCCCGGGCGAGCCGGTCGCGCTCGGCTCGATGCGGGCCCGGAAACTCGCCCGCGAGCAGGCCAAGCGGCAGTACGGGAAGCAGGCCGCGCGGGCCGTCGCCGAGTACGAGGCGTACGCGACCTCGCTGGCGTTCCTGCGGCACCGCGGGCGGCTGGGCAATGCCGGCGCGGACTTCGTCGTACGGGAACGGGAGTTGTTGCAGGAGCTGTGGCGGCGCCGCGAGGTCGCCCGCCCGGCCCTCGACTACGCGGCGCGGATCGTCGCGCCGATGCCGGTGCCGGTGGTGCCGTGGCATGGCTACGGGTACCGGTACGGGCAGCCGGCGGCGCCGTATCCCGCGTACAACCCGTATCGCACGTGAACCGGTCTGGACCGAGCGGGCGGGAGGCTTACGCCGATGCCCGCGTCAGGCGGTCCAGTTCGTCGTTCGTCAGGTTCAGGTCCGCCACCCCCAGCAGGGCCGGGAGCTGGTCGGGGACGCGGGCCGAGGCGATCGGGGCCGCCACGCTCGACTGGGCCGCCAGCCAGGCCAGGGCGACGGTGGCCACCGGGACCTCGTGCGCCGCGGAGATCTCGTCCAGGACGGTCAGGACACGGACACCCCGGTCCGATGCGAGATACCTGCCCGCACCCTGGGCCCGGGGGCTGTCCACCGTCGTACCGGGGCGGTACTTGCCGGTGAGGAAGCCCGACGCCAGGGCGTAGTACGGCACCGCGGCCAGGCCCTCGCTGACGGCGAGGTCCTGCAGGGCGCCCTCGTAGGTGTCGCGGGAGACGAGGTTGTAATGGGGCTGGAGGGCCACATACCGGGCGAGGCCCTCCCGGTCGGAGAAGTCCAGGGAGGCCCGCAGCCGCTCGGGGGTGATGTTGGAGGCGGCTATGTGGCGCACCTTGCCCGCCCTCACCAGCTCGTCCAGCGCGCCGATGATCTCCTCGACCGGGATCTCGGGCTTGTCGAAGTGGGTGTAGTACAGGTCGATGCGGTCGGTGCCCAGGCGGCGCAGGGACGCCTCGGCGGCCGCCTTGATGTTGGCCGCGGACAGGCCCGGGAAGTCGGGGTGCTGGCTGACCTTGGTGGCGATGATGATGTCGTCGCGGTTGCCGCGGGCCCGCACCCAGTTGCCGATGATCGTCTCGGACTCGCCGCCGCTGTTGCCGTCGACCCACGCGGAGTAGGAGTCGGCGGTGTCGACGAAGTTGCCTCCGGCGGCCGCGTAGGCGTCGAGGACGGCGAAGGAGGCCGCCTCGTCGGCGGTCCATCCGAAGACGTTGCCGCCGAGGGCGAGCGGGAAGACCTCAAGGTCCGAGGAGCCGAGCTTGCGCAGAGAAGTCATGCTCAGCTGCAACGGCCGTACCGTGAGCCGCTATTCCGCTATTCCGCTCTTCCGACAGCGGGGCGTGGCTCAGGGGTTGAGGCCCTTGCCACGCAGCCAGGCCATCGGGTCGATGCCGTCGGACTGGCCGTCCGGGTGGACTTCCAGGTGCAGGTGCGGGCCGGTCACGTTGCCGGTCGCGCCCACGCGGCCGATGACGTCACCGGTGCCGACCTTCTGGCCGACGCTCACGCTGATCGACGACTGGTGGCAGAACCACAGCTGGGTGCCGTCGTCGAGGGTGAGGATCGTGCGGTAGCCGTAGGAGCCGGCCCAGCCCGCCTCGGTGATCGTGCCGCCGTGGATGGCCTTGATCAGGGTGCCGGTGGGGGCGGCGAAGTCGAGGCCGGTGTGGTAGCCGGAGGACCACATCGAGCCGGCCTGGCCGAAGGTCGAGGTGATCGTGTACGACGAGGTCGGCAGCGTGTACTGCTTGGCCAGCGCGGCGAGGCGCTCGGCCTCGGCCTTCTTGGCGGCCTCCGCGTCGGCCTGCTTCTTCGCGGCGGCGGCCGCGGCGTCGGCCTGCTGCTTGGCCTGGGCGGCGGCGTCGGCCTCCGCCTTGGCCGCGGCGGCGTCGGCGGCGGCGAGGGTCTTGGTGTCGACCTGGGTCTGCTGCGACTCGGCCTGCGCCATGATCCGGTTGCGCAGGGCCTCGCCGGCGTCGGCGGAGCCCTCGGCGCTGTCGTCCGCGGTGGCGGCGAAGCTGCTCAGGGTCGGCGCGCTGTCCTGGGGCTCCTCGTCGTCGGAGATGAGGGAGCCGACGGAGGGCAGGTCGGGAAGGGAGATGGAGACCGGCGGCTTGCCGGTGTTGGCGCTGGCCATGCCGCCCGCGCCGACGGCGGCGATGACGCCGACGCCGAGAACCGTGGAGCTGCGGGCGAGTCCGCCGCGCTGCTTGGCGACGCGGTGCCGGCCACGCACGGGGCGAAGGGAGTCCGCGGTGGGGTTCCACTCCTCCCAGGGGCCCTCGTCGGTGCGATAGCTGCCGTAGCCGAAGGTCTCGGTGACCCGCGGAGTCGGCGCGAGCGGGGCTTCTGGGGCAGGCCGGTTGGACGCCACGCGGGCGTACTCCTTTCCTTCCGTCGCCTACCGGGTTAGCTGACGGGTTCGGAGCGGGAAGGTCTCCTACGCGCGTAAACCGGCCGTTGTCGCACGGCGGTGTCCGCGTGATTCACCCCAAGGTGGTGGTTCCCCGGTTCCCTTGCGGGATTCGGCGCGTGCGCACGGAGCCATCTCTTGTGACGGCTGGGACGACCGCGCTGCGTTATCGAACGTTAATAGACCTGGGGGCCGGTTTCCAAGCTGTTCGACTTGATCAACTACATTTTTGGCCTGGACTTTCATGCCAGGACCGGTGAAAAACGGGCGAGTTGACCCGGCATCGAGGCCGCATCAGGAGTCTCACGGTTTTTGATGGTGACTCAGATGTTATGCGGAGGGGCGTCGCACGGTCACGATGCGTGAGGAGGAGCCGGTCACGGCACGCGCTGAGAAAACACCGAGGGCCGGAACCCTTTTCGGATTCCGGCCCTCGGCCTTCAGTAGCGGGGACAGGATTTGAACCTGCGACCTCTGGGTTATGAGCCCAGCGAGCTACCGAGCTGCTCCACCCCGCGTCGGTGAAACCAGCATACGTCATGCGGGGGACGGAAAGCGAAACGGCTCGGTGAGGCGCGGGTCACGCCGGGAGACAGCGGGCGCGCGGGGTGGACGACGGGGGTGAGCCGGTCACCCCAGGAGGTGCGCGTTCGGCCTCTTCGCGGTGGGCTCGTGCTCCGGGAGGACGACCACCTCGACGCCCCGCGCCGCCAGCAGCCCGCTTCCATCGGCCGCCGTGACGAACGTGTCCGGCTCGCGCCAGGCCGTCACCACCCGGCGTACGCCCGCCCGCAGGATCAGTTCGGCGCACGGTGCGGGGCGGGAGGCGCGGTGGGCGCAGGGCTCCAGGCTGCTGTAGACCGTCGCCGTGGGCAGCCGGGGGTCGGCGGGGTCGATCTTGGCCAGGGCCGCCTCCTCGGCGTGGACCACCGGGTCGCCGGACTCGCGGGAGTGGCCGCGGGCCAGTTCGGTGCCGTCCGCCGCGACGACCACCGCGCCCACGCTGAACGCGGTCGGGGAGGGCGGGCACAGGTCCGCCAGCTCGCAGGCCACGGCCAGCCAGTGGTGGTCGGCGGCGTGGGCCAGCGGGCCGGGACCGGGGGCGGTCGGCTCGTAGCGCATGAGGACCACGTCCTCGATCCGGCGGGTCTCCACCAGGCGCAGTCGGCCCGGCTGGTAGGCGCCGGGGCCGAAGAGGCGGGGGGCGTCCGGCGTGCCGACGAAGAGGGGGGCCAGGACCAGCTGGAGTTCGTCCGCCAGGCCCTCCTGGAGGAGCTGGGTGTGGACGGTGCCGCCGCCCTCGACCATGAGCCGGCGGACACCCCTGGCCTCGTACAGGTGCTCCAGCAGGGGGCGCCAGCCCACCTCCGGGCCCAGCGCGACCACGTCCGCCGCGACCGGCGTCCGGCTCAGCCGCTCCGCGCCCTTGTCCGTCGTACAGACGAGCTTGTCGCCGCCCGTGTGCCAGAAGTTGGCGGACGGGTCCAGGTCGCCCGAGGCGCTGACGGTGACCTTGAGCGGGTACTCCGGGCGGCCCTCGGCCACGCGGGCGGCGCGGCGGTCCGGGGAGTTGACCAGCAGGCGCGGGTTGTCGGCGCGGATCGTGCCGGCGCCGATCAGAATGGCGTCGACGGAGGCGCGGACCTCGTCGACGCGGTCGAAGTCGGCGGGGCTGGACAGCAGCAGCCGGTCGGGGCCGGTGTCGTCGAGGTAGCCGTCGAGGGAGACGGCGGCGGACAGCAGGACGTACGGGTACGGCATCGGCGCGGCTTCCCTCGGGCGGTGGACGGAACACGGTCTTGGTTCAAGTTTGAAACAAACCTACACTGGAGGCATGACGACCCGCTGGCTCACCCCCGAGGAGCAGCGCGCCTGGCGCGCGTATGTCGCCGGCTACCTCCTGCTCGACGACGCGATCGACCGGCAGCTCCAGCAGGAGGCCGGCATGCCCCATCTCTACTACTCCATCCTGGCGAATCTCTCCGAGACGCCCGAGCGGCGGCTGCGGATGACCGATCTCGCGGAGTCGCTGAAGATCACCCGCAGCCGGCTGACGTACGCGGTGACCCGGCTGGAGAAGGACGGGCTGCTGCGGCGCGAGGACTGCCGCTGGGACAAGCGCGGCAGTGTCGCGGTCCTGACGGACGAGGGCATGGCGGTCCTGGAGCGGCTGGCCCCCGGCCATGTGGAGACGGTCCGCGCCGCCCTCTTCGACCGGCTCACGCCCGAGCAGGTGCGGCAGCTGGAGGAGATCTTCACGCAGGTGGTGGCCGGGTTCCAGGGCGAGGGCGAGGCGGCGCCGGAGGAACTGCCGTGGCGGAGGCGGTCCACTCCGTGTTCGGGCTCGCAGTGAGCGGCTCACGGTGATCCGGACCACAGAGGGCGGGCCGGGCCGCAAATCGGTTGCTTCAACTTTAAAGCATGGGTAGGGTCTCACCCGGCGCACTGCTTCAAATCTGAAGCAGCTGCCGGTACCGACCGCCCTCGCCCCGGGAGACCCGCATGCCCGACACCCCCGCCGCCACCCAGCGCGCCCGCGTCCGGGTACCGCTGCGCTTCCACGACGGCTACTCCGTCGACGCCGAGCTGGTCACCTTCCACGGCCTCGCCGACGGCCAGGAACACGTCGCCGTCGTCCTCGGCGAGCCCGCCCCGGGCACCACCCCGCTGGTCCGGCTGCACTCCGAGTGCCTGACCGGCGACGTCTTCGGCTCCGCCCGCTGCGACTGCGGGCCGCAGCTGCGCGAGGCGGTGGAGCGGATCGCGCAGACCGGCGGCGTCCTGCTCTACCTGCGCCAGGAGGGCCGCGGCATCGGCCTCTACAACAAGCTGGACGCCTACGCCCTCCAGGACCAGGGCCTCGACACCTACGAGGCGAACGCCGCCCTCGGCCTCCCCGAGGACGGCCGCGACTACACCGCCGCCGCCCAGATGCTGCGCGCCCTCGGCATCGAGGAACTGGACCTGCTCTCCAACAACCCCGACAAGGCGGGCCAGTTGCGGGACCTGGGCATCGACGTGCGCGACCGCGTCCCGACCGGCGTCTTCACCACCCCGCACAACGTCCGCTACCTGCGCGCGAAGGTCCTGCAGACCAGCCACACACTGCCGCTGGGCGAGCTGACGGAGCTGAGCGCGGGCTGAGGCGGCTTCTCGGGCCCACCGCGGCCGGAACACGGCAGTGCCCCGACCAGGATTCCGAACCCTGGTCAGGGCACTGTCGCATGTCGGGTTCTCACATTAGTCGGAGCGTGACGCGCGGCGACGCGTGACGACCACCGCACCCGCGCCGAGTGCCACGGCGATGCCGCCCGCGAGGGCGAGCTGCGGCAGGGCGGAGGACGAACCCGTCCGGGCGAGCGTGCCCGTCGAGGTGGTCGTGGTGGACACCGGCGCCGTGGAGGTGCCGCCCTGCGGCTTGCTGCCCGACGTGCGCGGCGCCGTACCGGGCTTCGCCGTGCCGCCGCCCTTGGTGCCGGCGGCGACGAGCTCGAACTCGTAGGCGCTGAGGTCCGGCGTGCCGCCGCAGCTGCCGTCGTCGTTGAGGTAGTCGCCCGCGGTGAGCGCGACGCCCTGACCGACCGGTGCCGCGGCGTTCACGGTCAGCCGCAGCTTGACGTCGGCGTGGGCGCCGGCCTTCAGCGGGCTGATCGCGTCCGCGTAGCCGTCCCGGTCGAGGTTCTTCCACGCCGGGGACGCGGCGGTGGACCACTGCAGCTTCAGCAGGTGGTCGAGGTCCTTCATGCCGGTCGTGTCGGTGGCGTGCACCGACACGTACGGGTAGACCTCGTCCAGGGTCCGCTTGGTGTTGTTGGTCAGCCGCATCGCGAAGGCGACCCTGGTGCCCGCGGCGATCTTGCCCGGCAGGCCGGAGACCGAGACGCCGAGGCCGGGCTCGGCCACGCACGGCTCGTCGGTCCCGGCGTCCGCCTTGGCGTCGGCGAGGGCCTTCTCGGCGGCCTTGAGGGCGGCCTCGGCGGCCTTCAGGGCCTTCTTCACGGCGTCGTACTTCCGGGCCGCGTCGACCCGCGCGTCGTCGCGGGCCTTGTCGGCGTCGGCGTACTTGGTGTCGGCGGCGGCCTTCGCCGCGGCGGCGGCCTCGGCCTGCTTCTTCGCCTCGACGGTGGCCCTGAGGGCGGCGACCCGCTCGTCGTCCGTGGCGTTCGGGTCCGCCATCACGGCGTCGACGGCGGCCTGCGCGACGACGACCGCGTCGTCGGCGGCGGTCTTCGCCGTGGCGGCGGCCTCGGCCTGCTTCTTCGCCTCGGCGGCGGCGACGGCGAGCGGCGCGGTGTCCGAGAGCTCCGTCTCAAGGACCTGGCGGGCGGTGGCCTCGGCGGCGACGGCGTCGTCGTACGTCTTCTTCGCGGCGGCGACCGCCTTCTCCAGTTCCTCGATGGACGGCGTCGAGGACGACGCGGACGTGGAGGTGGTGTCGGCGAAGGCGGGACTGGCGGCGAGCATCACGACAGGGGTGGTGACAGCGAGGGCGACAGCTGTCGCGAGAGTGCGACGAATCTTCACGAATTCCCTTTTCTGGCGCGGAAGAACAGGAATGGATGCGATGGATCGCGGGTGCGGCCGCGACATCTGTCGCTGCGTCAGAACCCCGTGATCTCACGCGCCTTGGCCGACGAGTGGCGCGTCACCGCCGCCGACTGGGTGATCGTATTACCATGATGCGTGCAACAGGCACCGGTTATATCCCGCCACCCCCCGAAAGGCACGGAATCACCCATTCCGGGCCCCACGGAAACGGGCAAACAACGCAGTTGCTCTCGCTTCTTGGGAGTTTTCTGTGAGCGTTGTCATCTTCCGCGCCGGGGCAACGGCCCGCGCCGGAAGCGCCCCTGGCCGAAACACAGCACACCGCCCGAGCCGCCGGGGCCGTGGCTGGCGCATGCGCCCGACGACGCCGAAGCGCCCCGACCAGCCGGAGCCGGGCGAGGCGCTTCCTGGCAGGTCAGGGGCCATATGCCCCGCCTGCCACCGGTAGGCCGTGTGGGACTCGAACCCACAACCAATGGATTAAAAGTCCACTGCTCTGCCAATTGAGCTAACGGCCCGAGTGATGTTGCCTCCCCGAGCATAGCCGGAGCGGGCCGTGTCTCCGATCGGGTATCGGGGACACGGCCGGGGTGATGTGCGCAGGTGGCGCAAAGCTCAGGGTGCGGGCGCCCGGGACGCCTCGCGGGCGCGGGTGCGTTCGTGGTCGGGGTTGAGGAACCAGTACCGGGCCGACGCCAGCCACCAGGCCGCCGCGAAGCCGAGGACGGCGAGGACGGCGACGGGGGCGTAGTTGAAGGTCTCCCAGGTGACCGGGGAGACCTGCGGCAGCATGAACAGCACGGTGATCACGCCGACCCAGCCGACCGACACGAGGCCGATCACCCGCGACCAGCGGCCCAGATGCCAGGGCCCGTGTTCGAAGGCGTCGCCCTTGCGCAGGCGCAGCAGGGTCGGGATGACGTAGGCGACGTACAGGCCGATCACGGCGATCGAGGTGACGGCGGCGTAGGCGGTGTAGTTGATCAGGTACGGCAGGCCGAGGGCGAGGGCGCCGGCCGCGGCCAGCCAGACCGCCGCGACGGGGGTGCGGGTACGGGGGCTGACGGTGTGCCAGACGTGGGAGAAGGGCAGGGCGCCGTCGCGCGAGAAGGCGTAGATCATGCGGCTGTTGGCGGTCACCGAGGCCATGCCGCAGAAGAGCTGGGCGCCGATGACGACGAGCAGCAGCAGTTTGCCGGCGGTCGCGCCGAGCGCGTCGAGGAGGATCTGGGCGGGTGGCGCGCCGGTGGGCGAGGAGAGGGCGCCGTCGTAGGACTGGATGGCGTAGGTGAAGCCGAGGAGGAGGACGAAGCCGGCTATCCAGGAGGTCCAGATCGAGCGGACGATGCCCTTGGGTCCGGCGGTCGAGGCGTCGTGGGTCTCCTCGGTCATGTGGGCGGAGGCGTCGTAGCCGGTGAAGGTGTACTGGGCCATGAGCAGGCCGAGCAGGACGACGTAGAAGCCGCTGCCCCATCCGGTGTTGTTGACGAACTCCCCGAAGACGAAGGACGTCGACTGATGGCTGTCGGGGACGAAGGCGAGCGCGCCGACGATGACGCCGACGCCGAGCACGTGCCACCACACGCTCACGCTGTTGAGGAGGGCGACGATGCGGACGCCGAAGGTGTTCAGCAGGCCGTGGAGCAGCAGGATCGCGGCGAAGAGGAGGACCGTGCGGCCCTCGGTGACCCGGAAGTCGAACTGGAGGTTGAGGTAGGCGCCGAGGAAGGAGGCGGCGCCGAAGTCGATGCCGGCGGTCACGGCGACCTGGCCGAGGACGTTGAACCAGCCGGTGAACCACGCCCAGGCCGCGGCGGAGCGGGGCGGGGCGAGCCGGTGGGCCCAGAAGTACAGGCCGGCCGAGGTCGGGTACGCCGAGCAGATCTCGGCCATGGACAGCCCGACGAAGAGGGTCATCAGTCCTACGGCCACCCAGCCCCAGGTGATGACGGCGGGGCCGCCGGTGTTCATGCCGAACGCGTACAGCGTCAGGCAGCCGGAGAGCACCGAGATGATCGTGAAGGAGACCGCGTAGTTGGAGAACGCCGACATGCGGCGGGCAAGGGTCTGTGTGTAGCCGAGCTGGGCCAGCCGTTCCTCGTCCGACAGCCCGGCCTCTCTGGCGTCGTTTGTCATGCCCCCAGCGATTCCCTCGCCGGGGGCGTGACATGCATCACAGGGTGGCCGGAAAGGGCTCTTGGGTCAGAAAAGACCTTTGTAGTTCTGCCACCCGGCGCCGATCTTGACGCGCGGGCCGAAGGTGCCGGTGCCCGTGCCGTTCTGCCGGTACAGGTTGCCGCCGGTGTCCCGGGCGACGAGGTCGGCCTTGCCGTCACCGGTGATGTCCCCGGCGCCGACCACGGCGTTGTACGTCCCGCCCCAGCCGGAGAAGAGCTTCACTCGGGCGGAGAAGGTGCCGTCGCCCCGGCCGATGTACCGGTAGAGGTTGTTGGAGGTGTCCTGCGCGAGGAGATCCCCGATGCCGTCACCGTTGAGGTCACCGACGCCGATGATCTTCTTGTAGGACTTCCAGTTGTCGTAGAGCTTCACGGGAGCGGCCAGCTCGCCCGCGCTGGTGCCCTTGTACAGATAGACCTTGCCGGTGGAAGGGTTGCGGACGATCAGGTCCGGGCGGCCGTCCCTGGTCACATCACCGGGCGAGGTCAGGACGTCGAACTGGGTGAAGCCGCTCGTACTCAGCGTGATGTACGGGGACGAGGGCCGCACCGCGCCACCGCAGCCCGTGCTGTACCGCCGCAGCGCGCCGCTGCTCAGCCGCACCAGGACGTCGTTGCACCGGTCGCCGGTCAGATCGCCGATCGGCACCGCCTTGATGCCGCTCGGCCAGCCGGTCCCGCTGACCTGGCCGGAGAACGTGCCCTGGCCGGTGCCCTGCTGGTAGGTCAGGACGCCGGTGGAGGGCATGGTCAGCATGTCACCGACACCGTCCGGCTTCGAGCCGGGACCCACGTAGTCGTGGGGGACGGCGGCGCTGCTCACCATCCGTACGGTGCCCGGCACTTGGAGGGGGGCACCGACGCCGTCCGCCGGCGTGACCGTCAGCGTCCAGTCGTACGAGCCGTTGGGGAGAAGGTTCCCCGACGCGTCGCGGCCGCTCCAGATGACGTTCAACGCACCCCGCGCGGCACCGCCGTCCGTGCCGCCGACGCGCTTGCCCGTCGTCCTGCTGAGGACGTCCAGCGTCCAGCTCGCTGCCGGCTTCGACAGGAGCACGGACGTGAGAAGGAAGTCGCCGGCGGTTCGCTGAGCCGTGCTCTGCGCGGGCTCCAGCAGCCGCAGCGGCTCCTGCGGAACGCCGGACGGCACCAGGTGCACCCGCTCCTGGTCGTCGACGTAGGCCGCGTTCGCCCCGGCCTCGTCCACCGTCCAGCGCACGCCGCGCTGCGAGACGCCGGTATCGGGCAGATCTCCGATGACCCGGCTCGCGGACGTGCCGCCCGTGACCGTCGTCAGCGTGAGCTTCCCGGCCTGCTTGTCGTGCGTGACCACGAACCCGTCGCCCAGCTGCGCCTCGCCTACCGGCACGGGCACGGAGGCGCCCGCCGTACGGTCGTAGACGCCGGCGCGCCCGTCACAGGTCCAGTAGAGCCAACGGCCCAGCGCCTGAAGGTCGGTGGGGGTGCAGCCGGCGTCGGTGGTGAGGGTCTCGGTGGTCTTCTTCGCGCTCAGGTCGTACGCGGTGACACTGCCCGGGGTCGTGCCGAGCGTCCAGAGGGTGTCACCGGAGAGGGCGGCGGGGCCGGGGGTGCGGGTGACGGTCGGGGCGCTGGTGCTGGCGATGCGGTAGACGGACTGCTGGGTCGCGGTCGTATGAATCACATAGCGGCCGGAGACATCGGTGATCCGCCCGCCCGCGGGCACGGTCCGTTCCCTGAGCGGGTAGGCGGCCCCGGCGCTACTGAGCCGGTCGCTGTTCGTCGCTGTGTCGTGCTCCAGCCAGACGAGCTCCCCGTCGGCGGCGCCCCAGATCTGGGAGCAGGCGACGTCATCGACTGCGCAGTTCCCGACCATGCCCCCGATCAGGAAGGCGGAGGCCGGGCCGAAGGCCGGCGTGCCGGTCGGGGCGACCGTTCGCTGGTGCGGGGTCCGCATGCCCCCGCCCGCGACCGGGCCCACCTGGTCGGTGACCACCAGCTGGCCATGGTCCAGCGACACACCCTGGATCTTGAGCGGCGGCTTGGGCAGCGTCTTCACCTGGGTGACGACCGGAGTGCCGTCGGGGCCGGGCTGGATGCGCTGGACGCCCCAGTCGTCAGCGGTGTCGGAGGTGCGGCCGATGACGACGGCGGTGCCTCGGGGGCCGTTGGCCACGCCATGCGCCGACCAGGTCAGCAGAGTGACGCCGGCCCCACCCGCGAGAGGCTTGGCGATCACTGGTCCCGTGCCGGTGGGCTGGTTCAGGATCCAGTCGCCCACGACGGCGAAGTTCCCCCCGTCCGTGGAGAAGGATCCACTGCCCGGATGGACTTCGACGGGCCCGGCGGACAGGTCGGCCGTGTCGTACGCCAGGACGACGTGCTGGCGGAGGTTGTAGAGGACCAGGTGGTCCTCGGTCACCTTCGCGTAGAAGTACTTCTCGGCGCGCGGTGGGGTCCAGCCGATTACCTGTCCGGTCCGACGGTCGACCTGAACGGTCAGGTGCTGTCCGTCCTTCGTCGCCTCGAAGAACAGCGCGGACGCGTTGCCGCCCAGTGGGATGTCCAGCGTCGTGCCCTCAGGGATGCCGGTGATCGGTACGTCACGGGTGGTGCCGTCGTCATTCGGGAGCAGCAGGTGCTTCTCCCACTTGTCCGTGGTGTCGTCCCCCACCCAGGCGTCCGTGACCGCCAAGTCGTCGTACGCGGTCTGGATGAAGCTGTCCCACGGGGCCTGGAGGGTACGGGTGGTGCCGTCGGCGGCGTTCCGCAGCTCGACCCGGCCGGGGTCGCTGCCGGAGGCATCGTAGTAATAGGCAAGAGTGTCACTGCCGGTCACGCTCCGCCTGTCGTACCCGGTCGGCCTGACGACTTTGGTGGACGTGCCGTCCGAGTACCGCATCCAGACCGACCCGGAAGCGTCCAGGTCGAGGAAGACGCCCTCGCTTCCGGCCCCGCCCTGCGCGTAGGGGTCGACCCCCCACACCAGCCAGGCCCCCTGATAGTTGCCTTCCAGAGCCGCCGGAACCACCGTCTCCTGTGCCGGGTCCGCGGCCGCGTTCGACGTCGGCAGCAATGGGCTCAGGCCGGCCGCGAGGACCGCCGAGGCGGCGATGAGGCGCAGGCGTGCATGGGCAAGACGGGGCAAGTAGACCCTCCCTGGAACAGAGGCGGGACGTGCACCGCTTCCTGGTGCCATGGCCCCCCGGCCGTCGCATCCGCCTCAGAAGTGAGCCGATCGTATCGCCCGAACACAGGCCCGGAGTAAGGGGTTTCCCCTTCTCGCTCCCTGTCTCGGCCTCTACGGAAACGGCTGAGCGCCGTGGCCCCCGATCAAGGGGTCACGGCGCTCAGCCGTCAGTCAGTCCGTCGGGCGCGCGTCAGCCGTTGCGCTTCCAGCGCGGCTTGTCGTCGCGGCGGAAGGAGGAGCCGTTGCTGCCGCGGTGGTCGTCACGGCGGCCGTACGGGCGGTCGTGACCGGCCGAGCGGAAGCCCGGGCGGTCGTCGCGGCGGTCGCGGTTGAACGGACGGTCGCTGCCCCGGTGACCGGCGCGGTCGTCGCGGCGGAAGCCACCGCGCTCGTCACGCCGCTCGAAACCGCCACGGGCACCCTGGCCGCCACGGTCGTGGTCCCGGCGCTCGAAACCGCCACGGTCGTCGCGGCGCTCGAAGCCACCCCGGCCACCGCGGTCGTCACGACGGTCGTCGCGGCGGAAGCCACCACGGTCGTCCCGGCGCTCGAAACCGCCACGGTCGTCACGGCGCTCGAAGCCACCCCGGCCACCGCGGTCGTCACGGCGGTCGCGGTCGAACGGGCGGCGGTCGTCACGACGGTCGTCGCGGCGGAAGCCACCACGGTCGTCACGGCGCTCGAAACCGCCCCGGCCACCACGGTCGTTGTCGCGGCGGTCGTCGCGGCGGAAGCCACCACGGTCGTTGTCGCGGCGCTCGAAACCGCCACGGCCACCACGGTCGTTGTCGCGGCGGTCACGGTCGAAGGAACGCTCACGACGCTCGTACGACGACGGCGCCGTACGCTCCTCGCGCTCCGGGCGCTCGGTCTCCCGCGCGATCGGCTGCTCGGGGACGGAGACCTCCGCGGTCGCCGCCTCGACCACGGCCTCGGCCTGGGCCTGGGCCTGGGCCACCGCGGCCTCCGGGTCCTCGCCGCGCTCGCGGGCGACCCGCGCGACCAGCCGGTCGGCCTCGTCACGGAGTTCGGCGGCGCGGCGCTGGGCGCGCTCCAGCTGCTTGGTGAGGTGGGCGACCTCACGCTCGGCCTGCTGGGCGGCGTTCCCGGCGGACTCGGCCTGGACCTCCGTCATCGAACGGGCGCCGGTGATCTCGGCGACCTCCGGGTCGAAGGCGCCCGCGCCCTGGATGATGTGGCGCGCGGCGTCGACGCCCGCGTCCTCCATCAGGCGGAAGATCTGGCGCCGCTGGTGCGGGAGGGAGAGCGAGACGACCGTGCCGGTGCGGCCGGCGCGGGCCGTGCGGCCGGCGCGGTGCAGGTAGTCCTTGTGGTCGCCGGCCGGGTCCACGTTCAGGACGAGGTCGATGCCGTCGACGTGGATGCCGCGCGCGGCGACGTCCGTCGCGACGAGGACGTTGACGTAACCGTCCTTGAAGTCGGCCAGCGTGCGGGTACGCGCGCCCTGGGTCATGCCGCCGTGCAGCGCGTCCGCCTTCACGCCGGCGTCGCGCAGCTGCTCGGCGACGCGGTCGGCGCCCAGCTGGGTGCGGACGAAGATGATCGTGCGGCCCTTGCGGGAGGCGATCGCGGCGGTGACCGGCGCCTTGTCCTTGGGCTTCACGATGAGGATGTGGTGGGACATCGTCGTGACGGCGCCCTGGGCCGCGTCCACCTCGTGGGAGACGGGGTTGTTCAGGTAGCGGTCGACGAGGGTCTGGATCTCGTTCTCCATCGTCGCGGAGAACAGCATGCGCTGGCCGCCCGCCGGGACCTGGTCGAGCAGCTCGGTGACCTCGGGCAGGAAGCCCAGGTCCGACATCTGGTCGGCCTCGTCGAGAACGGTGATCTGCACGTCCTCCAGGGAGCAGGCGCCGCGGTTGATGATGTCGCGCAGACGGCCCGGGGTGGCGACGAGGATGTCGACGCCGCGCTCCAGGGCGTAGATCTGGTTGCCCATCGACGTGCCGCCGCAGACGACCTTCATCTTCAGGCCGACGACGTCGCCGTACGGCTGGAGCGCGTCCGCGACCTGCATCGCGAGCTCGCGGGTCGGGGTCAGGATGACGGCGCGCGGGCGCTTCTTCTCGGTGCGGCCGCCGGCCAGCTGGGCCAGGGTCGGCAGGCCGAAGGAGAGGGTCTTGCCGGAGCCGGTGCGGCCACGGCCGAGGATGTCCTTGCCGGCCAGGGCGTCCGGGATGGTCGCGGCCTGGATCGGGAAGGGGACCGTCACGCCGTTCTGCGCGAGCTTGCGCACGACGCCCTCGGGGAGACCGAGGTCGGCGAAGGTGACCTCGGGGGTCTCCTCCACCGTCTCGACGACCTCCGCGACGACCTCCGCGGCCTCAAGGGCCTCGGCGATCTCGGGCACGACGGAGTGATCAGTACTGGAAATGGACATGCGAATGCGAAACCTTCCGGAGTCTCTCGTCGGCACGCGCCCGTCAACTCCGTGATTCGCATCCGACCGCCTCAATGCGGTCCGCCACGGCAAGGGAGAGTACGCGCCACACGGCGCGCTCTGCAGTGGCGCCGGGCAAATGGGATCAAACGATCTACCACCATACGCACCCTGACCGCCTCAAGGCAAATCGAGTGCTCGGGGGTGGGTGGGGAACAGCCTCATTTGGGGGCCGGTGCCACTCCCCCTGGCGATCACCGCTCACGCCGGCGACCCCGCCTCCGGTGCCGGTTCGCGGTCGAGGAGTTGGGGCTGGGGGTCCTCGTGTGCCGAGGACGACGGTTCCGCCGTGCTCGGCTCCGGGGACGGGGACGCGGGTGGTTCCGGTGACGGCTGCTCATGGGTCGGTTCCGGACCGGCCGGCGTCGGCGGCTCGCCGCTCGGCTGGGGCCCCGCCGGATCCCCGCCCTTGCCGCCCGTGCCCTGGTCGCCGCCCTTGCCGGACTTCGCCCCCGCCGACGGCCCCGCGCTCGCGCCCGCCGCCTGAGAGGCCGAGGGCGACGCCGACGCGCCCTTGCCGTCCTCACCCTTGCCGTGCCCGTGCCGGCCGTCCCAGCCCGCCGCGCCGGGCCCGTACCCGCCCGATCCCGCCTGGCCCCCGTCGGGCGCCTCGCCGCCGGGCCGCCCGGCCGAGTGCGACGGCTTGGCCTGGCCGCCGTCCCCGTCCCCCACGCTCATGCAGCCGGCGGCCGCGGCGACGGCCAGCACAGTGGCGGCCAGGCGGGCGGGTACGTACAAGGGGCGCACGGGAGCCACCTCCGATTGGGGTGCGGGAGTCGCCGTGCCCAACTCCCGCCGCCCGCAAGAGGACACGCGCCGGGGCTCGCGCGCCGGCTATCCGTACCCGAGCGCGTGCAGGCGGGCGTCGTCGATGCCGAAGTGATGGGCGATCTCGTGCACCACGGTCACCTCGGTCTCCTCGACGACCTCCTCCCGCGTCTCGCACATCCGCAGCGTGGGCCCCCGGTAGATGGTGATCCGGTCGGGCAGCACACCGGCGTACCACTCCCCGCGATCCGTCAGCGGAGTCCCCTCGTACAGCCCGAGCAGCTCGGGATCGTCGGCGGGCGGCTCGTCCTCGACGAACACCGCGACGTTGTCCATCAGCCGCGTCAATTCCGGCGGGATCCGGTCCAGCGCCTCGGCGACCAGTCCCTCGAACTCCTCGCGCGTCATCTCCAGCACAGGCCCATTGTCGGGCACGACCCCACCGTACGAAGGGCGCGAACCGGCGTACGACGGCCGTGAAGGCACGGCATATCGACGTACGCACCTGGGCATACGGGACCAATGGTCCGCGTCCGCGCCCCCAGGCTCTTCCCGAATCGGCCCCCGACGTCTCCGAAGCACCGGCCCCCGATCCTCGAACTCGCCCCGCCGGCCCACCCGTGGCGCCGCGCCCTGGGCCTGGTCGTCGTCGTCCTGGTCGGCGCCTGGCTCGGTCTGCTGGTCGTGGGGAACGTGCGCGCCCAGGTCGGCCCGATGAACACGACGATGACCCTGCGTCCCTCCTTCGGCGGCGGCACGAAGATCAATGTCTCGCCGCTGGGCGCGCTGGAACTGGACAGCCATGTCGCCCCCGTCCGCCTGGACGTGAACGTCGACCAGCTCGACCCGGCCCGCTCCCAGGCCCTGGTCGATCACCCCGAACGCCTCTCCGGCCTCCAGGACGAGGTCGCGCGTGATGTCGAGCACGGCACGCGCGACCTGGCGCTGCGCTCCTGCGTGGCCGTCGTCTCCGGCGCCACCGCCCTCGGCCTCGCGGTCTACCGTCGCCCGCGCCGCGCCCTGGCCGCCGGCGGCCTCGCCCTCGCCCTGCTCGCCGCCTCGGGCGCGACGGCGTACGCCACCTGGAACCCCAAGTCGGTCCTGGAGCCGAGGTTCTCGGGCCTGCTCTCCTCCGCGCCCTCCCTCGTCGGCAACGCGCGCAGCATCGTCACGGAGTTCGACGTCTACCAGAAGGAACTGGCGCGCCTGGTGACGAACGTGACCAAGCTCTACGACGTCACGTCCACGCTCCCGGCCTACCAGCCGGACCCCACCACGGTCCGGGTGCTGCACGTGTCCGACATCCACCTCAACCCGGCGAGCTGGAAGATCATCGCCTCGCTGGTGGAGCAGTACCAGGTGAACGTGATCGTCGACTCCGGCGACACGATGGACCACGGCACCGCGGCGGAGAACGGCTTCCTGGACCCGATCGCGGACCTGGGCGCGCCCTACGTCTGGGTGCGCGGCAACCACGACTCGACGGTCACCCAGCGCTATCTGCAGGGGATCAAGAACGTGCGCGTCCTGGACGACGGCCGGGCGGTGACGGTCGCCGGGATCCGCTTCGCGGGGATCGGCGACCCGCAGTTCACCCCGGACCGCTCGACCGCGCCGGGCGGCGGAGCGGCGGAGGAGCTGGCGGGGATGCGGCTGGCGCAGGCGCTGCGGGAGCAGCGGGCGGCCGGCACTCCCGTGGACGTGGCGATCGCCCATGAACCGAGCGCGGCCCGGGGAGTGGACGGTGAGGTGCCGCTGGTGCTCGCCGGTCACCTCCACCACGAGGAGATGGAGGTCATGAAGAAGGGCACCCGGCTGCGGGTGGAGGGGTCGACCGGCGGCAGCGGGCTGCGGGCGGTGGAGGGCGAGTACCCGGACCCGATCCAGGCGTCGATCCTCTACATCGACCGCGACACCCGGCGCCTCCAGGCCTGGGACGAGATCCGGCTCGGGGGTCTGGGCCTGACGACGGCCGAGGTCAGCCGCCACCTTCCGAAGGAGAACCAGCCCGGCGCCACCCCCTCCCCGACCCCACCCCTCACGGGCTCCCCGGCCCCACCGCCGACGGGCTCCCCGGCCCCGCCGCTGTCCCCCGCCCCGGCCCCGTCCACCACCGCCCCGTAATCGTTTTGGCGATACCTCCCGCCATCCCATATGCTTCTCACGTCCCCGACGCGCTGAGAAGCGCCCAGGCGGGCCGATAGCCCTCATCGTCTAGCGGCCTAGGACGCCGCCCTTTCAAGGCGGTAGCACGGGTTCGAATCCCGTTGGGGGCACGCAAGATCGTGTGCGACACTGTTGCACGCACAGCTTGGTCCTGTGGAGCAGTTTGGAGTGCTCGCCACCCTGTCAAGGTGGAGGCCGCGGGTTCAAATCCCGTCAGGACCGCTGAGGTTTCACGTGAAACCTCGTGGCTGGGTAGCTCAGTTGGTACGAGCGTCCGCCTGAAAAGCGGAAGGTCGCCGGTTCGACCCCGGCCCCAGCCACAAGGAAACCCCCGTCGAGAGCATCGGCGGGGGTTTTGTGTTACACGGGTCTCATCCGAGGACACAGGGGGCGGCGATGAGTGACGCGTTGGAGAAGGCACGGGCTCGGTACGGGCTGGCCGCGGTGCTGGGCGGCAATGCGGCCATCGCCGCGGTCGCGCTCTTCGGGGTCTGGCAGCTCGACGGCGACAAGTCCGTGATCGTGGGGGTGCTCACCGCCGCCTTCACCGCCGTGAGCAGCACCACCACCGCCTACCTCGGCATCAAGGCCGTCTCCAACACCGCCAAGTCCATCGCCCTGCGGGACAGCGCCCGGCCGAGCGAGACCGCGCCGGCCCCGGACACCGCCCCCGCTGCTCCTCCCGCCCAGCGCACGCCGTAGCCGTACACCCCCGGCCCCACCGCCGGAGGCAAAAGCGTTCGCGCGGAAATTCGGCGGGATGAGATCCTGGATCGCGTATGTCTACGCATCCCGCCCCCGCCCTCGGCGCCCTCGCCCCCCGCCTGGCCGAGCTGTCCCTGCGCGACGCGCACCGGCTCGGGCGCAGGCTCGAAGGCGCGCGCAAGATCCGCACACCGGAGGCCCGCGCCGCCGTACTCGCCGAGATCGAGGCGGAGGTCGCCAAGGCCGAAGCGCGGATGAGCGAGCGGCGCGCCCTCGTGCCCGCGGTGACCTATCCCGAGCAGCTGCCCGTCAGCCAGAAGAAGGACGACATCGCGGCCGCCATCCGTGATCATCAGGTCGTCATCGTGGCAGGTGAGACCGGCTCCGGAAAGACCACCCAGATCCCCAAGATCTGCATGGAGCTGGGCCGGGGCGTGCGCGGGATGATCGGGCACACGCAGCCCCGCCGTATCGCCGCCCGCACCGTCGCCGAGCGCGTCGCCGAGGAGCTGCGCACGCCGCTCGGGGAGGCCGTCGGCTGGAAGGTGCGGTTCACCGACCAGGTCGACCCGGACGCCACCTTCGTCAAGCTGATGACCGACGGCATCCTGCTCGCCGAGATCCAGACCGACCGCGAGCTGCGCGCCTACGACACGATCATCATCGACGAGGCCCACGAGCGGTCCCTCAACATCGACTTCCTGCTCGGGTATCTGGCGCAGCTGCTGCCCCGGCGGCCCGACCTCAAGGTCGTCATCACCTCGGCCACCATCGATCCCGAGCGGTTCTCCCGGCACTTCGGCGACGCCCCGATCATCGAGGTCAGCGGGCGGACGTACCCGGTGGAGGTGCGCTACCGGCCCCTCCTGGAGGAGGACTCCGACGACGCCGACCGCGACCAGATCACCGCGATCTGCGATGCCGTCGAGGAGCTCCAGGCCGAGGGATCGGGCGACATCCTCGTCTTCCTCTCCGGCGAGCGGGAGATCCGCGACACGGCCGACGCGCTCGTGAAGAAGAACTACCGCTTCACCGAGGTCCTGCCGCTCTACGCCCGGCTCTCCCACGCCGAGCAGCACCGCGTCTTCCAGCCGCACACCGGGCGCAGGATCGTTCTGGCGACCAACGTCGCCGAGACCTCCCTCACCGTCCCGGGCATCAAGTACGTCATCGACCCCGGCTTCGCCCGTATCAGCCGCTACAGCCACCGCACCAAGGTCCAGCGGCTGCCGATCGAACCGATCTCGCAGGCCAGCGCCAACCAGCGCAAGGGCCGTTGCGGTCGTACGAGCGACGGTATCTGCATCCGGCTCTACTCCGAGGACGACTTCCTCACCCGGCCCGAGTTCACCGACGCCGAGATCCTCCGTACGAACCTGGCCTCCGTCATCCTCCAGATGACCGCCGCCGGCCTCGGCGACATCGAGAAGTTCCCCTTCATCGACCCGCCGGACCACCGCAACATCCGCGACGGCGTCCAGCTGCTCCAGGAGCTCGGCGCGCTCGACCCGGAGCAGAAGGACCCGCGCAAGCGGCTCACGCAGACCGGCCGCAAGCTCGCCCAGCTGCCCGTCGACCCGCGCCTGGCCCGTATGGTCCTGGAGGCCGACCGGAACGGCTGTGCCCGCGAGGTCATGGTCATAGCCGCCGCGCTCTCCATCCAGGACCCGCGCGAGCGCCCGGCCGACAAGCAGACCCAGGCCGACCAGCAGCACGCCCGCTTCCGCGACGAGACCAGCGACTTCCTCGCCTTCCTCAATCTGTGGCGGTACGTCCGCGAGCAGCAGAAGGAGCGCGGATCCAGCTCCTTCCGACGGATGTGCAAGCAGGAGTACCTGAACTTCCTGCGCATCCGCGAGTGGCAGGACATCTACACCCAGCTGCGCACGGTCGCCAAGCAGATGGGCATCCACCTCAACGAGCAGGACGCCGACGCCGACCGCATCCACGTCTCCCTGCTCTCCGGTCTGCTCTCGCACATCGGCATGAAGGACGTGAAGGAGTCCAAGGACTCCGGTCCCGGCCAGCGCAAGGAGGGCGGGCGCAACGAGTACCTCGGCGCCCGCAACGCCAAGTTCGCGATCTTCCCCGGCTCGGCGCTCTTCAAGAAGCCGCCGCGGTTCGTGATGTCCGCCGAGCTCGTGGAGACCTCCCGCCTGTGGGCGCGGGTCAACGCGAAGATCGAGCCGGAGTGGGTCGAGCCGCTCGCCGGGCATCTGCTGAAGCGGACGTACAGCGAGCCGCACTGGGAGAAGGACCAGGCGGCCGTGATGGCGTACGAGAAGGTCACGCTGTACGGCGTGCCGATCGTCGCGCAGCGCAAGGTGAACTACGGCCGGATCGACGCGGAGGTCAGCCGCGAACTGTTCATCCGCAACGCGCTCGTCGAGGGCGACTGGCGCACGCACCACAAGTTCTTCGCCGACAACCGCAAGCTGCTGAGCGAGGTCGAGGAACTCGAACACCGCGCCCGGCGCCGGGACATCGTCGTCGACGACGAGACGCTCTTCGACTTCTACGACCAGCGGGTGCCCGAACACGTCGTCTCCGGCGCCCACTTCGACTCCTGGTGGAAGCGGAAGCGGCAGGAGCAGCCCGACTTCCTCGACTTCGAGCGGGCGATGCTCATCCGGGAGTCGGCGGAGGCGGTCACCAAGGCCGACTATCCCGACAACTGGCGCCAGGGCAACCTCAAGTTCCGGGTGACGTACCAGTTCGAGCCAGGCGCGGACGCGGACGGGGTGACCGTCCACATCCCGCTCCAGGTGCTCAACCAGGTCACGGACGAGGGCTTCGACTGGCAGATCCCGGGTCTGCGGGAAGAGCTCGTGACCGAGCTGATCCGCTCCCTGCCGAAGCCGATCCGCCGCAACTACGTGCCGGCGCCGAACTACGCGCGCCGCTTCCTGGACACCGCCGTGCCCCTCCAGGAGCCGCTCACCGTCACCATGGCGCGCGAGCTGAAGCGGATGGTCGGGGTGCCCTTCGAGGCGGAGGACTTCGACTGGGCGAAGGTGCCGGACCACCTCAGGATCACCTTCCGGATCGTCGACGAGCGGCGCCGGAAGCTGGCGGAGGACAAGGACCTCGAAGCGCTGAAGCTGCGGCTGAAGCCGAAGGCCCGGCAGGCGCTGTCGCAGGCCGCCGCGGCGACCGCGTCCCGGGAGGGCGGCCCGTCGCTGGAGCGCAAGGGCCTCACCGACTGGACGATCGGCACGCTCACCCGCGTGTTCGAGACGCGCCGCGCCGGGCAGCCGGTGAAGGCGTATCCGGCGCTGGTCGACGACGGCGACACGGTCTCCGTGCGCCTCTTCGACACGGAGGCGGAGCAGGCCGAGGCGATGTGGAAGGGAACGCGGCGCCTCATTCTGCGCAACATCCCGGTGAACCCCGCGAAGTTCGCGTCCGAGAAGCTGACGAACGCGCAGAAGCTGGCGCTGTCGGCGAATCCGCACGGGTCGATGCAGGCGCTGTTCGACGACTGCGCCATGGCGGCGGCGGACAAGCTGATCGCCGACTTCGGGGGGCCGGCGTGGGACGAGGAGTCGTACCGCAAGCTCTACGACAAGGTGCGGGCGGAGATCGTCGACGCGACCGTGCGGACGGTCGGGCAGGTGCAGCAGGTGCTGGCCGCCTGGCAGGCCTGTGAGCGCCGTCTGAAGGGCGTACGCAGCCCCGCGCTGCTGGCGAACCTCCAGGACGTACGCAAGCAGCTGGACGCCCTGGTGAAGCCCGGGTTCGTCACGGAGGCGGGGCTGCGGCGGCTGCCGGACCTGATGCGGTACCTGATCGCGGCGGACCGGCGGCTGCAGCAGATGGCGACGAACGTGCAGCGGGACACCACGCGCATGGAGAAGGTCCATGAGATGCAGGACGAGTACGCGTGGCTGCTGGAGCAGATGCCTAAGGGGCGGCCCGTGCCGTCCTCCGTCCTGGACATCCGCTGGATGATCGAGGAGCTCCGGGTCAGCTATTTCGCCCATGCGCTGGGCACGGCGTACCCCATCTCCGACAAGCGGATCGTGAAGGCGATCGACGCGGCGGCGCCGTGACGGAACGAGTACGGAGGGTGAGTTCGACCAGGCGGGCTCACCTCCTGTACAGTCTCTTCTCGCAGCGCAACGCAAGAAAAAGCGCCGCGAAACCTGGTCCTGTGGAGCAGTTTGGAGTGCTCGCCACCCTGTCAAGGTGGAGGCCGCGGGTTCAAATCCCGTCAGGACCGCAGTAACGAAGGCCGCGTCTCACCAGAGGCGCGGCCTTCGGCGTACCCGCCCCCACCCAGCTCGCCACCCTGTCAAGGTGGAGGCCGCGCCCGCGGCGCAGCCGCAATCAGACACAGCAAATCCCGTCAGGACCGCAGTAAGAAGGAGCCCGGATCTTCGGATCCGGGCTCTTTTGCATGCCCGACGGCTTCGGTGGGGTGGGCGTACCCCTTCGCGTGTGCCCCCGCGGCTTCGGGTAGGCGGGTTGACGGGAGACTGTCCGCTCGGTACGTCAGAGGGCAGGGGAGGTGGGGTATGGCGGGATCGGGGAGGCATGCGACTCGGGCGCTGTTGCGGGCCCATCTGGCGGCCGCATCCGCGTACGGGCATCTGACGCGACGCTGTGCGGTCTGCCAGCAATTGCAGCGGCTGGCCATGGACGGCCCGCCGGCGGGTACACAGGACGTCGAGGAGACCACACCGGGCGGAAGTCCCTCGACCGCCTGACCGACGCCGGCGCCAACTCCCCCCGGAGCATGGGACGGTGGAGGCCGAGCCTCCACTAGCGCACCCGGACCGGCGGCAACAAGGCCCGTGGCATGTGACGGGAGTCACCGCATAAGTTTCCGTGACCCCGGTTCTTACCAGGCACCTACAACGGGTCAATTTAATATGTGCAATTGCACCACTCTCGGGGGCCTCCCCACAGGAGATCCGACACCCCTCCCCAGACTCCGACAAGGGCGCTCACAGAGCCCCCCGACAGCCCCGCCCCCGGCGCACAAAAAAGATCGCGCCGGACTCGGCGGAGTCCGGCGCGACCTACGACGCACCCTGTCTTGCTGCCTCAGTTGCTCTATCGGCCCGGGCGTGGCGCCTGTTGGGGCAGACACCGCGTCGCTTGGAGCTGAGGTCCCGGGCGCCCCGGCCAGTTGGGGGAACTGCCGTATTGCCCGGTTATGGAGTTGTTAGGCCTCGCTGCGCTGCTGCGGGATGCCCGCGAGCAGAGCGCGGACCTCGGCCTCGCGGTAACGGCGGTGCCCGCCGAGCGTGCGGATCGACGTGAGCTTGCCGGCCTTCGCCCACCGCGTGACCGTCTTGGGGTCTACGCGGAACATCGTGGCGACCTCAGCCGGGGTCAGCAGCGGCTCGGCATCAGGGGTGCGAGCGGTCATGAGCGGCCTCCTCGGGAGAACCGAACCTTCTCGGTTCTTTCCTCTAAATTCTGCACCTTGACCCGCGTTGCCCGAAATGGCGGACGCGAGTCGAGTCGGTTATAGGACGAACGGCTTGTCCTCGGCACTACAACTACACCATCTGTCCAGCCGCGTCGGCCAAACCGATGGAATTGCCCCTCCAGGTGTTCATCAGCCACGGAAGCCGATGGACCATGCCATAGCGGACAGTCACACCCCTGTGACGATCAGTCACAGGGGTGTTCAGGAGTCGCCAGACCCCCCAAAGCGTGCAATGCAATGCTGAGACGGAGCCCTCCCCGGGCTCCTTGTCCTATTTTGGCATGAGGAGTGGCAAGGGATGCAAGGGCCCCGTACGTGCGCTCTGTCACGCTTGACACAAACGCCCGGATCGGGACCTACGTCCCGTCAACTTTCTGAAGTGCGGTAGACCGTACGCGCTTATGCGCCTTCAAGTCCGTGACGTACGTCACCCCTGACGTCACCCCTGGCGCTTCCCCTGGCGCGTCGTCAGTTCGCCGAACGCCGGTCCCGTACCGTCCGCCACCGCTGGGCCAGCCGCGCGTACGCCGCGCCGGCCGCCTCCCCGTCACCGCGCCGCAGCGCCTCGATGCCCTCGGCCACGTCCGCCGCCGAGTGGTCGTCCTCCAGATGCCCGGCGGGCAGGGTGTGCACCAGGCCGCCGTAGTCGAGTTCGACGACCGAACGCGGATGGAACTCCTCCAGCCACCGTCCCACGTCCACCAGGCCGTCGATGATCGGCCCCTCGTCGATCGCGTCCCGCAGCGCCCGCAGGCCCCGCGCCACCCGCCGCCGCGCCTGCACCATCGGCGTGCGGTAGCGCAGCAGCGGCGGCACCTCGCCGGTGCCCTTGTCGTAGCGCCGCTCGGCGTCGGCGACCAGCACGAACCAGTTCACCGGCACCTGCCAGGTCGCGCTGCGGATCCACGGCCGGGCGTCGGGATTGCGGGCCAGCCAGCGCTCGTAGTCCTGCGCGGCCTGGTCGCGCACCAGCGGCGGCAGTACGGCGTCCAGGACCGGCCGGGGCAGCTCCGTATCCAGCGCCCCCAGCGCCTGCCAGCCGCGCAGCCGGGTGCGCCAAGGGCACACGCACAGCACACCCTCCGCCTCCAGCACGAAGGCGTCGCCGCTCTCGTGCACCGGCACCGCGATCGGCGGGGTGGGCAGCAGGTCGGCCAGCGAGCGGCGCAGTTCGTCCTGGTAGGAGGGGCGGTCGGGGCGCCTGGCGTAGCGCTCCCAGTGGTCCCGCTCCGGCTCGGGGAAGGCGGCCAGCGGCTCGTACACGCGCAGATAGGCCGCGTAGGGGACGATCACCGAGGACACCTTGGGCACGCCTGCACCCTCCCCTTTGGGCCGACCGGGAAACCTGCGGGACCCGCCGACAAACGGGCCGCAAAACTATGCGAATCGTCGCACGCCCGTACAGCGCGAGCAGGTGATCCTGAGCACTGCGCGTACGGCGGGCCCACCAGGCTCTACGCTCGTCCCACAGGCCCCGCCACCCCTACGGGGACCTTTGTCCCAACCGCCGCTAGTTACCCAGGAGTCACCACCGTGACCGACGTATCCGACGGCGTCCTGCGCACCCTGTTCCACTCGGACCAGGGCGGTCATGAGCAAGTCGTGCTCTGTCAGGACCGTGCCAGTGGCCTCAAGGCCGTCATCGCCCTCCACTCCACCGCGCTGGGCCCCGCGCTCGGCGGTACGCGCTTCTACCCTTACGCGACCGAGGAGGAGGCCGTCGCCGACGCCCTCAACCTCGCGCGCGGGATGTCGTACAAGAACGCCATGGCCGGCCTGGACCACGGCGGCGGCAAGGCCGTGATCATCGGGGACCCGGAGCGGGACAAGACCGAGGAGCTGCTGCTCGCCTACGGGCGGTTCGTGGCCTCGCTCGGCGGGCGGTACGTCACCGCGTGCGACGTCGGTACGTACGTCGCCGACATGGACGTCGTGGCGCGCGAGTGCCAGTGGACCACCGGCCGCTCCCCCGAGAACGGCGGCGCAGGCGACTCCTCCGTGCTCACCGCCTTCGGCGTCTACCAGGGCATGCGGGCCTCCGCCCAGCACCTGTGGGGCGACCCGTCGCTGCGGGGGCGCAAGGTCGGCATCGCCGGGGTCGGCAAGGTCGGCCACCACCTGGTGGAGCACCTGCGTGACGAGGGCGCCGAGGTCGTGATCACCGATGTGCGCGAGGAGGCCGTGGGCCGCATTCTCGCCGCGCACCCCAGCGGGGTGACGGCCGTCGCCGACACCGCGACCCTGATCCGCGTCGAGGGGCTCGACTTCTACGCCCCCTGCGCGCTGGGCGGTGCCCTGAACGACGACACCGTGCCGGCGCTGACCGCCAAGGTCGTCTGCGGCGCCGCCAACAACCAGCTCGCCCACCCGGGCGTGGAGAAGGACCTCGCCGACCGCGGGATCCTCTACGCGCCGGACTACGTGGTGAACGCCGGCGGGGTCATCCAGGTCGCCGACGAGCTGCACGGCTTCGACTTCGAGCGGTGCAAGGCGAAGGCGGCGAAGATCTACGACACCACGCTCGCCATATTCGCACGTGCGAAGACGGACGGTATCCCGCCGGCCGCGGCGGCCGACCGGATCGCCGAACAGCGGATGCACGAGGCGGCACAGCGGCGCGGATGGTGAGACGTCGGACCCACCGCGGATGGTGAGGTTCCGATAACTCTTCGGGGTGTCTCGTCGGTCCGTTTGGGCGGTACCGCCGGGTGGAAAGTTAGAGAGAACTCTCACTCTTCCCGGCGGGTCGTCCGCCAATAAGTGGTTAAAATCGCCACTGACCAGCGAGGACGGGGCACCTCGAAGGTTCTGCGCACACGCCCTTCCTACGGGCGACGTACCGTATGGGTGCGGGCTCAGGTACCGTGGAAGCCCTACAGACGGTCCCTCTGCGGAGAGACCGTTCTAGATCATGAACGCGTGTCAAGACTCTGGGGCCGTCGAGCCCCGTCGTTGAGGGGGTCGAGCCATGGGGCGCGGCCGGGCCAAGGCCAAGCAAGCGAAGGTCGCCCGCCAGCTGAAGTACAACAGCGGCGGCGGGACTGACCTCTCACGCCTGGCTGAAGAGCTGGGCGCATCGTCGACATCGAATCAGCCGCCGCCTAATGGCGACCGCTTCGAGGACGATGAGCTTGACGACGACCTGTACTCCCGTTACGCCGACCTCTATGAGGACGACGACGAGGAGGACGAGGACGAAGGCTCCTCACAACATCGCCGCGGGGCTTGACCCTGCACTGAGCATCCGCCCGGTCGGTGACTTCGGTCACCGACCGGGTGTTCTGCTGCCTGTGG
Source organism: Streptomyces sp. NPDC032126 (assembly GCF_055580085.1). Lineage (NCBI taxonomy): Bacteria > Bacillati > Actinomycetota > Actinomycetes > Kitasatosporales > Streptomycetaceae > Streptomyces > Streptomyces sp. NPDC032126. The sequence goes on from NZ_JBVIMA010000003.1 coordinate 47,670, forward strand.
GGCGATCCCGGCGAACCGGTGACCGCCCCCAGGTGCTCAGTTCGCGTAGTCGCCCACCAGCTCCGCACCCGTGGTGCGGTCGGCACGGTCGGTGATCTCGCCTGCCACCCAGGCGTCCACGCCTCGGTCCGCCAGGGTCGTCAGGGCCACGTCCGTCGACTCCTCGGGGACGATCGCGATCATGCCCACGCCCATGTTGAGGGTCTTCTCCAGCTCCAACCGCTCGACCGAGCCGGTCCTGCCGACGAGGTCGAAGATCGGGGCCGGGGTCCAGGTGGAGCGGTCGACCACCGCGTGCAGCTCGTCGGGGATGACGCGCGCGAGGTTCGCCGCGAGGCCGCCGCCGGTGACGTGGGAGTAGGCGTGGACGTCCGTCGTACGGGTGAGCGCCAGACAGTCCAGCGAGTAGATCTTGGTGGGCTCCAGGAGTTCCTCGCCCAGGGTGCGGCCGAGCTCGTCGATGTGCGCGTCCAGGGCCAGCCCGGCCTGGTTCAGCAGGACGTGCCGGACGAGGGAGTACCCGTTCGAGTGAAGCCCGGAGGCCGCCATGGCGATCACCGTGTCACCCGTACGGATGCGATCAGCGCCGAGCAGCCGGTCGGCCTCCACAACGCCCGTACCGGCACCGGCGACGTCGAAGTCGTCCGGACCCAGCAGGCCGGGGTGTTCGGCCGTCTCACCGCCCACCAGAGCGCAGCCGGCCAGCACACAGCCCTCCGCGATGCCCTTGACGATGGCGGCCACCCGCTCGGGGTGCACCTTGCCGACGCAGATGTAGTCGGTCATGAACAGGGGCTCGGCGCCGCACACCACGATGTCGTCCATGACCATGGCGACCAGGTCGTGGCCGATCGTGTCGTAGACGCCCAGCTGGCGGGCGATGTCGACCTTGGTGCCCACGCCGTCGGTGGCGGAGGCGAGCAGGGGACGCTCGTAGCGCTTGAGGGCGGAGGCGTCGAAGAGGCCGGCGAAGCCGCCGAGGCCGCCGAGGACCTCGGGGCGCTGGGTCTTCTTCACCCACTCCTTCATCAGCTCTACGGCGCGGTCGCCCGCTTCGATGTCGACGCCCGCGGCTGCGTAGCTGGCACCTGTGGTCTCAGAAGACATGGCTGGTGAGAACTTTCGTGTCGTACTGCAGGGCTTACGGGCGACGGATCGCGTCGGCCGCTGCCGTGGCGGCCGGGCCGGCGGCCAGCTCGGTCTCCAGCAGCTGCTTGCCGAGCAGCTCGGGGTCCGGGAGCTCCATCGGGTACTCGCCGTCGAAGCAGGCGCGGCAGAGGTTCGGCTTGGCGATGGTGGTCGCCTCGATCATCCCGTCGAGGGAGATGTACGCCAGGGAGTCGGCGCCGAGGCTGGTGCCGATCTCGTCGATGGTCATGCCGTTGGCGATGAGCTCCGCGCGCGTGGCGAAGTCGATGCCGAAGAAGCAGGGCCACTTCACGGGCGGCGAGGAGATCCGGATGTGGACCTCGGCCGCGCCCGCCTCACGGAGCATGCGGACCAGGGCGCGCTGGGTGTTGCCGCGCACGATCGAGTCGTCGACGACGACCAGGCGCTTGCCCTTGATGACTTCCTTGAGCGGGTTCAGCTTCAGGCGGATGCCGAGCTGACGGATGGTCTGCGAGGGCTGGATGAACGTACGGCCCACGTAGGCGTTCTTCACGAGACCCGCGCCGAACGGGATGCCGCTCGCCTCCGCGTACCCGATGGCCGCCGGGGTGCCGGACTCCGGGGTCGCTATGACCAGGTCGGCCTCGACCGGGGCTTCCTTGGCGAGCTTGCGGCCCATCTCCACCCGGGAGAGGTACACGTTGCGGCCGGCGATGTCGGTGTCGGGGCGGGCCAGGTACACGTACTCGAAGACGCAGCCCTTGGGCTTCGCTTCCGCGAATCGGGACGTCCGCAGACCGTTCTCGTCGATCGCGACGAACTCGCCCGGCTCGATCTCGCGGACGAAGCTGGCGCCGCAGATGTCTAGGGCGGCGGACTCCGAGGCGACCACCCAGCCGCGCTCCAGGCGGCCGAGGACCAGCGGGCGGATGCCCTGCGGGTCGCGGGCGGCGTAGAGCGTGTGCTCGTCCATGAAGACGAGGGAGAAGGCGCCGCGCACCTGCGGGAGGACCGTGTGGGCGGCCTCCTCGATGGTCAGCGGCTTGCCGTCGGCGTCCTCCTGGGCGGCGAGCAGCGCCGTGAGGAGGTCGGTGTCGTTGGTGGCCGCCACCCGGGGGGTGCGGCCGCCTTCCTTCTTCGGCAGGTCGGCGACCATCTCGGCGAGCTGCGCCGTGTTGACCAGGTTGCCGTTGTGGCCGAGCGCGATCGAGCCGTGCGCGGTGGCGCGGAACGTCGGCTGGGCGTTCTCCCACACGGAGGCGCCGGTGGTCGAGTAGCGGGCGTGTCCGACCGCGATATGACCCTGGAGCGAACCGAGCGAGGTCTCGTCGAAGACCTGGGAGACGAGGCCCATGTCCTTGAAGACGAGGATCTGGGAGCCGTTGCTGACCGCGATTCCCGCGGATTCCTGGCCCCGATGCTGGAGGGCGTAGAGCCCGAAGTACGTGAGCTTGGCGACCTCTTCGCCGGGAGCCCAGACACCGAAGACGCCGCAAGCGTCCTGGGGGCCCTTCTCGCCGGGGAGCAGATCGTGATTGAGGAGACCGTCACCACGTGGCACGCCATCGAGTGTAGGCGAGGTCGCCCACTGGTCCGAATTGGGGATACCCGCCAGTAAAGGATCTTGTTTGCGTTTTCCCTGGTCAGCGCGGTGCGGAGGGTGCGGGGCCGGTCTGCCGACGGTGGCTGAGTGAGGTGTCGCACATCCTTCGGGCTCAACCGAGCAGCGGAAGCAGCCCGCCGAGGTCCGCGCGCTCGCCGCTCGCGCTGACTTTGGCGTCGGCGAGGGCGTCCACCCAGGTCAGCCGACCGGTGGCCAGGCGGATCCAGGTCAGCGGGTCGGTCTCGACGACGTTCGGCGGGGTGCCGCGGGTGTGCCGCGGGCCCTCGACGCACTGCACCACCGCGTACGGCGGAACGCGCACCTCCGTCGCCCCGCCGGGGGCCTTCGCGGCGAGGGCGTCGGCGAGGAGGCGGGTGCAGGTGGCGAGGGCCTGGCGGTCGTAGGGGATGTCGAGGCCGGGCACGGCGGCGTTCAGGTCGTCGGTGTGGGTGATGAGTTCGACGGTGCGGGTGACCAGGTAGTCGTCGAGGACCATCGCGCCGGTGCGGGCGGCGAGGAGGCGGGTACCGGGGGCGTGCGCCAGGCGTTCGCGGATGCGGGTGTCCGTGTGCGCGTAGAGGGCTTCCAGGTCGGGGTTCTCCTCGGCGAGGCGGCGGGTGCCTTCCGCGATGTCCGCTGCGCGGGCGGCCGTGGCCGAGGGCCAGTCGAGGAGCGTGAGGTCGGGTTTGGGGGGCTCTTCGCGGTCGATGTTGCGGCTGACCGACTCCATCGCCATCGCCACGTGGGCGAGCAGGTCGCGGACGGTCCAGTCGGCGAGGCGGGTGGGGTGGGTGAGGTGCTCGGGGGTGAGCTTGGGGAGCGCCTCGTGGATGTGGGTGAACTGGGTGAGGACGGCTGTGCGGGTTTTGGTGGGGTCGTAGGTGCGGCGCTTTTTGGTGGGCGGCATGGTGAGGGGCTCCGGGGTGGCTGGTGCGGTCTTGTGGGTGCGGGTGCGCTGTGGCTGGTCGCGCAGTTCCCCGCGCCCCTTTCGACTCGCCCCTGCGGGGCTTTGTCGCTTCCTCAGGGGGTCGGCCTGGTCGCGTAGTCCCTCAAGCCGTTTTCGATCAGCGCGAAAGCCTGTCTGGCTCGCTCCGGGGCGTCCGCTGCCACCCTGTCCGCAGGCTCGCCCTCGCCGATGCGGCGGTGGTGTTCCTCGATGAGGGAGTTGCGGGCGGCGCTCAGCGTGGCGGCGGCGATCGTGGCGAGCATCGGGTCGCCGGTCTCCTCGGCGAGGAGGGCGGCGAGGTCGCGGGTGCCCTTCTGGGCGGCGATGAAGGCACGCTCCATCAGCACCGGCGTCTCGGCGACGAGTTGGCGCACCTGGCGGGCGAACGGCTCGGCGTGCAGGCCGACCGCCGGGTCGCGCGCCTCGACGAGCTCCAGGAACTGCCGGCGCACGGCGGCCACGGCCGACTCACCCGGCTGCCGCTCGCGCACCGCGCGGGCCGCGTCGCCGAAGTGCTCCTCCACGGGCAGGAAGACCAGGTCCTCCTTGGTGCCGAAGTAGTTGAAGACGGTCATCTTGGAGACCTCGGCGGCATCGGCGATCTCCTGCACGGAGACGTTGTCGAAGCCCTTCTCGCTGAACAGCGCCACCGCGGTCCGGAAGATCCGCATCGCGGTCTGCTGCTTCTTGCGCTCGCGCAGTCCCATCGCGTTGGCCATGCCACCCACTGTACCAAGATGAATCTTTTGCCTGGATGAAAGATTGACTCGGTACACGAATCAGGGCATGGTGGTGCCATGACCGAAACCCAGCGCAAGATCGGCTTCATCGTCTGTCTCGTCACGATCGTCCTGGCCGTCCTGGACATGCAGATCGTGTCCGCGGCCACCGTCCCGATCGTCCGGGACCTGGATCCGGCCCATGGCATCGACAAGATCCCCTGGCTGGTCAGCGCCTTCGCTCTGGCGTCGGCGGCCGTCCTCCCGCTCTACGGCAAGCTCTGCGACACCGTCGGCGCCAAGCGCGTCTTCCTCGGTGCCGTCGGCGCCTTCCTGGTCGGCTCGGCGCTGTGCGGGGCCGCCCAGTCCATCGGCCAGCTCATCGCCGCCCGGGCCGTCCAGGGCATCGGCGCCGGCGGTCTGATGAGCGTCACCATGGTGGTGCTCGCCCAGCTCAAGGGACCCCAGGAGGACAAGGGCAGGGGCGCGGGCACCGGCGGGATCGTCGCCGGCGGCGGTATGGCCCTCGGCCCCTGGCTCGGCGGCGTGCTCTGCGACCACGCGAACTGGCGCTGGATCTTCTACGTCAACCTGCCGCTCGGCATCGCCGTCATCGCCCTCGGCGCGCTCGTGCTGAAGCTGCCCCGGCAGACCGAGCGCCGGCCGATCGACTTCCTCGGCGCGGGCCTCGCCGCGGCCTTCTCCGCCGCGCTGCTGCTGGTCACCGAGTGGGGCGGCAAGGAGTACGCCTGGACGTCCCCGCAGATCACCGGCCTCGCCGTGCTCTGCGCCGCGACCCTGGGTCTGTTCCTGTGGCGCCAGAGCACGGCCGCCGAGTCGATCCTGCCACTGTCGATGTTCCGGGTGCGCGAGCTGCGGCTCGGCTTCGCCGTCCAGGGCCTGATGGGCGCGTCCATGATGTGCGCGATGTACTACGTCCTGCTCTACCTCCAGGTCGTACGCGGCATGAGCAGCTCCTCGGCCGGCCTGTACCTGATCCCCATGGCGATCGGCATGACCGTCGTCGGCATCGTCTCCGGCAAGCTCACCGAGCGCGGCTGGTCCGAGCGGACGTTCGTGATCAGCGGTGCCGCCGTCAGCATGACCGCCTTCCTGCTGTTCGCCACCACCGGCACCGGCACGTCCCTGTGGCTGCTGCGCGCCGAACTCCTCCTCGTCGGCATCGGCTTCGGCCAGCTCCTCGGCCAGCTCATCCAGGTCGTCCAGGACGCGGCCCCGCGCCACCAGCTCGGCGTCGCCACGACCGCCGTCCGCTTCTTCCAGACCCTCGGCACGGCCCTCGGCGCCGCCCTCTTCGGCACCCTCCTGACGAGGCTCTACGACGGCCCCGGCGACGTCGGCTCCCTCGCCTCGCTGCGGGGCGCGGCGCACACGTCCGGCATCGAGGCGTACGTCTCCGCCATGGACCTGCTGTTCGTGTGCGGGGCCGGCGTGATGGCGCTGTGCGTCCTGCTGGCCCTGCGTCTGCCGAAGCCCCGGCGCGCGGAGGCGGAACCGGTGCTGGAGCCGGTGGGCGTGTGACGCCCCCGGGCACGCGAAGGCCCCGCCCGTAGGGAGAACGGGCGGGGCCTTCGTCGTACCGCTGGAGGACGCTTACGCCAGCAGCGCCGGGATCGTCTCCTCGTGGGCCGTGCGCAGCTCGTCCAGGGTGAGCGCGAACTCGCCCTGGATCTCCACGGCGTCACCGTCCACGACACCGATGCGCGTGACGGGCAGACCCCGCGCGCCGCACATGTCGTTGAAGCGGACCTCCTCCGAGCGCGGGACGGCGACGACCGCACGGCCCGCCGACTCCGAGAAGAGGAAGGTGAACGCGTCGAGCCCGTCCGGTACGACCAGACGCGCGCCCTTGCCGCCGAGCAGCGCCGACTCGACGACCGCCTGGATCAGACCGCCGTCGGACAGGTCGTGCGCGGAGTCGATCATGCCGTCGCGGGAGGCCGAGATCAGGATCTCCGCGAGGAGGCGCTCGCGCTCCAGGTCGACCTTCGGGGGCAGACCGCCCAGGTGGTCGTGGACGACCTGCGACCAGGCCGAACCGCCGAACTCCTCACGGGTGTCGCCGAGGAGGTACAGCAGCTGGCCCTCCTCCTGGAAGGCGACCGGCGTGCGGCGGGCCACGTCGTCGATCACGCCGAGGACGGCGACGACCGGCGTCGGGTGGATGGCCACCTCGCCCGTCTGGTTGTAGAGCGAGACGTTGCCGCCGGTGACCGGGGTGCCCAACTGCTGGCAGCCGTCGGCCAGTCCACGGATGGCCTCGGCGAACTGCCACATGACGGCCGGGTCCTCGGGCGAGCCGAAGTTCAGGCAGTCCGACACGGCGAGCGGCTTGGCACCGGTGGTGGCGACGTTGCGGTACGCCTCCGCGAGCGCCAACTGCGCGCCCGTGTACGGGTCGAGCTTCGCGTACCGGCCGTTGCCGTCGGTCGCGATGGCGACGCCGAGCCCGGTCTCCTCGTCGATGCGGATCATGCCCGAGTCCTCGGGCTGGGCCAGCACCGTGTTGCCCTGCACGAAGTGGTCGTACTGAGACGTGATCCACTTCTTGGACGCCTGGTTCGGGGACGACACCAGCTTCAGGACCTGCTGCTTCAGCTCGTCCGAAGTCGTGGGCCGGGGCAGCTTGTTCGCGTCGTCCGCCTGAAGGGCGTCCTGCCACTCCGGACGGGCGTACGGCCGCTCGTAGACCGGGCCGTCGTGCGCGACCGTGCGCGGGTCGACGTCGACGATCTTGCCGCCGTGCCAGTAGATCTCCAGGCGGTCGCCGTCGGTCACCTCACCGATGACCGTGGCGATGACGTCCCACTTGTCGCAGATCTCCAGGAACCGCTCGACCTTCTCCGGCTCCACGACCGCGCACATGCGCTCCTGCGACTCGCTCATGAGGATCTCCTCGGGCGAGAGCGTGGAGTCGCGCAGGGGGACGTCGTCCAGCGTCACGCGCATGCCGCCGGAGCCGTTCGAGGCCAGCTCCGAAGTGGCGCAGGACAGGCCGGCCGCGCCGAGGTCCTGGATGCCGACGACCAGCTTCTCCTTGAAGGCCTCCAGGGTGCACTCGATGAGGAGCTTCTCCTGGAAGGGGTCGCCGACCTGGACGGCCGGGCGCTTGGAGGGCTTGGCGTCGTCGAAGGTCTCGGAGGCGAGGATGGACGCGCCGCCGATGCCGTCGCCGCCGGTTCGGGCCCCGTAGAGGATGACCTTGTTGCCGGCGCCGGACGCCTTGGCGAGGTGGATGTCCTCGTGCCGCATGACGCCGATGGCACCGGCGTTGACCAGCGGGTTGCCCTGGTAGCAGGAGTCGAAGACGACCTCACCGCCGATGTTGGGCAGGCCGAGGCAGTTGCCGTAGCCGCCGATGCCGGCGACGACACCCGGCAGGACGCGCTTGGTGTCGGGGTGGTCGGCGGCGCCGAAGCGCAGCGGGTCGACGACGGCGACCGGGCGGGCGCCCATGGCGATGATGTCGCGGACGATGCCGCCCACACCCGTGGCCGCGCCCTGGTAGGGCTCGACGTAGGAGGGGTGGTTGTGCGACTCGACCTTGAAGGTCACGGCGTAGCCCTGGCCGACGTCCACCACGCCCGCGTTCTCGCCGATGCCGACGAGCAGCGCGTCGCTCTGCGGGGCCTTCTCGCCGAACTGGCGGAGGTGGACCTTGGAGGACTTGTAGGAGCAGTGCTCGGACCACATGACGGAGTACATGGCGAGCTCGGCACCGGTGGGCCGGCGGCCGAGGATCTCCACGACCCGCTCGTACTCGTCCTTCTTCAGGCCGAGTTCGGCCCAGGGCAGCTCGACGTCGGGGGTCGCGGCCGCGTGCTCGACCGTGTCCAGAGGCGTCCGGCTCATGCGTTGACCAGCTTCTTGAGGATCGAGGTGAAGAAGGGGAGGCCGTCGGTGCGGCCAGAGCCGATGAGCGGCTCGACGGCGTGCTCCGGGTGCGGCATGAGGCCTACGACGTTCCCGGCCTCGTTGGTGATGCCGGCGATGTCGTTGAGCGAGCCGTTCGGGTTGAAGTCGAGGTACCGGAACGCGACCCGGCCCTCCGCCTCCAGCTTGTCCAGCGTGTACTGGTCGGCGACGTACCGGCCGTCCATGTTCTTCAGCGGGATGTGGATCTCCTGGCCCTGCTCGTAGTCGGCGGTCCAGGCGGTGTCCGCGTTCTCCACCCGCAGCTTCTGGTCGCGGCAGATGAAGTGGAGGTGGTCGTTGCCGAGCATCCCGCCCGGGAGGAGGTGGGCCTCGGTGAGGATCTGGAAGCCGTTGCAGATGCCGAGGACCGGCATGCCCGCCTTCGCCTGCTCGATGACGGTCTCCATCACCGGCGAGAAACGGGAGATGGCCCCGGCCCGCAGATAGTCGCCGTAGGAGAAACCACCGGGGAGGACGACCGCGTCGACCTGGTGGAGGTCCTTGTCCTTGTGCCAGAGGGCGACCGGCTCGGCGCCCGCGAGGCGGATCGCACGCTGGGTGTCCCGGTCGTCGAGGCTGCCCGGGAAAGTGACGACGCCAATACGAGCGGTCACTTCGCGGCCTCCGCGACTTCCTCGACCTTCACCGTGAAGTCCTCGATCACCGTGTTGGCGAGGAAGGATTCCGCAAGATCGTGGATGCGGGCGAGCGCGGCCTCGTCGACCGGCCCGTCAACTTCGAGTTCGAATCGCTTTCCCTGACGTACGTCGGAGATCCCTTCGAAACCCAGCCGCGGCAGTGCACGCTGCACCGCCTGGCCCTGGGGGTCGAGGATCTCCGGCTTGAGCATGACGTCGACTACGACGCGTGCCACTGGCACTCCCGGTGGTGTGGTGCTGAGCAGGTTCCTTCAGACTACCCGCACAAAATTTCTACGCGCGTCGACTTGTAGGAAACTACATGACCCACGTCACGATCCGGCATCCGGGGGCCCCGTGACCAAAATTTCCGGGAAAGATCCCCAGATCGACACCCGAAACCTATTGCGTTCGGACACGCGGAAGGATTTAGTCAGGCTTCACATTGCATTGCTGGGCACTGTACAAATGAATTGGCAAGTGCCGCATGAAGGGACCGATATTCGTGGCGCAGAAGGTCGTGGTCACTCTCTTTGACGACATCGACGGCTCGGAAGCGGCGGAAACGATCGCCTTCGGACTGGACGGCAAGTCGTACGAGATCGACCTCAATGAAGCCAATGCCAAGAAACTGCGTAAGGCGCTCGAGCCCTACGTGGAGGCCGGCCGCAAGCGGTCGAGGTCCGGAAAGGCGTTCAAGCAGACGGAGGTGGCTCCCGACCCGGCGGCCGTGCGGGCCTGGGCCCAGGCCAACAAGATGGACGTGCCCGCGCGCGGCCGGATCCCCAAGAAGGTCTACGAGGCGTTCACCGCGGCCCAGTGACCCCCGCCTCCGGCGGCTCACCCGCCCCTCGGGACAACCGACTTGCGCTGCACCCCTCCCGATCAGCTAGAGTCTGGAACACGCCGAGGGGCGAGGCCGAAAGGCCCAGCTCACGAAGGCCGTGCGGGTGTAGTTCAGTAGCAGAACATCCCCCTTCCAGGGGGAAGGCGCAGTGTGCGATTCCTGTCACCCGCTCTGCATCGCCGTCACGACCACTGTTGTGGATCAGGTAGGCTGGTGCACGCACCGATCGGTGAGAGCCGGTCGGAGGCAATGCGGACGTAGCTCAGTTGGTAGAGCGCAACCTTGCCAAGGTTGAGGTCGCGAGTTCGAGCCTCGTCGTCCGCTCGGGAATGAGACCCCGGTCCACTGGACCGGGGTCTTTTCGTGTCCCCGACCCTCCCCCTTCTCCTTCTGACATTTGTCACGCCGACTCATGACAGCCCGCACTGCTTCCCGCTGCCGATCGCCGGAACGCTGAAGGCATGAAGACCAGGGAACACGAGCACGTGATCGAGGTCACCGGCCTCAGGCGTGTGTACGGGGGCGGTTTCGAGGCGGTGCGCGGCATCGACTTCCACGTCGACCGGGGCGAGATCTTCGCCCTGCTCGGCACCAACGGGGCGGGCAAGACCTCCACGGTCGAACTCCTGGAGGGGCTCGCCCCGCCGGCCTCCGGCCAGGTCCGGGTGCTCGGGCACGACCCCTACGCCGAACGGGCCGCCGTACGGCCGCGCACCGGCGTGATGCTCCAGGAGGGCGGCTTCCCGTCCGAGCTGACCGTCGCCGAGACCGCGCGGATGTGGGCCGGATGCGTGAGCGGAGCCCGGCCCGAGGGTGAGGTACTGGGGCTCGTCGGACTCGCCGGCAAGACGGACGTACGGGTGAAGCAGCTGTCCGGCGGTGAGCGGCGGCGGCTCGACCTCGCGCTGGCGCTGCTCGGCGAACCCGAGGTGCTGTTCCTCGACGAGCCGACGACCGGACTGGACGCCGAGGGGCGCCGGGCCACCTGGGAACTGGTGCGGGCCCTGCGGGACTCCGGCACCACCGTGCTGCTGACCACCCACTACCTGGAGGAGGCCGAAGGACTCGCCGACCGGCTGGCCATCCTGCACGAGGGGCGGATCGCGGCCGCCGGGACACCGGCCGAGGTGACCGCCGCCCAGCCGTCGCGGATCTCCTTCGAGCTGCCCGAGGGCTACTTCGTGGGCGACCTGCCGCCGCTGGACCGGCTCGGCGTGTGCGGCCACGAGACCGACGGACGGGTCGTACGGCTGCGGACCCACGAACTCCAGCGGACGGCGACCGCGGTCCTGGTGTGGGCCGAGGCGGCCGGGGTGGAACTGCGCGGCCTCGACGCACGCTCGGCGTCGCTGGAGGAGGCGTTCCTGGGGATCGCCGCGGAGCGGGCTCGGGGGGCTGCCGTATGAGCGTCGTCGTCAGCCGGAAAGAGCGGCACGCAGGCGCCGCGACCACGCCCGGGAGCCGGCTCGCCGCCCTCGCCCGGGCCGAGTTCACCCTGCTCGGGCGCAGCAAAAGCACCCTGGTCGCGGCCGTGCTGGTACCGCTCGCGCTGCCCTTCACGCTGCGGTCCGTCGTGGACGACATGGGCGTCGAGGACGTCGGGCTGAACGTCGGGACGGTCCTGCTGCCGGCCGGCGTCGGCTTCTCCCTGCTCTTCGGTGTGTACGCCGCCCTCACCGGCATCTTCACCGCCCGGCGCGAGGAACTCGTGCTGAAGCGGCTGCGCACCGGTGAGCTGCGGGACGTCGAGATCGTCGGCGGTACCGCGCTGCCGGTCGTCGTCACCGGGCTCACCCAGTCGCTGGTGCTGGTGGCGGGCAGCGCGGTCCTGCTCGACATGCCCGCTCCGCGCGCGCCCCATCTCGCCGTGGCGGGGCTGCTGTTGGGGCTCCTCCTGTGCGCGGCGCTCGCCGCCGCCACCGCCGCCGTGACCCGGACCGTGGAGAGCGCGCAGGTCACCACCCTGCCGTTCGTCCTGGTCTCGATGATGGGCTCGGGTGTCACCGTCCCACTGGAACTGCTGCCCGACCGGCTGGCGTCGGTGTGCGAACTGCTGCCGCTGTCACCCGTCATCACCCTGGTGCGCGGCGGCTGGACCGGCCGGCTGTCGGGGTACGAGGAACTGGGCGCCCTGGCGACCGCGTTGGCCTGGACGGTACTCGCGGTGTTTGCTGTACGCCGGTGGTTCCGCTGGGAGCCACGGCGATGACGCAGGGGGGCGAGGTGTTCGGGCGCATACGGGACTGGCAGCGGCGCCACTGGAAGGACCGCAGCAAGGCCGAACGGGTCGAGCTCCAGAGCGTGCTCACCTGGTACGCCACGACGTGGATCTTCACGCTGTCCTGGCTCGTGCTGCCGCTGGTGGGCGGGCTGGAGCGACGGCCGCTGCCTATGATCGCCGGCGGCCTGCTGATCGTCGTGGCCTGCGCGCAGTGCGCGGAGGGCAACCGGCTCACGCGGCCCGTCCTCGACCACTACCTGCAGCGCGCCGAGCTGCCGCCGGGCGCCCTGCGCCGCTCCGCCGTCCTGCTGACCCTCGCCCTCGCCCTGCCGGTGCTGCTCGCCGCTCTGGACGCCGCCGACCCCCCGACCGTCCGGCTCGCCGTCGGCGCCGCGCTGCTGCCCTTCGGTCTGCTCTACGGCCTCGCCGTCCCGATACGGCTCTTCGTACGGCAGTCCCTCGTCCTGACGGCGGCCGTCGTGGCCGCGTTCGGGATCGCCGACCCCGATGCCATGGGAACCCTGGCCGTCGGGATCGTGTCCCTCTTCGCCACGGCCTTCTCCCTGCTCGCGTGCCGCTGCGGCGCCTGGACCCTGTCCGTGCTGTGGGAGGCGGAGCGGGCCCGGGAGGTGGAGGCGCGGCTCGCCGTCGCGGAGGAGCGGCTGCGGTTCGGGCGGGACCTGCACGATGTGATGGGGCGGAACCTCGCGGTGATCGCGCTCAAGAGCGAGCTGGCCGTGCAACTCGCCCGGCGGGGACGGCCCGAGGCCGTGGAGCAGATGATCGAGGTACAGCGCATCGCGCGGGAGTCGCAGCGGGAGGTGCGGGACGTGGTGCGCGGCTATCGCGAGGTCGATCTCGGGGTCGAACTGCTGGGCGCGCAGGGCGTGTTGACGGCAGCGGGGATCGAGTGCGCGGTGACCGGTGAGGCGACCGGGCTGCCCGCGCGGGTGCAGTCGGCGCTCGGCTGGGTCGTACGGGAGGCGGCGACCAATGTGCTGCGGCACGGTGACGCGGCGCGGTGCTCGGTGGGGCTGGACGTCTCGGACGGGCGCGTGGTGCTGACCGTGGAGAACGACGGAGCGGTGCCGTCGGCGGGGGAGGTCGACGGGACCGGGTCGGCCGTAGGGGCCGGTGGGGCGGTGGCTGCGACAGGGGTCGGTGGGTCCGGGCTCGTCGGGCTGCGGGAGCGGTTGCGGGAGGTCGGCGGGACCCTGGAGGCCGGGCCGGTGGGGGCCGGGGTGTTCCGGGTGGTGGCCGAGGTCCCGGTCGGGGTTCAGGAGCTGGCGTCGTGACCCTGCGGGTGCTGCTCGCCGACGACGAGCACCTCATCCGGGGCGCGCTGGCCGCGCTGCTCTCCCTGGAGGAGGACCTGGTGGTCGTCGCCGAGGCGGCGACCGGGCCGGAGGCACTGGCGATGGCGCGGGCCCATGAGCCGGACGTGGCGGTGCTGGATCTTCAGATGCCGGGCGCGGACGGTGTGAAGGTCGCCACATCGCTGCGCGGCGAACTGCCCGGGTGCCAGGTCCTGATCGTGACCAGTCACGGGCGGCCGGGGCATCTGAAGCGGGCGCTCGCGGCGGGTGTGCGGGGGTTCGTCCCGAAGACGGTCAGCGCGCAGCGGCTCGCGGAGATCATCCGGACCGTGCACGCCGGAAGCCGTTACGTCGACCCGGAGTTGGCCGCCGACGCGATCGCCGCCGGTGACTCCCCGCTGACCTCGCGCGAGGCCGAGGTGCTCGAACTCGCCGCCGACGGGGCGCCCGTCGCGGAGATCGCCGAGCGGGCCGCGCTGTCGCCGGGGACCGTGCGGAACTATCTCTCGTCGGCCGTCTCGAAGCTCGGGGCCGAGAACCGTCATGCGGCGGTGCGTCTCGCACGCGAGCGAGGTTGGGTATAGTTGCTCTCGCGCCACGGCGCATGCGGACGTAGCTCAGTTGGTAGAGCGCAACCTTGCCAAGGTTGAGGTCGCGAGTTCGAGCCTCGTCGTCCGCTCTGATCAAGCCCCCCGGCTTCTGCCGGGGGGCTTCTTCGTGTCCTGCTTCGCGTTCTACGACCAGCTCGTGCCCGTCAGGCGCTCGTACGCCTCGATGTACTTCGCCCGGGTGGCCTCCACGACCCGCTGCGGCAGCGGCGGCGGGGGCTGCTCGCTCTTGCGGTCCCAGCCCGACTCCGCCGAGGTCAGCCAGTCGCGCACGAACTGCTTGTCGTACGACGGCTGCGCGCGGCCCGGCTGCCACTGGTCGACCGGCCAGAAGCGGGAGGAGTCCGGGGTGAGGACCTCGTCGGCGATGACGAGCGTCCCGCCGTCGAAGCCGAACTCGAACTTGGTGTCGGCCAGGATGATGCCCCGGTCCCGGGCGATGTCCCGGGCCCGCGCGTACACGGCAAGGGTGGCCTGGCGCAGCTGGGCCGCCGTGTCGGCGCCGACCTGGCGGGCGACCTCCTCGTAGGAGACGTTCTCGTCGTGCTCGCCGACCTCGGCCTTGGTGGCGGGGGTGAAGATCGGGGCGGGCAGTTCGGAGCCGTCGACCAGGCCCTCGGGCAGGGCCAGACCGCAGACGGTCCGGGACTCGTTGTATTCGAGCAGGCCCGAGCCGGTGAGATAGCCACGGGCCACGCATTCCACCGGGACCATCTTCAGGGACTTGCAGACGAGGGTGCGGCCGGCCCAGTCGGCGGGGGCGCCCTCGGGGACCTCGGTGCTGATCACATGGTTCGGGGCCAGGTCGCGCAGCTGGTCGAACCACCACAGGGAGAGCTGGGTGAGGACCCGGCCCTTGTCGGGGATCTCCGTGGGCAGCACCCAGTCATAGGCGGAGATACGGTCGCTGGCGACCATCACGAGGTCGCCCGCCTCGTTCTGGTACAGCTCGCGCACCTTGCCGGTGTGCAGATGCACCAGGCCCGGAACCTCGATCGGCTCGGGCTTTTCTACGAATCCGGACACGGTTCCTCCCCGTGGGTCTGTCCAAGTGGCTCGATTCTCTCTTATCTCTCGGCGGGCTCGGACAGCGGGGTTGCGCGCGGTTCGTCCGGTACGACCCTTCAGTCGCGTTTGCAGATGCGATCCAGGAGATTGGCCGTGGCGCGCTGGATCCGGGCGTCCACGTGGCCGGGACGGTCCAGGGACGGGGACCAGGCGAACGTCCCGGACGCGAAGACCAGGGCGCCGGAGGGGGCGCGGTACAGGGAGGTCTCCTGGTGCCGGAGCACGCCCTCCACGTCGGTGTAGGGGGAGTGGGCCAGGAGGATGCGCTCCTCGTGCTCCGGGAGCGGCGTGCGCGGGAAGTAGCGGTCGGCCTCCCCCGCGACCAGGCCCGGGATCTCGTCGCCCTCGTGCGCGCCGGTCGCCTCCCACAGCCAGTGGTCGGCGTTGCGCACGATCAGCGGGTGCGGCTCGGGCACCCGGCCCGCGTACTGAATGCCGATCAACTGCTGCTCGGGACGGTCGATTTCCCGCCACAGCACCGGCCGGCCGGGGCCCTTGCGCTTGCGGCAGGTCAGCAGGCGGCCGGGGACACCGGACGGGGACGGCCCCAACTCGACCTGCCAGTACAGGGTGTTGGCGGAGAGGAAGACCAGGGAGGTGCCGCTGTCGCGGGCCAGTTCGACCGTGCGGCGCATGGCGGGCGACCAGTACTCGTCGTGACCGGGGAAGACGAGGCCCTGGTAGCGGGTGGGGTCGATGCGGCCGGCGTGCAGATCGCGGGCCTCGGCGTAGGCGAGGTCGTAGCCGTAGCGCTCGGCCCAGCGGATGACGTCGTAGGCGTGGCCGACGTGCAGGGGGAGGCCGGCGCCCGCGTAGGGGCGGTCGAAGGAGACCGTGGTGGCGGCGTCGGCCTCACCGAGGAGCCGGCCCCGCTCGTCCCAGGCGTGGTAGAGGCTGGCGCCGGTGCGGCCGTCCTCCGGGTAGAGGTTGTACGCCTGCCAGGTCACGTCGGGCAGCAGCAGGAGCAGGTCGGCGGGGCGGTTGTCGCGGACGGTGAAGGGGATGTGGGAGCGGTAGCCGTCGGCGGTGGTCAGCACGGCGACGTAGGCGCCGACGCTCCAGTACGAGGGGATCTGGAGGCGCCAGGACAGCCACCAGTGGTGGCAGGAGACCGTGCGGTCGGCGGTCAGGGGCGGGGGCTGGACGATGCCGGAGAGGCGGGGGCTGGTGGTGATCTTGGCGGCGCCGTCGCCGCCGTAGTGGCCGATGCGGTAGACGTCGACGCCGAACTCCTGGGGCGGGTCGACGGTGATGTGGAAGTCGACGGCCTCGCCCGGGGCGACCGCGCCGGTGGAGGTGAAGCCCTTGATCTGGCGGTGGACGTCGTCGGCGGAGCGGGGGCCGCCCACCGTGCGCGGGGCCGGGATCCGGGGGATGCCGGGGGCGGGCAGATGGGCCTGCCCGTCGACGTACCAGGGGACGACCTGGCCGGTGTCGTCGAAGTACGTGACATTGCCGCGCAGCCAGGGCACGGGGCCCTGGCCGAAGGGGTCCGTCACGGCGTGTGCCAGTGCTCCCGACTCCCAGCGGCGGATCTGCTCCGACTCCATGCGGTACCCCTCCCTCGTGCCCCCGTGGTCGTGAACGTCTCTGTGCGGTCGCCGGCGGTCGCTGTCTTGTCCGGCGATCGCTGTCTTATGTCGCGTGCCTTTGCCATGGGCGCGATCGGTCCCAGCACATCACATAACGCACGCGCGCTGTCACTATTCGTTGCGAATTGACCAGAAGTGGAGTTCGGGGCTCCGCTCGGTGGGGTGACGCTCAGCCGAGGCGGACCGGCTTCTCCGGGCGTATGCCCAGCTCGGCGAGCCAGCCGCGCAGGGGGGCCGGGTCGCCGTCCTCCACGAGGCTGAGGACGCGGGGAGTCAGATCGGCCGCGCGCTCGCCGTTGACGAGCAGGGCGGGGCCGTCGAGCCAGTCCAGGCCGGGAATCGCGCCGGCCGTGTCCATCGCCGCGCAGCAGATCATCGCCGTGACGTGGTCGGCGAGGAGTTCGCGGTCCGTGCGCGGGGGCTGGAGCGGGAAGAGGGGGAGGGCGGCGTCGTCCCAGAGGGCGGCGCTGTCGGGGCCGCCGGTCTGGGTGCGGGGGGCGGCCTCGGTCTCCTCGCGGGCGAGTTCCGCGCTGAGGCGGGCGGCGAGGAGACTCGTGTTCCCACCCGCATCACCCGGGCGGCTTTCGTCGTCGGGTGCGGGTGGCCCCGGTGGGGGGTGCTCGCCGTCGGCGGGTGCGGGGGGCGTTTGCCGGGGCTCCTCGCCTTCGGCGAGTGCGCGCTCGTCTGTGGGTGCGGGGACCGGGGGGTGGTCCGTCGGGTGGGTTGTCAGGTGGTCCAGGACTCTGGTCAGGGTCGGGGCGCTCGGGAGGGGGGCCGTGGAGGTCGGGGCCGTGCCCAGGGTGTCCAGGACCCGGTGCAGGCGGGACGCGTCCGTACGCCACTTGCGGTCCACCACCTCCTCCGGATACTCCGACCAGTCCACCGGGGACCAGTCCGGCCCGGGCTCGGCGGGGCCGCCGTGGAAGAGGCGGGCCGCGAGCAGCGACGCCGCCTCGTCGATCGCGCCCGGCTCCTCCAGCAGATCGCAGGCGGGGCGCTCGCCCAGACGGGAGGCGAAACCCTCGGCCAGACGGTCCCGGCGGGACAGCTCCGTCAGCGCGGCCACCACGCCCGCGTCCAGCCGGGACGGCCAGCGGCCCATCCGCCAGGCCGGCAGCGCGACCCGCGTGAGCAGCCGGTCCCAGCCCGCGTAGGCGAGGCCCACCTGTTCCTGGGCGACGATCCGCAGGCCGTAGTCCACGGTCTGCGCGCGCTCGGCGGCCGCCGAGGCGACCCCGCGCTCCATCTCGGCCGCGTGCACCCGGCAGCCGCGCAGCAGCAGCCGCGCCACCCAGCCGATCCCCGCGCAGGCCAGCCGGAAGGCCGGACACCGGCCACGGTCGGAGGAGGCGGCCACCGCGGCGTCCAGACCGCGCACGAAGCGCCGGGCCGCCGCTATGTCGGGGTGCGCCGACGGCCCCGTACCGGCGACGACCGGAGCGAGGACCGCGCGCAGCTCGCCGACGCGCATCCACCACAGGAAGGGGGAGCCGATGACGAGGACGGGCGCCGCCGCCGTACGACGGTGCAGGCGGCGGCCGGCGCGCGGGTCCGCTATCTCGTCGCGTCCCACCGGGGCGGGCGGGCCGTGGGCCGGATGGGTGCGGTCCTCCAGCCAGCTGTCGCAGTCCGGGGTGAGCGCTATCGCGGAGGGCGCCGGGACGTCGAGCCGGTCGGCCAGGTCGCGCACCAGCCGGTACAGATCCGGGGCCGCCTGCTCGGCGATCGGGACGGTCGGGCTGACGGCCGGACGGGCCCGGGCCACCACCAGGCCGATGATCCCGGCGGCCAGGAGGACCACGACGGCCACCACGGACGTCACCCAGCGGGCGGTGTCCCAGCCGCCGCCCACGAGATGCCCGGTGGAGCCGCCGCTGAACAGGATCACGGCCGCCGCGGCGGGCAGCAGCGCGACGCCGAGCGCCCGCCCGCGGATGCGCAGCACGGCGAGGGCCCGTGCGCGCGCGGCCTGCGCGCCCGCCTCCATGCCCATGCCCGTACCGGTCACGACCGGGCCCACCCCCTCCCCGCAGTCCTGGCTGCACCGGCCGTGCCGGCGGCGGCTCTCCTGGTCTTGCTCACTCCCCCACTGTGGCACCCGCCACTGACATCGCAATGCCGGTGGGCCAAGTGCCGGAACACTTGCGCCGCACCCTAGTTGGCGCCCCGGTCCCCGTCAGCCGGATGGCGCAGCGCTCACTCGATGGAATGGCTCTGGGGAGAGGTGATCGACGGTGAGCAACGGTCAGGCCCCGGATCCTTAGACGGTTCCGGGGCCTGCGGGGTTCATCGGATGCGGGGGTGCGCTCCCCCCGGCTGCGGGGGTGCGCTCCCCCGAGCGTCACGCGTCGGCGGCCGCCTTCGCGGCGATGTCCGTGCGGTGCTGGGAGCCGTCGAGGCCGATACGGGCGACCGCCTGGTACGCCCGTTCGCGGGCCTGGGTGAGGTCCTTGCCGGTCGCCGTCACGGACAGCACGCGGCCGCCCGCGCTGACGACGGCGTCGCCGTCCTGGCGGGAGCCGGCGTGCAGGACGTACGCGTGCGGGGCGTCCTCGCGCGCGACCTCGTCGAGGCCGGTGATCGGGTCGCCGGTGCGCGGGGTGCCGGGGTAGTTGTGCGAGGCGATGACCACGGTGACCGCCGCGTCGTCGCTCCAGCGCAGCGGCTCCAGGACATCGAGGTCGCCCGTCGCCGCGGCCTTCAGGACACCCGCGAGCGGGGTCTTCAGCCGGGCCAGCACGACCTGCGTCTCCGGGTCGCCGAAGCGGGCGTTGAACTCGATCACCCGGACACCGCGCGAGGTGATCGCGAGGCCCGCGTAGAGCAGGCCGGAGAAGGGGGTGCCGCGGCGGCGCAGTTCGTCGACCGTGGGCTGGAGGACGGTCTCCAGGACCTCCTCGACCAGCTTCGGGTCGGCCCAGGGCAGCGGGGAGTACGCGCCCATGCCGCCCGTGTTCGGGCCCTCGTCGCCGTCCAGGGCGCGCTTGAAGTCCTGGGCGGGCTGCAGCGGGACCACGGTCTCGCCGTCGGTGATCGCGAAGAGGGAGACCTCGGGGCCGTCGAGGAACTCCTCGATGACCACGCGCTCGCAGGCCGCCGCGTGCGCCTTGGCGGCGTCGAGGTCGGAGGTGACGACGACACCCTTGCCGGCGGCCAGGCCGTCGTCCTTGACGACATAGGGGGCGCCGAAGGCGTCGAGGGCCTCGGCGGCCTCCTCGGCGGTGGTGCAGACGTAGGAACGGGCCGTGGGCACGCCGGCGGCCGCCATCACGTCCTTCGCGAACGCCTTTGAGCCCTCCAGCTGCGCGGCCTCCTTTGAGGGGCCGAACACCGGGATGCCCGCCTCCCGTACGGCGTCGGCGACACCGGCGACCAGCGGGGCCTCCGGTCCGACGACCACCAGCTCGGCGCCGAGCTCGCGCGCGAGGGCGGTCACGGCGGCGCCGTCGAGGGCGTCGACCTGGTGCAGCTCGGCGACCTCGGCGATGCCGGCGTTGCCGGGGGCGCAGTGCAGCGCGGTGACGGCGGGGTCGAGGGACAGGGAGCGGCACAGGGCGTGTTCGCGGGCGCCGCTGCCGATGACGAGGACGTTCACGGGGCCCAGCGTAACGTCTGAACGGGCGGAGGCCGCAGGCCTGTGGGTTCCTCCAAGAGCCTTAGGTCAGTCAGCGGTCACTCGTTGGTGTACTCCTCGACCACCGTCGCTCCCAGCTCACGCACGATCAGGTCGTGGCCGGAGAGCGCCGACTCGTTGAGGTCGGGGTCGTCGTCCTCGGGGATGTCGTCCTCGGGGGCCACCGGCTCCGGGGCAGGGGGCTGATGGGCGGGGGCGGACGGGGCCGACGCCTGCGGTGAGGGCGCGGCGGGCGGGGCGGCCGTAGGGGCGGGAGGGCCGCCCGGAGAG
The DNA here is from genome assembly GCF_055580085.1 of Streptomyces sp. NPDC032126. NCBI lineage: Bacteria > Bacillati > Actinomycetota > Actinomycetes > Kitasatosporales > Streptomycetaceae > Streptomyces > Streptomyces sp. NPDC032126. The sequence continues at coordinate 68,178 of NZ_JBVIMA010000003.1, forward strand.
GGGTGGGCGGGGGCGCTGCCGCCGTAGCCACCGCCGCTGCCGCCGTAGCCGCCGGTGGGGGTGCCGCCGAGGTTTCCGGCGGAGGGGCCGCCGTAGCCGCCGGGGGTGCTGCCCGGGGTGCCGCCGCCCGCGCCGCCGGACGGGTCGACGATCGCGTCGATCTTCCAGTGCACGTTGAACTGCTCGGCCAGCGCCTGGCGCAGCACGTCCTCGTGGACCCGGCCGACGAAGTTGTCGCGGGCGCCGGCGTTGACGAAGCCGAGCTGGAGGGTGGTGCCGTCGAAGCCGACCACCTGCGCGTTCTGGCTGAGCAGGATCCAGGTGACGCGGCGGATGTTCTTGATGGCTTCCAGGATGTTCGGCCAGAGCGTGCGGGGGTCCAGGCCGCCGGCCGAGGGGGCGTAGGCGGTGGGGGTGGGGGATGCGGGGGCCGCAGGGGGCGTCGAGGGCGGGGTGACGGCCGACGGTGCGGACGGGGTCGCCGCCGGCCGGGATCCGCCGCCCGCCTGAGCGGGCGTGGGCCAGCCACCGGGACGCCGCCCACTGCCCGCGGCGGTGGGGGTGGGCCAGGCGCCGGGAGCGGGCTGACCGGGCTGCTGGGTGGGGGCGTGGGCGGCGGGGGCCTGGGCGGGCGTGGCGCCGCCGGGCCAGGCGCCGGGGGCGGGGGCCTGCGCGGCGGGGGCGGAGGCCTGGGCGGGCTCGGGAGCTGGGGGCGCTGCCGGAGCCGGGGCGGCGGCAGCGGGGGCCTGCCCAGGGGCACTGGGCGCACCAAAGCCGCCCCCGGGCGCGCTGGGGCCACTAGGCGGCCCACCAGCCGCACCGAAGCCACCAGGCTGCCCACCAGCCCCGCTGGCGCCCGCACCGGCACCCGCACCGGCACCCACGCCGTCCCCGCCCCCGTTTCCGCCGCCACTTCCGCCCCGCACCGCAGCCCGGGCGGCAGCCGCGCCGCCGCCTGCCGGGAGCGGGGAGGTGGGGCCGGCGCCGCCGTGGGCGTCGGGACCGGGGACGTACGCCATGGCGGGCGCGCCGGCGGGTGCCGAGAAGTTGACGCCGCGCTCGATGCGGTCGAGGCGGGCCATGACGGAGCGCTCGTCGCCGTAGGCGGCGGGGAGCAGGACGCGGGCGCAGATCAGTTCGAGCTGGAGGCGGGGCGAGGTGGCGCCGCGCATCTCGGTGAGGCCCTCGTTGACGAGGTCGGCGGCGCGGCTGAGCTCGGCGGCGCCGAAGACGCCGGCCTGGGCCTGCATGCGTTCGATGACGTCGGCCGGGGCGTCGATGAGCCCCTTCTCGGCGGCGTCGGGGACGGCGGCGAGGATCACGAGGTCGCGCAGCCGCTCCAGCAGGTCGGCGACGAAGCGGCGCGGGTCGTTGCCGCCCTCGATGACGCGGTCGACGACCTCGAAGGCGGCGGAGCCGTCGCCGGTGGCGAACGCCTCGACGACGGAGTCGAGGAGGGAGCCGTCGGTGTAGCCGAGGAGGGAGGTCGCCATGGCGTATGTCACACCGTCGGTGGTCGCGCCGGCGAGGAGCTGGTCCATGACGGACATGGAGTCACGCACGGAACCGGCGCCGGCCCGCACGACGAGCGGGAGCACGCCGTCCTCGACGGGGATGTCCTCCTTCTGGCAGACCTCGCCGAGGTAGTCCCGCAGGGTGCCGGGCGGGACGAGCCGGAAGGGGTAGTGGTGGGTGCGCGAGCGGATGGTCCCGATGACCTTCTCGGGCTCGGTGGTGGCGAAGATGAACTTGAGGTGCTCCGGGGGCTCCTCGACGACCTTGAGCAGCGCGTTGAAACCGGCCGACGTGACCATGTGGGCCTCGTCGATGATGTAGATCTTGTAACGACTGCTCGCGGGCCCGAAGAACGCCTTCTCGCGCAGCTCACGGGCGTCGTCCACGCCACCGTGGGACGCGGCGTCGATCTCGATGACGTCGATGGAACCGGGGCCGTTGCGGGCGAGGTCGCGGCAGGACTGGCAGGTGCCGCACGGGGTCGGCGTGGGCCCCTGCTCGCAGTTCAGGCAGCGGGCGAGGATGCGCGCGCTGGTCGTCTTGCCGCACCCGCGCGGGCCGCTGAACAGGTACGCGTGATTGACCCGGTTGTTGCGCAGGGCCTGCTGCAGCGGGGCGGTGACATGCTCCTGCCCGATGACCTCTGCGAACGACTCCGGGCGATAGCGGCGGTACAGCGCGAGAGACGACACGCATACGAGGTTATAGGCGCCCACTGACAAAGCGGACCCGCGAACGGGGCTCCGCCCGGCAACGCAAGCGCCCCCCACGCACCCGCCAGAGCCGACCTACCCTTGCTGCCTTCCGGCCCTGGGGGAGTTCAGTCAGATAGCGCCGCGTGAGGGGCTGCCCAAACAGTACCCGATGCCGGGGCGAGGGAACGAGTTCGCGAGCACTCCTCAACGTCTTGTATTGTTTGCGGCGGAGGATTCGCCTAGAGGCCTAGGGCGCACGCTTGGAAAGCGTGTTGGGGGCAACCCCTCACGAGTTCGAATCTCGTATCCTCCGCCAGTGCCTCACCGGGCACGATGTCGAAGGGCCCCACCGTTCGCGGTGGGGCCCTTCGGCGTTGTCCGTCAGGTCAGCGGGCCGGTGGGGGTGGCCGTGGGTGACCTACGGTCGAGTTTCAGCTCATCTTGTCTCGAAACCCCAGGTCAATGACATGACACGGTTGCCGCCGTCCGGGTCTGTGCCCATGGCCACAGCGAGCGGAATGCCCGTGGCCCCATACTGAGGCATGACAAAGCCTGCGGCACCGAAGCGTCATCTGCCCACCAGCCCCTTCAAGGCCCCGGTCGCACCGGCTCCCAAGCACTTCGTCACGGGCGACCAGGTCACCCATGACGTGTACGGCCTCGGCCGGGTAGTCGGCATCGAGGACGGAATCGCGGCGCTCGTGGACTTCGGCTCGGCGCAGATGCGGATCCTGAGCCCGTACGCCAAGATGACCAAGCTCTAGCACCGCTGTGCCCGGTCACGGCGCGCCAGGCCCCATCAGGGACCTGTAACGAAAGGCAGACCTCTCATCGACCCAACGTCACTGTTCTCGGCCCTGGAAGGGCAACCCCGCCGTTCCACCGCGGTATCGCCGCCTCCGACGACACACCCCTTCCAGGCCCCGGACTTCGGCCAAGACGCGATCTTCTGGGCCGAGGATGCGCAGGAGCCCGCCCCGGACACGCATGCGGCGCGGCCCAAGGCCGCCTAGTGGGGGTTTCGCCGGCTCCTCATTCAGAGGGCCGGACCACGCAAGTGGTCCGGCCCTCTGGCGTTTCTCCGGCTCCCTCTCTGTCTTCGCCGCACGCCGTCGCTCACCCCAACGTGACTCGTATTCCGCCCTTCCTCAGGGAGGTGAGGGCTTCGGTGAGGAGGTTGTACGTGTGGCCGGTGGGGGTCAGGGTGTGGGTGAGGTGGTGGTGGCGGTCGCGGAGTGGTGCCAGAGGAGGGTCGCGGGGGCCGTGTAGCCGAAGGTGCCGCTCAGGCAGTCGTCCAGGGCGGCCAGGCAGCCGCCGAAGTAGCCGCCCGGGCCGTTCACCGCCTCGCCCAGCGCCAGGTAGAGGCCCGGTTCGTCGGTGATGTGCCGGCCGTCGAGTTCGTACGTCTGACCGGCCGGCCGGGAGGGGACGGCGCGGCGGCAGGAGCGCTCGCGGACGAGGTCGAGCCAGGCGCCGCGCTGCCGGGTGTCGAGGTCCGCCCAGGCCCCCGGGGTGTCCGGCGGCCCGGCGAGCCACCGCTCCCAGAGCGGACGGGCGTATGTCGGGACCGGGGTGAAGAGCCTTCCGTCGAGCTCCAGGTCGATCAGATCCGTGCCGCGCGGGGACGGGCGCCAGGCGCTGACGCGGGTCCACAGCAGTCGTTCGGTGAGCGGCTCGCCCTGGTCGTCCCGTATCTCCAGAGCCGCCTGCTCCAGGTCCAGCGCCCGGCGGGTGCCCTTCTCCAGTGCGGCCCGCAGGCGATCGCTCGGGGCGAGGCCGCGCAGTACGAGCGGGGGTTCCGGCTGTTCGGCCGGCAGAACGCGCGTGAATTCCCGGCAGGAGCCCAGCCGACGGTGTCCGTCGTGCACGCGGACGGAACCGATGTGGCCCTCGGGCGGTCCTTCGTAGTCGTCCTCGCCGGTGAGGACGAGGCTGTCCGTGCCCGGGCGAGGTCCTGGGCTCGCCGCGTCCTGCAGCAGCCAGGGGCCGAGGGTGTCGTCGTCCGGCACCAGCCATACCCGGCTGCCGATCCAGCCGCGTGCCTCGGCGCCGTCCGGTACCCAGCCGAACAGTTCGTACGTCCCGCGCGCGGGCTCTCCGAAGAGTCCGTCGACCGCGGCGCACTCTCCCCAGACGTGGCCGTCCTCCGTGTCCGTCAGCGTGTAGCGCCGTTGCCCGCCGCAGCTGTCGTCGTCTCTGTTCTCCCGCACGGCCGTCATCATGCTCGGAGCCGGCTGTCGGGGCGCGTCCTTTTCCGGGTGCGCCTGGGCTTCGGCGGCCGCACACACCCCGGAGGGCTGGGTCACTTCTGGTCCTTGTTGAAGGTCGACGTCGACCAGATGTAGCCGAGCGCGGCCAGTCCCAGGCACCAGGCCACCGCCAGCCAGCCGTTGTGGCCGATCTCGGTGCCGAGGAGGAGGCCGCGCAGGGTCTCGATGGCGGGGGTGAAGGGCTGGTACTCGGCGATCGGCCGGAACCAGCCCGGCATCGCGTCGAGCGGGACGAAGGCGCTGGACAGAAGCGGCAGCAGGATCAGCGGCATGGCGTTGTTGCTGGCGGCCTCGGCGTTGGGGCTGACCAGGCCCATGCCGACCGCGATCCAGGTGAGGGCGGTGGCGAAGAGCACGAGCAGCCCGAAGGCGGCGAGCCATTCCAGGACGGTGGCGTCGGTCGAGCGGAAGCCGATGGCCACGCCGACCGCGCCGACCAGGACCACGCTGACCACCGACTGCAGAACGCTGCCGATGACGTGGCCGATGAGCACGGAGGGACGGTGGATGGCCATGGTGCGGAAGCGGGCGATGATGCCCTCGCTCATGTCGTTGGCGACGGAGACCGCGGTGCCGATCGTGGTGGAGCCGATGGTCATCAGCAGCAGGCCGGGGACGAGGTACGCGATGTACACCGAGCGGTCCGGGGCGCCGCCGCTGATGCCCGCGCTCATGGTGTCGCCGAAGACGTAGACGAAGAGCAGCAGCAGCATGATCGGCGTGAGCAGCAGGTTCAGGGTGAGCGACGGGTAGCGGCGGGCGTGCAGCAGGTTGCGGCGCAGCATCGTGGCCGAGTCGCGCACGGCGAGGGAGAGGGTGCTCATCGGGCGGTCTCCTGGGGCTCGTTCGGCTGGTGGGGGATGTCCGCGCCGCCGGTGAGGGCGAAGAAGACGTCGTCGAGGTCGGGGGTGTGCACGGTCAGTTCGTCGGCCTCCACGCCGGCCGCGTCGAGCCAGTCGAGGATGGAGCGCAGTTCGCGCTGGCTGCCGTCGCTGGGGATCTGGAGGGCGAGGGACTCGTCGTCGCGGACGGTCTCGCGCAGGGCGGAGGCGGCGGCCCGGTAGGCGGCCGGGTCGGTGAAGCGGAGCCGGACGTGGCCGCCGGGGACGAGCCGCTTGAGCTGGTCGGCGGTGCCCTCGGCGGCGATCCTGCCCTGGTGGAGGACGGCGATGCGGTCGGCGAGTTCGTCGGCCTCCTCCAGGTACTGGGTGGTGAGGAAGACGGTGGCGCCGCCGGTGACCAGTTCGCGGATGATCTGCCACATGGTGTGGCGGCTGCGGGGGTCGAGGCCGGTGGTCGGCTCGTCGAGGAAGATGATCCGCGGGCTGCCGACGAGGGTCATGGCGATGTCGAGGCGGCGCTTCATGCCGCCGGAGTAGGTGGAGGCGGGTTTGCGCGCGGCCTCCACCAGGTCGAAGCGCTCCAGCAGTTCGGCGGTGACCTGCCGTCCCTCGCGCTGGGGGAGGTGGTGCAGGTCGGCCATGAGGAGCATGTTCTCCTCGCCGGTGATCAGCCCGTCCACGGCGGAGAACTGCCCCGTCACGCCGATCGCGGCGCGCACGGCCTGCGGATCGACGGCGAGATCGTGCCCGGCGATCCGCACCTGGCCGGCGTCGGCGGAGGTCAGGGTGGACAGGATGTTGACGGCGGTGGTCTTGCCGGCGCCGTTCGGGCCGAGCAGGGAGAAGATCGTGCCGGCCGGAACGTGGAGGTCGACGCCGTCGAGGACGGTCTTGTCGCCGTAGGACTTGCGCAACCCGTTCGCCGCGATGGCCAGGTCGGTCATGTGGGGCTCCTTCGGAGGCTGTGGGCGCTTCAGAGGCTGTGGGCGCTTCAGAGGCTGCGGGCGGTGATGTCGCCGTGGGAGGTGGTGGCGCGGATGTCGAGTTCGGCGGTGCCGTCGTTCTTCAGGGCGTTGCTCACGCGGCCGTGGGAGGTGCCGGCGTCGAGGACGGCCGAGACGCCGGGGGCGGCGGCGACGGAGATGTCGCCGGACTGGGTGTTGAGGACGACCGCGCCGCGCACGGCCTCGCCGATCCGGATGTCGCCCCGTGCGGTGCTGATCTCGGCGGGGCCGCTCAGTCGGCCGATCTCGACGTCGCCGTCGATCGCGGTGAGGCGGACGCTCGCGGCCTCGTCGATCTTGATCTGGCGGTAGGCGCCCTCGAAGTCGACGTCGCCGAGGCGTCCTACGCCACGGAGTTCGGCGGCGGCCGCCTTCGCCTCGACCCGGGAGCCGACGGGCAGTTGGACGGTGATCTCGACGGACCCGGAGTGCCCGAGGATCCGGTTCTTGGCCTCGGGGGCCTCGATCCGCAGGACGCCGTCGGCGTAGGCGACCTCGATCTCCTGCGCCGCCTTCACGTCCCGGCCCTTGGCGGCGTCGGCCGGGCGGACGTCGACGGTGGTGTCGGTGCGGTCGGCGGCGATGAGCTGGATACGGCCGGCGGGGATGTCCAGGACGGCGGAGATCAGGGCGGGGGTGGCGAACTTCTGCATCGCTGTTTCCTTCGATTCGTCGGTTCCGGATGTCGTGTCCGGATGTCGTTTCTGACGATGGAAAAGCTACGTTGCATTCAAGGATCAGGCAACATGCTTGTTGCACTTGAACAGCAAACGTGCAGATGAGAGCCCATAAATCGTTGCAACCGGACTGGATCTAACGCAACAGAATCCATCCCTCTGTTGCAATGAAAGAGAAGTGAACGCTATGCTCGGGGCACCCGGAACCATGGAGGACCGCAATGCCCGGAGGCAGGCTCACCCAGCAGGAACGCCAGCAGATCGCGCTGGGACTGGCCGACGGCCTCGCCTACGCGGAGATCGCCCGCCGCCTCGAACGCCCGACGTCGACGGTCACGCGCGAGGTCATGCGCAACGGCGGCCCCGCCGGCTACCGCGCGGACCTGGCCCACCGCGCCACGGAAAGGCGTGCGCACCGCCGCAGGCAGGCGCCCGCAGGCGCGAAAGCGCCCGTCCAGGGCGACGGACGCGACACCGAGGCCGTGCGCGAGTACGAGGAGGCGTTCACCACCGTCCTCATGCAGCAGGGCCTGCCCAAGATGGCGTCCCGGGTGCTGGTCTGCCTCTACATCAGCGACGCGGGCAGCCTCACCGCGTCCGAACTCGTCCAGCACCTCCAGGTCAGCCCGGCGACCATCTCCAAGACAGTCGGGCTCCTGGAGACCATGGGCCTGCTGCGTCGCGAACGCGACGAACGCCGCCGCGAGCGCTACTTCGCCGACAACGACGTCTGGTACCAGGGCATGATCACCGCCGCCCGGTCCCACGCGCAGCTCGCCGAGACCGCACGCCAGGGCGTCGCCCTCCTCGGCCCCGGCTCCCCGGCCGCCGTCCGCCTCCAGAACATCGCCCGCTTCGTGGACTTCGTCGGCGAGAGCATGGTCCGCGCGGCGGAACAGGCCCGCGAAGTCCTCTCCCCCCAGCCCGAGCCGAGCCCCGAGAACTGAGAACAGAACGGCCCGGGAGGCGGGCCCCTCCCGTACGGGGGACGGGACGGTCAGTCCGGGCCGCTCCAGTTGAACGGGTAGTGCTTGCTGGACTTGCCGGAGCGGTTCCACGTGAAACCAAAGGCGTCCGCCCGGTCGATCGTCGCGCGTCCGAGCGTCGCCACCTGGCCCGGGCCCACCTCCGCGCCGCCGGGGTTGTGCACCTGCACCCGGGCGTTGTCCGGTGTGGTGGGGCCGGAGAGGGCCTCCACGCGGGCCGACACCCGGTCCGGGACCTCCACGCTCCAGAATCCCAGCTCGGGGTCGATCTCCACCGTGATGGGAGCCACGTCCATGCCGCGCACCTCCATCGTGGCGAGCGAGCCGAACTGCTTCGGCCAGCCCCCGGCCTGCCCGCTGAAGATCGTGCCGAGCGCCTCGCGCTGCCCGTCGTCGGCGCGGGCGTCGACGAAGAAGGCCGCGTACGCGTCCGTCGCCTCACCGGCCCAGATGTTGCCGGTGAAGGAGCCGAGCATCAGGAAGTTCAGGCCGTCGAGGCGGACATCGCCGTAGTTGCCCTCGCGGATGTGCCAGACGAGCACGCCTTCGCACTCGCCGTCGGTCGGGGGCTGCGCGAACGCGCAGGGGCAGGGAACGGCGCAGCTGCAGGCGTCGAACCAGTCCCCGGACAGGTGCCAGGCCGTGGCAGCCGTTGTGGTCTCGGTCATCGGTCACCGACCTCCTCACCCCCGGCGGCCGCCCTTCCAGCATGCGCCGCGCCGACGGGGAAGCACAACGCTCACCCCGGCAGGCCCTGGGAGAGGTGGGTCAGGGGGCTATGCGTACGGGGCGATCCACGGTCACCTGGTCGGTTTCCGAGACCCGGATCGTCACCTTCATCGTCCAGGTTCCGGCGATCGGGAGGTTCACGGCGTTCGTCGCCCAGTAGCCGCCGCGGTCGGTCACGCCGGACTGGAGCGGGCCGATGTCACGGGCGGGCAGGGTGAAGGAGATACGCAGTTCGGGCACGGTGGCCAGGCCGCCGTCGGGGCCGTAGACCACGGCCTCGACCGCGTTGTCGCCGATACGGCCCGGATCCAGCGTCACCTGCACCGTGCCGCCCGCGCGGCCCACCCGGAACGGCACCATGGTCACCGAGGTCGCGGGGGGCGCGGCGGCCTGGCGGACGGTCTCCGCCTCGGCCTCCGCCCGGCCGGGCACGGTGCCGGTCAGCGCGGTCGTCAGCATCAGGACGACGGCGGAGACCAGCACCTCGATCAGCACCGAGCGGCGCAGTGCCCTGCGGTGCGCGTCCTCGGGCCCGCCGGCGTCGCCGTCCGCGGCCGCCGGTCGGCTACCGTCCCCGTCCGCGGCCGCCGGGGCCGCGATGCCCGCCCGTCCTCCCACCCGTTCCGGCACCTTGACCTCCTCCGCCGCCACGGCCGTCACCTCGGCGCGGGCCATGGCCCACCGCCCCACCAGCCCCCGCGACCAGGTCCCCAGCACCAGCAGCAGCGCCACCGCCGCCAGCTTGGCCAGCAGCAGCCGGCCGTACGACGTCTCGGTCAGCGCGGTCAGCGAGCCCAGGCCCCGCCAGGACTGGTAGACGCCGGTGACGGCGAGCACGGTCACCGACACCGTGGCCAGCCGGGAGAAACGGGCGACCGTGTCCACCGACAGGGATTCCGGCGCCCGCCGCAGCAGCACCAGCAGCGCCGCCAGCCCGCCGAGCCAGGCCGCCATCGCCAGCAGATGCAGCACCGACGACGCCATCGCCACCGGCACCTGGATCCCGGCGGACGCGTGCTCGGCCGCCGCCCAGGTCAGCGCCAGCCCGACGGCAACCGCCGCACCGGCCGCCCGCGGCCCGCGCGGCACCGGCCGACCCGCCCGTACGAGATTCCGCGCCCGTACGAGCAGCAGCGCACCCCCCGCCAGCAGCGCCAGGCGGGCCAGCAGCGCCAGGCCGGGGCGGCCGCCGAGGGTGCGGCCCAGGGCGTCCGGCGCGAACGCCCCCAGGGGGCCCTCGCCCGTCTCGTACGGCGCCCGGAGCAGCAACAGCAGCAGGGTCGAGCCGGTCAGCGCCCACCAGCCGATCCGCAGCGGCGCCCCCAGGGGACGTACGTCCGCCGGGCGGCACGCGGCGGCGAAGAGGGCGGTGCCGATGAGGAGGGCGGCGGCCAGGTAGGCGGCGAAGCGGGCGGCGCCGTACAGGCCGCCGGTGAGCGGGTCCTCCACGGGGCCGGTGTCGACCGTCGCCGTCGTCGCGGACGGGGCGCCCACCGAGAAGGTGAACGCCCCCGACACGGGGTGGCTGTCCGCCGACACCACGCGCCAGGCGACCGTGAAGGTGCCGTCGGCGAGGCCGGCGGGCAGGGTGACGCGGGCGGTGTCGGAGCGGCCGCCGGCGTGCTCGGCCTCGCCGGTCCTGACCCGGTGACCGCTCGGGTCGAGGACGCGGAAGGAGTCGTCCAGGAGCCCTACGGACTCGGTGAAGGCGAGGGTGACGCCGCGCGGGGCGGTCTTGAGGACGCTTCCGTCGGCGGGGTCGGTGCTTCTGAGGGCCGCGTGAGCCGATGCCTGGCCCACTCCTCCGAGGAGGAGCAGGACCAGCAGGGTGCCCAGCAGCACCAGCCGCTGAAGTCGCCCTCGTCCGCCGGGTCCGCCACCGCGTCCACACTCGCGCCCTTCGCCCACGTCGTGTCTCCGTCTTCGGGCTTGCTGCTCGCGGATAGGTACGGACGCGGCGGGCGGTGCGCTCAGCACGTCGCGTTCACGGCGCGTTCGGCATGGGGGGCGGGGTCACCTCGGGAAGGCTACCTCCCTGCGCAGAAAGGCCAGTTGGGCCCTCTTCTCCGGCAGGTACACATCCGGCAGGTCGACCTCGGGGAGGGTCACCACCGGGCCCGCCTCGAAGCCCTGCCGCAGGAAGCGGGCGATCGCCTTCTCGTTGCGCACGTCCGGGTCGACCACCACCCGCCTGCGGTCGAGGCCCAGCAGGACGTACGTCGCGAACGTGCCGAAGAGCGCGGCCGACCAGCCGGGACGCCTGCCCTTCGGCCCGGTCGGGGCGAGCAGCACGTGGACGCCGATGTCGCCGGGCTCGACCTCGTAGCACTCGGAGACCCGGTCCTCGGCCGGCTCGTAGAGCTGGAGCAGGGCGGCCGGGGTGCCGTCCAGCTCGGCGAGGAAGGCGTGGTGGGTGTCGAGGGTCGCCATATGGGCGTAGATCTCGGCGACTTGGGCCTGGGTCAGGCCGGTCATGCCCCAGAACGCGGCGCGTTCCTCGCTGACCCAGGCGTGGACCACGTCGGCGTCGCGCTCGGCGTCGAGGGGCCGCAGCCGGACCGTACCGAAGCCGGGGACCGGCTGCTCGTGGACGTGGGCCGGGTGCCGCTGCTCTTCAGCCGCTGCCGGCTGTTCAGGGACGGACATCGCTCTCCTTCTCCAGTCGCTCCCAGTCGGTGACGACCGGGGCCAGCTCGCCCCTCAGCCACAGGGGGAGCTGGTCGTGGTGGTGGGGGTGGCCGGGGGTTCCGTGGGCGCCGTGCGGGACGATCCAGCGGCTGTTCTCGCGGTCGGCCAGGTCCCAGACGTAGCGGGCGGCCGGGCCCCGGGCGGCGAGGTCGGTCCAGCCGGGGACGGCGGAGGTGCACAGCACGCAGTCGTGGTCGCCGGACAGGGCGGGGGACTCGGCGGACGGGTCGGGCAGCGCCCGCCAGGAGGCCAGGCGGTGGGTGTCGCCCCAGCGGGCGGGCGGGCGCACGGCGACCTCCTCCAGGGCGTCACGGACGAGCGCCGAACGGTCCACGCCGTACAACTCCTCGGCGCACAGCAGGTGTTCGAGGGCGAAGCCGATGCGGGGGATCAGCGCCAGCCAGGGGAGGAGGACCTCGGGGTAGGCGGGCGGGGTGGTCAGCGCGGCGAACGCCGGGTGGGCGGCGAGGCGTCGGACGACGGCGGTGCGCAACGCGGCGTAGGCGGCGGCCTCCCGGCTGTCGGCGTCCATGTGGCGGTCCCAGGCCAGGAGGCGGTCGCGGAGGGACGCGGCGGCGTCCGTGAGGGCGTCGAGGGAGCGCACGTGGTCCAGCAGCGGTGCGGCGGACGCGAGATACGTGTCCGTGTGGATCGCCGGCATGTCCGCCGCGGACCACTTCTCGCGCGCTTCGAGCAGCTCGCGGATGCGGTCGGCGCGGTGCGGCGGGGCGAACTCGACGCCCAGGTCGCGGGCCGGGCCGCGCTGGTTGGCCATCACCGCGAGGCCGTCGGTGAGGCCCGCGCGGGGCATCTCGTGCCAGCCCGTCCAGTCGTGGCCGGCCTCCCAGGCGGGCACCAGGCGGACGCGGTTGGCCTCGGAGCGCACGGGGACCCGGCCCGCGACCCGGTGCAGGAGGCCGCCCTCGGTGTCGGCGGCCTGGACGACGTTGACCGGCTCGACCCAGCCGTCGAGGGCCCGGTCGACATCGGCGACGCTACGGGCCCGCAGCAGCGGCAGGAGGACGCCGAAGCCGAGGTCACCGGTGACGCGGGGCGGATACCGGAGACTGACGGCCAACGGCACCTCCCCCTCACCGACCTTCTCGACACCGACCTCCTCGACACCGCCCTCCCGAAGCCCCTCCGGCCCCCCGGCGATCACCGGCCCCCGGCTGGTTTCGATCACCTCCAGCCGCACTGGGTCCGCGCCCGCCACCTGGACGTGTTCGGTGTGGTGGGTCGTGGGGTGCCAGGTGCCGTCGGGGCCGAGGGCCTCGATGCCGGTGTCGGTGCGGCGGAGGTGTTCGCGGTAGAGGTCCTGGTAGTCGGCCATGGCGTTGGTGATGGCCCAGGCGACCGTGCCCGTGTGGCCGAAGTGGGCGATGCCGGGGACGCCCGGGACGGCGAGGCCGACGACGTCGAACTCGTCGCAGGCCAGCCGGATCTGCTGGTAGACGCCGGGTTCCTCGATGAAACGGTGCGGGTCGCCGGCGATGACCGCCTGCCCGGTGACCGTGCGTTCGCCGCCGGCCAGCCAGCCGTTGCTGCCGGAGGTGGCGGGGCCGTCGACGGCGAACAGGCCGACCGCCTCGGGGCCGAGGTGCCGTACCGCCTCCTCGCGCCACAGCTTGGCGGGGAAGCCCGCGAAGAGGATGTGCGTGGAGAGCCAGACGGCGAGCGGGGTCCAGGGCTCCCAGCGGCCGGGGGCGAGTCCGACGCGGGCGAACTCGGGGGTGGTGCCGAGCCCTTCGTTCACGCCGTCGACGTAGGCCCGTACGAACGCGGCGCTCTCCGGATCGCGTTCCGCCAGCGTGTCGTAGCAGCGGCGGGCCGTGTCGGCGAGGCGGGCGCGGCGGGCGAAGACGTCCCAGGCGACGGCCTCGGGGCCCAGGAAGGACGCCGAGGTGCCCTGGGCTCGGTGGCGTTCGACCTCCAGCTGCCAGGACCGGTCGCGCGCGGTGACCAGGCCCTGGGCGCGGGCCAGGGCGAGTGGATCCGTGGCACGCAGGTGCGGCACGCCCCACGCGTCCCGGTATATCTCCGTCATCGCCCCTGCGCCTCCTCGCACTTTAGGTTAGCCTCACCTAAGTCATCGGTGAGGAATCGTACGCGAGGGATGGAGAGACCATGGCGCAGGGGCGGGGCTGGGAGGGCGCGGTCCTCAAGTTGATGCGGGCGAAGGACTTCACCCTCACCGTCACGGGCGCGGAGGACGTCACCCCGGACTACCGGCGGCTGCACCTCACCGACGGCGGGCTGCTCGCCGCGACCGGCGTCCACCCCACGATGTGGGTGCGGCTGTGGTTCCCCGGCGCCGCCCGGCCGCACCAGCGGGCCTACACGCTCGTCGGCCCGGACCCCGAAGCCGGCACCTTCTCCCTGGAGTTCGCCCTGCACGAGGGCGTCGCCAGCGACTGGGCGCGGGCCGCGCGGCCCGGCGACACCATCGAGGCGACCGTCCAGGGCACCGGCTTCGAACGGCCCGCGCCGGAGCCGACCCACGTCCTCGCGATCGGCGACCCGGCCTCGCTGCCAGCGATCAACTCCCTGCTCGACGCGCTCGGTTCCGCGCCGGCGACGATCTGGTTCGAGGGCGGCGACGACGGCCTGCCGCTCCCCGCCGGCACCGACCGGCACGAACTGCGCCGCGTCACCGGCGACCAGCTGGTCGAACGGGTGCGGGCCGAGCTGCCGGACCTGCTGACGGCCACCGCGGACCCGTACGTCTGGATCGCCTGCGAGGCGCGCACGACCCGGACCCTGTCGTCGTACGTCCGCAAGGAACTGGGCCTGCCCAAGGACCGCCTGCACGCGCTGGGGTACTGGCGCGCGGAGTGACGCCGCACGGCGATCACCGGCGTTTACGGCGATGATCGGGGCATGGACGTCACCCTGCACCTCGCCCAGGACCCGGAGGCCGACGCACTGCTGGGGCGCTCGCCGCTCGCCGCGCTGGTCGGGATGCTGCTCGACCAGCAGGTCCCGATGGAGTGGGCGTTCAAGGGCCCCCGGACCATCGCCGACCGGCTCGGCGCCGACGACCTCGACGCGCACGACATCGCCGCGCGCGACCCGGACGCCTTCGCCGCGCTGCTGTCGGAGAAACCGGCCGTGCACCGCTACCCCGGATCGATGGCCAAGCGCATCCAGCAGCTGTGCCAGTACCTCGTCGAGCACTACGACGGTGACGCCGAGGCCGTCTGGAAGGACGTCGGCGACGGCCGCGAGCTGCTGGCACGGCTGGAGGACCTGCCCGGCTTCGGCAAGCAGAAGGCCCAGATCTTCCTCGCCCTGCTGGGCAAGCAGCTCGGCGTCGCGCCGAAGGGGTGGCGGGAGGCGGCGGGGGCGTACGGGGAGTCCGACTGCCATCGCTCGGTCGCGGACATCACCGGGCCGGAGTCCCTGGCGAAGGTGCGGGCGCACAAGCAGGAGATGAAGGCGGCGAAGCGCTCCGCGGGCAAGGCCGCTCGTTAGCCGGGGCTTCGCGGCGGCCGGACGCGCCCACGCGGCGGAGCCGCACGCGGATTCGCGGTGCCCGGACGCGCCCAAGCGGCGGAGCCGCACGCGGATTCGCGGTGCCCGGACGCGCCCAAGCGGCGGAGTCGCACGCGGATTCGCAGCGGAGCCGGAGTCGCCCACGCGGCGGAGCCGCAAAGTGAGACGGCCCGCGCCCCGAGTGGCGGCTCCCCGGGCGCCGGTCTCAGCATGGAACATGACCGACGCACCCACCGGGTCCGCCTGGGGTCCGGAGTACGACGACCGCAAGGTCCACCACGCCGGGCATCATCCGCCGGGCGTGCCCCATGAGCCCGAGCCGGCCTTCGAGGGGCCGCTGCACGCCCTGTCCCGTGCCGCCTGGCAGGTCGTGCTGCTCACCGGCATCGCCTCACTGATCCTCGGCGTCCTGGTCCTCGTCTGGCCGGGCGCCTCGCTCTTCGCGGCCGGCGTGCTCTTCGGCGTCTACCTGGTGATCAGCGGCGTCTTCCAGCTGATCGCCGCGTTCGGCACCCACCGGACGACCAGCCTGCGCGTGCTGGCCTTCATCAGCGGCGCCCTGTCGATCGTGCTGGGCCTGTTCTGCTTCCGCGGCCCCATGCAGTCGATCCTGCTGCTCGCCCTGTGGATCGGCATCGGCTGGCTGATCCGCGGGATCACCCAGACCCTGGCCGCCGCCTCCGACCCGTCGATGCCGGCGCGCGGCTGGCAGATCTTCCTCGGCGTCCTCACCTTCGCCGCGGGCGTCGTACTGATCGACTCCCCCTTCGAGTCGGTCGCGGTACTGACCCTCGTCGGCGGCATCTGGCTGGTCGTGGTCGGCGTCGTGGAGATCATCACCGCGATCGGCATCCGGAGCCGGGCGCGCCAGGTGCCGCGCACGGTGTGAGAACTGGGCCGGACGGGTGGTTCCGGCGAGCCGTGCGATGGGGCGCGGACGGGCCGGGGGCAGACGCTCTACGTGAGCACCGTACGACGCCGTCCGCGCGGCCCCACCTGGCTGCGGGTGCTCGTCCTGCTGCTCGCGCTCCTCGTACCCGGCGAGGCGTACGCGGCACCGGAGGCGGTGGTGGGCGCCGGGAGCGTCGTCGAGATCGAGCACGACGCCGGGGAACCGGCGGCCCTGCGCCCAGCGGAGCACCGGCCCCTACCGCCCTTGCGGCCCGCCCCGCTGCGGCAGCAGGCCGACCCCGCGAGCCGCCCCGTCCCACCCGCGCCGACCCCGTCGTACGACCCTCCGCGCGCCCTGCGGAGCGTGATCCTGCGCTGCTGACAGCCCGCCCCCCCCCCGGAAGGACTGTCGGATCGACGCAAGGAGCACGGACAGCCATGCCCTCAGACCCGTACGCGGTCCTGCGCGCCCTGGTGCGCGCCGAGGCCGCGCGCAGCGCGCCGAAGGCGGAGGGGAAGACACCACCCCCGCCGCAACGGCCGGAGACGCCGCGAAAGCCACAGACGCGCTGAGCGTTAGGCGCCCCGGCGGAGGCGGCCCCCACCACCTCCGCCGGACCGCGCCGTCCCCACCGGGGAGCCGGGTGACAGCGGGTGACAGCCGGGTGACGAAGAACACGTCGGGCTTCTTCCGGGGGAACAGCCGGGCGGTCCCGACGGTGGGCTCCGGGAGCGCCTCGGGACCCCGTTTGTTTCCTGTTCACACCAGTTCAGGGCGGTATTTCCGGCGTCGCACTCCGTCGCCATGGCTGCGCCCGGAACGTCTGGGCCGGTAGGCTTTCCGTGTGATCTTCAAGCGCATCGGAAACGGCCGGCCGTACCCCGACCACGGCCGGGAAAGCACCCGGCAGTGGGCGGACGTCGCACCGCGCCCGGTCCGCCTCGATCAGCTGGTGACGACGAAGGGGCAACTCGACCTGGAGACGCTCCTGGCCGAGGACTCGACCTTCTACGGCGACCTCTTCGCCCACGTCGTGAAGTGGCAGGGCGACCTGTACCTGGAGGACGGACTGCACCGCGCGGTCCGTGCCGCGCTCCAGCAGCGCCAGGTGCTCCACGCGCGCGTGCTCGAACTGGACTGACCCGCCGCGTCCGACCGCCGCCCCGCCACCCGCAGTCAGGGCGCTTGGCCCTTTCGGGTTCACCTGAGCGGTGTCGAATGATCATCTAGTAGGCACGGCCGCCCCGGCGCACTACGCTGCGCCCATGAGCATGCTGACTCCCCCCGGCATGGGCGGCCAGTACCGGATCACGGGGGACAAGTACCCGCGGATGCGCCCGCCCCGGCGGCGCGGGCGGATGGTGGCTCTCGTGGTCGCCGGCGGTACCGTACTCGGCGTGGCCGGCTGGGGAACTCTGCAGCTCATCGACGTCTTCACCGGGAACAACGGGACCGCTTCTGCGGCCGGTTCCACGGCGGACTGCGGGACGGCGAGGACGACGGCCGGGACACGTACGGCCGCAGCGCCGACCGCCGCCGTCAAGCTGCCCAAGCCCGGGCAGATCACCGTGAACGTCTTCAACGCCACCACCCGGTCCGGGCTCGCGAAGACCACCGCCGACGAGCTGAAGAAGCGGGGCTTCGCCATCGGCGAGGTCGGGAACGCGCCCAAGGAGTACGACAAGAAGGTCACCGGGACCGGGATACTCCTCGGCCCCGCGTCCGCCCTGAACACCTCGCTCCCGGTGCTCGGCACCCAGCTCGCCGGCGCGCAGCGACGCACCGACGCGGCCCGCGAGGACGCCGCCCTCGACCTGATCATCGGCAACGGCTTCAAGACGCTGAGTTCGAAGGCGGAGGCCGACAAGGCACTGGCCGCACTGACCGCGCCCAAGCCGGCGCCGGCCGTCAAGAAGGGCTGCTGAGGGGCTCCGCCGGGGGCGCGGTCGTGCTCGGGCGCGGTGGCCTTCGGCCTCGCTACTCCGCCGCGCCGTACAGGCGGTCGCCCGCGTCTCCCAGCCCCGGCACGATGTAGCCGTGCTCGTTGAGGTGGTCGTCGACGGCCGCCGTCACCACGGTCACCGGCGTGCCCGCCAGCTCGCGCTCCATCACCTCGACGCCCTCGGGGGCGGCGAGGAGGACCACCGCGGTGACGTCGTCCGCGCCGCGCTTGATCAGCTCGCGGATCGCCGCGACGAGCGTGCCGCCGGTGGCCAGCATCGGGTCCAGGACGTACACCTGGCGGCCGGAGAGGTCCTCCGGCATGCGGGAGGCGTACGTGGACGCCTCGAGCGTCTCCTCGTTGCGGATCATGCCCAGGAAGCCCACCTCGGCGGTCGGCAGCAGGCGGACCATGCCGTCCAGCATGCCGAGGCCGGCCCGCAGGATCGGCACGACCAGCGGGCGGGGGTGGGAGAGCTTGACGCCGGTGGTGGCGGTGACCGGGGTCGTGATGTCGACCGCTTCGGTGCGCACGTCGCGCGTGGCCTCGTAGGCGAGCAGGGTGACCAGTTCGTCGGCGAGCCGGCGGAAGGTCGCGGAGTCCGTGCGCTGGTCGCGCAGCGTGGTGAGCTTGTGGGCGACCAGGGGGTGGTCGACGACGTGGAGACGCATGTCCACAACATTAACCGGGCGGGGTGGGCACCGTCGGGCCGCACACCCTCACGCTGCGCGAACCTCAGGCCCCGTATTGGTCCGATTGCTGGCGTCAAACCCACCGACCGGGGGAAAGTGGGAAGGACGGGAAGGGGCGGTGAACCGCGTCCCGGAGCGGGGAGGTGTGCCTATGCCCGATCTGCCAGAACGGACCACCGAGAGCGACGCCGAGCGGCGCCGCCGGCGAGCGCAGTTCCTGCGGGACCTCGCCGAGGCCCGGGCTCTGCGCGACCGCGTCCAGCCGCGCCGCGCGAAGGCCGCCCGGCTGCGGCACGCGATGCGCATGCGCACCTTCCGCTGGTAGCGGAACGGGAGTTGGCCCCGTACCCGAAGCCGCCGCGAACGCGCCGGGAACGTACCGGGAAGATCACATACGTGGCGGCCGCCCGGGGGTGGGCCGTGCGTGGACGCGTTGGAAAGCCGCGTACGATCCGCTGTTGGCGGCAACGAGTGCGCTGGTGAGGTCGCTTGCGCACGTGTCACCCGGGTGCCACCCGGATGCGCGCGGACAAGCGATCAAAAGTGCCAGACACAGGGAGCCGAAGACGTCCCCTGAACGCCTTGTTTCTGCCACGATTCCGAGTGGGTGGGGCTCGGAGCCTGAGCTCTCTCCGCCCGCGACCTCCGCCGGGGGGACCCCCAACCGGCACGCCTATGACCAGTGGGAGAGTCACGGTGTACTTCGCCGCACTGCTCGCGCGCACCGAAGACGGGTGGGAAGCGAGCGACACAGAGCTCGACGATGTGGAAACCCTGTCGGATCTCGCCGACCTGGCCCGGGAGTCCTCCGGCGAC
Source organism: Streptomyces sp. NPDC032126 (assembly GCF_055580085.1). Lineage (NCBI taxonomy): Bacteria > Bacillati > Actinomycetota > Actinomycetes > Kitasatosporales > Streptomycetaceae > Streptomyces > Streptomyces sp. NPDC032126. The sequence continues at coordinate 87,421 of NZ_JBVIMA010000003.1, forward strand.
GACGACGACACGGTTCTCGTCTTCATCGAGCAGGAGGACTCGTGGTTCGGCATCGTCCGTGTGGACGGTGAGGAAGACCCACGCGTCTACGTCTCCGATGCCGCTGCCGCCGCCCGCAGCTCGTACGGCGAGCTCCTGCTCACCGACGAACTGCTCGGCCGGGACCCGGCCGACGACAACGACCTGGACGCCCTCGACCTCGACGGCACCGAGGACGGCGAGGACGAGGACGACGAGGACGCCGTTGACGGCGGCTCCGCCGAGGCCGTGCCGCACGGCCCGGTCGGCGACGCGGGCATCCTCGACGACCTCGGCATCGGCGAGAAGGAGCTGAAGTCGCTGTCGGAGGACGCGCTCGCCGAGATCGCCGAGGTGCTGGGCGCCTCGGAGGTCCTGGAGACCGTCCGCTGACCGCACCCATCGACGGGGGCCGGGCACCCGACCCCGTACGCGACCGCTGGCGGGCCGCGATGCGGCTCGCCCTGGACGAGGCCCGGCTGGCCGTCCGGGGCGGGGACGTTCCCGTCGGCGCCGTCGTGCTGGCCGCCGACGGCGAGACCGTGCTGGCCGCGGGTCACAACGAGCGCGAGGCCACCGGCGACCCCACCGCCCACGCGGAGGTGCTCGCCGTGCGGCGGGCGGCCGAGCGCCTCGGGGAGTGGCGGCTGACCGGCTGCACGCTGGTGGTCACCCTGGAGCCGTGCACCATGTGCGCGGGCGCGATCGTGCAGTCCCGGGTGGACCGGGTGGTCTACGGCGCGCGCGACGACAAGGCCGGCGCGGCCGGCTCGCTCTGGGACGTCATACGCGACCGGCGGCTCAACCACCGCCCCGAGGTGATCGAGGGAGTCCTCGCCACCGAGTGCGCGACCCTCCTCACGGACTTCTTCCGCGACCGCTGAGAACCGATTTCCAACCTGGTCCGGGCGTGCTGTAAGGTCTCCCTCGGTAGCGTGTCCGAGCGGCCGAAGGAGCTCGCCTCGAAAGCGAGTGTGGCGCAAGTCACCGAGGGTTCAAATCCCTCCGCTACCGCAGAGAGAAGGGGCGCCCGGTTCGATGAACCGGGCGCCCCTTCTGCCGTGTCCTGCGTCGGTCCGCCGTCTGACTCAGAAGGGCCCCGCCGGTCCGGCGGGGCCCTTCTCGTGGAGGCGGATCCTCAAGTGCGCGTCCGTTACGGGGGAAAGCGTGACGCGCACCCCGCAGTGAGGGTCCGTTCCCTGCGACCCTCGGACTCCTGCCGGATCCGTTCGGCCACGTCTCCATCCTGCGCGCCCCGGCGCGTGCTGCGGCGCGCCGAAGGGCCCATCCCTCAAGCCGATGGTCCTTAAATACGATGACGGGTAGGACGTGAGAGCTACACTCACGGCCGCAACAGGGGGCCCTAGAGGCACATCACTCGCAGGGGAGGCCGCGGTGGCGGTGAATGCCAAGAAGATCGCCGTCTACGTACTCGTGGTCTTCGTGCTGTACGTGATCATCACGGACCCGGCCAAGGCGGCGGACTACGTCCAGATAGGGTTCGAGGGCATATCGGACGCCGCGAAGGCCATCGGCGAGTTCTTCACCTGGTTGGCCAACGGGGCCAAGTAGGGAGTGCCCATGATCCGCCACCTGGTCCTCTTCAAGCTCCACGAGGGCGTCGAGCGTGACGACCCCCGGGTCGTGGCGGGCGTGGAGGCCTTCCGCGCACTGGACGGCAAGATCCCCGAGATCCGGTTCTGGGAGCTGGGCTGGAACCTCAGCGACCGCCCCATCGCCTACGACTTCGCGATCAACTCCGGGTTCGACGACGCGGACGCCCTGCGGACGTACGTCGAGCACCCCGAGCACCAGGCGGGCGTGGCGCTGTGGAAGGAGTTCTCCACCTGGGTGATCGCCGACTACGCGTACTGAGCGCACACCCGGCGTACCCAAGCGCACACCGAGCCGCGACCGCTCGCCGCAGAAGCCCCTCGCCCGAATGGCGGGGGGCTTTCGTGCGCCTATACCCAAAACTCTCCCCCGACATGGTGTTATGCGGTGCTTGCACACAGTGCACATGTCTTGTGATGCTATGACCGCTTTTGACGGATGAGTTGACCGACGACGAGGTGGAGTTGACCGTGCCGGCCAGTACTGCGCCTCAAGCACCACCCCAGGAGCCGGCCCCGGCGCCACGCAGCCGCGGGGCCGACACCCGGGCGCTGACCCAGGTCCTCTTCGCCGAGCTCAAGGAGCTCCAGCCGGGCACGCCGGAGCACAACAGGGTGCGGGGGGCGCTCATCGAGGCCAACCTCCCGCTCGTGCGCTACGCCGCCGCCCGCTTCCGCTCCCGCAACGAGCCGATGGAGGACGTCGTCCAGGTCGGCACGATCGGCCTCATCAACGCCATCGACCGCTTCGACCCGGACCGGGGCGTGCAGTTCCCGACGTTCGCGATGCCGACCGTCGTCGGCGAGATCAAGCGCTACTTCCGCGACAACGTCCGTACGGTGCACGTGCCGCGTCGGCTGCACGAGCTGTGGGTGCAGGTCAACAGCGCGACGGAGGACCTCACCACCGCCTTCGGACGCACCCCGACGACCGCGGAGATCGCCGAGCGGCTGCGGATCGGCGAGGACGAGGTCCTGTCCTGCATCGAGGCGGGCCGCTCGTACCACGCGACCTCCCTGGAGGCCGCCCAGGAGGGCGACGGACTGCCCGGCCTCCTGGACCGCCTCGGCTACGAGGACCCGGCGCTGGACGGGGTGGAACACCGCGACCTGGTCCGCCATCTGCTGGTCCAGCTTCCGGAACGCGAACAGCGAATCCTGCTGCTGCGCTACTACAGCAACCTCACCCAGTCCCAGATCAGCGCGGAACTCGGCGTCTCCCAGATGCATGTGTCGCGGCTTCTGGCGCGCAGCTTCCAGCGGTTGCGCTCCGCCAATCGGATCGACGCGTGATCGTACGGTGGTTCGAGCCGTAGGCGGGAAGCGGATCGTACGGACGCTCGACGGGTCACCGTAGAGAACGAATCGCTCAGCGGCTCCCTTCCCGGCGAATCTGGGCTGAAAAACCGTCACACCCCCTGTTTCCAGGGCTGTTTCGTGACTCACATGTCGACATGTCACTACAGCGTGTTGCCGACATGTGACATTCTGCGGGAAGCGCGTTTGCCGGGGCTCAGGCTCCGGTATTCAGGTGAAGGCTGGCGTTCCTCTCCAGGGAGCGTTCGCCGCGACCGTCCCGCGACCCAAAGGGGGTGGCATGTCCGCAGACCAGGGCAGCTCGAAGGTGCTCACGCTCACGAAGAGCGAGTCCGCGCCCGTCGAGCCCGACGTGCTCGACGACGTCACGGCCCTCGAGGCCGCGCCGGCCCCGGCGATCACCACCTCGGGGTCCATCGACACCCGCACCCTGTCCCGCTCCCTGTTCCTGCGGCTCGCCGCCCTCGACGAGGACAGCCCCGAGCGCGCGTACGTCCGCGACACGCTCATCGAGCTGAACCTCCCGCTCGTGCGCTACGCCGCGGCCCGCTTCCGCTCCCGCAACGAGCCGATGGAGGACATCGTCCAGGTCGGCACGATCGGCCTGATCAAGGCGATCGACCGTTTCGACTGCGAACGCGGCGTGGAATTCCCGACGTTCGCCATGCCTACCGTCGTCGGTGAGATCAAGCGCTTCTTCCGCGACACGTCCTGGTCGGTGCGCGTCCCGCGCCGGCTCCAGGAGCTGCGCCTGGCGCTGACCAAGGCGAGCGACGAACTGTCGCAGAAGCTGGACCGCTCCCCGACGGTGACCGAACTGGCGGCGGTGCTCGGCGTCTCCGAGGAGGACGTCGTCGACGGCCTGGCGGTGGGCAACGCCTACACCGCCTCCTCGCTCGACTCCCCGGCCCCCGAGGACGACGGCGGCGAGGGCTCCCTGGCCGACCGCCTCGGCTACGAGGACAGCGCGCTGGAGGGCGTGGAGTACCGCGAGTCCCTGAAGCCGCTCCTGGCCAAGCTGCCGCCGCGCGAGCGCCGCATCATCATGCTGCGCTTCTTCGCCAACATGACCCAGTCGCAGATCGGCGAGGAGGTCGGCATCTCCCAGATGCACGTGTCCCGCCTCCTGACGCGAACCCTGGCGCAACTCCGCGAGGGCTTGATCAGCGACTGAGCCGGCGGTCCGGGGCCCCCTGAGTTGCCTGGGGCCTGGGGCCTGGAGGTCTTGGAGCCTGGAGGTCTTGGGGCGCTGTCGGAGCCCTGGGGCCCGGGGGTCTTGGGGTTCTCCCGGAGCCCTGGGACCTTGGGCCCTGGGGCCTTGGGCCGCGGGGCCTGGGGGCCTTGGGCCGCGGGGCCTGGGGGCCTGGGGGTCTTGAGGCGCTCTCGGAGCAATGGGGCCCGGGGGCCTTGGGGTCGCGGGGCGCTCTCGGAGCAATGGGGCCCGGGGGCCTTGGGGTCGCGGGGCGCTCTCGGAGCCCTGGGTCCCGGAGGGCCTGGGGGTCGTGGGGCGCTGTCGGAGCCCTGGGGCCTTGGGTGGGAGAGCCTGGGTGGGGCCCGGGGGCCTTGGAGCGCAATCGGAGCCCTGGGGGCCCGGGAGGGCCTGAATGCCTGGGGGCCTGGTGGCCTGGAGGCCCAGGTGGGACGGGATCTTGGGGCGCTCTCGGAGCCCTGGGGCCTGGGACGCGGGGGCCTTGGAGCGCAATCGGAGCCCTAGCGGCCCGGGTGGGCCCGGGGGCCTGAGGCTTCCTTTCTGACGGGTCGTCAGTGACACTGGCCGGATGCGACGGCCGACTTGGACGCATGGCCGCCGGGGCGCCGCACTGGCCGCTTCGGCGGCCGTCTGCGCGGGGGCGCTGACGGTGGCGTACGCGATGAACGGCGGTACAGGCAGGGAGGGTTACGTCGCGATCGGCGCGGCGGGAGGAAGAACACCGGGAGCGACGCACCCGACGGGTGACGTGCGGCTGGTGCCGCTGGACGGCCCGAAGGGCACGGCCGACTCCCGTACCGGGCAGCCGAATCCCCCGGCGGAGTCAGTGTCACCGCCGACCGGCACCTCACCGGCGGTAGCGACGATCGCCCCGCCCGCCCACGGCATCCGGCAGCCCCCGGCGCCCAAGGCCACGCCGAGTCCCTCAGCCACCCCGACGCCCGCTCCCCCGCTGCTGACCGCCGGCACCCCGGTCCGCACCGCCGCCGACCGGCGCTGGTGCGAGAACGTGACCCTGCCTCTGCGCAACTCGGGCGGTACGGCGGTGACTTCGGGCACGGTCGCCTTCGGCACGCACATCATCGACTCGCTCGGCATCGACTGGGCGACGATCAGGTCGACACAGCCCCTGCCCGTCCCGATCGCACCGGGTACGGCAACACGGGAGAGCTGGACCGTGTGCGTGGAGTCCTGGCGCGTCCCCCTCGGCATGCATATCGAGACACGGGACGTGAGCGTCGACTGGAAGTGACGACCGGCCCCATCAACGACCGGCCCCATCAACCACCGGCCGCCACCGGTTACTTCAGCGCCAGCCAAGCGACCGCCGCGACGATCGCCACGGCCGCGACGATGCCGATGATCAGGCCGATACGCGGACCGGACGCCGGAGCGGCCTGCTGACGGGACCCCTGCGGGGTGCCCTCGTCGACGAACGCGCGGAACATCTGGGTGCTGCCGGCGGGGTCGTAGTTGCCCTGGGGGCCCTGGGTGTTAGCCATGCCCCGAGACCCTAGCGAAGACGCCCGGCACCACCCAAGCGGGGGTCAGGGCAGACCGCTACTTGCCTTTGCCAACTTTTTGCGACCCCGCAGACGCTTTTATTTGCCTGCAGCAACCAAACGGTCTTATGGTTGCCCTAAGCAACGAAATGTGGGAGGTGAGTGAGATGGCCGAGCAGGCGCAGTACGAGGAGTTGATCCAGCAGTTCAGCGCGTTCGGTGCCGTGAAGCGGGAGGTGGGGCGGACCCTGCCGCCCGACTGTCCCGCCGGTTCCGCCGCCGTACTGACGCTGCTGCACCGCGACGGCGCCATGCGCATGAGCAGGCTCAGCGAGCTGCTCGCCGTCGACATGTCGGTCACCAGCCGCCATGTCACCCACCTCGCCGAACGCGGCTGGATCGACCGCTCCCCCGACCCGGCGGACAAGCGCAGCCGCATCCTGCACCTCACCCCGGCCGGCCGGGACCAGGTGGACGAGCTGTCCCGCCGTACGACCCGGATGCTCGCCGAGCGGCTGAGCGACTGGACCGACGAGGAGGTCGCCCAGCTCACCCGGCTCATGGCCCGGCTGCGGGACAGCTTCGGCGACTGCCGGGCAGCGGCCCTCCGGCCACCGCCCCCCGCACAGACCACCACCCGTACACCCGCGACGACATAAGAGAAGGAAACCCATGGCAACGACCACACCAGCCGGTGTGCGGGCTCACGCCAAGCACGGGGGAGGTGCCGCCGGGCACGCCCCGATGTCGCACCGGCAGATCATGGAGGCGCTCTCCGGGCTGCTGCTCGGCATGTTCGCCGCCATCCTGTCCTCGACCATCGTCTCCAACGCCCTCCCCGAGATCATCAAGGACCTCGGCGGTGGCCAGAGCGCCTACACCTGGGTCGTCACCGCCGCGCTGCTGTCCATGACGGCCTCGACCCCTCTGTGGGGCAAGCTCGCCGACCTGGTCAGCAAGAAGGCGCTCGTCCAGATAGCGCTCGTCATCTACATCGTCGGCTCGGTCGTCGCCGGTCTCGCGCAGAACTCCGGCATGCTCATCGGCGCCCGCGTCATCCAGGGTCTCGGCGCCGGCGGTCTCACCGCGCTCGCCCAGATCATCATGGCCGCGATGATCTCGCCGCGGGAGCGCGGCCGTTACTCCGGCTACCTGGGCGCCACCTTCGCCGTCGCCACCGTCGGCGGTCCGCTGGTCGGCGGTGTCATCACCGACACCGACTGGCTCGGCTGGCGCTGGTGCCTCTACGTCGGTGTGCCCTTCGCGATCATCGCGCTGTTCGTGCTCCAGAAGACCCTGCACCTGCCCGAGACCAAGCGCGAGGTCAAGGTCGACTGGGCCGGCGCCTTCTTCATCACCGCCGCCGTCAGCCTGCTCCTCATCTGGGTGACGTTCGCCGACGACAAGTACGACTGGCTGTCCTGGCAGACGTACACGATGGTCGGCGGGGCCCTGCTGCTGGCCCTCGTCTTCCTCTTCACCGAGACCAGGGCGAGCGAGCCGATCATCCCGCTGTACCTGTTCCGCAACCGCACCATCGCGCTCGCCTCGCTGGCGTCGCTGTTCGTCGGCATCGCGATGTTCGCCGGCACGGTCTTCTTCAGCCAGTACTTCCAGCTGGCCCGCGACAAGTCCCCGACGATGTCCGGCGTCATGACGATCCCGATGATCGCGGGCCTGTTCGTCTCCTCCACCGTCTCCGGGCAGATCATCACCAAGACCGGCAAGTGGAAGGCGTGGCTGGTCACGGGCGGTGTGCTGCTGACGGCGGGCCTGGGCCTGCTGGGCACCATGCGCTACGACACCGACTACTGGAAGATCGCCCTGTTCATGGCGGTCATGGGCCTCGGCATCGGCATGATGATGCAGAACCTGGTGCTGTCCACCCAGAACCAGGTCGCCCCGCACGAGCTCGGCGCCGCCAGCTCGGTCGTCACCTTCTTCCGCTCCCTCGGCGGTGCGGTGGGCGTCTCCGCGCTCGGCTCGGTGATGTCGACCCGGATCACGCACTACGCCAAGGAGACCATCACCTCCCTGGACCCGCAGACGCAGGCGGCCGCGGCGAAGGCGAGCGGCAGCGGAGCGCTGCCCGACATGGACCTGCTGCCTGCCCCGGTCCGCACCTGGCTGGAGGGCGCCTACGGCCACGGCATCGCCGACATCTTCCTCTACGTGGCCCCGATCGCCTTCCTCGCCTTCCTGGTGACCCTGTTCATCAAGGAGGTCCCCCTGCGGACGACCGGCGCGCTGGCGCAGGCGGCGGAGCAGAAGGCCGGGGCACCCGCCCCGTCGCCGGCGGCCGAGGTGCCCGCGGCGCCCGTGGCCGCCGACGGCGAGGAGAACGCGCAGGAGCCGATCGCGGCCGACGACGAGAGCGGCACCGGTGGCACGGGCGGCGGCGTGACGGCTGCCGACCACCGGTGAGCAGGGCGAGTTCTCCCTGTCGGGGCGGGTGCCGGGCGCGGTGACCGTCGCGGTGCGCTGACGGTCACCGGTGCAGGCGGTGCGGGAGGACGTACTGCCCCTAGGCTGAGGCCATGGCACCGAACATCGCGACGAACACCCGTGTCTCCCTGGACGAGTTGCTGGACTTCGTACGGCCCCGGCACCGGGCGATCCTGCTGACCCGGCGCGGCGACGGCGGACCCCAGGGTTCGCCGCTGACCTGCGGCGTCGACGACTCAGGGCGGATCGTGGCCTCCACCTATCCGGACCGGGCCAAGACGCGGAACGCCAAGCGGGACGACCGGGTCAGCGTGATCGTGCTCAGCGACGACTGGAACGGGCCCTGGGTGCAGATCGACGGCACGGCGGAGGTCATCGACGCGCCGGAGTCCGTGGAGCCGTTGGTCGAGTACTACCGGAACATCGCGGGCGAGCATCCCGACTGGGACGAGTACCGCGCCGCCATGGTCAAGCAGGGCAAGTCGATCATCCGGGTCACGCCCGAGCGGTGGGGGCCCGTGGCGACCGGAGGTTTTCCGGCTCGGCTCGTGTCGGAGGAGTGAGGGGCGCCCGCCCGATCACTCGGGGGGCTGTGCCGTCCCACTTCGTTCCGTGATCGCCTCGATCCCTGCCACCAGGAGATCCAGGGCGAAGTCGACGTCGCTCTCCTGACCGACCTCGACCGTCCCGTAGCCGTACACGAACTGGTACACCGCCGAGATCGCGCCGCTGATGCCGTGCTCGGGCAGGCCGGTGCGGCGGACGATCCGCTCCACCGCGCGCGCGAAGGCGAGGGCGTTCGGGCCGATCGTGAGGTGGCGGCCGACGAGCGAGGACAGCCAGGGGTGGCGCACCAGCAGGGCGCGGTACTCGGCGGCGAGCCCGCGCAGCTGCTCGCGCCAGTCGGCGGTGTCGTCGTCGGGGCCGGTCAGGGTCAGTTCGCCGAAGATCTTGTCCAGGGCGAGTTCGAGGAGTTCGTCCTTGGTGTCCACGTACCAGTACACGGACATCGCGGTGACGTTCAGCTCCCCGGCGAGCCGCCGCATGGAGAACCTGTCCAGCCCCTCGGCGTCCAGCAGCCGCACGGTGACCTCGGTGATGCGGTCCCGGTCGAGCCCGGAGGGCTGCGCCCGCCTGCGGCGCGCCTTGCCGGACAACCACACGCTGCCGCGCGAGGCCGGGTGCTGAGCTCCGGCCACCATGGACCCACCTCCTTCGAAGGCCTCACCGGTCAAAGATGCTAGGGCGAGGCGGCCTCGTCGACGAGTACGCAAAGAGGGCGGTGGCCGTGGCCACCGCCCCCTCTTTCTGCTCAGCGAACCGTCGCTCCTGTCGTCAGCCGCTCGCCTTCCGCGTCAGGTCGTAGAACGTCGCCGAACCGACCGTGACCTTCTGGAAGTTGGCCTCGACCCACGCGGTGATCTGCGACGACGTACCGGAGTTGCCGCCCATGCCGCCACCGCCGGTGCCGCCGCCGATGAAGTAGTGGATCCTGCCGTCCGCCACGTACTGCTGGAACTGCGCGAGCGTCGGGGACGGGTCGGTGCCGTTGAAGCCGCCGATCGCCATCACCGGCTCACCGGTGGCCAGCTGGTAGCTCGCCGCGTTCTGGGCGCCGATCGCGGCCGCCGCCCAGGTGTGGTCGCCGGCGTTCGTCTCCAGCAGCTTCTTGGCCTCGGCGGAGACGCCGGCACCGTTCAGCAGGCCGCCGACGCCACCGCCGCCTCCGCCCATGCCGTCGCCGGGGAAGCCTTGGCCCTGGCGGCCCTGGGTGTTCCCGTTGCCGTTCGGCTGATTCGGCTGGCTCGGCTGACCCTGTTGGCCCGGCTGACCCTGTTGGCCCTGTTGCCCCTGTTGGCCCGGCATCCCGCCGCCGAAGCCGCCGAAGCCGCCGCGGCCCATGCCACCGCCGCCGGGACCGCCGCCCCGGCCGCCCATCCTGGACGCGCCCGCCGGGCCCGCCGTGACGATGGAGCCGGTGTGGCCCTCCTGGAGGGTGCTGATGGTGTACGCCGTCGGTCCCGCCAGCGCCGCCACCACGCTCACGGACGCCGCGGCGAGGGCGAGCCGGCGCGTGACGCGGCCCGCGAAGATCAGACCGAGCGCGCCGGTCAGGCCGCCGACGAGGACCAGCCACTTCAGCCAGGGCAGGTAGTCGGGGGTGCGGTCGAGCAGGACGTACGACCATGTGGCCGCGGCGACGACGGAGGCGGCGAGGGCGAGCGACGCCCAGGTCTCCGCGCGCTTCTCCCACAGCAGCCCGGCGCCCATGCCGATCACGGCCGCGAGGTAGGGGGCGAGGGCCACGGTGTAGTACTGGTGGAAGATGCCCGCCATGAAGCTGAAGACGATCGTGGTCATCAGCAGCGAGCCGCCCCAGACCAGGAACGAGCCGCGGGTGACCGAGGTCCTGCGCGCCTTGCGGGTGGCGACCAGTCCGGCCACCAGCAGGATCAGCGCGGCCGGGAGCAGCCAGGAGATCTGGCCGCCGATCTCGGAGTTGAACATCCGATCCCAGCCGGTCTCGCCCCACTGCCCGGTGTTGCCACCGCCACCGCCGACGCTGCCGGTCTCCTCGCCGTTGAGCCGGCCGAGGCCGTTGTAGCCGAAGGTCAGCTCCAGGAAGGAGTTGTTCTGCGAGCCGCCGATGTACGGGCGGGAGGACGCCGGCCACAGTTCGACGATCGCGACCCACCAGCCGGCGGAGACGATCAGCGAGCCCGTCGCCGCGGCCAGCTGGACGAGCCGCTTCTTCAGGGTCACGGGCGCGCAGACGCCGTAGACGAGGGCGAGCGGGGGGAGGATCAGGAACGCCTGGAGCGTCTTGGCGAGGAACGCGAAGCCGATCGCGGCTCCGGCCCACAGCAGCCACTTCGTCCGGCCGTCCTCCAGGCCCCGGACGACGAGGTAGCAGGCCACGGCCATCAGCAGGGCCAGCATCGCGTCCGGGTTGTTGAACCGGAACATCAGCGCCGCGACCGGGGTGAGCGCGAGCACCGCGCCCGCGATCAGACCGGCGGCCGGGCTGAAGCGGCGGCGGACGGCGGCGTACACGACGGCGACCGTGCCGACGCCCATCAGCACCTCGGGGACGAGGATCGCCCAGGAGTTCAGGCCGAAGATCCGCACCGACAGCGCCATCGGCCACAGGGACGCCGGGGGCTTGTCGACGGTGATCGCGTTGCCCGCGTCCAGCGAGCCGAAGAAGAACGCCTTCCAGGACTCGCTGCCGGCCTGCACGGCGGCCGAGTAGAAGGAGTTGGCGTAGCCGGAGGCGCTGAGGTCGTAGAGGTAGAGGAGGAGGGTGGTGAGGAGGAGGCCGAGGAAGGCGGGGCGGGCCCAGCCGGGGTCCTCGGGGCGCCCGCGCCACAGTCTCCGGAGGAAGGGCTGCTCCGGCTCACCCGAGCGGGGTTCCACGGTGGCGGGCCCAGGCGGGGCGGCGGGGGGTGGGCCCCAGGTCTGCCGGTCGTAGTGCGTGGTCATCGGGCGTCCCCCTGGTCCGTGCCGTGGTCGTGCGGGTGCTGCACGGGGCGCTGCGGAAGGGGGCCGTACGAGGGCTGTGCGGCGCCGGGGTCGGTGGCGTGGGAGGACGGCGTTTCCGCGGTGGCCTCCCTGCGGTCGCCGAAGACCCATACGCGCAGGAGCAGGAAGCGCAGGACCGTCGCGGCGAGGTTGGCGGCGACCAGGACCGCCAGTTCGGTGACGTGCGAGGGGTCGTCGGTCGCCGAGTCGAGGGCGAGCAGGGAGCCGCTGGTCAGCGCGAGGCCGATGCCGAAGACGACGAGGCCCTGCGCCTGGTGCTTGACCGCCCCGCCGGAGCCGCGCACCCCGAAGGTGAGGCGGCGGTTGGCGGCGGTGTTGGCGATCGCGGAGATCAGCAGGGCGAGCGCGTTGGCCACCTGCGAGCCGCTGAACAGGCGGAAGCCGCTGTAGAGCAGCAGGTAGAAGAGCGTCGACAGACCGCCGACGACACAGAAGCCGACGAGCTGCCGGGCCAGTCCCTTGGGTACGTCCATGATCTCGCGGTCGCGGGGGTCGTCACCGAACGGCCTGGTCAGCCGGTCCAGCGGAAGCGAACCGGTGGCCAGCGCCTTCCCTACGCGCCACACCCCTTTCAGGTCCTCGGTCGCCGTCCTCACGATGTGCACCGTGGAGTCCGGGTCGTCGACCCAGTCGACCGGCACCTCGTGGATACGGAGGCCGGCGCGCTCGGCGAGCACCAGCATCTCAGTGTCGAAGAACCAGCCCGTGTCTTCCACCAGAGGGAGCAGAACCTGGGCGACGTCCCGGCGGATCGCCTTGAAGCCGCACTGTGCGTCCGAGAAGCGCGCCTGGAGGGAGCCGCGCAGGATCAGGTTGTAGGAGCGGGAGATGAACTCGCGCTTGGCGCCGCGCACCACCCGGGAGCTGCGGGCCAGCCGGGAGCCGATCGCCAGGTCGGAGTGGCCGGAGATCAGCGGCGCCACCAGCGGCAGCAGCGCGTTCAGATCGGTGGACAGGTCCACGTCCATATAGGCGAGGATCGGCGCGTCCGAGGCCGACCAGACGGTCCGCAGCGCACGTCCGCGGCCCTTCTGCTCCAGCCGGAAGGACGTGACCTCCGGCAGCCGCTCCGCGAGCCGCCGCGCCACGTCCGGGGTGGAGTCGGTCGACGCGTTGTCGGCGACCGAGATGCGGAACGGGTACGGGAAGGTGCGGGCGAGGTGCTCGTGCAGTCGCTCGACGCACGGCCGGAGGTCCTTCTCCTCGTTGTGGACGGGGACCACCACGTCCAGGACGGGCGTCCCGGCGACCGCGGCCGGGAGATGCTCCCGCGCCGGCAGGGTGCCGGGAGAGGAGGCGGCCGCGAGGCCGGGCGACGGGGCCGGCATGAGGCCGGCTGAAGAGTCGGTTCGCATGGCGTCGACTCTCGTCAAGCGCCCTGTCGCACCCATGTGGCGGCACTGTGCTGTGCCTGTGAGTCCGGTTGCCGGTTCGTTTCGGGCGCGGGCAGAGGGAAGGCGGCCTGGGCGAGCGCGGGCAGATGCACCGTGAACACGGTCCGGCCGGGCGCGCTGTCGACGGTGACGGCGCCGCCGTGCGCGGTCGTCACGGCCTGCACGATGGCGAGGCCGAGGCCGGTCGAGCCGGTGGCGCGGGAGCGCGCGGAGTCGCCGCGGGCGAACCGTTCGAAGACGTGCGGGAGCAGGTCCGGCGGGATGCCCTGGCCGTTGTCCTCGATGTCCACGCACAGCCATGGCCCCTGGCGCCGCACGCGCGCGGTGACGGTCGTCCCGGGCGGTGTGTGGGTGCGGGCGTTGCCGAGAAGGTTGACGAGGACCTGTTGCAGGCGGGCCGCGTCGGCGGAGACCAGGGCGGGCTCGTCGGGCAGCTCAAGGCGCCAGACGTGGTCGCGTCCGGCCGCGCGGGCGTCGCTGATGGTGTCGACGACGAGCGGGACGAGGTCGGTCTGCTCGAACTGGAGCGGCCGTCCGGCGTCGAGCCTGGCCAGCAGCAGGAGGTCCTCGACGAGCAGCGTCATCCGGCCCGCCTCGGACTCGATACGGCCGAGGGCGTGCCGGGTGTCGGGGCCGACCTGTTCCCTGCCGCGCCGGGTCAGCTCGGCGTACCCGCGGATCGACGCGAGGGGCGTGCGCAGCTCGTGACTGGCGTCGGCGACGAACTGCCGTACCCGCGTCTCGCTCTGCTGGCGGGCGTGCAGGGCGCCGTGGACGTGGTCGAGCATGCGGTTCAGCGCGGAGCCGACCCGGCCGACCTCGGTGTGCGGGTCGCACTCGGACTCGGGGACGCGCTCGCTGAGGTTGACCTCGCCGGTGTGCAGGGGCAGCTCGGAGACCCGGGTGGCGGTGGCCGCGACCTTGCGCAGCGGGCGGGTCGCGACACCGACGATCACCGTGCCGGCCAGGGAGGCGGCGATGAGGCCGGCGGCGGTGACGCTGACCTCGACGATGATCAGGGTGGTGATCGTGGAGTCGGCTTCCTCGGTGGGGATGGCGACGTAGTACGTCCCCCTGTTGCCGTCGACGTACCGGACCCGGTAGGTGCCGAGGCCGGGCAGGTCGACGGTGTGCGGCTTCTGGTCCTGGGCGACCTGGCCGAGCACCTCGATCTGGGGCTCGGTGAGGCTCCTGGCGCTCATGTCGGGGTAGCCGTTGCCGTTCTTCGACTTCTCTCCGACCTTGCCGCTGCTGATCGAGCCGTTCTCGACCCTGGCGATCAGGGTGCTGCCGCTGGGCTGCGGGCCCCGGGTGACGAACTCGGTGAGGTCGGTCGGCTCAGAGGCCTTGTCCTGCTGGAGGAGCCGGGCGCTGTCCTTGCCGGGCGGGACGACCCCGCCGGCGGCGCGCATGGCGACCTCCTTCAGCGACTCGTTCAGCTGGTCGTACAGATGCGATCGCAGGGCGAGCGTGGTGACCGTGCCGATCACCGCGCACACCACCGCGATCAGCGTCACCGACGCGACGACGAGCCGGGTCCGCAGGGTACGCGGCTGACCGGCTCGCCGCTTCGGCCTCCGCTGCGTCCCAGGGCCTCTCTTTCGGATCTTGCCGGGGTCGCGGGGTCTGGCACGCCCATCTGCGGCGTTGTCGTCGGTTGCCGACTCCCCCACGCTCGGCTTCGCTCGCGCGGGGGGACCCCCATCGCGTCGCCGCCCTCCTCCGCCTTGCAGCTGCACGCACCAGACCCCGCTCGCGCCGACAGGAAGGAGCCGTCGCTCGGAGCCGGCCAGATCCGAAAGAAAGACCCTCGGCCGTCGCCGCCCGCTCACGAGGCGGCGGGCTTGATCAGGTAGCCGGCGCCGCGCCGGGTGTGGATCATCGGCTCCCGTCCGGCGTCGATCTTGCGGCGCAGGTACGAGATGTAGAGCTCGACGACGTTGGCCTGGCCGCCGAAGTCGTACGACCACACGCGGTCCAGGATCTGGGCCTTGCTGAGCACCCGCCGGGGGTTGCGCATCAGGAAGCGCAACAGCTCGAACTCCGTGGCGGTGAGGTGGATGTGGTCACCGGCCCGGGAGACCTCGTGGCTGTCCTCGTCCAGGGTGAGGTCGCCGACGACCAGGACGGAGTCGGAGCGGCGGTCGGTGGCCCCGGAGCGGCGGATCAGACCGCGCAGGCGGGCGACGACCTCCTCCAGGCTGAACGGCTTGGTGACGTAGTCGTCGCCGCCCGCGGTGAGGCCGGCGATACGGTCCTCGACGGCGTCCTTGGCGGTGAGGAACAGGACGGGCACGTCCGGCAGCTCGCGGCGGAGCCGGCCGAGGACGGTCAGCCCGTCCATGTCGGGCAGCATCATGTCCAGGATGACCGCGTCGGGCCGGAACTCGCGCGCGGTCTGGAGGGCACCGGTGCCGTCCGCCGCGCTGCGGATCTGCCATCCTTCGTAGCGCAGGGCCATGGACAGCAGCTCGGTGATCGACTGCTCGTCGTCCACCACAAGCACGCGGACGGGGCTCCCGTCCGGCCTCAGCAGTTCGGTGCGCCCCTGGGGCGAGGTCGTGGTCATGCCGGACACCTTGTCGGGGTCCTCTGAGAACCCGCTTTCCCCTGTCTGTGATTTCCCTGAGAAACTCACAGGCCGCTCTCAGGCGGCTCCTGGGAAGCGGGGGCTAGGGCCTGTCCGGCGGATCAGGTCGCAGGACAGTGACGGCGCCCCGTCAGCCCAGGCCCCGCGTCTGCGGCATGATCCGCCGGACAGGCCCTAGGGGATACCGGGGTTACGGGGCCTCCGATCGCTGGAAGCTGTGGCTCCGCTCGACCCGGGCGATGTGCAGGGAGTACCGCTCGTACCACTGCTCCCGGCCCTGCTCCTTCGCGGCCCGGTGTTCGGCGTCGCGCCGCCACTGGTCGATGCCGGCGAGATCCCGGAAGTAGGCGATCGTGATGGCGAGGCCGCCGGGGGTGCCGGCGGAGTCCTCGCCGAGGAACCCGGGGACGTCCTTCACCAACTCGCCGAGCCGGGTGGCGGCTTCGGCGTACCCGGACTGGTCGGGGGTGCGGGTGGAGGTGAAGACGACGGCGTAGTACGGGGGTTCGTGGGCGGGGACAGGGGCGACGGCAGGGGTGGCGACGGGGACGGTGACAGGGGTAACGGGCTGATCACTCATGTCGTCCACGATGGCCGGGGACGGACGGGCGGTCCAGGCTCCTTACGGAAAGGGATCCATACGGGATCCAAGGCTTTACTCAGAACAGCTCGTCCTGCGCATGAGCGGAAGGCTGTCTGAACTGCCGCACGGGCAGGGCGATTTCACCGCTCCCCGCCGGGGCGATCCCCCATCCCGTCATCAGGCGGGTGTCGAGGACGACGACCGTCCCGTCGGCGGTCGCGAGGTGCAGGTCCGGCCCGGCGGCGGCCACCAGCTCTCCGGCGAGCGCGCCCCCGGCGACCAGTTCGGTCACCTCGGCGGTCGCGGCCGGGGCCCGGTCGAGCCCGAACGCCGCCATGTGATCCACGGGTTGGAAGGGCTCGGGGGTGAGCGACTCGGGCCATCCGGTGAGGGCGACGGCCCGGGCGTGCAGTTCGGCGATCTCGGCCGTCCGCTCGGCCTCGGTGGGCGGCAGCGCGGCCCGTACGGCTCGCTTCTCGCCGTAGGGGATGCGGTCGGGGACGCGGAGGGCGGCGCGCAGCAGTTCCTCGGTGCGGCGCGCGGCCATGAGCGGACCGCTCCCGAGCCAGGTGAAGCAGACGGCGCCCTGCTCCAGCAGCCGGGCGGAGCCCCGCTCCAGGGCGGTGATGCCGACCTTGGTCAGGCCGGGGCCGAACCAGGCGAGATACACGTGGTACGGCCGTGGGTCGCCGGCGAGCGTGTCGGCGGCGACGGAATGCGCCCGGTCGAGGCGCGCGCACTCCTCGCACCGGGCGCCGGTACTGCGGGCGGAGACGGACGCGCCGAGCGGGCAGGGGTGCCCGCGCGCACCCACGCAGCTCCTGACCTCCCCCTCCACGCCGAAGGCGACCCGCTTGCCCCAGTCCAGCGGGCTGCGGCGCCCCCGGTCCCACGCCAGCACGGGCCGCCCCGCCGACCACCGCAGCCCCGTGCACTTCCATGCCTGTGCCATCGCCTCCGAGCGTAGACGCGACCACTGACAGTGGCCTTCAGCGGCGGCCGCCGGGCTCCCAGTCGTGGACCTCGATGTCGGCGTAGCGCCCCGGCGTGAGGAGGGCGCGGGCCGTCTCCGCGTCGGCCGCGCGGACCAGCGCGGCCGTGCCCAGCCAGGCGGAGCCGTCGTCGGAGAGCAGCGGCCCGTAGGCGATCAGGTCGTCGTCGCGGCCGGAGGGCACGTCGAGGTCGGCGGCCTCGCCCGTCCCGAGGCCGATCACCAGGAACCGGCTGCCGTCGCCGACCCCGCCGGGGAAGTCCCACATGGTCCGCCCGAGCAGGTTCCGCCACCGCCGCAGCAGCACGTCCCGGTACACGCCGGCCTGGTAGTTGGGCTCGTCGAAGGCGAACGCGCGGGCGGCGGCGGGGTCGGGCAGCCCGACGATGTGCACGCTCCCCGAGGGCGTCTCGCCGTCGGCGGCGAACGTCGGCCCCCGGGCGATGAGCTCCTTCGCGTACCGGTCCATGTAGGACCAGTGCTCCTCCAGCAACTCGTCGCGCAGGGCGACGGAATCCGGCCGGTCACGGTGATAGACGAAGAACTCCATGAACTCCTTGAACTCCATGGCGGGAGTCTTCACCACTACGGATCGCACCCGCGTTCCTTTTTCAGTCCGCCTCCCCCAGAAGCCACGACACGACAGCCCGCGCCGCGCCGGAGACCGCCGCGCCCAGCAGGGTGAGCGCCGCCTTGAGGATGTGCTTGCGGTTCATGGCCGTGTCCTTTCGGAGCTGAGCGAGCCGATGCGTCAACTCTCCGGAAAGTCGGGGGTGTTGCGCCAAGCGCTACGCGTTGCGGATGCTGTGGGACAGGGCCGGAGCGCATCCAGGAGGAGGCCGGCGTGGAGGAGCGAGCCCCTGCTGGTGACGCCGGCGAGGACCCGGCCGAGGAGGTGTCGGGCGAGGCGGTCGAGGGCGAGCTGGTCCCCCTCGACGAAGCCGGGTCCGCGACGGCCAGGGGCCTGCACCCCATCGCGGAGGACATCGCGAAGGAGTGCCACGACCTGGCCAGGGAACTCCGCCGCTGTTTCCTGGTGCTGGAGATCTCCGTCCGCAGTTACGCCGTCACCCGGCACTACACCGCGAGCAGCGTCAGCCGCTACCTCAGCGGCAGGACCGTCGCGCCGGACCACTTCCTCACCGCGCTGATGGACGACGTCGGCAGGAAACTCGGCCTCCCGATGGCCCAGGCGGCGCGCAGACGCGTGACGGATCTTCAGCGCGCCGCCCTGAAGGCGACCAACGGGCGGGCCTGGGCGGTGCAGATACTGGAGGACCAACTGGCCGCCGCCGTACGGGAGAAGGACATCGCCCGGACCCAGGCCGACGCGGTCGCCACCGCCCTGCACGAGTCACGGCAGCGCATCGCGGAGGTGGAGGCGGAACGCAACGCACTCGAACAGGCGGTCGCGGACCACCGGGCCACCGGGGTCGAGCTGGAGGTGTTGCGCGGGGAGCAACAGCGGGTCCGCACCGAGCGGGACGCGTTGCGGGAGCGGGTGACGGTCCTGGAAGCGGCGCTGGAAGCGGCCGAACAGCGTGTCGCACAGGCCGAGCAACGCGTCGTCGACCTGGAGCACGAACTCCACGCGGCGGACTCGCGGTGGCCGAGGAGGAGCGCCGCGAGCGGCAGCGGGCCGAGGAACAGCGGGACAGACAGCAGACCGAACTGGACGCCCTGCGCGAGGAGATGGAGGTACTCCGCGCGGCCGCGAACGAGGCGACGGCGGCACGGCTGGAGGCCGAGCGGGCGGCGGAGCGGGCCGAGGCCCAGCGAGCGGAGGCGGAGGCCGAGAGGCAGCGCGCGGCACTGGAGACCGAGAGGTTCCGCGCGGCGGAGGCCGAGGTCGAACAGCGCATCGCGGCGATGCAGGACGACTGGCTCCGCAAGGCGGCGGCAGAGGCAGAGGCGAAGATCGAGAACCGCCGCGCGGCGACAGAGGCCGAGATCAGCGCCCCGGCGACGCACAACGAACGGCTCCGCGCGGCGATGCAGGGCGACTGGCTCCGCGCGGCGGAAACAGAGCTGGAGAGGCGCCGCGCGGAAACCGACGCCTACGAACACGACACGGCACCGGAAGGCGAAGCACTGCGTACGGCGGACGCCGAGGAGCAGCGCACGGCCACGGAAGGCGACGGGCTGCTTGCATCGGACGGCGACATGCTTCGTACGGCCGACGCCGCGAGGGGCCCCGCGGTGGCCGAGGAAGCCGTTGACCCCGCACCTCCATGGACCCGCGTCGTCCCCATACGTAGCCAGAGGGAATTCCTCGCGGTTCAGGCCGCCGCCGCCCGTGACACCCCCACCGACCCCGACCCCACCGGCGTCCCGGCGAGCTTCGTGATCGTCTTTCCGGGGGTCGACCGGTCCTGGGCCGCCTGGATCGGCCAGTGCCTGGAACGGCGTGGTCACCGGGTCAGCCTCCAGCGCTGGGATCCGGCACGTGAGGTCCCCCTGGAGGACTCGCTCCGCGACCTGCTCCTCACGCGAGGCCGCGTCCTCCTCGTCCTCAGCGACCGGTTCTTCGAGCTCGGCCCCCGTCGCGCCGGCGAGTGGGACACCGTCCTGCGCGGCTTCGTCGCCGCCCACGCGGACCGTTTCGCCGCGGTCAACCTGACCAACCGCCCGCTGCCGCCCGCGACCGCCGTACTGGAGCCGGCCAGTCTGTGGGGGCTGACCGAGAACGCGGCGGAGGACCACCTGCTGAACCGGCTCCGGCTGGGCCCCCGCCGCTCGCCGTTCACGCCCGGCCCGGTCCGCCACCCGAACACCCGGCCCGCGATCTGGAGCGGGGTTCCCCGCCGCAACCCGCGCTTCACCGGACGCGACGACCTTCTCGACGAGATCCACCGGACTCTCGCCGACGCCGGGCCCGAAGCCGCCGCCTGCGCCCTCGTCGGCATGTCCGGCATCGGCAAGACGCAGCTGGCGGCCGAGTACGCGTACCGCTTCAGCACGGACTACGACGTGGTGTGGTGGGTCGACGCCGCCGACCGCGTCACCCTGCGCGAACGCCTCGATGAACTGGCCGTCGAGCTGGGGCTGGGCGTCGGCTACGAACCCGGCGAACGCATCCGGGCCGTGCGCGAGGCCCTGCGTCGCGGCGAGCCCCACGCGAACTGGCTGCTGATCCTCGACGGCTGGGAGGACACCGATCAGGCCGGTGGGCTGCTCCCGCAGGGCCCGGGGCACGTCCTGATCACCTCCCGCAACCGGGCCTGGGACGAGCACACGCAGCGCCTGGACGTCCCCGCCTTCCTCCGCGCGGAGTCCACCGGCTGTCTGATGCGGCGCGCACCCCAGCTCACCGCGGAGGACGCCGAGCTGATCGCCGCCGAATGCGGTGACGTACCCCTGCCGCTCGTACAGGCCGCCTCGTGGCTCGGCGAATCCCGGGCCGACGCCTCCGCATACCTGCGGAGGGTGCGGGAGCGCAGTCTCTCCCCCGACGACCCGGCCATCGACGACGGCCTCTCGCGGTCCTCCCTGACCTCCTGGTCGATCCTCCTCAACCGGCTCCGCACCGCGCATCCGGGGGCCCTCGACGTCCTCAGCCTGTGCACGGCCTTCGCGCCCGGCCGCATCCCCCTCGGTCTGCTGCACACCTTCCCGGTCGAACTGCCCGAGGACCTGCGCTGGATGGCCCACGACGAGCCGGCCTGGAACCGGGCCCTGGACACCCTTGTCAACCACTCGGTGATCACCCGCGAGACCACCGACGCGGGCCCGTACGGCGGGGCCGTCCACATGCACCGTCTGGTCCACGACATCGTGACCAGGCTGACCGCCGAGGAGACCCGCGACCGGCACCGCTGGATCGTCCGCACCCTGCTCGCCGAGGCCGACCCCGGCGACCCGGCGGACAGCCGGACCTGGCCCCGGTACGCGGAACTGCTCCCGCACCTCGAACCCTCCCGGGCGCTGGGCAGCACACGCGGCCGGGTGCAGAAGGCGGTCCTGAACGCCCTGCGGTACTGCCTGTTCAGCGGGGACCACCGGGGCGGGATCGCCCTGGCCCGGCCGGTCCGCGACCGCTGGTCCACGCTCATGGGCCCGCTGGCCCAGCCCCTGGTCGAACTCGCCGATGTGGAGAGCGCCCTGCTGCGGGCCGACGGCAGATTCCGTGAGGCGCAAGAAATGAGCCTCGCCCTCCTCAAGAAGGTGCAGGACACACCCCACCGCGGCCATCTCGGCGAGGTGAGCACCATGGCCGCCCTGGCCGACAGCCTTCGCCACCTCGGACGGTACGCGGAGGCGCACGAGCTCCAGCAGCAAGTCGTCAGCGGGATGGGCCTGTTGCGGGGCCCGGGTACGCCCTCGATGCTGACCGTCCAGCACCATCTCGCCACGGGCTGGCGCCTGCTGGGCAGATACCCACAGGCGTACGAGGTCGCCCTGGACACCCTCAGGCAGCGCGCGGGCCTCTTGGGCGCCCGGCACATCGACACGCTCGGCTCGGGCAACGCCGTCGCGCACAACCTGCGGCTCCTCGGCCGCTACCGCGAGGCGGTCGCCCGTCAGGAGCCGGTGGTCCGGCTCCACACCCAGGCGCTCGGGCCCGAGCATCCGCAGGCCCTGGAGGCGCGCGCCCAGTTGGTCATGGCCCGTCGGCACGAGGGCAGCGAACCGCACGACGTCGGGACCCTGATGGCCGTACTCCTGGCACAGGTGACGGCCGTGCACGGCCGGGAGCACCACCGCACCCTGGCCGTCCTCACCCACTACGGCAACCACCTGCGCGAACACGGCGACCTGGCCAAGGCGCGGGACCTGATCGACGAGGCGGAGTCCGGCTACCGGGCTCTCCTCGGCCCCGCCCACCCCGTCGCCACCGGCATGCTCTCCAGCAAGGGTCTCGTCATGCTGGCCGCCGGTGAACGCGCGGAGGCCCTGGCGATGTTCGAGGCCGCGCTGGCCGGTCTCACCGCCACCCTGGGACCCGACCACCCCGTGACCCTGGGCTGCGCCCTGAACACGGCGAGCGCGCGGAACTTCACCGGCCATGTCGAGGACGCCGTCGAGCTGAGCCGCGACACCCTGCGCCGAACCCGGCCCGTCCTCGGCGCCGACCATCCGCTCACGCTGTCGTCCCAGGTGGCACTCGCCGACGATCTCCGCATCGCGCGGGAGCAGGCGACGGCCGACCAGCTGGAGCACGACGCGCTGCGCGCCCTCACCCGCACGCTGGGCACCCAGCACCCGCACACCATGTCGGCCCGCTCACGGGAACGCCCCTACTGGGACTTCGAACCGGACCTGGGCTGACCCTGACGGGACCTGGGCTTACCGTTGCCGGGGCACCGTGAAGTAGTTCTGCGCGCTGGAGGCCCAGCCGCCGATGCTGAAGATCAGGACCGTGCCGTAGCGGGCCCGCGCGGCGGCCACCGTCGTCGGGCCGCCGGGGTTCTTCGGGGTGATCGAGCAGCGCCCGTAGATCCTGCCCGTGAGGCACGGGGCGGGCTCCGCGACCCGGTTCGGCAGCGGCAGGTCCGGCCCCCGGTCCCATTCGATGCTGAGACCGTCGGATCTGAGCTCCGGACCCGGCATCGAGCTGCCGTCGGGGTAGAGGCCGTGGCGCCGCTGGTAGTCGAGCGCGTACGTGATGGTGCCGCCCGCGTACGGCTGGTCCCGCCCGTTCTCCTGCGGCCCCCACGGCGCGACGTGGGCCGCGCGAATGCGGGGCAGCACGTCCGCGATGTCGCCCCGGACTCCGTAGTAGGCCTCGGCCCGCATGTCGCATTCGAGGGTGTTCAGGGTCTGACTGCTGCCGCCGAAGAGCGCGTCGTCGGCGGGCCGGCCGCAGGAGTCGCTGAAACGGGTGAGAACCAGCTCCAGGCCGTCGACCGTGCCCAGCCGCGCGATCTGGGCGCGCATCTTCCGCTCCTCCGCCGCCCGGCGGGCCTGAGCCGCGGGCGAGGTGGCCTGAGCCCGCAGGTCCCCGTCCGCGGGCTCGTTCGAACATGCCGCCGTCAGCCCCACCAGGGCGAGCACCAGCAGCAGCCCACCCACCCGCGTCGTCTTCATGCCCTCACCCTCCGGTGGGGCGACGGGCCGGCACATGAGTACACCTACTCAGATGCCCCTGGTTCCGGCCGCGCCTAGTTCGTGCCGATCCGGGCCAGCAGGTCCACGATCCGCGCCTGGACCTCGCCGCTCGTCGACCGTTCGGCGAGGAAGAGCACGGTCTCCCCGGACGCCAGCCGCGGCAGGTCGACGGGGTCGACGGCGGCCGTGTAGACCACCAGCGGGGTGCGGTTGAGCTGGCCGTGCGCGCGCAGCCAGTCGATGATCCCGGCCTGGTGGCGGTGCACCTGCATCAGGTCCATCACGACCAGGTTCGGCCGGAACTGTCCCGCAAGCGCCACCGCGTCCGCGTCGCTCGCCGCCCGCGCCACCTGCATCCCGCGCCGCTCCAGCGTGGCGGTCAGCGCGAGTGCGATCTCCGCGTGCTCCTCGATGAGCAGAACGCGCGGCGGATGCTGCTCGCTGTCGCGGGGCGCCAGGGCCTTCAGGAGTACGGCGGGGTCGGCGCCGTAGGCCGCCTCGCGCGTCGCCTGCCCGAGCCCGGCCGTCACCATGACCGGCACCTCGGCGGCGCCCGCCGCCTGCCGCAGCGACTGGAGCGCGGTGCGGGTGATCGGCCCGGTCAGCGGGTCGACGAACAGCGCGGCAGGGAACGCGGCGATCTGCGCGTCGACCTCTTCGCGCGAGTGCACGATCACCGGCCGGTAGCCGCGGTCGCTGAGCGCCTGCTGCGTGGACACGTCCGGCGCCGGCCAGACCAGCAGTCGGCGCGGGTTGTCCAGCGGCTCCGGCGGCAGTTCGTCGTCCATCGGCTGCGGGCGCGGCGGGTCCGCCACCTCCACGGCCCCGCCGGGCCCGTCCAGCGGCTCGGGTCCCTCGGCGGCGTTCTCGTCGGGGGCCCCTATGGCGTACGAGCGTCCGGCGCCCTCGGTACCGGGCGCCGCGAGCCGCGACTGACCGGCCAGAGAGGGGTGCGGGGGCTGGGGGGCCGCCGGCGCCTGCGGCACCGGCGCCGGTTCGGCCTGCGGATGCGGGCGCACGGCCGGGTCGGGGGGCGTGCCCAGCTTGCGGCGCCGGCCGGAACCGTTGGGGTGCTGCGGCGCGGGCGTGTGCGTGCCCGCCTGCTGCACCTGCGCGGCCTGCCGGGTGAAGGGCACCCCCTGCCCGAGCGTGCGCACGCTGATCGCCCGCCCCTGCGTGGAGTTGGGGTCCACCGGAGCGGCGGCCTCGGCGGGCAGCGGCTGCGCGGCCCGGGCGGGCCCGCCGGCCACGGCCTCGGGGGGCAGCGGCGTACCGGGAGCGGGCGTGGGCGCCTCGGCGGGCAACGGCTGCGCGGGAGTCGCCTGCGCGGGCACGGCGGCGGGACCGTCGACCACCGGCGGCTGCGCCTGCGGGGGGACGGATACGGGCCCGGGCTGGGCGGGGAGGGACTGTCCGGGGAGGGGCTGACCCTGCGGGGGGACTGGTGCGGGTACGGGCTGCCCGGGGAGGGGGCCCTGCGGGGGGACGACTGCGGGAACGGCGGCCCCCGGCTGCTGCCCGGCCACCACCTGGGCCGGAACCTGCGCCTGCGCATGCGCCGGCGGCAGGGCCTGGGCGGGAGCGCCGGGCGCCTGCGCGGCTACGGCCGCTGGAGGGGGCGTGGAGGAACCAGGTCCCGTAGGTGCCGTCGGGGCCGTAGGACCGCTCGGCGGAAGCGCAGTCGCCGCGGAGGCAGGAGCCCCGGCCGCCGCTTCGGCCGGGCCGGCGACCGCTCGGCGCCGGCGTCCCGTGGGCGCGCCGGCCGGATGCGGCTGCGGCGGGGTGTGGTCCGCGGACTGGTCGTGCGGGACTGCGTCGTGACGGCCGTGATCGTCGGGGAGGGCACCGGGAGCGGCACCAGGAACCGCACCGGGAACGGCACCGGGCAGCTCGGGGGAGAGGCTGGGGGAAACGTCGGGGGAACCCTGGGCGGGGACGGCCACCGCGGCGGCGGCCTCAACGCCGTCGGCCCGGTCCGCGTCGGCGGGCGGGAGGGCGAAGACCGCGCGCGGCCCGGCCTCCTGCGCGGCGGCCCGCTCCTGGGCGGCGGCGAGCGCACGCCGGCGCCGCCCGGTCGGCTGGGCCCCCTCCGCCTGCTCGCCGCCCTCGCCGCTCGCGACGGCGGGCAGGGCGGGCGGCAGGGCGTGCTGTTCCTGGCCCACCGGGTCCCGGCGGGCCCGGCGCCCGGTGGGCGCGGGAACGCCCTGCGGTGGAACGGTGCCACCGAGCCCCGTGTTCGATGCGGCCGCCCCGGCGGCATGCTCGGCGGCGGTCACGACGGCACCCTCGGCGACACCGGCGCCCTCCGCACCACCGGCGACGGCCACGCCCTGGGCGTCCTCGGCGGGCCGCCCGCGCCGGCGCCCGGTCCCACCGGAGGCACCGGGAACCGGAACCGGGCCCGGACCCTGACTCGGTGCCACGCCCGCACTGGCATTCGAAGAAGTGTCGGGCTCACCGGCTGCTGCCGCTGCCTCCTCGGCGGCAAGGGCGCGCCTGCGCCGCCCGGTGGGCGGGACGCCGGACTCACCGCCGCCGCCCTCCGCCGGCGCCTCGTCGCTGTCCAGGAAGGCGTCCACGGAGGACCGCCGGGCCCTCCGCCGCCCCCCACCGGAGCCGTTCTCGTCGGCCACGCCCGTGGCCGTACCGTCGGCGGACGGGGCGGCGGCGCCCAGCGCGGGAAGGGCCGGGGGCGCGACAGCCCCCGCCCCGCCGCCGAGCGGCACTTCGAGGACGTACGCGCTGCCGCTCATCCCCGGCACTTCATGCGTCTGGAGCACACCGCCGTGCGCGCGCACGATCCCCCGCACGATCGGCTCGTGCACCGGGTCTCCCCCGGCGTACGGGCCGCGCACCTCGATCCGTACGACCTCACCGCGCTGGGCGGCCGCGACGACGACGGTGTTGTCCAGGTAACCGCCCGCGGAGACGGGCGAGTTGCCGGTCGCGTCGACCCCCGCCACATCGGCGACGAGGTGCGCGAGCGCGGTGGCGAGCAGCGGGGCGTCGACCTCGGCCTCGATGGGCGGCGCGTGCACGGCGAACTGCACCCGCCCGGGCCCGATCAGCTCGACGGCCCCGTCGACACCGGCGGCGACGACGGCGTCGAGCATCACCTTCGTCCGGGCGATGTCCTGCTCACCGGCGTCGAGGCGCTGGTAGCCGAGGACGTTGTCGATGAGGGTGGTGATGCGCGAGTACCCGGCGGAGAGGTGGTGCAGGACCTGGTTGGCCTCGGGCCACAGCTGTCCCGCGTCGTCGGCGGCGAGCGCGGACAGCTCGCGGCGCAGCTGGTCGAGGGGGCCGCGCAGCGACTGCCCGAGCAGGGTCAGCAGCTGCTCGTGCCGTCCGGCGAGGGCGTCGTAACGGTCCTTCTCGCGCTCGGCGAGGGCCGCGTACCGCTCCTCGCCCGCCGCGAGCTCCTCCTCGTGCGCCGCGGTCAGTTCCTCGATCTCGGCGACGTGCTGCTGGCGCAGGGCGGTGAGGTCGGAGGCGTGCTCCTCGGAGAGGCGCTCCAGCTCCTCGGCGTGCGCCTTCTCGACGGCCTCCTTCTCCTCCGCGAGGGAGTCGTAGGGCCGGCGGTCGGTGAAGGTCATGACCGCGCCGACGAGCTGGTCGCCGTCCCGCACGGGAGCGGTGGTGAGGTCGACCGAGACCTTGTCCCCGCTCTTGGACCACAGCACCTGCCCGCGCACCCGGTGCTTGCGCCCGGAGCGCAGGGTGTCGGCGAGCGGCGACTCGTCGTACGGGAAGGGCGAACCGTCGGCGCGCGAGTGCAGGACGAGGGTGTGCAGCTCCTTGCCGCCGAGGTCGCTGGCCCGGTACCCCAGTATCTGGGCGGCCGCCGGATTGACGAGAACGATCCGCCCGTCGGTGTCCGTGCCCACGACGCCTTCCGCGGCGGCCCGCAGGATCATCTCGGTCTGCCGCTGGGAGCGCGCGAGCTCGGCCTCGGTGTCGACGGTCCCGGACAGGTCCCGCACGACGAGCATCAGCAGCTCGTCGGAGGCGTAGCCGTAGCCGTCGTAGGCCTGCTGGCCGTTCTCCAGGTTGGCGCTGGTGACCTCGACGGGGAACTCGGAGCCGTCGGTGCGGCGGGCGACCATCCGGGTCGGCTTGGTCCGCCCCCGCGGATCGATGTGGTCCGGCCGCCGCATCGAACCCGGGATCAGCTTGGAGTCGAACTGCGGCAGCAGATCGAGCAGCCCGCGCCCGACGAGTGCCGTCCCGGGCGTCTCGAACGCCTCCAGCGCGATGGTGTTCGCGTTGACGACGGTCCCGTTGGCGTTGACCAGGAGCAACGCGTCGGGAAGGGCGTCCAGTATGGCTGCGAGGCGAGCAGCGCCTCGGGATGGCCTGCTGCTCACGAGACGCTTCCCTCCTGTTACCGCATCTTGCCGACCGCTCGGGCCATCTTGCCAACCGGCCCGCGGGGTGTCACGCGAGGGAGTCTAAGGGCTGGGGTCGCGCTCGCGGCGCGAGATGAGAGGGACCTCGCACGACGAAGTGACACAGAACGTGTGAGCGTGTACGACGCCCGCACAGGGCTTCGCGAGACCTTCGCGGGACTTCTACGAGGCGGAGGTGATCGTTCAGTGCCAGGGGCGGGGAAGCAGGGGCCGGGGCCCTTACCGAAGCTCGGGCAGGAGGGACGCGGGCCGCTGCCGAAGCTCGAACGGGACGGGCGCGGGCCCTTGCCGCAGGTCGGGCAGCAGCGGCACGAAACGGTCCCACCGCTCCATCTGGCAGCCGTCCCCCCGCCCGAACTCGGCGTCGACGGGCCGCCCGGCCCACCAGCCGGTGACATGGGCGGTGACGGGCCCGCCGTAGGCGAGGGTGCAGACGCTGCCGTCGGGCACGGGGGCGAAGGGGTCGTGCCCCCAGACGGTGTTCCGGTCGAGGACGGCACAGGCGCCGGCGACATCGGGATGACTGCCGCCCCCGGGATGGCAGAAGAGCTCACGGCTCCCGTCGAGACCCGGGTCCCCGGCCCCCCGGACGACGACCAGCAGACGATCACCGCGATCCTCGTTCCGGACGGGCGGAGGCGCGGCCGAGGCGGTGGGGGCGAAGGAGCCGAGGGAGCCGAGGGAGGCCAGCGCGAGGGCGAGGGCGCCCAGGCGGCCGAGGGGGGCCTGGGAGATCTGGGAGGTCATGCCTGACCAACGCGGCACGACGTCCGGCGTTGCGCACGGGAAGCCCTTTGCCCTGCGGCCCGCCTGCCTAGTACCGTGGAGGCCGATTGGTGACACGACGCTCGACTGTGTCATCATCTGCACGCACCACTCGCACACACGCGGGCGGTTGTGCTGGAGGCGTCGCCTAGTCCGGTCTATGGCGCCGCACTGCTAATGCGGTTTGGGCCTTAAAGCCCATCGAGGGTTCAAATCCCTCCGCCTCCGCCGATCAAGAAGCCCCGGTCCCAGGACCGGGGCTTCCGTCGTTCCAGAAGCGACCACCCAACGGGCCCCTCAGCGGCGTTTCCGCAGGTCACAAGGGGTGGGGCAAACGGATTTCACATGACGGCGGCAGTCATGTAATGTTCTTCCTGTCGCCGCGAGCGGGCCGGAAGGACCGGGAGCGAGACAAAAACAAAACAAGCACTCGTAGCTTAACGGATAGAGCATCTGACTACGGATCAGAAGGTTGCAGGTTCGAATCCTGCCGAGTGCACACAGCTCAAAGCCCCCTCGGGATCATCCCGGAGGGGGCTTTGTCGTGGCGTACAACAGCGAAGTACAGCAACGGGTCAAGATCAGCCGACCCGCGCCTCTTCCTCGCTCGGTGGACCTTTAACGGTCACATCGCGAACATGGCGGGAGCAGCTCTCACATCCCCTCAAGAGTCGGTGGGTACCCACCGACGTTCACCCTGGTCGTTCGTGCCGTACCAGTAGTGGGGCAGGTCCTTGATGCCACTGGTGCGGAACGGGTGGCCGTGGTCGTTGATACGGACCGTGCCGGTGCGGCCCTGGGAGGACCAGTCGAGTTCCAGGTACCAGGTGCAGTCATAGGCCTCGGTCGTCGCGGTGACCTGCAGCACCTCCGGGTCCTCGGCGGAGACGCGATAGGGGAACTGCACCGCGGGGACGGGCTTCCCGCTGTCGTTTCCGGGGCGCGCGTGGGCGATGGGGCGGTTGACGTCCAGGTTCACGGAGAAGTTGCGGGGCGGCAGATCGCTGCCGCAGCCCTGGCCCATGGCGTACGCGTTGCCGGTGACCGGGGTGCCGCGGCTGACGATACGGACTCGGAGGGCCGTGAGGACCACGGCCGTGGACGACTTCCCCTGTACCGAGATCTGCACCATCGTCTGCCGCCCAGGTACCGCCTGCTGCGTCGCTGCCCACACTCCGGCGTCCTGCTGTACCGGTGGCGGGGGCACCTGGGTCGGCCCCTTCTCGATGACGTAGTCGTGGCCGCAACCGCCCTCCCAGATCTGCGAGTCGGCGGTCCAGGCGAGCGGCACACCGGTCGCCACGGGGGCGTCGCTCTTCGACTCGGGGCTCCCCGAAGCCCGTACTCCTGTGGAGGGCGAGGCCGAAGAACGGCTGGGGGAGGGGCCGGCCGCAGTGGCCGAAGGGTGGTGTGACGTACCGGTTCCTGTCGTACGGGACTGACCGGGGGCCTCGGCGGAGTTGTCGTGAGACGAGTCGGCCGACAGCGCCGACACACTGCCCAGCGTCACCAGCAGTACGGCCGCCGCGGCGGCGCCGACGACGGTGCGGCGACTGCGGTACCAGGGCCGGCCGGTCGAGCGGACCGCATCCAACGGGGCCGTCGACTCGGGAAGGCCCGGTCCGGGAGCGTCGGGAGCAGGCAGCGCGGCGTCGGGTGCGCCCGCATCGAGGCGCCGTGGTGAACCGCTCGTGCCGCCCCCGTCACCACCGATGCCGTCGGCGCCGCCATCCACCCTGCGCGCGGTGCCACCCGCACGACCCACCGTCCGACTGTCCGGCCCCGGAGCCCGCTCGTCCGCTGTCGGCTCCAGTGCCCCTCCGGTCTTTGTCGGCTCCGCTGCCTCCCCACCCGCCCTCGGCCGCTGTCGTGCCGTCACAGCGAGCAGCCACAGGCGATGCAGATCGAGGCGTTCCTCCGGTGTCGCCCCGCAGAAGGCGGCCAGACGCTCCACCGGGGCGTAGTCCTGCGGGACCGCCTCGCCCGCGCAGTAGCGGTGCAGCGTGGAGGTGTTCATGTTGAGGCGGCGGGCCAGGGAGCCGTAGCTCCTGTCCGTGCGGTTCTTCAGCCGGCGCAGCAGCGCCGCGAACTGCTCGACGTCGCTCTCGGTCGACACCGTTCCCCCATCCTCCGACGTGTCCCCGTATCCCAGGCGGTCCATGTACCTGCACGTCAGATGGGCTGGGACGGTTCCACCGTTGCCGGACGGGCGTCCGGCGTTGCGCCGGGCCGCCGTGACGGCAGATGCTCTTGGTGTCGCACCGACCAGGACCTGACCGACCGGTTGGCGGTGGGCGACACATGACACCCATGCACCCATCCACGGGGGACACCCATGCCCAAGCGCACCCGAGCAGGCCCGCTCCTCGCCCCGAACGGACACGCCGCCTGTCGAGGAGGGCGGGCACGGCTGCGGCCTGCACACGGTGACCTCCTGGGGCGTCTTTGACACCCGCCTGACGACTTCGGGCATGCGCCGGTGAAGACCTTCAAGGCGGCGCCTGCCGGCCCGAAAAGGCGACAGCCACACGACGGCCCCGGCGCGAAGACACCGGGCCGAGAGCAACCACCTATGGACCAGAAAAGGAAGACGCACATGATCAGGAAGTCCCCCGCACATCGTCGTCCGGGCCGCCGCGCGGCCGTCGCCGCCGGCCTCGTCCTGGCTGTCGGACTCGGCGTGTCGACACAGGTGTCGGCACAGGCATCCGTCCATGCCCCCGCACAGTCGGCCACCGCCGCACCGGGGTCGGTCAGCGGGACGAACGGTCAAGTGCTGACCCGGGTCGCCGACTTCTACGGCGCGTACATCGACGCGAAGAGCGTGGACGACGGGGACCCGGACACCGCGCTGGCCACGGCCCTCCGCAAGCACTACCTGACGCCCGACTTCGCCAGGCGGCTGGCGGCCTGGGAGAAGACGAACGAGGCGGACGGTGTCCTGCGTGCCCAAAACGTTCCGAGGAACTGGACGGTGACCGACAACGGCGCCGTGGGCAACGCCCATGAGGTCATCTTCACCGAGACCTTCGGCAGCGGGAGCACGACACAGAAGATCAAGCTTTTCGTGCTGGTGGAGCGGTACAACCACATCATCGACATCGGCACCACGAGCAGCCGCTGACAGCGGATCCGCTCCGCCCGGTCTGTCATCGTCAGCCTCGTAACGGACGCGACCATACCCACCTGGCGAGGAGCGGGTCCGCGGTACGTCGGCGTACGGCTCATGTGCCGAGCGGGCAGCGATCTTCCGAGCGGAGCTGCGCTGTGGCCTGCATGACCTCCCCTGACCGATCTCTGTAGAGCTACGGATCAGAAGGTTGCAGGTTCGAATCCTGCTGAATGCACAGTCCCGGAGGCCCCGGAGAGATCCGGGGCCTCTTGCGTTTCAGGGGCGTACATCAGCGAGTACACCAACACGCTTCGCCTACTCGGTGGCGCTCCCACCCATGGCAGCCGACAGCCCGCTGAGCCACCTTCGGGTGGACCTTGAGAGCGGCGAGCAGCGAACTGCATGTGTGCCGGGTGTTCCGCAGTGGGATCACACGGAGGCCTGCGCGGCGGGACCGCAGGGCGAGACGATCATCATCTGCCGCTGGGGTGCCCGGCGCCCACTCCCAAGAAATGCAGCACGGCCAGTACCCGGCGGTGGTCGGCGTCCGCCTTGGGGAGATCGAGTTTGGCCAGGATGCTGTTGATGTGCTTGGCGACCGCGCTCTCACTGACCACAAGCTGGGCGGCGATGCCCGCGTTGGAGCGGCCCTCGGCCATGAGGGCGAGCACGTCCCGTTCGCGGGCCGTCAGCCGTTTCAGCGGGTCGCTCGATCGCCGTACCAACAGCTGGGCCACGACTTGCGGATCAAGTGCGGTACCGCCGTCCGCCACCCGCCGCAGTGCCTCGATGAACTCTTCGACGTCCGCGACCCGTTGCTTGAGCAGATAGCCCACGCCGCTGGTGTTGGCGGCGAGCAGGTCGGTCGCATAGCGCTCCTCGACGTACTGAGATAGCAGGAGTAGGGCGGTCGACGGCCGCGTCTGCCGGATCGACAGCGCGGCACGTACCCCCTCGTCCGTGAAGCCTGGCGGCATCCGGACGTCCACCACCGCCAGGTCGGGCCGGTGCTCCTCGACCGCAGCCAGCAGCCCCTGTGCGTCGCCCACCTCGGCAGCCACCTCGAAGCCGGCCATCTCCACCACCTTGACCAGCCCCATCCGCAACAGCACGGAGTCCTCGGCGATCACGGCGCGCCGCACACCGGGCGCCTCATGGCTCGTGCCATGGGCGGCATACCTCAACTCCGGCACGGCAGCTCCACGCTCATCATGGTCGGTCCTCCCACGGGGCTGCTCATCCGGAATGTTCCGTCCACCGACCGCACGCGCTGGGCGAGCCCCGTAAGGCCGCTTCCCTTGAAGGGGGCGGCCCCGCCCAGACCGTCGTCCGCGATCACCACCCTCAGTATTTCGCCCAGCTGGGTGACGGTCACCTCCGCCCGGGTCGCCTCCCGCGCGTGCTTGGCGACATTCGTCAGCGCCTCGGAGACCACGAAGTAGGCGACCGCCTCCACCGCTGGCGCCAATCGT
This sequence comes from Streptomyces sp. NPDC032126, assembly GCF_055580085.1. Classification (NCBI taxonomy): domain Bacteria; kingdom Bacillati; phylum Actinomycetota; class Actinomycetes; order Kitasatosporales; family Streptomycetaceae; genus Streptomyces; species Streptomyces sp. NPDC032126. Next base: position 120,433 of record NZ_JBVIMA010000003.1, read on the forward strand.
TGGGGCAGGTCCACCCTCAGCCGTACGGGCAGCGGGGCGCGGGCCGCGAGTCCCGACAACGCCGCGTCCAACCCGAGTTCGTCGAGGACGGCGGGGTGCAGCCCCCGCACAAGACTGCTCAGTTCCTCGATCGCCTCCTTCGCCTCCCGGTGCGCCGTGTCGATCACCTCCCGCGCCTCCGGCGGCAGATCCACCAGCGTGGCCTTGGCCAGACCCAGATTCAGCGCCAGCGACACCAGTCGCTGCTGCGCGCCGTCGTGCAGATCCCTTTCGATACGCCGCCGTTCCGCATCCGCGGCGTCCACCGCGCCGGCCCGGCTCTCGGTGAGGTCCTCGACCCGCCGAGCCAGGTCGTCTTCCCTGCTGCGGCCAAGCAGGTTGGGCACCACATGGCTCTCCAGGCGTACGAGGGCGGCGGCCGAACCCGGGACAGTGGCCAGCACGAGCAGTCCCGCCACGGAGATGAACGCCGCCAGCGTGGAGAGCCCAAGGTGCTCGATCCGCCACTGCCAGGGCAGCGCGTATACCCACACTGGGGTCAGTGACGCGGTCACTCCGGCCAGCAGCAGCCCCACGACCAGTGCTTCGAGCCCGCCGAACAGCGCCCCGGCCAGGCAGTGGTAACCGCATTGACGCCACGCTCGCCGCCACCCCGGGCTGGGGATGTCGATCCCGAGCAACTGGCGGAAACGCCAGCGGTGGGCCGCGGTCAGCGCCGGCACGCAGAACGCCGTCAACACCAGGGTGAACCCCATGATCACCGGCGCACTGCTGTCCTGCCCCGCGATGGTCTCCCACACAAGGCCGAAGATCATGAACAGCAGGAACCCCATGAGGAGGTGCAGCGGCGCCCCCAGGGCAAGGAAGGACGTATCGCGGGTCAGGCGGGTGAGCGCTCGCCGCAGCCGGGGCGTGATCTTCATGGCCCAACCGTAGGCGCCGGTCTTCGCAGCCTTCCATGAACCTGCTGTCCGTAGCGGAGGTGTAGCTGGTGCCACCCCAAGACGGACAGCGGGGTTACTGATTCCGGTCAACGGAGATCAGAGGGTTGATCACGAGCCCGACGGCCGGGTTCGTGACACCGGAAGAGACCTCCGACGTGGCCCTCATTGTCTTCAACCCCGCAGTCACACAAGGCAGTTGCCCCGCGATGGGCACTGCCCACGGCTCCGTTCGCCTCAGCCGTGTCCGCCGCCGACAGGGCCGCGTACTCATGGGCGCGGGCCTCGCCCTGCTGCCCTGGCTCGGCTACCTCGCCGGTATCTTGCCGCCCGCCGAGGCCGCCGCCTGGGTCATCCTGGACGCCCTGGAGGCCGCCGCTCTGCTCACCGCCGGCAGCCGTTTGTTGCGCGCCGATGCCCGTCACCGCGCGCCCGCAGCCGCTGCGGCGGTGCTCCTCACCGTCGACGCCTGCATCGACCTCACCACCTCCGCCGCCGGCCCGGAACTGGCCGTCGCCGTCGCCATGGCCGCGGCCGCCGAACTTCCTCTCGCGGCCCTGTGCGCGGTACTTGCCGCGCGCCCGCCGCGGAGTGCCTAGCGCATGCCACGCACCCGCTGCACTCCCGCGGGTTCGGGGCGCCGTTCGTCAGGCCCTCGTTGGGATGTCGAGTTCCGCGAGCAGGGTGCGCACGCGTTGTTCGATCTCATCGCGGATGGGGCGGATCGCGGCGACTCCTTGGCCCGCCGGGTCGTCCAACTGCCAGTCCAGGTACCGCTTGCCGGGGAAGACCGGACATGCGTCGCCGCAGCCCATCGTGATCACGACGTCCGAGGACCGTACCGCCTCGGTGGTGAGGATCTTGGGTGTCTCGGCGGAGATGTCGATGCCCACCTCGGTCATGGCCTCGACGACCGCGGGGTTGACCGCGTCGGCGGGCGCGGAGCCGGCCGAGCGGACTTCGACCCGGTCGCCGCCGAGGTGGGTCAGGAACGCGGCGCCCATCTGGGAACGGCCGGCGTTGTGGACGCACACGAAAAGGACCGAGGGGCGCGGTGCGGGGGTGCTCATGGCGGCGTCTTTCCAGGAGAGCGGAGCAGGTCAGGCGGAGGCGGGTTCGGGTTCGCCGTGCCGGACGAGGATTGTGTCGTCGGCGGGGGCGGGACGGCCGTACACCGCCCTGAGGGCACCCAGCCCGAGGAGGGCTCCGGCCAGTTGCGCGGCGATGAACGGGGCGACGGACGCGGGGGCGATGCCGGCGAAGGTGTCGGTGAGGGACCGGCTGATCGTCACCGCCGGGTTCGCGAAGGAGGTGCCGGAGCCGACCACGACCGCCACCAGTAGCCCGGTTCCGATGGCCTCGGCGGCGATCCGCCGGCCCAGGGGGGCGGTCACGCGGGGGCCCGGGCGGGCGGTGGTGTGGTCAGGAAGACGGCGAGCCGGTCGAGGACGCCGGGCAGGACCCAGTAGTACACCCAGGTCCCGCGCCGCTCGCAGTCGATGAGGCCGGCCTGCCGGAGCAGCTTGAGGTGGTGGGAGATCGTCGGCTGGGACAGCTCGAAGGCCGGGGTCAGCTCGCACACGCAGACCTCGCCGCCCTCCCCGCGCGAGGCGATCATCGACATGAGCCGCAGCCGGACCGGGTCGCCCAGCGCCTTGAACACCTTCGCGAGCTCGGCCGCCTGGTCCTCGCCCAGCGGCGCCGCGGACAGTCCCGTACAGCAGGCGGGGTCCTCCTGCCCTGTCACCGCGAGCTCTTGTTTCGACATGCGTCTATGTTGATGTTTTTCGATCCAAGGCGCAACCTTGCATCAATGAACATCAATACAAGATGTTCCGGGGCATCGCCATGCCCAGGCATCCAGGAGTGATGTCATGCGCGAGCAGTCCACCGATCTGCGCGAAACCGTCCGGCGCCGCTACGCCGAAGCAGCCATGAAGGTGACCGAGGGCGGCACCGCCTGCTGCGGGCCGCAGCCGGTCGAGGTCGGCGAGAACTTCGGCTCGGCCCTGTACGCCGTCGACGAGCGCGACGCCCTGCCCGTGGAGGCGGTCGCCGCGTCACTCGGCTGCGGCAACCCGACCGCCGTCGCCGAACTGCGTGAGGGCGAGCGCGTCCTCGACCTGGGATCGGGCGGGGGCATCGACGTCCTGCTCTCCGCACGCCGCGTCGGCCCCACGGGCAAGGCGTACGGGGTCGACATGACCGACGAGATGCTCGCCCTGGCACTCGCCAACGCCGAGAAGGCGGGCGCGGCCAACGTCGAATTCCTCAAGGGCACCATCGAAGCCATTCCGTTGCCCGCGAGCACCATCGACGTGGTGATCTCGAACTGTGTGATCAACCTGTCCGTCGACAAGCCCGCCGTGTTCGCCGAGACCTTCCGCGTCCTGAAGCCGGGCGGTCGCATCGGTGTCTCCGACGTCGTCGCCGACGACACCCTCACACCCGACCAACGAGCCGAGCGCGGCGACTACGTCGGCTGTGTCGCCGACGCCCTGTCCTTCGCCGAATACCGTCAGGGGCTGGAGGCGGCCGGCTTCGCGGACGTCGAGATCACCCCCACCCATCTGGTCGCCGACGGAATGCACTCGGCGATCGTCCGCGCCGTGAAGCCGGCCGGCCCCGGCGGAGCGAACCGCACCGCCGCGGCGACTCCGAACTAGGCACCCGTCGAAGGCCAGTTGGCGGCAGACTGGTTCCAGTCCTCGGTCGGGCGGAGCATGTCCTGGGGGTCGTTGACGACGAGCGTGTTGGCCATCTTGTCCCACAGCTCCTGCCTGTTGCGGTCCCACAGGAGCCAGAAGTACGGGATGAAGAAGGTGAAGAGGGCGAGGATTCCGATGAGGGTCTTCGCGACGAACTCACGCAAGAACATGCGCCCCCAGCGGGCCGTCCCGGCCTGCGGAACGCTGACCACTCTCATGTGCAGCAGCTGCTTGGCCGGCGTCTGGCCGTACTGGAAGACGATCAGGGCCCAGATGAGCCAGCCGATCCCCAGCGTCACGACGCCGAGGAGCGAGTCCAGCAGATAGCCGCCGAGACGGAGGCCGGCGCCGGAGAGAGCTATGCCTCGCGGCAGGAACTGGACCTGGCCGCAGAACTGACAGGTGGGTTCGAATCCCGTCGGCTGCCCGCAGTTCCCGCAGGCGACGCTCGTCGTGGGCAGGCCGGTCGGAGCGGGGGCCGTGCCCGGAGCCGGCATCGACGGAGGATAGGCGGGGGCCGGGGGTGGGGGCGCGCCCGGCGTCGTGCGGGACGAGCCTTCTTGCCATGAACCGGGTACGGGATGCTGCGCCTGGCGCCACTCTTCCCATCCACGATTCTCGTCCGGATTCGTGGACATGATCCACTCCTATCCAGGAGCAATACCCAGGAGCAATACCTGGCGGATCTACCTGCTTTCAGCACAGCACAGGGCCGATGCCGACGCACCTGGATCAAGGAAATCAAGCAACGAAGGAAACGAAGGACGGCGCGACGGCCGGCCCCGCGGACATCCACGGGACCGGCCGTAGCACCGCACCCGCTCACCCCAGCCGGGTCACATCCAGCTCGCCCTCCGCGTACTGCCGGCGCAGCACCTTCTTGTCGAACTTGCCCACGCTCGTCTTCGGGACCGACTCGATGATCGTCCAGCGCTCCGGGAGCTGCCACTTGGCGATCTTTCCCTCGTCGGCGAGGAAGGCGCGCAGCGACGCGAAGTCGGCGGTGGAGCCCTCCTTCAGCACCACGGTGGCCAGCGGCCGCTCGCCCCACTTCTCGTCGGGGACCGCGACGACCGCCGCCTCCGCCACGTCCGGGTGGGACATCAGCGCGTTCTCCAGCTCGACCGACGAGATCCACTCGCCGCCCGACTTGATGACGTCCTTCGCGCGGTCCGTGAGGGTCAGGAAGCCGTCCGGGCTGATCGTGCCGACGTCGCCCGTCTTCAGCCAGCCGTCCTCGCTGAACTTGTCGGCGGGGCGCAGGGGTTCGGCGTCGGGGCCGTTGTAGTAGGCGCCGGCGATCCACGGGCCGCGCACCTCCAGCTCGCCCGCGGACTCGCCGTCCCAGGGCAGGCGCTCGCCGCCGGGGCCGCTGAGGCGGGCCTCGACGCTCGCCGGGAAGCGGCCCTGGGTGAGGCGGTAGGCGAACTCCTCGTCGGTGCCGACCACATGGGCCGGCGGGCGGGCGATCGTGCCGAGCGGGGAGGTCTCGGTCATGCCCCAGGCGTGACAGACCCGCATGCCCAGCTTGTCGAACGCCGCCATGAGCGAGGGCGGACAGGCCGAACCACCGATGGTGACCTGGGTCAGGGAGGAGACGTCACGCGGGCGGGCCGTCAGTTCGCCGAGCAGGCCCTGCCAGATGGTCGGCACGGCGGCCGCGTGCGTCGGCTTCTCGCGCTCGATCATCTCGGCGAGCGGGGCCGGCTGGAGGAAGCGGTCCGGCATGAGCAGGTTCACGCCGGTCATGAAGGTGGCGTGCGGCAGGCCCCAGGCGTTGACGTGGAACTGGGGGACGACGACCAGGGACGTGTCCTGGTCGGTCAGACCCATCGACTGGGCCATGTTGACCTGCATGGAGTGCAGGTAGATCGAGCGGTGGCTGTAGACCACGCCCTTGGGGTCACCCGTGGTACCGGAGGTGTAGCACATGGCGGCGGCCCGGCGTTCGTCCAGCTGGGGCCAGTCGTACGTGGTGGGCTTGCCGCCGATCAGGTCCTCGTACTCGTGGATCCGCGCGGACGCGTCCGCGAGGAGACCGCGGTCGCCGGGGCCGGTCACGACCACGTGCTCGACCGTCTTCAGGTGCGGGAGCAGCGGGGCCAGCAGCGGCAGCAGCGAGCCGTTGGCGATGATCACCCGGTCGGCGGCGTGGTTGACGATCCACGCCAGTTGCTCGGCCGGCAGGCGCAGGTTCAGGGTGTGCAGCACCGCGCCCATGGAGGGGATCGCGAAGTACGCCTCGACGTGTTCGGCGTTGTTCCAGGCCAGCGTGGCGACCCGGTCGTCGTCGCGGACCCCGAGGTCCTCGCGCAGGGCGTGCGCCAGCTGGGCCGCACGGGCGCCGATCTCGGCGTAGGAGCGGCGCTGCGGCTCGCCCTCGCCGGTCCAGGTGGTCACCTGCGATGTGCCGTGGACCGTGGCCCCGTGGGTCAGGATCCTTGAGATCAGCAGCGGTACATCCTGCATGGTGCTCAGCACGGTGTCCTCCCGGGCGACGCGGCGTCATTGCCTACACGGTGGTATCGGGTTGCGCTGATTCTGCGCACATACCACGCGGTATGTCACTAGGGAGCGGCCATCGATCTGTTCACGTTACGGGACGGTCAAATCCCCACGTGAGCGCCCACGGCGCCGCACTACCGAACAAGGCCCAGCTCAGGATCCTCGCGCAGCTTGCCCAGCGCCCGGGAGACCGCCGACTTCACCGTGCCGATCGACACCCCCAGTACGTCCGCCGTCTGGGCCTCGCTCAGATCCTCGTAGTAGCGGAGGACGACCATCGCCCGCTGCCGCGCCGGCAGCTTCGTGATCGCGCGCCACATCGCGTCGTGCAGCGCCTGCCGCTCCGCCGGGTCGTCGTACCCGGGGTCGGGCTCCGGCTCGGGCAGCTCGTCGACGGCGAACTCGTCGACCTTGCGCTTGCGCCACTGCGAGGTGCGCGTGTTCAGCAGGGCCCGGCGGACATAGCCGTCGAGCGCCCGGTGGTCCTCGATCCGCTCCCACGCGACGTACGTCTTGGCGAGCGCGGTCTGCAGCAGGTCCTCCGCGTCGCACGGGTTCGCGGTCAGCGACCGGGCGGTACGCAGCAGCACCGGCTGGCGGGCCTGGACGTACGACGCGAAGGACGGGTACGCCGGCGTCGTCGCGTTCTTCGCGTGCGAAGCGCTGGTGCGGACGAGAGTGGTCATGGCTCCACGCTAGGAGCGGACCCCGTCGCGCGGATCGGCCGGAGGTGCCGAAGGCGCGTCCCCCTCAGGTTGTAGGGGCGGTCCCGGCTCCACCTCCTGAAGGTGGACGGGACGACCCCGAGTACTGCGGGATCACCCCTGGGGGGTCATCCGTCCGCCGTCAGGACCAGGCCCGATGTGGGCACCCCGGTGCCGGCGGTCACCAGGGTCCGCGCCGCCCCGGGCACCTGGTTCACGGACGTGCCGCGCAGTTGCCGTACCGCCTCCGCGACGCCGTTCATCCCGTGCAGATACGCCTCCCCGAGCTGGCCTCCGTGCGTGTTCAGCGGCAGCCGCCGCGCCGCGACGAGGTCCGCCGCCTCGCCCGGGCCGCAGAAGCCGAACTCCTCCAGCTGCATCAGGACGAACGGGGTGAAGTGGTCGTAGAGGATGCCCACGTCGATGTCGGCGGGCCCGAGGCCGGACATCCGCCACAGCCGGCGGGCCACCACGCCCATCTCCGGCAGGCCCGTGAGGTCGTCGCGGTAGAAGCTCGTCATCTGCTCCTGGGCGCGCCCCGCGCCCTGGGCGGCCGCGGCGATCACGGCGGGCGGCCTCGGCAGGTCCCGGGCGCGCTCCAGCGAGGTCACGACGATGGCCTGGCCGCCGTCCGTCTCCTGGCAGCAGTCCAACAGCCGCAGCGGCTCGGCGATCCAGCGGGAGGCCGCGTGGTCGGCGAGGGTGATCGGGCGGCCGTGGAACCAGGCGGCCGGGTTGGTGGCGGCGTACGCGCGGTCCACGACCGCCACATGGCCGAAGACCTCGGGGGTGAGCCCGTAGGTGTGCAGATAGCGGCGGGCCGCCATCGCCACCCAGGAGGCGGGGGTGAGCAGCCCGTAGGGGAGGGTCCAGCCGAGCGCCGTGCCCTCGGCGGAGGGCTCGCGGTGGGTGACGCCCGAGCCGAAGCGGCGGCCCGAGCGCTCGTTGAACGCCCGGTAGCAGACGACGACCTCGGCCACGCCCGCGCCGATCGCCAGCGCCGCCTGCTGGACGGTCGCGCAGGCCGCGCCGCCGCCGTAGTGGACCCGCGAGAAGAAGTTCAGCTCGCCGATTCCGCAGGTCTGGGCGACGGTGATCTCGGGGCTGGTGTCCATGGTGAAGGTGACCATGCCGTCGACGTCCGCGGGGGTGAGGCCCGCGTCGGCGAGAGCGGCCCGCACCGCCTCCGCCGCCAGCCGCAGTTCGCTACGACCGGAGTCCTTGGAGAACTCGGTGGCGCCGATGCCGACGACGGCCGCGGCGCGCCCGCCGAAGGGCGGCCTCGTCTCCGCGCCGAGCGGGCTCATGAGTGAGCCTCCGTCACGCGACCCTCCGTCGACAATGTCGCCGTAGCGGTCACGTGGCGGCCCCTGGCGTTGTCCCCTACGACCCGTACGACCGCGGTGCTGCCGTCGGTCTCCTCGATCGTGCCGGTCAGGGTCAGGGTGTCCCCGGGGTGGTTGGGGGCGCCGAGGCGGACGGTGAGGCGGTGCAGCACGGTTGTCGGGCCGAAGTGGTCGGTGAGATAGCGGCCGACCAGGCCATTGGTGGTGAGGATGTTCATGAAGATGTCCGGGGATCCCTTCGCCCGGGCGGCCTCGGGGTCGTGGTGCACGTCCTGGTAGTCACGGGAGGCGATGGCCCCGGCGACGATCAGGGTGCGGGTGATCCCGATCTCCAGCGGCGGCAGCGCGTCCCCGGCCCTCATGCCACCGCTCCGAACACGGGAAGCGTCAACTCCTCGTCGTAGCTACGGAATTCGAGCCGGACCGGCATCCCCACGCGCACCTTGTCGTACGGCACTCCGACCACGTTGCTCACGATGCGCACCCCCTCGTCCAGCTCCACCAGCGCCACGGCGTACGGCGGGTCGAAGGCCGGGAAGGGCGGGTGGTGGACGACGACGTACGAGTAGACCGTGCCGCCACCGGATGCCTCGACCGTGTCCCAGTCCGGGCAGCCGCAGCCGGCGCACCCCGGCAGCCAGGGGAAACGGAGGGTCGCGCAGGCGGCGCAGCGCTGGATGAGGAGGCGATGATCCCGGACGCCCTCCCAGAAACCGGCGTTGTCGCGGTTGACCACCGGGCGGGGCCGGCGTTCTCGCACCCGCGCCGGGGCGGGCGCGTACTTCAGGATCCGGAAACGGTGCGTGCCGACCAGGTCGGGGCCCACGCGGATGTCCGTGCGGGTGGTGACGAAGTAGCCGCTGCCGAGCTTGGTGGCCTTGCGGTCGGAGACCGACTCGACGGTGGTGTCGTAGGTGATCTCGTCGCCGGGACGCAGCGGGCGCAGGTACTCCTGCTCGCAGTCCGTCGCGACGACCGCCGTGCAGCCCGCCTCGTCGAGGAGGGCGAGCAGTTCGACGTAGGCCGAGGTGCGGGCGCGGGGGCCGGTCAGGCCGCCCATGGTCCACACCTGGAGCATGGTCGGCGGGGCGATGGCGTCGGGGCCGGTGTACGCCGGGTTGGTGTCGCCGAGGGCCTCGCACCAGTGCCGGATCATGGCGGCGTTCACGGGGTCCTGGCCGGGCGCGGTGACGGCGGCCGGCCGGCCCTCGTATGCCTTCAGGCGTACCACCAGCTCGTCGTGCACGGTCGTACCCCCTTGTCCGGGCCTCGCTCGGGCAGTTTCTGACTGTGTGTCAGATCGGATGGGCTGTCAAGGTCTACTACCGCTGGACACACCTGCGCGGCGGCGCCGAAGCACCGCCGCGCAGACGCGTTACCCCCACAGAGCACACCCGCCGAAGATGCCGAGGAGGCCGTCGCGAGCACGGCGCCGGCCCCCTCGGGTCACCGGGTCACCACCACAGCGGCGAGAAGCTCACCGCCACGTTGTGGTTGCCCTGGTTGATGGCCGTGAACGCGGAGCCGTTGACCTGCGCGGTATTGCTCTGGTTCGTCGCGCCGGAGCCGACGGCGTTCTGCTGTGTGGTGGACGAATTGCCGTTGTTGTCGTGCCCGACACCGCTGCCGACGATGCTCGCGACACCCGCGTTCGATCCGTCGTCCGCGAAGCCGCCGTTGTCCGCCGCCGCGACGCCGGTGAAGAGGGCGGCTGCCAGCGGGAGGGCGGAGACGGCGGCGATGACGCGGGCGGTACGGATGCTTGCCATGTTGTTCCTCCAGAACACAGTGCATGAAGTACGGCTTTCACCAGGGCAGTTGGCCGACCGACCCGGTGTCGTTGACGACGTCGCACCACCAGGGTTGCCCACCGAATCCCCGGCGAACCAGCCCGTAAGACGCGATTCGCACGCAAGCGTGATGACAAGTCGATAAACCCCTTTCACCACCTTTACCGGGGTCGAGGGCGTGACCCGGGCGAGTCGGACGCCATGATCGCCAAGCGGGGCGGGAGGCGAACCGTTCCGGCACCCTTCCGGCCAAACTCCCCGCGCCTCGGCGTGCCGCGACTGCGCCCCCTTCCCATTCTCGAACGTACGTACGAAAATAAAGCCATGGCCACCACCGACCGGTACCCCCGGCAGGCGACGACGCTGGCCCTCGCGCACGCGCTGTCGGCCGCCGAACGCGGCCTGTCCGTCATCCCCCTGTCCCGGACCAAGCTCCCCGCCCTGCGCTCCCCCCACCGCGACGAACCCCACCCCGTGAGCGGACCCGCCTGCCACGGCGAGTGCGGCCGCTTCGGCCATGGCGTGTACGACGCCTCCACCGACCCGGCGCGCATCCGCGAGATGTTCCTCGCCGCGCCCTGGGCGACCGGCTACGGCATCGCCTGCGGCCTGTCCCCGCACCATCTGATCGGCGTCGACCTGGACACCAAGTCGGGCACGGACTCGTCGGCGGCCCTGCGCGAACTCGCCCTGCGGCACCTGTTCACGATCCCGCCGACGGTCGTCGTGGTGACCCCCTCCGGGGGCCGGCACCTCTGGCTCACCGGACCGCCCGACGTCGTCGTCCCCAACTCGGCCGGACGACTGGCCCCCGGGATCGACATCCGGGGCGCGGGCGGCTATCTGGTCGGCCCCGGCTCGCGCACGGACCACGGGGTGTACGCCACGGCGCCCGGCACGGAACACCTGGCACCGGCACCGTGCCCGCGCGCACTGCTGCGCCTGCTGATGCCGCCACCGCGCAGGCCGTTGTCGGGGGGCGTGTCAGGGGTGGGATCGGGGTCGGGGGCGGGGTCCGTTGGGGACGCCCACGGGCGGGGACTGGTGCAGTTCGTGCTCGCGGCCCATGAGGGGCAACGCAACACCCGCCTGTTCTGGGCGGCTTGCCGGGCCTACGAGAACGGCATCGGTCCCGCCCTGGCCGAGGCGCTGGTGGCGGCGGCACGCGCGACCGGGCTCACGGAACGGGAGGCGCGGGCGACGATCGCCTCGGCGGAACGGATGACGTGGAGGGAGCGGCGGGGGGAGTGAACCGGGGGTGGGCTGCCGCTGTCCGTGCCGGTGGAGGCGGGCCCGTGCGGCTCCCGGCCTCAGTGCCTCTGAAGACGGGCCCGTGCCGGCGCCGCTGTCAGTGGCGGTGGCTAGCCTGCCGGCATGACGAGCACCGATGACCTCGCCTTCCCGCCCGCCCTCGCGGCGGCGCTGGCCGAGCCCTTCGACTACGACGACGGCGACGGGGTCGATTTCGAGCCCTTCGACGCCTTCCAGTCCGCCGAGGACACCACCGATTGGTTCCAGTCGTGGACGGGCAACGAGGAGACGGACGGCGGCGCCCTGTTCCGCGTCTTCGGCCAGGACGGCACCGGCGGCTACGCGGCCCTGTGGCTGACCCGCCCGGATCGCGAACTCATCGATCAGCCGGTGGTGTTCCTCGGCTCCGAGGGCGAAACGGCGGTCGTGGCCCGCGATGTGCCCGACTTCCTGTGGATACTCGCCGAGGGCCTGGGCCCGTTGGAGGTGGCGGACCCGTACGCGGCGGGCGCGGACCCACGCCCCGACGCCCGGCTGACCGCCGTGGCCGAGCGCTTCGCCCCCGACCGCCGGCGTCCGTCCACGGAGCTGGTGGAGCTGGCACGTGCGGAGTTCCCGGACTTCGAGTCGATGATCGACGAAATGTGCCGCTGAGTCCGCCGGGCCGCCCGCTCGGCGTTACGGCGTGAAGACCTCGTCGAGGCGGTGGATGGCGCCGTCGGCGCCGGTCTCGTACTTGAAGACCAGACCGGAGTTCGGGTGGGCGTCGAGCCAGTCGAGGAGCTCCTGGACGCCGATGTGCTGGTTCTCGGTGGTCTCGACGATGGGGTTCGTCGCGGTGACGTAGGCGGCCTGGTCCATGGCCCAGCGGCTCTCCTCGCCGGAGACCACGAAGGGAGCGCCGTCGGTGTCCGGATCGGGGCAGCCCCAGGCGCCGTGCTGGACGATCAGATTCACCTTGCCGGTGCTGCCGTCGAGTTCCTCGTACCCGTAGACGGCGAACTCGTCGGGGTCGTAGTGGTCGGGGTTCGGCGCCTTGGAGACGCAGTCGGCGGCGGGAGCACCGCCCTTGCCACCGGACCCGGACCCGGCGGAGCCCCCGCCACCGGTACCGGTACCCGCGCCCTTGCCGGACCCCGAACCCGAGTCCGCCGCCTTGCCGCCGCCCTTGCCCTTGCCCGTACCGCTTCCGGACGACGGAGTCGCCGTGGCCCCCGCCCCGGCTGTCGCGTCGGCCTTCCCCGCCGGCTTCGCGGACACCGCTCCGTCCGTGGCACCGGCACCCGCCGCGACGTCGTCCCCCTGACAACCGGTGAGCACGGCGCTCAATGCGACCGCCGCGAACACGACAACGGCACCTCTGAGTCGGCGCTTGGCGTTCATTTCCACGTCCCCCCTGTTGTCGGCCCGGTCCTGCTTCCGGCCCGGTCCGGGACGACCCCGATCGGTCACGTCCCGGAGCGGGACCGTAGCAACGCCTCCGCCCTCACCGCATGGCCGAAAGCCCTTACGTCACAGATCCGGGACACAGCCGTCACCCAGCAGGGACCCCGCGACGGCGGACCGGGCGAACCAGCAGGTGGCGGCGGCGAAAGGGCTGGACCAGCCGTGCCTCGGGACGGAGGCCCGCCCACCTGGAGCCCGCCGCACGATCCCGGCCGTGGCGGAAAACGAACGCCGAAGGGGCGCCTGTCGATGACCGAAGGGGCGCCTCTCGGTGAGGGGCGCCCCTTCGGGGTGAACTCTGCGGTGGGTGTGGGATTTGAACCCACGGTGACTCGCGCCACGACGGTTTTCAAGACCGTTCCCTTAGGCCGCTCGGGCAACCCACCCCTGCCCTCGCCCACCTGGGGCGGAGCGGGGTACAGCGTACCGGGATCGAGCGTTTCGCGGGGACCGTGGTCCGTAGTGGCCGGACTTCCTCAGGCCCTGGGGCGCTGCTGCGCGTGCGCGCCCTTGCGGATGCGGTGCCGGGAGGAGAACTGGCCGACGAGCTCCCAGAAGCACACCAGCGAGGTGATCGGCGGGATGCCGAGGGTCACGAGGGCCAGCGCCGAGTGGGACGAGTGGCTGACGCACAGGGCCACGGCCATGCCCGAGGTCACCAGCAGAACGCCCCAGGAACGATTCGCCGGCTGGTGCTGAACGGTCGCCCGCAGAATCGAAAGAGCCGCGACGAACCACGGCCCGTACACCGTGAGCGGCCACCATTGCGCGAGATCGACGGGCAGTACGGAACCGGCGATCGTGCAGAGCTGGCCGTAGGTATAGGTGATGGACCAGGCCAGCAGGCATGCCGCGCACACCGCGATGACGGCGAAGAGGAGCGTCACCTGGGTGATGCGCCGATAAACCGTGAGGAATCGCGGTTTCGGGCGGGTGCGCCGCCGGTCGATCCTGGACGGCTGCCGGTGGCCCGGCTCCTCCTCCGGGCTCTGCTGGCTCAGCGTGGCGTCGGCGTCCAGCGGTCTGTCGTCCCAGGACTGCTGCGTGGGGATGAGGGCGCCGCCGTACGGGTCTCCCACCTCGTGCCCTGACCTCACGGGGTAGTACGGGACGTAGAAGTTCGCGCTGTCGTTGTACCCCATCACCCTGATCCTGTTCGGACAATCATTCATCAGGCCGGAGGAAGAATCCTTTCTCCAGGCCTGTTCGGCACTCCTTACGTCCGCATAACGAACGCGATCCGAAAGAGGGTCGTACGGCATTCGGGTGATGAGAGTCGGGTGATGAGATCGGAAAAGGGGTGCCCCTCGGTGAGGAGCACCCCTGTGACCGCTAGCTGTCAGCTGTCGCCCGTACGGGACCCCAGGGTGAGTTCCACCGTGTGGGACTTGCCGTCGCGCTCATAGGTGAGCGTGACCTTGTCGCCGGGCTTACGGGTCCAGATCTCGCCGATCAGGGTCGGGCCGCTGTCGATCGGCATGTCGTCCAGCTTGGTGATCACGTCGCCCGCCTTCAGACCGGCCCGGGCGGCCGGGCCGCCCGGCTCGACCGCCGCGGAGCCGCCGCTGCCCTCGTCGGTGATCTTCGCGCCGTCCGAGGACTCCCCCAGGGAGACCGACGCGCCGATCTTCGCGTACACCGGCTTGCCCGTCTTGATCAGCTGCTGGGCGACGTACTTCGCCTGGTTGATCGGGATCGCGAAGCCCAGGCCGATCGAGCCGGACTGGCCCGAGCCGCCCAGACCGCCACCGCCGGTGGACTGGATCGCCGAGTTGATGCCGATGACGTTGCCCTGCGCGTCCAGCAGCGGGCCGCCGGAGTTGCCCGGGTTGATCGACGCGTCCGTCTGCAGCGCGCTCATGTACGACGAGCTGCTGCTGGAGCCGTCGCTGGAGGCCACCGGGCGGTTCTTCGCGCTGATGATGCCCGTCGTCACCGTGTTGGAGAGGCCGAAGGGCGCGCCGATCGCGATCGTGGGGTCGCCGACGGCCACCTTGTCGGAGTCGCCCAGGGTCAGCGGCTTCAGGTCCGACGGCGCGTTCTTCAGCTTGATGACCGCGACGTCGTAGCCCTGGGCGTGGCCCACCACCTCGGCGTCGTACTTCTTGCCGTTCGGGAAGGTCGCCGTCACCTTGCCGCCGTCGACCGCGTCCGCGACGACGTGGTTGTTGGTGACGATGTGGCCCTCGGTGTCGAAGACGAAGCCCGTGCCGGTGCCGCCCTCGCCGCTGCTCGACTCCGCCTGGATGGTGACCGTGCTGGGCAGCGCCCTCGCGGCCACGCCGGCGACCGTGCCCGGGTCGCGCTTGACCGAGCCGCCGCTGTCGGACGCGGAGACCGTCGTGGAGCTGCTGTTGTCGTCGTTCTTGGCGAGCGTGTAGCCGAGGCCGCCGCCGATTCCGCCCGCGACCAGCGCGGCCACCAGGACGGCCGCGATCAGACCGCCCCGGCCGCTCTTCGGCTTCGGCGCCGGCTGCTGGGCGGTGTACGCCGCACCCCACCCGGGACCACCCGCGCCACCGGCGTCGGGGTCGGCGTAGGAGGGCGTGGCGGGGGGCGGAGGCGGCCAGCCTCCCTGGGAGAAACCGGCCTCGGGGGTGCCGGGCGTTGCGGGGGCCCCAGGGGTGCCAGGCGTACCGGAGGTGCCGGGGGTGCCGGGAGTGGCGCCGTGGGGGGCGTCCGGGGTGCCGTAGGCGGCGGTCGGGGCCTGGCCCTGCGGGAGCGTCGAGCCCTGCGGGGCCGACGGCGGCGGCCAGTCCGCGGAAACGGGAGCGGGAGCCGGGGCGGAGGCGGGAGCGGAGGCCGGGGCTGGGGCAGAGGCGGGAGCGGAGGCCGGTGCCGGGGCGGAGGCCTGACCAGCAGCCGTCCCATTGGCCACACCCGCGCCATTTGCCACAGCGGTGCCATGGGCCACACCCGCGCCGTTGGCCGCAGCAGCGCCGTGAGCCTCAGCAGCCCCGTGCTCCGGAGCCGCGCCGTGGGCCTCACCCGCCCCCTGCGCCGGAGCCGCCCCGTTGGCCGCAGCGACACCGTTGCGGACCAGTGGCTGCACAGCGGTCTCGGCCTCGGGCGCGGTGGCCCGGTCGGCAGCAGCGGGAGATTCCACCGGCACGGGGGGTGCTGACGGGGCGGGGGGTACCGCGGTGCCCTCGTTCTCGGTGCTCACAGCTCTTCTCCTCGATCCACGGCTGTTGTCGTCGGTGGTCGTACTGGGTCGCACTTGGTCACGCCCGTTCACGCTTGTCGTCGACCCGGCGCGCTGCAGCTGTGCATGTGCTTTTGTACGCTCCAGCTTTTCCCACGGGCCGTCAGAGCACCATAAGCGGTGGCTGTGGGTCCGAGGCCAGTCCTTATGAAAGACATTCACGACATTACGGGCGCTTCTTAGGAACATCTCATAGGTGGCACCATGACGCGGTGACTCACGCACGGCAGCAGCAGCCCATCCAAGTCGTCGCCCACCGCGGAGCTTCCGAGGAGGCGCCCGAGCACACCCTGGCCGCGTATCGGAAGGCGATCGAGGACGGCGCCGACGCCCTCGAGTGCGACGTACGGCTGACCGCGGACGGCCACCTGGTCTGTGTGCACGACCGCCGCGTCAACCGTACGTCCAACGGCCGCGGCGCGGTCTCCGCCCTGGAGCTGGCCGACCTGACCGCGCTGGACTTCGGCTCCTGGAAGGCGCGCGAGGCGGTACGCACGCGTGACGAGGAGCCGGACTGGGAGTTCCGGCCCGAGGACCAGGAGCACACCTCCGTGCTGACCCTGGAGCGGCTGCTGGAGCTGGTCGCGGACGCGGGGCGGCGGGTGGAGCTGGCCATCGAGACCAAGCACCCCACACGCTGGGCGGGGCAGGTGGAGGAGCGGCTGCTGCTCCTGCTGAAGCGGTTCGGGCTGGACGCCCCGGCCGCGCCCGCGGAGTCCGCGGTCCGGGTCATGAGCTTCTCGGCGCGCTCGCTGCATCGCGTGCGGGCCGCGGCGCCGACGCTGCCGACCGTCTACCTCATGCAGTTCGCCTCGCCCCGTCTGCGCGACGGACGACTGCCGGCCGGGGTCGGTATCGCGGGTCCCTCGGTCCGGATCCTGCGCAATCACCCCGCGTACGTGGAGCGCCTGAAGAACAACGGCCACCAGGTCCACGTCTGGACGGTGAACGAGCCGGACGAGGTCGACCTCTGCGTCGGACTGGGCGTGGACGCGATCATCACCAACCGCCCGCGCGCGGTGCTGCGCCAACTGGGCCGCTGACCGCCCCTCAGGTCACAGAAGTCCCAAAAGGGCCTTCAAGTCCCACCCACACCTCTTGACCACACAGGCTGGCTACAGCATCCTCCGTTTCGGCCACACCATCGAAATCCAGCCACAGGAACGACGCACGACCGCAGCTCCGCTACAGGGAGTGCTCCGGCGCGTTCGGTCCGTATTCGATCGTTGCGAATGCGTCACCGGACGAGGATTGGCCGGTTTCCGGTACAGGCCAATGGGGCATCCACACCGTGGCGTGGGGCGAAGGAGGTCTCGGGGGTGGCGTTGGTGGTGGCACAGGAGGTGCCCACGTCGTCGAGCATGGCCGTACCCCATGGCCCTGCGGGCGTGGGGAAGGCGAGACACCGCATGCGCGATCAACTGCGCAGTGGCGGGGTGTCGGAAGCGGTCATCGACGATGCCGTACTGATCCTGTCCGAACTCTTGAGCAATGCCTGCAAACACGGCCGGCCCCTGGGCGACGCCCTGGCGGGCGACGGGGACGTCCGGGCCGCGTGGCGCGTGGATCCGGGCGGTCGGCTCGTCGTCGAGGTGACCGACGGTGGCGGCCCGACCCGTCCCGCGCCGGCCACTCCTTCGGTCACCGCGCACGGCGGCCGCGGGCTCAACATCATCACGGCCCTGGCCGACGACTGGGGTGTCCGGGACGACACCCACGGCGAGGTCACGGTGTGGGTGGTCGTCCACGAGGACGTGCACGATCCGGACGCGGTCTGCCGCCGCGACGACTTCGCCTCCCGGGTCGGCGCCCCGTCGGTGGCGTCGATGCCCGAGCTGGACTTCGCAGACGCGTTCGAGGACCTCGACTAGCGAAGGCACTCCCTCGTGCGTTGTCCACAGGTCCCGGTGACTCCCCGTACGAACGGCTAGGCTCCCGCCGTACCAGACGAGCCGTAACCGGGAGACACCCAGATGGCCAAGAAGCGACCCCAGACGAAGGCCACGCGGCCGCAGATCACTGAGGGAGAGATCCCGGTCGTCGGCGCCCGTGAGCCCTGCCCCTGCGGCAGCGGCCGACGCTACAAGGCCTGTCACGGCCGGGCCGCCGCGCACGCGGTGACCGAGCTGGTGCAGCGTCCGTTCGAGGGGCTGCCGGGCGAGTGCGACTGGGTGGCCCTGCGCGAGCTGGTCCCGGCGGCCACGGTCGCGCTGACCCTGAAGGACGGTCTGCCCGAGGGCGTCCCCTCGGTCACCCTCGCCACCGTCCTGCCGATGGCCTGGCCGGCGCTGCGCCGCGACGACGGCGCGGTCCTGCTCGGCCTGCAGAACGACACCGCGTCCGGCGACATCAGCCGCGACCTCGCCGACACGCTCCTGCGCGCGCTGGAGGCCCAGCCCGGCACGCCCGTGCAGGGCCGCCGCGCCCCGGCCGACGGTCCGCGGCTGCAGGATCTGCTCGACCCGGAAGGCGCGTTCGAGCCAGTTGTCCACAGCGGTTTCGAGTTCTGGGTGCCGGACTCGGACAATGCGACGCCGGAGGTGGCCGCCTCCCTGGAGCGGGCCAACGCGGCGGCGATCCCGACCGTCAAGCTGACCGGCGTCGACGCCGCGTACTGGTGCGAGACCCCGGAGAAGAACCATCTGCGCTGGGTCATGCCGCACCCCGAGGAGCAGCTGCTCGACGCGCTCGCCCGGCTGCACGCGGCGGGCCGTTCCGGCCTGGGCGAGGGCACGCGCCTGGTGGGCTCCTTCCGGGCGCACGGCCTCACGGTCCCGGTGTGGGACCTGCCGACCGGTGTGACCGCGGAGGACGTGGAGAAGCCGGCCGCCGAGTTCGCCGAGCGGCTCGCCGCCGCCCTGGCCGTGGACGCCCCGCTGACCGCGGACGAGCGTCGCGCGCGGGGCGGGCTGACCAACCGGCAGGTGACCCTCAGCTGACCCTCGGTTGACGCCCTGCGGCCGGACGGGGTGACTCCACTCACAACTCCCGGACGCGCAAGGTGAGTCGGAGCCAGAAAGCGCCGCTCAGCGGGTGTCCGGAAAGCCGATGAAAACAGGAGATCGAATTTGCTTGGAGCAGATCTCTTGTTACCGTTCGAGTAGCCCGGTTGCTGGTGCATCCCCCGTCGCCAGCAACCGGGTCTTTCCATGCCCGGCCGCGTGTACATCTCGGCGCCGGGCGTCAACTGCCCGTATCCGCCTGGGAGTTGCTCCCCGAGCGCAGCAGCAGCGGCGCTCCCTCGGCCGTGTCGGCGAACTCCGCCACCGCCGAGTAGGCGCCCGCCTCGCCACGGGTCCGCTCACGCGGCGTCTCACAACTCGCCGGCTCGTCGTCGGCGCTCGGCGCGCACCGCATCTGCACCGTCCGCCCCTCCGGCCCCATCAGGCTCAGCACGGCGTCCAGGGCGCGGCCGGTGGCGTTGCGGTAGTAGGTGCGCGCCCAGGTCTCCGCGCCCTGCGTGAGCACGCAGGTCTGCGCCTCGACGCCGTCGGGGGAGGAGAGTTCGGGGCCGCAGCGGGCGGCGGTGGCCAGCCCCAGGCCGAGCAGCCGCGGGGAGCCGACGGGCTCCTTGAGATCGTCGCGGGGTGAGGTGTCGGCGGCGCGTCCGTCGGGCGGTGGCATGCGGACGGCCGTACGGGAGGACCGTACGGCCGTGTCGGTCTCGTCGTCCACGGGCCCGGCCGACGCCACCGCGAGGGGCAGGACGACCGCGCAGGTCGCGACGGCGCCCAGGGCGAGCAGACGAAGGTTCATGTGCGGAAGATAGCCAGCCGACGCGCGCCTTCCGCCCCGCGCGCGCCCGACACCCCTACAACTCGGGCGCGCTCACACCCGTACGAGTGAGGGTGTCGACGACCGCGTCCACCACGGCCTCGACATCGGGCAGCCAGGGCGAGGCGGAGCCGGGCAGCGGGGCGCGTTCCCAGCGGATGGCGCCCTGGCCGGTCTCGGAGGGCGGCAGGGCGAGATAGCCGCCCTCGCTGTGGAAGCGGAGGGAGCCGGGGACGAAGTCCTTGGCGTAGAGCAGTTCGCCGAGCTGCTCCATGGAGTAGGGCTTGACCAGGATCGCCCAGCGGGTGGGGGAGGCGACGACCGGGCCGAGGCGCATGCCCGCGCGGTCGAGCGCGGCGAGGGCGTGCGCGGCCGGCAGGGCGGGCAGGCTCACCGCGCAGGGGGCCTGGCCTCCGGTGGCCAGGACGATCGGGGCGGTCGGCCGGTTGGTCCACCACCAGCGCACCATGCGGGCGTCGGTGGTCGCCGCGAGCAGGCCGGGATCGAAGGGATGCGCGCCGGGGACCGTGCACTCCGGGTCCGGGCAGCCGCAGCGGGAGCGTGCCTGCGGATCGGCCGCCACACCCGGGAGTACGGGCCACCGCCATCGCGTCGCGTAGGTCAGGGCCGCGCTGATCTGCTCCGGCCTCCCGTCACCGCGCAGGAGCCTGCGTCGCCTTCCGAGGATCTCGCGCATGAGCGCTCGTTCCTTTCCGTTGCACCGCTGGCAACACCGTGGGCCACATCACACCATGTGTCGATCACTTCACTGGGCGTACCTGTTGGCGCATCACACCCCTGCTCAGGGCAGGGGGAACCCCTCTGGGTCGAGCGTTTGGCTGCTGCTGCCGCAGCCTCGTCCATACTGCGCCCATCTAAATCATGGGCGTGGCGTGGGGTGGCGAAGTCTGGCGTTTTGCGTCCCGCGTATTTCTCTTCGCCTCCGCCACGGGAGGATGGGGCACGGTCGTCGGTGGATAGGACGCCCGGGTCGGTCACCAGGTTCCGGGTGGCTGTCAACCACCCCTGGCCTTCTCCGAGTACGTACCCATCACGACCGCTGTGACGCTCCGTGGAGCAAGCCCAGTCGACCGCAATACCCCGTTACCCGAGGCAGTTTTAAGCCAACTTTGCCTTTACGCAAGAGGTATACGACAAGTGATCCGGTTACCCACGGACACCAGGAATCCCAGCAGGACAATGCTGGACATCCCCTCACGAGTGCGTGTACATGTGGAGACACTGCTAGCGGCGCAGAATCACATGGGGGTTTGCGATGCTTTTGAGCAATACGCGCCGGTCCGAGAGCCGGACACCATGAACGCCCCTCACCCTCCGAAAGTGGCCGGAATCGATTCAACGGTTCCCGCGCCCGCCCACACTGCCGCCGCCGCACACGCGGTCCCGGCCACCTCACCGGTCCCCCCGCCGGGCGCCGGGGCACTGCTCCAGGACCGCCTCGCCGGCTGGGTCTCCGACCTCACGACCCTGCACGAACTGACCGAACGGCTGGCACGCACGGAGTCCCTGTCCGACGCCCTGACCGAGCTGCTGCGCGCCGGAGCCTCCCTCGTGGGCGCCCGGCGCGGTCTCGTCGTCCTGGAACCCTCCGACGGACTCGGCCCGGACACCACCATCGGCCTCGGCCTCGGCCGCGCCGACCTCGGACACATCGAGACCGTCCCGCGCAGCGCGCTGTCGTACGGCCGCATCCTGGACGGACTGCCCGGCGGCGAGGGCGAGATCGCCCAGCCCGACCTGTTCGCCGAGGACGGCCTCGACCCGCGCCAACGGGAGGTCGCCGCCCGCCTCGGCTACGCCGCGAGCTACGCGCTCCCCCTCGCCGGCGAGTCCACCGGCCGCCTCGGCGCGGCCGTCTGGCTCTACGACGAGCCCGCCGAGCCGGTGGAGCGACAGCGCCATCTGGCCGGCCTGTACATCCGCTACGCCTCCGAGCACCTCGCCCTGCTGCGCGAGGTCGAGCGCACGCGCGCGTGCATGGCGACGATGGCGGAGGAACTGCTGCCGTCCCGGCTGCCGAGGGTCGCCGGGATGCAGCTGGCGGCACGGCACCGTACCGGCCCGCGCGGGGGCGGCGACTGGTACGACGCGCTGCCCCTGCCGGACGCGGCGCTGGGCCTGGCCGTCGGCTCGGTGACCGGCTCGGGGCCGAGCGCGGTCGCCGCGATGGGTCGGCTGCGGGCCAGCCTGCGCGCGTACGCCGTCATGGAGGGCGAGGATCCCGTAGCCGTCCTCTCCGACCTGGAGCTGCTGCTGCGGCTCACCGAGCCCGCCCGCTCGGCCACCGCCCTGTTCGCCTACTGCGAACCCGCGCTCCGCAAGCTCACCCTCGCGGGGGCCGGGCACTGCCCGCCGCTGCTGGTCGGGGAGCGGCGCACCGAGTTCGTGGAGACGTCCGTCTCCGCGCCGCTGGGCATGCTGGCCTGCTGGGAGGCGCCGAGCGTCGAGCTGGAGGCGGAGCCGGGCGAGACCGTGCTGCTGTACACGGACGGGCTGCTGCACCGCACCGGCGACCCCGTCGACCGGGCCTTCGCCCGGCTGCACGCGGCGGCCGCGGGCGTACCGAAGGGGCTCCGGCACGATCCGGACGCCATCGCCGACCATGTGCTGCGGACCGTGCTGCCGGACGGGCTGGACGGGGGCGACAGCGACGAGGACGTGGCGCTGCTCGCGGCGCGATTCGATTGAGCGGCCCTTGAACAGCCATAACGCGCGCGTGACCCCGGCCATAGCAGTCTCCGGTCACAGGTCCTTCCCCACTGGGCCCCCTCCCGTACGACCGTACGATGGACGGGGTCCAGTGCCGTATCTAGGAGGATGACCGTGGCCGACGAGCTCAACCCGGCTGAGTCCATTGCTGCTACCGCAGCGGGCCCGGAAGCTGAGTCCGAGGAGCCCATCAAGCAGCGGAAGAACGGCCTGTACCCGGGCGTGTCCGACGAGCTTGCCGAGAACATGAAGTCGGGCTGGGCCGACACGGAGCTGCGCGACCTGAAGCCGATCGCCCAGGCCGCCGAGACCGCCGCCCGCCGCGCCGCGCTCTCCGCCCGCTTCCCGGGCGAGCGGCTGGTGATCCCCGCGGGCAACCTGAAGGTCCGCGCGAACGACACCGAGTACTCCTTCCGCGCCTCCTCCGAGTACGCGTACCTCACCGGCAACCAGACCGAGGACGGCGTGCTCGTCCTGGAGCCGATCGCCGACGGGCACAAGGCGACGATCTACCTGCTGCCGCGCTCCGACCGCGAGAACGGCGAGTTCTGGCTCTCCGGCCAGGGCGAGCTGTGGGTCGGCCGACGCCACTCCCTCACCGAGGCGGAGAAGCTGTACGGCATCCCCGCCTCCGACGTCCGCGAGCTGGCCGACGCGCTGCGCGAGGCGACCGGCCCGGTCCGGGTCGTCCGCGGCTACGACGCCGGCATCGAGGCCGCCCTGACCGACAAGGTCACCGCCGAACGCGACGAGGAGCTGCGGGTCTACCTGTCCGAGGCGCGCCTGATCAAGGACGAGTTCGAGATCGGCGAGCTGCAGAAGGCCGTCGACTCCACCGTGCGCGGCTTCGAGGACGTGGTGAAGGTCCTCGACCGGGCCGAGGCGACCTCCGAGCGGTACATCGAGGGCACGTTCTTCCTCCGCGCGCGCGTGGAGGGCAACGACATCGGCTACGGCTCCATCTGCGCGGCCGGCCCGCACGCGTGCACGCTGCACTGGGTGCGCAACGACGGACCCGTGCGGTCCGGTGATCTCCTGCTGCTCGACGCGGGCGTCGAGACGCACACGTACTACACCGCCGACGTCACGCGCACGCTGCCGATCAACGGCCGCTACAGCGAGATCCAGAAGAAGATCTACGACGCCGTCTACGAGGCCCAGGAGGCCGGCATCGCGGCCGTCCAGCCGGGCGGGAAGTTCCGGGACTTCCACGACGCGTCGCAGCGGGTGCTGGCCGAGAAGCTCGTGGAGTGGGGGCTGGTCGAGGGGCCCGTCGAGCGGGTGCTGGAGCTGGGGCTGCAGCGGCGGTGGACGCTGCACGGGACCGGGCACATGCTCGGCATGGACGTGCACGACTGCGCTGCCGCGCGGACCGAGGCCTATGTCGAGGGGACGCTCGAGCCCGGCATGGTGCTCACCGTCGAGCCCGGGCTGTACTTCCAGGCCGACGATCTGACCGTGCCGGAGGAGTACCGGGGCATCGGGGTGCGGATCGAGGACGACATCCTGGTGACCGAGGACGGGAACCGGAACATGTCCGCTGCGCTGCCTCGGCGGTCGGACGAGGTCGAGAGCTGGATGGCTTCGCTGAAGGGCTGAGTAGGGTCGATCGGCCGGGTTCCGACGGGGTGCCCGGCCTTTCGTCGCGGTGTGCGGGTTTTCTGTGGCTGATCGCGCAGTTCCCCGCGCCCCTTTCGGGGAGTTGTTGTGGACCTGCATCTCGAAGCCGACGTCGCCGAAGGGCGTCGCGCCGGACTTGAGCGGGCCCTGCGCGATGCCGTGCGGGACGGGCGGCTCGCGCCTGGGGAGCTGCTCCCGGCCACGCGGCGGCTCGCCGAGGAGCTCGGGGTGTCGCGGAACACCGTCAAGGCGGCGTACGACCAGCTCGTCGCCGAGGGGTTTCTCACCGCTCGGCAGGGGTCGGGGACCCGGGTCGCCCTGCTGCCCTCCGCCGACGCCGGTCCACCCCGGGCCGTCACGCGCGCGCGTGAGCCGGTGTTCGATCTGCGGCCCGGGTCGCCCGACGTCGGGGCCTTTCCCGCCGCCGCCTGGCTGCGGGCGCTGCGGCGGGCCATCGCCACCGCGCCCTCGGTGGCCTACGACTACGGCGATCCCCGGGGCCGCGTCGAGTTGCGGCAGGCCCTGTCCGGGTATCTGGGGCGGGCCCGCGGTGTCATCGCGCCGCCCGAACGGATCGTGATCACCTCCGGCTATGTGCAGGGGCTCGCGCTCCTCACGCGCGTGCTGGAGGGGGCCGGTGTCGGCATGGAGGATCCGGGGCTGCGCTTCCACCGGGACGTCGTGCGGCGCAACGGGGGCCGCGTGGTTCCGGTGCCCGTCGATCAACAGGGGCTCGTCGTCGAGGGGTTGGCGGACGTCTCCGCCGTCGTCGTCACGCCCGCCCATCAGTACCCGACCGGTGTGACCCTGCACCCCGAGCGGCGGCGGGCCCTCAGCGACTGGGCACGCGCGCGGGACGCGCTGATCGTCGAGGACGACTACGACGGGGAGTTCCGTTACGACCGGCAGCCCGTCGGCGCGCTCCAGGGCATGTCGCCCGGGCAGGTCGTCTATCTCGGGACCGCCTCGAAGACGCTCGGGCCCGCGCTGCGGCTCGGCTGGATGGTGCTGCCGCCCCACCTCGTCGACGCCGTCGCCGACGTCAAGCTGCACACCGACCACCACACCGAGTCCATCGGGCAGTTGGCGCTCGCCGAACTGATCGACAGCCACGCCTACGACCGTCACGTGCGCGCCTGCCGGCTCCGCTACCGGCGGCGCCGGGACCTGCTCCTGGACCGGCTGGGCGGACGGCGGGGCGTGCGCGGGATCGCGGCCGGACTGCACGCGCTGGTGGAGGTCGCCGACGAGGCGGAGGTCGTGGCGCGCGCGGAGGCGGCGGGGCTCGCGGTGGGACGGCTCGGGGACCACTGGCACGTTCCGGGGCTTCCCGGCCGGCCGCAGGGGCTCGTCGTGGGGTACGGGACGCCACGGGAGCGGGCCTATCCGAAGGCCCTGGAGGCGCTGGCGGAGGTGCTCGACGGGCCCTGAACCGGGCCTTGCCAGCGCTTGATTGGGCCCTTGAAAGAGCGCCCTATTGGTGCCTCCCAGGGGCCCATTGCTTCTCTAGTGTCGATCCCATGAGCCCCGCATCGCACCGCCTTCTCGCGCTCGCCCAGCTGAGCAACTCCGTCGGCGACGGCGCCTACTACACCACCTCCGCGCTCTACTTCACCCAGGTCGTCGGTCTCTCCCCCGCGCGCGTGGGGCTCGGGCTGACCGTGGGGTGGGCGGTCGGCTCGCTCGCCGGGGTGCCGCTGGGGCGGCTCGCCGACCGGCGCGGGCCGCGCGGCACGGCGGTGCTGCTGGCGCTGGGCACGGCCCTGGCGGTCGGGACGTTCATGGTCGTACGGGGGTTCGTGCCGTTCGTGCTCGTGGCGTGTGCCTACGCCGCCGCGCAGTCGGGGCTCGCGGCGGCCCGGCAGGCGCTGCTGGCGGGGCTGGTGCCCGCCGGGGAGCGGACCGGGCTGCTGGCACGGTTGCAGTCCACGCTGAACGGCGGGCTGGCGGTGGGCGCGGCGCTCGGCGGGCTCGCGCTGCACGCCGGGACACGGGCGGCGTATCTGGCCGTGTTCGCGCTGGACGCGGTGAGCTTCCTGGTGTGCGCGGGGCTGCTGCTCGCGCTGCCCTCCGTGGCGCCGGGCGGCGGTCGGCGGGGCGGTGGGATCGGGGTGCTGCGCGACCGGCCGTACGCGCTCGTCGCGCTCCTCAACACCGTGCTGCTGCTGCGGCTGCCGCTGCTCAGTCTGGTGCTGCCGCTGTGGATCACCTCCCGGACCGGGGCGCCGGCCTGGCTGGTGTCAGGGCTGTTCGTGCTCAACACCGGGGCGGTGACGCTCTTCCAGGTGCGGGCGGCGCGCGGGGTGGACGGACTGGGCTCCGCCACGCGCGTGATACGGCGGGCGGGGTGGGTGATGCTCGGCGCGTGCGTCGCGTTCGCCCTGTCGTCGGGGGCCGGGGTCGGGATGGCCGTGGGGCTGCTCGTGTTCGGGGCGGTGCTTCAAGTGGTCGCCGAGATGGGGCAGTCGGCCGGGTCCTGGCAGCTGTCGTTCGACCTCGCCCCGGCCGACCGGGTGGGCGAGTACCAGGGGTTCTTCGGGACCGGCGTCACCGTGGCGCGCACCCTCGGGCCGCTCGTGCTGACCTCGCTGCTCGTGGAGTGGGGCACGCCCGGCTGGCTGTTGCTGGGCGCGGTGACCGTCGGGGCGTCGTACGCGATGGGGCCGGCGACGCGGTGGGCCGCCGGCCGGGGAACCGCGGACGACGTCAGCCCGCGCGCCGTGCGGGTGGGGTGAGCGGCGGGCGGCGTACCGGTGGGCTCACACGGCCACGAGGGGTGCGTCCTTGCGCCACTTCAGCATCTTGTCGAAGCTCACCACCGCGCCGCCGCGCTCCGGGCTGTTGCCGATGTGGACGTGATCGGCGAGCTCACGGATGAGATACAGCCCTCTGCCCTGCTCGGCGTCGGCGTGGACCGCTCTGACGGTGGCGTCGACCGCGAAGCCCGGGCCCGAGTCGGCGACCTCGATCCGGCACTTCTCGCCGTCGAGGTAGGCGGTGACCCGGTACGCCTCCGAACAGCCGCCGTGCGCGGTGCGGCCGCCGTGCTCGACCGCGTTGGCGCACGCCTCGCTCAGGGCCACCGAGAGGTCGTAGGAGATGTCGGGGTCGACGCCCGCCGTCTCCATGGTGCCGAGCAGCAGGCGGCGGGCCAGGGGCACGCTCGCGGCTTCGCGCCGCAGATGGAGTGACCACCAGATGCTCATGCTCCAGCCTCCTGGCCGCGGCTCGACATACCCCTACGTATTGCCGCCATCACCCGTGTGTAAGCGCGAAATCGACGTGACGCCGCCCATATGGGGGATGCGCCACGCGCATCAATCGGTGTATGTGGTGCCCATGCCCATCACTTGCACCAGAAGGTGATCTTCCCGCTCCTTCCGAATCTTGTGGACCTGCCGTCCGGACGCCGCGGGGTCAGTGGGATGATGTGCCCGCCATGACTGACCCCCACCGGCGCACGGTGCACTCCGGAGCCGACCTCCGGCTGCTGCGGGCCGCGGTGTTCGCCGCGGTCTGCGTCGTGCTGGCCGCCGCCGGTCACACGCTGGCCTCCTGCGCCACGGTCCCGCTGTGGACGCTGGGCGCGGGATTCCTCGGGGTCTGCGCGGTCGTGGCACCGCTCGCCGGGCGCACGCGCTCCCTGCCGGGCATCGCCGCGCCGCTGGCCGCCGGCCAGATCCTGCTGCACACGCTGTTCGGGCTGGCCCAGCCCACCGGCGGCGGCACGGCCCCGACGGCGTCCGCGTCCTCCTCCGGCGACTGGGTCGTCGCGCAGGCGGCACGGCTGCTGTGCGGCACCACAGCGGCCCCGCTCACCCCGGCACGGGCCCGGCGGATCCTCGTCGACGCACGGATCTACGGCGGGGCGCCCGGCTGGGGCGCGCCTTCGGGCACGGGCGAATCGTCCGGCATGGACGGGGCCCTCGGCATGAGCGGATCGTCCGGCATGGCCGGCATGAGCGGGATGGGTCACTCGGCCGACGCCGTGTCCGCCGGGGCGGCGTCCACCTCGCTGCTGCCCTCCCTCTCCATGCTGCTCGCGCACGTCCTCGCCGCCCTGGCCGCCGGCTGGCTGCTGCGGCGCGCGGACCTCGCCCTGCTGCGGCTGCTCGACCTGTCGGCGCGGGAGTTCGCCGACGGGGCGCTCGTACGGTCCCTGCGCGGGGCGCTCGCGCTGGTGCGCGCACTGCTCGCCGGGCTGCCCCACGCGCCGGAGGAGCGCACGGCGCGCACCGCGCTGTTCGCGCCCCCGCCCACGCCGCCTACCGCGGCACTCCAGCACACGGTGATCCGGCGCGGTCCGCCCGCCGCCGTCTCCTTCGCTCTCGCTGCCTGACGCGACGCGACCGAGCTCTCCCGAGCGAGGTGCCCCCTGAAGCGGGGTGTCCTCCTCGGAGTGGGTGGCCGCCGTCGTGCGGCACGCGCGCGTGCGCAGGTCTCTGCGCGCGCCGATCACCCGACCTCACTCAGAGTGGAGTGCTTGCATCTCATGAAGGCTTCCCGTCTCGTCGCCGCCGCTGCCGTCGCCGGTTCGGCCGTGCTCGTCCTGTCCGGCCCCGCTTTCGCGCATGTCGGCGTGACCCCCGAGGGCACCGCCGCGAAGGGCGGCTACGCGACCGTGGACTTCAAGGTCCCCAACGAGCGCGACGACGCCTCGACCACCAAGCTCGAAGTGACCTTCCCGGCCGATCACCCGCTGGCCTCCGTGATGCCCGAGCCGGTCCCCGGCTGGACCGCCCAGATCACCAAGGCGAAGCTGGCCAAGCCGCTCACGGTGCACGGACAGCAGATCGCCGAGGCCGTCTCCAAGGTCACCTGGACGGCGTCGGGCAAGGGCATCGAGCCCGGCTACTTCGAGAAGTTCCCGCTGTCCGTGGGCCCGCTGCCCGAAGACGCCGACGAACTCGTCTTCAAGGCGATCCAGACGTACTCCAACAAGGAGGTCGTGCGCTGGATCGAGGTGCCGCAGGACGGGCAGGAGGAGCCGGAGAACCCGGCGCCGGTGCTCAAGCTCTCGGCCGCCTCCGAAGGCGCCCACGGCTCCGCCGGGTCGGCGTCCCCCGCCGCCGAGAAGAGCAGCACGTCCGCCTCCGCCTCCTCCGACTCCTCGGACGGCTCCGACACCACCGCCCGGGTCCTCGGCGTCGTCGGCATCGTGGTGGGCGCCGCGGGTGTGGCGTACGGCGTGCTCGCGGGCCGCCGCCGGTCCACCACCGAGGCCTGATCCCCCGCTCCTCCCCTTCCCCTGCTGGTCCGCGCCGCGCACCGGGGTCCGTACGGCCCCATGAAGGCACCGGTCGGTACGGCCCTTGAAGCCGTACCCCGGCCCCCGGTGCGCGCCGGAGTTCACACATCTGGGACATTTCTCTATGCGCAAGAAGACGTTCGCCGCGGCCGCGCTGCTCG
The DNA here is from genome assembly GCF_055580085.1 of Streptomyces sp. NPDC032126. Lineage (NCBI taxonomy): Bacteria > Bacillati > Actinomycetota > Actinomycetes > Kitasatosporales > Streptomycetaceae > Streptomyces > Streptomyces sp. NPDC032126. Next base: position 149,862 of record NZ_JBVIMA010000003.1, read on the forward strand.
CCGCCGCCGCGCTCACCCTCTCCGCCTGCGGCAGCGGGGACGGCGGCGACAACTCCGTCGCCTCCGTCTCCGAGGAGACCACCACCCAGCGGTCCGCGATCGTGCTCGACCAGCCGTTCGCCAAGCCCGACCTGGTCCTGACCGACACCCAGGGCAAGAAGTACGACCTGCGCGCCGCGACCAAGGGCCGGCCGACGCTGCTCTACTTCGGCTACACCAACTGCCCCGACATCTGCCCGCTGACCATGAGCAACATCGCCGTGGCCAAGAAGGCCCTGCCCCGGGCGCAGCAGGACGAGCTGCGGATCGTGTTCGTCACCACCGACCCGGCGCGGGACACCCCGGCCGCCCTCGGCACCTGGCTCAAGGGCATCGACCCGCAGGTCGTCGGCCTCAGCGGCGACTTCGCCACCATCCAGGCCGCCGCCCGCGGCGTCGGCATCACCATCGAGCCGCCGCACACGGACAAGAACGGCAAGACGGTCTCCACCCACGGCACCCAGGTCATCGCCTTCTCCCCGAAGACGGACGCCGGGTACGTGATCTACACGGAGGAGGCCACCGTCGAGGACTACACCAAGGACCTCCCCAAGCTCATCAAGGGGGAGCGGCCGTGAGGCGCCCCGGCGGACGCGGTGTCGCGCTCTCCGGCACGCTGGCCCTCGCCGGCACGCTGGCCCTCGTGGGCTGCGGATCCGACGACACCGGCCCCGCCCTCTCCGCGAGCGGCGCCTACATGCCGCAGCCCGTCTCCGACTCCATGGCCGCGGGCTATCTCGTCGTCACCAACAAGGGCGGTACGAAGGACGAGCTGACGTCCGTCACCAGCGACGCCGCCGGCATGGTCACCCTCCACGAGACCTCCGGCGGGTCCATGGAGCAGGCCGGCTCCCTCGACGTGCCCGCGCACGGCGAACTCGTGTTCAAGAGCGGCGGGAACCACCTGATGTTCGAGAAGCTCAAGCGCAAGCCGGTGCGGGGCGACAAGGTGAGCGTGACCCTGCACTTCGCCGCATCCGGGGACATCGAGGTCGAGATGCCGGTGGAGTCGGCCACGTACATCCCGAAGACCGGCAACTGACGGATCTCACGGAGGGATCACCTTGACGCAGACCATCGCCCCCCGCCGCGTACGGACGTGGGCGCTGCTGTTCCTGGCCGTCGTCGGCGCGCTCCTGGCCTCGGCCGGGCCCGCCGGCGCGCACGCCGCGCTGACCGGCAGCGACCCCGCGCAGGGGGCGGTGGTCCAGCAGGCCCCCGCGCAGGTCACGCTGACCTTCTCCGAGAAGGTCGCCACCACCGACGACTCGCTGCGCGTCCTCGACCCCAAGGGCAAGCGGGTCGACGCCGGCAAGCCGACGAACGCGAGCGGTACGACGTACGCCCTGCGGCTGCACAGCGGGCTGCCCGACGGCACGTACACCGTGACCTACCAGGTGGTGTCCGCCGACAGCCATCCCGTCTCCGGCGCCTACACCTTCTCCATCGGCGCGCCCTCCGCGACCGTCGTCTCGGCGTCCGGGCCGGAGGCCGGCGGCGGGGTCGTGGGCGGCCTGTACGGCTTCGGGCGCTATCTGTCGTACGCCGGGTTCATCGTGATGGTCGGCGGGGCCGCCTTCGTGCTGGCCTGCTGGCCGCGCGGGACCTCGGTGCGGGCGGTGCAGCGGCTCGTCGTCTCCGGCTGGCTCGCGCTCACCGGCGCCACCCTGTTCCTGCTGCTCCTGCGCGGCTCGTACACCGGCTCCGGGGCGGTCGGCGACATCTTCGACCTGGGGCTGCTGGGCGATGTGCTGCAGACCAAGACGGGCGCGGCGCTGGTCTCCCGGCTGCTGCTGCTCGCGGCCGCCGCGCTGTTCATCGCCGTGCTGTTCGGGGCGTACGACAAGCGCGAGGACGAGGAGAAGCGGGACCTGACCTTCGGGCTGGCCATCGGCGGGACCGTCGTGGCGGCCGGGCTCGCGGCCAGCTGGGCGATGGCCGAGCACGCCTCGACCGGGATCCAGCCCGGCCTCGCCATGCCGGTCGACGTCCTGCATCTGCTCGCCGTCGCCGCCTGGCTCGGCGGGCTCACCACCCTCCTCGTCGCGCTGTACCGCGCGCCCGCCGACCAGCCCGTCGAGGCCACCGCCGTACGACGGTTCTCCACCGTCGCCTTCGGTGGCGTGCTGACGCTGGTCGCGACCGGGACCTACCAGTCGTGGCGGCAGCTCGGCTCGTGGTCGGCGTTCACGGACACGACGTACGGGCAGCTGCTGCTGGTGAAGATCGGGCTGGTGGCGGTGCTGGTCGGGATCGCCTGGATCTCGCGGCGGTGGACGGCGCGGCTGGGGGATGCGCGAGAAAGCGCGCCAGAGAAGGCGAAGGAGCACGTCACCGCGGGTTCCGGCGGCGACGCCAAGAAGGGTGACACGGACGGTGACGCCGGGAAGGCTGACGCCGACGGTGACGCCAAGCGGGCGTCTCAGCTCGCGCGGCAGCGGGCCGCCGTCGATGCCGCGCGGCAGAAGCGGCTGCGGGACTCCGACACCAACCGCTTCGGGCTGCGCCGCTCGGTGCTCGCCGAGGCCGGGGTCGCCGTCGTCCTGCTCGCCGTGACGACCGCGCTGACGTCCACCGAACCGGGCCGTACCGAACAGGACGCGAAGGCCGCGACGGCGGCCAACTCGTCCTCCTCGTCGTCCTCGTCCTCCTCGTCCGACGGAACGTCCGGGGCGCTCACCCTGGACATGCCCTTCGACACCGGCGGCACCGACGGCAAGGGCGTGGTCAGCGTCGATCTCGATCCGGCGCGGACCGGCGCCAACGAGATGCACGTCTATGTCACCCGGCCCAACGGCCGCGCCTTCGACGTCCCCGAGGTGAAGGTCGCCTTCACCCTGGAGGCCAAGAAGATCGGGCCGCTGCCCGTCGTCCCCGACCACATCACCACCGGCCACTGGTCGGCGAGCGGAGTGCAGATCCCCCTGGCCGGCGACTGGAGGATCGCCGTGACCGTGCGGACCTCCGACGTCGACCAGACGACCGTCTCCAAGAACGCGCAGATCGGCTGAACCGCACATGCCCGACCCGACCCTTTCGCAAGCCCCCGCCCCGGCCGAGCCCGGGCAGCAGTCCCCCGGCCTCTCACGGCGTGCCCTGCTCGGTACGGCCGGGGCGACCGGACTGGTGCTCGGCGCGACGGGCGGCGCCGTGGGGTACGCGGCCGCGCCCGACGGGCCCACGCCGCTGTCCTCCGTCGGCAGCGAGCGCGCGATGTTTCACGGGAAACATCAGCCCGGCATCCTCCAGGGCCTCCAGGCCCGCGGCCATGTCGTCGCCTTCGACCTGGCGGCGGGCGCGGGCCGCAAGGAGGCCGCCGCGCTGCTGCGCCGCTGGTCGGAGGCGGCACGGCGGCTGATGGCGGGTGAGGCGGCGCCCCACGACGACACGGATGTGGCCCGGGACGCGGGCCCCTCCGCGCTGACCATCACCTTCGGCTTCGGCCACAGCTTCTTCGCCCGGACCGGCCTGGAGAAGCAGCGGCCGGTCGCGCTGGACCCGCTCCCGGACTTCTCCTCCGACCGTCTCGACAAGGCCCGCAGCGACGGTGACCTGTGGGTTCAGATCGGTGCGAACGACGCCCTGGTCGCCTTCCACGCCCTGCGCGCGATCCAGAAGGAGGCGGGCGCCGCGGCGAGGGTGCGCTGGCAGATGAACGGCTTCAACCGGTCGCCGGGCGCCACCACCCACCCCATGACGGCCCGCAATCTGATGGGTCAGATGGACGGCACGCGCAATCCGAAGCCGGACGAGGCGGACTTCGACCGCCGGATCTTCGTTCCGGCCGGGGGGACGCCCGCCTGGATGGCGAACGGCTCCTACGCCGTCGTACGCCGTATCCGCATGCTCCTGGACGACTGGGAGAAGCTGACGGTCGCCGCGCAGGAGCAGGTCATCGGGCGTCGCAAGTCCGACGGGGCGCCGCTGACCGGGGGCGGCGAGACGGCGGAGATGGACCTGGAGAAGACCGACGCGAACGGCGATCTGGTCGTCCCGCTGAACGCGCACGCGCGCATCAGCCGGCCCGACAAGAACGGGGGCGCGGCGATGCTGCGGCGGCCGTTCTCGTACCACGACGGCATCGACCCGGACGGCACGCCGGACGCGGGGCTGCTCTTCATCTGCTGGCAGGCCGATCCGCTGCGGGGCTTTGTCACGGTGCAGCGGAAGCTGGACCGCGGGGACGCGCTGTCGGCGTTCATCCGCCACGAGTCGAGCGGCCTGTTCGCCGTGCCGGGCGGGGCGGCGGAGGGGGAGTACGTGGGGCAGCGCCTGCTGGAGGGGTGAGCGCTCCTGGTCCGTGAAGGCCCCGGAGCTACGGCGATGAGGGTGCCGGACGCCGTGAGGTCACGCCGGTTCACCCGGTCGTGAGACACCGGCGCCCGGCCGCAGCAGGCCCATTAGGGTGAGGTCATGCCAGCGAGCTATGCGTATCTCGGTCCCGAGGGCACCTTCACCGAAGCGGCCCTGCGTACGCTTCCCGAGGCGGCCACCCGGCAGCTGATCCCGTACGTCTCCGTGCAGTCCGCCCTCGACGCGGTGCGCGGCGGCGAGGCCGAGGCCGCGTTCGTGCCGATCGAGAACTCCGTCGAGGGCGGCATCACCACCACCCTCGACGAGCTGGTCGCGGGCGCCCCGCTGATGATCTACCGCGAGGTGCTGCTGTCGATCACCTTCGCGCTGCTGGTCAGGCCGGGCACGCAGCTGTCCGACATCAAGACGGTCTCCGCCCATCCGGCCGCCCAGCCGCAGGTGCGCAACTGGCTGCGGAAGAACCTGCCGGACGCCCAGTGGGAGTCGGCCGCCTCGAACGCGGACGCGGCCCGCCTGGTCCAGGAGGGCCAGTACGACGCGGCGTTCGCCGGCGAGTTCGCGGCCGCGCTGTACGGGCTGGAGGCCCTGGAGACCGGCATCCACGACGCGGAGAACGCGCAGACCCGCTTCGTGCTGGTCGGTCGGCCGGCCCGGCCCGCGGCGCCGACCGGTGCGGACAAGACGTCGGTGGTGCTGTGGCAGCGTGACGATCACCCGGGCGGGCTGCGTGATCTGCTCGGCGAGTTCGCGACCCGGGGCATCAACCTCATGCTGTTGCAGTCCCGGCCCACGGGTGCCGGTATCGGCAACTACTGCTTCTGCATCGACGCCGAGGGGCACATCTCCGACCGGCGGGTGGCGGAGGCGCTGATGGGCCTGAAGCGGATCTGTCTGGAGGTGCGCTACCTGGGCTCCTACCCGAGGGCGGACGCGACGGCGGCGGACGTGGCGCCGCCCCGGCCGGGGACCTCGGACCAGGAGTTCACGTCGGCGGCGGACTGGGTGGCCCGCTGCCAGGACGGTCGGTTCTAGCCAGTCAGCCCGCCTGTCGTCGTTATCCACAGGAGTTATCCACAGGCTGTCGTCTCGACCTGGGGACAAGTCGACAGCGATGCCTCACCGGGTCGACAAATCTCCCTTCTGGGCCCTTCCGGGCCCGTCACCCCACAGGTCACCCTTCGTCCACTTGTTTCCTTCGATCAATCCTTTGGGGCGACCCTTTTCCACTCGAAAGTGACCCCGGGGCCGGTTTGGTCCGTGAATTCCTCATCCCGGAAATCGACACCGGAATGATCGATTCCAATGTCCACAGATCTTCCGCACACCCTGTGGATAACCGCGCGGAACGCTTGGTTCCCTGTGGACAACACCCCCGCCAAGTGCCGTTCTCCACAAGGAAATCCGGTCAACACCGGACCTCCACGCTGCCCCGTCCCAGGGAGTGAGACACTTTTCCTTGACGCACCCCGACACGCTCGGCAATTCCCCCATAACGGTACGTAAGGCGCGCTTCGCAATAGTGAGTCGTGGGCGATGACCACGCACCGGTAGCCTTGACCCCGTGATTGACCTTCGCCTGCTCCGTGAGGACCCCGACCGTGTGCGCGCGTCCCAGCGCGCCCGTGGAGAGGACGTCGCGCTCGTCGACGCTCTCCTGTCTGCCGACGAGCGGCGCAGGTCGTCCGGCGTCCGCTTCGACGAGCTGCGCGCCGAGCAGAAGGCGCTCGGCAAGCTCATCCCCAAGGCCGCCGGCGACGAGAAGGCCGAGCTGCTCAAGAAGGCCGGCCAGCTCGCCTCCGACGTCAAGGCGGCCGACGCCGAGCGCGACGCGGCCGACGCCGAGACCCAGGAGCTGCTCCTGAAGCTCGGCAACCTCGTCCACCCCGACGTCCCCGTCGGCGGCGAGGAGGACTTCGCCCTGCTGGAGACGCACGGCACGATCCGCGACTTCGCCGCCGAGGGCTTCGAGCCCAAGGACCACCTGGAGCTCGGCCAGCTCCTCGGCGCGATCGACGTGGAGCGGGGCGCCAAGGTCTCCGGCTCGCGCTTCTACTTCCTGACCGGCGTGGGCGCCCTGCTGGAGCTCGCCCTGGTCAACGCGGCGATGGCCCAGGCCACGGCGGCCGGCTTCACGCCGATGCTCACCCCGGCGCTGGTCCGCCCCGAGTCGATGGCCGGCACCGGCTACCTCGGCCAGGACGCGGAGGGCGTGTACTTCCTGGAGAAGGACAACCTCTACCTGGTCGGCACCTCCGAGGTGTCCATCGCCTCCTACCACCGCGACGAGATCCTCGACGCCGAGCGCCTCCCGCTGCGCTACGCCGGCTTCTCGCCGTGCTTCCGCCGCGAGGCCGGCTCGCACGGCAAGGACACCCGCGGCATCTTCCGCGTCCACCAGTTCGACAAGGTCGAGATGTTCTCCTTCGTCGCCCCGGAGGACACCCAGGCGGAGCACCAGCGCCTGCTGGAGTGGGAGAAGCAGTGGCTGACGTCGCTGGAGCTGCCGTTCCGCGTGATCGACGTCGCCTCCGCCGACCTCGGCTCCTCGGCCTCCCGCAAGTTCGACTGCGAGGCCTGGATCCCGACCCAGGGCAAGTACCGCGAGCTGACCTCGACCTCGGACTGCACCGAGTTCCAGTCCCGCCGCCTCCAGATCCGCGTCCGTGAGGGCAAGACCGTACGACCGCTGGCCACGCTGAACGGCACGCTGTGCGCCGTCCCGCGCACGATCGTGGCGATCCTGGAGAACCACCAGCAGGCCGACGGCTCCGTCCGCGTCCCCGAGGTGCTGCGTCCCTACCTCGGCGGCCGCGAGGTCCTGGAGCCGGTCGCCAAGTGAGCACCGGCTTCCCGTACCGGCTGATCGCGACCGACCTCGACGGAACGCTCCTGCGCTCCGACGAGTCGGTCTCGCGACGCACCCGTGAGGCGCTCGCGGCGGCCACCGCCGCGGGCGCCGCGCACATCGTCGTCACCGGCCGCGCGGTGCCCTGGACCCGGCACATCCTCGACGACCTCGACTACCAGGGCCTCGCCGTCTGCGGCCAGGGCGCACAGGTCTACGACGCCGGCGCGCACCGCCTGCTGACGTCGGTGACCCTGGACCGGCAGCTGGCGGGGGTGGCGCTGGCCAAGATCGAGGCGGAGACCGGGCCGCTGCATCTGGCGGCGAGCCGGGACGGCCTGGACGGCGAGGTGCTGGTGGGTCCGGGGTACGCCCTCACCGGGGCGCTCCCCGCGACGCCATTCACGGACGCGTCCGACCTGTGGAGCGCCCCGCTGAACAAGATCTACATACAGCATCCGACGCTCACGGACGACGAGCTGGCGGAGACCGCCCGTCGCGCCGCGGGCGGCTTCGTGAACGTCGCGATGGCGGGCGCCGGCATCGTCGAACTCCTCCCCCTCGGCCTGTCCAAGGCCACGGGCCTCTCCCTGGCGGCCCGCCGCCTGGGCCTCAAGGCCGCCGACACGATCGCCTTCGGGGACATGCCGAACGACATCCCGATGTTCGCCTGGGCATCCCGGGGCGTGGCCATGTCCAACGCCCACGAGGAGCTGAAGGCGGTGGCCGACGAGGTGACGTCCTCGAACGAGGAGGACGGCGTCGCGGTGGTGCTGGAGCGGTTGCTGGGTTAGGGGATCGCCGAAGGCGATCAGGGGCGCGGGGCTGTACCGATATGCGGCTCCGCCGCGTGGGCGCGACCAGCCACAGCGCACCCGCACCCATCCGACGGGCCATCGGTTTTTCGGCCAAGACCCAGTGGCAACGCCACTCGGCCAATCCTCCGGGTGGGCGGCCCACGCGAGAGCGACATCGCGTGCTCGAAGCGGCCGCCCCGGGCAGTACATCCCGCTGCGGGCTCTACGGAGAGGTAACGGCTACTCCGGAGTCCGCCGCGGGCTGCCCTGACGGGAGCTGGACGTACTGTCGTGCATGGACATCGTCCCGCTCCTCTCCCGGTACGTGGCGCCGGACCTCGACCCGTCCGGCGGTGTGAACACAACCACTGTGCCGGTCGGACGAGTTGGACGCCACCGAATAAAACGGCCGTACGAGGTCAGCGCCGCCGCCACCTGCGCCGGCGCGCCTTGCTGAAGAACCAGCCGGCCGGCGGGTCGTCGGAACGCCACGGCTGCGGCTCGGGCTCCTCGGCGCGCCAGCGGGCCGCGAGCATCCTGGCCCGCGCGGACGGCTCGGACGTCTCGGCGGCCCGTATGAACTCCTCGTCCAGGACGAGCCCGTCCCACACGTCCCCGCCCCGCTCGCGATCCTCGTACTCCGGCGCCCCGTTCGCCATGTCCGTCCTCCTAGCCCTGCGTCCCCGTCTGCCCAGTGTGCGCGGAGAGAAGTGAAGGCCCCGTCAAAGGCATCGGTCACTCCTCCCCGGCCAGCGTCAGCGACCGGAGTTTCTGGCCCGCGTACCAGGTCGCCAGTACGGTCACCGCGACCAGCAGCACCGTGGCAGTCGTGAGGCCCACGTCGGAGGTGACGAGGTCCCCGCCGGCCACCTTGTGGGCGACGGCGAGCGACCACTGCTGGACGCTCAGGGTGCGGGCGCCCGGTACGAGGGAGCCGAACAGGGCCTCCCAGACCAGCGCGTAGACGAGCCCGAAGACCACCGCGTGCCGGGACACGGTGCCCAGCAGCAGGAACAGTGCCGCGTAGGCGATGGAGGAGACCAGCGCCGCGACCGTGTAGGCGACGGCGATCTGCTGGCCGTTGCCGTTGAGGATGAAACCGGCGATGAGCGTCGGCAGGGCCGAGAAGACCATCGTCACCGCTATCGCCACGATCAGCTTGGTGAAGATGATCGTGGGCCGCTTCAGCGGCTTGGACAGCAGGTAGACGACGGAGCCGTCGTCGATCTCCGGGCCGATCGCGCCGGTGCCGGCGATGACTCCGATGATCGGGACCATCGTGGCGAGCGCGAGCCCGCCGAGCAGGTCGGACGCGGTCTGGTCGTCGGCGCCGGCGAGGCCCCGGACGACCACGGAGATCGCGATGAGCAGCAGGGGCAGGGCGCCCAGGATGAGGGCCCGACGGCGGCCGAGCAGGGCCCGGTAGGTGAGCCGGGCGACGGTGGGGTCGTACATCTTCGGCCTCCTACGCCGCGACCAGGTACGAGAAGACGGACTCGAGGGACTCGTCCGACGGTGAGACGGTGAGCAGCCGGATGCCGTGGTCGCGGGCGACCCTGGGCAGCAGGACGGTGAAACGGCCGAAGTCGACGGCCTGGACGCGCAACGCGCCCTCCGCCAGGTCGACCTCGATGCCGGATGTCGACGGGTCGGCGATCAGCGCGGCCGCGAGGGCGCGGTCGTCGCTGGAGCGCACCAGGTAGCGGTGCGGGCGGTCGGTCATCAGCCGGCGGATCTTGCGGAAGTCACCGCTCGCCGCGTGCCGTCCGGCGACCACGACCTCGATGTGCCAGGCGAGTTGCTCGACCTCTTCGAGGATGTGGGACGAGAACAGCACCGTGCGGCCCTCGTCGCCCATGCGCCGCAGCAGATCCATGAGCTGCATGCGCTGGCGCGGGTCCATGCCGTTGAAGGGCTCGTCGAGCAGGAGCAGCGAGGGGTCGTGCACGAGGGCGCTGGCCATCTTCACGCGCTGGCGCATGCCCTTGGAGTACGTGGAGATCTTGCGGTCCTGCGCGTACTCCATCTCCACGGTGGCCAGGGCCTTCTGGGCCGCCTTGGCGCCGAGGCCGTGCAGTTCGGCGTTGGCGACGACGAATTCGCGGCCGGTGAGGAAGTCGTACATCGCCTCGCGCTCGGGGACGATGCCGATGTGCCGGTAGATGTCCTCGTTGCGCCAGACCGGCTGTCCGTCGAGGGTGACCGTGCCGGTGGAGGGGGCGAGGAAGCCGCCCATCATGTTGATGAGGGTGGACTTTCCGGCGCCGTTGGGGCCGAGCAGGCCCGTGACGCCGGGGCCGATGGTCATGGTGATGTCGTTGACGGCGACCACGTTGCCGAACCAGCGGGAGACATGGTCGATGGAGAGCGTGGTCACAGGCCCACCTTCTTGTAGCGGCGCATCAGGAGGCCGTAGCTCGCGGCGATCAGGCCCAGGGTGACGAGGACGTAGACGACCCCTTCGGAGTGCGAGGGGCCCACCGCTCCGGGGAAGGCGGAGGTGGCGCCCAGGAAGGCGGACTGCACCCCGTCGATGAGGGTGACCGGGGAGAACAGGCCGATCCACGGGATGGCGCGGGTGCTGTCCTGTGCCTCCGCGATGGCCTGGAGGGTGGAGACGGCGCCGTAGGAGATGGTCAGGACGGCGATGACGGCGGCGATGCCGAAGCCGCGGCGCGGGGTGATGGAGGCGATGACCAGGCCGATGCCGGCGAAGAGCAGGGAGAGCAGTGCCACGGAGACGAGTCCCTGCGCGAATCCCTTGGTCTGGTCGGTGAAGTCGAGCTTGGCCAGCAGCGCGCCCACGTAGAGCACGAGCAGCGGGGCCGCGGTGAGCAGGAACAGCGCGGAGGCCAGCGCCGCGAACTTGGCGCGGACGTAGTCGGCGGTCTCGATGGGCCGCGAGAAGTACAGCGGGACGGTCTTGAAGCGCAGGTCGCGCGAGACGGACTGGGGTGCCTGCGAGGCGACGTAGAGGCTGATCACGGCCTGGAGGACGATCGCGTAGCGGGTGTAGTCCAGGGGGAGTTCGTTCGCCTTGGTGGCGACCGCGACGGCCACCATGATGGCCGCGGGCACGCACATCACGGCGAACAGCAGCATCGGCAGCACCTTGGACTTCACCGAGCGGCCGAGGCCGTAGGCGCCGCGCAGGGACTGCGAGTACAGGGAGCGGCGGGCGTAGGCGCGGCCCAGGCGGGGGCCGTCGTAGGTGCGGTAGCCGATGTTGTGGATGCGGGTCTGGTCGCCCGGCGTCGCCGGGGGATGTTCAACCGCCATGACCGACGGCCTCCTTGCGCTGCTCGTCGCTGCTGGTGAACACCTCGGAGATGTGGTGCCGTCGCTGTTCCATGCGGACCAGGCCGAGGCCGAGGTCGGCGACGACGTCGCGCACCAGGTCGTACGTCTCCTCGCCCTGCGCGGTGAGCAGCAGGATGTGGCCGGCGCCGGGCAGGCCGTCGCTGCCGTCCTGGACACTCAGCCCGCGCGCGTGGAGCGCCTCGCGCACCGCGCGCGTGCCGTCGGGGTGGTCGTCGCTGTCGGTGACCTCGATCGCGAGAGTGGTCGTGGTCTGGGTGAAGTCGGTGGTGGAGCTGGAGCGCAGGAGCTTGCCGCCGTCGACGACGACCACGTGGTCGCAGGTGCGCTCCAGCTCTCCGAGGAGGTGCGAGGTGACCAGGACCGAGATGCCGAAGTCGGTGTGGATGCGGCGGATCAGGCTGAGCATCTCGTCGCGGCCGACCGGGTCGAGGCCGTTGGTCGGCTCGTCGAGGAAGACCAGCTGCGGGTCGTGCACCAGGGCCTGGGCGAGCTTGACGCGCTGCTTCATGCCGGTGGAGTAGCCGCCGATGGGGCGGTAGCGCTCCTCGTACAGCCCGACGTGGCGCAGGGTGTCGGCGGTGCGCTCGCGCGCGGCGGCGGGCGGCAGGCCGGACATGCGGGCCATGTGCACGACGAACTCGGTGGCCGAGACGTCGGGCGGCAGGCAGTCGTGCTCCGGCATGTAGCCGACGCGCTCGCGGATGGCGGCGCCCTTGGTGGCGACGTCGAGGCCGAGCACCTCGGCACGGCCCTCGGTCGCGGGGGACAGACCCAGCAGGATCTTGATCAGGGTGGACTTGCCGGCGCCGTTGGCTCCGACGAGTCCGGTCACACCGGCTCCGATGTCCACGGACAGCCGGTCGAGCGCGGTCACCCGGGGGAACCGCTTGCTCAGGCTTTCGGTCGCGATCACAGTCACGTCGTCGACGGTAGTGATGTGCGCCACGGGGGTCGTCAGACCGGAGAGCCGTCTTGGGGTCAGTCTCCAGATGTACGGGTCCCGTAAGGGATCCCCTGCTTGAGAGGTACGGGGCGCCACCTATTGACGCCCGGTCTAACAAATGCCAGATTCTGGATGTCAAGTTACGAGCACGTACCGCAACGGTGGCGAGGTGGCATGGCTACGGCGTTGACCAGTGAACGCTCGGCGGAACTGCAGGGTTTCCGCACCGTCCAGCGCCTCGCCTACGAGTGCGCGCAGACGGTCGCGGCCCGGCTGGAACCGGGCGTCACCGAGCGTGAGGCCGCACGGATGCAGCGGGAGTGGCTGCGCGAGCGCGGGGTGCGCGACTGGTTCCACCTCCCCTTCGCCTGGTTCGGCGACCGCACCGCCTTCGTGGACTTCCGGATCCCGCTCCAGTTCTTTCCCACGAACCGGCGCCTGGAGCCCGGGATGCCGTTCATCCTGGACATGGCCCCGGTGTTCGAGGGATACACCGCCGACATCGGCTACTCGGGCTCGCTCGGCCCCAACCCGGTGCAGGACAGGCTGATGGCCGATCTGGAGGAGCACCGCGCGCTGATCCTCGCCGAGGTGCGCGAGCGGCGGCCGCTGCGCGAGATCTACCAGGACGTGGACCGCCTCATGGTCCGCCAGGGGTACGCCAACCGGCATCGCGCCTACCCCTTCGGCGTGATCGCGCACAAGGTGGACCGGGTGCGCGAACGGCGCTTCTCCCCCCGGCTGTTCGGGTTCGGCACGCAGTCGCTGAAGGGGCTGGCCGCGGACGCGCTGCACGGCCACCGCGAGGGCTGGTCGCCCCTGTGGTCCCCGTACCGCTTCTCCGACCACCCGCCGCAGCCGGGCCTGTGGGCGGTCGAACCCCATCTCGGATTCCGGGGTACGGGCGCGAAGTTCGAGGAGATCCTCGTCGTCACCGACGCGAAGGATCCCGAGGAGAGCGCGTTCTGGCTGGACGACGATCTGCCGCATGTGCGGCGCTGGGCGGAGGGGAAGTGACGGTGTCTCTCGACGGGGCGCGCGAGCGTTGTATCAGGACCGGCGGCATCGAGCTGCGCGTGGCCGAACTGGGCGATCCGGAGCGGCCGACGGTGGTCCTGGTGCACGGCTACCCGGACAGCAAGGAGGTGTGGTCCGAGGTGGCCGCCCGCCTCGCCGACCGCTTCCACGTCGTGCTCTACGACGTCCGGGGCCACGGCGGTTCCACGGCGCCGCGACCGCTGCGCGGGGGCTTCACCCTGGAGAAGCTCACGGACGACTTCCTGGCCGTGATCGACGCGGTCAGCCCCGGCCGGCCGGTGCATGTGGTGGGGCACGACTGGGGCTCGGTGCAGTCCTGGGAGTTCGTGACCGTGGGGCGCACGGAAGGGCGGATAGCGTCCTTCACATCGATGTCCGGCCCGTCCCTGGACCACTTCGGCCACTGGATCAACAGCCGGATGCGCAAGCCGACTCCGCGCCGGGTGGGCCAACTCCTCGGCCAGGGCGCCAAGTCCTGGTACGTGTATCTGCTGCACACGCCCGTGCTGCCCGAACTCGCCTGGCGCGGACCGCTGGGCCGGCGCTGGCCGGCGATGCTGCGCCGCCTGGAGAAGATGTCCGGCGACGGCTATCCGACACCGTCCCTGCCGTCGGACGCGGCCCATGGGGCCTGGCTGTACCGGGACAACGTCCGGCAGCGGCTCTCCCGTCCGCGCGCCGACGCGTACGCGCACGCGCCCGTGCAGCTCATCACGCCTTTGGGGGACGCCTACTTGTCCCCGAAGCTCTATGACGATCTGGAGCAGTGGGTTCCGCAGCTGACCCGGCGCACGGTCCAGGCCAAGCACTGGATTCCGCGCACGCGCCCCGATCAACTGGCGGGCTGGATCGCCGAGTTCGTCACCTCGGTCGAGGGCGGCCGCCCCGAGCCGGCGCGCGGCGGCGGGCCCTACGCCGACCGTTTCGGCGGACAGCTCGTGCTGGTCACCGGCGCGGGCAGCGGCATCGGACGAGCCACCGCCTACGCGTTCGCCGAGGCGGGTGCGCGTGTGATCGCCGTCGACCGGGACGCCGAAAGTGCCGCGCGTACGGCCGAGATGAGCCGTCTGATCGGGGCGCCGCAGGCGTGGGCGGAGACGGTCGACGTCTCCGACGAGCAGGCGATGGAGAAGCTCGCGGAGAAGGTCCACAGCGACTACGGCGTGGTGGACGTGCTGGTGAACAACGCCGGCATCGGCCTGTCCGGCTCCTTCTTCGACACCACACCGGAGGACTGGCGCCGGGTGCTCGACGTCAACTTGTGGGGTGTCATTCACGGTTGCCGTCTCTTCGGCGCGCGGATGGCCGAGCGCGGTCAGGGCGGTCACATCGTCAACACCGCGTCCGCTGCGGCGTACCAGCCCTCCCGGGTGCTGCCCGCCTACAGCACCTCGAAGGCGGCGGTCCTGATGCTGAGCGAGTGCCTGCGGGCCGAACTCGCGGGCCAGGGCATCGGGGTGAGCGCGATCTGCCCCGGCATCGTCAACACCGGTATCACCTCGACCGCCACGTTCGTGGGAGTGGACGCGGAGGAGGAGAAGCGCCGGCAGAAGCGCTCCGCGCGTGCGTACGGGCTGCGCAACTACCCGCCGGAGAAGGTCGCCGACGCGATTCTGCGCGCGGTCGCGCACGATCGGGCGGTGGTGCCGGTGACGCCGGAGGCGCGGGGTTCCCACCTCCTGTCGCGGTTCGCACCAAGGGTGTTGAGGGCGCTGGCCCGCTATGAGCCGCGTATATAAGCCCTGTTGATCAAGTGACTCTCCGTTGACCCAGGTTGGCGAAATGCCGGAAATCTACTGCTAGTTGTCCACAGCGCGGCCAATTCGCCTGTGGATAACTACAGTTGGTTGTGGATCAAACATCCGGAGCAAAATCATTCGCGTGATTCCCGTCTCTCCCGCCACGCTGGAGGGATGCACGCTGACGACATGGACGAGCGACGCACCGTGAAGGTGTCGAAGTATCTCTCCAAGCACCTGCGCCATCAGCCCGAGCGGATCGGGCTCACGCTCGACGAGGGCGGCTGGGTCGAGATCGACACGCTGATCGCCGCGGCGGCCGCGCACGGCTTCCGCTTCACCCGGGAAGAACTGGACCACGTGGTCGCCGCCAACGACAAGCAGCGCTTCGCCGTCGAGGGCACCCGCATCCGCGCCAGCCAGGGCCACAGCATCGAGGTCGACCTCGGACTGCCCCCGGCGACACCACCTCCGTACCTCTACCACGGCACCGTGGCCCGCAGCCTGGACGCGATCCGCGCCGAGGGTCTGCGGCCCATGAACCGGCACGACGTGCACCTATCGGCCGACCGCGAGACCGCCACCAGGGTCGGCGCCCGGCGCGGCCGCCCCGTCGTGCTCTCGGTCGACGCCGGCGCCATGCACCGCGACGGCCACGTCTTCCACGTCAGCGCCAACGGGGTGTGGCTCACCCGGGCCGTGCCCCCGCAGTACCTGCGATTTCCCGAGTCCCGGTAACCCCGTTCAGGCATGATCAGTGGTATGGACCACTTGCCCACGACCGAGGCCGCCGTCGCCGCCCTGCGCACCCTCGCCACCGCGTACGGCCGCGACATCCGGGTCTCCCACGACATCGGCGCCGATCAGACCTCCCGCCGCAGCGCCGCGGGGGTCGGCGTCACCACCGACCCGGACGGCTCCCTGCCGCACGAGGCGTACGCCGAGCTGAGCGGGCGCCCCCAGGTGAGCGTGCGGCTCTACGCCGAGGACGACGCCCTGATCACCGTCGACGGCATGGAGTGCCCCGATGTGGCCCGCGACGACGTCCCCGCCTTCCTGCGCGCCCTCTACGAGAATCACGCCTGGGTCAAGGCACGCCGCTTCCCGCCGGGCCACTTCCTCATCGTGCCGCTCCCCGGTGACCGCACGCACAAGGAGTACGTGCCGATGATCGGCCTCAGTCCGTGGCTGAGCAGTCGCGTACGGTGACCCGCGCCGGGGCTGTTTCACGTGAAACACGTCGGCCCGCATACGCTCGGGGCATGAGTCTGCGTCTGAGCACCGTGATCCTCCCCTACCGCCGCTGGCACGACGGCGGCCGTTCCGCGTGGACGCGGGCGGAGCAGCTCGGTTTCCACACCGCGTACACCTACGACCATCTGTCCTGGCGCAGCTTTCGCGACGGGCCGTGGTTCGGGGCGATACCGACGCTGACCGCCGCCGCGGGCGTCACCGACCGCCTGCGCCTGGGCACGCTGGTCACCTCCCCGAACTTCCGCCACCCGGTGACCCTCGCCAAGGAGCTGATCTCCCTGGACGACATCTCCGGTGGCCGTGTCACGCTCGGCATCGGAGCGGGCGGCACCGGCTTCGACGCCACCGCGCTCGGCCAGGAGCCCTGGACCCCGCGTGAGCGCGCCGACCGCCTCGCCGAGTTCGTCCCCCTCCTCGACCGGCTGCTGACCCAGGACTCGGTGTCGTACGAGGGCGACTTCTACTCGGCGCACGAGGCGCGCAACATCCCCGGCTGTGTGCAGCGCCCCCGGCTGCCCTTCGCCGTCGCCGCGACCGGCCCGCGCGGGCTGAGGCTGGCCGCACGGCACGGGCAGGCATGGGTGACCACCGGCGACCCCAAGCTCTTCGAGAACGGCACACCGGAGGAGTCGGTACGGGCTCTGCGTGGGCAGCTCGACAAGCTCGACGCCGCCTGCGTGGCCGAGGGGCGGGACATGGCCGGGCTGGACAAGATCCTGCTCACCGGTTTCACGCCGGACCGCGGCCGGCCGCTCGCGTCGCTGGACGCGTTCGTCGACTTCGCGGGCCGTCACCAGGAGCTGGGCTTCACCGAGCTGGTGATCCACTGGCCCATCCCGGACTCCGACTTCGCCGCGGACGAGAAGGTCTTCGAGCAGATCGCGATGGAAGCGCTGCAGCAGCTGGCGTGAGGTGAGCGCAACTGGCGTGTCCTGGCCCGAGTGTCGTCTGTGCCTCATCTGTGCGGACTGCCGCACGCCCGTGCGGGCATATGCGCGAGAATGACCGGGTGACCTCAGCGACCAGAGAGCCCGAGACCCCGCCCGCGACACTCCCGCCCCGGCTGATCGCCACCGACCTCGACGGCACGCTGCTGCGGGACGACAAGTCGGTCTCGCCGCGCACGGTCGCCGCTCTCGCGGCCGCCGAGGACGCGGGCATCGAGGTCTTCTTCGTCACCGGCCGCCCGGCCCGCTGGATGGACGTGGTCAGCGACCACGTCCACGGCCACGGCCTGGCGATCTGCGGCAACGGCGCCGCCGTGGTCGACCTGCACGGCGGCCCCGGCGCCCACCGGTTCGTGAAGGTGCGGGAGCTGGCGCGGGAGAACGCGCTCGACGCCGTAGGCCTGCTGCGGGACGCGGCGCCCGGCACGGTGTACGCGGTGGAGCAGACGTACGGCTTCAACCAGGAGCCGGACTACCCGAAGCTGCACATGGAGATACCGGACGTGCTCGCGCCCGCCGAGGAGCTGCTGGGGTCCGGCGGACCGGCGGCCGACGAGCCCGTGCTCAAGATCCTCGCCTACCACCCCACGCTCGACCCGGACGCCTTCCTCACCCTCGCCCGGCTGGCCGTCGGCGAGCGCGCCAACGTCACCCGTTCCAGCCCCAGCGCCCTGCTGGAGCTCAGCGGACCCGAGGTCTCCAAGGCCAGCACCCTCGCGCTGTGCTGTGCGGAGCGCGGCATCTCGCACGAGCAGGTCGTCGCCTTCGGGGATATGCCCAACGACGTCGAGATGCTGACCTGGGCGGGACGGTCGTACGCCATGGGCAACGCCCACCCGGACGTGATCGCGGCCGCCTCCGGCCGGACCGTCGCCAACAACGAGGACGGCGTGGCCGTCGTCATCGAGCAGCTGCTGGAGGAACTCGCCTAGAGCCGCCTCCCTTTCGCGTCCTGCCGGCGTCGCGGGGTCCGGCTACCCGAGCGGTACCCCGCGGTCGGCCAGCCAGGGCACCGGGTCGACCGCCGAGCCCGTCTCCGGGGTGACCCGCACCTCGAAGTGCAGGTGCGGGCCGGTGGAGTTGCCCGTCGTGCCGGACTGACCGATCCACTGACCGGGGGCCACCCGCTCGCCCTGGTCGACGGCGACGGACGCGAGATGGGCGTACTGCGTGTAGTAGCCGCCGTCGTGTTCGAGCACGATCTGCATGCCGAACGCGCCCCCGCAGATCACCCGCACCACCCGGCCCGCGCCCACCGCCCGCACGGGCGTCCCGATGGGCACCGCGAAGTCCTGCCCGGTGTGCCGGTTCGCCCAGCGCGTCCCGCCGCTGCCGAAGCCCGCCGACAGCTGGTACGTCTCCACCGGCGCCACCCACGCCTGCGAGAAGCGCGTCGGCGGCTGGTCCAGCCGTACCGCGCCCCGGCACGAGCCCGCCGCGGCCGACGCGTCCGCCTGCCCTTGCAACTGCTGGCGCGCCGCCTCCAGCTTGTCCTCGATGCCTTTCTTCAGGGTGGCGAGTTCGGCGGAGCGCCGCTCCAGCGCCTCCCAGGCCGCGGCCGCCCTCGCCTCGTCGGCGGCCAGCCGCGCCTCGGCCCGGTGGCTCTTGTCGAGCGCGTTCTCCACGGTGAGACTCGCCTGCGAGAAGACGTGCTGACCGCGCATCAGCTCCTCCGGGCTGCCCGCCAGGACGATCTCCGCCGCCGCGGGAAGGCCGCCGCTGCCGCGGTACTGGGCCCGCGCCATCCGGCCCAGGTCCTCGCGCAGGACGGCCAGCTCCTGCCGCTCGCGGGCGAGCAGCCCCTCGAACCGCTGCGCCCTGCCCCGCTGTTCGTCCGCCGCCCGGCGGCCCTCCTCGTACCGGCGGGTCGCCACCGCCGCGTCCTCGTACAGCCGCGCGACCTCGGCGCTGATCCCGGATCCGTCGCCCGCCGTACCGTCCCCGGGCTCCCCGTCGGCGGAGCTCGGCCGCGCCGCGAGAACCGCGGCCGCACACAGCAGGACGGGAACGAGCAGGGGAAAGCGGCGAGATGAGCGCATGTCAGCGATCGTGACCCGGCGGCCCCGCGAGGGCCCAGTTCACGTCGTACGCCCGGGGGACGGCCCACCCCGGATGGCCCACCCGACGGCCCGTCTCAGTGCGGGGCCGACGCCAGGTCGGCCAGCGACTCCGTCGCCCTCTCCCGCTCGATCATCTCGCGCAACGGCCCCTCCACGGCCGCCAGCTCCGCGTACGAGCCGTGCTGCGCGATCCGGCCCCCGTCCAGGACGATCACCTCGTCCACCGCTTCCAGCCCCGCCAGACGGTGGGTGATGAGCAGCGTCGTACGGCCCTCGGTGGCGGCCAGCAGATCGGCCGTGAGCGCGTCGGCCGTCGGCAGGTCGAGGTGCTCGGCGGGCTCGTCGAGGACGAGGACGGGGAAGTCGGCCAGCAGGGCCCGGGCCAGCGCGAGCCGCTGCCGCTGGCCGCCGGACAGCCGCGCCCCGTGTTCCCCGACCAGCGTGTCGAGCCCGTCGGGCAGCCCGTCGGCCCACTCCAGCAGCCGGGCCCGCGCCAGCGCGTCGCGCAGCTCGGCCTCGCTCGCCCCCTTCCGCGCCAGGAGCAGGTTCTCGCGCACCGAGCTGTCGAAGAGGTGCGCGTCCTGCGCGCACAGCCCGACGAGCCGTCGTACGTCGTCGCCGTCCAGGGCGTCCGCGTCCACGCCGCCCAGGGTGTACGTGCCGGCGTCCGCGTCCAGGAAGCGCAGCAGCACCTGCGCGAGCGTCGTCTTGCCGGAGCCCGAGGGGCCGACCACGGCGATACGGCGGCCCTCGGCCAGCGTGAGACCCACCCCGGCGAGCGCGTCCCGCTCCTGACCGGCGTACCGGGCGGACAGCCCCCTGACGACGAGCGGGAAGGGCGACACGGGCGCCCGCAGGGGCCGTCGCGGCTCGCGCACGGGCTCGGGGGAGTCCAGCACGTCCAGGACCCGCTCGGCGCTCCTGCGCACCCGCTGCCGGTACTGCACGGCGAGCGGCAGCCCCAGCACCGCCTCGAAGGCGGCCAACGGGGTCAGGACGACGACGGCCAGGACGACGCCGTCGAGCCGTCCGTCCGCGACCGCCCGGGCGCCGACGAACGCGGTGGCGGCGACGGTCAGACCGGAGACCAGCGCGGTCAGCCCGTCACCGAGCGCCGTGGCCGTCGCGCCCCGTGAGGCGATCCGGGTGAGCACGCCGTCGGCCCGGCGCGCCTCGGCGGTACGGGCGGGCAGCGCCCCGGCGACGGTCAGCTCGGCGGTGCCGGTGAGCAGGTCGGCCACCCGGGTGGCGAGCACCCCGCGCGTGGGCGCCAGCCGGCGTTCCGCGCGCCGGGCCACGGCACCGGTGAGCAGCGGGACGCCCACGCCGGCCGCGACCAGGCCGGCGGCGAGCACCGCGCCGGCCTCCGGCAGCAGCCAGGCCGTGAAGCCGACGGCACCGGCGGAGACCACGGTGGCGGCGGCCGCGGGCAGCAGCCAGCGCAGCCAGTAGTCCTGGAGGGCGTCCACGTCGGCCACGAGCCGCGCCAGCAGATCGCCCCGGCGGGTCGTGCGCAGGCCCGCGGGCGCCAGCCGCTCCAGGCGCCGGTACACGGCGACCCGGGTGTCGGCCAGCATCCGCAGCACCGCGTCGTGCGACACGAGCCGCTCGGCGTACCGGAACACCGCGCGCCCGATGCCGAAGGCCCGGGTCGCCGTCACGGCCACCATCAGATAGAGCACCGGCGGCTGCTGCGAGGCCCGGGAGATCAGCCATCCGGAGGTCGCCATGAGCCCCACGGCACTCCCGAGCGCGAGGCCGCCGAGCAGCAGAGCGAGCACGAGCCGCCCCCGCCGGGCCCCGGACAGCCCCCGCACCCGCCCGAGAGCGCTCCGCGACCGATGCTCCGCGCCGCCCACTTCGGCGACTCCGCCACCGTGCCGCTCAACGCCCGCCCCCGGCCCGCCCACACCGGATCCCGGCGCCTGGACACCCGCCCCGGCCCCCGCACCACGCTCATTCACCCCGCCGCCCGCGCCGTCTGCGGCCATCTCGCCCCCGGCGCCGCTCGAACGCACCCCGGCCCCGGCGCCCACTCCATCCGTGGCGGCCTCCGGCAGTCGCACCACGCGGCCCGCCACACCCAGCAGTGCCGGTCGGTGCACCACCAGCAGGACCGTCCGCCCGACCGCCAGCCGTCGTACCGCCGCCACGACCTCCGCCTCGGTCTCCCCGTCCAGCGCGGCCGTCGGCTCGTCCAGCAACAGCACCGGCCGGTCCGCGAGGAACGCCCGGGCCAACGCGAGCCGTTGCCGTTGCCCCGCCGAGAGCCCGGCGCCGTCCTCCCCGAGCACGGTCCCCGCACCGGCGGGCAGCGCGTCCACGAACTCCAGCGCGCCGGCGTCCGCCAGGGCCCGGCGTACGGCGTCGTCGTCGGCGTCGGGACGCGCCAGCCGTACGTTCTCGGCGATGGTCCCGGCGTACAGATGCGGGCGCTGCGGCACCCAGGCGATCCGCGCCCGCCACTGCTCCAGGTCGAGACCGGCGAGATCGGCTCCCCCGACGCTCACCCGGCCCTCATCGGGCCGTACGAACCCGAGCAGGATGTTCAGCAGCGTCGACTTGCCGGCGCCGCTCGGTCCGACGAGCGCGACCGTCTCGCCCGGCTCGACGGTGAACGACACGTCGGTCACCGCGTCCCCGGACCGCCCGGGGTAGCGGACGCTCACGCCCTCGAAGGCCAGGGCGCCCACCGGCACCGCGCCCTCGCCCGACGCGGGCAGGGGTGTCTGAAGGACCTCGAAGATCTCCTCCGCCGCCGACAGTCCCTCGGCGGCCGCGTGGTACTGCGCGCCGACCTGCCGCAGCGGCAGATACGCCTCGGGGGCGAGCACGAGGACGACCAGGCCGTTGTAGAGGTCCATCTCGCCGTGCACGAGCCGCATGCCGATGCTCACCGCGACCAGGGCCACCGAGAGGGTCGCGAGCAGTTCCAGGGCGAACGACGACAGGAACGCGATCCGCAGCGTCCGCATGGTCGCCTGCCGGTACTCACCGGTGATGCGCCGGATCGACTCGGCCTGCGCCTTGGCCCGCCCGAACACCTTCAGCGTCGGCAGACCCGCGACGACGTCCAGGAAGTGCCCGGACAGCCGGGACAGCAGCCGCCACTGACGGTCCATGTGGGACTGGGTCGCCCAGCCGATCAGCATCATGAAGACCGGGATCAGCGGCAGGGTGCCGACGATGATCGCGGCCGACACCCAGTCCTCGGTCACGATCCGCGCCAGTACCGCCACCGGCACGACCACCGCGAGTCCCAACTGCGGGAGGTAGCGGGAGAAGTAGTCGTCCAGGGCGTCGACGCCCCGGGTCGCGAGGGCGACCAGCGATCCGGTCCGCTGCCCGCTCAGCCCGGCGGGACCGAGCAGACCCGCCCGCTCCAGCAGGCGCCCCCGCAGCTCCGACTTCACCGCCGCGCTCGCCCGGTGGGCGGCCAGCTCGGTGAGCCAGGCGACGAGCGCCCGACCCCCGGCGACCGCCGCCAACAGCAGCAGGGGAGTGCGCAGGTCGGCGGCGGAGTGACCGTGCTGGAAGGCGCCCACCACGACCTCGGCGATGAGCATCGCCTGCCCGATGACCAGCAGGGCACCGACGGCGCCCAGGCCGACCACGGCCACCAGGAAGAACCGGGTGGCCCGGGCGTAGCGCAGCAGACGCGGATCGATTGGTTTCACGTGAAACACACCTCAGTGCGCGGTTTCGGCGATGTGCTGTGTGCCGATCCGCTTGCGGAACACCCAGTAGGTCCAGCCCTGGTAGAGCAGCACGATCGGCATGGCGATCCCGGCGCACCAGGTCATGATCTTCAGGGTGTACGGGCTCGACGAGGCGTTGGTGACCGTCAGGCTCCAGTCGTCGTTGAGGGTCGACGGCATGACGTTGGGGAAGAGCGTCAGGAAGAGCATCGCCACGGCGGCCACGATGGTGACGCCGGAGAGGGCGAACGACCACCCCTCACGCCCGGCCTGATTGGCCGCCAGCGCGCCGACCAGTGCGGCGACCGCCACGACCAGGGCCACCAGGCTCTGCGCGTCCCCGCTCTCGACCTGCGTCCACAGCAGGAAGAGCAGCGCGAGGACGGCGGTCACGAGACCCACCTGAAGCGCCAGCTTCCGTGCCCGTTCCCGAATGTCACCGACGGTCTTGAGCGCGGTGAACACGGTCCCGTGGAAGGTGAACAGGGTCAGGGTCACGAGACCGCCGAGCAGCGCGTAGGGGTTGAGCAGGTCCCCGAGGGTGCCGACGTACTCGTGGTGCTGGTCGATCTTCACGCCCCGCACGATGTTGCCGAAGGCGACGCCCCAGAGGAACGCGGGGATCAGGGAGGACCAGAAGATCGCGGTCTCCCAGTTGCGCTGCCAGTTCTCCTCGGGCCGCTTCGCCCGGTACTCGAAGGCGACGCCCCGGACGATCAGGCTGACCAGGATGATCAGCAGCGGCAGATAGAAGCCGGAGAAGAGCGTGGCGTACCACTCCGGGAAGGCGGCGAAGGTCGCGCCGCCGGCGCTGAGGAGCCACACCTCGTTGCCGTCCCAGATGGGCCCGATGGTGTTGATCAGCACCCGCTTCTCGGCGCGGTCACGGGCGAGCAGCTTGGTGAGGATGCCGACCCCGAAGTCGAAGCCCTCCAGGAAGAAGTAGCCGGTCCACAGGACGGCGATCAGGACGAACCAGACGTCGTGCAGTTCCATGACGGTGCAGCTCCCTCGGCCTAGTAGGAGAAGGCCATCGGCTTGTCGGCGTCACGGGGATCGCCGCCGATCTTCGTGGGCGGGTTGAGGTCGGCCTCGGTCAGCTCGGGCGGGCCGGCCTTCACGTACTTCACCAGCAGCTTGACCTCGACGACGGCGAGGACGGCGTACAGGGCGGTGAAGACGAGCATCGAGGTGAGGATCTCGCCCTGGGAGACGCCGGGGGAGACCGCGTCGCGGGTCTGCAGGACGCCGTAGACGACCCACGGCTGGCGGCCCATCTCGGTGAAGATCCAGCCCCAGGAGTTGGCGATCAGCGGGAACGCCATGGTCAGGACGGCGATGCGCCAGTACCACCGGCTGAGCTGGGGGCCGAGGGGCTTCTTGGCCCGGGGCAGCAGCACGAGATGCGGCACCTCGTCGTCACCGACCCGCAGGGCCTGCGGCAGCAGGAACTTCTTGCGGGTCAGCCAGAGTCCGAGCAGACCGAGGGCGAAGGACGTCATGCCGAAGCCGATCATCCAGCGGAAGCCCCAGTAGGCGACGGGGATGTTGGGCCGGTAGTCGCCGGGCCCGAACTTCTCCTGCTCGGCCTTGTTGACGTTGTTGATGCCGGGGACATAGGAGCTGAAGTCGTCCTTGGAGAGGAAGGACAGCAGTCCCGGGACCTCTATCGCGACCTTGTTGTGTCCCTTGTCGACGTCTCCGTAGGCGAAGATCGAGAAGGGCGCGGGGGCCTCGCCGTCCCACAGGGCCTCGGCGGCGGCCATCTTCATCGGCTGCTGCTCGTACATGATCTTGCCGAGGGTGTCGCCGCTGATCGCGGTGAGCAGACCGCCGATGACGACGGTGACCAGGCCGAGCCGCAGCGAGGTCTTCATGTCGCTGATGTGCTTCTTGCGCAGCAGGTGGAAGGCGGAGATGCCGACCATGAAGGCGCCACCGGTCAGGAACGCGGCGGACAGGGTGTGGAAGGCCTGGGCGAGCGCGGTGTTCTGGGTCAGTACGGCCCAGAAGTCGGTGAGCTCGGCGCGGCCCTTCGCCTCGTTGATCCGGTAGCCGATCGGGTGTTGCATCCACGAGTTGGCCGCGAGGATGAAGTAGGCCGACAGGATCGTGCCGATCGAGACCATCCAGATGCAGGCCAGGTGGATCTTCTTCGGCAGCTTGTCCCAGCCGAAGATCCACAGGCCGATGAAGGTGGACTCGAAGAAGAAGGCGATGAGGGCCTCGAAGGCGAGCGGAGCGCCGAAGATGTCACCGACGAAGCGGGAGTAGTCCGACCAGTTCATGCCGAACTGGAACTCCTGCACGATGCCGGTGACCACACCCATCGCGATGTTGATCAGGAAGAGCTTCCCCCAGAACTTGGTCGCCCTGAGGTACTTCTCCTTCTCGGTGCGCACCCAGGCGGTCTGAAGACCGGCCGTGAGGGCGGCGAGCGAGATCGTCAGGGGGACGAACAGGAAGTGGTAGACGGTCGTGATGCCGAACTGCCAGCGCGCCAGAGTCTCCGGCGCCAGAGCCAGGTCCACGTCGCCGCTCCTTACCTCACAGGCTGTGGAACAGATGCACACGCGAGCGCTTGTGAAAGCGTTCACATTCACAAGCTAGTATGCCGCATGTGTTTTCGACATGGGTCAGGGGGCCCCTGTTACCGCCAGGAGCCCCCTGTTTTCGCCTCTGATCGACAGCGGAACGGTCGCTACAGCTCCTTGCGGAACCCGTCCGTCACCTTCAGGAAGATGTCATTCGCCTCGGTCTCCCCGATCGTGACCCGCACGCCCTCGCCCGGGAACGGCCGGACCACCACGCCGGCCTGCTCGCACGCCGCCGCGAAGTCGACCGTGCGCTCCCCCAGCCGCAGCCACACGAAGTTCGCCTGAGTCTCCGGCACGGTCCAGCCCTGGGCGCGCAGCGTGTCGACCACGCGCGCGCGCTCGCACACCAGCGAGCCGACCCGGCCGAGCAGTTCGTCCTCGGCGCGCAGCGAGGCGACGGCCGCGTCCTGCGCGAGCTGGCTCACCCCGAAGGGCACCGCCGTCTTGCGCAGCGCCGCCGCGACCGGCTCATGGGCGATGGCGAAGCCGACGCGCAGCCCGGCCAGCCCGTACGCCTTGGAGAAGGTGCGCAGCACGCAGACGTTGGGCCGCTGACGGTAGATCTCGACTCCGTCCGGCACCTCGGGGTCGCGGATGAACTCGCGGTACGCCTCGTCGAGCACGACCAGCACATCGCCGGGGACCCGGTCCAGGAAGCGCTCCAGCTCGGCCCGCCGCACCACCGTGCCGGTCGGGTTGTTGGGGTTGCAGACGAAGATCAGACGGGTCCGGTCGGTGATGGCGTCCGCCATCGCGTCCAGGTCGTGCACATCGCCCGGCGTCAGCGGCACCCGCACCGAGGTCGCGCCGCTGATCTGGGTGATGATCGGGTACGCCTCGAAGGACCGCCAGGCGTAGATGACCTCGTCGCCGGGGCCCGAGGTGGCCTGCAGCAACTGCTGCGCGACGCCGACCGAGCCGGTGCCGGTGGACAGGTGGGACACGGGGACGCCGAAGCGTTCGGACAGCTCGTTCATCAGGCCCGTGCAGGCCATGTCCGGGTAGCGGTTGAAGGACGCGGCCGAGGCCGTGACGCTCTCCATCACACCCGGCAGCGGCGGGTACGGGTTCTCGTTGGAGGACAGCTTGTAGGCCACGGGTCCGCCGGCCGCGGCGGGCTTGCCCGGCTTGTAGGTGGGGATCCCCTCCAGCTCGGCACGCAGCTTCGGGCTCGTCTCGCTCACCGCAGTCCTCCTCGTGACCACCACCGGCTTCAATACTGCTCACCTTATGAGGATTCGGTCCGGCTGCGTACTGGTCGGGACTGACCTCATTCGTCACACCGGCATCAGGGGCATCACCGTACGAAGCCCGACGAATCGTGGGCGGGCAGGGGGCGCGCTCTACATATATCTACGCGCCGGTGGCTCACGCCGTGGCGCGCATCCCTCGTGCAGGTGAGTTGAGACCTCTTCGAGACATCGACCCCTTGGCAGGCTCATGCGCGCCGACAAGCCAGGTATTGGCATTGGAACCTCCAACTGACTTGTTTTCTAACGCATTTGGGGCCTGATGACCTTGCAGAAACGTGCCTGTCAATGCGTGCATATGCGTCCGCCCTACCCCACCTCATGAGCCCTACTATCGGCTCGCTATGACAGCAGCAGGGAAGCACCAGGTGAGCCGCGCGGAAACCTCACGCCGAGGCAACCGGCCGGGCCGGGCGGGCATCAGGGACGTGGCCGCCGCCGCCGGAGTCTCCATCACGACCGTCTCCGACGCCCTGAACGGCAAGGGCAGGCTCCCTGATGCCACCCGCCGCCATGTGCGCGAAGTCGCCGACCGGCTGGGATACCGGCCCTCCGCCGCGGCGCGCACGCTCCGTACCGGCAAGTCGGGCCTCATCGGTCTGACCGTGACGACGTACGGGGATGAACCTTTCACCTTCACGGAGTTCGCCTACTTCGCCGAGATGGCGCGCGCCGCCACCTCCGCGGCGCTCGCCCGCGGCTACGCGCTCGTCATCCTGCCCGCGACCTCCCGCCACGACGTGTGGTCCAACGTCGCACTGGACGGCACGGTCGTCATCGACCCATCCGACCAGGACCCGGTGGTCAGCGAACTCGTCCGGCAGGGTTTACCGGTCGTCTCCGACGGGCGCCCCGCCGGCGCGCTGCCCGTCACCGCCTGGGTCGACAACGACCACGAGGCCGCCGTCCTCGACATCCTCGACCATCTCGCCGCCGCGGGCGCCCGCCGGATCGGCCTCCTCACCGGCACCTCGACCGACACGTACACCCATCTGTCGACCACCGCGTACCTGCGGTGGTGCGAGCGGGTGGGGCAGGACCCGGTCTACGAGGCGTACCCCGCGCACGACCCCTGCGCCGGCGCCGTCGCCGCCGACCGGCTGCTGGCCCGGCCCGACCGGCCCGACGCCGTCTACGGCCTGTTCGACCCCAACGGCACGGATCTCCTCGCCGCCGCCCGCCGCTACGGGCTGCGCGTACCGGAGGACCTGCTTCTGGTGTGCTGCAGCGAGTCCACGGTCTACGCGAGCACCGAACCGCCCATCACGACGCTCTCCCTGAAGCCACGCCGCATCGGCACGGCCGTCGTGCAGCTCCTCATCGACGCCATCGAGGGGGTGCAGTCCGATCAACCCGTCGAACAGGTGATACCGACCGAACTGATCATCCGTACCTCGTCCCAGCGACGTCCGCCCCGGACCACGGTCAGCCCGCCTCGGGGGCCTGAGAAGGGGTAGGGGTCGGGGGTCGGGGGTCGGGGGTTCGGCTGGGGGGCCGGTCGGGGTGATGTGGGGGCGCCTGGGGGGGGCTGGCCGGCGGCCGGTCGGCGGCTCCGCGGCGCGCCGGGTGACGGGAGTCCCGCCGCTTCGCAGCGCCGGTCTCCGCCCCCCGCACAGGTCGGTCTCCCCGTCCCGTGTCGGCCGGTCGTCCCTCTTCGTAGTGGTCGTCCGGCAGGGTGAAGCTCGGGTCAATCGGGGCGAATGCCGCGTTGAACTGGAGCCTTGCTCCGATTCACCACCCCTGGGTCACCACACAGCGCGATCCGCATTCCTATGATGGGCCCACGACACCGCGGGCCGCTGCGACCAGGCAGTCCGAAGCGGTGCAGCTGCGGCGCGATGGTGGAGGGGTCTGATGACTCAGGGGGCCGGTCAGGGACCCGAGGTGGAGCGGACGGCGACGTTGCGCGACTTCCGGGTGCCCGCGTACGTCCACGAGACCGGCCCGTACGGCGACAGCACCCATCCCGGCAACGCCGTACCGCCCGTCGAGCAGCCCCTCGACCAGCCCGAGGGGTACACCCCGACCCAGCGCGACCTCCCCGTCATCAACCGGGGCGACACGCTTCAGGTCCCCATCGACCGGGCGCCCGCCGCCGCACCCGCACCGGCACCCGGCGCGGGCCCCGGCCCCGGCCCGCTGTTCGTGGTCGGCGACGTCCACGGCTACCTCGACGAGCTCGTCGCCGCCCTCCAGGAGCAGGGCCTGATCGACGCGGCGGGCAACTGGTGCGCGGGCACCAGCCGGCTGTGGTTCCTCGGCGACTTCACCGACCGCGGGCCGGACGGCATCGGCGTCATCGACCTGGTGATGCGCCTGTCCGCGGAGGCCGCCGCGGCCGGCGGCTACTGCAAGGCGCTCATGGGCAACCACGAGCTGCTCCTGCTCGGCGCCAAGCGGTTCAACGACATCCCCGTCAACTCCGGTGCCGGCACCGCCACGTTCCAGGCGGCCTGGCTGCTCAACGGCGGGCAGAAGTCCGACATGGACCGGCTCCAGGACCACCATCTGCAGTGGATGGCCCGCCTCGACGCCATGGAGGAGGTCGACGGCTACCTGCTCGTGCACTCCGACACCACCGCCTATCTCGACTACGGCGACTCGATCGAGGCGGTCAACGACACCGTCCGCGAAACCCTCACGCGCAACGACGCGGACGAGTGCTGGGACCTGTTCCGCAAGTTCACCAAGCGCTTCTCCTTCCGCGACGAGGGCGGCGCCGACGCCGTCCGCTCACTTCTCGATACGTACGGCGGCACCCGCATCGTTCACGGCCACAGCCCGATCCCCTATCTGCTGGGCGAAGTCGGCTCCGAGGAGGGCGAGGACAGCGCGGGCCCCGTCGTCGAGGGACCGCACGTCTACGCCGACGGACTCGCCATCGCGATGGACGGCGGAGTGACCATGGCCGGAAAACTGCTGGTCCAGCAACTGCCGCTGGATATCTGAGCGTTCACCGGGCATAGGCGTTCCCACCGCGGCCCCGCCCGCGACGGCGCAGGCCAGGGGCCAATTTCGGCAAACCCCCTGTCACCGTGTGCCGTCGCCGCTCTACCATCGCCTTATCCGTAGCAGGCTCCCCTCCGTTTCTGCCCGACGGCTCGTTGGCATGCGAGCCCCAAGCCCTACGGAGCATCGGGGGATGCACATGAACAGCGTTCCGCAGCACCTGCACAGTGAGGACCGCCAGGAATACGAGCGGATCCTCGATGAGGCGCTGCGCTCCGCACCACACCACCCGGATCTGGCCGCGGTCGGCCAGCGGCTCAACTCCGAACAGCTGCGCACCATGGCGCTCAACGCCACGGCCCTGATCACGGCCGCCGCGGCCATCGAGTACCAGCACTACGTCAAGGTCCGCGAGGAACTGCGCCAGCCGGCGCCGTCCACCCCGTCGACCGCCCACGCGTCCGGCTCGGACGAGCCGGGAGTGGGCGCGATGGGGCTCGCCGCCACCATGGGGGAAGCCGCCGAGGGCGCGGGAGCGGGGGCCGTCGCCATCGCCGCCGTCCTCACCCCCGTCCTCGCCGGAACCGCCGCGGTGATCTTCCTGCTCGTCGGTTACGTCCTCAAGATGCTCGACCCGGCGCCCGCGTTCGCCCACACCATGATCACGGCGGGCTGGGCGTTCGGTGCCGTGACGGCGGTCGCGATCCTCGTCGCCACCGTGGGACTGCTGCTGACGGCCCTGCGCAACCGACCCTCGCTGGAGGCCGGGTCCTACGGCGAACTCAGCGAGGAGGTCGACCGGGCCAGGGAGGCCTGGCGGGAGGCCCTGATGGAGCGGGGCATCATGCCGTTCCTGCGGGAGGCCCTCGCCGATCCCGGCGCGGCGGCCCTGCCCCGCACGGTCCCGCCGTCCCCGACCGGCCGGCTGCCGAAGATCGGCTACGACCGTCCCGGCTTCACCAGCCCCGAGGACGGCCCCGCGCCGGGCCACCGCCCCCGTTTCACCAGCCCCGACTACACCAGCCCGGACTTCGGCGGCCCCGAACACCAGCCGGAGTAGACACGCCGCGCGCCCCCGAACCACCGGCGGGGGCGCGCGACGCATCGGTCCTCCCGTCCAGGCCTGGCCTAGGCCTGTCCGAGGTCTGTCCTAGCTCTGTCCTAGGAGGTCGGGTCGTCGGGGCGGCCAGCGGTGGTTCTCTCGTCGAACTCCTGCCGTGCCGCCTGGATCGCGGCGATGTTCGCCTGCGACCAGTCGGTGATGCTCTGCACCAGGCCACCCACCTCCCGGCCCAGCCCGGTCAGTCGATACTCCACGCACGGTGGCACGGTCGGATGCACCGTGCGCGTCAGCAGGCCCTCGCGCTCCAGCGCGCGCAGCGTCTGCGTCAGCACCTTCTGCGTCACTCCGTCCAGCCGACGCCGCAGCTCGGCGAACCTCATGGGCCGGCCGTCCTCAAGGGCCACCAGGACCAGCATGGTCCACTTGCCCGCGATCAGATCCAGTACGGCACGGGTGGGGCAATCGCGCAGGAAGACCTCCACGCCACCGTGTTTCCTCAGGTCGAAGCCGGTATCCACAAGGAACCTCGATATCAGACAAGTGCCTTCTTCCGCAGGGCCATTACCCCGGCCGACCATGGAACCCCACGCGAACCACTGCCGAGGAGTCCCGATGTCCGCCCGTATGCACGCCATCGTCCAGTCCGTGTTCGGCGGTCCCGAGGTGCTCGTCCACACCGAGACCGACGTGCCCGAACCCGGCCCCGGGGAGGTCCTGCTCCGGGTCGCCGGTGCCGGGGTCAATCCGGGCGACGCGGTCCTGCGCTCCGGGCGGGTACCGGAACTGGTCCCCCTGCCGTGGACGCCGGGCAACGACGTCTCCGGTGTCGTCGAGCGGGTCGGTGACGGCGTGACGCGGTTCGCGCCGGGCGACGCGGTGTACGGCATGCTGGCGGTCACCGAGCGGGGCGCGTACGCCGAGTACACCGTCGCGCCGGCCGACGCGCTGGCCCTCGCGCCCAAGAACATCGACCTGGCGCACGCGAGCGCCGTACCGCTGGTCGCGATCACCGCCTGGCAGGCGCTCGCCGTGCTGGCGCGGGTCCGGCCCGGCGACCGGGTACTGATCCACGCGGCGGCGGGCGGCGTCGGCCATGTCGCCGTCCAACTGGCCAAGGAACTGGGCGCGTACGTCATCGGTACCGCGCGGGCGGCCAACCACGACCTCCTGCGCGGGCTGGGCGCCGACGAACTCATCGACTACACCACCACCGACTTCCGCACGGCCGTGGCCCCGGTGGACGTGGTCCTGGACCTGGTCGGCGGGTCCTACGGGCCACGCTCCCTCGAAGTGCTCCGGCCGGGCGGTCTGCTCGTCGGCGCGTCGATCGACCCCGGTACCGACGAGCGTCAGGCAGCCGAGCGCGGCCTGTGCTACGCCTGGGTCACGGCCGGACCCTCCGGTGAACTGCTGGAGCAGATCACTGAGCGCATCGAGGCGGGCCGACTGCGCGTCACGGTCCAGCACACCTTCCCCCTCACCGAAGCAGCCGAGGCCCACCGCACGATCGAGACCAAACGCACCACCGGCAAGATCGTCCTGCTGCCGTAACCACACCGCTTCCCGGCGCCTGGCGCGGTGCTCGGGCCCCGCCCTCATCAGGAGGGGCCCGCGCCGGGAAGCCCGCTGAGCCCGCTCAGTCCGCGATCGGCAGGTACACCCGGTTCCCGCTGGCGGCGAACTCCTTCGACTTCTGCAGCATCCCTTCGGTGATCTCCTCGGCCGAGGCCCCCTCGGCCACGCGGCCGCCGAACCGCTCGGTGATGCTCTGGCTGATCTTCATCGAGCAGAACTTCGGGCCGCACATCGAGCAGAAGTGGGCCGTCTTGGCCGGCTCCGCCGGAAGCGTCTCGTCGTGGAACTCACGTGCCGTGTCCGGGTCGAGAGCCAGATTGAACTGATCCTCCCAGCGGAACTCGAAGCGGGCGTCGGACAGCGCGTCGTCCCACTCCTGGGCTCCGGGGTGCCCCTTGGCGAGGTCGGCCGCGTGAGCGGCGATCTTGTACGTGATGACGCCGGTCTTGACGTCGTCCCTGTTGGGCAGGCCCAGGTGCTCCTTGGGCGTGACGTAGCACAGCATGGCCGTGCCCCACCAGGCGATCATCGCGGCACCGATACCGGAGGTGATGTGGTCGTACGCGGGGGCGACGTCGGTGGTCAGCGGTCCGAGCGTATAGAACGGAGCTTCATCGCAGATCTCCTGCTGAAGGTCGATGTTCTCCTTGATCTTGTGCATCGGGACGTGTCCCGGGCCCTCGATCATGGTCTGTACGTTGAAACGCTTGGCGATCGTGTTGAGTTCCCCGAGCGTGCGCAACTCCGCGAACTGCGCCTCGTCGTTGGCGTCCGCGATGGACCCGGGACGCAGACCGTCGCCCAGCGAGTACGTAACGTCGTAGGTCGCGAGGATCTCGCAGAGCTCCTCGAAGTTCTCGTAGAGGAACGACTCCTTGTGGTGGGCCAGGCACCAGGCCGCCATGATCGAGCCGCCGCGCGAGACGATGCCGGTCTTGCGGTTGGCGGTGAGCGGGACGTACGGCAGGCGCACGCCCGCGTGGACCGTCATGTAGTCCACGCCCTGCTCGGCCTGTTCGATGACCGTGTCCTTGTAGATCTCCCAGGTCAGCTCCTCGGCGCGGCCGTCGACCTTCTCCAGCGCCTGATAGAGCGGCACCGTGCCGATGGGGACGGGGGAGTTGCGCAGCACCCACTCGCGGGTGGTGTGGATATTGCGGCCGGTGGACAGGTCCATGACCGTGTCGGCGCCCCAGCGGGTCGCCCAGGTCATCTTCTCGACCTCCTCCTCGATGGAGGACGTCACCGCCGAGTTGCCGATGTTGGCGTTGACCTTCACCAGGAACCGCTTGCCGATGATCATCGGCTCGATCTCCGGGTGGTTGACGTTCGCGGGCAGGACCGCGCGGCCCGCCGCGATCTCCTCACGGACGACCTCAGGAGAAACGTTCTCCCGGATGGCCACGAACTCCATCTCCGGCGTGATCTCGCCCCGACGCGCGTACGCGAGCTGCGTGACCGCCTTGCCGTCACGGCTGCGGCGCGGCTGGCGCGGGCGGCCCGGGAAGACCGCGTCCAGATTGCGCAGGCCACCGCGCGGCGAGGTGTGCTTGATGCCGTCGTCCTCGGGACGGACGGGGCGGCCCGCGTACTCCTCGGTGTCGCCGCGAGCGATGATCCAGCTCTCCCGCAGCGGGGCCAGGCCCCGGCGGACGTCGGTATCGACCAGAGGGTCGGTGTACGGGCCCGAGGTGTCGTACAGCGTGACCGACTGCCCGTTGGTGAGGTGCACCTGACGGACCGGCACGCGCAGGTCGGGGCGCGAGCCCTCCACATACGCCTTGTGCCAGCCGATGGACTTCCCGGCCTCCTGGGACGTTTCGCCCTGAAGGGGCAGTTCGTCCTGATTGGAGGCAGGCGTGCGTGCGTCCTTGTTGGTCATGAGACCTACTCCCTACGCCGGCATTACCCGGTAACAGGTTCGGCGGTCGACGCAGCGGTATCCGTCTACGGACATTTCGTGGGGAACATCACCCGGCTTCGGTGATGTTCCACGTGAAACATCGCTGGGACGGAGGTCAGCGCCCTCTCAGCCCGGTGCTCCGAGCTCCCGCGTGTGCAAAGGTGCCTCCACGCTAGCGTCATGTGTGGCGCGGTGAACAGTGGGCCCCTGCCGTTCTTGCGATGATCGGGCGGTGACCACACCACACCGTCCCCCCTATCCACCGCCCGAGCCGCCCCGCGAGCCGGGCGCCGGCTCAGCGGCCGCGCAATACGGCAGCGACCCGTACGGACCGCCACCGGGCGGCGGATACGGGGGGCCGGGGTCTGGTGATGGCCGTGGCTGGTCGGGGATCGGTCCTGGGGCGGGGGGCGGTCCCGGTGGGATCGGTCGTGGGCCCGGTGGGACCGGTCGCGGTTCCGGTGGGCCCGGTCGCGGTTCCGGTCAAGGACGCGGTGGCGGGTTCAGTGGGCCTGGGCCTGGGCACGGGCACGGTGGGCACGGCCAAGGACCCGGTGACGGGCACGGCCATGACCATGGCCATGGCCACGAGGGCGACCCGGGACAGGGACACGGGCGCGACCCCGGTCAAGGGCATGGCGGTTCTGGGCACGGGCACTCGCACGGGCACAGTCACAGCCATGGCCCCGCCGCGCCGGTCTCCAAGCATCTGCGCAAGGTCATCGCCGCCATCCTGATCCCCTTCGCCGCAGCCGTGGTGATCGGGCTCGCGGTGCTGTGGCCCGGTGGTGCCCCGGCGCACGAGCGGACCGGGGTCGGCTTCGATCGGCAGACCCAGCAGGCGACGGTGACCGATGTCGTCGAGGTGAGCTGTCAGTCCGTCAACGCCTCGGGGGAGACTCCGACCGGCGACACCTCCACCGCCGAGGGCTCCTCGGCCCAGCAACAGGCGAGCGGCACCTGCAAGAAGGCGACGATCCGCGTCGACACCGGCAAGGACAAGGGCCGTACGTTCACCGAGATCGTGCAGCCGGACCAGTCACGGCAGTTGCACGAGGGCGAGAAGGTCGTGGTCGCCTACGAGCCCTCCGCGCCGAAGGATCTCCAGTACTCGGTGACCGACGTCAGCCGCCGCTTCCCGATGGCGCTGCTCGCCGGCATCTTCGCGCTGGCCGTGGTGGTCGTCGGTCGGCTCAGGGGCGTCATGGCCCTGGTCGCACTGGCCATCAGCTTCCTGGTGCTGAACCAGTTCATCCTGCCCGCGATCCTCCAGGGTTCGGACCCGCTCCTGGTGGCCGTGGTGGGGGCGAGCGCCATCATGCTGATCGCGCTGTATATCTGTCACGGGCTGTCGGCCCGTACCTCGGTGGCCGTGCTCGGCACCCTGGTCTCACTGCTGCTGATCGGCTTCCTGGGATCGGCGTTCATCGACTGGGCGGCGCTCACCGGCAACACGGACGACAACACCGGCCTGATCCATGGGCTGTATCCCTCGATCGACATGAGCGGTCTGCTGCTCGCGGGCGTCATCATCGGCTCGCTCGGTGTGCTCGACGACGTGACGGTCACCCAGACATCGGCGGTCTGGGAGCTGCACGAGGCCAACCCGACGATGGGCTGGCGCGGGCTCTACCGCGCGGGCATCCGGATCGGCCGCGACCACATCGCGTCGGTGGTCAACACGCTCGTCCTCGCCTACGCGGGCGCCGCGCTGCCCTTGCTGCTGCTGTTCTCCATCGCGCAGAGCAGCGTCGGCACGGTCGCCAACAGCGAGCTGGTCGCGGAGGAGATCGTGCGCACGCTGGTGGGCTCGATCGGCCTGGTCGCCTCGGTGCCGGTCACCACGGCGCTGGCCGCCCTCGTCGTCTCGGCGGACCGTCCGGAGCGGTCGGCGGGAGTACAGCCGACACCGGCACCGGTTCCGGCCACCGAGGGGCCCGCCGTGCCGCGCGCCGGCCGGGGGAGGCGCCGCAAGCGCTGAGCGCCCCGGCGCCCTGGGGCGCCCGCGGGAGACCACGGGCGCGTGTGCCTCCGCGCGCGAGCGGCATCCTGTACACGGGCCCTGCGCATGGGCCTGCACACGGGCACCTCAGGAGAAGCGTTCCTGCTTCTCCTGCCCGTGCTGAAGCGTTCCACCACCCCAGGGCGCCACCACGCTTCAGCCGGCGCTCTCCGCCAGGATTCTGCCCAGGGCCTTGTCGAGATGGGCGTCGAAGTCGGCGAGAGCGGCCTCCTGGCCCAGCGGCACCAGCTTGTCGGTGCGGTCGAGGAACACCACGAGGGGCGCCGCCGAGGCCCGGAACAGCGCGTGGTCGCCGCCGACCTGAAGCCGGATCAGGACCTCGCCGAGGGTGTCGGAGTCGACCGGCGAGATCCGCACATCCCCCTCGCCGCACGGCCGGCCCACCCCGTCGATGAGTAGCTCCCGCCCGAACGCCCAGGTCACCGGCGCGTCGCCGGGCAAATGGAAGGTGAGCCGCACGGCGTACGGATCGGCGGCCTCGTAGGAGAGCTCCACCGGGATGCGGAACGAGAGCTCCTCGGAGACGAGAAAGCTCATCATGACCTCTGCCTGAACCGCCTGTACGGACTCGCGCATCGCCTTACCCCGTCGTGTGTGTCGTCGACTGGCCGGGAATGTACCCCTGACAGTGCACGCATCTTGCTGAACGTACACAACAGATCACAAGGAGTGAGTTTTCAGATACTGATAGAGAGCGCGAGTGACCCCAGTTGTCGTCCGACCTCGCTCTGCAGGCGCTGGATCGCGGGCATCAGCCGGTCGGCGTGATGGGCGGGTAGGGAGAGCGCCATCGTGGCCGCCGTGGTGCCGACGGTGATCGGGATCGCGGCGCACACCGTCCCCAGCGCGTACTCCTGGCGCTCGATCACCGGCTCCATCCGCCGCGTCCGCTCCAGCCGGCTCAGCAGCGCGCGGTTGTCCCGCACGGTGTACGGGGTGATCGCCTGCACGGGATAGCGGGCGAGATGGTCGCGGCGGGTCTCCTCGTCGAGCTGGGACAGCAGACACTGGCCGATCGCGTGCGCGTGCCCGGTCTCCCGGAAGTCGGCCCACTCCTCGACCGCCGGATTTCCGGGGGTGTCCGAGACGCACATGACCTCGATCTCCCCCTCGCGGTACACGGCGTAGTACACCGGCACACCGATCGAATCGCGCCAGTGGGCGAGCGCGTCGACGACCGTGCTGCGACGTTTCTGCGCGGCTCCGCTGCTGCTCAGCCGTTCCGCCGCCTCGCCGAGGAAGAACAGTCCCTTGTCGCGCCGTAGATAGCCCTCGTACACCAGGGTGCGCAGCAGGTGGTAGGCGGTGGGCAGGGCGAGCCCGGTCTCGCGGGCGAGCTGTTTGGCCGGGGCCCCGTACTCGTGCCCGGCGACGGCCTCCAGCAGGCGCATCGCCCTTTGGACGGACCCGATGAGGGTCGTCGCGGCCTGCGGCTGCTCGGGGATCGCGGGGCTCGGGGGCCGCTGGAGCGGGGGCGCGGCCGGGTGCGGGAGCCCGCGGGGTGCGTGGGGTTCCGCGGGTGCGGTGTCCGTGGCCAAGGGTCACTCCCGAAGCGCGAGAGGGCGGGCCGTGCCGGGGAAACACGGGAGGGATGTGCGCCGCTCGCGGGGTGGTCCCCGCGTCGATTTCCGGACTCTAGCCGTCTGCCACCGCGCGCAGCCGGACTGTCCGGGAAACTTCCCTCCCCCGAGGGAACCGGTGATTCCTGTTACCGCTCACCGGCTCCCGGCCCGCTCACCAGTCGCCGCGCGAGGAGGAACTGGAGGTGAACTTCCGTACGACGTAGATGAGTCCGCCGACCAGGGCGACGAACACCAGCAGCTTGAACAGCAGGCCGATCACGAAGCCGACGACGCTGGCTATCAGCCCTCCGAACACGACCAGGGCGATGACCGGCACCGCGACCCACTTCACCCACCACGGCAGTCCCGCGAAGATCTCTCGCATCGCCCTCGTCCTTACCTCTCCGCCCGTCGCTGTGCCGGGTCCTGACATGGTCCGGTACTTCCGTGCCGGATCCTCTCGTTGTGTCCTGCCTTCGATGCTAGGGCCGGGAGAGGGTCCGGCGGGGGCCTCGCGTCCCTTGTCCTCCCCTGACCGAACCCCTAGGGAACCCGGAGGCGACGCCTCAGGCTTCGGGTGGAGAGAACACCACCAGAACCCTCAGGTCCTCGCTGATGTGGTGGAACTTGTGGGCGACCCCGGCCGGCACGTAGATGACGCTGCCGCGCGCCACCTGCGTCGTCTCCAGGCCGACGGTGATCGCGGCGCGCCCGCTGACGACGAAGTACACCTCGTCCTGGTTGTGCGGGTTCTGCGGGTCGTGCTCGCCGGCGTCGAGCGCGTACAGCCCGACCGACATGTTCCGTTCCCGCAGGAACTGCAGGTAGGCCCCGTCGTTGGCGGCTCGCTCCGCCTCCAGTTCATCCAGCCGGAATGCCTTCATCGACTTCGTCCACCCTCGCCCGGTGCTCGTTTCCGATCTCTCTGCCACGATCAGACACATGAAGAATTTCGTAGTCAAGACGATCGCCAACGCGGGTGCTCTGGCGGTCGCCGTCTGGCTGCTCGACAAGATCACCCTGACCGGTGACAGCACGGGCAAGAAGGTCGGCACCCTGATCCTCGTCGCCCTGCTCTTCGGCCTGGTCAACTCCTTCGTCAAGCCGCTCGTGAAGGTGCTGACCTTCCCGCTGTTCATCCTCACGCTCGGCCTGATCACCCTGGTGGTGAACGCACTCATGCTGCTGCTCACCTCCTGGCTCGCCGACAAGCTCGACCTGAGCTTCCACGTCGACGGCTTCTGGACCGCCGTACTGGGCGGCCTGATCATCTCGATCGTCTCCTGGGCGCTCAACGTCGTCCTGCCCGACGGGGACTGAGCGATGACCTACCGCGTCTGCTTCGTCTGCACCGGCAACATCTGCCGCTCCCCGATGGCCGAGTCCGTCTTCCACGCGCGCGTGACGGAGGCGGGACTCGACGGCCTGGTCGAGGTCGACAGTGCCGGCACGGGCGGCTGGCACGAGGGCGAGGGCGCCGACCCGCGCACCGTCTCCGTCCTTGAGGAGCACGGTTACGTCATCGACCACACGGCCCGGCAGTTCCAGCCGTCCTGGTTCTCCCGCCTCGACCTGGTGATCGCGCTGGACACCGGACACCTCAAGGC
The DNA here is from genome assembly GCF_055580085.1 of Streptomyces sp. NPDC032126. Lineage (NCBI taxonomy): Bacteria > Bacillati > Actinomycetota > Actinomycetes > Kitasatosporales > Streptomycetaceae > Streptomyces > Streptomyces sp. NPDC032126. Next base: position 189,386 of record NZ_JBVIMA010000003.1, read on the forward strand.
CCTGCGCCGCCTCGCCCCCACCGAGGAGGACGCCCGCAAGGTGCGCCTCCTGCGCTCCTACGACCCCGGGCCTCCCGCCGACGTCGACGTACCGGACCCTTACTACGGGGGCCGGGACGGCTTCGAGGAGTGCCTGGAGATGGTCGAGGCGGCGAGCACGGGACTGCTGACCGCCGTACAGCACGAGGTGGAGGGACGGGCCGCATGAACGACCGGAGCGGGCCCACGGGCGAGGGCACACGCGCGGTGCGGGCCGGTCTGCCCGAGCCGGTGAAGTACGAGCCGACGCTGCCGGGACCGGTGTTCGCCGCCCACTTCCATCTGCCGGGCGAGCCGACGGGGCCGTACACCTACGGCCGCGACGAGAATCCGACCTGGACGCGCCTGGAGCAGGCCATCGGCGAGCTGGAGGCGCCCGGGCAGGACGGCGTCGAGACGCTCGCGTTCGCCTCCGGGATGGCCGCGATCTCCTCGGTGCTCTTCTCCCAGCTGCGCGCCGGCGACACCGTCGTCCTGCCCAGCGACGGCTACCAGGCGCTGCCCCTGGTCCGCGCGCAGCTGGAGGCGTACGGCATCGAGGTGCGCACCGCGCCGACCGGCGGGGACGCCCAGCTCGACGTCCTGGACGGGGCGAGGTTGCTGTGGATCGAGTCCCCGTCGAACCCGGGGCTCGACGTGTGCGACATCCGCAGGCTTGTCGAGGCGGCACACGCGCGTGGCGCGCTGGTCGCCGTCGACAACACGCTCGCGACCCCGCTGGGGCAGCGTCCGCTGGAGCTCGGCGCCGACTTCTCGGTGGCGAGCGGCACCAAGCAGCTCACCGGGCACGGCGACATCCTCCTCGGCTATGTCACCGGGCGTTCCGGGGAGCCCATGACGGCCGTGCGGCGCTGGCGGAAGATCGTCGGGGCGATCCCCGGGCCCATGGAGGCATGGCTCGCGCATCGCTCGATCGCCACGCTCCAGCTCCGGGTGGACCGGCAGAACGCGACCGCTCTGGCCGTCGCGCAGGCCCTGCGGGAGCGGCCCGAGGTGACCGGGCTGCGCTATCCCGGACTGGCCAACGACGCCTCGCACAAGGTCGCCTCGCAGCAGATGCGGCGCTATGGGTGCGTGGTGTCGTTCACGCTGCCCACGCGCGCGCGTGCCGAGCGCTTCCTCGACGCGCTGCGGCTCGTGGACGACGCGACGAGCTTCGGCGGGGTGCGGTCCACGGCCGAACGGCGCGGGCGCTGGGGCGGGGACGCGGTTCCGGAGGGCTTCATCCGTCTGTCCGTCGGCGCGGAGGATCCCGAGGATCTGGTGGCGGACGTGCTGCGAGCGCTGGAGGAGTCGGCACGGTGACCGATTCACAGGCGCCCCGACGGGCCGGCGCAGCGCGTGGCGGACGGTCCGAACCTCCCCCCTCGTGGCTCGGACCGTCCTCGGTTCCGCGCGCGAAGAACCGCGCGACCAAGGCTAGTTGACTCTGTGTCAGTGTCCAATCACAGTAGCGACAGAGACCTATCGACTTATTTATAGTTGGTCCCTGCCTCAGCGCCGGGAGAAAGGCAGGGAAGGGGAGGGCGCATCATGGATCTGGCCTTGCTGCGCACGTTCGTCACCGTGCACCGGGCCGGTTCCTTCACCCGCGCCGCAGCCCTGCTGGGCCTGTCCCAGCCCGCCGTCACCTCACAGATCCGGACATTGGAGCGGCAGCTGGGCCGCCCGCTCTTTCTGCGGCAGGCCCGGGGTGTCACCCCGACGACCGTCGGAGACGAGCTCGCCCACAAGGCCGCCCCGCACCTCGACGCCCTCGTGGAGATCGCCGAGACGGGGCTCGACGACGAGTCCTCGTTACGCACCCTGCATCTCGCCGGACCCCCCGAGTTCACGGCCGAGCAGGCACTGCCGGCGCTCACCGAGCTGACCGGGGAGGACGGTCAGGGGCTCGCACTGCGGGTCTCCTTCGGCACGGCCGAGGAGGTCCTGGAGGGCCTGTCCGCCGGACACCACGACCTGGCCATCAGTACGGCGCGACCGCGTGGCGCCCTGCTCACGGCAACGCCGCTGTGCGACGAGGAACATGTACTCGTCGCCGCCCCTCAGTGGGCCGAGCGGATCGGCTCCGGGCATGCGCGGCGCCGGGGCACCGCCGAGCTGGAGAACTTCCCCGTCGTCGAGGTCCATGAGTCACTGCCCTTCGTCGCGCGCTACTGGGCGTCCGTCTTCGACTCCCGCCCCGCCACCTCGGGCACCGTCATCGTCCCCGACCTGCGTGCGGTCCTGGCCTGCGCGGCCGCCGGCGCGGGGCTCGCGGTGCTGCCCCGCTATCTGTGTGCGGCCGCCCTGGAGCGCGGGGACGTGGTCGCCCTGCATGAGCCGACCGTGCCGCCCCTGCGTACGTACTTCCTGGTGGTGCGCACCGGGACCCTGGCGATGCCGCAGATCGCACGGGCCCATGAGTGGCTGCTGCACTCGGCCGCCGAGTGGTGCTGAGTCCGGCCCGGATCGTCACCAAGGCACGATTTGCAGAGGTCACTCGCTGAGCTCGATGAGTGACATATCGCGATGTTTCACGTGAAACCAGCGCGGATGTTTCACGTGGAACCAGCCGGGCCACATTTCTCCCATGACCGTCCGACCCGTGGTCAAGCGCACCGCCCGCGCCGTTCTGCTGGACGGCGACGACCTGATCATGATCAAGCGCACCAAGCCCGGTGTGGATCCCTACTGGGTCACGCCCGGCGGTGGGGTGGAGCCGGATGACGCCACCGTCGTCGACGCCCTGCACCGCGAGGTGTACGAGGAGCTCGGCGCCAAGATCACCGACGTCGTGCCCTGCTTCGTCGACACCGTCGAGCACATCGGCGAGGACGGCGGAGCGACCGGCGTGAAGGTACAGCACTTCTTCGTCTGCCGACTGGAGTCCATGGACCCGGCCCTGCGGCACGGCCCCGAGGTCGACGAACCCGCCGGGGAGTACGAGATCGTCAGGGTGCCCTTCACCCGGGTCGGGATCGCCTCCGTCCATCTCGTCCCGCTGTCACTGCGGCACTATCTGGACGGCAATATCGAGGGCGTGCGCGCCATGCACGCACCCGACCTCGGGTGACCTTCACAACGCCGGATCAGTGTCCGGTGGCGGCGAGTTCCTCGACCGAGTCATGCCGTATGCGCTCCGACGGGATGCCGACCCCCCGCAGTGCGTCCACGCCGCTGCGGATCATCCCGGGCGGCCCCGAGACATACGCGTCGTACTCGGTCCAGGGTCCGAAGGCACGGATCGCGTTGGGCAGCTGGACCACTCCGCCCCGGTCGACCACCGGGCGCACCTCCAGCCAGGGATGGGACTGCTGGAGCCTGAGCATCGTGTCGATGTCATAGAGGTCGTGGTCGCTCCGAGCGCCGTAGAACACCTCCACCGGGCGGCGGGTACCGCGTTCGGCGACCTCCTCGACCAAGGCCTTGATGGGGGCGATGCCGGTGCCGCCGCCGAGGCAGAGCAGGCCGCTGTCCCTGCTGTGATCGACCGTCATGGAACCGGCCGGCGGACCGAGGCGGATGACATCGCCCGGGCGGGCGCGGTGAACCAGGGCGTTGGAGACCCACCCCGCGGGGATCGCCTTCACATGGAAGGTGAGCAGCCCGTCCGAACGGGGGGCGGAGGCGAAGGAATAGTGCCGCCAGATACGCGGCCACCACGGCGTCTCCACGCTCGCGTACTGCCCGGCGAGGAAGGGATACGGCAGGTGGGGCCGGAGGGTGACGACCGCGACGTCGGGGGTCCTGAGGTCGTGGGAGACGATCTCCGCGTGCCACCAGGCCGGGGCGATCAGCTCATCCGCGGCGGCCGCGTCGATCATGACCTGGGAGATCGTGGTGTAGGCGCGCACCCAGGCCGCCTCGGTCTCCCCGTTCCACACGGCCTCGGCGTATCGGCTGAGCGCGCCGATCAGACACTCGCCGACGGCCGGATAGTGCTCGGGGCGGGTGCCGTACTTGCGATGTCCGCGGCCCAGGTGCTGGAGATAGTCGACGAGCACAGGGGTGTTGTCGATGTGCTCGGCGGCGGTGAGCAGCGCCTTGAGCAGCCGGTCCCGCTGGGCGTCCATCGCCGGAGGAAAGAGCGACCGCAGTTCGGGATGCCGGACGAAGAGCAGTGCGTAGAAATACGAGGTGACCTTGTCCGCCACGGGGGCGACGTCGGCCATGGTCCGCCGGATCAGGATCGCGTCCGGAGACGCCTCGACGAGGGGCACGGATCGCTGGGGGGGAACCTGGAACTCCTCCGGCCGGGGGGCGACCCAGCGCTCCATGGCGGTTCGGGTGGCCGTGGTGCCGGGCTCTAACGCGGTGGGTGTGGCAGGAGCCTCGGAGGGCGTGGAGGGTGCAGGAACCGGGGAAGGCACAGAGGTCGCGGGAGCCTCGGAAGCCGTGGTCGTTTCGGCGTCAGGGGGCGTCCCCGTGCTGGAACCTTCCTGCGGTGGGGTTTCGGCCGGGGCGGCTCTGCGCACCGGGCGCAGCCCGGCCAGGCGGCTGCTCTCGGAGGTCTCCTGCTCGGTGCCCTCAGCCGACGCCGGCTGCTTGCGCGGTGCGAACCAGCCGTTCCCCCCGCCGGGCGTACCGCTGTCGGCCGACCTGGTGGTCGGAACGTCCATGGTGTGCCTCGCCTCGAACATCTCTCGGTCGGTCTGCGCACTTCCCTCGATGGAAGTTGCCTGCTTCCCGCGCAGACGGCTCTCATCGCAGCATCCCACCCCGCCCGGATGCCACCGCCGCATAACCGAAAACGCGGGTTTCGATCTCTCCGTCCCGTTAAGCTGCGTTGCTCTGCTCCGGCCCTTCGGAAACGCGTGCGCCGCGGCTCGTACGCCTTACTCCCGGGCAGGAAACCGCAGTCGACCCTACCGGCCGTCACCCCGCACACAAGTCCCCCACCCCCACCGGGATCGCAGTCGGGGAGCGAAGCGTTGATTCCTTCAACTACCGGGTGCCGCACACCAATTCATAGGCATCCCACAGATCCCTCCCCGCGTACGAGTGGGTCGCGAGCGCCGACAGATGCAGGTCCGCATTGACCGCGACGGAAACGGGAACGGCGGCGAACAGATCCTTGTCCGAACCCGAGTCGCCATAGGCGACACAATGGTCCCGCGACACCCCGAATTCCGCGCAGAGCCGGTCGGCGATCAGCACCTTCGCCCCGGAGTTGAGCACCCCCGCGGGATCAACGGGCTCAGTGAAGGGCAGCGCGGGAAATCGGGATCCGAAGGCAGCATGAGCGCCCCATTCGGTGAGGCGTTCCACGAAGAAGGACGGCGAGAGCGACACCACGGCGCAATAGTCGCCTCTGCGGGTGATGTCCGCCCACACCTCGCGGATCCGGGCCAGCCAGGGAGCCGCCGCGAACGCGGCCGCCACATGCTCCTCGGTGAGATCGGTCCACAGCGCGTGCACTCCCGTCGCGTACTCCGGCGGACCGATGAGCCCCGACGAGATCGCCTGCTCCAGTGCCACCGTCTCGGCTTCCAGGCCCAGTTGACGGGATATCTCCAGCGGCGCGGACGTCCCGTGCAGCAAGGTGCCGTCGAGGTCGAAGAGATGAAGTCTCGCCATGGCGCGAGGCTAACCCGAGCCCTGGCACCCGCCGCCCGTCCGTGTTTCACGTGAAACCACAACGACATGGCCAAAAGCACGTACGTCTCTGGGGAAACAGGTGGACGCCGGGGCCGCCTGTCGGACAGCCTGACCTGCGTGCCAACACCTTCCCCAGCCGCTCTGCCCATTCGCCGGCTGACACACCGCGATCTCACCGCCTGCGCCGACTTGTCCGAGGACCGGGGGTGGCCACGCGAGGAGCACAAGTGGGGCCTTCTCCTCACAGCGGGCCAGGGGTACGGCATCGACGACCCCGACGGAGGTCTCGTGGCCGCCTGCGTCGTCACCCGCTACGGCCTCCAGGAGAACCCCGACCTGGGTGCCATCGGCATGGTGCTGGTCGCCGAACGGCACGCCCGGCAGGGCATCGGGCGCCGGTTGATGCGCCATGTCATCGCCACCCTGGACACCACCCCGATCACCCTGCACGCCACGCCGAACGGAAGGCCGCTGTACGAGGAGCTGGGCTTCAAGGTCACCGGGCGGGCGGAGATGCTGCGGGGCCGGTTCACGCCCAACGGACCGCCTTCCGCCGTCGCCACACGGGCGGCGACGGCCGAGGATCTCACCGCGATCCTCCGCCTCGACGAAGAGGTGTTCGGCAGCGACCGCACGCACATGATCACGCGGCTGCCGGCCTTCGCCGACCGGCTGCGCGTGGCCGAGGAGAACGGCCGTGTCATCGGGTACGCGGCGATCTGGCCCAACATGGACACCCATGTCGTGGGCCCGCTCGTCGCCCGCGACACGGAGACGGCCAAGGCTCTGGTGGCCTCCCTCGCGGCCCACACCGACCGGCCGCTGCGCACCGATGTCGACGTGCGCCACGAGGAACTGCTGACCTGGCTGAAGGAGCGGGGCCTGGCCACCATCACCTTCAACGCCGTCATGACGTACGGCATCGCCGAGCTCCCCGGCGACTGGACCCGCCGCTTCGCCCCCCTGACGGTCGCGGCCGGCTGAGACGGCCCACCAGGCAGGCTCGCCGGCGGGCGCTCGTCACCCGGCCAGCGCCTCCACGGCGGCCGTGGCGAAGCCGTGGTCCTGGTCCGGGGCACCGCCGCCGACCCCGATGGCACCGATCAGCCGCCCGTCCCGGTGGACGGGCACGCCGCCCGCGATGAACAGCAGCGGCCGGTCGAGCGCGGTGGGCAGCGTATGGAAGAGACCGCCGGGCTGCACGGCGTCGACAAGGTCGGCGGTCGGGGTGTTCAGCTGGAGAGCGGTGTACGCCTTGCGGGTGCTGGTCTCACCGGAGATCAGCACGGCCCGGTCGTCGCGCCGGAAGGCCAGCAGATGGCCGCCGGCGTCCAGGACGGTGACGCTGACCGTGACCCCGGCCGCCTCGGCGGCCAGGCGGGCGGCGGTGACGAGCGCCTCGGCGTCCTGGATGGTCAGCGGGGCGACAGCGGTCGTGGTGCTCATCGGGAGGTGCTCCTTGCGAGGGTTGCGGGGGTGCTGTGGATCGGTGGGGGTGCGGTGCTGTGGGTCGGGCGGTGTGGTGAGACAGGTGGTTCCGTGTCGCTGTCCGCTCACTGGTGGACGGTGATCAGGCGTTCCACGGAAGCGGGCGTGGAGCCGGCGACGACGACACTCGATGCGCTGTCCCGGCGTTCCAGGGCCGCCGAGAGGAGGGCCAGCACCAGGGCGGCGGCGGCCAGGGCGGCGCCGACCCAGTTGGGGGCGGTGTAGCCGAGGCCGGCCGAGATGACGAGTCCGCCGAGCCAGGCCGAGAGGGCGTTGCCGAGGTTGAAGGCGCCGATGTTCACGGCCGACGCGAGGGTCGGGGCGCCGTGCGCCTGGTCGAGGACCCGCTTCTGCAGCGGCGGGACGGTGGCGAAGCCCAGCGCGCCGATCAGGGCGATGGTGACGGCCGCCAGGATCTTGTTGTGCGCGGTGACGGTGAAGAGGGCCAGGACGACGGCCAGGGCGCCCAGGGAGACGTAGAGCATCGGCATCAGGGCGCGGTCGGCGTACTTGCCGCCGACGAGGTTGCCGCCGACCATGCCGAGGCCGAAGAGGACCAGCAGCCAGGTGACGGAGCCGTCGGCGAATCCGGCGACGTGGGTCATCATCGGCGCGATGTAGGTGATGGCCGCGAAGACCCCGCCGAAGCCGAGGACGGTCATCGCCATGGCCAGCAGGACCTGGGCGTTCTTGAACGCGGCCAGCTCGTGCCGCAGATGCACGCCGTGCGGCCTGGGCAGCTCGGGAACGAGCTTGGCGATGCCGGCCAGGCCGATCACTCCGAGGGCGGCGACGATGGCGAAGGTGACGCGCCAGCCGACGTTCTGGCCGACGAGGGTGCCGAGCGGGACGCCGACCACGTTGGCGACGGTGAGACCGGTGAACATCATCGCGATGGCGCCGGCCTTCTTGTGGGGCGCGACCAGTTCGGCCGCCACGACCGAGCCGATGCCGAAGAAGGCACCGTGCGCGAGCGAGGCGACCACCCGGCCGATCAGCATGACGGCGAAGGCGGGGGCCACGGCGGAGAGCAGGTTGCCGAGGATGAACAGGCCCATCAGGAGCATCAGCATCCGCTTGCGGGACACCTTGGTGCCCAGGACGGTCATCAGCGGGGCGCCCAACACCACACCCAGCGCGTAGCCGGTCACGAGGAAGCCGGCGGTGGGGATGGAGACCCCGAAGTCGCTCGCGACCTCGGGCAGCAAGCCCATGATCACGAATTCCGTCGTGCCGATTCCGAAGGCCCCGATCGCGAGGGCCAGAAGCGCGAGAGGCATCAGGGGATACACCTTCCAGGAGATTGCAGGTGCGCTTTGCGCGCGTCCACAACAGTTGCAGACGCTGGCTACTTTAATTGCAGACGCTGGATACTTGCAAGCGCCGACTATTTCACCATTGCTCTATCCTGGGGAGCAGCCGCTCCGGGACGGAGGAATAACGCTCATGACTGCGACGGACCCCGCGCTCACCGCCCTCTCTCAGGGCTGGTACACGCTCTCCCTGCTGCACGGGAGGATCGAGGCCCACATCGAGCGCGCGCTCCAGGCAGGACATGACCTGAGCGTGCGCGAGTACTCCCTGCTCGACGTCCTCAGCCGCCAGCACGACGGCGACGGCGGCCATCTGCAGATGAAGCAGGTCGCCGACGCGGTCGTCCTGAGCCAGAGCGCCACCACCCGGCTCGTGACCCGCCTGGAGGACCGCGGCCTTCTGGAGCGCTACCTCTGCCCCACCGACCGGCGCGGCATCTACACCAACGTCACCGCGGCGGGCCTGAAGCTCCTTGAGGAGGCCCGGCCCACCAACGACGCCGCCCTGCGCGAGGCGCTCGACGAAGCGGCGAAGAACCCCGAACTGGCACCTCTGGTCCGGGTCGTGGAGACCCTGAAGGTGCCCGCCGCCGCATAGGGTGCGGTCATGGGAGATCTTGAAATACGGGCTGCCGTCGCCGAGGACGTCCCCGCGATCGTCGCGATGCTCGCGGACGACCCGCTCGGCGCGCAGCGCGAGTCACCGGACGACCTGACCCTGTACCTGACCGCTCTGGAGCGGATCGCCGCCGACCCGAACCAACGTCTGGTGGTCGCCGTCCGCGAGGGCCGTGTCGTCGGCACGCTCCAGCTCACGATCGTTCCCGGACTGTCCCGGCGCGGCGCCACCAGGTCGATCATCGAAGGGGTGCGCGTGCACGCCGACGAGCGCGGCAGCGGACTGGGCACGCGGTTCATCGAGTGGGCGGTCGAGGAGTCCCGGCGTGAGGGCTGCCAGTTGGTGCAGCTGACCTCCGACGTCACGCGCACCGACGCCCACCGCTTCTACGAGCGGCTCGGCTTCGTGGCCTCACACGTCGGCTTCAAGCTTCAGCTCTGACGACTGAGGCGTCATGTTTCACGTGAAACATGACGCCCTCCGCCTCGGGGAACGGTCAGCTGATCCGGGGAGCGGTCAGCCGATCCCCCGCCAGCCTTCCGGTCCGACGCCCCCGGGCACATCGGCCTCCTCGTCGTACGGCTGACGCGTGAACACGAACGAACCCAGGTCCAGGTGATCCACGCTTCCGTCCGGCCGCCGTACGGCCCGCAGCGGCTCTCCGGCGAAGTAGCCCTCCAGGCCCGTCCAGGTGCCGTCCCCGTTGGCCCGGAACCGGGAACGTCGGCCGCCGCCGGACAAGGGCCCGAGCGAGAGCCCGTCGGCCGTCACCCGAAGGACGAAGGGGCTGGTCCCCCAGTACCACTGGCCGGCCAGCTCCACGACGGACGGATCGGCCTCGGCCTCCCGCAGCGGACGCCACGGCTCGGGCATCCGCGGCTCGGCCTCGGCGACGATACGTACGAGATCGGCGGCCACCTGGGTCACGAAGAGGCCGGACGTGCAGTTGGTGAGCACTACGGCGGCGACATCGTCCTCCACACCGGCGATGAGAGCCGCCAGGAAGCCCGGCACCGAGCCGGAGTGGCCCACGAGCAGCCGCCCGTCCCGGTGCAGGACCTGCAGACCGAGTCCGTACGCGGCGCCGTCCATCAGATCCGCCGGCTCGGCCGGTGCCGCGGGCGTCCGCATCTCCCTCAGGCTCTCCGCGCCGAGCACCCGGTCGTCACCCCGCATCAGGAAGGCCGCGAACCGCGCGAGGTCGCCGGTCGTCGACCAGAGCTGGCCCGCCGGGGCCATCCGCCCGTACTCCTCCAGGGGTTCGGGCTGCATCACATCGGCCCAGGGATGGACCGCCCAGCCCCCTGCGGCGGGGGCCTGCGGGCGGACACTCGTGCGGTCCAGGCCCAGCGGTTCGAGCACCTCGCGCCGGAGCACCTCCTCCCAAGGAGCGCCCCGCAGCTGCTCCACGAGGGCGCCCAGGAGGGCGTACCCGGGATTCGAGTAGTGGTGGCGCCGACCCGCCGGATGCGGGGCGTCCCGGGCGCCGAGGATGTCGGCCAGCTCCGGGCGGAGGGAACCCGGCGTCCGCTCCCACCAGGGGGCGGGCGTCTCGGCCGCCAAACCGCCCGTGTGGGCGAGCAGTTGGGCGATCGTGATCTCCCCCGCGCCGGTACCGGGCAGATGCTTCTCCAGCGGGTCCCCCAGGTCGAGCGACCCCTCGTCGCGCAGCCGCAGCACGAGAACGGCGGTGAAGGTCTTGGTGATCGAGCCGATGCGGTACTGCACGTTCTCGTCCGGCCCGTGCCCGTCCACCGAGGTCCGCGTCCCGTGCCACACGGCCCGCCCGCCCCGCACGACCGCGGCGACCAGCGACGGCGTCCGTCCTTCCGCCTGGGCGACGGCGATCCGGTGCAGCAGGGCGCGGCGCGTGCTGGGGAGCAGCTCTTCCTGAGATGTCGTCATGGCGACAGTCCACACCGCGACGTTCGGCCACGTCGAGCGCATTCCGCCCAGGTGGGGTCCCGTGTCAGGTCTGGGCCATGTCCACGAAGCGGGAGTAGTGGCCCTGGAAGGCGACGGTGATCGTGGCCGTCGGGCCGTTACGGTGCTTGCCCACGATGATGTCGGCCTCGCCCGCGCGCGGTGACTCCTTCTCGTAGGCGTCCTCGCGGTGCAGCAGGATCACCATGTCGGCGTCCTGCTCGATGGAGCCCGACTCACGCAGGTCGGACACCATGGGCTTCTTGTCCGTGCGCTGCTCGGGGCCACGGTTGAGCTGCGACAGCGCGATCACCGGCACCTCCAGCTCCTTGGCCAGCAGCTTGAGGTTTCGGGACATGTCCGAGACCTCCTGCTGACGGCTCTCGGACCGCTTGGAGCCACCGGACTGCATCAGCTGGAGATAGTCGATGATCACGAGCTTGATGTCGTTGCGCTGCTTGAGCCGACGGCACTTGGCGCGGATCTCCATCATCGACAGGTTCGGCGAGTCGTCGATGTAGAGCGGCGCCGAGGAGACCTCGGGCATGCGGCGCGCCAGGCGGGTCCAGTCCTCGTCCGTCATCGTGCCGGACCGCATGTGGTGCAGGGCGACGCGCGCCTCGGCGGACAGCAGACGCATCGCGATCTCGTTGCGGCCCATTTCGAGGGAGAAGATGACGCTCGGCAGGTTGTGCTTGATGGACGCGGCACGGGCGAAGTCCAGGGCGAGCGTGGACTTACCCATGGCGGGGCGGGCCGCGATGACGATCATCTGGCCCGGGTGCAGGCCGTTGGTGAGGGAGTCGAGGTCCGTGAAGCCCGTGGGCACGCCGGTCATCTCGCCGCTGCGGGAGCCGATGGCCTCGATCTCGTCGAGCGCGCCCTCCATGATGTCGCCGAGGGGGAGGTAGTCCTCGCTGGTGCGCTGCTCGGTGACCGCGTAGATCTCCGCCTGGGCGCGGTTGACGATCTCGTCGACGTCGTCGTCGCCCGCGTATCCCATCTGGGTGATGCGGGTTCCGGCCTCGACCAGGCGGCGCAGGACCGCGCGCTCGTGCACGATCTCGGCGTAGTACTCGGCGTTGGCAGCCGTCGGCACCGTCTGCACAAGGGTGTGCAGATACGACGCGCCGCCGACCTTGTTGATCTCGCCGCGCTTGGTCAGCTCGGCCGCGATCGTGATGGGGTCGGCCGGCTCGCCCTTGGCGTAGACGTCGAGGATCGCCTGGAAGATCGTCTCGTGGGCGGGCTTGTAGAAGTCGTGGCCCTTGAGGATCTCGACGACGTCGGCGATGGCGTCCTTGGACAGGAGCATGCCGCCGAGGACGGACTGCTCGGCGTCGAGGTCCTGGGGGGGAACCCGCTCGAAGGCGGTGCCTCCGCTCTCCCACTCCCCGCTGTCCCGGCCCCGGTCGTGCTGCTCGTCGCGGCCACGGCCGCCGTCACCGCGTCGGCGGGAGGACGGCAGACGATCGCTCGGACCGCTCTCGGCCCACGGGTCGTCCAAGGGCTCGGAAATGCTCACCGAGCGACCTCCTCCCGTCCGCCGAGCGGACCTCGCCGTGCCTCTCTTTTCTACGGCACGGCACTGACAACTGAGAGGCCCAACTCCGGTTCTGGCGCGTCGGTTTTGTGTTGGTTTCACGGCCGAGGGACGCAAGCGGGCGCCGGACAACGGTAGGCCCGCGGGCACCGTCAGCCAATCTGGTTATCCACAGGCCATGTGGACGACGGCCCGGATGCTGTGGAGAACTCGGCGAAACCTGTGCACGACCCGGTGGACAGCCCTGTGAACAAGACCTCGACTTTTCCGAGGGAGCGGCCCTGACCTGCATCTTTCCCATCCACCGGCTGTGCAGAAGAAAAACTTCCCCGGTCGGGCCAAGATCACTTCGAACGGTGCGCGAAACAACACACGGCGAGACCTATGGTAAGGGTCATATCTCCATTGCATCTCTTACCTGTGGACGATTAGATTGATGCTCATGACACAGGCTCCCCCGATCCCCCGGGCCGTCCGCCGACAGCACGATCGAGAGATCGTCGCGCTGGCCGTTCCGGCCTTCGGAGCACTCGTCGCGGAGCCCCTGTTCGTCCTGGCCGACAGCGCGATTGTCGGCCATCTCGGCACCGCACAGCTCGCCGGACTCGGCGTCGCCTCCGCTCTCCTCACGACCGCCGTCAGCGTCTTCGTCTTCCTCGCCTACGCCACCACGGCGGCCGTCGCCCGTCGCGTGGGCGCCGGTGACCTCCAGGCCGCCATCCGCCAGGGCATGGACGGCATCTGGCTCGCCCTGCTCCTGGGCGCCGCCGTGATCGTCACCGTCCTGCCCACCGCACCCGCGCTCGTCGAACTCTTCGGCGCCTCCGACACGGCCTCCCCCTACGCGACCACCTATCTGCGTATCTCCTCGCTCGGCATCCCGGCCATGCTCGTCGTCCTCGCCGCGACCGGAGTACTGCGCGGACTCCAGAACACCAGGACACCGCTCTACGTGGCCGTCGCCGGCTTCGTCGCCAACGGCGCCCTCAACGCGGGACTCGTCTACGGCGCGGGGCTCGGCATCGCCGGTTCCGCGTGGGGCACCGTCATCGCCCAGTGCGGCATGGCCGAGGTCTATCTCGTGGTGGTCGTCCGGGGCGCTCGCCGGCATGGCGCTTCGCTGCGGCCCGACGCGGCCGGGATCCGGGCGTCCGCGCAGGCCGGCGCGCCGCTTCTGGTGCGTACGCTCTCGCTGCGGGCGATCCTCATGATCGCGACCGCGGTCGCCGCCCGACTCGGCGACGCCGACATCGCGGCGCATCAGATCGTCCTGTCGCTGTGGAGCCTGCTGGCCTTCGCCCTCGACGCCATCGCGATCGCCGGGCAGGCCATCATCGGGCGTTTCCTCGGAGCGGGGGACGCGGAGGGCGCCAAGGCGGCCTGCCGCCGCATGGTGCAGTGGGGCATCGCCGTGGGGGTCGTCCTCGGACTGCTGGTGGTGATCACCCGGCCCGTCTTCCTGGCGCTGTTCACCGGTGACTCCACCGTTCAGGACGCCGCTCTGCCCGCCCTGGTGATCGTGGCCGTCTCCCAGCCGATCTCCGGGATCGTGTTCGTCCTCGACGGGGTGCTCATGGGCGCGGGCGACGGGCCGTATCTGGCCTGGGCGATGCTGCTGACCCTTGCCGTGTTCGCTCCGGTCGCCCTGCTCGTGCCCGTACTCGGCGGTGGGCTGACCGCTCTCTGGGCGGCCATGACGCTGATGATGGCCGTGCGGATGCTGACCCTGTGGCTGCGCGCCCGCTCGGGCCGCTGGGTGGTCACGGGAGCGACCCGCTGACCGTTTCACGTGAAACACCGCGCCGCCTCCGGACAGCGATGGGGGGCCGCACCCGAAGGTGCGGCCCCCCATGACTGCTCAAGCGAGCACGGCGTTACGCCGCGATGACCTCGATGTTGACCTTGGCGGCAACCTCGGGGTGCAGACGCACGGACGTCTCGTGGGCGCCCAGGGTCTTGATCGGCGAGCCGAGCTCGATGCGGCGCTTGTCGACCTCGGGACCACCGGCAGCCTTGATCGCCGAGGCGATGTCGGCCGGGGTGACGGAACCGAAGAGACGACCGGCGTCGCCGGAGCGGACGGCCAGACGGACCTTCACGCCCTCGAGCTGGGCCTTGACAGCGTTGGCCTGCTCGATGGTCTGGATCTCGTGGATCTTGCGAGCGCGACGGATCTGCTCGACGTCCTTCTCGCCACCCTTGGTCCAGCGGATAGCGAACTTCCGCGGGATGAGGTAGTTGCGAGCGTAACCGTCCTTGACGTCGACGACATCGCCCGCGGCACCGAGGCCGGAGACCTCGTGGGTCAGGATGATCTTCATGTTTCGGTCACCCTTCCCTTAGCGCGCGGTGGAGGTGTAGGGCAGCAGCGCCATCTCACGGCTGTTCTTGACGGCCGTGGCGACGTCACGCTGGTGCTGCGTGCAGTTGCCGGTCACGCGACGGGCACGGATCTTGCCGCGGTCGGAAATGAACTTCCGCAGCATGTTCGTGTCCTTGTAGTCCACGTACGTGACCTTGTCCTTGCAGAAAGCGCAGACCTTCTTCTTCGGCTTGCGCACAGGCGGCTTCGCCATGGTGTTTCTCCTGTGTGATCAAGAAGTGGGGTTGCGAGCCCGCCCTAGAAGGGGGGCTCGTCCGAGTAGCCGCCACCGCCGCCGGAAGCGCCGGAGCCGCCGCCCCAAGCGCCGCCGCCCTGGTTGCCACCGGCGGGAGCGCCGGTCGCCCACGGGTCGTCGGCAGGGGCGCCGCCCTGCTGGCCGCCACCGGGGCCGCCGCCCCAGCTGCCGCCACCCTGGCCGCCACCGCCGCCGTAACCGCCCTGGCCACCGCGAGCGCCACCGGCGGTCTTGGTGACCTTGGCCGTGGCGTTGCGCAGGCTGGGGCCGACTTCCTCGACGTCCAGCTCGAAGACCGTGCGCTTGACGCCCTCACGGTCCTCGTAGGACCGCTGCTTCAGCCGGCCCTGCACGATGACGCGCATGCCTCGCTGGAGCGACTCCGCGACGTTCTCCGCCGCCTGACGCCAGACCGAGCAGGTCAGGAACAGGCTCTCGCCGTCCTTCCACTCGTTCGTCTGACGGTCGAAGGTGCGGGGAGTGGACGCGACACGGAACTTCGCGACCGCCGCACCGGAGGGGGTGAAGCGCAGCTCGGGGTCGTCGACAAGATTGCCGATGACCGTGATGACGGTCTCGCCTGCCATGGGGGAACCTCTCGGCGGGTTTGCGGGCTGCTGGTGGTGCTACTCGAATCCCGAGATCAGCTGAGCGGGAAGGCTCAGTGGGTCTCGGGGCGGAGGACCTTGGTCCGGAGGACCGACTCGTTCAGGTTCATCTGGCGGTCGAGCTCCTTGACGACCGCAGGCTCGGCCTGCAGGTCGATGACCGAGTAGATGCCCTCGGGCTTCTTCTTGATCTCGTACGAGAGACGACGACGGCCCCAGGTGTCGACCTTCTCGACCTTGCCGTTGCCCTCACGGACGACGGAGAGGAAGTTCTCGATCAGGGGGGCGACAGCGCGCTCCTCCAGATCGGGGTCGAGGATGACCATCACCTCGTAGTGACGCATGTGGAACCCACCTCCTTTGGACTCAGCGGCCACGGTCGTTCCGTGGCAGGAGGGTTGTGATGCGTACGCAACGGTATCGGCCGCCACTGACAATCGGGGCCGTCTCGCGACGCTCCCGCTGTGGCCGGGGCGGAATGCCCTGGCTGAGCCTGGGCAGACACCGGTGCAGACGGTACAGACTACCCGCACACCCGCTTCCGGTTGAAATCCGGCCTCCGGGGCCGTCAATCTGTACACATCGGGTGTGTACGGCGCTACGATGCGCCGCCTTCCGCAGGAGGTGCCCCATGGCACAGGCATTGCGACCCAACACCGGAGTCGGTTCCCTCTTCGCCACGGACGGCCGGTCCCACCCCCTCCAGGACGCGCTGCTCGCGGTGACCCTGGTGCTCGGTGCGACGTCGTTCATCACGGCGCAGTTCCACCACCTGCATCTGCTCAGCTCCTGGACCGGCCTGGTGGGGATCGGGACCGGCGCGTACGGACAGTGGATCTCCGAGACCACCCGTGAGCGCTTCGGTCTGATCCTGGGTCTCGGCGCCTCCGGCGTCGGCTTCTTCCTCGGCATGGCGCACGGCGGCCTGTTCGGCGGCCTCTGGTGACACGGCCTACGGTGACGTAGGCCACTTTGAAGCCTGACGTAACGCCCCGGCCGGACACGGGCCGGGGCGAAGGTGCCCCACGCCCAGTCGGCGCGCGCTCAAGGCGCAGTAGGCTTCGGCGCGAGAGCCGGAGCCCCTGTACCCATGGGGACACACCAGCCCGAGGAGCGCCCCGACATGAGCCTGACCCTGAGGACGATCAGCCGCGAGCAGCATCTGGCGTACATCCAGAGCCTGCCGGCGGCGAGCCACATGCAGGTTCCGGCCTGGGCAGATGTCAAGGCCGAGTGGCGATCCGAGAGCCTCGGCTGGTTCGACGAGCGCACCGGTGAACTGGTCGGCGTGGGCCTCGTCCTCTACCGGCAGCTGCCCAAGATCAAGCGCTACCTCGCGTATCTGCCCGAGGGCCCGGTCATCAACTGGTACGCGCCGAACCTGACCGAGTGGCTGGAACCGATGCTCGCGCACCTCAAGCAGCAGGGCGCGTTCTCGGTCAAGATGGGCCCGCCGGTGATCATCCGCCGCTGGGAGGCGGGCTCCATCAAGGCCGGCATCCAGAACCCGGACGTGAAGCGACTGCGCGACATCGAGGCCGACTTCATCGAGCCGCGCGCCTTCGAGGTGGCCGACAAGCTGCGCCGCATGGGCTGGCAGCAGGGCGAGGACGGCGGCGCCGGCTTCGGCGACGTCCAGCCGCGCTACGTCTACCAGGTGCCGCTGGCGAACCGTTCCCTGGAAGAGGTCCACAAGAACTTCAACCAGCTGTGGCGACGCAACATCAAGAAGGCCGAGAAGGCCGGCGTCGAGGTCGTCCAGGGCGGCTACCACGACCTGGAGGAGTGGCAGCGGCTGTACGAGATCACGGCCGTGCGCGACCACTTCAGGCCCCGCCCGCTGTCGTACTTCCAGCGCATGTGGACGGCCCTCAACACCGAGGACCCCAACCGGATGCGGCTGTACTTCGCCCGCCACAACGGCGTGAACCTGTCGGCGGCGACCATGCTGATCGTGGGCGGCCACGTCTGGTACTCCTACGGTGCCTCCGACAACATCGGCCGCGAGTTCCGGCCGTCGAACGCCATGCAGTGGCGGATGCTGCGCGACGCCTACGCGCTCGGCGCGAGCGTCTACGACCTGCGCGGCATCTCCGACTCGCTGGACGAGACCGACCACCTCTTCGGCCTGATCCAGTTCAAGGTCGGCACCGGCGGCCAGGCGGCCGAGTACCTCGGCGAGTGGGACTTCCCGCTGAACAAGCTGCTCCACAAGGCCCTCGACATCTACATGTCGCGCCGCTGACGTCACGTTCAGTGATTCGATACCTCTGACACCCCCTCAGCTCTGAGACACACCTCAGCCACGAGAAGCCACGAGAAAGGTCCCGGGTCCGGCCATGGCGCTCACGCTCTACGTCGACACCGCGCGCTGGCGGGCGCACCACAAGCACGTGCAGGAGCAGTTCCCAGGGCTCGTCCCGGTCTGCAAGGGCAACGGCTACGGCTTCGGGCACGAGCGCCTGGCGGAGGAGGCCACCCGGCTGGGCTCGGACATCCTCGCCGTCGGCACGACGTACGAGGCGGCCCGGATCAAGGACTACTTCGGCGGTGACCTGCTGGTGCTGACGCCGTACCGGCGCGGCGAGGAGCCGGTGCCGCTGCCCGACCGGGTCATCCGGTCGGTGTCGTCCGTGGACGGCGTGTACGGCCTGGTGGGCGCCCGCGTGGTGATCGAGGTGATGTCCTCGATGAAGCGGCACGGCATCAGCGAGCAGGACCTGCCGCAGCTGCACTCGGCCATAGAGAACGTCCGCCTGGAGGGCTTCGCGATCCACCTGCCGCTGGACCGCACCGACGGCTCCGACGCCGTCGAGGAGGTCATCGGCTGGATGGACCGGCTGCGCGCGGCCCGGCTGCCGCTGCACACGATGTTCGTCAGCCACCTCAAGGCCGAGGAACTCCAGCGGCTCCAGCAGCAGTTCCCGCAGACCCGTTTCCGCGCCCGCATCGGTACGCGGCTGTGGCTGGGGGACCACGACGCCACCGAGTACCGGGGCGCGGTCCTGGACGTCACCCGCGTCGCCAAGGGCGACCGCTTCGGCTACCGCCAGCAGAAGGCGGCCTCCGACGGCTTCCTGGTGGTCGTGGCGGGCGGTACGTCGCACGGGGTGGGTCTGGAGGCCCCCAAGGCCCTGCACGGCGTCATGCCGCGCGCCAAGGGCGTCGCCCGGGCCGGCCTGGCCACGGTGAACCGGAACCTCTCGCCGTTCGTCTGGGGCGGCAAGCAGCGCTGGTTCGCCGAGCCGCCGCACATGCAGGTGTCCATCCTGTTCGTGCCCGCGGACGCCCCGGAGCCCGGTGTCGGCGACGAGCTGGTGGCCCATCTGCGGCACACGACCACCCAGTTCGACCGCATCGTGGACCGCTGAGCCGCGCCGCACGCCGACCACACGTCAGAAGGCCGTACACGGAGTCCGTGTACGGCCTTCTGCGTGCCGTGCGCTCCCTCAGGGGCCCTCGGGCGCCTGTGGCCGCCCCCAGTCCACGTGAGGCCCCTCGAAGGGCGCCGCGTGCCGGTCGGGGTGCGCCGCGCCGCCGAGGACGAACACGTCCTCCGCGCCGTCGAGCACGCCACCGGACGGATCGTCGTCCCCGGCCTGCCGTACGGCGTCACGCTCCGGCATGAGGACGTCCCGTACGACGACGGCGCACAGGTAGAGCGTCCCCACCAGGTGCACACCGATGGCCCAGTGGTAGCCGTCGGTCGGCAGTCCCTTGTGGGCGTTGCCGCTGGTCGTGTACGCGAGGTACATCCAGATGCCCAGGAAGTACGCCACCTCGCACGCCTGCCAGATCAGGAAGTCCCGCCACTTGGGGCGGGCCAGCACCGCCAGCGGCACCAGCCAGAGCACGTACTGCGGTGAGTAGACCTTGTTGGTGACGATGAAGGCCGCCACCATCAGGAACACCAGCTGCGCGAAGCGGGGGCGGCGCGGGGCGATCAGCGCGAGCGCGGCGATGCCCAGGAAACACAGCACGACCAGCAGGGCCGCGAGGGTGTTGACGCTGTGGGTGGTGAGCGGGTCGGAGGAGTTCTGGGCCAGGATCAGCCAGAACGAGCCGAAGTCGACGCCGCGCTCCTGGCTGAACGTGTAGAACTTCGACCAGCCGTCGAAGGCGAAGTACATCACCGGCAGGTTCACCACCAGCCAGGCGACGACGGCCCCGCCCAGGGCCTTGCCGAAGTCCCGCCATTTGCCGGCGCGCCAACACAGCAGGAGCAGCGGGCCGAGCAGGAAGACGGGGTAGAGCTTGGCGGCCGTGGCGAGGCCCAGCAGGACGCCGAAGGCGATGGGACGGCTTCGCGACCACATCAGCATCGCCGCTGCGGTCAGAGCGACCGCCAGCAGGTCCCAGTTGATGGTGGCGGTCAGCGCGAAGGCGGGCGCCAGCGCGACGAGCAGGCCGTCCCAGGGGCGGCGGGCGTGCGTCCGGCTCACGCAGACGGCGATGACCGCCGCGCACACCATCAGCATCCCGGCGTTGACCATCCAGTACCACTGCTCCTGGTGCTGGATGGTGCCGCTGCCCGGCGTCAGCCAGGCGGCGACCTCCATGAAGACACCGGTGAGCACCGGGTACTCCAGGTACTGCATGTCGCCGGGGAGCTTGTCGAAGTACGGCACGAGCCCGTCGGCGAAACCGCGTCCCTGGTACAGGTGCGGGATGTCCGAGTAGCACGCGTGGGTGTACTGGGAGCTGGCGCCGTAGAACCAGCCGCCGTCGTAGCAGGGCGCCTTCTGGATCAGGCCGAGGGCGAACATCCCGATCGCCACGAGCACGACGACCCGGACGGGGGTCCACCAGGAGGCACCCAGCAGGGCGCGCCGTCCGAGAGGGCCGCCGATCAGCTCGCTGCCGGCCCTGGCGACCTTGTCGTGCCGGGTCGGCGGCACCGGCTCGGGATCGTGCACGCTCGCTTGCGTCGATTCTGCGCTGGGCATGGCGCACATCCTGCCGTACATCCCTGGGAAAACACCGAGGGCCGCCACACCGGATGCGGTGTGACGGCCCCTGTTTCACGTGAAACATCCGCATGTTTCACGTGAAACACCCGTGCCGGGCGAAGTGCGACTAACCGGTGGATCCGAAGAGGTTGCCGTTGCCATTTCCTCTGCTGCCGCCATCGGTCGGGCTGTCCGTCGGTGACGGGCTACTGCCCGTACCGCCGTTCTGACCACCGTTCTGGCCGCCGCCGTTGGTGGTGCAGGTCCAGTCGAAGTCGCTGCACGTCTGGCTCGCGGAGGGCGAGGGCTTCGGCCTGCCCGGCTTGGTGTCGGACGGGGACGGGCTCGGCGACGCCTCCTCGCTCGCGCTGGCCGACGGGGACGGGCTCGGCTCCGGGTCCGCGTTGAGGACCTCACCGATGTCCTCCGGCGTCGGGAACGACTTCGCGGGCTCGCCCTGCAGGGCCTCGGCCATGTAGTCGTGCCAGATCTCGGCGGGGAACGAGGCGCCGTGGATCTTCTCCTGGCCGCCGGTTCCGTACATCTTCAGGAACGTGCGGTTCTTGTTGGACTCGTTGTCGTCGTAGCGGAACATCGTGATCGCGGTCGACAGCTGCGGCGTGTAGCCCACGAACCAGGCCGACTTGTTGCCGTCGGTGGTACCGGTCTTGCCGGCCACATCGCGACCCGGCAGCTTGGCCGCCGTACCCGTGCCCTTCTCGACCACGGTCTTCAGGACGTCCGTGACGTTGTCGGCGACCTTCGCGGTGAAGGCCTCCTTGGTCTCGTCCTTGTGCGTGAAGTCCACGCCCCGCTCGCTGGTGACCTTCTGGACGGAGTACGGGTCGCGCTGCTTGCCGCTGGCCGCGAAGGTGGCGTAGGCGCCCGCCATGCGGATCGCACTGGGGTCGGAGATGCCGATGGAGAACGACGGGAAGCTGGTACCCGTCAGGCTGTCCTCCTTGAGACCGGCGGCGATGGCGGACTCCTTCACCTTGTCCAGGCCGACATCCATGCCGAGCTGCACGAAGGCGGTGTTGACCGACTCGCGCATCGCCTCACGCAGGTCGATCTTGTAGTTCGGCGGATCGCCGACGGAGTCGTTGCCGTCGTTGGTCTGCAGCCACTCCTCGCCCTTTTCGTTCTTCCAGACCGTGCCGTCGTAGTTCTTGATCTTGAGCTTGTTCTTGCCGATGTACAGGCTCTTGGGGGAGACGATGGTCCGCTCGTCCTGGGCCTGCGAGGAGCCCAGATCCGGGTCGCGCACGCCCCAGGTCATCGCGGCGGCCAGCACGAACGGCTTGAAGGTCGAGCCGACCTGGGCACCGGTCTTGTCGGCGTTGTCGGTGAAGTGCTTGGTGGCGTCCTCACCGCCGTAGATGGCCCGGATGGCACCGGTCGCCGGATCCACCGACGCGCCGCCGAACTGGACGTGCGTGTCCGTGTCGGGGCGCTTGTTCGGCTTGATGTTCTCCTTCTGGACCTTGGTGACCGCGGCCGTCAGTTCCTTGACCTTGTTCTTGTCGAAGGTCGTGTAGATCGACAGGCCGCCCTCCCGCAACCGCTGCTCGGTGATCCCGGTGTCCTTGCTGTGGGTGACCAGGTAACCGTTGGCGAGGTCGACGAGGTAGCCGATCTGGCCGCTGAGCTGCGTGTTGGAGCGCGGGTTCTGCCACTTGGGCAGCTTGGTGTACTTCGCCCGGATCGCGGGGTCCAGGTGCTTGTACTCGACCATCTTGTCGAGGGTGTCCTGCATCTGGATCAGGGCCCGCTTGCTGTTCTTCTCGGGCGTGGCACCCACCGGGTCGACGGAAGCGGCGCCGGCGGGGTCGTAGTACGTGGCGCCCTTGAGCATCGCGGACAGGAACGCGCACTCGCCCTCGTTGAGCTTGATGGCGTCCTTGTTGAAGTACGCCCGTGCGGCGGCCTGGATCCCGTAGGCGTTGCGCCCGTAGTACGCCGAGTTGAGGTACCCCTCGATGATCTTGTCCTTGGGTACGTCGGCCCCCACCTTTATCGCGACGAAGATCTCCCGGAACTTACGGGTGAGCGTCTGCGACTGGTCGTCCAGCATCGCGTTCTTCACGTACTGCTGGGTGATGGTGGAGCCACCCTGTGTCTGGCCGCCACGCGCCATGTTGAGGAAGGCTCGGGCGATGCCCTTGGGGTCGACGCCCTTGTCGGAGTAGAAGGTCTTGTTCTCCTGGGAGATGACGGCCCAGCGCATGGCCTCGGGGATCTGCGAGAGGCCGACGATCTGGCGGTTGGTCTCACCGCCCGTCGCCACCATCTGGGTGTTGTCGCTCCAGTAGTAGACGTTGTTCTGCGCCGTCGCGGTCTTCGCGATGTCCGGCACGCCGACCATGGCGTAGCCGATGCCCGCCACGGCCACCAGACAGCCGAAGAAGCCGAGGCCGAGACCGGAGACGAGCTTCCAGGACGGCACCCAGCGACGCCAGCCGTACTTGCCGGCCCGCGGATAGTCGATCAGGCGCTTCTTGCCGGGCGGACCCTGCCGCCCGCGGCCCCGGCCCGGTCCTGTCGGGGCGCCGCGGCGGGCCCCGCCCGGATCGGCCGCTCTGCGGCGACCGCCCTCGTTTCTCTGTGCCGCGCGCCGGGCGTCGGCGCGGCCGCCGTACGGCCGCTGCTCGCCTCCCGGCCCGTACTGATCCGACCCGTACGCGTCGGACGGAGATCCGGTGGCGCCTCGCGGTGCCGCACGGCGGCCGGAGGACGGGCCGGACTGGCCACGTCGGGCCGCGGCACGTCCGCCTCCCTGCGGCTGCGGCGGTTTGCGACGGTGCTCGCTCATCGAACGATTACTCCTCGGGCAGGCGCACCCGTGCGCGCCTGGAAACGGCGGCTGGTTTCCGGTCCCCCCGAAGTACGGATGTGGTCGGTTCCGCATTCACCCGTACGGCACCGAGGACATCGACGCCCCCCGGCGTCACGTGGTTCCCGGTGGTGTGCATGGCGCACAGACTACGCACCGCCAAAACCTGCCTAGCCCCAAAGTTCACCCCAAATCAGGCAACTCGCCTCCAACGAATCGGTGATGTGATCCCGTTCACGATCCCCGCTCTTGCCGCATGCGGAGGGCCGTTCTATCGTCTGGATGTATCGAGTCGATACATCAGCGCGAGATAAAGCCAGCGAAGGGGAGAGGAGGAGTCCATGAGCCGGCGGTCCGGAATCCTTGAGTTCGCCGTCCTCGGCCTGCTCCGCGAATCTCCGATGCACGGCTATGAGCTGCGTAAACGGCTCAATACCTCATTGGGTGTGTTCCGCGCGTTCAGCTACGGCACGCTCTACCCCTGCCTCAAGACGCTGGTCGCCAACGGCTGGTTGACGGAGGAGGCGGGGAACAACCCCGAGGACCCCCTCACCGCTCCCCTCGCCGGGCGCCGCGCCAAGATCGTCTACCGGCTGACGGCGGAAGGTAAGGAGCACTTCGAGGAACTGCTCTCCCAGACCGGCCCCGACGCGTACGAGGACGAGCACTTCGCGGCTCGCTTCGCCTTCTTCGGCCAGACCTCCCGTGATGTGCGCATGCGCGTCCTGGAGGGACGCCGCAGCCGTCTGGAGGAGCGCCTGGAGAAGATGCGCGCCTCGCTCGCGCGCACCCGGGAGCGCCTCGACGACTACACGCTTGAGCTCCAGCGCCACGGGATGGAGTCCGTGGAGCGCGAAGTGCGCTGGCTGAACGAGCTCATCGAGAGCGAGCGGGCCGGACGGGACCTCAGAGGTTCCGCCTCCGGGGGGACCGCTCAGCAGAACACCACAGATGGAGCGACGGGCGGCCTGCCCCGTCCCGGGGTGACCCCCCGGACGGATACGCCCGACGACACCGCCACGTGAGCGCCCAGTCAGGGCCTCACTCGTACACACAGGGAGCAACCGGAATGGGTTCGGTTCGCGTAGCCATCGTCGGCGTGGGCAACTGCGCCGCGTCGCTGGTGCAGGGCGTCGAGTACTACAAGGACGCCGACCCGGCGTCCAAGGTCCCGGGCCTGATGCACGTCCAGTTCGGTGACTACCACGTCAAGGACGTCGAGTTCGTCGCCGCCTTCGACGTGGACGCGAAGAAGGTCGGCCTCGACCTCGCGGACGCCATCGGCGCGTCCGAGAACAACACCATCAAGATCTGCGACGTGCCCAGCACGGGCGTGACCGTCCAGCGCGGCCACACCCTCGACGGCCTCGGCAAGTACTACCGCGAGACCATCGAGGAGTCCGCCGAGGCCCCGGTCGACGTCGTCCAGGTCCTGAAGGACAAGCAGGTCGACGTTCTCGTCTGCTACCTGCCCGTCGGTTCCGAGGACGCGGCGAAGTTCTACGCCCAGTGCGCCATCGACGCCAAGGTCGCCTTCGTCAACGCCCTCCCGGTCTTCATCGCCGGCACCAAGGAGTGGGCGGACAAGTTCACCGAGGCGGGCGTCCCGATCGTCGGCGACGACATCAAGTCCCAGGTCGGCGCCACCATCACGCACCGTGTCATGGCGAAGCTGTTCGAGGACCGCGGTGTCATCCTGGACCGCACGATGCAGCTGAACGTCGGCGGCAACATGGACTTCAAGAACATGCTGGAGCGCGACCGCCTGGAGTCCAAGAAGATCTCCAAGACGCAGGCCGTCACCTCCCAGATCCCCGACCGGGACCTCGGCGAGAAGAACGTCCACATCGGCCCGTCCGACTACGTCGCGTGGCTCGACGACCGCAAGTGGGCCTACGTCCGCCTTGAGGGCCGCGCCTTCGGTGACGTCCCGCTGAACCTGGAGTACAAGCTCGAGGTCTGGGACTCCCCGAACTCCGCGGGTGTCATCATCGACGCCCTGCGCGCCGCGAAGATCGCCAAGGACCGCGGCATCGGCGGCCCGATCCTGTCGGCCTCCAGCTACTTCATGAAGTCCCCGCCGGTCCAGTACTTCGACGACGAGGCCCGCGAGAACGTCGAGAAGTTCATCCGCGGCGAGGTCGAGCGCTAAAGCGCGACACCGCAACAAACCGCTCCTGCCAGGGCCGAGAGTCCCCGGGTCGTACGACTCGGGGACTCTCCCCGTATGTGAGGCTGTCCCGCATGGCCGTCGTCCGTGATCTGCGCGTCCTGCTGCGCTTCGGGAACTTCCGGCGTCTGCTGGCCGTCCGGCTGCTCTCCCAGTGCGCCGACGGCGTCTACCAGGTCGCGCTCGCGACGTACGTGGTCTTCTCCCCCGAGAAGCAGACCTCGGCCGCGTCCATCGCCTCCGCCATGGCGGTCCTGCTGCTGCCGTACAGCGTCATCGGCCCCTTCGCCGGCGTCCTGCTGGACCGCTGGCGCCGCCGCCAGGTCTTCCTCTACGGCAACCTCCTGCGCGCCGCGCTCGCCATGGCCACGGCGGTCCTGATCGTCGCCCGCGTCCCGGACTGGCTCTTCTACGTCTCCGCCCTGTGTGTCACCGCCGTCAACCGCTTCGTCCTGGCCGGCCTGTCCGCCGCCCTGCCCCGCGTGGTCGACGCCGAGCGTCTCGTCCTGGCCAACTCCCTCTCCCCGACCGCAGGAACGCTCGCCGCGACCGCGGGCGGCGGCTTCGCCTTCGCCGTACGGCTCCTCATCGCGGACTCCGATGCGGCGGTCGTCGTCCTCGGGGCGGTCCTGTACCTGTGCTCCGCCCTCGCCTCGCTGCGCATGGCGCCGGAACTGCTCGGACCCGAGCGCGACTTGGCGGCGCCCCGGCTCACCGTCGCTCTCCGCGGCACCGCGCACGGCCTGGCGGCGGGGGTACGGCACCTCGGCGAGCCGGGGCGCCGGGTGACGGCCTGGGCGCTGGGCGCGATGACCCTGATGCGGTTCTGCTACGGCGCCCTGACCGTCATGGTGCTGATGCTCTGCCGGTACGCGTGGTCGTCGGACTCCGACGCGGACAAGGGGCTGGCGCTGCTGGGGGTGGCCGTGGCCGTCTCGGGAGCGGGTTTCTTCGTCGCGGCGGTGGTGACCCCGTCGGCGGCGGGACGGCTGGGGCCGCTGTACTGGATCGTCGTCTGCTCGCTGGCGGCGGCCGTGCTGGAACCCGCGCTGGGGCTGCCGTTCGCCCCGGGCAGCGTGCTCGTCCTCGCCTTCGTGCTGGGACTCGTCACCCAGGGCGCCAAGATCGCCACGGACACCATCGTGCAGTCCTCCGTCGCCGACGGCTTCCGCGGCCGGATCTTCTCGCTCTACGACGTCCTGTTCAACGTCGCCTTCGTCGGAGCCGCCGGAGTGGCCGCCCTGATGCTTCCACCGGACGGCAGATCGATCCCGCTGGTGATCGGAGTCGCCGTCATCTACGGGGCGATTTCTGGGTCGTTGGCCCACTTTGGTCGCAGGTATGCGTCACATCAAGGCCACAGAGTTCCCCCAGGGCACGGAAGTGGCCATGGTGGCCGGTAACTTACCTCCGTCTTATGCGCCTCTTGTGCGGGGCGCTGCCACCAGCACTTCCAGAGGGAACCCCAGAAAAAGATGACGACTCCGCCGCCCGAGGGCCAGAACCCGTTCGCCCAGGGTCAGAACCCCTACGGCCAGCCTCAGGCCCAGGCACCGTACCCTCCGCAGGGCAGCGCCCCCTACGCGCCGGTTGCGCCGGTGCAGCCGAAGCGCAAGCTCAGCTTCAAGACGATCAAGACCATCGTCATCGTCCTCGCCGCCATCGGCGTGGCCATCGGCGGCTACATAGCGAGCCGGGACGACGCCGACACGGCCAGCGTCGGCGACTGCATGCACCGAGGCAGCAGCTCCGACACCGACCCGGACCTTGAGGTCGTCGACTGCACCTCCTCCAAGGCTCAGTACGTGGTTCTGGCCAAGATCAAGGGCACGTACTCCACCGAGCTCGCCGCTTCGACAAAGTGCGAGGCCGAGGCGAAGGACTTCCAGTACACCTACACCGAGTCCGGTGACAGCAGTGACTTCCTCCTCTGCCTGAAGGAGAAGTAAGGCAGACACACGGAGGGGCGATGTTTCACGTGAAACATCGCCCCTCGTGCGTTCATGGGGCGTGTTTCACGTGAAACATGCCCCGCCCTTCGTCGGGATCAGTCCTGTTCGGACCACCACTCCTTGAGGGCCGCCACCGCGGCGTCGTGTTCCATCGGGCCGTGCTCCAGGCGCAGCTCCAGCATGTGCTTGTACGCCTTGCCGATGACGGGGCCCGGGCCGACACCCAGGATCTCCATGATCTGGTTGCCGTCCAGGTCGGGACGGATCGCGTCCAGCTCCTCCTGCTCCTGAAGCTGCGCGATGCGCTCCTCCAGCCCGTCGTAGGCACGGGAGAGCGCCGCCGCCTTGCGCTTGTTGCGCGTGGTGCAGTCGGAGCGGGTCAGCTTGTGGAGGCGGTCGAGCAGGGGCCCGGCGTCACGGACGTACCGGCGCACCGCCGAGTCGGTCCACTCGCCGGTGCCGTAGCCGTGGAAGCGCAGATGGAGTTCGACGAGACGGGAGACGTCCTTCACCAGGTCGTTCGGGTACTTCAACGCCGTCATGCGCTTCTTGGTCATCTTCGCGCCGACCACCTCGTGGTGGTGGAACGAGACCCGGCCGTCCTTCTCGAAGCGGCGGGTGCGGGGCTTGCCGATGTCATGGAGCAGCGCGGCGAGCCGGAGGGTCAGGTCGGGGCCGTTCTCCTCCAGCGCCATCGCCTGCTCCAGGACGATCAGCGTGTGGTCGTAGACGTCCTTGTGCCGGTGGTGCTCGTCCCGCTCCAGGCGCAGCGCGGGCAGCTCGGGCAGCACGTGTGCGGAGAGCCCGGTGTCGACGAGCAGCCTCAGGCCCTTGCGCGGGTGCGCGGAGAGGATCAGCTTGTTCAGCTCGTCGCGCACGCGCTCGGCGGAGACGATCTCGATCCGGCCGGCCATCTCCGTCATCGCGGCGACGACCTCGGGAGCGACCTCGAAGTCGAGCTGGGCGGCGAAGCGAGCGGCCCGCATCATCCGCAGCGGGTCGTCCGAGAAGGAGTCCTCGGGGGTCCCGGGGGTGCGCAGCACCCGTGCCGCGAGGTCTTCGAGGCCGCCGTGCGGGTCGATGAACTCCTTCTCCGGCAGCGCGACGGCCATCGCGTTGACGGTGAAGTCACGGCGGACGAGGTCCGTCTCGATGGAGTCGCCGTAGGACACCTCGGGCTTGCGGGAGGTGCGGTCGTACGACTCGGAGCGGTACGTGGTCACCTCGATCTGGAAGCGCCGCACGGCGTCCCCGACGCGGGCCTCCTTCTGCGCGCCGACCGTGCCGAAGGCGATCCCGACCTCCCAGACCGCGTCCGCCCAGGGCCGCATGATCTTGAGGACGTCCTCGGGGCGCGCGTCGGTGGTGAAGTCCAGGTCATTGCCGAGCCGGCCCAGCAGCGCGTCCCGGACCGAGCCGCCGACCAGGGCGAGCGTGAACCCGGCCTCCTGGAAGCGGCGTGCGAGGTCGTCGGCGACAGGGGCGACCCGCAGCAGTTCAGTGACCGCGCGGTGCTGCACCTGGCTCAGGGCGCTGAGGTTGTCTTCGTTGGCGTTCGGCACAACAGAGAAGGGTACGTGGCCCAGGGGGCCCGGGGCTCCTCGATAAGGGGCCGGTGGACACCCCCCTCGATACACGGACAAGATCAGCGCTTGCTGACCTACGCGACGGCTCCTCTTTATACGCGCACATACAGGACGCCCCGGCGATGTCTCCGATCTTGTGGACCGGTCCGCGGCACTTACCCTCAGCGCGCATCGTTACCATGCGTGGACGCACATTGCGACGACCACTGACGACGACGAGGACGGGCGAACGCGTGGCCGAGGCGGCAGACTTCCCGGGGATGACTCCCTCACCTGCCCGCCGGTGGCTGCGGCGCACCGGAGCACTGCTCGCCGGGGCGCCCCTGCTGGCCGGTCTGCTCCAGCTGCCCGCGGCCTCCGCCGCCCAGGCGAGCGCGAAGGACGCCTCGGACAAGGGATCCGTGGCCGTCGCCGTGGACTCGCTCACCCCCAGCGTGCCCACCGAGGGCGACACCGTGACCATCTCCGGTTCGGTCACCAACAACGGCAAGAAGGCGATCACCGCCGCCCACGTGGATCTGCGGGTGGGAGCCGCGCTGACGACCCGGTCGTCGATCGCCGACACCGCCAAGCACGCCGCCGACCTCCCGGCCGACGACGGCACGACGGTCGGCGGCAAGTACACCGCGGCGTTCGCCAAGCTCATCCCCGGCGTGGCCCAGCACTTCACGATCTCCGTGCCCGTCGACCAGCTCGACCTCCATGACGACGGCGTCTACCCGCTGGCCGTGACCCTGTCCGGCGAGACGTCGTCCCAGCGGTGGGACCAGGTCCTGGGCGTCCAGCGGACCTTCCTGCCGTGGCAGCCCGACGCGGCGGACACACGGACGAGGACGACGGTGCTCTGGCCGCTGATCTCCACCGTCCACATGACGGCGGAGACCGCTTCGAACGCCCAGCAGACGCCGATCTTCCTCAACGACGACCTCGCCAAGGAACTCGCTCCGGGCGGCCGCCTGGACCAGCTGCTGTCGCTGGGCAAGGAACTCGACGTCACCTGGGTGATCGACCCGGACCTCCTGGCGACCGTCGACGCCATGGCCGGCGGCTACCGGCTGCGCGACGGCGACACCACCACGGCCGGCACCCATCAGGCGATCGCCGAGCGGTGGCTCGCCGAGCTTCAGGACGCGGTCGCCGGCAAGGAGGTCGTCGCCCTGCCGTTCGCCGATCCGGACCTGGCCTCCCTCGCGCACAACGGCACCGGGGTCACCGGTTCGCTCAGCCAGCTCAAGGCGGCCACCGACGTCGCCGCGACCACCGTGGAGACCATCCTCCATGTGACGCCGAGCACGGACTTCGCCTGGCCGGTGGAGGGTGCCGTGGACCCCTCCATCGTCAAGGTCGCCACCTCGGCGGGCGCCGACAAGGTGATCGCGCGCAGCGACAGCCTGGAGGAGACCAACGGTCTGTCCTACACGCCGTCGGCGGCCCGTCCCATCGGCGGCGGCACCACGGCGGTCGTCGCCGACACCCGGCTGTCGACGGCCTTCGAGGACGAGCTGACGCGGGCCTCCGCGTCCACCCTCGCCGTGCAGAGTTTCCTCGCGCAGAGCCTCGCGCTCACCCTCCAGACCGACAAGCAGCGCAGTATCGTCATCGCCCCCCAGCGCATGCCCACCGCGAGCCAGGCCCGCACGATGGCCGAGGCCGTGGCGGCCCTCCAGGGCGGCACCTGGTCCCAGACGCAGGGGCTCACGGCGGCGGCCACCGCCAAGCCCGATCCGAACGCCACGACGAAGGTGCCGCCGACGTCGGCGTACCCCTCCTCACTGCGCAAGCAGCAGCTGCCGCGGTCGGCGTTCGAGGACATCGCGGACACGCAGGACAAGCTCGACAACTTCAAGGTGATCCTCACCGACGAGTCCCGGGTCGTGACCCCGTTCGGCCGGGCCATCAACCGTGAGACGTCCACGTCGTGGCGGGGCAGGTCGAGCGCGGCCGCCGACTTCCGGGAGGACGTGCACTCGTATCTGAACACCCTCACCCGCCAGGTCAAGCTGATCGACAAGTCGGAGACCAAGCTCTCCGGGCGCAGCGCCACGATCCCCGTGACCGTGCAGAACAACCTGGTCCAGGGCGTCGACCACCTGGTCCTGCGCCTCAGGTCGACCAACCCGACGCGTCTTGAGATCGCCGGCAAGGACTACGACGAGCAGCGCATCGCCGTCTCCGGCGGGCACAGCACGTCGGTGAAGTTCACCACGTCCGCCAACGCCAACGGCCAGGCGACGGTCGTCGCCCAGCTGTACACGACGGACGGGCAGCCGTACGGCGAGCCGGTCACCTTCGAGGTGAAGGTCACCGAGATCACGGCCACGGTCATGCTGGTCATCGGTGGCGGCGTCCTGCTGCTGGTGCTGGCCGGCTTCCGGATGTACACCCAGCGCAAGCGGGCCGCCGCCCGGGAGGCCGAGGCGTCCGACGGCGCAGCGGAATCCGGCGACGACGCGGATGACGAGGCGGCCGACGGGAACGCGGACGGCGCGGCCGACGAGAAGGCGGGTGACCAGGCGGCCGGGAAGAATGCCGACGGCGCGGAGAACCCCGAGGGCGCCGAGGACCGTCTCAAGGAGGAGTCCGACGCCCGCTCGGGGGCAGACGACCCGGAGCAGCCGAGTGACGAGACACCGGACACCGCAGCGGAAAACGCCGACCCGTCCGGCACGGGTGAGAGAGTGGACCGTTGAGGATGTCGTGGCCGGTGGGCCCGGGACGATGAGGTGGGGTAAGCATGAACGCGCCGTACGACGGTGACCGCGGCCAGGCCGTGGGCAGCTCGGGCCCCCCCGGCGGCCCACCGCCCGAGCACGGCCAGGTGCCGCCGCAGCACCCCGCGGACATGTACCTCCAGGACGCCTACGACCAGGACCCCTACCGCGCCCAGGACCTCACCGCGCAGGACCCGGTCGCCGAGGCGCTCTACGACCGCGCCGCGCACCCACCGCCGCCCCCGGGCGCCTACGAGCCGCAGCAGCCCCTCTACGCGCAGCCGCAGCAGTCGCCGTACGCCCCGGACCCGCATCTGTGGGCGCAGACCCCGGCGCCCGAGCCGGAGGGCCCCACCCAGTACCTGCCGTACGGCGACGACCCCCGCACCACCCAGTTCGTGGGCGTGGACGACCTCGTGACGCACTCCGGCGAGGAGCGGCACGAGCCGGACGCCTTCGCGCATCTCTTCCGCGACCAGCAGCAGGGCGGCGCGCCGCGCCCGTCGTCGGAACCGCCGGTCGTCCCCGGTCCGGCTTCCGCCCCGGGCGGACCCCAGGGAGTGGCCCCGCAATACCAGGCGCCGCAGTACCAGGCGCCGCAGTACCAGGCGCCGCAGTACCAGGCGCCGGCGCCGGTGCCCACCGACGACCGGACCATGAACCTGGGTGCCGCAGCCGTGGAGCCCCCGGCCCCGGCACCCGCCGCCGCGCCCAAGAAGGGCGGCCGCGCGACCGGACTGCTGAAGTCCAGCGCGGTGATGGCGGCGGGCACGATGGTCTCCCGCCTCACCGGCTTCATCCGTTCCGCGCTGATCGTCTCCGCCCTCGGCGTCGGCCTGCTCGGCGACACCTTCCAGGTGGCCTACCAGCTGCCGACGATGATCTACATCCTCACCGTCGGCGGCGGTCTGAACTCCGTCTTCGTGCCCCAGCTCGTGCGCTCCATGAAGGAGGACGAGGACGGCGGCGAGTCGTACGCCAACCGGCTGCTGACCCTGGTCATGGTGGCGCTCGGCCTGCTCACGGTGGCCGCGATCTTCGCCGCGCCGCTCCTGATCCGCCTGCTGTCGGACTCGGTCGCCAGCGACCCCGCGGCCAACGACGTCGGCGTCACCTTCGTCCAGTACTTCCTGCCCTCGATCTTCTTCATGGGCATCCATGTGGTGATGGGTCAGATCCTCAACGCGCGCGGCAAGTTCGGCGCGATGATGTGGACGCCGGTCCTGAACAACATCGTCATCATCGTGACGCTGGGCATGTTCATCTGGGTCTACGGCACCGCCGCCGACTCCGGCATGAAGGTCACCAGCATCCCCCCGGAGGGCCAGCGGCTCCTCGGTATCGGCGTGCTGCTCGGACTCGTCGTCCAGGCGCTGGCGATGATCCCGTATCTGCGGGAGACGGGCTTCCGGCTGCGGCTGCGCTTCGACTGGCGGGGCCACGGCCTCGGCAAGGCCATCACCCTCGCCAAGTGGACCTTCCTGTTCGTCCTCGCCAACCAGGCCGGCGCGCTCGTCGTCTCCCAGCTGTCCACCTCGGCCGGCAAGGACTCGCCCGTCGACGGCACCGGCTTCGCCGCCTACGCCAACGCCCAGCTGATCTGGGGCCTGCCGCAGGCCATCATCACCGTCTCCCTGATGGCCGCCCTGCTGCCGCGCATCTCCCGCTCGGCGGCCGAGGGCGACACCGGAGCCGTCCGCGACGACATCTCCCAGGGCCTGCGCACCACCGCCGTCGCGATCGTGCCCATCGCCTTCGGGTTCGTCGCCCTCGGCATCCCGATGTGCACCCTGATCTTCGGCACCTCGGGCACCAGCGAGGCCACGAACATGGGGTACATGCTGATGGCCTTCGGCCTCGGCCTGATCCCCTACTCGGTGCAGTACGTGGTCCTGCGCGCCTTCTACGCCTACGAGGACACCCGAACCCCCTTCTACAACACGGTGATCGTGGCCGCGGTCAACGCGGGCGCCTCGGCGGCCTGCTACGTGCTGCTCCCGTCCCGCTGGGCGGTCGTCGGCATGGCCGCCTCCTACGGTCTGGCGTACGCGATCGGCGTCGGCGTCGCGTGGAACCGGCTGCGCAAGCGGCTCGGCGGTGGTGACCTCGACGGCGCCCGGGTGCTGCGGACGTACGCGCGGCTGTGCATCGCCTCGGTCCCGGCCGCCCTGCTCAGCGGCGCGGCCTGCTACGGCATCGCGCACACCATCGGGCAGGGCGTCATCGGCTCGTTCGCCGCGCTGCTGGTCGGCGGGGCGCTGCTGCTCCTCGTGTTCTACGCCGCCGCGCGGCGGATGCGCATCGAGGAGCTCAACTCGCTCGTCGGTATGGTTCGCGGACGCCTTGGTCGCTGAGCAGGGGGTAGGCGCACAACCTTCGTTGACCGTCGTGTGTCGTGCATAGCGACGGACTGTGGGCACAATTGGATCGGCGTCGGACGGCGCGCACGGGGTCGGTCGGCGCGCAATGGATGGGGAGGCAGGAACGACGGTGGCGGAACGGAGCACGGCTGCCGTCGACGTGGCAGACAACAGCGGCGATGAGCCGCTGACCGCACAGGCGGACCAGTCCACGGCCGACGGGGTGGCCACAAACCGGGAGCGGGACACGGACATCGACGAGGCACAGGGGAGTGGCGGGACCGAGCGTCCCGGGAAGGCCTCACCGCCCGAGCTGCACAGCGGCCACAAACTCGCCAGACGCTACCGGCTGGAGGACTGTGTCACCCGTCTGGACGGGTTCAGCAGCTGGCGTGCGGTCGACGAGAAACTCCGGCGCGCCGTCGGCGTGCACGTCCTGCCCGCGGACCACGCGCGGGCCCGTTCGGTGCTGGCCGCCGCCCGTTCCTCCGCGCTGCTCGGCGACCCCCGGTTCGTCCAGGTGCTGGACGCGGTCGAGGAGAACGACCTCGTCTACGTCGTCCACGAGTGGCTTCCCGACGCCACCGAGCTGACCACGTTGCTCGCCTCCGGTCCGCTGGAGCCGCACGACGCCTACCAGATGGTCAGCCAGATCGCGGCCGCCATGGCCGCCGCGCACCGCGAGGGGCTCGCCCATCTGCGGCTGAACCCCAACGCCGTGCTGCGCACCTCCAGCGGCCAGTGGCGCATCCGCGGCCTCGCCGTGAACGCCGCGCTGCGCGGCATCACCTCCGACACCCCGCAGCGCACCGACACCGAGGCGATCGGCGCCCTGCTGTACGCGGCGCTCACCCAGCGCTGGCCGTACGAGAACGACGCCTACGGTCTGTCAGGACTGCCCAAGGACATCGGTCTGATCGCCCCCGACCAGGTGCGTGCCGGCGTCCACCGCGGACTGTCCGAGCTGTCCATGCGGGCCCTCGCCAACGACGGGGCGACCGCCTCCCGGCACGAGGCCGCGTGCACCACACCGGAGGAACTGGTCAAGGCGATCGGCGAGATGCCGCGCATCCGGCCGCCGGAGCCGACGTTCACCGCGCCGCCCGAGTACCAGCGCACGACGTACCAACAGGGCACCTACGGCCGCCCCGCGCCGCATCCGGGCGCCACGCAGCCGGTAGCGGCACCGCCGCCCCCGCTGCAGAGCCGCACGGGCCGCGCGCTGAAGTGGGCCGTCTCGGCCCTCCTCATCGCCGCGCTCGGCCTGGGCAGCTGGCAGCTCGCGGACGCCCTGATGGAGCAGAACAACAAGTCCGACGACACCAACCAGACCCAGACGACGGACGGCGACAAGAACAGCGCCGCGCCGAAGCCGGTCAAGCCGCTCACCATCAAGGACGCCGCCGAGTACTACCCGGACGGCAAGCCCCAGCACGCCGACGACGTGAAGCTCACCTATGACGGCGACAGCTCCACGTACTGGCGGACGTACTCCTTCGACGACGGACCGGTCCTCGCCCCCTTCAAGCAGGGCATGGGCATCGTCTACGACCTGGGCTCCGAGCAGAGCGTGTCGGCCGCCTCGATAGAGCTGCTCTACGGCGGCAACCACACGACGGCCGCCCTGTACGCGACGGACTCCCTGTCCTCGTCCACCAGCCTCCAGTCCATGACGAAGATCGCCGAGAACCAGACGTCCGGCAGGCAACTGACGATCTCCGGCAAGAAGGCGGTGAAGACGCGGTACGTGCTCGTGTGGCTCACCGCGTTGCCGCACTCGGATCAGGACGAGTACAGCAAGGCGGGCTACAAGCAGGCCATCACCAACGTGAAGTTCACGGGCTGACATCTCACCGAAGGGGGAGGGGGTCCGATGGCCGAAGGCGCCGGGTACGACGGAGTGAGCGATCAGGAACTGCTCACCCGTCATCTCGACGGGGACCCCGACGCCTTCGGTGAGCTCGTCCGGCGGCACCGGGACCGGCTGTGGGCCGTCGCCCTACGGACGCTGGGGGACCGCGAGGAGGCCGCCGACGCGGTTCAGGACGCCCTCGTCTCCGCCTACCGGGCCGCCCACACCTTCCGCGGCCAGTCCGCCGTCACGACCTGGCTGCACCGCATCACGGTGAACGCCTGCCTGGACCGGGCCCGCAAGGCCGCCTCCCGCAAGACAGCTCCCGTCGACGACACCGAGCGCCTGGAGCAGCTCCTGGAGCCGCACGAGTCGGCCTCGGCCCCCGCCGAGCGCAATGACCTGCATCGCCAGCTCCTGGAGGCCCTCGGCACACTCCCGCCCGACCAGCGCGCCGCTCTCGTCCTGGTCGACATGCAGGGCTACCCGGTCGCCGAGGCCGCCCGCATGCTCGATGTCCCGACCGGGACGATCAAGAGCCGCTGCGCCCGGGGCAGAGCCAGACTCCTGCCGCTCCTGACCCATCTCCGGCCGGACAGTCCCGGTGAGGGGAAAGAACCGGGGGCCGGACGGAACCGGACGCAGGGGACATCCGTCCCACCGGCAGCGGACCCTCCCCCGGAGGGCTCGAACGGTGCCGGGACAGGCGACTCAGCTGCGGTGAAGGGCGGAGGTGGGCGAACGTGACATCGACGACGGACATGACCGGTCACCCGGACGTCACGGAGATCTCCGACCTCGTCGAGGGCCTGCTCAGCCCGCCCCGCAGCACGGAGATCCGCGGGCATCTCGACACCTGTGAGGTCTGTGCGGACGTCCGCACGTCCCTGGAGGAGATCCGCTCCCTGCTCGGCACGCTCCCGGGCCCGACCCGCATGCCGGACGACGTCGCCCAGCGCATCGATGCCGCGCTCGCCGCGGAGGCGCTCCTGAGCGCCGAGGCACCCGCACCCGCGGACGCCGTCGCCCATGTTTCACGTGAAACATCGGCACCGATGCGCCCCGTGGGCCGGCCCGCCACCCCCGGCACAACCGGCACGGGACCGGGCCGCAAGGAGCGCCGGCGCCGGGACCGGCGCAAGGTCGCCGTCCTCGGTGCTGTCTTCGGCGCCGCGGTCCTGGGCCTCGGCTCCGTCCTGGTCTCCTCGCTCATCAACAGCGGCGGTGGCACCACGGCACAGGGGCAGCCGTCGACCGCCGCCGACACCTTCTCCGAGAAGAACCTGGAACAGCAGGTCGACGGTCTGCTCGGCGCGCAGACGAAGGGTTCCAAGGCCCCCCAGCACATCATGGGCGACAGCGAGCCGCCCACGACCCTCCGGGGGCCGGCCGTGCCCCCATGTGTCCAGAAGGCCATCGGCGTGGAGGACGCGGCGCTCGCCACCAAGGAGGGGGTCTTCCAGGGCACAGACGTTCTCCTTGTCGTCCTCCCCCACCCCGACAGCACCCGCGTCACCGCCTACCTCGTGGACGACCGGTGCGTGAAGCAGCCGTCCGCGCAGGCCAAGGTGCTGTTGCGGGACACCTACGCGCGTCCCTGAGATTCCGCGGCTCGGTCTGCCTTCGCCACCCTCCGTGTGCCCGGACACACCGGGAATGCCTGCCCCTTAGGATCCGTTGGGTGGGGTGAGAGTTCAGAGTGGCTCCCACCGGTCGAACGATGCAGACCAGAGACGAGGAAATCAGCCGTGAGCGACGTCCGTAACGTGATCATCATCGGGTCCGGGCCCGCCGGCTACACCGCGGCGCTGTACACCGCGCGCGCGTCGCTGAAGCCGCTCGTGTTCGAGGGTGCCGTCACCGCGGGCGGTGCACTCATGAACACCACCGAGGTCGAGAACTTCCCGGGCTTCCAGGACGGCATCATGGGTCCGGAGCTCATGGACAACATGCGCGCCCAGGCCGAGCGCTTCGGTGCCGAGCTCGTGCCGGACGACGTCGTCTCCGTCGACCTCACCGGTGAGATCAAGACCGTCACGGACACCGCCGGCACCGTCCACCGTGCCAAGGCCGTCATCGTCACCACCGGCTCCCAGCACCGCAAGCTCGGCCTGCCGAACGAGGACGCTCTCTCCGGCCGCGGCGTCTCCTGGTGCGCCACCTGTGACGGATTCTTCTTCAAGGACCAGGACATCGCCGTGATCGGCGGCGGCGACACCGCGATGGAGGAAGCCACCTTCCTCTCGCGCTTCGCCAAGTCCGTCACGATCGTCCACCGCCGGGACACCCTGCGCGCCTCCAAGGCGATGCAGGAGCGCGCCTTCGCCGACCCGAAGATCAAGTTCATCTGGGACAGCGAGGTCGCCGAGGTCCAGGGCGACCAGAAGCTGGCCGGCCTGAAGCTGCGCAACGTCAAGACCGGCGAGCTGTCCGACCTGGCCGTCACCGGCCTGTTCATCGCGATCGGCCACGACCCGCGCACCGAGCTCTTCAAGGGCCAGCTCGACCTGGACGAGGAGGGGTACCTGAAGGTCGCCTCGCCGTCCACGCGGACCAACGTGACCGGTGTCTTCGCCGCCGGTGATGTGGTCGACCACACCTACCGCCAGGCCATCACCGCGGCCGGCACCGGCTGCTCCGCCGCCCTGGACGCCGAGCGCTTCCTGGCCGCGCTCGCCGACACCGAGCAGCAGGCCGAGCCCGAGAAGACCTCTGTCTGACCCCCTACCCCGCCCCACGCACCGATCAGTGAGGAGAGCCCACCGTGGCCGACCTGAAGAACGTGACCGACGACTCCTTCGAGCAGGACGTGCTCAAGAGTGACAAGCCCGTCCTGGTGGACTTCTGGGCCGCCTGGTGCGGTCCGTGCCGCCAGATCGCCCCGTCGCTTGAGGCGATCGCCGCCGAGCACGGCGACAAGATCGAGATCGTCAAGCTGAACATCGACGAGAACCCGGGTACGGCCGCCAAGTACGGCGTCATGTCCATCCCGACCCTGAACGTGTACCAGGGCGGCGAGGTCGCCAAGACCATCGTCGGTGCCAAGCCGAAGGCCGCGATCCTGCGTGACCTTGAGGACTTCATCGCTGAGTGATGTTTCACGTGAAACAGTGAAGGGCCGATCCCACGAGGGATCGGCCCTTTTGCTCAACGGCGTTCACCGGACGAGCCGCCGCAACCGCCGGTGGCTTACAGCGGCCGCAGAACCGGCTCCTTCTGTACGGCGCCGAGCAGCCGGTCGAGGGCCAGCTCCACGTCCTCCTTCCAGGAGATCGTGGACCGCAGTTCCAACCGCAGCCGGGGATACCTGGGGTGCTGCCGCACCGTCTTGAAACCCACGGCCAGCAGATGGTCGGCCGGCAGCAGACAGGCCGGCTCCTTCCAGCGGGCGTCACCGAACGCCTCGATCGCCTTGAAGCCCCGGCGCAGCAGATCCTTCGCGACCGTCTGGACCATCACCCGGCCCAGTCCCTGCCCCTGATACCTCGGCAGAATGAACGCCGTGATCAACTGGACGGCATCGGGCGACACGGGGCTCGTGGGGAACGCCGTCGAACGCGGGACGTAGGCGGGCGGCGCGTAGAGCACAAAGCCCACCGGGACGTCGTCGACGTAGACCACGCGGCCACAGGATCCCCAGTCCAGCAGGACGGCGGAGATCCATGACTCCTTCTCCAGAGCGGCTGTTCCGGCCTTTACCGCGGCTTCGCCGCTGACGGGGTCGAGCTCCCAGAAGACACACGAGCGGCAGGGCTGGGGAAGGTCCTGAAGGTTGTCCAGCGTGAGCGGTACGAGCCGACGCCCCATGAAGGCTGTTCCTCGCTTCCTTCGCCCGCGGCACCGCGGGCGGCTGTCAGAGCACTCCGTTCCCTGAGCAGGCTGCCGACGAATCCGCCGAGCGCGCCCGCCAGTCCCGCGCCCACCAGTCCGGTCCGGCTCATCGTTCGCATGGCCCCCGCCTCCCACTCCGAGGTGCTGCCTGTGGATGCGCCATCCCTCACGCATCGTATCGACGATGGGATTCCGTCGATACCGACGGAAAGCAAAGAGCGGGCCGTGTTCCGATGTCCATCGGACACGGCCCGCTCAGGCGAGCTGCCGAGTAAAACAACCCGGTCGGACGAACGCTCAGGACTCCGCTTCGTCCGAGCCGCCCTCCGCGAGGCCCTTCTGCAGAGCGGGTCCCTCACCGGGGGCCAGGGTGTCGAGGATGCGCTCAAGGTCCTCCATCGACGCGAACTCGACGGTGATCTTGCCCTTCTTCTGGCCCAGGTCGACCTTGACCCGCGTCT
The DNA here is from genome assembly GCF_055580085.1 of Streptomyces sp. NPDC032126. Lineage (NCBI taxonomy): Bacteria > Bacillati > Actinomycetota > Actinomycetes > Kitasatosporales > Streptomycetaceae > Streptomyces > Streptomyces sp. NPDC032126. The sequence goes on from NZ_JBVIMA010000003.1 coordinate 229,822, forward strand.
CGAAGCGGTCCGAGAGCCGGGTGGCGAGGTCGGTCAGGGCCGGGGAGACCCGCGCGCCGGCCCGGGGCCCCTTGGAGCGCTGAGCCGTCTGCGGCCGCGAGCCCATCAGGGTCACGATCTCCTCGACGGCCCGCACCGAGAGCCCCTCGGCCACGATCCGATGCGCCAGGCGGTCCTGCTCCTCCGAGTCCTCGACGGAGAGCAGCGCCCGGGCATGCCCAGCGGAGAGCACTCCTGCGGCAACCCGGCGCTGGACCGCCGGCGACAGCTTCAGCAGACGCAGGGTGTTGGAGACCTGCGGGCGGGAGCGACCGATACGGTCGGCCAGCTGGTCGTGCGTGCAGTTGAAGTCCTTCAGCAACTGGTCGTAGGCCGCGGCCTCTTCCAGCGGGTTCAGCTGAGCCCGGTGCAGGTTCTCCAGCAGGGCGTCCAGGAGGAGCTTGTCGTCCTCCGTGGCCCGCACGATCGCCGGGATCGCCTCCAGGCCCGCCTCACGGCTGGCCCGCCAGCGCCGCTCGCCCATGATGAGCTCATAGCGCGTGGGACCGACCTGCCGCACCACGACCGGCTGGAGCAGGCCGACCTCCTGGATGGAGGTGATGAGTTCCTGCAGAGCGTCCTCGTCGAAGACCTCACGCGGCTGGCGCGGGTTCGGCGTGATGTCGTCGAGCGGGATCTCCGCGAAGTAGGCACCGATGGGAGGCGCCGGAAGCTCCGGGCCGTCATGGACCGGCTGCTCCTCTGTTTCACGTGAAACAGGCGGCAGAGTGGCCACCTTCGCCGCGGCCACCCCGCGGTCTCCCGTCAGCACCGGAACGGCGGTGGGGGAGCCGGGCGCGCCCCCTGCCACCGCAGTCGATGCCGGCGTCTTGTCCGTCGGGCCAGGGATCAGTGCGCCGAGACCACGGCCCAGCCCCCTCCGTCGCTCACTCACTGGATCCCCTCCACCATGCTTGGATTGCTTTGCGCGCCGATGTGGGCGTGCGTCGCGTCGTAACGGACGCCGACGCCCTTCAGCGCGATTTCACGGGCTGCCTCAAGGTAGGACAGTGCACCGCTCGATCCGGGATCGTAGGTCAGCACCGTCTGTCCATAGCTCGGCGCCTCGGAGATGCGGACCGAGCGGGGAATGCTCGTCCGCAGCACCTCGTCGCCGAAGTGACTGCGTACCTCTTCCGCGACCTGCGACGCGAGACGCGTCCGGCCGTCGTACATGGTGAGCAGGATGGTCGACACATGCAGCGTGGGGTTGAGGTGCCCCCGCACCAGGTCGACATTGCGGAGCAGCTGCCCCAACCCTTCCAGCGCGTAGTACTCGCACTGGATCGGGATGAGGACCTCGGCACCGGCCACCAGCGCATTGACCGTCAGAAGGCCGAGCGAGGGCGGGCAGTCGATGAGGATGTAGTCCAGCGGCTGCTCATACGCCTGAATCGCACGCTGGAGTCGGCTCTCGCGCGCCACGAGGGACACCAGCTCGATCTCCGCACCGGCGAGATCGATCGTGGCCGGGGCGCAGAAGAGTCCCTCGACGTCGGGGACCGGCTGCACGACTTCCGAGAGCGGTCTGCTGTCGACCAAGACGTCGTAGATGGACGGAACTTCGGCGTGGTGGTCGATCCCCAGGGCCGTGGACGCATTGCCCTGGGGGTCGAGGTCGACCACTAGGACACGGCCACCGTGCAGGGCCAGTGACGCGGCAAGATTGACGGTGGTCGTCGTCTTGCCGACACCGCCCTTCTGGTTGGCGACCACGATGACACGCGTCTGCTCGGGCCGTGGCAGGCCCTCGCCGGCGCGGCCCAGAGCCTCCACCGCCAGTTGGGCAGCACGACCGATCGGAGTGTCGTCCATCGGGGGCGGTGTTTCACGTGAAACATCCTCCCCCATCGACTCGGTACGGGGACCGGGGACCGGATCGGTCATCGGTCCCGCGATGTTGGCGTCGGACCGCAAGGATTCACTCTCCTCGACTTCAGGCTCGCAATGAACAGAGCCTCCCATGCCTTCGGGGTCGTGAACCAGTGAGGCCTGGTGTTCTGTGGAGAAATCCACCTCTGTGGACAACTCCGATCCCTCATCGAGTGAACCGAGAGGCTTGCGGTCGCGGGGTTCGGCCGCGGCGCGGCCCCGACTGATGATGCCGTGCAGCAGTGAGCGACGTTTCACGTGAAACACGATGCACAGCGCCGACAGCCGAACTGTCGCGACACTCCGTCATGCGTAGGTTTGGCAGCTTGTGTGGAGTACGACTCAACGACGGCGGCGGGTCCGGCCCGTGCGGGCCGCCTTCGCCCGCTTGGCCGCGAAGCGCACACCGCCGGGGCTCTCCCCGACCTCGACCCGCACGACCGTGGAGAGCGGATCGACCACGCCCTCGCCGACATGAAGGATCGACGTCCCCACCGCGCCGAGCTTGCTCAGCGCGGTCGCCGCGCTCTTCAGCTCCTCCTCGGCGGTGTCGCCCTTGAGCGCGAGCATCTCGCCGTAGGGCCGCAGCAGCGGGATGCCCCAGGTGGCGAGCCGGTCCAGCGGGGCCACCGCACGGGCCGTCACCACATGCACCGGCGGCAGCTTGCCCATGACCTCCTCGGCACGCCCGCGCATCACGGTCACATGGTCGAGGCCCAGCAGCTCGACGACCTCGGTGAGGAAGTTCGTCCGGCGCAGCAGCGGCTCCAGCAAGGTGATCTTGATGTCGTCGCGGACGAGCGCCAGCGGGATGCCGGGCAGACCGGCGCCCGAGCCGACGTCGCACACCGTCACGCCCTCGGGAACGACCTCGGAGAGCACCGCGCAGTTCAGGATGTGCCGCTCCCAGAGGCGGGGCACCTCACGCGGGCCGATGAGCCCACGCTGTACGCCTGCCTCGGCCAGCAGCTCGGCGTACCGGACCGCATCCGCGAAGCGATCGCCGAATACCTCGCGAGCATGCTCGGGCGCAGGGGGGAGCTCCGCTGCCTCCGTCACGGGGACCGTCCTTCCGTACCGCATCGGCGTTCAGCGCCGACCACCAGAACTACCAGGCTGACAAAGACCGGCCCCGTCTGCACAACAGACGGGGCCGGGAAAACGTAGGAACCGAATCAGTTGGGGAGTACGACGACGAAGCGCTGCGGCTCCTCGCCCTCGGACTCGCTGCGCAGGCCGGCCGCCTTGACGGCGTCGTGGACGACCTTGCGCTCGAACGGCGTCATCGGCTTCAGCTTGACCGGCTCGCCGCTGTTCTTGGCGTCGGCCGCGGCCTTGGCGCCCAGCTCGGAGAGCTCGGTGCGCTTCTTGGCGCGGTAGCCCGCGATGTCCAGCATCAGCCGACTGCGGTCGCCGGTCTCCCGGTGCACGGCCAGGCGCGTCAGCTCCTGAAGCGCCTCCAGCACCTCGCCGTCCCGGCCGACCAGCTTCTGAAGGTCGCGGCCGCCCGAGTCGCTGATGATCGACACAGAGGCGCGGTCGGCCTCGACGTCCATGTCGATGTCGCCATCGAGGTCGGCGATGTCGAGCAGACCCTCAAGGTAGTCCGCCGCGATCTCACCCTCCTGCTCCAGGCGGGTCAGGGTGTCTGCACCCTCGGCAGCGGCGGAGGTGGTGCCTTCCGTCACGGGATGGGCTCCTTCTTACTTCTTGGACGGGGACTTGGGGCGCTGCGGGCCACCCTTGCGCTGGCCGGACTGGGCCTTGCTGCGCGTGCCGCTGCCGGGCTTCGGGGCGGTCTTGCCCGCGGCGGGCTTGGTGTCCTGCGGCTTGTCCTGCGGCTCGTCGGACTTCGTCAGCGACGTGGGCTCGTCGGCGGGCTTGGCGGCCCCGGACTGGCGCTGGGACTTGCTCTGCCGCTTGGGCTGCTGGCGCTTGGGGGCGGTCGCCGTGGTGGTGGTGGCGCCGTCCTCGGTCTGTGCGGCGGCCTGGGCCTCGCCGCGGACGACGTTGCCGTCGGCCTGGGCGGCGAAGCCGGCCTTGTTGAGACCGTTGATGAACTTGCGCTCGGCCTCGTTGCGGTCACGGCCCTTGGCGACGATGGCCTTGATGATCGTCTTCTCGCTGCGGCGACGGGGCTTGCCGTGGTGCGTGACGTGCTTGTACAGGCGATCCAGGTAGGCGGCCTGGGCCTTGGAACCTGGGGTCGGGTTGTTGTGGATGACGTACATCTGCTGGCCCATGGTCCACACGTTGGTGGTCAGCCAGTAGATGAGGACACCGACCGGGAAGTTGATGCCGAAGACGGCGAACATGACCGGGAAGACGTACATCAGCATCTTCTGCTGCTGCATGAACGGCGTCTTCACCGAGGTGTCAACGTTCTTCGTCATCAGCTGGCGCTGGGTGAAGAACTGCGACGCCGACATCAGGACGATCATGATCGCGGTGACGACCCGGACGTCGGTGAGGGTCGCGCCGAGCGCCTCCACCTTCGACGAGCTGTCGGTGAACTTCGCGGCGAGCGGAGCACCGAAGATGTGCGCCTTCCGCGCGCTCTCCAGCAGGCTCTCGTTGATGACGCCGATCTGGTCGCCCGTCGCGATGCCGTTGAGCACGTGGTAGAGGGCGAAGAAGAACGGGGACTGCGCGAGGATCGGAAGGCACGAGGAGAGCGGGTTGGTACCCGTCTCCTTGTACAGCTTCATCATTTCCTCGGACTGGCGCTGCCGATCGTTCTTGTAGCGCTCCTGGATCTTCTTCATCTCCGGCTGGAGCGTCTGCATCGCGCGCGTCGACTTGATCTGCTTCACGAAGAGCGGGATCAGGCAGATGCGGATCAGAATCACCAGGGACACGATGGACAGGCCCCAGGCCCACCCGGTGTCAGGGCCGAAGATGGCGCCGTACACCTTGTGGAACTGGACGATGACCCAGGAAACGGGTGTCGTGATGAAGCTGAAGAGGCTGGCAATCGTGTCCACTAATCATGCTCCTTGGGCATGGGACGGGGTCTCTGCGGCCGGGCTCGGGGACGGATTGTCCCCGGTGGCCGTTTCGGCGGCGGAGGGCCCGCCCTTGCGTGCGCGCCATGCGTCGCGCAGCATCTCGTGCCATCGCGGACGCTTGCGCGGTGGAACATGGTCCACCCCGCCCAGCGACCACGGGTTGCACCGCAGGATGCGCCAGGCGGTGAGGGCCGTTCCTTTGATGGCGCCGTGCCGGTCGATGGCCGTGTAGCCGTAGTGGGAGCACGACGGGTAGTACTTGCAGACCGGCCCGAGCAATGGACTGATCGTCCACTGGTACAGCTTGATCAGGGCCAGCAGCGGGTACTTCATCGCGCGCCCCCTCCCAGCAGCCGCGCCAGGGCGGCATCGAGGTCTTGGGCCAGCTGTGCGTGGGCGGCGTCGCCCGATCCGGGCAGCGCTCGTACGACTACCAGGCTACCGGGGGGAAACAGGGCGACCCTGTCACGCATGAGATGACGCAGTCGGCGCTTCACGGTGTTGCGTACGACCGCGCCGCCCACCGCTTTGCTCACGACGAAACCCGCACGCGTCGGGGGAGCGCTCTCCCCAGGCGCGTGCGGGTCCGTGGCACCGCTTCGATAGTGGACGACGAGCGTCGGGCGTCCGGCCCGGCGCCCTCGTCGTACCGCGGTCGCGAAGTCCTCGCGCCGCCTCAGCCGGTTCTCGGTGGGCAGCACGACGGCATGACCTGACCGGGATCAGGCGGAAAGGCGGGCGCGACCCTTGCTACGGCGGGACGCGAGAATCGCGCGGCCGGCACGGGTGCGCATACGCAGCCGGAAGCCGTGGGTCTTCGCGCGACGACGGTTGTTCGGCTGGAAGGTGCGCTTGCTCACTCGGGGGCTCCAGAAAGAAATCGGGGTTTGCGGGGTGCCGTCCTGGCTGTCACCGTGCGCCCACGAGTAGCTCGCGTCACGCCCGATTGCACCGCTTTCCGATCACCGGTTCACCCCCGCACTTGCGGGGACGTGATCTGTGCCCATCGGAGGCAGGCGGCAGCAGCCATCGACAACTCGACCTGGTTACGGTACGCGGGGCTACGCCATCCGGTCAAACCGACGGCTGTCGGGAGACACTATCCACAGGCTGGGGACAACAACTTGAACCGCACCCGCCGCGCTGACTACCGTGGCTGAACTCCGATTCGTTCCCTTGTCCCCCACCCACACCGATTTACATCCCGACCCGTCCCGGATCACACGATCGTGGGACCTGTGAGAGAGCGTGCCCTGTGGCTGACGTACCTGCCGATCTTGCCGCAGTGTGGCCACGCGTACTGGAGCAGCTCCTCGGGGAGGGCCGTGGCCAGGGTGTCGAGGTGAAGGACGAGCACTGGCTGCGGCGCACCCAGCCGCTGGCCCTGGTCGCGGACACCGCCCTGCTGGCCGTGCCCAACGAGTTCGCGAAGAACGTGCTGGAGGGCCGGCTCGCGCCGATCGTCAGCGAGTCGCTGACCCGCGAGTGCGGCCGCCCGATCCGTATCGCGATCACCGTCGACGACTCGGTGGGCGAGCCCCCGGCCCCGCCGGCGCCCCCCGTCCAGCAGCAGTCGCGGTACGAGGAACCCGAGCTTCCGCCCGGTCCGTACGACAACCAGTACGAGAACCAGTACGACAGCCCCTACGACAACCAGTACGACGGCTACGGCCGGCACCGCGCCGAGCAGCTGCCCACGGCCCGCCCGGCCTACCCGAACGAGTACCAGCGCCCCGAGCCGGGCGCCTGGCCGCGCGCCCAGCAGGACGACTACGGCTGGCAGCAGCAGCGGCTCGGCTTCCCCGAGCGCGACCCGTACGCCTCGCCGTCCTCGCAGGACGCCTACGGCGGCCCGGCCGACCCGGAGCCGTACGGCCCGTCCGCCCCCGACTCCTACCGCGGCCCGGCCAAGCCGGACTCCTACGGCGGACCGGCGAAACCGGACTCCTACGGCGCTCCGGCCCCGGATCGGGCGCCGTACGAGCGCGGGGACTACGAGACGTCACGGTCCGACTACGACCAGCGTGACCCGGGCCGCCGGGAGCTGCCCGAGCCTCCGGCCGGCGCCGGTCCCGGTCACCGGGGCGGGCCCGGCTCGGGTCTGGTGCTGCCTCCGAGCGGGGCGGGCGGCGGGACGGGGCCGTCGGCCACGCCCACCGGCGGGCCGGGTGAACCGACCGCGCGCCTCAATCCGAAGTACCTCTTCGACACGTTCGTCATCGGCGCGTCCAACCGCTTCGCGCACGCGGCCGCGGTGGCCGTCGCCGAGGCGCCCGCGAAGGCGTACAACCCCCTGTTCATCTACGGGGAGTCGGGGCTCGGCAAGACGCACCTGCTGCACGCCATCGGGCACTACGCGCGCAGTCTCTATCCCGGCACGCGCGTGCGGTACGTGAGCTCGGAGGAGTTCACCAACGAGTTCATCAACTCGATCCGCGACGGCAAGGGCGACAGCTTCCGCAAGCGGTACCGCGAGATGGACATCCTGCTCGTCGACGACATCCAGTTCCTCGCGGACAAGGAGTCGACGCAGGAGGAGTTCTTCCACACCTTCAACACGCTCCACAACGCGAACAAGCAGATCGTGCTCTCCAGCGACCGGCCGCCGAAGCAGCTGGTGACGCTGGAGGACCGGTTGAGGAACCGTTTCGAGTGGGGTCTGATCACGGACGTCCAGCCGCCCGAGCTGGAGACGCGGATCGCGATCCTCCGCAAGAAGGCGGTCCAGGAGCAGCTGAACGCGCCGCCGGAGGTGCTGGAGTTCATCGCGTCCCGCATCTCGCGCAACATCCGTGAGCTGGAGGGCGCGCTCATCCGGGTGACGGCGTTCGCGTCGCTCAACCGGCAGCCGGTGGACCTGGGCCTGACGGAGATCGTCCTCAAGGATCTGATCCCGGGCGGCGAGGACTCGGCGCCGGAGATCACCTCCACGGCGATCATGGGCGCGACGGCGGACTACTTCGGGCTGACCGTCGAGGACCTGTGCGGCACGTCGCGCGGGCGCGCGCTGGTGACCGCCCGGCAGATCGCCATGTACCTGTGCCGCGAGCTGACGGATCTCTCGCTGCCGAAGATCGGCGCGCTGTTCGGCGGCCGCGACCACACGACCGTCATGCACGCGGACCGCAAGATCCGCAATCTGATGGCCGAGCGGCGCTCCATCTACAACCAGGTGACCGAGCTGACGAACCGCATCAAGGCGGGCTGAGAGCACGCGCAGCCGCTTCACAGGGCGCCCCGGGCACCAACCCCCGGGGCGCCTTCGGCGTTTCTACGGGCGACCGGCCGCCTTCTACGAGCCGGGCTGTCGGCCGCCTTCCACGAGCCCTCGGGACGGCTTCCCCCGCCTCTGTCCCCGCCTCCGCCACCGCCCACCCGGACACCCGGTGTTCGATTACTCGTCGGGTTACGGCCACTCTCCACAGATTTGGTGACTTTCTTCCGTCCACACGCTGGGGACTGCGAAGTTGTCCAGATCGTTTCCACAGGCGAGCCTGTTGAAAGACCATCAGACCAGGTCAGGTGGGTGTGGATTCGTGGACGAAGGATCTCCACAGACTGTGGACAACGAGATGATCCACAAGCTGTGCAGAAAGTTGTCCACCGGTCACCCACAGGCCGGGCCCGGTTGTCCCCAGCGATCCCCGGCTTCTCCACATGCCTGTCCACTGTTCGGCAAGGTGACGCGCCCGCTCACCGGGTCGAGTGAAAGGCGTCACATGAAGTTGCCAGGTTGCCCTGTGGGAAAGACGGGTAAACCTGGGGACGCCGCTGGGGAGAAGTCGGCCCAGCCTGTGCACGGGGTGTGCAGAACTTTCCGTTCTCCACAGAGACCCCGAGTTGTCCACCGCCTCCGCCCACAGGCCCGGTGGACAAAATATCGGCCCTGACCTGCGAAAACGCGGTTATCCACGGTATCCACAGGCCCTACTACTACTCCCAACTAGAGAGAGCCCGGAACTCGCTTTGAAGTGGGGGCTGTGCACAACTCGCTCTTCGGCGCCCGGCTGCCCCTGGTCACGACTTGACCCCGAGAGGCACCAGCTGTCAGTGCGGTGCGTCAGACTGGTCCCCGGTGTCCTTCCCCTCGCCGGGGACGACGACACCCAGACAGACGACGAAGCGATGCAGGGCGAGAAGCGCCGGCAACAGCAGGAGGCGGCTAACGGTGAAGATCCGGGTGGAACGCGACGTACTCGCGGAGGCAGTGGCCTGGGCGGCGCGCAGCCTCCCGGCCCGTCCGCCGGCGCCGGTCCTCGCCGGCCTGCTGCTGAAGGCCGAGGACGGCCAGCTGAGCCTGTCGAGCTTCGACTACGAGGTGTCGGCCCGCGTCAGCGTCGAGGCGGAGGTCGAGGAGGAGGGCACGGTCCTCGTCTCCGGCCGTCTGCTCGCCGACATCTCCCGCGCGCTCCCCAACCGGCCGGTGGAGATTTCCACAGACGGTGTACGGGCGACCGTGGTCTGCGGCTCCTCCCGCTTCACGCTCCACACCCTGCCGGTGGAGGAGTACCCCTCGCTGCCCCAGATGCCGAACGCGACGGGCACGGTCCCCGGCGAGGTCTTCGCCTCCGCCGTGCAGCAGGTGGCCATCGCCGCCGGCCGCGACGACACGCTGCCCGTGCTGACCGGTGTGCGCATCGAGATCGAGGGCGACACCGTCACGCTGGCCTCCACCGACCGCTACCGCTTCGCGGTCCGCGAGTTCCTGTGGAAGCCGGAGAACCCGGACGCCTCCGCGGTCGCCCTGGTGCCCGCGAAGACGCTCCTGGACACCGCCAAGGCCCTCACGAGCGGCGACAGCGTGACGCTGGCGCTGTCCGGCTCGGGCGCGGGCGAGGGCCTCATCGGCTTCGAGGGCGCCGGCCGCCGCACCACGACCCGGCTGCTGGAGGGCGACCTCCCGAAGTACCGCACGCTGTTCCCGACCGAGTTCAACTCCGTCGCCGTGATCGAGACCGCGCCCTTCGTGGAGGCCGTCAAGCGCGTCGCGCTGGTCGCCGAGCGGAACACCCCGGTGCGGCTCAGCTTCGAGCAGGGCGTGCTGATCCTGGAGGCCGGCTCCAGCGACGACGCACAGGCTGTGGAGCGGGTCGACGCCCAGCTGGAGGGCGACGACATCTCGATCGCCTTCAACCCGACCTTCCTGCTGGACGGTCTGAGCGCGATCGACTCCCCGGTGGCCCAGCTGTCCTTCACGACGTCCACGAAGCCGGCGCTGCTCAGCGGCAAGCCGGCGCTGGACGCGGAGGCCGACGTCGCCTACAAGTACCTGATCATGCCGGTGCGCCTGAGCGGCTGACGCCCTCAGCCTCGGCGGCCGGTGCCGGTCGGTTGTCCACAGGCCGTGGAGAAAGCTCCCCGGCCTGTGGGGGAACCCCGAGAACCCCCAGGTGGGACCGCAGGTGAGGGTGTACGTATGAGCGCGTATGCCCACAGCTGTGCGTGAGCGTCCGGGTTTAGGCTCGTACGCGGGTACGAAGGTGCCTCATACGCCACCACAGCAACCTAAGGAACAACTGATGGAGCTCGGTCTCGTCGGCCTCGGCAAGATGGGCGGCAACATGCGCGAGCGGATCCGCCGCGCGGGCCACACCGTCGTCGGATACGACCGCAATCCGGACCTCGCCGATGTCCACAGCCTGGAAGAGCTTGTGGGCAAGCTCTCCGGCCCGCGCGTGGTCTGGGTCATGGTCCCGGCCGGCGAGGCCACCCAGTCGACGATCGACGAGCTCGCCGAGCTGCTGGAGCCCGGCGACGTCGTCGTCGACGGCGGCAACTCCCGCTGGACGGACGACGAGAAGCACGCCGAGGAACTGGCCGCCAAGGGCATCGGTTTCGTCGACTGCGGCGTCTCCGGCGGCGTCTGGGGCCTGGAGAACGGCTACGCGCTGATGTACGGCGGCGACGCGGAGAACGTCGCCAAGGTGCAGCCGGTCTTCGACGCGCTCAAGCCCGAGGGCGATTTCGGTTCGGTGCACGCCGGCAAGGTCGGCGCGGGCCACTTCGCGAAGATGGTCCACAACGGCATCGAGTACGCGATGATGCAGGCGTACGCCGAGGGCTGGGAGCTGCTGGAGAAGGTCGACTCCGTGGAGAACGTCCGCGAGGTCTTCCGCTCCTGGCAGGAGGGCACGGTCATCCGCTCCTGGCTGCTGGACCTCGCCGTGAACGCGCTCGACGAGGACGAGCACCTCGCCGGGCTGCGCGGTTACGCACAGGACTCCGGTGAGGGACGCTGGACCGTGGAGGCCGCCATCGACCACGCCGTGCCGCTGCCCGCGATCACGGCCTCGCTCTTCGCGCGGTTCGCCTCCCGCCAGGAGGACTCGCCGCAGATGAAGATGATCGCCGCGCTGCGCAACCAGTTCGGTGGCCACGCGGTCGAGAAGAAGTAAGCAGGACCCGAGCTGGGGAGGTCGGCACCCGACCATGCACGTCACGCATCTGTCGCTGGCCGACTTCCGCTCGTACGCCCGGGTCGAGGTCCCGCTCGACCCGGGCGTCACCGCCTTCGTCGGCCCGAACGGGCAGGGCAAGACGAACCTCGTCGAGGCCGTCGGCTATCTCGCCACCCTCGGCAGCCACCGCGTCGCCTCCGACGCCCCCCTGGTGCGCATGGGCGCCGACCGGGCGATCATCCGGGCCCAGGTCCGCCAGGGCGAGCGGCAGCAGCTCGTCGAGCTGGAACTCAACCCCGGCAAGGCCAACCGCGCCCGCATCAACCGGTCCTCGCAGGTCAGACCCCGGGACGTGCTGGGGATCGTACGGACCGTGCTGTTCGCGCCCGAGGACCTCGCGCTGGTGAAGGGGGACCCCGGGGAGCGGCGGCGGTTCCTGGACGAGCTGATCACCGCGCGGGCGCCGCGCATGGCGGGCGTGCGGTCGGACTACGAGCGCGTCCTGAAGCAGCGGAACACCCTGTTGAAATCCGCCGCCCTCGCGCGGCGGCACGGCGGACGGTCCATGGATCTGTCGACGCTCGACGTGTGGGACCAGCACCTCGCGCGCGCGGGCGCGGAGCTGCTCGCGCAGCGCCTGGACCTGATCGCCGCGCTCCAGCCGCTGGCCGACAAGGCGTACGAGCAACTGGCGCCGGGCGGCGGGCCCGTCGCCCTGGAGTACAAGCCGTCCGCGCCGGGCGAGGCACACACGCGTGAGGAGCTGTACGAGCAGCTGACGGCCGCGCTCACCGAGTCGCGCAAGCAGGAGATCGAGCGGGGTGTGACGCTCGTCGGGCCGCACCGCGACGACCTGCTGCTCAAGCTCGGCCAGCTGCCCGCCAAGGGGTACGCCTCGCACGGCGAGTCCTGGTCCTACGCCCTCGCGCTGCGCCTCGCCTCCTACGACCTGTTGCGCGCCGAGGGCAACGAGCCGGTGCTGGTCCTGGACGACGTCTTCGCAGAACTGGACGCCCGCCGCCGCGAACGCCTGGCCGAGCTGGTCGCGCCCGGCGAGCAGGTGCTGGTGACGGCGGCGGTCGACGACGACGTACCGCATGTGCTGACGGGCGCCCGGTACGCGGTGTCCGGAGGGACGGTGGAGCGCGTATGAGCGCCGAGGAGCCCAAGAAGTCTGATAAGTCGGGCAAGTCCGGCACGCCTGCCGAGCCGTCCGGCGTCGATCTCGCGCGCGTGGCGCTGCGGGCGGCGCGCGAGCAGGCACGCGCGCGTGGGGACGCGGCGCAGCAGAAGAAGCAGGCGCGGCGCGGCGGCGGGCTGCGCTCCGGGGCGCGGGCGGACGGACGGGACCCCATGGCGCTCGGCGCCGCGATCAACCGGCTGCTGACCGAGCGCGGCTGGGAGGCGCCGGCGGCCGTCGGCGGGGTGATGGGGCGCTGGCCGCAGATCGTCGGCGAGGACGTCGCCAAGCACTGCGAGCCCGAGCGGTACGACGAGGACGAGCGGGTGCTGGTGGTGCGCTGCGACTCCACGGCCTGGGCGACGAATCTGCGGCTGCTCGCCCCCACCTTGGTCGCACGTCTGAACGAGGACCTGGGTCATGGCGCGGTCCGGCAGATCAGGGTGCAGGGGCCCGGTGGTCCGGCCCGGCGCTACGGCCCGTTGCGCGCCCCCGGCAGCAGCGGACCCGGCGACACCTACGGGTGAGCTACGGGGTGATGTATGGGGTGACGTACCTCACGTCCGCGCGCGGGTCGCACACCGATACGGATGATCGTAAATGGGTGCGAATCCGCTCCTGACTCATCGGTAGCAACGGGTTGACACCCAGAAGCGCTGAGTGCCGCTGTAAGCCTCTTTGAGCCCCCTTCCACATATCGGGAGTCCTTCGAGACCGGTTGAGGGCGGCACATGGGGACTCAGGTACCGGCAAACCCCCATCGTTGTCAGTGGTACCGGTAGACTGGAAGCAATCCCGCCCCAAACGTGGGGACCGCCCGGGAAAAGCTGAGCAACGCTGATCAAGGCTTACCAACGCACCATGCCGCAGCCGCTCCGGCAACCTGCCGACGAGCCTGGCTTGTGCTGTGCCAGAAAGGGCGCTTCGTGGCCGATTCCGGCAACCCCAACGAGAACATCCCGTCCACCGACGAAGGCGCGACCGACGCCGCAACCCCCTCGAACGGCGAGGTCACGGCGTCGTACGACGCGAGCGCCATCACCGTCCTCGAAGGCCTGGACGCGGTCCGCAAGCGCCCCGGTATGTACATCGGCTCGACCGGTGAGCGCGGTCTGCACCACCTGGTGTACGAGGTCGTCGACAACTCCGTCGACGAGGCGCTGGCCGGGCACGCCGACACGATCGACGTGACGATCCTCGACGACGGCGGCGTCCGCGTCATCGACAACGGCCGCGGCATCCCGGTGGGCATCGTGCCCTCCGAGGGCAAGCCGGCCGTCGAGGTCGTGCTCACGGTCCTGCACGCGGGCGGCAAGTTCGGCGGCGGCGGCTACGCGGTCTCCGGTGGTCTGCACGGCGTCGGTGTCTCCGTCGTGAACGCCCTGTCCACCAAGGTGGCCGTCGAGATCAGGACCGACGGTCACCGCTGGACGCAGGACTACAAGCTGGGCGTTCCGACTGCTCCGCTCGTCCAGCACGAGGCGACGGACGAGACCGGCACGTCGGTCACCTTCTGGGCCGACCCGGACATCTTCGAGACCACCGAGTACTCCTTCGAGACGCTCTCGCGGCGCTTCCAGGAGATGGCGTTCCTCAACAAGGGCCTGACCATCCGGCTCACCGACGAGCGCGCGTCGGCGAAGGCCACGGCCGGCGCGGACGAGGCCGGGGCGGACGAGAAGGACGAGCCCAAGACCGTCACGTACCACTACGAGGGCGGCATCGTCGACTTCGTGAAGTACCTCAACTCCCGCAAGGGAGACGTGGTGCACCCCACCGTGATCGACCTGGACGCCGAGGACAAGGACAAGAGCCTGTCCCTCGAAGTGGCGATGCAGTGGAACAGCGGTTACAGCGAGGGTGTGTACTCCTTCGCCAACATCATCCACACCCACGAGGGCGGTACGCACGAGGAGGGCTTCCGGGCGGCGCTCACCTCGCTCATCAACAAGTACGCGCGCGACAAGAAGCTGCTGCGCGAGAAGGACGACAACCTCACGGGTGACGACATCCGCGAGGGTCTGACCGCGATCATCTCGGTCAAGCTGAGCGAGCCGCAGTTCGAGGGCCAGACCAAGACCAAGCTGGGCAACACCGAGGCGAAGACCTTCGTCCAGAAGGCGGTCTACGAGCACCTCAACGACTGGCTGGACCGCAACCCGGTCGAGGCCGCGGACATCATCCGCAAGGGCATCCAGGCGGCCACCGCGCGCGTGGCGGCCCGCAAGGCGCGTGACCTGACCCGCCGCAAGGGCCTCCTTGAGTCGGCGTCGCTGCCGGGCAAGCTCTCCGACTGCCAGTCCAACGACCCCACCAAGTGCGAGATCTTCATCGTCGAGGGTGACTCCGCCGGCGGCTCGGCCAAGTCCGGCCGCAACCCGCAGTACCAGGCGATCCTCCCGATCCGCGGCAAGATCCTCAACGTCGAGAAGGCCAGGATCGACAAGATCCTGCAGAACCAGGAGATCCAGGCGCTGATCTCCGCCTTCGGCACGGGCGTGCACGAGGACTTCGACATCGAGAAGCTCCGCTATCACAAGATCATCCTGATGGCGGACGCCGACGTCGACGGCCAGCACATCAACACCCTGCTGTTGACCTTCCTGTTCCGCTTCATGCGGCCGCTGGTCGAGGCCGGACACGTGTTCCTGTCCCGCCCCCCGCTCTACAAGATCAAGTGGGGCCGGGACGACGTCGAGTACGCCTACTCGGACCGCGAGCGCGACGCCCTGCTGGAGATGGGCCGCCAGCGCGGCAAGCGCGTGCGCGAGGACTCCATCCAGCGCTTCAAGGGCCTCGGCGAGATGAACGCCGAGGAACTGCGCGTGACCACCATGGACGTCGACCACCGCGTCCTCGGCCAGGTCACCCTCGACGACGCCGCCCAGGCGGACGAGCTGTTCTCGGTCCTCATGGGCGAGGACGTCGAGGCCCGCCGCCAGTTCATCCAGCGCAACGCCAAGGACGTCCGCTTCCTCGACATCTGAGTCGGTCTCAGCTGACCGCACCAGGAAGGATCCACACCAGCAATGGCCGACGAGAACACTCCTACGACGCCTGAGGAAGGCGGCGAGACCACTCTTCGCATCGAGCCCGTCGGGCTCGAGACGGAGATGCAGCGCTCGTACCTCGACTACGCGATGTCCGTCATCGTCTCGCGTGCGCTGCCGGACGTCCGGGACGGCCTCAAGCCCGTCCACCGCCGCGTGCTGTACGCGATGTACGACGGCGGCTACCGCCCCGAGCGCGGCTTCTACAAGTGCGCGCGCGTGGTCGGCGACGTCATGGGCAACTACCACCCCCACGGCGACAGTTCGATCTACGACGCCCTGGTCCGCCTCGCCCAGCCCTGGGCGATGCGCATGCCGCTCGTCGACTCCAACGGCAACTTCGGCTCCCCGGGCAACGACCCGGCGGCCGCCATGCGCTACACCGAGTGCAAGATGGCGCCGCTGTCGATGGAGATGGTCCGCGACATCGACGAGGAGACCGTCGACTTCACGGACAACTACGACGGCCGCTCCCAGGAGCCGACCGTCCTGCCGTCCCGCTTCCCGAACCTGCTGATCAACGGCTCCGCCGGTATCGCGGTCGGCATGGCCACCAACATCCCCTCGCACAACCTGCGCGAGGTCGCCTCCGGCGCCCAGTGGTACCTGGAGAACCCCGAGGCGACGCACGAGGAGCTGCTCGACGCGCTCATCGAGCGCATCAAGGGCCCCGACTTCCCGACCGGCGCGCTCGTCGTGGGCCGCAAGGGCATCGAGGAGGCCTACCGCACCGGCCGCGGCTCGATCACCATGCGCGCGGTCGTCGAGGTCGAGGAGATCCAGAACCGCCAGTGCCTGGTCGTCACCGAGCTGCCCTACCAGGTCAACCCGGACAACCTCGCGCAGAAGATCGCCGACCTGGTGAAGGACGGCAAGGTCGGCGGCATCGCGGACGTCCGTGACGAGACCAGCTCCCGCACCGGTCAGCGCCTCGTCATCGTGCTCAAGAGGGACGCGGTCGCCAAGGTCGTCCTGAACAACCTCTACAAGCACACCGACCTGCAGACGAACTTCGGCGCCAACATGCTGGCGCTCGTCGACGGTGTGCCGCGCACGCTCTCCCTGGACGCGTTCATCCGCCACTGGGTGACGCACCAGATCGAGGTCATCGTGCGCCGGACCCGCTTCCGGCTGCGCAAGGCCGAGGAGCGCGCGCACATCCTGCGCGGCCTCCTCAAGGCCCTGGACGCGATCGACGAGGTCATCGCGCTGATCCGGCGCAGCGACACCGTCGAGATCGCGCGCACGGGCCTGATGGGCCTGCTGGAGATCGACGAGATCCAGGCCAACGCCATCCTGGAGATGCAGCTGCGCCGACTGGCCGCCCTGGAGCGCCAGAAGATCATCCAGGAGCACGACGAGCTCCAGGCGAAGATCACCGAGTACAACGCGATCCTCGCCTCGCCGGTCCGCCAGCGCGGGATCGTCAGCGAGGAACTCGCCGCGATCGTCGAGAAGTACGGCGACGACCGCAAGACCCAGCTGATCCCCTACGACGGTGACATGTCCATCGAGGACCTCATCGCCGAGGAGGACATCGTCGTCACCGTCACGCGCGGCGGCTACGTCAAGCGGACCAAGACGGACGACTACCGGTCGCAGAAGCGCGGCGGCAAGGGCGTGCGCGGCACGAAGCTGAAGGAAGACGACATCGTCGACCACTTCTTCGTCTCGACCACGCACCACTGGCTGCTGTTCTTCACCAACAAGGGCCGGGTGTACCGCGCCAAGGCGTACGAGCTGCCGGACGCGGGCCGGGACGCGCGCGGCCAGCACGTGGCGAACCTCCTCGCCTTCCAGCCGGACGAGGCGATCGCCGAGATCCTCGCCATCCGCGACTACGAGGTGGCGCCGTACCTGGTGCTCGCCACCAAGGCCGGCCTGGTCAAGAAGACGCCCCTGAAGGATTACGATTCGCCCCGCTCCGGCGGTGTGATCGCGATCAATCTCCGGGAGCGGGAGGACGGTTCGGACGACGAACTGATCGGCGCCGAACTCGTCTCGGCCGACGACGATCTGCTGCTGATCAGCAAGAAGGCACAGTCGATCAGGTTCACGGCGTCGGACGACTCGCTGCGTCCCATGGGCCGGGCCACCTCGGGTGTCAAGGGCATGAGTTTCCGTGAGGGAGACGAGCTGCTCTCGATGAATGTTGTTCGACCCGGTACGTTCGTGTTCACTGCCACCGACGGCGGGTACGCGAAGCGGACCGCCGTCGACGAGTACCGCGTCCAGGGTCGCGGCGGCCTCGGCATCAAGGCCGCCAAGATCGTCGAGGACCGCGGCTCGCTCGTCGGCGCGCTGATTGTCGAGGAGAACGACGAGATCCTCGCCATCACGCTCGGCGGCGGTGTGATTCGTACGCGAGTCAATGAGGTCAGGGAGACGGGCCGTGACACCATGGGCGTCCAACTGATCAACCTGGGCAAGCGCGATGCCGTGGTCGGTATCGCACGTAACGCCGAGGCGGGGCGCGAGGCGGAGGAGGTCGAGGGCGACCTCGACTCCGCCGAGGGTGCCGCGACCACCGGCACGGACGAGGGTGACGCGCCCTCGGCCGAGTAGCACGAGGAGTGAGTCATCGTGAGCGGAGCCACGGGCGCCGGGTCGGTCGGTACCTCGACCGGCACCTCTGCCAGTCAGTCGACGGAGGGCGGCGGCCGTGGCTCCGCCGCGTCCTCCACGGATCCGCACACGACCAACTTGAAGCCGGTCAAGGCGGCGGAGCCCGAGGCTTCCGGATCCCAGGGGGGGACCGTGACGGACACCCGAGGCGCGCAGCAGGCCGCCGCCTCACCGCTGCCGGGGGAACGGCAGCCGCAGCAGGCGCAGGCCTCGGGGCCGTACCACCCGCCGCAGGCGTATCCGACGCAGGGCGGGCCCGCGGCGCCGCCGGCCGGCTCCGCAGCCGCGGTGCGCCGGCCGCGCACCGGGGCGCGCACCACGCCCCGGGTCCGCAAGGCGCGGCTCCGGGTGGCCAAGGCCGACCCGTGGTCGGTGATGAAGGTCAGTTTCCTGCTCTCCATCGCGCTCGGCATCTGCACGATCGTCGCGGCGGCGGTGCTGTGGATGGTCATGGACGCGATGGGCGTCTTCTCGTCGGTCGGCAGCACCATCTCGGAGGCGACCGGCTCGACCGAGTCGAACGGCTTCGACCTGCAGTCCTTCCTGTCGCTCCCCCACGTCCTGATGTTCGCCGCGGTCATCGCGGTGATCGACGTGGTCCTCGCGACGGCGCTCGCGACGCTCGGCGCGTTCATCTACAACCTCTCCGCGGGCTTCGTCGGCGGCATCGAGCTGACGCTCGCCGAGGACGAGTGAGCGGGATTCCAAACCTCCGCCGAGGGACCTGCGACAACCGATTTTGGGACTGCCCGGGTCGTGCGCTAATCTTCAGGAGTCAGCGCGCGGGACACACACCGCAGAGCGCGGCGGGGCTATAGCTCAGTTGGTTAGAGCGCATCCCTGATAAGGATGAGGCCACAGGTTCAAATCCTGTTAGCCCCACCAGCCAGAAGACCCCCGGACCATCGGTCCGGGGGTCTTTTGACACCCGGGGTGCAAAACCGTGGCGCGCGGATCAGCCGTGATCATTTCAAGGAGCAGGCCGTGACCTTCCTTGCCGCCGGGCACCAAGCGAACCAGGGCATTGGATATCTCGTCGTTGCTCTGGCCGGCCTCTGGAGCGCGTCGACCGTCTTCAGGCTTCGGCGCAGGAAGGTGGCAGAGGGTGAGCCGGCGATGGCCCGACTGCGCGCGCTCGCGATCGCCGCCTGGCTGCTCATCGCGCTGAGCCTGTTCCTGGCTGTTGCGGCCGTCCTTTTCCTTGCCGTCGGGCCCATGTAGCCGTCGGCGGTAGGAGAGGGCCCGGTCGCTGGCGACGGGGGATGCGTCAGCGACCGGGCTGACATCCAGGCTAACAAGGGCGGTGGGGGTTGGGGGGTGGGCTGTGGAAGCCGGGTGGGGGGTGTGATGGGGATCACGGGGTGGGGTTGGGGCACGGGGGGTCGTAGGAGAGGCGGGGGAGGTACTCGTGCCATGTGCCGGGGGTCAGGACTCCCCGGGTGACCGAGCAGATGCGGTGGATGGCGTCGTCCACGTCCAGGTTCCACAGGCGGACCGTGTCGACGCCGCTGGAGATGCCCAGCATGCGGCTGCCCGGGCTGAAGGACAGGAACGTGCCGCTCTTGGCGTTGGGGCTCATCGACTGGCCGATGGGGCCCGCCGAGGACGGGTGGGCCACGTGCCAGAGGCGGACCGTGTTGTCGTCCCCGCCGCTCGCCAGCGTCCGCCCGTCCTGACTGAACGTCAGGGACACCACCGCCTCGGTGTGACCGGTGAGCGTGGGACCGGTCCGGGCCGCCTCCGAGGGCTCCGTGACGTCCCAGAGGCGGACCGTGTCGTCGTCGCCGCCGCTCGCCAGGGTGCGGCCGTCGGGGCTGAAGGCCAGGGTGTTGACCGGGCCCTGGTGCTGTTTCAGGGGTGTGCCGAGGGCGGTCGGGCGGGCCGGGTCGGTGACGTTCCACAGGCGGATCGTGCTGTCCGCGCTGCCGCTGGCCAGGGTCGTACCGTCCGGGCTGAAGGCGAGCGTGTTGATGTACCCCTTGTGGCCCGTCAGGGGAGCGCCGTACGGGACGACCCGGGACGGGTCGGTGACGTTCCAGAGCTGGACGGTGTGGTCGTCGTACGCGGTGGCCAGGGTGCGGCCGTCGGGGCTGTACGCGAGGGCGTCGGGGCCCATGAACCGGGTGCGCAGGGCGACCGGTGGGCCGTAGGAGAGCGGGTGGGACGGCTCGGAGACGTTCCAGAGGTACAGCCTGCGGTCGCCGGTGAGGACCGCGAGGGTGCGGCCGTCGGGGGAGAAGACCAGGGACCGCTGGCCGTCGTCCGCGGACTGGAAGGGACGGCTCAGGGCCACGGGCCGGTCGGGGGCCTCCACGTTCCACAGCCGGACCCGGCCGTCGCGCGCGGCCGTGGCGAGCAGTCGGCCGTCCGGGCGGAACGCCCCGCTGCGGCCGGTCATGTCCGCCGTCGGGATCGACCACAGACGGACCTTGCTGTCGCCGCTGCCGGTGGCGAGGGTGCGGCCGTCGGGGCTGAACCCGAGGGCGTACATCTCGCCGCTGCTTCCCGCCAGGGGCTCGCCCACCTGGGACGGGTTCGCCGGGTCGCTGACGTTCCACAGGCTGGCCGTGCTGTCCGCGCTGGCGGCGGCGAGCGTCCCCCCGGCGGGGCTGAACGCCACGGACCAGATGGGGCCGGTGTGACCCGTCAGCGGGGAGCCGAGCGGTGCCGCGTGGGCCGGGTCGGTCACGTCCCACAGCCGTACCGTGTCGTCGGCGCTGCCGCTGGCCAGGGTGCGGCCGTCGGTGCTGAACGCCACCGAGTGCACGACGCCGGTGTGCCCGGTCAGGGCCGTGTCGTACGGCTCGGGGCGGCGCGGGTCCGCCATGTCCCACAGGAGGATCTCGTTGTCGTCGCCCCCCGCCGCGAGCGTGTGCCCGTCCGGGCTGAACGCCACGGACCGTACGGCCGCCGTGTGGCCGGTCAGCGCGCCGAGCGGCGCGGGGTGCGCCGGGTCGGTCATGTTCCACAGCCGTACGGTGCGGTCCTCGCCCGCGGAGGCGAGCGTACGGCCGTCCGGGCTGAACGCGAGCAGGTAGATCGTGCCCTGGTGGCCGGTCAGCGGGGCGAGGGGGCGTGGGTGGGCCGGGTCGGTCACGTCCCACAGGCGGATCGTGCCGTCGTCGCCGGCGGAGGCGAGCGTACGGCCGTCCGGGCTGAAGACCGCGCTGCTCACCCAGCTGGTGTGCCCGGTCAGCGGACCGCCCAGCGGCCGGGGGCGGGTGGGGTCGCCGACGTCCCAGAGGCGGACGGTGCGGTCGTAGCTGGCGGTGGCCAGGACCTGGCCGTTCGGGCTGAACGTGGTGAGGTAGACGGCGCCGGTGTGGCCGAGGAGCGGGGTGGCCAGCGGGGTGTTGACGATGGAGATCAGGCGGTTGGAGGTGCCCTCGTCGTCGGGGCGCAGCCGGTGGGCGACCAGGTCGAGCTGGGCGGAGAGCGACGGGTCGGTGTACTGGACCCGGTCGGCCTCGGCGACCACCTGTTCGAACACGGCGACGTTGCGCTGCTGCCAGGCGACCACCGCCGCGCCGCCCGCCACCACCGCCAGGACGACCAGGGCCGTCACCGCGGCCCTGCTGATCCACACCGTGCGCCGGCGCAGCCGCACCGAGGCGGCCAGGAACTCCATGGCGCTGCGCGTGAGGAAGGTGTCACCGGCGCCCCTCGCCCAGGAGTGGGCCTGTTCCAGCCGTGAGCCCCGGTAGAGGAGGGAGGAGTCGCGGCGGGAGTCCTCCCAGGCCCGGCCGTCCTCCTCCAGGCGCTGGCGCAGCAGATTGCCGCCGCGGTCCTCGTCGATCCAGTCGCGCAGCCGGGGCCAGGCGTGCAGCAGGGCCTCGTGGGTGATCTCCACGGTCTCCGCGTCCAGCGTCACCAGGCGGGCGCGGACCAGTGTTTCGAGGGACTCCTCGGTCTTGCCGGGGTCCGCGGACTCCTCCGCGAGCTGGCGGCGGGTACCGCGCCGACGGGTGGCCTGGGTGTCCTCGCCGAGCCGTACGAGGCGCAGCAGGAGCAGCCGGGCGGCGGTGCGGGCGGCCGGGTCGAGGCTGGACCAGGCGCGTTCGGCCGTCGCGGCGACCGCGCCCTGGATGCCGCCCGCCGCGCGGTAGCCGGCCAGGGTGAGCCGGCCCGCCTTGCGGCGCTGCCAGGTGGCGAGCAGGGCGTGCGAGAGGAGCGGGAGCACACCGGCGTCGTGGGCGCCCCGGGGGCCG
Source organism: Streptomyces sp. NPDC032126 (assembly GCF_055580085.1). Lineage (NCBI taxonomy): Bacteria > Bacillati > Actinomycetota > Actinomycetes > Kitasatosporales > Streptomycetaceae > Streptomyces > Streptomyces sp. NPDC032126. The sequence goes on from NZ_JBVIMA010000003.1 coordinate 252,202, forward strand.
TCGGCGCTCACCTCACGGACGATCAGTTCGGCCAGTCCGGGTTCGAGTTCCAGGCCGACCGCCTTGGCCGGTCCGGTCACCGCGTCGCGCAGTTCGGCGCCGGTCAGCGGGCCGAGCACCATGTGGCGGTGCTGGAGGGCGTCGGCCAGTTCGGGGTAGCCGAGGCACTGTTCGTAGAAGTCGGCGCGGATGCCGAGGACGACGATCGCGGGGGCGGACGCGGAGGGGCCGGCGGGTGAGCAGGCGGCGTGCAGGAGTTGGACGAAGGTGCGGCGCTGGGCCTCGTCGGGGCAGAGGGTGAAGGTTTCCTCGAACTGGTCGACGATGATGACGGGGCGGCGGGGGCGGTCCGTCCTGGAGCGGGAGTCGGCCCAGGCGGTGACGGCGGCTCCTACGGCGCGGGTGAAGTCTTCGGGGGTGGGGGGTGGCATGCCGGGGGCGGGGTGTGGGGCTCCGGGGGTGGCATCGTCCTCGGGTGCGGCCCCCGCGAGCCTCTTCGTATCGGTCGGGTCCGTCGCGCACGCCGTGGTCAGGACCTGGCCCAGCTCCGGTATGCGGCGGGTCAGTTCCGTCAGGGGCGCGGCGCCCGGTACGAGGTGCAGGACCCGGCGTGCCCCGTCGGCCTCCTCGCCCGCCCCGCCCAGTGCGCCCTTCTCCAGCGCGGGCACCAGACCGGCGTTGAGCAGCGAGGACTTGCCCGCTCCGGACGCGCCGACGAGCATCACCAGGCCGCCGGTCGCCTCCGCGGCGCGGAGTTGGGTGACGAGGGCCTCGGTGCTGCGCTCGCGCCCGAAGAACCAGCCGGCGTCCTGCGGGCGGTACGAGGCGAGGCCGCGGTAGGGGCAGACCCCGCCGGGGACGGTCCCGGCGTCGGCCGTGTCGCGCTTCTCCTCGTCGGCCGGCGCGGCGGGGTTCTCGGCGGTGGGGCCGGCCACCGCGTGCTCCCACAGCCGCTGCCACTGGGTCGTGTCGTAGAGCCCGGGGGCGACCGGGGTGGGCCGGGCCCGGCGGGCGGCGGGGATCAGGACGTGCAGGACGGCGGCGAGGGCGGCGAACTGCGCCGGTACGTTCCTGGCCCGCCGCCAGTCGCTGATGCGCTGGGCGGAGACCCGTACGGGGCGCCCGCGCTCGTCGACGCGCTGGAGCCGTACGACCGCCTCGGCGACGCTCTTGAGGGGTGGGTTGCCCGCCTCCTTGTACAGCAGCGCGAGCCGTTCCGCGAAGGCCGTGCGTGCCGCTCCCGAGTCGGAAATCAAGCCTCCACCCCTTGCCTCTTCCGCTGGGACATCCGGACCGGAAAACTCACTCTATACGCCTGACCTGCGGTGATGCCCTGAACCGGACACCGTCACCTCCTCGTTCGAAGCCATGACTGGCACGATCTCGACACAGCGGCCGACAGGCACCGCCGACCGCCTGACACGTGATCCGTGCCGCCGCCGATACGGCTCGGGTCAACAGCGTCCGCTCGAGTTCGGCACCGGTCCCCACGAGGGGAGGGACCGGTGCCGAATCGTGTCCTTTCGTGCCTCCGCGGCTCCCTCCGCGCTCTGGATATCTGACGACCTGTCAGTTATGGTCGCCTCGCCGTGCCGCCGTCGTAAGGGGTGAGCGCAAGTGGAGACACGCAGTCCGCAGCCGCCCGGGGCTCCCCGCTGGGTCGCGATGTTCCACCAGCCGGCCTCGGATTCCTGGCGGGTCGCCGCCGAGTCGCCCGATCGAGGGCCCGTGCTCTACGCGGTGGGCGAGATGACCCACACCGCGCGGGCGCGCGGGGAGGAACCGGTGGTCGAGGTGTGGGGGCCGGGGGGCGGGGCGTGGGAGCGGTTCGACACCGCGGAGCGCTCTCCGGCCACGGAGTCGAGCGCCACGGCGGAGTCCATCGCCACGGCCGCCGCCGCCTCCCCGCAGCCCGTCGCCTCCGGCCAATCCGCCGCCTCCCCCCAGCCCCTCACCAGCCTCGCCGAGCGCATGCGGGACCGTCGGCATCAGGCCCTCATGGCGGGGCTGGGCAAGGCCGGGATCTACGACCTCGCCCCCGATGACGTGGCCGCCGTACAGGCCCTGGTCGACCGGGTCGACGAGAGCACCGTGCGCAGGGTGGCTCATTGGCTCGCCTCGGCCAGGCGCTGAGGCCCGCCGGGGCCCGCCGCCGGGTTCAACGCGCCGCGGGGAGGGCAGGCAGGTCGTACAGGTCCGGCTCGTGACGGGAGGGCGCATGAGGATCTCCGTGGACCCCGACCGGTGTTACGGCTCGCACGACTGCGTGCACAGGGCGCCGTCCGTCTTCACCCTGGCGGACGGGTACGTGGCGCTCGTCCCGGGGCGCGAGGACGCCGGTGACGAACCGGAGGTGCGGGAGGCGGCCCTGTGGTGCCCCTCCCAGGCGATCACTCTGGGGGATTCCGGGGCGTGACCGGGTAGCGCCAGCCGAGGGACGTCAGTGCCCTGGCCCGGGATTCCGCCACCGCCATCCGCGCCGCCCGCTCCTCGGGGTCCACGTGCGAGGACTGGCCGGTCATCTGGCCCTCCCACTTCCGGTACAGCAACCCCACCTCCGCCGTGAACCAGCCGCGGCTGACCGCGTCGAGCGCCAGCAGCAGGCCGGTGTCCTCCGAGGCCGGCAGCGCCATCCAGCCGCCGAGGGCGAGCAGCAGATCGCGGCGGACGCAGAGGGAGGCCGGGTGGACCGGGGCGATATGGCCGTTGGCCGACCAGTGGTCCCGTACGGTTCCGCGCTCGATGGGTCCCTCGTCGGGGTCGCCGGGGAAGCCGGCCGTGGAACCGTCGGGCAGCAGGTCCAGGACGCGTGAGGTGGCCCAGCCGAGCGTCGGGTCGGCTTCGAGGGCGGCGAGGTCCCGGGCCAGCGCGCCGGGGGTGAGCCGGTCGTCGGCGTCGAGGACTTTGACGTAGGCGCCGTCGGTGTGGGCGAGGGCCAGGGTGCGGGCGACTCCGGGGCCGCCGGGGCGTTCGGGGCGGCCCTGGCGGAGGGTCACCCGGGGATCGTCGGGGACGTAGGGGGTGATGGTGTCCGCGTGGCCGTCCGTCTGGATCACCCAGTGCCACTGCCAGCCGTCGGGCAGCTCCTGCTCGCGGAGCGACGCGTAGGCGTCCGGCAGGAAGGGTGCGGAGGGGGCGTGGACCGCGGTGACGACGACGATGCGACGGGGCTGTGGCGTCCGGGGCACGGCGGCGCTCACCACCTTTCCAGGGCTGTGGTGAAGAGCAGTTCCGTGCGGTCGCCGGGCAGGGTGACGTGGGCCAGCTCCACGACACGGCCGTCGATGTCGTACGACGTCTTGCGGATCTGGATCACCGGGGCGCCGGGGGCAGGTCGAGGGCGTGGGCCTCTCGCGGTGTCGGCGGGCGGGCGGTGCAGCGTTCCTCGACGCGGTCCACCTCGATGCCCACCGTGCCCAGTTGGTGCTGGGTGCCGCCGGGCCAGGGCTCGTTGCGCTCGTCGAGGAGGTCGGGGTTCGCGGCGATCATGTCGCGCACGAGGTACGAGGTGACGAGGCTGAACGGCGCGCTCTCGGGCGCGTGGCGCGTGCGGTAGGCGCGTTCGAGGAGCGGGGTGCCCACGCGAACGGCGAAGGCGTCCGCGAGGTCCTGGGGTGCCCCGAGTTCGCGGTAGGCCGCGGAGAAGACGAGGTCGCGCTGGTCGAGACCGGTGTCGCGCTCGGTCGCCCCGGTCGCCGCGCGTCGCTCCCGCGACTGCCGGGCCCGGTCCTTCTCCCATTGGTGCCGGCTGTTGTCCCGGACGAGGACCGTTCGGGGAGTTCGGGGAGATCGGGGGGCCTTGGATACGGGCATTCACCCAGCGTACGGCGCTGAACGAGGCGAGGACCCGGGGGCTGGGGAAGCCGCCGGGCCGCTTCGTACGGGCTGTACGCAAGTCGCCGTCACGGAATCCGGAGTCGCGTTCTAGCGATGGTGCTCCGGGGAGTCGTCGTCACAGGCCGCCGGGTCGGGGTGGAGGGACGACGCGGTGGACTCGGCGTCGGAGGTCGGGCGGTGCCGGCAGCTGGGGGACGTGCCGTGGGCCTCGGCGCGGATGCGCTGCTTCATCGTGGGGGGCAGGGACCGGGCATGGGACCAGGGGGCAGGGGACCAGGCCCAGGGAGCCGCCGCCGGATGCGCCGGCGCCGCGTGGGCGAAGGCGGGGCGGTCGCCGCTGCCGGTGTTGCCGCCGCTGTTGCTGTTGCGCGGCGACTCGTTCTGGGCTACCGCCGTCGCGGCGGTCGCGGTGACGAGGCCGAGCGCCGTGCACAGGGCGAGGAAGGCGGTGACGATGGCGGTCCACAGCTTCATGACCTGGGTCTTGGCCATGATCCCCTCACTTTCGGGTTGGGCGATTTGCGTACTTTCCTCATGATGTGTATGGGGCTCGCGAAGTGGTGGACCGACGCACGCGGTGTGGCGATGTTCGGATGAACACCACCCGGACGGGCGCACGGCCCCGACGAACCGGCCCCAGGAGGGAGGTGATCCGCTTCCCGGGGTGCCACGGCGTCGCCGCGACGGGCTGCTACGGCGCTGGCGGGGGCGGGAGTTGAGCGGCCCGACGCAGGTCACCGATCGATATCGGTCGGTGTGTATAGTCGGGCGCCAGAGAGGTCCCTACGTCAAGGAAAGACGAGGTCGCGCGGTGAAGAAGCTTCTCCTGGTCGCACTGGCCGCCATCGGCGGGCTCCTCGTGTACCGCCAGATCCAGGCGGATCGCGCCGAGCAGGATCTGTGGACGGAGGCGACCGACTCCGTGCCCACGGGTTCGTGAGCTCCCCCGACGCACTACGTACAGACCCCGGCCGCCCTTCGCGGCCGGGGTTTTGCACTGCCCCGGCCCGCGCGGCCGCGCTGCTGACCTGCGCCGCGCTGGTCACCGGCCTCGCCGCCCGGCCCGCATCGGCCGCCCCCGCCCCCTGGACCGCGGGCGCCTACGCCTTCGCCGCCGACGCCCGCACCGTCCCCGGAGCCACCGGCACCACCGGCGCCGCCCGCCTGGAACCCGGCACCACCTACCGCAGCTCCCTCACGGACGGCGCGAAGACCTACTACCGGCTGGAACTCGACGCCGACTCCAGCACCTATGTCTCCGTCACCGCCGTGCCCCGCTCCGGCGCCGACCTCGCGGTCACGGACGGCATCCGGGTCACCGTGCAGAACGCCGACGGACAGAGCTGCTCCCACGACACCGCGAGCATCGGCGCCGCGCGCAGCCCTCGGCCCGTCACGGCGTGGGGCGCGCGGGAGGTCGCCGAGAACAAGCGGCTGTGCCAGAAGGCCGGCACGTACTACGTCGTCGTGGAGCGGGCCGGCGGGGAACGGGCCGCCGGGCAGCCCTGGGAGCTGGAGCTGGCGCCCGTCACCGAGCCGCCGCCCGCCCAGGCCGAGGCCACCCGGGCGCCCAGCTCATGGGACTCGGCCACACCCGCGCCGCCCACCGGGGAGCCGGTGTCCCGGACCGGCGGGGCCGGATTCACCACGGCCACCCCCATCGGGCGGGGCGTCTGGAACGCCCGGATCGCCCCCGGGCAGACCCTCTACTACAAGGTGCCGGTCGACTGGGGCCAGCAGCCGCACGCCACCGTCGAACTCGGCAGCGCGGGCGAGGACTCCGGCTATCTGGCCGCCGCGCTGGAGCTGACCCTCTACAACCCGGTCCGCGCCGACGTCGTCAGCGCCCGCACCGGATACGGCGGCACCCAGAAGGCGGCCACGCTCGCACCGGTCCCGCCGGTCGCCTACGCCAACCGGTACGCCGTCTCCGACGCGGTGAGCGCGATGCGGTTCGCCGGGGCGTACTACCTCGTCGTCCATCTCGCCGCCGAGGTCGGCGAGCGCTTCGGCGACGGGCCGTACGGGATGACGCTGCGCGTCGGCGTCGACGGTACGGCGCAGGCGGGGCCGCACTACGCGGGGGAGTCCGCGCCCCGGGGCGTCTTCGAGGCGCGGGAGGAGGGCGTCAGTGCGCCGCCGGAGAGGAGCGCCGCGCCCAGGGAGGGCGGCGATCTCAGGATGCGGCTGCTCGCGGCCGGTGGTATCGGGACGGGCACCGCGCTGCTGGTGGTCCTCGGCGTCTGGACACTGACGGCCCGACGTCGGGCCGTCGCTCAGATGCGGGTCAATGCCCAGAAGCCGACCGCGTAGCAGATCAGCGACAGGAGCAGCAGCGGGACGGCCACCTTCGCGGGAGGTCCGGGCCGGCGACGGGCCCGGCTGCGACGGACGGGGGTGCTCCTCGCCGGCGGCGGGGCCTGCGCGGTGTATGAGGCGGTGGAGGTGTCGAGGCGCGGCTCGGGGGTGGCGAAAGTGGAGGGGGAGGGCTGGGCCAGGGACTGGGGCTGTGGCTGGGGCGGCGGGAGATGGAAGCTGCCGGTGTCCGACATCGACGGGGTCGGCGTGGGCGTCGGCGTGTGAGTGTCCGTCGGGGTGTGCGCGGGCATCGGCGTGGCCGTGGGCATGGGCCTCGGTGCGTGCGCCGGTGTCGGCCCATGCGCCGGATTCGGTCTGGGCGTCGGCGTGATGGCTGCCGCGCCCCAGCCGGACGGGACCGATGCCGTGCCCGCCTCCGAGGGGACGGAGCCGGTGCCGGGCCAGGTCGGCTGTGAGGACGTGCCGGGCCAGGTCGCCTGGGACGCCGTACCGGGGTCGTACGGCGACGGGCTCGGGGCCGATCGAGGCCGTGGAGGTACGCCGGCGCCGTCGCCCTCCGCGGCGGACGGTGTCGTCGGTCCCGTCGGTCCGAACCCCTTGGGCAGGGGCCCGAGTTGGTCGAAGATCTCGATGATCTCGTCGTCGGGACCGGGCTCGGGGAGGAGTTCCACGGCCGCCGCGAGCGCCTTGCGCGCACCGGTGGCGGTGCGGAAACGGGCCGTCGGATCCGGCTGGATGAGGGAGGCGACGACCTGCCACAGCGGTTCGGGTATGCCTTGGGGGGCGCGGGGCGTGCCGTGTTCGGCGAAGTACTGCACGATCGCCTTGGCGTCGGGTTTGGCGCCCTCCAGGAGATAGAGCGCGACCAGGCCGACCGCGAACAGGTCGGCGGGGAAGTCGGGTTCGGCGCCCATCATCTGCTCGGGCGCGAGATAGCCCGGGGTGCCGACGACGAGGTTGGTCTCGGTCAGCCGGGGTTCGCCGAGCCGCATGGCGATGCCGAAGTCGGACAGCCGCAGCCGGGGCCGGCCGGTGCCGGTGGCTTCGAGGAGGATGTTCGCCGGTTTGATGTCGCGGTGCACGACGCCTTCCCCGTGCACGGCGGCCAGCCCGGACAGCAGTTGGTCGAGCAGCGTGCAGACGAAGAGCGGCGGCAGCGGTCCGTAGTCGCCGACGAGACGGACGAGGGAGCCCCCGGCGACCAGATCCATGGTGAACAGGACCTTGTCGTCGTCGGCGGCCCAGCTGGCGGGGGCGAGAACATGCGGATGGTCGATGCGCAGGGCCTGCTCGCGGACGAAACGTAGCAGGGAATGGGCGTCGCTCTGCTGAAGCACCTTGGCGGCGACATATCGATGGCGGCGGTGGTCCCAGGCCCGCCAGACTGCGCCGACGCCTCCGCGTCCGATCGGGTCGACGAGCTCGTACCGCCCGGCGAAGACCTCACCCATGACCGTCCGCCACTCCTCCCCCTCGCTGTCCCGGCCGCCCCAGGACGTGCCGCCCGGACGTGCCACCCCCGACTGCTACCCCGTGGATGAGTGATACGACCCCACTCGCGCGCCTTCGGTTCAGGGTTCCCCCGTCGGACGGCGACACCCCCTGCGCCGTCCGTGACCCTGCGTGGCCGCGCTGTTTCTCAGTTCTGGTGGGACTGGTAGTGCGCCACGGCGTCCGAGGTGCGGCCCGCGCCGTACACCCGGAGGAACTCCGCCAGTTCCGGGTGGGCCGGGGCGAGCGCTTCGGCGGCGTCGATGATGTCGCCGGCGGCGGCCACCGAGCGCAGCAGGGACTGGATCTCGCGGACCACGCGCTTGACCGTGGGCGCGCCCGAACTGCTGGTGGTCTGCGTGGTGTTGTTCAGTACGGAACCCCCCTGGGACCGCTTGATCTCCTCCATGCGCTCCGTCGCCTCGGCTGCGCTGACGCTGCCGTCGGCGACCTGGGCCGCCAACTCCTGAAGCAGCTGCACGCGCTGTACGACGGCCGGGTTGCCGATCTTCGCCCGCTGACCGCTCATCAGCTGGGACAGCATCGGTGCGGACAGTCCCAGTACCCCCGCGAGACGAGCCTGGTTGAGCCCCAGATCGTCGATGAGCTTACGGAAGAGCGCCCCCAACGGCTCCCCGTACCAGTTCCGCTGCAGTTCCCGCGCTCTCGCGGTCGCTTCCTGCTGTGCGGCGTCCATTGCGTCTCCCCATCGCTTCCCCAAAAAAACCACGGTTCGCTGTAGCGAACCACGCCGAGCATCTTACGGAGAGTGGTCGTTCGCGGGGACCCCCAATCTTTTTGCGAGAACCCGGGGGTGACCCGGTACTCTGGTCTGCGGCGCCCGGCGGAACACGGTTCCTCCGGCGTCTGTTTTCGGGGCCTTAGCTCAGTTGGTAGAGCGCTGTCTTTGCATGGCAGATGTCAGGGGTTCGACTCCCCTAGGCTCCACACCCCAAGAGCCCCCCTGATCTGCGGAAACGCAGGGCAGGGGGGCTCTTGTGTGTGGGTGTTTCACGTGAAACGGGGGGTCATTCCTCTCGCTTGCTCGTCTCCTCGTCCTCCTTCGCCTGGACCTCGGGGTCCAGGTCGGACTGCGGGACGCTGCCGTCCACCGACGTCAGGCCGCCCGAGGTGGGGACCTCTGTCGCGGCCGGTGGCTCGACCAGCCAGTCCGGGTTGGCCTGCTTGTCCCACCACTTCCACGCGGCGAACGCGCCTGCGGCGACCACGCCCACGACGGCCAGCACCTTCGCCGCCCTGCCGGCCTTCGCCCTGCGCTGGTGCTTGCGCATCAGCTTCTCGATCTCCCTGGGAGTCACCTGGCCGCGCAGCGCCGCCAGCGCGGCCACGCTGCGGGCGGTGGCCTCGTCCTTCATCGGTCCGGCCGCGGCGACGGCCTGCTCGATCTTCGGCCGCGAGTACTCGGCGGCCTGTCGAGCGGCCAGCCGGGCACGGATGGCCGCCTCGTGCGCGGCGTAGTCGACCTTCGGGGGTACATGTGCGAGAGCCTGGTCGATACGCGGCGCGACATGGGCGTCGTACTGGACGCGGGCCTGTTCGGCGGCCTGCGACACCTTGGGCGCGAGCCGTACGCGGGCCTCTTGCGCGTAGTGCGCGGCCCTCTCCTTGGCCGTGTCGGCGTAAGGCGCCACCACTTCCGCGGCGTGCAGCACGCTGTCCTTCGCCGAGCCGGTCGCGGCGCGCACGCTGTCGATGCGGGTCACGGGTTCCTCCTCCTCGGTGGCGTACGGTAATTCGACTTTCCACCCTTTTGCGGATCATGCCTGTCGCGGGGCCGCGCGGCATGTGGGGGCGGGCATACGGGTGCCCGGGGGGTGAATACGGGGCAAGTGGAGCTTGTCGTCGACAATGCCACGGATCGGCCGGGCCTGCTCCTGTCCTGGCCCATTCCGGCTGTTTTTTGCCCGCCCGGCGGACCGGATGGGTGCGGGAGGCGGCTGTCGGGCGACGTGGGCCGTGGGGCGTGCGAGGATCGGAGGGTCACAGGAAGACAACGGAAGGCACATCGTGGCTGAGCAGCTGTATGCCACCCTGAAGACCAACCACGGCGACATCGAGATCCGGCTCTTCCCGGACCACGCTCCCGAGACGGTCAAGAACTTCGTCGAGCTCGCCACGGGCGAGCGCGAGTGGATCAACCCCGAGACGGGCGAGAAGTCCACGGCCAGGCTCTACGACGGTACGGTCTTCCACCGGGTGATCAGCGGTTTCATGATCCAGGGCGGTGACCCGCTGGGCAACGGCACCGGCGGCCCCGGCTACCAGTTCAAGGACGAGTTCCACCCGGAACTGAAGTTCAACAAGCCGTACCTGCTGGCCATGGCCAACGCCGGCCCGGGCACCAATGGCTCCCAGTTCTTCATCACCGTCTCCCCGACGGCATGGCTGAACAACAAGCACACCATCTTCGGCGAGGTCACCGACGCGGCCAGCCAGAAGGTCGTGGACACGATCGCCGCCACGCCGACCAACCCGCGCACCGACCGTCCCGTGTCCGACGTGGTCATCGAGTCGGTCGTCGTCGAGAAGCGCTGACGCGCGGCCAGCGAAGCGAAGCGCTGACGCGCGCCCGGGGAAGCGCCGGGAACCTATTGCCCCGCTCGTCCGTAAGGATGGGCGGGGCACTGCATTGCCCACAGGTGACTTAGGGGAGCTCATGGAACAGGCGCCAGGCAGCCGGCAGGACGCGCAAGGCAGCCTGCCCGGGTGCTACCGCCATCCCGATCGCGAGACCGGTGTGCGCTGCACCCGCTGTGAGCGGCCGATCTGTCCCGAGTGCATGGTCAGCGCGTCGGTGGGTTTCCAGTGCCCGGAGTGCGTGCGGGCCGGTTCGGGCACCGGGCACGCTCCGGCCGCCAACCGGCCCCGCACGATCGCCGGGGGCACGGTCGCGAGCGACCCCCACCTGGTGACCAAGATCCTCATCGGGCTCTGTGTGGCCGCGTTCGTGGCCCAGCAGGCCATCGGCGACAGCTTCACCAGTGACTTCGAGATGCTCGGCAGGGCCTCCAGCACCGGCCTGCCGCCCTACGACGGCGTGGCCGAGGGCGAGTGGTACCGGCTGCTGACCTCGATGTTCCTGCACGCCAGCTATATCCACATCCTGTCGAACATGCTCAGCCTGTGGTGGATCGGCGGCCCCCTCGAAGCGGCCCTCGGCCGGGCCCGCTATCTCTCGCTGTACCTGGTCTCCGGGCTCGCCGGCGGCGGGCTGACGTATCTGCTCGCGGAGCCCAACCAGGCGTCGCTCGGTGCCTCGGGTGCCATCTTCGGCCTGTTCGGCGCCCTCGTGGTGCTCGCGCGTCGCCAGCGCTACGACATGCGGCCGATCATCGCCCTGCTGGTGATCAACCTGGTCATCACCTTCGGCTGGAGCGGTATCGCCTGGCAGGCCCATATCGGCGGTCTCGTCGCGGGTCTGGTGATCGGGTACGGCATGGTGCACGCCCCCCGTAAGCATCGCGCGCTCATCCAGTACGGCACCTGTGCGCTGGTGCTCGCCGCGGTCGTCGTGGTCACCCTCCTGAGGACCGCCCAGCTCACCTGAGCGCTCTGTTGTCCACAGCGTGTGGCGGATCTTGTGCACAAGGTGCGGGAACAGCTGTGCCCCCTGTCACTGACCCGTGTTTCCGCAGGTCAGGCAGGGGGCAAACATGCTTTCGACAGCGGGTGTTCACCGGTAGTTCCGTCACACTGGCGTCAACCCCCGCTGGGTTATCCACAGATCGTCGTTCTTTTCCCCATGTGGAAAAAGCCTGTGGATAACTCAGTGGATAGCCTTGGGCAGGGCTACTTCCACTGGGTGGAGACACCGAAGCCGGCGGCGATGAAGCCGAAGCCGACCACGATGTTCCAGTTGTCCAGACTGTCGAGGGGCAGCGACCCGTCGGTCACGTAGAAGACGACGATCCAGGCCAGGCCGATCAGGAACATGGCCAGCATCACCGGGGCGACCCAGGCGCGGTTGTTCAGCTTGATCGTCGCCGCCTGCTTGGCCGGGGGCGGCGTGTAGTCGGCCTTCTTGCGAATACGTGACTTCGGCACGAGGGGTCACTCTCTCCTGCTGACAAGGGGACACTGAGCGCTCCCCCGGGCGTCCGTTAGCGTAGTGCTTCTACGGCGCCGAAGGAGATAAGGGTACGTTGAGCAATTCTGCCGACTCCCCCGGGACGGGATCAACGGGTTCCGTCCCCGTCCGCAGGCCGCGTTTCCGTCCGGTGCGGGTGCTCACGGCCGGGGTCTTCGCCCTGGCGGGGCTCATCTTCTTCACGAGCTTCAACACCGCCAAGGGCACCAATATCCGTACGGACACGTCCTTGCTGAAGCTTTCCGACCTGATTCAGGAACGCAGCCACAAGAACGGCGAACTGGACGAGTCCAACGCGGCCCTGCGCGACGACGTCGAGTCCCTCGCCGAGGCCGACGACGGCCGCACCCAGGCCGAGGACGCCCAGCTCGCCGCCCTGGAGAAGAACGCCGGCACCCAGCCGCTCAAGGGCGAGGCGATCACCGTCACGCTCAACGACGCCCCGCCGAACGCCACCGCCAAGCTCCCCGGCTACCCCGAGCCGCAGCCCGACTACCTGGTCATCCACCAGCAGGACCTCCAGGCCGTGGTGAACGCCCTCTGGCTGGGCGGGGCCAAGGGCATCAAGGTCATGGACCAGCGGCTGATCTCCACCAGCGCGGTCCGCTGTGTGGGCAACACCCTGATCCTCCAGGGCCGCGTCTACTCACCGCCGTACAAGATCCAGGCGATCGGCGACCCGGACAAGCTCACCAAGGCCCTCTCGGACTCCGCCGCGATCCAGAACTACATGGTCTATGTGAATGTCTACGGCCTCGGCTGGAAAGTCACCGAGGACGGCACGGTGACTCTGCCCGGCTACTCGGGCACAGTGGATCTGCACTACGCCAAGCCTGTGGAGTAGGTCCGCGAGCGACGCCGGGGGGACCTGTGTCGGTGCGTGTGGTCGTCAGGACCGTCAGCGAACTCTGCATCACCGTCGGCACCGTGATCGTGCTCTTCGTCGTCTATGTGCTCTTCTGGACCGGGGTGCGGGCCGACCACGTCATGGACGACCAGATCGACGACCTCCAGGACCGGTGGGCGCACCAGCCGTTACGCCCCGCGCCCGCGGCGGGCGCCACCGCCACCCCGCGGCCGGTGCCGTACCCCGCCGGCAAGCCCTTCGCCATCATGTACATCCCCCGCCTCGGTTCCACGTGGAACAAGCCCGTGCTGGAGGGCACGGCCGTGAGCACCCTGAAGAAGGGGCTCGGGCACTACGCCCGCACCGCCCCGCTCGGGCAGATCGGCAACTTCTCCGTCGCCGGGCACCGGCGGACGTACGGAGACCCCTTCAAGGACTTCCCGGAGCTGCGGCGCGGGGACGCGGTGGTCCTGACCGACGGCACGACCTGGTTCACGTATCGGATCGACAAAGGCCCCTACAAAACCGTTCCCACGGACGTTGAGGTGATCGACCCTGTCCCACGTACGTCCGGGTATACGCGCCCGGGCCGGTATCTCACCCTGACCACGTGCGATCCGGAGTGGGGGCACAGCCACCGGCTGATCGTCTGGGCCCACCTGGACTCCACGCAGCCTGTGGATGGCGGAAAGCCCGCGGCGCTGCGCCGTTAGTCTGGTGCCGGTACGGCGTGAGGCCGGTGCCGTGGTGCGACGGAAGGGACGGCATGTACGGCTGGATCTGGCGGCATCTGCCGGGAAACGCGTGGGTCAAGGCGCTGATCTCGATCGTGCTGGCCCTGGCCGTGGTCTACGTCCTCTTCCAGTACGTCTTCCCATGGGCCGAACCGCTGCTTCCCTTCAACGATGTGACGGTGGACAACCAGTGAGCGCGCGCATTCTCGTCGTCGACAACTACGACAGCTTCGTCTTCAACCTGGTCCAGTACCTCTACCAGCTGGGTGCCGAGTGCGAGGTCCTGCGCAACGACGAGGTGTCCACGGCGCACGCCCAGGACGGATTCGACGGTGTGCTCCTGTCGCCCGGACCGGGCACGCCCGAGGAGGCCGGGGTCTGCGTGGACATGGTCCGCCACTGCGCCGCCACCGGCGTCCCCGTCTTCGGCGTGTGCCTCGGCATGCAGTCCATGCAGGTGGCGTACGGCGGTGTCGTGGACCGCGCGCCCGAGCTGCTGCACGGCAAGACCTCGCTGGTCGAGCACGAGGGCCGGGGCGTCTTCGCCGGACTGCCCTCGCCCTTCACCGCGACCCGCTATCACTCGCTGGCCGCCGAGCCCGCGACCGTGCCGGCCGAGCTGGAGGTCACCGCGCGCACCCAGGACGGCATCATCATGGGCCTGCGCCACCGCGAACTCCCCGTCGAGGGCGTGCAGTTCCACCCCGAGTCGGTGCTCACCGAGCACGGGCACCGGATGCTGGCCAACTGGCTGACGGAGTGCGGGGACCAGGGCGCGGTGGCGAGGTCGGCGGGGCTCGCCCCGGTGGTGGGCAGGGCCACGGCGTGACCGCGCTGCGCCCGGAACGCGAGGACTCGTACGGCGTGCAGGCGTACGAGTCCTTCGGTGATGCCCCTGAGGCGCGGCCCACGATCGACGAAGAGACGATGGCCCTGCGCATCCCGGGCTACGACGGGGAGCCCCTACCGGCCTCTGCGGGCACAGGAGCCACATCGGCCACGGGAACCCCTACCGGCGGGCGTGCGGCCCGTAGGAAGGCCGCCAAGGGGCGTCGCGGCCGTCATGGCGGTACGGCGGCCCCGGCCGAGTCCGCGTCGGCCCCGGGGCAGGCGCCGGGAGTGACCTCGGCGTCGGCCTTGGGATCGGCCGGCGGCAGGCCGCTCTCCCGGGTCGAGGCCCGCCGGCAGGCGCGGGCCCGCAAGCCCGGACCGGCCGTCGTCGCCAGCCGGGCGATCGGCGAGCTGTTCATCACCACCGGCGTGCTGATGCTGCTGTTCGTCACCTACCAGCTGTGGTGGACCAACGTCCGGGCGCACGCGCAGGCGGACAAGGAGGCGAGCAGCCTCCAGGACGACTGGGCGAGCGGCAAGCGCAACCCCGGCACCTTCTCGCCCGGCCAGGGCTTCGCCATCCTGCACATCCCCAAGCTGGACGTGGTCGTGCCGATCGCGGAGGGCGTCAGCAACAAGAAGGTGCTCGACAAGGGCATGGTCGGGCACTACGGCTCGGGCGCGCTGACCACCGCGATGCCCGACGCGAAGACCGGCAACTTCGGCCTCGCGGGCCACCGCAACACCCATGGCGAGCCCTTCCGGTACATCAACCGGCTGGAGCAGGGCGACGACATCGTCGTGGAGACGCAGGACAAGTTCTTCGTGTACAAGATGACGTCCATGCTCCCGGTGACCTCGCCGAGCAATGTGAGTGTCCTCCAGCCGGTGCCCCCGCAGTCCGGTTTCACCGGGCCCGGGCGGTACATCACCCTCACGACGTGCACGCCGGAGTTCACCAGCAAGTACCGCTTGATCGTCTGGGGCAAGATGGTCGAGGAACGGCCGCGCAGCAAGGGCAAGCCGGACGCACTCGTGAGTTAGGGCTGAGGGAAAGTGGCAGCGACCGCAGAGGACACCGAAACGTCCCCGTCCGCGTCCCCGGGACGGCCTCGTCGTCCCGGCAGGATCGCGCTGGCCGTCAGCTTCTTCGGCGAACTGCTGATCACCGCCGGTCTGGTGCTCGGCCTGTTCGTCGTCTACTCGCTGTGGTGGACGAACGTCATCGCCGACCGGCACGCCGGCAAGCAGGCCGACAAGGTGCGCGACCACTGGGCCGAGGAGACCGGCCCCGGCGCCCTCGACACCCAGGACGGCATCGGCTTCCTGCACGTGCCCGCGATGAGGAACGGCGAGGTGCTGGTCGAGAAGGGCACCTCGACCAAGGTCCTCAACGAGGGCGTGGCCGGCTACTACACCGACCCGGTCAAGGCCGTCCTCCCCATGACGGGCAAGGAGGGCAACTTCTCCCTCGCCGCCCACCGCGACGGCCACGGCGCCAAGTTCCACAACATCGACAAGATCGACAAGGGCGACCCGATCGTCTTCGAGACCAAGGACAACTGGTACGTCTACAAGGTCTTCGCGATCCTCCCCGAGACCTCGAAGTACAACGTGAAGGTCCTCGGCCAGATCCCCAAGGAGGCGGGGAGGACGAAGGCCGGCCACTACATCACCCTGACGACCTGCACCCCCGTCTACACCAGCCGCTACCGCTACGTGGTCTGGGGCGAGCTGGTCCGCGTGGACAAGGTCGACAGCGAACGCACCCCGCCGAAGGAACTGCGCTAGCCGCCCCCCGTACGGCACCTGCGCCGCCCCCCCCGGTACGGCAAGAGCCCCGGCCCCCCGTGAAGGGGCCGGGGCTCTTCTCGTGTGCAGGCGGGTCAGCCGAAGATGCCGCCGCCGTTGTTGCCGCCGCCCTGGTCCGCGGCGAACAGGGTGACCGTGTCGCCCTTGTTGACCGTGCTGCCGGGCTGCGGGTTGGACGCGAAGACCACGGCGTTGTCGTCCTGCGAGCCCTGCACCTGGACCTGGAGACCCAGGTCCTGAAGGGTCTTGCGCACGTCCTTGAGGCGCTGGTTGCGGATCTCCGGGATCTGGACCTGCTGGTTGGCGGCCTTGCCGATCTGGATCTGGACCGTGGAGCCCTTGTCGACGCTGGAGCCGGCCTGCGGGTTGGTCCCGACGGCCTTGCCGACCTGGTTCGGGTCCTGGACGTCGACCTCGACGCAGTTGCCCTTCAGGTCGTTGTCCTCCATCTGGGCCACCGCGTCGTCACAGCCCTTGCCGGTGACGTCCGGGACCGTGGCCTTCTCCTCCGCCTTGGCGACGGTGAGGGTGATGGTGGAGCCCTTCTCGACCTGGTCGCCGAGCTTGCGGTCCTGCTCCAGGACCGTGCCGGCCTCCTCGGACGACTCCTCTTCCTTCTTCTCCACCTTGAACTGGTACTTGTCGCTCTCCAGCAGCGCCTTGGCCTCGTCGAACTGCTTGCCGAGGACACTGGGCACCTCGACCTTGGGCGCGCCCGTGGACAGGACCAGGTTGATGGTGGAGTTCTTGTCGACGCTGCTGCCGGCCTTCGGGTCCTGCGAGCAGACCTTGCCCTTCTCGGTGCTCTCGCAGGCCTTCGAGGTGAAGGCCACCTTGAGATCGGAGTTGGTGGCCATCTGCTGGGCCTGTGTCCTCGTCTGGTCGACGAAGTTCGGCACGTTCGTCTTGTCGTTGCTCACGCCGTCGCCGCTGACGACCCACTTGCCGATCAGGACCGCGCCGACGAGGACCAGTACCGCGGCCACGGCCAGCAGGATCGTGGAGGCGTTCGACTTCTTCTGACGGCGCCGGTCGGGGCGGTCGTCGTAGCCGTAGCCGCCGTCGTCCGGGTTCATCGGGGGCAGCATCGACGTGGCGCCGGCGTCCGTGGAGCGCAGGGCCGTCGTCGGCTGGTCGTCGGGGTAGCCGCCGTAGCCGACCGAGCCCATCGCCGCCGTCGCCGCCACCGGCTGGCCGTCGAGGCAGGCCTCGATGTCGGCGCGCATCTCGTCGGCGGACTGGTAGCGGTAGTTCGGGTCCTTGACCAGCGCGCGCAGGACGATCGCGTCCATCTCGGGCGTGATCTCGGGGTCGAAGACGCTCGGCGGCTGCGGCTCCTCCCGTACGTGCTGATAGGCGACCGCGACCGGGGAGTCGCCCACGAAGGGCGGCCGCACGGTCAGCAGCTCGTAGAGCAGGCAGCCCGTGGAGTACAGGTCGGAGCGGGCGTCCACCTGCTCGCCCTTCGCCTGCTCCGGCGAGAGGTACTGGGCGGTGCCGATGACCGCGGAGGTCTGCGTCATCGTCATGCCGGAGTCGCCCATGGCGCGGGCGATGCCGAAGTCCATCACCTTGACCTGGCCGTTGCGCGTGAGCATGACGTTGGCCGGCTTGATGTCGCGGTGGACGATGCCGCTGCGGTGCGAGTACTCCAGGGCCTGGAGGATGCCGATGGTCATCTCCAGGGAGCGCTCCGGCAGCAGCTTGCGGCCGCTGTGCAGCAGCTCACGGAGCGTGGAGCCGTCGACGTACTCCATGACGATGTACGGGATCGAGACCCCGTCGATGTAGTCCTCGCCCGTGTCGTAGACCGCGACGATCGCGGGGTGGTTGAGCGAGGCGGCCGACTGGGCCTCCCGGCGGAACCGGGCCTGGAAGGAAGGGTCGCGCGCGAGGTCCGCGCGCAGCGTCTTCACCGCCACGGTGCGGCCAAGGCGGGTGTCATGCGCGAGATAGACCTCCGCCATGCCACCGCGGCCGAGCACCTGGCCCAGCTCGTACCGGCCGCCGAGGCGACGCGGCTCTTCCATAGCTACCTACCAGCCCTCTCCGTCGGTCCCGATCTCACCCTTGTGGGTTCGTCGGTATGCCGTCCGGGCATACCGTACCCGGCTCGCTTTCCGTGACCTGGCCAAGCCCGTCACCCGATACAGGACCGGTATCGCAACGTGCACGTATGTGCAGGCGGTGTGGGCAGGCTCACGTCTTGTTGCCGATGACCGCCTTCATCACAGCCTTGGCGATCGGGGCCGCCAGACCGCCACCGGTGATGTCACCGCGGTCGGCGGCGCCGTCCTCGACGACCACCGCGACGGCGACCGGCGAGCTGCCGTCCTTCAGCTTGGCGTAGGAGATGAACCAGGCGTACGGCTTCTCGCTGTTGTTCTTGCCGTGCTGCGCGGTACCGGTCTTGCCGCCGACGACGACCCCGTCGATCTGGGCCCTGGTGCCGGTGCCGGTCTTCACGACCGTCTCCATCATCTCCTGGAGCTTCTGCGCGGTCTCCGACGAGACGGCCTGCGAGTACTCCTTGGGCTCGTTCGTCTCGATCACGTCGAGGTTGGAGGCGCGCAGCTGGTCGACCATGTACGGCCGCATCAGGGTGCCGTCGTTGGCGACGGCGGAGGCGACCATGGCCATCTGGAGCGGGGTGGCGGCCGTGGAGCCCTGGCCGATGCCGTCGAGGATGTTCTGCGGCTTGTTGTCCTCGGGGTAGACGCTCTGCGCGGCGCGGACCGGGGTGTCCAGCTCCTTGTTGTTGAAGCCGAACTTCTCCGCCTGCTCGATCATCTTCTCGTTGCCGACGTCGTCGGCCATCTTGCCGAAGACGGTGTTGCAGGAGATCTCCAGCGCGTGGCGCAGGTTGGCGTTCTTGCAGTCGCCGTGCTCGTTGGTGAGCTTGGTGGTGGACTGCGGCAGCGGCAGCGGGTCCGGGGCGTCGGTGGGGTCGTCGATGCTGGTCTCCACGCCGTTCTCCAGCGCGGCGGCCGCGGTGACGACCTTGAAGGTGGAGCCCGGCGGGTAGGTCTCGCGCAGGGCGCGGTTCAGCATCGGGTCGTCGGGGTTGTTCTTCTTCTGGACGGCGTTCCAGGCCTTCTCGTCGTCGCCGGAGTAGCCGGCGAACTTCGAGGGGTCGTAGGACGGCGTCGACACCAGGGCGAGGATCTTGCCGGTGGTCGGGTCGATCGCGGCGACCGCGCCCTTCTTGTCGCCCAGGCCGTCGTAGGCGGCCTTCTGCGCGGCGGCGTTGAGGGTGGTGACGACGCTGCCGCCCTCCTTCTGCTTGCCCGTGATCATGTCGAGGGTGTTGCGGAAGAACAGCCGGTCGTCGTTGCCGGTGAGGATGCCGTCCTCGAGCTTCTCCAGCTGGTTCGCGCCGAAGGCCTGCGAGGAGTACCCGGTGACCGGCGCCCACATGGCGCCGTCCTTCCAGGTGCGCTTGTACTTGAAGTCGCCGCTGGTCATCTCGGTGGAGCCGGTGATGGCCTTGCCGCCGACGATGATGTCGCCGCGCGGGGTCGCGTAGCGGGCGATGTTGACGCGGCGGTTGCTGGTGTCGGTGGCGAGCTCGTCGGCCTTGACGTACTGGAGCCAGTTGTCGCGCAGCAGCAGGGTGAGGATCAGCAGCCCGCAGAAGATCGCGATCCGGCGCAGGGGCTTGTTCATGACGGTCGGACCACCTGGGTCATCTCGGCGTCGGGGTTCGTGGCGGGGGCGGGTGCCGGGCGGCGCGCGGTGTCGCTGATACGGATCAGGATGCCGATCAGGGCCCAGTTGGCGATGACGGAGGAACCGCCGTACGCGAGGAAGGGCATCGTCATACCGGTGAGCGGGATGAGACCCATCACACCGCCGGCGACGACGAACACCTGGAGCGCGAACGCGCCGGACAGGCCGATGGCGAGCAGCTTGCCGAAGGGGTCGCGGGCGGCGAGGGCGGTGCGCACACCGCGCTCCACGATCAGCCCGTACAGCAGCAGCAGCGCCATCAGGCCGGCCAGGCCGATCTCCTCGCCGAAGGTGGCGAGGATGAAGTCGGAGTTCGCGGCGAACTTGATCAGTTCGGAGTGGCCCTGGCCCCAGCCGGTGCCGAGGGTGCCGCCGGAGCCGAACGCCCACAGCGCCTGCATGGCCTGCTCGGAGTGGCCGCCGACGCCCTGCTGGCTCAGCGTGTACTCGCGCATCGGGTCCAGCCAGGCGTCGACGCGCTGCTGGACGTGCGACTCGAAGCTCGCCACGCCGACCGCGCCGGCCGAGGACATCAGCAGACCGAAGACGATCCAGCTGGTCCGCTCGGTGGCGACGTACAGCATGATGACGAACATTCCGAAGAACAGCAGCGAGGTGCCGAGGTCCGTCTCGAAGACCAGGATGAGGATCGAGATGAACCAGACGACCAGGATCGGTCCGAGGTCGCGGCCGCGCGGCAGGTACAGGCCCATGAAACGGCGGCTGGCCAGGGCCAGCGCGTCGCGCTTGACCATCAGGTAGCCGGAGAAGAAGACCGCCAGCACGATCTTGGCGAACTCACCGGGCTGGATGGAGAAGCCGGCGACGGAGATCCAGATCTTGGCGCCGTAGATGTTCTGGCCGAGGCCGGGCACGAGCGGGAGCAGCAGCAGGAACAGCGCGCCGAGCATGGAGATGTAGGTGTAGCGCTGCAGGACGCGGTGGTCCTTGAGGAAGATCAGCACCACGATGAACAGGGCGATGCCCATCGCCGTGTACATCAGCTGCCGGGGCGCGGCGGTGCCGGCCTGCTCGATGCGGCGCAGCAGCTTGGACTGGTCCAGCCGCCAGATGGCGACCAGGCCCAGGC
Organism: Streptomyces sp. NPDC032126; assembly: GCF_055580085.1. NCBI lineage: Bacteria > Bacillati > Actinomycetota > Actinomycetes > Kitasatosporales > Streptomycetaceae > Streptomyces > Streptomyces sp. NPDC032126. Next base: position 273,000 of record NZ_JBVIMA010000003.1, read on the forward strand.
CGTTGAGCAGCGTGGCCAGCGGCAGCAGCAGCGGGTCCGCGTACGGCGCGAACTTGCGTACGACGAGATGGGCGACGCCGGCCAGCAGACCGAGGCCGAGACCGTAGCTCAGCAGGCCGGACGGCACCTGCTCGTTGATGGCGAGGCCCACGTTGGCGTAGGCGAAGACCGGGATGAGGACGGCGAACACCAGGAGCGCGAGCTCCGTGTTGCGCCGGCTCGGCGTGCCGATCGAGCCGATCGTGGACGTGTGATGCGTCGGCGGGTTCGTAGTGCTGCTCATCGTGTGACGGGGCCTCTCAGCGGCTCGCTACTGCTTGCCGCACTGCGAGACGACCTCTTTCTCTTCCTCCGACAGGGTGGGGCCGGGGCTGGGAGTGGCGGTCGCGGTCGGGGACGGGGACGCGGACGAGGACGGGGACGACGGGGGCTTGGAACCCGAGGGCTTCGGGCTCGGTGATGCCTTGGACGTGGGCGGTGCGGCAGTGGTTCCCGTGTCCTGCTTCTTGCAGGCGGACGCCAGCACGGCCAGCTCGTCGATCTTCTTCTGCGCGGCGGAGAGGTTGCCCTCGGCGATCGTGGCCTGCACCAGCTTCTGCTGGTAGGACGGCAGGTACTTGAGTTCGATCTCGGGGTGGTCCTTCTCCACCTTCGACAGCGACACCCACGCCAGGTCCTGGCTGATGCCGCGGTACAGGGCGACGTGCTCGCCCTTGGTGCCCACGTAGTACTGGGTCTGGGTCCAGCGCCAGCCGCCGTAGAGCCCGCCGCCGACGACGGCGAGCGCGAGGGCGATGTAGAAGGATCTCTTCACCCACTTGCGGCCCTGGCGCGGCTTGACGAAGTCCTCGTCCGTGTAGTCCAGGGAGCCCGCGAGACCGCCGGTGGGGATGAAACCGGTGATGTCGCCGGAGCCGGGCGGGCCGAACTCGCCGCCGCCTCCCGTGTGCCGGTGGCGGCCGAGGCTCGCGGCGCGGCCGGCCGGGGTCTGCATGATGCCGTTGTCGTGCAGCTGGAGCTGGTTCTCGGCGACCGCGCCCACCACGACGGGGGTGTCGGACAGCTGCCCGGCGAGGGTGTCGCCGGTGTCGAGGTCGAGGACGTCGGCGACGATGACGGTGATGTTGTCGGGGCCGCCGCCGCGCAGCGCGAGCTGGATGAGCTCCTGGACGGTCTCCTGCGGGCCCTGGTAGCTGGCGAGGGTGTCCTCGAGGGTCTGGTGCGAGACCACGCCGGACAGGCCGTCGGAGCAGATCAGATAGCGGTCGCCGGCCCGGACCTCACGGATCGACAGGTCCGGTTCGACATGGTCGCCGCTGCCCAACGCCCGCATCAGCAGGGAGCGTTGGGGGTGGGTGGTGGCCTCTTCCTCGGTGATGCGGCCCTCGTCGACCAGGCGCTGCACCCAGGTGTGGTCCTGGGTGATCTGGGTGAGGACGCCGTCGCGCAGCAGATAGGCGCGGGAGTCGCCGACGTGCACCAGGCCGAGCCGCTGGCCCGTCCACAGCAGCGCGGTCAGCGTGGTCCCCATGCCTTCCAGCTGGGGGTCCTCCTCGACGAGGGAGCGCAGCTGGTCGTTGGCGCGCTGCACGGCCGTGGCGAGCGAGGTGAGGACGTCGGAGCCCGGGATGTCCTCGTCGAGCGCGACGATGGTGGAGATGGCTTCGGAGGAGGCGACCTCACCGGCGGCGGCGCCGCCCATGCCGTCGGCGATGGCGAGCAGGCGCGGACCGGCGTAACCGGAGTCCTCGTTGCCTTCCCGGATCATGCCTTTGTGCGATCCGGCGGCGAAGCGCAGTGACAGACTCATGCCCACCTCGCCCGTCGGCTCCGGGTACAGCCGGTCGTGTCGCGCCACACTGCCCACCCTCCGGTCGGGAGCGCGCCGGGGCCCGGGGTGCCGGCCGCCGCCGCGTGCTCGCTCCGCTCGCGCTCATTCATGATGCAGCACTACTTCCGCAGCTCGATGACGGTCTTGCCGATGCGGATCGGCGCGCCCAGCGGAATCGGTGTGGGGGTCGTCAGCCGCGTTCGGTCGAGGTACGTGCCGTTGGTGGAGCCCAGGTCCTCGACGATCCAGTTGCCGTCGCGGTCCGGGTAGATCCTGGCATGGCGGCTGGAGGCGTAGTCGTCGTCCAGCACGATCGTGCTGTCGTGCGCCCGGCCCAGGGAGATGGTCTGGCCCTGGAGCGCGACGGTGGTGCCGGTGAGGGTGCCCTCGGTCACGACGAGCTTGGAGGGGGCGTTGCGGCGCTGGCGGCCACCGCCGGACGGCCGGTTCTGCTGCTGGCGCTGCTGCGGGGGCGCCTGGCGCGGGGCCGCCTGCTGGGCCGCCCGGCCGGCTTCCCGGCGCGAGCCGCGCTGGGTGACGCGCGTACCGAACAGGTCGCTGCGGATGACCTGCACGGCCACGATCACGAACAGCCACAGTACGGCCAGGAAACCCAGCCGCATGACCGTGAGGGTCAGCTCTGACATTGCCCCCGCTTCACCCTTCGGCTTGCCGGTAAATGATGGTGGTGCTGCCCACGACGATCCGCGAGCCGTCGCGGAGCGTAGCGCGGGTGGTGTGCTGCCCGTCCACCACGATGCCGTTGGTGGAGCCGAGATCCTGGATCGTCGAGGGCGAACCGGTCCGGATCTCGCAGTGCCGGCGGGAGACGCCGGGGTCGTCGATCCGCACGTCGGCGTCGGTGCTGCGACCCAGTACGAGCGTCGGGCGGGAGATCTGGTGGCGGGTGCCGTTGATCTCGATCCAGTAGCGGGTGCGCGACCCGGGCTGCGGTGCGCCCGCGAGTCCGCCGCCGGCCGTGGCGGGGCGCTGGCCGCCCGCGGCGGGCGGATAGCCGTAGCCCCCGGGGCGGGCGCCGGGCGGCGGCGCGGCCGGCATGGGCGGGGGGGCGGGAACGGCGGACGGCGGGCCGTATCCCCCGGGGCGCTGGGCGCCGGCGGCGGGCATGCCCGCGGGGGCCTGGCTGCTGGACGAGGCGAGCGTACGGCTGCGCACCCGGTACAGGCCGGTGTCGAGGTCGTCCGCCTTCTCCAGGTGCACCTTGATCGGGCCCATGAAGGTGTAGCGCTGCTGCTTGGCGTAGTCGCGGACCATGCCGGCGAGCTCGTCGCCGAGCTGGCCGGAGTAGGGGCTCAAGCGCTCGTAGTCGGGCGCGCTGAGCTCCACGATGAAGTCATTGGGGACGACCGTGCGGTCGCGGTTCCAGATGGTCGCGTTGTTGTCGCACTCGCGCTGGAGCGCGCCGGCGATCTCCACGGGCTGGACCTCGGACTTGAAGACCTTGGCGAAGGTGCCGTTGACCAGACCCTCGAGACGCTGCTCGAACTTCTTCAGAACTCCCATGGGGCACCTCCTCCGTCGTAGCTGCTGTGCCGGGGCCCTGCCTGCTGGTACTGCTTACTGATCGTATCCACGCGGCGGTGAATCGGCCGGTTCCCCCTTCTCTAGCCGGTCGACGGATCCCGAGCGTCACTCCTGCCGTACTTCTGCCCAGGATCGTAGAGGCGGCTGCAGACCAGTGTCCCGCACCTGACTGTGGACCTGGTCCGGCTGCGGGGGAGAAGGGGCTACCGGTACGAGGTTGATACGCGAACCGGTCGGGCCTGAGACGTGGGAGCGGCCCGGGGGTGGCGGCAAAGGGATGTGAAGGCACCCCGTGCAGCGTGCTAATGTTCTGCATGTCGGAAGGCGCCGCACCGAGAGGCACGGAGCCGGAGGACACACCCAATGCGCGGGTGGCGGAATAGGCAGACGCGCTGGATTCAGGTTCCAGTGCCCGCAAGGGCGTGGGGGTTCAACTCCCCCCTCGCGCACCAGCTGGAAGCCCCGCAGGTCTCGGACCTGCGGGGCTTTCGCGTTCTCCGGGGTGCCGCCGGGGTGTGGGGAAAGTCTCAAGGGGCGGTGGCCGCGGGGCGCGTAACGACTTCGTCGATCTCGGCCGCTTTATGACATGGCATCAGCCTGCCCCGGGCGGAGCGGGGGCCTCCGGGTGCCGGGCACCTAGGGTGATTTTGTGTACGCCATCAAGGTCGTCCTGGAACCCGCGGTGGGCGCCGAGGGCATGGAGCAGCGCCTCTGTGACGTGGCGGTCTCCTGGCTCCGGCGGGACCCGCAGCCGGGGGTCGAGCATGTCAGTCTCGTGGCCACCGCCTCGCACGTCGTGGCCATGACGTTCGTGGTCGCCCGTGACCTGCTGGGCGCGGAGCGGGTGGCCCTGGCCGCCTGGCGGCACTGGCTCGCCCGGACCTGGCCGGAGGGGTGGCGCATGGCCTCCTGCGCCGGCGATCTCCAGCTGGGGGTGTCGGCGCTGCTCGATGAGGGCGACTGAGGGGGCCGTGCCGGGCCTCGTGGGCGGAGGCGGGCGAGTGGGCCGGGGTCGTCGAGGGGGGCTGCGGTCGTCGTGCGGGGCTGCTCGGCGGAGGCGGCCGAGCGGGTCGGGGCCGTCGAGTGGGCTGCGGCCGTCGAGTGGGGTTGCGGCCGTCGTGCGGGTTGTGGCCTCGTCTCTCCTCCCTCCTCTCCTCTCTCCTCTCCTCCCTCCCGCACGTCGAAGGCGGGCACCGGGTCTCCGGTGCCCGCCTTCGCTGTGACGGGGGTTACGCGCGGGCGCGGTCGAAGGGGTTCGGGAGGCTCTTCAGGTCGCGTTTGCCGTTGTGGTTCGTCGGGATGGCCTCGGTCTCCACGATGTGCTGCGGGACCATGTACGTCGGGAGCTCCGCGGCGAGCGTCGCGCGCAGGCGGTCCTTCGAGAAGCCGGGGCCCGGGACGACGTGGGCGACCAGGGCCTGGGCGCCCGCCCGGTTCGCCGCCGTGGTGACCGCGCAGTCGGCGACGCCGGGGCAGGACGCGGCGACGTGCTCGATCTCACCCAGCTCGATGCGATAGCCGCGGATCTTCACCTGGGTGTCGATGCGGCCGAGGTACTCGATCGTCCCGTCGTCCAGCCAGCGCGCCAGGTCGCCCGTGCGGTACAGGCGCCCTCCGTCCTCGAAGGGGTTCGGCACGAACCGCTCCTCGGTCAGTTCGGGCGCGTTCAGATAGCCGCGCGCGAGGCCGGTGCCGGCGATGCACAGCTCGCCCGGGGTGCCCACGGGGGCCAGGTCGCCGGAGCGGGTGCGCACGTAGAGGCGGATGTTGTCGATGGGGCGGCCGATCGGCACGGACCGGGTGGCATCGACGTCCCGGCAGGGCTGGCAGGTGACGTCCACGGCGGCCTCGGTCGGGCCGTAGAGGTTGACCAGCTCGGCGAAGGCGCCCAGGCGCTCGGCGAACGCCTGGGCGTGGTTCACCGCGAGCGCCTCGCCGCTGGCGAACACCCGGCGCAGCGAGGAGAGGTCCGCGCCGTCGCCCGTGAGGGCCGTGTACTGCAGGAAGGCGTGCAGCATCGACGGCACGAAGTGCATCGTGGTGACGCCGGTCTCGGCGATGCGGCGGGCGATGCGCTGGGGGTCGCGTTCGTCGCCGCCGGGCAGGGTGACGACCGAGGCGCCGGCCAGGGACCACCAGAAGATCTCCCAGACGGACACGTCGAAGGTGAACGGCGTCTTGTGCAGGATCACGTCGTCGGGGCCCAGCGGGTAGGCGCGCTGCATCCACCACAGGCGGTTGACGATCGCGCGGTGCTCGACCATCACGCCCTTGGGGCGGCCGGTGGAGCCGGAGGTGTAGATGACGTAGGCCAGGTCCTCGGGGCCGCTCGCGGCGGGGAGATCGGTGCCGTCCGCCGCCTCGACCTCCGGGGAGGTCACGGTGACCGTGCGGCGGCCCGCCGCCACGTGCGCCGTCTCCTCGGCGACCACGACCAGGGGGGTGCCGCTGTGGTCGAGGATGTAGTCGACGCGGTTGGCCGGCAGGGTCGGGTCCACCGGCAGGTAGGCGCCGCCCGCCTTGAGGACGGCGTACACGGCCACGAGCATGCGCGGGGAGCGGGGTACGCAGACGCCGACCACGTCGCCCGCGCCGACGCCGCGGTCGCGCAGCACCCGGGCCAGGCGGTTGGCCGCCGCGTTCAGCTCGGCGTACGTCATCCGGTCCTCGGGGCCGGTCACGGCCACGGCGTCCGGGGTGGCCGCGGCCCGCTCCTGGAGGAAGCCGTGCAGGGTGCGGTCGGCCGGGAAGCCCGCCGCCGTGGCGTTGAACTCGCCGGTGATGCGGGCGCGTTCGGCGTCGGTCGCGGCCAGGAGCGCGGCGAGGGGCTGCGCCGGGTCCTTCAGCAGGAGGGCGAACAGGTCCGCGTAGGTCTCCGCGAGGCGGTGTGCCGTGGCCGTGGAGAACAGACGGGCGTCGTAGCCGAGGCGCAGTTGCCGGGACCCCGGGCGGAGGTCGAGAAGCAGCGGGCAGCCACGGGCCTCGGCGTCCCCGGGGGTGGCGTCGCCGTCGAGGGACAGCATGAGGTCGGAGTGCGAGGCGGGGGTGGCGTGCGGGGCGGCGGGGGCCGGGGGATGGGCCGGGGCATGGGTCGTGTCGGCGGTCGTGTCCGTGGCATGGGGGCCGCCGGGGATCAGCTCGTGGACCGCGTCGAGGAGGTTCTGGCCGGTGGCTGTCGGTGGGGTCGGCACGGTGATCGGGGTGGTCGCGTCGATGTACACCGTCACCTCCTCCCGGTCGGTGGCCCGGGCGGCCAGCAGGGCCAGGGCGGCGCCGGCGAGGGTCCGCGTGCGCCGCGGGTCGTCGGCGGCGGGGGCGGTCGGGAGGTCCGCGGTGACGGTGGGGCGGTTGCCGGTGTGCTCGCGCAGATGGTCGCGGACCAGCACGGTGGGCTCGGCGTTGCTCACGAGAGTCCTAGGAGAGGTCGGGGCCGGTGAAGCCCCGAGGGCTCCTCGGCGTGACGGGAAGGGCGGAAATGAGCGTCGCCCCGGGACAGGCAATATCCGGAATTCACCGATCCGGAGTTCGGTCGGGCGCAATTGATTAACGCTCGCGGAATTGTTTTGGGGTTCATCCTCTCCGTTCCGTCCAGCGGAGTCACTCATTCCCGCTGGCCGCCCCCTGCCATGGCAGCCACAGGCCAGGGGGCATATGCGGGGCGTCATGGCAGCTCGCGGCCATGGCCTACAGGTGCCAGTCGAAAAGGGTGACGCGCCGCTTTCCCGGGGTCAGGATGAGATCACCGACGAAGCGAGGCAGAGGGGAATTCGCACAATGAAGACTTTCATTCGAGCGGCACTTGTTTCCGCATTCTTCGCACTTCCCGCGGTGGCCGTCGCGACGGCGTCTTCGACCGACGCCCCGCCCACGACGGTGCGGGCCGAGGCGGCCGTGGTCGCCGTCCAGCAGCAGTCGCCGGACAACTGGGCCTGGGACTGAGGAACACCGACCGGACACTGGGGGTAACAGACGTGGCTCAGGGACAGACGGGCCGGAAGGTCCTGCTCATCGGCTGGCGGATCACCACACTGGCCGCCCTGCGGGAGCTCGGCGCGCGGGTGTGGTGTGTCGCCACACCGGACGTGTACGCCCGCTTCGGGCACCAGGCCGAGGTCGAGCGGGCCGTGCTGGTCTCGGACTGCACCGACGTGGAGGAGATCCTCAGCGCGCTGCGGCGGGCGGGGGCCGGCCCCGAGGACTTCGACGTGGTGTGCAGCCAGGCGGAGTTCTCCCTGGTCGCCACGGCGCTCATCGGCGGCGGCGCGAGCCCCGTCCGGCCGGACACCGCGGTCATGCTGCGGGACAAGTACCTGCAGAAGCAGCGGATCGCGGAGGCCGGGCTGCCCGTGGCGCGCTGCCGCGTCCTGGCCGACGCCGGGGCGCTGGACGGGGTGCGGGCCGAACTGCCCGTCGTCATCAAGCCGATCCTCGGCGCCTCCTGCGCGAACACGTATGTGGCCCGCGACGAGCGGGAGTTCGACGACGCGCTGGAGGCGTTCCGCGCCGCCGGTTTCGCCGGGCCGTTCCTCGTCGAGGAGTTCGTCACCGGCGCCGAGCATCACGTCGACGGGATCGTGCGGGACGGGGAGCTGGTCTTCCTCGGCATCAGCCGCTACCTCCAGAACGTCATCGAGCTGCGCTCCGGTGTCGTCTCCGGCAGCATCGCGCTCTCCCCCGACGCCTACGGGCCCCTGTACGAGAAGGTGCGCGCCCTGGCGCACGCGGCGCTCGGCGCCCTCGGGCACCGGGACGGTGTCTTCCACATGGAGGTCTTCGTCGACGGGGACCGGGTCACCTTCAGCGAGTGCGCGGGGCGCGTCGGCGGCGGGCCCATCGACCAGCTGGTCAAGGCGCACTTCGGGGTCGATCTGCACCTGGAGTGGGCGAAGGTCGTCTTCGGCGAGGAGCCGTCGGCGCCGGTCGCGCCGTCCGCCGATGTCCACGGGTACGTGCTGCTGATGGCGCCCGGCGCCGGCACCGTACGCCGTATCCCGAGCGCGCAGGAGATGGGCGCGCGGGACGAGGTGGTCTTCGGCCGGCCGATGGTCGGGCCGGGCCATGTGATCGCGGCGCCCACCGCGGCGTCCGACGTGCACGTCGGCGAGGCCGTGGTGCGCGGCGCCGACGAGGACGACGTCGTGAAGAAGCTGCACGAGATCAACGAGTGGTTCAGGTCTGGCACGGAACTGGTCTGAGCGGGCGACTCCCCTTCGGCCTCGGAATTCTCACCCATCGTCAACACCCAGGACAGCGAAGTGAGTTCGGCAAGCATGGATCAACTGGTGCTCATCACCGGCGCCGCCGGGAACATGGGCCGGATGCTGCGGGACGGGCTGCGACGCCCGCTGCGGCTCACGGACAGCGTGCCCGGCGAGGGCATCGCGCGGGCGTCCGTCACCGACCTGGACGCGATGCGGGCCGCGATGCGCGGGGCGACCGCCGTGGTGCACCTCGCGGGCATCACCGACGAGGACACCTGGGACCGCATCCTCGACGTCAACGTCAACGGGACGCGGACGGTGCTGGAGGCCGCGCGGCTCGAAGGAGTGCGGCAGGTGGTGCTGGCGTCCAGCAACCACGCCGTGGGCTTCCACGAGCGGGGTCCGGCCGAGCTGCCCGGCGACGTACCGGCCCGGCCGGACACGTACTACGGCTTCAGCAAGGCCGCCGGGGAGGCGCTCGGCGCGCTCTACCACGACCGGTTCGGCATGAACGTCGTCTGCCTGCGCATCGGCACCTGCTACGACAAGCCGTTCGACGTGCGCTCCCTGTCGACCTGGCTCTCCCCCGCCGACGCCGTACGGCTGGTCGACGCGGCGCTCGACGCCGAGGGCCACCACCTCGTCTGGGGTGTCTCCGCCAACACACGGCGCTGGTGGTCCCTGGACGCGGGCCGGAAGATCGGCTTCGAGCCGCTGGACGACGCGGAGGCGTTCGCCGCGGAGATGGAGGCGAAGGCCGCGGGCGACGCGGCGGCCGACCTCGGGCAGCGGTACGTCGGCGGCTTCTTCTGCGCGCAGCCGCTCGGCGAGCGCCCCGCCGGCTGAGCGCGGGCGACGCGATGAGAACCGTACTGGTCGGCTACGGCCACGCGGCGCGCGATCTGCACCGGGCGGCCATCGAGGAGTCCGTCGTCGCCCGCCTCGTCGAGGAGATGGTGGCCGTCGACCCGGCCGTGCCGGACGCCGATCTGACGGTGTATCCGGCGCTGTCGGACCTGCCGGACGTGAGCGCGTCGGACGTGTTCCATGTGACCGTGCCGCCGGCCGGACACGCCGGTGTCGTCGAGGAGATCGTGGCGCTGGGCGGCCGGCGGATCGTCGTCGAGAAGCCGCTGACCACGGACGGCCCCACCGCACGGCGGATGGCGCGGCTCTGCGCGGACGCCGGGGCCGAGCTGTACCCGGTCGCCGTGTGGCCCTTCTCCACGGGGATCGCCCGCATCAAACGGGAGCTGGACGCGGGGCGGCGGGCGCTGCACTACGAGTTCGAGCAGTCCAAGAACCGTGTCGCGCGCACCCTGGGCAACGCGAGCCACTCCAGCGCCTTCGAGGTGGAGCTCCCCCATCAGGTGCTCGCCGCGATCTGGCTGTTCGGCGACATCGCCGACGTCCTGCACGCCGAGGCACGGCCGCTGCGCCACGCCGGCCGGGAGATCCCCCACGCGGGCGGCGCGCATCTGGTCGTGCGGCACACCAGCGGGCTGATCGGCACGCTCGTCGGCCACCTCGACAAGGAACGGCGCACCAGGAGCCTGCGCGTGGTGTGCGCGGACGGCGACCTGGAGGTCGCGCTCCCGTGCTCCCGGGACGAGACGTCGAGCTTCTTCAAGGAATCCGAAGAGGGCGCGGGGCGGGTCGTCGACCTCCCCGACCGCCCCCTCACCGAGTGCCTGGTGTCTGCCTACACGGCAGGACCGGCGGAAAGTCAGGCCAGGTTCAACGTGGACATGCACGTGCACTGCATCGACGTACTGGAGGCCGCGCGCCGGAAGGCGGGTGTGCCATGAGCACCACCACCCCTGTGCCGTTCTTCCGGAACGCGGCCACTTGGCAGCGCGTCCGGGACGCCGTCGAGGCGGACATCGCCCGCAGCGTCGACAAAGGCGTGGCCGTCGACGGCATCCTGGTGCGCGAGGTCGAGGAGGAGCTGACCCGGCGCCTCGGCTGCGCCGGGGTGCGGATGACCGCGAGCGGCTCGGACGCCCTGCTCGTCCTGCTGAAGCAGCAGGGCATCGGTCCGGGCGACGAGGTGATCGTCCCGGCGTACACCTTCTTCGCGTCGGTCGCCGCGATCGCACACGTCGGGGCCCGCCCCGTCATCGTCGACATCCTGCCGGACCGGTACACGATCTGCCCCGACGCGGTGCGCGACGCGATCACCGAGCGCACCAGGGCCGTCGTCGCCGTGCACCTGTTCACCACCATGGCCGACATGGACAGCCTCGGCGCGCTCTGCGCGGAGCGCGGTCTGCTGCTCATCGAGGACAGCGCGCAGGGCATCGGCATGAGCCGCGGGGGGCGCGTGGCGGGTACGGCGGCCCGGGGCGGGGTGTTCTCCTTCTTCCCGGCCAAGACCGTCGGCGCGCTGGGCGACGCCGGCGCGGTCATCGCCACCGACGCGCGGCAGCTCGCGGAGTTCGACGAGATCCTCGGCCGCGGCGAGGGCGCGGAGCCCACCTACGGCTGCGACGAGATCCAGGCCGCCGTCGTCGGCGCCTGCCTGCCGCTCCTCGACGAGTTCAAGGACAGGCGGCGCGCGCTGTTCGCGTACTACGACGAGCGGCTGCGGTCGGTCGAGGGCGTACGCAGGCTGCCGGCGCTCGACCCCGAGGACGTCGGCTACGTCTACGTCGCCGAGTTCGACCGGCGCGACGAGCTCCAGGCCCATCTGCGCGCCCACGGCGTCACCACCGAGATCTTCTACCCGCTGCCGCTGTCCCGGCAGGCCTGTCTGGCCGACGTGGCGGACTGCACGCGGCCGGTGCCGGTCGCCGAGGAGGCCTCCACCCGGGTGCTGGCCCTCCCGCTCTATTCGGATCTCTTGGATGAGGAGGCGGCGCATGTCTGCGACATCGTCGGTGACTTCTACCGCCGGGCGTGACCTGGCCCGGACGCTCATGTCCTACCTGGACGCCACCGTCCGCGCCGAGTCGTTCATCGTCGGCGCCCGGGTGCGCCGGCTGGAGGAGCACGTCGCGCGGATCACGGGCCGCAGCGCGGTCGGCGTGAGCAGCGCGGCGGTGGGTCTGCTGCTGGTGCGCCAGGAGCGGTTCGGCGGTGCGCCGGTGGTCCTGGCCCCGGGTTCGGGCAGCCGGGCACAGACGATCGCCGCGGCCGAACGGCGGCTGGTGCAGGGGGCGAGCGTGCTGTGGCGCGGTGAGCAGCGGGCCGAAGCGCCGCTGCTGGTACGCGAGTCCGGGTCCGACGCGACCGACCCGTCGGCCGTCGGGGTCGTCGAACTGCTCGACGTACGACGGCTCAGCGGCGCCGGACGCTCCTCCGCGGACGCCCTGGTGATCCACGGGCCGCACGACTACGCCTACGGCGCCGGTGACTTCGGGATCGTCGTCTGCGACGAGCCGGTCGCCCAGCGGCTGCGGGTGCTGCGCAACCACGGGCGGGACGGTCTGGGCACCTATCTGCACGCCCAGGTCGGCTTCAACAACCGTATGGACGAGGCCCAGGCGGCGCTGCTGCTGGACCGGCTGACCGACGGGGTGGCCTCGTGAGCGGTGGGTGGCGGGAGCGGCTCGCCGTGATCGGCGACGAGTGCGGCTTCACCTGGCGGGAGCAGATCGCGAACGTCCGCGCCCTGGGGCTGCGCTCCATCGAGCTGCGCTCGGTCGGCGGCCGGTCCCTCGGTGAGATCCCGGGGGGTGAGGTCGACGAGCTGGCCGGGGCGCTCGCGGAGGCGGGCCTCGGGGTGGTCGCCCTGGACAGCCCCGTCGGCGCCGGGCGGATCACCGACAGCACCCTGGAGGAGGACCTCGCGACGGCAGAGCGCTGGCTGGAGCTGGCCGGCCGGCTCGGGGCGCCCTCCGTGCGGGTGATGTCGTACGCGCGGGGCGATCTGGACGACGACGAGGCGTGGCACGACGAGACGGTCCGGCGGCTGCTCGCCCTGCGGGAGCTGGCCGCGCGGCACGGGCGCCGGTTCCTGCACGAGAACTGCGTCGGCTGGGGCGGACGGGACGTGGAGTCGGCCGGCCGGCTCATGGCCGAGACCGGCGACGAGCATCTCGCGTTCCTGATGGATACCGGCAACGGGGTCTGGTACGGCTACGACTCCGTCGCCATGGCGGAGGCCGTCCTGCCGTACGTGCGGCACGTCCACATCAAGGACGCGCACCCGCGGACGAAGGGCGACGCGGAGCCCTGTCTGCCCGGACTGGGCAGCGGCCGGGTCGCGGACACGCTGGCCGTCGTCCTGGACGCGTACCCCGGGATGACGCTGAGCCTCGAACCCCATCTGCTGGTGCAGCCGCACCTCGGCATCCGCTGCGAGGACGCGGAGGCGCTGCGCGACAGCGTCGACGCGTGCGTCCGAGCCCTGGCGGACCTGCTGGACCGAACCGAGGAGACGGCCCGATGACGACGCACGGCGAGGAGCCCACGGTGACGGCGCCCGGCGGAGACCGCACGGCGACGGCGCACGGCGAGCAGCTCACGGTGACGGCGCCCGGCGGAGGCCGCACCGCGACGGCCCCCGGCGGAGATCGCACCGCGATGGCGCCCAGCGGAGATCGCACCGCGATGGCGCCCAGCGGAGATCGCACCGCGACCGCGCCCGAGGGAGGCCGCGCGGTGATGGATCAGGCCGCGGTCGACTTTCTCTTGCGTTTTCTCGAGGTGCCGAGCGTGAGCCCCCTGGAGGGCGGGGACCCTGCCGAGACGCGGCGGGCCCAGGAGCTGTTCGGTGCCTTCGCCGAGGGCCTGGGCTTCGCGGTGTCGACGGAGGTCGCCGACCCGGCCGACGTGCTGGCCGACCCCCGCACCCCGGTCCTCGTACGGGAGCGGGCGGGCCTGGACGCATGGCTGGCCGACCAGCCGGTGGTCGCCGCGAGCCTCGGCGCCCCCGACGCCGCCCGCACCCTGGTGATCAACGCCCACGTCGACACGGTCTCCCCGCATCTGCCGGTGACCCTCGACGACGGGGTGATCCGCGCCCGGGGCGCCGTCGACGACAAGGGCCCCCTGGTGGCCGCGCTGTGCGGGGTCGCCCGGGCGTACCGCGACGACCCGGACCTCGCCCGGACCGTACGCACGACGGTGCTCTCCGTGCCCGGCGAGGAGGGCGGCGCCATGGGGTGCTACGGCACCAAGCCGGCGCTGGAGCGGCGCGGCCGGGCGTCGCTGCTGGTCTTCGCCGAGCCGACCGGGCTGCTCGTCCACGACACGTCCTTCGCGACGATGACCCTCGAAGTCACCATGGACGCCCCGGACAGCACGGACGACTTCCCCTACGAGAACGCCAACGCCACGCTGGTGCTCGGCGCGGTCGCCACCGGTCTCGCGTCCGGTCTGAAGGACCACGTCGAGGGCCGTGACGTGCGCTGCTGCATCGCCGGACTGCACACCGGCACCCAGCACAACCGCGTCTACGGCAGCGGCCGGCTGCTCGTCAACATCGCCTACTGCGACCCCGGCGCCGCCACGGCCGTGCGGGAACGCGCCGAGGAGATCCTCGCCGCCACGGTGGCGCGGGTGAAGCGGGAGTACGGGCCGAGCCGGTTCGCGCGTCTGTGGGCCGGCGACCTCGACCGCGTCCTGCACTGGCGCTGGCTCAAGCAGGGCCTGCCCTCGCTGCGCAACCGCTCCGCGCACCACGAGGCGCTCCTCGCGGAGTGCGGCCTCGACCGGCTCGCCGGCGACCAGCTCGGCGAGGCCTTCACCAGCGACGCGATCTGGGGCCAGGACGCCGCCGACTACACGGTGATCTGCGGCCCCGGCGGCCTGGACAGCCACGGCGCCCACACCGACGGCGAGTACGTCACGGTCGCCGAGCTGGAGGAGTACGCCCGGCGGATCGCCCTGCTGGTGCGCCGGCTCGCCGCCTGATCCACCCTCCGAACCCCCCGAACCCCCCTCGTCATAGCCCGAATTGAGGTTGAGCCATGCGCGAGAGAGCCGCGAACCTGCGCGATCTCGTAGAAGCCCGCGCCCTGACGCACCCCGACGCGCGCGCGGTGAGCCGTGCCGGCGACGGTTGGCTGACGCTCGGTCAGCTGGACCGGGCGGCCGGTGACCTGGCCCGGCGGCTGGTCGGCCAGGGAGTGCGGCCGGGTGACGTGGTGGGGCTGCTGCTGCCGCGTTCCGCCGAGTTCGTGATCGCCGCGTTCGCCGTGTGGAAGGCGGGGGCCGCGTACACGCCCCTGGACCCCGCCGCGCCGGAGGGGCACCGCGCCTTCGTCCTGGACAACAGCGACGTCCGCACGGTGATCACGGACGACGTGGAGGCAGGCCGCGCGACGGGGAGGCGGGTGTGCCCGGTCGGAGGCGAACCCGCCCCGGAATCAGGCGATTTCCTCTCTGTCCCGCTCGCGCCCGGGGACGCGGCCTGGGTGCTGTACACCTCCGGGTCGACCGGGCGGCCCAAGGGCGTGATCGGTTCGCACGAGGCGTCGCTCAACCGCTGCACCTGGATGTGGGAGGAGCAGCCGTTCGACGAGCGGGACGTGTGTGTGCAGAACACCGCGCCCTCCGTGGTCGACTCGGTCTGGGAGGTGTGGGGCGCCCTCGCGCAGGGCGTGCCCGTGGTGCTGCCGCCCGCGCACGCCTCCCTCGATCTGGATCTGCTCATCCAGGTGCTCGCCGAGCACGCGGTCACCCGGATCTGCCTGGTGCCGTCCCTGCTGCGGGCGCTGCTCACCACCTACCCCGACCTCGGCGCGCGGCTGCCCGGCCTGGACCTGTGGACGTGCAGCGGGGAGACCCTCGACCGCGACCTGGCCGAGCTGTTCCACTCGGCGCTGCCCGGGCGGCGGCTGCTCAACCAGTACGGGCTGACCGAGTCGTGCGCCGACGTCACGACGTACGACACCGCGGACCTCGGCCCCGGCGGGGACGCTCGGGTGCCCGTGGGCCGCCCGATCCGCGGCACCCGGGTCCTCGTCGTCGACGAGGAACTGCGCCCCGTCCCGGACGGCGAGGTCGGCGAACTCTGCCTCGGCGGCCCGGCGTTGGCGAGCGGCTACGCGAACGCGCCCGAGCTGACGAGCGACCGCTTCCTGACCGACGCCCTCGGCGACACGCTCTTCCGCACCGGCGACCTCGCCCGCCTCGACGCGGACGGCGTCCTGCACCACCTCGGCCGGCGCGACCGGCAGGTCAAGATCCGCGGTTTCCGGGTCGAGCCCGAGGGTGTGGAGGCCGTGCTCAAGGAGTGCCCCGGGGTGCGCGACGCCGCTGTACGGGTGTGGACGCGCGGCGGGGAGCGGGAGCTGGCCGCGTACGTGGTGCCCGAGACGCCCGGCGAACCGCCCGCCGCCCGCGAGCTGCGCGCCGGGATGCTCGACCGGCTGCCGCCGCACGCGATCCCGGCGACCTTCACCACGCTCGCCGAGTTCCCGCGCACGGCCAGCGGCAAGACCGACCACAATCTGCTGCCCGAGCCGGCCGGGCCGCTGCCGGGGGCCGCCGGGCCGGTGCCGCCGCGCGACGGGACGGAGAGCCGTCTCGCCGCGATCTGGGCCGAGGTCCTGAAGGCCGAGCGGGTCGGCGTCCTCGACGACTTCCATGAACGGGGCGGCCATTCCCTGGCGTTGATGCGGATGATCGCCCGGGTGAACGCCGAGTTCGGGGTGCGGCTGCGCAGCCGGGACTTCGCCCGGTCGGTCACCGTGGAGTCGCTGGCGCTCGCCGTGCGGCGCTTCGAGGGGGACGCCGTACGGGAGCCCGCCGGGCCGCCCGGCGTGGGGCTGGATCTCGCGTCGGAGACCCAGGAGGCCATGTGGCTGCACGAGAAGTTCTCGCGCGCGCCCGGGCTGTACAACATCCAGCTGGCGTTCGCCGTGCGCGGCCCCCTCGACACCGACGCGCTCGCGGCGGCCCTCGACGACACGGTCGCCCGGCACCGGGCGCTGCGGCTGGGCTTCGAGCACGTCGACGGCGCGCTGCGGATCGTCGAGGGCGCGCACCCGGTCAAGCTCGACCTCGTCGAGACCACCGCCGAGCACGTCGGCACCCTCCTGTCCGACGACGGCGCCCGCCCCTTCGACCTGGCCGTCGGGCCCCTGCTGCGGGCGCTGCTGCTGCGCACCGGCGACGACGACCACGTACTGAGCCTGACGGTGCATCACACCGTCTGCGACGGGCAGTCCCTGCGCCCGCTGCTCGCCTCGCTGCGCACGGCGTACGAGGCCCGGACGCGTGGCGAGGACCCCGGCTTCGCCGCGGACGACGGTCCCGTCGCGGCGGCGGAGACGGCGGGCCGGCCGCCACGGGAGCGGTTCGCGTCGGTCGAGCTGCCCACCGACCGGCCGCGGCCCCGACGCGCGGACGGCTACGGCTCCTCCTTCCGCGTGGAGCTGCCGCGCGGGCTCGCCGCCCGGGTCAGGGAGCGGGCCCGGCAGCTGCGGACCACCGCGTTCACCCTGTGCTGCGGGGCGTTCGCGACGGTGCTCGCCGAGCGGTCGGGGGAGCGGCGGTTCGCGATCTCGATCCCGCTGGCCAACCGCGGCGAGGAGATCGGCGACGACGCCCTGGGCTGCTTCATGCGGACCGTCCCGCTCAACCTCGACGTGCCGCCGGGCGCCCGCGTCGAGGACCTCCTGGAGGGCGTCCGGGACGCCCTGCACGAGGCGTACGAGGCGCCGAGCGTGACCCGGGTCGCGACCGGCGGCCGCCCGCCGCAGGTGATGCTCGCCTACGACGAGGCCCATGGCACCGAGTTCTCGCTGCCGGGGGCGACCGTCGTCCCCGTCGACGTCCGGAGCAGGTCGACCAAGCTCGACCTCACGCTCTACGTCGACGAGGCGGGCGACGACTACGACTGCCGCGTCGAGTACGCGACGGCCCTCTTCGACGAGAGCACCCTGCGCGCCCTCGGCCGGGACTTCGGCGCGGCCCTGATCCGCGCCTGCGACAACGCCGCTCACGCGACGCACTGAACTGACACAGAAACGGACAAACGGGTGGAAACAGTGGACCGGATCGACGAGATCGCACGCGAGACCTGGGAGCGGGCCCTCGGCTGCGAGGTGGCCGACGACACGAACTTCTTCGAGTTCGGCGGGGACTCCATCTCGGCGATCCTCCTGATGTCGGAGATCAACGCGGCCCTCGGCACCTCGCTCTCCCCGCACGAGCTGTTCGACGCCCCCGACTTCGGCGACTTCCGCGCGCTGCTGCGGGCGGAGGCCGGGCCGGGGGAGGCTCCCGAGGAGCGGACCGGCGCGGCCGCCGGGACGGGCGTCACCTCGCTGTTCCAGGAGCGCTGGTTCGGGCTGGCCAAGGAGCAGCTCGGCAACGTCGACGTCTTCTTCGAGGTGACCGGCCCGCTCGATCCGGGCCTGTTCGAGACCGCCCTGGGCCATCTGAGCCGGCGCCACGCGGTGCTGCGCAGCGTGTACGAGCCGGGCGACCCGCCCGTGGCGCGCACCGTCGAGGACTTCCGCCCCCGCCCCCGCTTCCAGGACCTCCAGGGGGTCACGGAGGCGGAGGTGCGGGCCGCCGTGCACGCCGCCGTCGAACGCTCGACGCGCTTCTTCGACCTCGAGTCCGAGGTGCCGTTCGAGCTGGAACTGCTCACCCTGTCCCCGACCGAGCACCTGATCGTCGGCCACCTCCACCACATCGCCATCGACGGCTGGTCCATCGCCCTGCTGATCGACGACCTGGAGCGCGTCTACCACGCGCTGGAGCGCGGCGAGGACCCGGCGGACCTCGAACCCGCCCCGCAGTACGACGACTTCGCCGCCCGGCAGCGCGCCTACGCGGCCGGCCCCGGCATCGAGGAGGCCCGCGCGCACTGGCGGTCCGTCTTCGCCGGCGTCACCGGGCCGACCCTGCTGCCCGCGACCGAGCCGCCGGCCGCCGCCTCCGGCGAGTCCAGCGCCTACGTCAACCTGCTGCTCGACCCCGAGCGCGCCGACGCCGTCCGCGCCTACGCGGCGGCCGGCCGGGTCACCGTCTACAACGTCCTGCTGAGCGCCTTCGCCCGCTTCCTCGCCGACCTCACCGGCACCGACGACCTGCTGATCGGCACGTCCACGGCGGGCCGGCAGGGCGGGGACGACGACCACCGGATCGGCGTGTTCATCACCCCGATGCCGGTCCGGCTCACGCTGGCCGGAGCGGACACGCCGCAGCGGCTGCACGCGCAGATCGCCGAGCGGATGCGGGACCTCGCCAAGCACCGCATGTACCCGATGGCCGATCTGCTCGACTCCGTGGAGCCCTTCCGCGGCAAGCAGCTCGACGACCTCTTCGCGCTGCACTTCATCTACCAGAACCAGCCGCAGCCCAGCACCGGGCACGGCCGCAGCTACCGCCAGCTCGACTTCCAGGACGCCGGCCTGGAGCGGCCGCACGGGCTGCCGAGGCCGCGCAGCCGGGTGCTGCGGCAGCTGGAGGCCGTCGTGTTCGACCGGCTGGACGGCGCGCTCTCGCTGAACTTCGCGTTCGACCCGAGCCGCTTCGCCGAGACCGAGGTCCGCGGCTGGCTGGAGGCGTACGGGGCCCAGGTGGACCGGCTCGTGCGGTCGGCGGACCTCGGATGACCGGGACCGCCGCCTCCGCCCACGCCACAGAAAGGAAGCCCGTGGACCGCAGTCTCGGGGATCTGCTCGAAAGGAACGTGCGCGACGCCGGCGGGCGCCTCGCCCTGTCGGACGCGCACCGCTCGTGGACCTACGCCTCGCTGGGCGCCTTCGTCGGCCATCTGGTCGAGGAGTTCAAGGACCGCGGCGTCGCGCCGGGCGAACCCGTCGCCGTCGCCGGCCCGCGCGACGCCCGCCTGATGGCCCTGCTGTACGGGGTCCTCGGCTGCGGCAACCCCGTGGTCGCCGTCAGCCCCGACTGGAGCGCCGGCGACCGGGAACGCCGACTGGACACCGTCGGCGCCCGCGTGGTCCTGGCCACCGAGGCGGGGATCGTCCCGGCGGACGGCGACGGCGACGGCCAGGTCGTCGTGGTCGACGTGGACGCCGTGATCGCGGGCGCCGCCCGCACCGGCCTGTGGGGCTGGCAGCCCGACCCGGACGACGTCGTCTACTACTCCTTCACCTCCGGCTCCTCCGGCGAGCCCAAGGCCGTGGCGGTCGCCCAGCGCAACGCCGCCCACTACGCCTCCTCGCTCGCGCGGCGGCTCGGCCTCGACACGGGTGAGCCGCCCGTCCTGGCCCATATGACGACCCTCGCCGCCGACCTCGGTCACACGGCCTGGATGCTCGCCCTGGCCACCGGCGGACGCGTCCACGTGGTCTCCGACCAGGTGACCCGCGACCCGTACGCCCTGTGGCGGGAGCTGGCCGAGCACCGGGTGACCTGCCTGAAGACGACCCCCTCGCACCTCGCGGCGCTGCTGCCCGGGCGGGAGGCGGCGACGGCGGCGCTGGACACCGTGATCATCGGCGGCGAGCTGCTGTCCCGGGAGTTCGCGGGCGCCCTCTTCGACGAGGGCGTGGCCCGACGCGTCGTCAACCACTACGGCCCGACCGAGACCACCGTCGGCGCGGCCTGCTTCGTCGCCTCCTCGCCGGCCGACCTGCCCGAGGACGAGGCGTCCGTGCCCATCGGCACGCCGATCGGCGGCAACACCCTCACCCTGGACGACGGCGAGCTGGTCGTCGGCGGCCCCGGCGTCACCCTCGGCTACGTCGGCGCCCGGCCGGACGCGGGCAGCCGCTTCCGTACGACGGACGCCGGGCCGGTGTACCGCACCGGCGACCGCTGCCGCCGGCGCCCCGACGGCAGCCTCGTCTTCCTCGGCCGGGCGGACCGCCAGACCAAGGTGAACGGCTACCGCGTGGACCTCGCCGAGATCGAGCAGGTGCTCGCGCGGTGCCCCGGCGTCGAACAGGCCGCCGTGCTCACCCGCACGGTGGGCGGCCAGACCCGCCTGGTCGCGGCGGTCCGCGCGGAGGAGGGCGCCGACCTCGCCGCCCTCCCGGAGCGGATGGCGGACACCCTGCCCCGCTACGCCGTCCCCGCCCCGATCGTCCCCCTCCCGGACTTCCCGGTCGACGCGAACGGAAAGCGCGACAACCGGGCGTTGCTGAGCCGGATAGAGCGGTGGCTGACCGGCCAGGGCGCGGCGGCGCGCAGCGCCGAAAGGGGCGCGGGGAACTGCGCGACCAGCCACGACGGACCCGCGGCCGCACCCGCACCGCGCCCGGCCGACGCCCGGCTCGCCGCCGACCTCGCCGCGTTCTGGGGCACGAGCCTCGGCCTCGGGACCCTCGCGGTCGACGCCGACGTCCTGGCGCTCGGCGCGGACTCCATCCTCGCCATGCGGACCGTCGTCTTTCTCCGTGAGCGCGGTCATGAGGTCGTCGTCACCGATGTGTACGACCACCCCACGGCGGCGCGGCTCGCCGAGGCGGCGGCCCGCCGGGTGACCACGACGGACGCCGTCGATGCCGCGGCGGCCGACCGGCGCGGCACCCTCGGCCCGGCCCAACGCTGGTTCTTCGAGGCGGTCCCCGGCGGCAGCGCCCACTGGAACCAGGCGATGCTGCTGGCCTGCGAGCCCGCCCTCGACCTGCCCGCGCTGAGCTCGGCGCTGACGGCGGTCCTGGAGCGCCACGAGGCCCTGCGCGGCGGCGTCGGGCCCGACGGAGCCCTCGACACCACCTACCCGACGTCCGGCACCCTGGCCGTGACCTGGTCGTCCGTCGCGTCCGCCCCCCTGGCCGCGGAGGCGATCGCCCGCACGAGCGCCGAGCTCAACCGCTCCCTGGACCCGGCCTCCGGCCGTCTGCTGCGCTGCCATGTCTTCCGCGGCGGCGGGACGACCCCGGACCGCCTCCTGCTGGTCTGCCACCACCTGGTGGTCGACACCATCTCCTGGCGCATCCTCCTCGACGACCTGCTCCGGGCGTACGAGACGGCCGCCGGGGGCGCGCGTCCGGCGCTGCCGCCCGCGCGGTCGTACTACGACTGGGCCGCGGCCCTCGCCGAGCCCCAGCCCGAGCCCGAGCCGCGCGCACCCCGGCCGCGCGAGGGACGGTACGGGGCGACGTACACCTGGGTCGCCGACGAGGACGTCACGCGCGCGCTGGTCGAGGCGTTCGGGACCGGGCTGCGCATGGAGGCGCTGGCCGTCGGCGCGATGACGCGGGCGCTGCAGGACGCCACCGGCAGCACGCGGACCCGGGTCACCGTGGAGACGCACGGGCGGGACGGCAGCGACGCCTATCTGGACACCGTCGGCTGGTTCACCGCCGTCAAACCGCTGGTGATCGGCCGTGACACCGCCGACGTGGAGCGGCTGGTGGCCGAGGCGGAGGAACGGCGCCTGGACGAGGCCGACGCGGTGTCCGACCTGGCGGTCAACTACCTCGGGCAGTTCAAGGCGCCCCGGGGCCGGCACGTCACGTGGACGTTCGCGCCCGAGTACTGCGGGCCCGCGCGCGCGGTGCGGCACGATCCCCTGTATCCGATGGTGCTGACGGCCCGTCTGGTCGGGGACCGGTTCGTCGCGGACCTCGTGTGCACGGAGGAGGAGCGCGCCACGGGCACGGGCCGGCGCGCGTTCGCCGGGTTCACCGAGGAGATCCTGAAGGCGGCCGCAGCCTCCGACGCCGTACCGGCGATCGAGGAGTCCGCGCACACCACCTCCGGCCTGCCCGCCCACGCGGGGACCGCTCCCGCCGCGTCCGGGGCGCGCGCCCTGGTCACGGAGGCGCCGCGGGTGCTGCTGACCGGGGCGACCGGCTTCCTCGGCTCGCACCTCCTGGACCAGCTGGTCGCCCAGGGCGCCGAGGTCACCTGCCTGGTCCGCGCGGCGGGCGGGCGGGGCGCGGCCGAGCGGCTGCC
This sequence comes from Streptomyces sp. NPDC032126, assembly GCF_055580085.1. Taxonomy (NCBI): domain Bacteria; kingdom Bacillati; phylum Actinomycetota; class Actinomycetes; order Kitasatosporales; family Streptomycetaceae; genus Streptomyces; species Streptomyces sp. NPDC032126. The sequence continues at coordinate 295,356 of NZ_JBVIMA010000003.1, forward strand.
GTCGGGGGACCGGGTGCGGGTCGTCGAGGGCGACCTGGCCGACGCGTCCGCCCTGCGCGAGCTCGCCGCCCGCGGCACCCTCGACGGGCTGACCGCGGTGGTCAACTCGGCCGCCGACGTACGGCTCGTGGCCCGCCCGGAGGAACTCGCCCGGGTGAACGTCGGCGGACTGCGCAACCTCGTCGACCTCATCCGCACGACCCGGCCGGAGACACCCCTGCACCACGTCTCGACGCTGGCCGTCGCCGGGTACCACGACAGCGGGCCGCGCCGGTTCAGCGAGGCCGACTTCGACCTCGGGCAGCGGTTCCTGTCGCCGTACGAGGCGTCGAAGTTCGAGGCGGAGCGGCTGCTGAGGGAGGCGAGCGACCTCGGCACGCGCGCGTACGTGTACCGCACCAACCATGTCGCCGCCCACAGCCGTACCGGCGCCTTCCAGAGCAACATCGGCGACAACCGCGTCTACCAGACGCTCAAGGGCTACATCCTCGCCGGATGCGCGCCGCGCAGCCCGCACGCCACCTTCGGGTTCTCCCATGTGGACACCGTCGCGGCGGGCATCGGCCGGCTCGCGCTCGCGCCCGATGTGCCGCCGGACGTCTACCACGTCGAGACGCCGCACACCGTGGCGCACGACGAACTGGTCCGCTGGATACGGGCGTTCGGGCATCCGGTGCGGCTGGTGGAGCGCGGTGAGTTCATCCAGGCCCTCGGGCGTCTGGAGAGCGCCGACGCGCGCAGCGCGGACATGAGCCGCGCCTGGGAGCACCGGCCCGACCGCAATGTCGCCTTCGACAACACGCGGACGGTCGCCCTGCTGCGCCGCCTCGGTGTCGAGTTCGCGCCGCCGCGGCAGACCTGGCTCGACACGGCCCTCGCGTGGGCCTCCGGCACGGGTTTCTTCCCGGCCCCCGCCCTGGCCGTGCGCCGGGCGGCCTCCTGACCCACCCCCCCCACTCTCGTACATACTTTCGGAGGTTCTTGTGCAACAGCAGGTCAGGCGGGCGGCGATCGTCACCGGCGCTTCGTCCGGTATCGGGCTGGCCATCGCCCGCAGACTGGCCGGCGAGGGCTTCGACCTCGTCGTCAACGCCCGCGGCGGCGAACGGCTGCACGAGGTCGCGACCGGCCTCAAGGAGTTCGGCGGCCAGGTCGTCGCCGTGGCCGGTGACGCGAGCCGCACCGAGGTCGTCGCCGAGTGCGTCGAGGCGTGCCTCGCCCAGCTCGGCCAGGGCCCCTCCGTCGGCGTGGTCAACGCAGGGCGGGGCCTGCCCGGCACCGTCATGACGTCCGACGACACCCAGTGGGCCGAGCTGTTCGAGACCAACGTCCTCGGCGCGCTCCGCCAGATGCGGACGCTGGCCGGCGCGATGCTCACCCACGGCGAGCCGGAGACCCCGCCGCGCCGCCCCTTCGACCTGGTGGTCCTCGGGTCGAACGTCGGCCGGAACGTCTCCCCGTTCAACAGCGTGTACGGCGCCACCAAGTTCGCCGTCCACGGCGCCGCCGAGGGGCTGCGGCGCGAACTCGGCCCGAAGGGCATCCGCGTCTCGCTGGTCGAGCCGGGTGTCGTCGGCACGGGCTTCCAGGCCAGCGCCGGCTACGACGCCGACTGGTTCACCTCGTACCAGGAGGAGATCGGGCCGATCCTCGGGCCCGAGGACATCGCGGACCTCGTCCACTTCATCGTCTCCCGGCCGGCCCATGTCCACCTCGACAACATCTCCGTCCGGCCGACCCGGCAGAGCTACCCGTAGCCCGCGCGGCCGAGCAGCGCGAACCGACCCAACACACACATCCATTCAGAAAGCGGCAGGGGGACAGTCATGCGTGCAGTGCAGAAGACCGTCGCGGTGATCGGACAGGGCTATGTGGGGCTTCCGCTCGCCCTCCAGGCGGTCCGGGCGGGATTCCAGGTCATCGGCGTCGAGGTGAACGAGGCGCGCGTCGCGCGACTTCGCCACCACGACTCCTATGTCGAGGACGTATCGGACCTCGACCTCATGAACGCGTTCGACTCGGGGCGCTACCGCGTGACCTCGAACTTCGCGGACGCGGCCGGGTTCGACATCGCGGTGATCAGCGTGCCGACCCCGCTCACCGACGGCGAGCCGGACCTGTCCGCCGTCATCGGCTCCTCCACCTCCCTGGCGCCGCTGATCCGGCCCGGCGCCGTCGTCATCCTGGAGTCCACGACGTACCCCGGCACCACGGAGGACGTCGTCGCCCCGCTGCTGGAGCGGGGATCCGGCCTGCGGGCCGGCGAGGACTTCTCGCTCGGCTACAGTCCCGAGCGCATCGACCCGGGCAACGCGACCTGGACGTTCGAGAAGACCCCCAAGCTGGTGTCCGGGATCAACGAGTCGTCGCGGGCCGCCGTACAGGAGTTCTTCGACGCGATCGTCGACCGCACGGTCGCGGTCAGCGGCACCCGCGAGGCCGAGCTGGCCAAACTGCTGGAGAACACCTTCCGCAGCGTCAACATCGCGCTGGTCAACGAGACCGCCATGTTCGCCGCGGACATGGGCATCGACATCTGGGAGGCCATCCGGGCCGCGGGCACCAAGCCCTTCGGCTTCATGGCCTTCACCCCGGGACCGGGCGTCGGCGGCCACTGCCTGCCCATCGACCCGATCTACCTCGACTGGCTGTCCCGCGAGCGCACCGGCCGCTCCCTCGGCTTCGTCAACCTCGCCAACGACATCAACCGCGGCATGCCCGGCTACGTCGTGCAGCGCATCGGCGAGGCCCTGAAGAAGCGCGACCGCGTCCTCGACGGCAGCCGTGTCCTGCTGCTCGGCCTGTCCTACAAGGCCAACTCGGGCGACATGCGCGAGTCGCCCGCCATGGACGTCGCGCTGAAGCTCCTGGAGGCCGGCGCACGCGTGCGTGCCGTGGACCCGTGCGTCGAGGGGCTGCCCCGCGACCCGCGGATCGAGATGGCCGAGCTGACCGAGGAGGAGCTGGCCGCGGCGGACGTCACCGTCCTGCTCACCGACCACGACAGCTTCGACTACGACCTGATCGAGTCCGCCTCGCAGCACGTCTTCGACACCCGTAACCGCCTGGGCAGCCGTGCCGTCGAACGCATCTGAACAACAGTTGCAACAGTTGGAGGTCAGACCCATGGTCGGGCAAGAGAGCGTTGTGCGAGAGGGCGGGGACGGCGCCGCCGTCGCGGTGATCGGCTGGGATCCGTCGCTGGTCAGGGAGGTGGTCGGGCGGGGTCTGCGGCCCGTCATGGTGCGCGATGTGCGCGCCCATCTGCGGGGCGCGTCGATCGCGCTGCCCGAGCAGACCGAGGAGATCGTCGTCGAGGACATCACCGATGTCGGCGACGTGTGGGCCGGGCTCACCCGGCACTTCGGCGAGCGGCTGCACGAGGACCTGCGCGCCGTCGTCACGTTCGACGAGTTCGCCGTCTCCACGGTGGCGGCCCTCACCTCGCTGCTGCACCTGCCGGGCACCCGCCCCGAACACGCGGTGCTCATGCGGGACAAGCACCTCCAGAAGCAGGCCGTGCTGGCGGCGGGACTGCCCGCGGCCGCCTCCCGCCTGGTGGTGCCCGGCAGCGAACTGGTCCGTACGCCCTTCCCCGGCCCCTGTGTCGTCAAGCCGGTCGCCGGGGGCGGCACGGCGCACACCGAACTGGTGCGCACCGAGGCCGCGTACGAGGCGCTGCTGGAGAGACTGGCCGCCTCGGCGACGTCGCCCTTCGTCGTGGAGGACCTTGTCGACGTGGCCGAGGAGTGGATCGTCGACGGCGCGATGCAGGACGGCGCCGTGGTCTTCTCCTCGGTGGGCCGCTACGCCGCGCCCTGTCTGTCGTACACGACCGACGCCGAGCCGCTGCACATCTACCGGGCGGACGGCACGGGCGCGGACGAGCGGTGCGAGCAGGCACGCGCCGTCGCCGGCAAGGCACTTCAGGCCCTCGGCTACACCGACGGCGTCTTCCACATGGAGCTGCTGCTGGACCGGGATGGCACGTTCCACTTCGGCGAGGTCGCGGCCCGGGTCGGCGGCGGCCTGATCCAGGAGGGGGTGCTGTACAAGCACGGCTTCTCGCTGGCCGGCGCCGCCGTGGACGTGGCGCTCGGCCGCCCGGTGACGGCCGCGGTCGAGCCCACCGACCGCTGTGTGGCCACGACCTCGCTGCACCTGCCGCGCGGCACCGTCGTCAAGCTGCCGGACCCCGCGCGCTTCACCGCGCCGGACGACATCCACGAACTGCGCGTCGCGGCCCTGCTCGGGGTCAACGACCCGCCGCAGGTGCGGGCGACGACCAGCTGGCAGGGCCTCGCCCTGGTCTCGGCCGACTCGATCGACGCGCTCGACGCCCGCCTGGCCGCCGTACGCCGAGAGTTCGCCGAACAGTCCCTGGTCGCGCCGACGTTCGGCACCGGCGTCCAGCAGCGCGCCTTCATGGCCGCCTACGAGGACGCCTGGAGGCGGCTGCTGTGAGCCTCACCAGCGTGCTGCGCGCGGATCTGCGCCCGCTGCGCATCCCCGCCTTCCGGCGGTACTGGACCGGCTTCGCCGCCTCCTGCTTCGGCGACGGCATGGTCCCCCTGGTCACCGCCTTCGCCGTCATCGGACAGGGCGACGGGGCCGTCGAACTCGGCGCGGTGCTCGCCGTGGGGCTGCTGTGCCGGCTCGCGGCGACCCTCGTCGGCGGCGTCCTCGCCGACCGGATGTCCCGGCTGCGCCTCATGGCGGCCGCCGACGTACTGCGCTGCACGGTCCAGCTCACCCTCGCCGGACTCCTCGTCACCGGCCACGGCTCCGCCCTCGTCCTCGCCGCCGGCAACGCGCTCTACGGCGTCGGCGCCGGACTGTTCGGCCCGGCGTCCAAGGGCCTGCTGCCGGCGCTCGTCGGCAAGGAACTGCTCCAGCAGGGCGTCGCCATCCAGGCGCTGACCCGCAGCACCTGCATGGTCATCGGGCCGGCCGTCGCGGGCATGCTGATCCCCCTCGCCGGCACCCAGTCCGTGTACGTCATCGACGCGGCGACCTTCGCCGTCAACATCGCCGTCCTGCTGCGGCTGCCCGCCACCCGCCCCGACACCACCGGCAAGACCTCCTTCCGCGCCGATCTGGTCGAGGGGTGGAGCGAGATGGTCCGGCGCCGGTGGGTGTCCGCCAATCTCGTCGTGCACGCCCTGTGGAACTTCGGCATGGCCGTCTTCTTCGTCCTCGGCCCGGTGCTGGCCGACGAGCGCCTCGGCGGACCCGCCGCCTGGGGCGTGGTCAGCGCGGGCATGGCCGTGGGCTCGCTCACCGGCGGGGTGCTGGCGCTGCGCTGGCGGCCGCGCCGGCCGCTGATCGCGGGCAACCTCGTGCTGCTCGCCTCCGGCCTGCCGCTGCTCGCCCTGTGGCTCGGCTGGTCCACGCCCTGGCTGGCGCTGGCCGCCGCCGTCGCCGACGCCTGCGTCGTGCTCCTCAACACCCTGTGGGAGGCCACCCTCCAGCGCGTCATCCCCGACCAGGTGCTCTCCCGGGTGGCCTCGTACGACTTCCTCCTCACGATGATGTCGATGCCGCTCGCCTACGCCCTCATCGGCCCGATGACCGGCCGGCTCGGCACCGACGGGACCCTGCTCACGGGGGCGGCGCTGGTGATGGTGCCCTGCGTGTGGGTGGTCCTGCTGCCGTCGGTACGGCGCATCGGCGGGCCGCAGGCGCGGGACGCGGACGCCGCGCCGGCCCCCGAACTGGCGGAGGCGGCGTAGGTGCTGGCGCGGACGTACCTCCTGCTCGCCGCGGGCGCCCTGGACGGGGACCTGCCCGCCCGGCGGACCGAGGCCGGCACGGGCGCCGCGGGGGCCCTCCTGCTCTCCCTCGCGCTCGACGGGCGCGTGGAGGTGCGCCGGGGGACCGTCGTGACCGGGCGGGAGCGGCCGCGCCCGGTGAGCGCCTGGGTGCGCACGACGGCCGACGAGGCGTACGGGACGGTCCTGGACGACCTCCTGCGGTCCGGCGCCCTCACTCCCGTCCGCCGCGGCAACCGTTTCCTGGCCCGTGAACGGTACGAACCCGCCGATCACCCCTCCTATGAACGCCAGGTGACCGCCGTCCGCCACGCCCTGTTCGGCTATCCCCCGCCGAACAGGAACGGCGCACTGCTCGCCTCCCTGCTGTGCGCCACGGGAATACACCGGGCCCTGTTCCGTCAACTGACCCGACGCCAGTTGAAGAACTGGACGGTCCTGGAGGAAACCCTTTCCATGGTGTGCGACCAAAGGGAACGGGAACTGGTGGCCGTCATCTGCGAGGGGGTCGAGAATGCCCTCTCCGCGCGGGCCGAGGAGCTCCAGTTGGGGCGTTGACCTGCGCAAACCAGTCAGTATCATGAGGGCGCTCTGACCAGGGTGATCGTGACGGCTTTCAAGGGGGACCGGGATGCTCTCGAGCGTCGGGCTGAAAAAGCAGGATCATGACGTGTATCGGGCGCTTCTTCTCCACCCCGACTGGGATATGGCGGAAATCCAGAAGCAGGTCGGAGCGCCCGAGGAAGAGATACGCGCATCGCTCGACCGGCTCACCAAGCTGTCCCTGATCAGATCTTCCAGCGGCGCCGGCCAATTGGTCCCGGTCAATCCCCAGGTGGGTCTGACCCCGCTGCTCGAACAGATCCGCGCCGACCTCGACGCCCGCCAGGCCGCCATCTCCCGCGACCTCGCCGTCGTCGCCGCCCTGGCCTCCGAGTACACCTCCGCGCGCGTGCAGGCGGGCGCCGAGGGCGTGGAGCGCCTCAACGGCGTGGAGAGCGTCCGGGTGCGGCTGACGGAACTGTCCCAGCAGGCGACCTCCGAGGTCCGCGCGTTCATGCCCGGCGGCGCGCTCAGCGGCGCGGCGCTGGAGGCCTGCCGGCCGCTCGACGAGCACAACCTGGACCGGGGCGTGCGGATGCAGACCGTCTACCTGGACAGCGTGCGCAACGACGCCGCCACGGTCGACTACGCCACCTGGTTCACCGCCCGCGGCGGGCAGACCCGCACCGTGCCCTCGCTGCCGATGCGGCTGATCCTGTGCGACCGCTCCGTCGCGGTGATCCCGGTCAACGAGGACGCCAGCCGGGAGGGCGCGTTCGTCATCCGGCTCAAGAGCGTCGTCGCCGCCCTGGACGAGCTGTTCGACCTGGTCTGGGAGCGGGCCGTCCCGCTCGGCGAGGCCCCCAGCGCCGACCTCGACGGCGACGGCCCGAGCGACCGCGACCTGGCCCTGCTGAGGATGCTGGAGGACGGCCTCACCGACGAGGGCGTCGGCCGCAAGCTCGGCGTCTCCATCCGCACCGTCCGCCGCCTCATGGCGGACCTGCTGAAACGACTGAACGCCCAGAGCCGCTTCCAGGCGGGGGTGGAGGCGGTACGGCGGGGGTGGCTGTGAGCGGTGCGGCTACGAGTGGTGCGGCGGCCGTACGGTGAGCGTCGTCGCGAGGCGGGCCGGGGTGTCTCGTGCCGTGCCGGGCAGGGGCCGGCCGATCCGTGCCGTCTCCACGCACACGAACGTGCTGTGGGCGTCGTCGGCGAGGTCGGCCATGCCCCGGATCACCTCCGCGCCCGGGTTCCACACCACCACCTCGCTGTGCTCTTCGTGCCGCACCTCGACGACCCGGCCCAGCTCGCCGTCGCGCACCTCGGAGACCGTCGCCGCACGCGTGTAGTACCGCTCGATCTCCGCACCCCCGGTGAGACGCAGCGGCCCGTCCTGCCGCCCTGGCGCGCCCTCGCGCAGACCGTCCGTGTACGCCTCGCCCAGCCCCGCGATGTCCACCTGGCCGGTGTCCCCGACGTGCAGATAGGTGTGCAGCGCGGCGACGCTGGGCGCGTCCGCGCGGACCTCCAGCTCGACGGCGCACTCCCGGCCCAGCGTGATCCGGACGGCCAGCTCGAAGTCGTACGGCCACAACGCGCGCGTGTCCGGCGTGCCGCGCAGCCCGAGCGTGAGCCGTACCGCGTCGTCGGTCTCATGGCATCCGGTGAGTTCCCAGAGGCTGGTCCGGGCGAAGCCGTGCATCGGCTCGCCGGCGTCGTCGAACCACGGCCAGCACAGCGGGATGCCGCCCCGCACGGGCGCGCCCTCGGCCCAGACCGCCCGCTCGCTGAGCCACAGCACCGGCTCGTGCCCGCGCGGCTGCCAGGCCACCACCTGCGCGCCCCGCACGCACACCGCGCCCCGCGCCTCGGGGTGCTCGACGACGAGCAGCGGCATGCCGTCGAGGCGGCGGAGGGTGACGGACCGGGCCAGTACCTCGTCGACGGGCAGGTCGAAGATCATCTCGGACATGGGACGACCTTGGGGCGCCCGGCCCGGCGGGTCAAGTGGGGGCGGCGCCGAGCTTCGCGAGGTTTCGCGAGGTGGGGAGCCGCGCGGGGAGTTGTCCACAGGCCTGCCGCGGTCGGGGCCGTCGGCGGTACGGTCTGCACGAGTTGATGTTCGTACGTGTACGGGGGAGGCGGTCGTCGTGACCGGGACCGGTGCGGGTGTGGAGGCGGCGTCGGCGGTGGCCGGGGCCGGTGCGGAGACGACCGCGGAGGCTGTGGCCGCCGCGGCGGTCGCCGGGGCGGGGCGTGGGCGGCTGCCGAGGGTGCGCGGGCTCGCAGACTGGCCGGCCGAGGGCTCTCCGAAGGACGAGGGCAAGGCCCTGCGCCGGGGCGTCCCGCGCGCGGCGCACGCCGTGTTCGAGGCCGACCCCTCCCGCCCGGACGCGGTGACGGCGGTCGAGGAGTCCAACCGCGGCCGCATCGAACACCTCACGCCGATAAGGGCGGGCCGGATGGCGGCCACCCCCTTCGCCTTCCTGCGCGGCTCGGCGGGCCTCATGGCCTACGACCTGGCCCGCACGCCCATGACGAGGATCCGCGCCCAGATCTGCGGCGACGCGCACGCGGCCAACTTCGGCCTGTACGGCGACGCGCGCGGCGGCCTGGTCATCGATCTGAACGACTTCGACGAGACGGTGGACGGCCCCTGGGAGTGGGACCTGAAGCGGCTCGCGGCCTCGCTGGTGCTGGCGGGCCGGGAGGCGGGCGCCGACGAGGACACGTGCCGCAAGGCGGCGTACGACGCGACGGGCGCCTACCGGCGCACGATGCGGCTGCTGGCGAATCTGCCGGTCCTGGACGCGTGGAACGCCATCGCGGACGAGGAACTGGTCTCCCACACCGACGCCCACGACCTGCTGGGCACGCTGGAGCGGGTCTCGGAGAAGGCGCGGGCCAACACCAGCGGACGATTCGCGGCGAAGTCGACCGAGCCGACGGAGGAGGGCGGCCGGCGCTTCGTGGACGCGCCGCCGGTGCTGCGCCGGGTCGGCGATGAGGAGGCGGCGGCGGTGACGGCGTCCCTGGAGCCGTACCTCGCGACGCTCTCCGAGGACCGCCACCCGCTGCTCGCCCGCCACGCGGTGCACGACGTGGCGTTCCGCATCGTCGGCACGGGCAGTGTCGGCACCCGCTCGTACGTCGTCCTGCTCCTGGACCACCGGGGCGAGCCGCTGATCCTCCAGGTGAAGGAGGCCCGCCCCTCGGCCCTGCTGCCGCACCTGCTGACGGCCGGCTTCGACACCGCGCCGGTCGAGCACGAGGGCCGCAGGGTGGTGCTGGGCCAGAAGCGCATGCAGGTGGTGAGCGACATCCTGCTGGGCTGGACGACCGTCGACGGCCTGCCCTACCAGGTCCGCCAGTTCCGCAACCGCAAGGGCAGCGTCGACCCGTCCGCTCTCGCCGCCGACCAGATCGACGACTACGCCCGTATGACCGGCGCCCTCCTGGCCCGCGCCCACTCCCACAGCGCCGACCCCCGCCTGATCTCCGGCTACTGCGGCAAGAGCGACGAACTGGACGAGGCGATCGCCACGTTCGCCGTCGCCTATGCCGACCGCACGGAGGCGGACCACGCGGATCTGGTGGCGGGGGTGAGGTCGGGCCGTATCGCGGCGGAGATGGGCGTCTGATGCGGGCGGCGGGACGGGCTGCGGGACAGTCGTGCCGCTGGGGCGCAGACCCACCCCCTCGGCCCCCGGCCCCGCCCCTCCGCAGCGCTAGTCTGGTCGGGTGACGACCCCCGAAGCAGAGCCCGAGCAGCCGCGCCCCGAGGAGCGGCTGGAGCGGGCCGTGCGGGCCGCCGAGCAGGCGTTGATCGAGTTCGAGATCGCGGTGGAGACCTTCCGCGTCGAGGTCGAGAACTTCTCCCGGCTGCACCACCAGAAGCTCGGCCCGATGTACGCCCGCCTCGACGAGCTCGACGCGCTGATCGCCGAGGCCCGCGCCGCCCGCACCGGCGACCCCGAGGACCGCCGCAAGGCGGAGGAGGCCCGGGCCCGGGTGCTGCCGATGCCGGGGGTCGAGGAGCTGTTCCACGGCTGGATGGACGGCGACGGCCTGTTCCCGGAGGCCGCCGCGATGCTCACGGACCAGTCGGTGCGCCCCCCGGAGCGGGTGCGCCCCAGCGCCGAGGCCCGCAAGCTCTACCGCGAGCTGGCCCGCAAGGCCCACCCCGACCTGGCCCGCGAGGAGGGCGAACGGGCCCGCCGCGAGGAGTTCCTCTCCCGCGTCAACGCCGCCTACGCGCGGGGCGACGAGCCCCTGCTGCGCGAGCTGGCCGAGGAGTGGGAGGCCGGCCCGGTGCCGCCCGAGCAGCGGCCCAGCCACAGCGAGGAGCTCTACGCCCGCCTGGAATGGCTCTCCCGGCGCAAGGAACTGCTCACCCAGGTCGCCAAGGAGCTGGAGGACAGCGCCATCGGCTCGATGCTCCGGCTGGCCCCGGACGACCCGGACCGCCTCCTCGACGAGATCGCCGAACAGCTCCTCGCCGATGTCGCGGCCCGCGAGGCCGAGCTGGCGGAGCTCGTCGCCTGAGGGACTGGACACGGTCGGGTAGCGTCGGGGGCATGAGTTTCGGAGCTGGTGTGCCCACGGTCGAGGTCGGCGACCTCAAGGACGACGACTTCCTGCTGGACGTCCGCGAGACGGACGAGTGGGTCGCGGGGCACGCGGAAGGTGCCCTGCACATCCCCATGAGCGAGTTCGTCGCCCGCTACGGCGAGTTCACCGAGGCCGCCCCGCAGGACGGCCGCGTCCATGTGATCTGCCGCTCGGGCGGCCGGTCCGCCCAGGTCACGATGTACCTCGTGCAGCAGGGCATCGACGCGGCGAACGTCGCCGGCGGCATGCAGAGCTGGGAGGCCACCGGCCGCCCCGTCGTCACGGACGCGGGCGAGCCGGGCTTCGTGGTCTAGGGCCGCCCTGCCTGGGGCTCGGGCTCACGCGAGGGGGTGGGCGGCCAGCAGGTCGCCCAGGCTCTCCTCGTGCGCCGCCGCCGGGCCGAGCGCCAGCTCGAGGTGCTTGGCCCAGGCGTGGTACCGGTGCAGCGGATAGTCGACGTCGGCCCCGAAGCCGCCGTGCAGATGCTGTGCCGTCTGCACCACCCGCCGTACGCCCTCCGCCGCCCAGATCTTCGCCACGGCGACGTCCCCGGCGGCCGGCAGCGCCCCCGGCGCCCCCGAGGCGATCCGCCACGCCGCCTGCCACAGGGTGACCTCCATCGCGCGCAGGTCGATGTAGCGGTCGGCGGCCTGTACGGCGACGGCCTGGAACGTGGCGATCGGATGCCCGAACTGCTCCCGCTTGCCCGCGTACTCGCCCGTCATCCGCAGCACTCGCTCCCCCAACCCCAGCGCCAGCGCGCACGTCCCGGTGGCCAGCAACTCCCGCAGCCACTCCCAGGCGCCCTCCGCCTCGACGACGTACGCGTCCGCCACCCGCGCCGACTCCAGCCGCAGCTCCCCGAGCCGCTCGCCGTTCGTGGACACCTGCTCGGCGAGTACGGTCCCGTCCCGGCCCGGCGTCACCAACGCGAGGACGGTACGGCCGCCGCCGGTGTGCGCCGGGACGACGACGAAGTCCGCGTCGTAGGCCCACGCCACCAAAGTCTGCACCCCATCCAGAACCCAACCCCCACCCGGACCTCCGGCGCCCGCCCCCATGTCACCGGCGCCCGCCCCCAAGTCACCAGTGCCCGAGCCCAGGTCGCCGGTGCCCGCCTCGCCGTGCCCTTCGGCCCGTCGTGCGGTGACCGCTCGTTCCGCCGGGTCGTGTCCGGTGCGGCCGTGCGCGGCGACGGTCAGCACGATCTCCCCCCGGCCGGCCCGCGCCAGCAGCTCCCGCGCCGGCCCCCTTCCCGCGTAGCGCTGCACGGCCGCCAGCGCGGCGCTGTGCTCCAGCAGCGGCACCCGGGCCAGCACCTTCGCCGACTCCCGCAGCACCAGGCACAGCGCGATCGCGTCCAGGCCCGCCCCACCGGACTCCTCGTCGAGCAGCAGGCTCAGCAGATCGGCGTCGGCGAGCCTCGCCCACAGCGCCCGGTCGAAGCCCTCGGCGACGGGGGCGCCCCGGGTGAGCGCCGGGCTGGGCACCGCGTCGGGCGCCACCCCCGCGAACACTCCCCGGGCCGCCTCGGCCGCCGCCAACTGCTCCTCGCTGAAGGTGAAGTCCACGGCCCTGTCCTCCCGACGGGTGCGGCGATCCGGCGGCGACGGCCACCGGATCTGACGGTCCGTCAAGATAGAACAGGTTCTAGAAGAAGGGAACGCCCGCAACGGATCGCGGACGTCCCCCGGTCGAAGCCCCTGCGCGTCCTACCGGTCGAAGTCCAGCTCCACCTTCTCCGTCACCGGATGCGACTGGCAGGCCAGTACATAGCCCGCGTCCGTCTCCTCCGGCTCCAGCGCGAAGTTGCGGTCCATCCGCACCTCGCCGGTGACCAGGAAGGCCCGGCAGGTCCCGCACACCCCGCCCTTGCAGGCGTAGGGCGCGTCGGGGCGGTTGCGCAGCACCGTCTCCAGCAGCGACTCCCCGTCCCGCACCGGCCAGCTTCCGGCGCGGCCGTCGAGCCGGGCGGTCACCGTGCTGTGGGCGGGCGCGGGTATCGCGGACGTGGGCGCGACGGGGTCCACATGGAAGATCTCCTCGTGGATCCGCGCCCGGGGCACCCCGAGCTCCCGCAGCGCCTTCTCCGCGCCCTCGACCAGCCCGTACGGCCCGCACAGGAACCAGCCCGCCACCGCCGCCACCGGCACCAGCGACGGCAGCAGCGAGGTCAGCCGCTCCCGGTCCAGTCGCCCGGAGGGCAGTCCGGCCTGCTGTTCCTCCCGCGACAGCACGGTGATCAGCTGCAACCGGTCCGGCCAGCGGTCCTTGAGGTCGGCGACCTCCTCCAGGAACATCGTGGAGGCCGTCGTCCGGTCGCTGCGGATCAGACAGAACCGTGCCCCGGGCTCGCGCTCCAGCAGCGTCGAGACGATCGACAGCACCGGGGTGATGCCGCTGCCGCCCACGATCGCCGCGTACAGCCCGGGCGCCGGGTCGAGGGTGAAGCGCCCGGCCGGCGTCATCACCTCGATCTCGTCGCCGACGGCGATCTCCTTGAGCGCGTACGTCGAGAACTCCCCGCCCTCGACCAGCCGCACCCCCACCCGCAGCGTGTGCGGGCCCTCGCCGCCGGGCTCGGGCGCAGGGGAGCAGATCGAGTACGTCCGCCGGATCTCGGTGCCGTCGACCACGCGCCGCAGGGCGAGATGCTGGCCCGGCGCGTGCCGGTACTCCTCGCGCAGCGCGGCCGGCACCGCGAAGGTGAGGGCGACGGAGTCGTCGGTGAGCCGGTCCACCGCGGCCACCGGGAGCGGGTGGAAGCGGGCCATCACAACTCCTTGAAGTGGTCGAAGGGTTCGCGGCAGGCGAGGCAGCGCCGCAGCGCCTTGCACGCGGTCGACGAGAACCGGCTGAGCAGCTCGGTGTCCTCGGATCCGCAGTGCGGGCAGCGCACCCGCTCCGCAGGCGCGGTGAGCGTGCGCGTCGGGCCGAGGTCCAGGGGGACGGGCCCGGCGTCGCGCCGGGCGCGCGGGGGCGCGATGCCGAACTCCCGCAGCTTGCGGCGCCCTTCGGCGGAGATGTCGTCCGTGGACCAGGCGGGGCTGAGGACCGTGCGCACGGTGACCTCGCGCACCCCGTGCGCGTGCAGCGCCCGCTCGATGTCCACGGACATCGTCTCCAGGGCGGGGCAGCCGGTGTAGGTCGGGGTGAGTTCCACCTCGACGGCGGCGGCACCCTCGGCGTCCGGCTCGCTCACCCGCACGGCGCGCACGACGCCCAGCTCCTGGAGGGTGAGCACGGGCAGTTCGGGGTCGGGCACGGAACCGGCGACCTCAAGGAGTTCCGCCTCCAGCGGGGTGAGGGTGGTCACCATGACGCCCCCGGGTGGCTGCGGTGCAGATGCTGCATCTCGGCGAGCATCCGCCCGAAGGACTCGGTGTGCAGGCCCTGCCGGCCGGCGCCGGCCGTCCACGCGCCGCTCCTCGGGCCCTCGGGCACGCCCAGCGTGGCGCGGCGCAGGATGCCCCCGACGGACTCCAGCCAGGCCGCCTCCAGCGCCTCCCGGTCGACGTCCAGGCCCTCCACCGGCTCGAACATCTCCCCGGTGAACCGCCACAGGGCCTCGCACGCCGCCCGCATGCGGGCGTGGCTCTCCTCGGTGCCGTCGCCGAGGCGCAGGGCCCACTGCTCGGCGTGGTCGCGGTGGTAGGCGGTCTCCTTGACGGCCTTCGCGGCGAGCGGCGCGAACGCCCCGTCGCCCGCGGCCAAGTGCGCGTACAGCAGGTGCTGGTAGGTGGAGAAGTACAGCTGGCGGGCGATGGTGTGCGCGAAGTCGCCGTTCGGCTGCTCCACCAGCTGCAGATTGCGGAAGGCGCGCTCCTCGCGCAGATACGCCAGTTCGTCCTCGTCGCCGGCCATCGAGAGCAGGACCCGGGCCTGGCCCAGCAGGTCCAGCGCGATGTTGGCGAGGGCGACCTCCTCCTCCAGCACGGGGGCGTGCCCCATCCACTCGCCCAGGCGGTGGGAGAGCACCAGCGCGTCGTCGCCGAGGGCGAGGGCGGCGGCCGTGGACACGGTGTGGTCGGCGGCCGTGGACACGGCGCGGTCGGTGGGCGCGGTCACAGGTGCTTCACCCCCTCCGGGATGTCGTAGAACGTCGGGTGGCGGTACGGCTTGTCGGCGGCCGGCTCGAAGAAGGGGTCCTTCTCGTCGGGCGAGGACGCGGTGATCGCGGCGGACGGGACGACCCAGATGGAGACGCCCTCGCCGCGCCGGGTGTACAGATCGCGCGCGTTGCGCAGGGCGAACTCCGCGTCCGGCGCGTGCAGGCTGCCGGCGTGGGTGTGGGACAGGCCCCGGCGCGAACGCACGAAGACCTCCCACAGGGGCCAGTCGGTGTTGGTCATGCCTGCCGCTCTCCTGTCTCGTCGCTGTGCTTGGCCGCGTAGGCCGCGGCGGCCTCGCGCACCCAGGCGCCCTCGTCGTGCGCCCGGCGGCGCTGGGTCAGCCGTTGCTCGTTGCACGGGCCGTTGCCCTTGAGGACCTCCTTGAACTCCGTCCAGTCGATCGGGCCGGAGTCGTAGTGCCCCCGCTCCTCGTTCCACGAGAGTTCCGGGTCGGGCAGGGTCAGGCCGAGGGACTCCGCCTGCGGGACGCAGATGTCGATGAATCGCTGGCGCAGCTCGTCGTTGGAGAACCGCTTGATCTTCCAGGCCATCGACTGCGCGGAGTGCGCGGACTCGTCGTCGGGCGGGCCGAACATCATCAGCGACGGCCACCACCAGCGGTCCACGGCGTCCTGCGCCATCGCGTGCTGCTCGGGGGTGCCCTGGCTGAGGGCCAGCAGCAGCTCGTACCCCTGGCGCTGGTGGAAGGACTCCTCCTTGCAGACGCGGACCATCGCGCGTGCGTACGGGCCGTAGGAGCAGCGGCACAGGGGCACCTGGTTGGTGATCGCCGCGCCGTCCACCAGCCAGCCGATGGCGCCGACGTCCGCCCAGGTCAGCGTGGGGTAGTTGAAGATCGAGGAGTACTTCTGGCGGCCCGTGTGGAGCTTGTCGAGGAGCTCGTCGCGGCTGGTGCCGAGGGTCTCCGCCGCGCTGTAGAGATACAGGCCGTGGCCGGCCTCGTCCTGGACCTTCGCCATCAGGATCGCCTTGCGGCGCAGCGAGGGCGCGCGCGTGATCCAGTTGGCCTCCGGCTGCATGCCGATGATCTCGGAGTGGGCGTGCTGGGCGATCTGGCGCACCAGCGTCGCGCGATACGAGTCCGGCATCCAGTCGCGTGGCTCGATGCGCTCGTCGGCGGCCACCGCGGCGTCGAAGGCGCGCTCCAGGGCGTCCTCGGTGCCGACCGTGTGCTGCGCGGCTGCTGTCGCCATGCGGTCCCCCTCGACCTCGGTTCCCGACCGATCGTTCGGTCCGTGCCATTCCATGGTGAGTCGGCCGTCGTAGGGTGTCAACCGCTGTGGATAACCTGCCGGGACCGCCTGTGGACCGTCCCACCCTCGGTGGTCGAGGGGGGAAAGCTGCGCACGGCGGCGGAGCTGAGTACCTTTCCGTGGAACCGCCGCGCTACAGCCGTCCGGGTGAATCCGATTCCGGGTGCAGAGGTCGGCGGGCGGCCGGAAGAGAACCGGACATCGGAAACGGGGCGGAATGAACACGCACGACGGAGGCGCCGACGCCCCGTACGGGCCGGACGCGGAGGCATCGGAGCGACCGCCGGGCGGGGCAGCCGGGACGGCCGCGCAGGCGGAGACCGGCGAGACCGCGGGCACTCCCGCTGAGGGGTCCGCAGCCGGGGAGCCTTCCGCCGGGCCCGCGCCCGCCGAGGCCCGCACCGGCGTCGCCGCCCTCTCCCTGCGCTACCAGATCGGCGCGGCCGTCGCGGTCGCCGCCGTGGCCGTGGCGGTCTGTGTCCACCTCGGGATGGTGTTCCTGCACGTCGCGCCGTCGAACACGGTGACGAAGTCGCACGGCAAGGCGATCGAGGAGTGGATCTACCCCGAGTTCGAGCAGAACTGGAAGCTCTTCGCGCCGAACCCGCTCCAGCAGAACATCGCCGTCCAGGTCCGCGCCCAGATCAGGACCCCGGACGGCACGTCGCGCACCACCGGCTGGTTCGACCTGTCCGCTCAGGACGGCCGGGCCATCGACGGCAACCTGGTGCCGAGCCACACCCAGCAGAACGAAGTGCGTCGCGCGTGGGACTTCGTCGTCGCCACGCACGACAGCGACGACCGTCCGGTCGGCGAGCGCGGCGCCCTGTCCGAGGCGTATGTGCGCCGCATCGCCGTCATGCGCCTGGAGCGCGGCGGCGTGGTCGGCGAGGACGGCGTCGTCGAGCGGGTCCAGCTGCGCTCCCGCTCCACCAACGTGGCACCGCCCGACTGGTCCTCCGAGAAGATCTCCCTGCAGCCGTCCTACCGCGTCATGCCCTGGTGGACCGTGTCCGGCGACGAGGCCGAGGGAGGTGCGCGATGAACCGGATCACCCTGGCCCTGTCGAGCGCTGTCGCCCGGGCCACCGGCTCGGCGCTCGGGCCGTACCAGAGCGCCGTCATCCGTATCGGCTTCAGCCTGACCTGGCTGCTGTTCCTGCTGCGCGAGTTCCCGCACCGCGCGGAGATGTACGGCCCCGACGGCCCGTGGAGCTGGACGCTGGCCCGGCGGCTGCTGGACATGAACGGCGCCTTCACCGCGCTGATCTGGTCCGACAGCCGGGTGTGGTTCGAGATCGTCTACGCGCTCGCCGTGCTGGCCGCCGCCCTGCTGCTGGTGGGCTGGCGCACCCGCACGATGTCGGTGCTGTTCATGGTCGGGGTGCTGTCGCTGCAGAACCGCAGCGTCTTCCTTGGTGACGGCGGCGACAACGTCCTGCACCTGATGGCGATCTACCTGGTCTTCACCCGGTGCGGCCAGGTCTGGTCGCTGGACGCGCGGCGCGCCCGGCGCACCGAGGAGGCACGCGCGCGAGGCGAGTGGATCCCCGACCGGGCCGGGCCCGCCCTGTGGGCCGTCTCCGGGGTCGCTCTGGTGGCGGCGACCGCGTCCGGCAAGTTGTTCGGCGGTGAGTGGCCGATCCCCGCCCTCCTGTGGGCCGCGTGGGCCGCGCACGCCCTGTGGTGGCTCACGGGCCGGCGGCGGGCGCGGTCCGCCGAGCCGCGCATCCTGCTCGACGTGATCACGAACGTCCTGCACAACGGCGCGCTCGTGGTGGTCATGGCCGAGGCGTGCATGATCTACGCGACGGCCGGCTGGTACAAGATCCAGGGCTCGCGCTGGCAGGACGGCACCGCCGTCTACTACCCGCTCCACCTGGACTACTTCTCGCCCTGGCCCGGCCTCGGCGACCTGCTGTCCAGCAACGGCACCATGGTCATGCTCATCACCTACGGCACCGTGATCGCGCAGGTGGCCTTCCCCTTCACCCTGTTCAACCGGCGGGTCAAGAACGTCCTGCTGGCCGTGATGATGACCGAGCACGCGGCGATCGCCCTCATCCTCGGACTGCCGTTCTTCTCGCTGGCGATGATCGCGGCGGACTCCGTCTTCCTGCCGACGCCCTTCCTGCGCCGCCTGGGCGTCCTCGTCGCACACGCGCGTGTCCGCTTCTTCACCAAGGACGGCGGCCCCGGTGTCCCGCCTCAGCGGCAGGAGCCCCCGCGGGAGGCGGAGCGGCCCGAGCACAGCCACGTAGGCTTCACGGCATGAACGACCCCCTCGGCGCGTGGCGCGGCCTCGCCGGCGCCGCCGTCCTGCTCGACGGCTTCCACGCCCTCAAGCACGCGCTGCGCTTCGGCGCCGAGGTTCCGGTGGCCGTCACCGCCGACCGCGCGGCCACGCTCGCCCTCGCCGACGAGCTGGCACCGGACGTACGGGAGCGGATGGCCGGCCTGCTGGCCGAGGTGCCGAGGGCGGTCTACGAGGACCTGGTACCGCGCCCGCACCCCACCGCGGTGGCCGCCCTGGCGGTACGGCCCTCCCGCGCGGCCCACCTGGAGACGCTGGCCCGGATTCCGCGCCCCGCGCCCGTGGTGGTCCTCGACGACCCGCGCAACCTGGGCAACGCGGGCGCCGTGATCCGTCTGGCGGCGGGCTTCGGCGCGACCGGGGTCGTCACGACCGGCACCCTCGACCCCTGGCATCCCACGGTGGTGCGGGGCGGGGCGGGGCTGCACTTCGCGACGGCGGTGGAGCGCCTCACGATCGCGGAACTGCCCCCGGGCCCGCTGTTCGCGCTGGACCCGGAGGGCGAGGACATCCGCGGCGTGAAGCTCCCGGACGACGCGTTGCTGGCCTTCGGCAGCGAGCGCAGCGGCCTGTCACCCGACCTGCGCGCGCGTGCCGACCACCTGCTGTCGCTGCCGATGCGCCCCCAGGTCTCCAGCTACAACCTGGCGACGAGCGTGGCGATGACGCTGTACCACTGGAGCCTGGACCGGGCCTGAGCTTGGACCGGGCCTGAGCCTGGACCAGGCTTCAGCCTGGATCGGTGCTCAGGCCTCCCGGCGCACCTCGACGACCCGGAAGCGGTTGGCCACGAACGCGCCGTCGCACAGCGCGGCGTTGGCCGCCGGGTTGCCGCCCGACCCGTGGAAGTCGGAGAACGCGGCGGTCTGGTTGACGTACACCCCGCCCGTGAGGTTCAGCGACAGCTGCGCGGCCTCCTCCAGGCAGACCTCCTGGACGGCCTCCTCGACCTCGGGGTCGACCGTGTACGCGCCCACGGTCATCGCGCCCTTCTCCCGCACCGTCCGTCGCAGCAGCTCCACCGCGTCGCCCGCGGAGTCGACGGCGACGGCGAAGGAGACCGGACCGAAGCACTCGCTCATGTAGGCGGCCTCGGCGTCCGGCTTGGCGCCGTCCAGCTTGAGGATGACCGGCGTGCGCACGACCGCGCCCGGGAAGTCGGGGTTGCTGATCTCACGGGAGGCGAGCGCGACCTCGCCGAGCCCGGCCGCCGCCTCCAGGCGGGCCTTCACATCCGGGTTGACGATGGCGCCGAGCAGCGCGTTCGCGCGGGCGTCGTCACCGAGGAGGCCGTCGACCGCGCGCGCGAGGTCGGCCGTGACCTCGTCGAAGGTCTTGGGGCCCTCGTCGGTGCGGATGCCGTCGCGCGGCACGAGGAGGTTCTGCGGGGTGGTGCACATCTGGCCGCTGTACAGCGACAGCGAGAACGCCAGGTTGGACAGCATTCCCTTGTAGTCGGAGGTCGACTCGACGATCACCGTGTTGACGCCGGCCTTCTCCGTGTAGACCTGCGCCTGGCGGGCGTTGGTCTCCAGCCAGTCGCCGAAGGCGGTCGAGCCGGTGTAGTCGATGATCCGGATCTCGGGGCGCGTGGCCAGGGTCTTGGCGATGCCCTCGCCGGGCCGCTCGGCGGCCAGCGCGACCAGGTTCGGGTCGAAGCCGGCCTCGGCGAGCACCTCGCGCGCGACCTGCACGGTCAGCGCGAGCGGCAGCACCGCGCGTGGGTGGGGCTTCACGAGGACCGCGTTGCCGGTGGCCAGGGAGGCGAACAGGCCCGGGTAGCCGTTCCACGTCGGGAAGGTGTTGCAGCCGATGAGCAGCGCGACACCGCGCGGGACGGGCGTGAACCGCTTGGTCAGCGCGAGCGGGTCCCGCTTGCCCTGCGGCTTGCTCCACTCCGCCGTGTCGGGGGTGCGCACCTGCTCCACATACGCGTAGGCCACCGCCTCCAGGCCGCGGTCCTGCGCGTGCGGGCCGCCCGCCTGGAACGCCATCATGAACGCCTGGCCGGAGGTGTGCATGACCGCGTGCGCGAACTCGTGCGTCCGGTCGGAGATCCGCTTGAGGATCTCCAAACAGACCACCGAGCGGATCTCCGCCCCCGCGTCGCGCCACGCGCGCTGCCCCTCCCGCATGGCCGGCAGCAGGACGTCCACGTCCGCGTGCGGGTAGGTCACGCCCAGCTCGATGCCGTACGGCGAGACCTCGCCGCCCACCCAGTCGTCCGTGCCCGGCTGGCCGAGGTCGAGGCGGCTGTTCAGCAGCGCGTCGAAGGCGGCCTTGCCCGCCGCCGCGTCCAGGCTGCCGCTCTCCCCGTACGCCTTCGGGTGCTCGGGGTGCGGGGACCAGTACGCGCGCGTGCGGATGGCCTCCAGCGCCTGGTCGAGGGTGGGCCGGTGCTTGGCGATCAGGTCGTGCGCGGTCAGCTGGGCGGCCATGCGGGACCAACTCCTTGTTTCAAAGAACTCGCCGTCGAGTTCATGACCTGGGCAGAAACATGGGCAGGAATGAGCAGTCAGGGTTAGAGTAACCGAACGATCGGTCGGGACAAGGGGGCCTGCCGCATCTGTGGAAAACCCCGTGCGGGAGGATCGCGCACATGACAGCACTCGACCTCAGCAGCCCCGTGGCCGTCGTGGGCACGGGCACCATGGGCCAGGGCATCGCCCAGGTCGCGTTGGTCGCGGGCCACCGGGTACGGCTGTACGACGCCGCACCGGGCCGCGCCCGGGAAGCGGCCGCCGCGATCGGCGCGCGCCTCGACCGGCTGGTCGAGAAGGACCGCCTCACGCCCGCCGACCGGGACGCCGCCCGCGCCCGCCTGCTGCCCGCCGAGGACCTCACCGAACTCGCGGACTGCGCGCTGGTCGTCGAGGCCGTCCTGGAGCGGCTGGACGTCAAGCAGGAGCTGCTGCGCGCGCTGGAGGCGATCGTCTCCGACGACTGCCTGCTCGCCACCAACACCTCGTCCCTCTCGGTGACGGCCGTCGGCGGCGTCCTGCGCAACCCCGGCCGCTTCGTGGGCCTGCACTTCTTCAACCCGGCCCCGCTGATGCCGCTGGTCGAGGTCGTCTCCGGGTACGCCACCGACGTCACGTCGGCCACGCGCGCGTACGAGATGGCCCGCGCCTGGGGCAAGACTCCGGTGGCCTGCGCCGACACGCCCGGCTTCATCGTCAACCGCATCGCCCGGCCCTTCTACGCCGAGGCGTTCGCGGTCTACGAGGCCCAGGGCGCCGACCCGGCCACGATCGACGCCGTCCTGCGCGAGTCGGGCGGCTTCCGGATGGGCGCCTTCGAGCTGACCGATCTGATCGGCCAGGACGTCAACGAGTCCGTCACGCACTCCGTGTGGCAGTCCTTCTTCCAGGACGTGCGCTTCACCCCGTCCCTCGCCCAGCGCCGCCTGGTCGAGTCGGGCCGCCTCGGCCGCAAGTCGGGCCAGGGCTGGTACGACTACCGCGAGGACGCCGAGGCCGCCGAGCCGCACACCGCGGAGAAGCACCAGCCGCCCGCGTACGTGGTCGCCGAGGGCGACCTGGGTCCCGCGTCCGAGCTGCTCGCGATGATCCGCGAGGCGGGCATCCCGGTGCGCGAGGAGGAAGAGGACCACGGCACCCGCCTGGTGCTGCCCTCCGACGGACAGCTGGCGCTCGCCGACGGGCAGACCTCCGTGGAGTTCCGCGACGTCGTCTACTTCGACCTCGCCCTCGACTACCGCAAGGCCACCCGTATCGCGCTCTCCACCTCCCAGGACACCTCGCCGCAGGCCCTGTCGGAGGCGATCGGCCTGTTCCAGGCGCTCGGCAAGGACGTCAGCGTCATCGGTGACGTGCCCGGCATGATCGTCGCCCGGACGGTGGCCCGGATCGTCGACCTCGCGCACGACGCCGTCGCCAAGGGCGTCGCCACCGAGGAGGACATCGACACCGCCATGCGGCTCGGCGTGAACTACCCCCTCGGCCCCTTCGAGTGGAGCCGCAGGCTGGGCCGCACCTGGGCCTGCTCCCTCCTGGACGACCTGCACGAACGCGACCCCTCCGGCCGCTACGCGCCCTCCCTCGCCCTCTACCGGCACTCCTACGCCACCGAGAAGCGGGAGGGCGCCTCGTGACCACCGCCAAGCGCGACACGTACACCCCGGAGACCCTGCTCTCGGTCGCCGTGCAGGTCTTCAACGAGCGCGGCTACGACGGCACGTCCATGGAGCATCTCTCCCGGGCGGCCGGCATCTCCAAGTCGTCGATCTACCACCACGTCGCCGGCAAGGAGGAACTGCTGCGGCGGGCCGTCAGCCGCGCTCTGGACGGCCTGTTCGGGATCCTCGACGAGGAGCACGCGCGCGTGGGGCGCGCCGCCGCCCGCCTGGAGTACGTGGTGCGGCGCATGGTCGAGGTCCTCATCGCCGAACTCCCCTATGTGACCCTCCTCCTGCGCGTGCGGGGCAACACGGACACCGAGCGGTGGGCGCTGGAGCGGCGCCGGGACTTCGACCACCGGGTCGCCGAGCTCCTCAAGGCGGCCGCCGCGGACGGCGACGTGCGCGGCGACGTCGAGGTCCGTCTCGCCACCCGCCTGGTCTTCGGCATGATCAACTCGATCGTCGAGTGGTACCGCCCCGACGGCCGCGGCGCCGGCGAACGCGAGGTGGCGGACGCGGTCGCCCGCCTGGTCTTCACCGGCCTCCGCCGCGCCGGCTGACCCCGCCCACGCGGCCCCGGCCCCGGCTTCCGGCCCCCCGGAGCCGGGGCTCAGCTCTGCGGTTCCAGGTCCTCCTCCTCGAAGACCAGGAGCGTGCGCGTGCTCAGCACCTCGGGAATGGCCTGGAGCCGGGTGAGGACCAGCTCGCGCAGGGCCCTGTTGTCCGGCGTGTGGACCAGCAGCAGCACGTCGAAATCCCCGCCGACCAGGGCGATGTGGGAGGCGCCGGGCAGTTGGCGCAGCTGTTCGCGGACAGTGCGCCAGGTGTTCTGGACGATCTTCAGGGTGATGTACGCCGACGTGCCCTGGCCCGCCCGCTCATGGTCCACACGCGCGCCGAAGCCACGGATCACGCCGTCCTCGACGAGCCGGTTGATCCGCGCGTAGGCGTTGGCGCGCGAGACATGGACGCTTTCGGCGACCGATCGGATCGACGCGCGGCCGTCGGCCTGGAGCATCCGCAGGATGTCCTGGTCTATCGCGTCGAGGGGGCGCGCGGGTGGGAGGACGAGCGTCGGGTCCGGCCCGTCGGCCATTTGTTCAGGTGCCATGTCCCCCCGCCTCCCTACCATGGACGTACTGCGTCCATCTCAGGCTGTGCAGAACCGTTTGTCCACAGCCTGAGGCCACCCGTAGCCAAAATGTGCCGACGACCGAACAATCGGTAGGTGAGGCGCATCACAGCCGACGCGCCTCCCCGTAGCCGCTCCCACGAGGAGGTGCCGTCATGACGGTCATGGAGCAGCGAGGCGCTTACCGGCCCACGCCGCCGCCCGCCTGGCAGCCCCGCATGGACCCCGCGCCGCTGCTGCCCGACGCGGAGCCGTACCGCGTCCTGGGCACCGAGGCCGCAGCCAAGGCCGACCCGGAGCTGCTGCGCCGGCTCTACGCCCAGCTGGTGCGCGGTCGCCGGTACAACACGCAGGCCACCGCCCTCACCAAGCAGGGCCGCCTCGCCGTCTACCCCTCCAGCACCGGTCAGGAGGCCTGCGAGGTCGCCGCCGCGCTGGCCCTCAAGGAACGCGACTGGCTCTTCCCGAGCTACCGCGACACCCTCGCCGCCGTCGCACGCGGCGTGGACCCCGTCGAGGCGCTCACCCTGCTCCGCGGCGACTGGCACACCGGCTACGACCCGTACGCCCACCGCGTGGCCCCCCTGTGCACCCCGCTCGCCACCCAGCTCCCGCACGCCGTCGGCCTCGCCCACGCCGCCCGCCTCAAGGGCGACGACGTGGTCGCGCTGGCCATGGTCGGCGACGGCGGCACCAGCGAGGGCGACTTCCACGAGGCGCTGAACTTCGCGGCCGTCTGGCAGGCCCCCGTCGTCTTCCTCGTCCAGAACAACGGCTTCGCGATCTCCGTGCCGCTCGCCAAGCAGACCGCCGCGCCCTCCCTGGCCCACAAGGCCGTCGGATACGGCATGCCGGGCCGCCTGGTCGACGGAAACGACGCGGCCGCCGTGCACGAGGTCCTCTCCGACGCCGTGCGCCACGCGCGCGCCGGCGGCGGCCCCACCCTCGTCGAGGCGATCACCTACCGCATCGACGCCCACACCAACGCCGACGACGCCACCCGCTACCGCGGCGCGGACGAGGTCGAGACCTGGCGCGAGCACGACCCGATCCGGCTGCTGGAGCACGAGCTGACCGAGCGCGGCCTGCTCGACGAGGACGGCATCGAGGCCGCCCGCCAGGACGCCGAGGCCATGGCCGCCGCCCTGCGCGAGCGCATGAACCGGGACCCGGAGCTCGACCCCATGGACCTGTTCGCCCACGTCTACGCCGAGCCCACCCCGCAGCTGCGGGAGCAGCGCGCCCTGCTGCGCGCCGAGCTGGACGCCGAGCAGGAAGGGACCCACTGATGGCCACCGTCGCCCTCAAGCCGGCCACCATGGCCCAGGCCCTCACGCGCGCGCTGCGCGACGCGATGGCCGCCGACCCCACCGTCCATGTGATGGGCGAGGACGTCGGCACGCTGGGCGGCGTCTTCCGCGTCACCGACGGCCTCGCCAAGGAGTTCGGCGAGGACCGCTGCACCGACACCCCCCTCGCCGAGGCCGGCATCCTCGGCACCGCCGTCGGCATGGCGATGTACGGGCTGCGTCCGGTCGTGGAGATGCAGTTCGACGCCTTCGCCTACCCCGCGTTCGAGCAGCTGATCAGCCATGTCGCGCGGATGCGCAACCGCACGGGCGGCAAGATGCCCCTGCCGATCACGATCCGCGTCCCCTACGGCGGCGGCATCGGCGGAGTCGAGCACCACAGCGACTCCTCCGAGGCGTACTACATGGCGACTCCGGGGCTCCATGTCGTCACGCCCGCCACCGTCGCCGACGCCTACGGGCTGCTGCGCGCCGCCATCGCCTCCGACGACCCGGTCGTCGTCCTCGAACCGAAGCGGCTGTACTGGTCGAAGGACACCTGGAACCCGGACGACCCGCAGACCGTTGACCCGATAGGCCGCGCGGTGGTGCGGCGCTCGGGCCGGAGCGCCACCCTCATCACCTACGGTCCGTCGGTGCCCGTCTGCCTCGAAGCCGCCGAGGCGGCCCGGGCGGAGGGCTGGGACCTCGAAGTCGTCGACCTGCGTTCCCTGGTGCCTTTCGACGACGAGACGGTCTGCGCCTCGGTGCGGCGGACCGGCCGTGCGGTCGTCGTGCACGAATCGGGCTCCTTCGGCGGCCCGGGCGGGGAGATCGCGGCCCGCGTCACGGAGCGCTGCTTCCACCACCTGGAGGCGCCGGTGCTCCGCGTCGCCGGCTTCGACATCCCGTATCCGCCGCCGATGCTGGAGCGCCACCACCTGCCCGGCGTCGACCGCATCCTGGACGCCGTGGCGCGTCTGCAATGGGAGGCCCAGAACTGATGGCACAGGTGCTGGAGTTCAAGCTGCCCGACCTCGGTGAGGGGCTCACCGAGGCGGAGATCGTGCGCTGGCTGGTCGAGGTCGGCGATGTCGTCGCCATCGACCAGCCCGTCGTCGAGGTCGAGACGGCCAAGGCGATGGTCGAGGTCCCCTGCCCCTACGGCGGCGTGGTCACCGCCCGCTTCGGCGAGGAGGGCACGGAACTGCCGGTCGGCGCCCCGCTGCTGACGGTCGCCGTCGGCGCGCCGGCCTCCGGCGGTCCGGCCGATGGATCGGACGAGGGTTCGCTGGACCGGCCGACCGGCGCGGACGGGACCCCGGGAGCGGTACCGGGCGGCGGCGCCGGCACAGGCCCGGGCGGTGGTTCGGGTGCGGCTTCCGGGCGCGAGGGCTCCGGCAATGTGCTCGTGGGCTACGGCACGGGGGCGCCTCCCGCGCGCCGCAGGCGGGTCCGGCCGACGACCCCCTCGGCCACCGCGTCGGCCGCAGCGCCGACCGCCGCGAACGGCGTGGCGAGCGGCTCTCCGGCGGCCCCTTCGGCCCCCGTGGGTGCCGCTCCCGCCGTCGACACCGGCCGCGGTGAGGGACCCGTCCCCGTGATCTCGCCCCTCGTGCGGCGGCTCGCCCGGGAGAACGGCCTGGATCTGCGGGAGTTGACCGGCTCCGGGCCCGACGGACTGATTCTGCGGGCCGACGTGGAGGACGCGCTGCGGGTCGCCGCCGCGCAGGGACGCGGCACACGGCCCCGTACCCAGGCGACCCCGGCCCAGGCCCCCCAGCTCCAGCCGTCGCCCGGTGCGCCCGCCCGCGTGACGGCACCGACGGTCACCGCGTCCTCCGCCCTCACCGGCGGCACCCGCGTCCCCCTCAAGGGAGTCCGGGGCGCGGTCGCCGACAAGCTGTCCCGCAGCCGGCGCGAGATCCCGGACGCGACCTGCTGGGTGGACGCGGACGCCACCGAACTCATGCGCGCGCGTACGGCGATGAACGCGGCCGGGGGGCCGAAGATCTCCCTGCTGGCGCTCCTCGCCCGGATCTGCACGGCCGCCCTGGCCCGCTACCCCGAGCTGAACTCCACGGTCGACCTGGAGGCCCGCGAGGTCGTCCAGCTGGACCATGTGCACCTGGGCTTCGCCGCCCAGACCCCGCGCGGACTGGTCGTCCCCGTCGTCCGGGACGCCCACGCGCGCGACGCGGAGGGACTCACCGCGGAGTTCGGCCGGCTCACCGAGGCCGCCCGCGCGGGCAGCCTCACGCCCGCCGACCTGACCGGCGGCACCTTCACGCTCAACAACTACGGCGTGTTCGGCGTCGACGGCTCCACGCCGATCATCAACCACCCCGAGGCGGCGATGCTCGGCGTCGGCCGCATCGTGCCCAAGCCGTGGGTGCACGAGGGCGAACTGGCCGTGCGCCAGGTCGTCCAGCTCTCGCTCACCTTCGACCACCGGGTCTGCGACGGCGGCACCGCGGGCGGCTTCCTGCGCTATGTGGCGGACTGCGTCGAACAACCGGCGGTGCTGCTGCGGACCCTGTGACGGCGGTACCGCCGCGGACCGTCTGACAGCGGTGCTGCCGAGCACCCCGTGACGACGGAGGCCCTCCGGCCCGTTCCCCCGGGCCGGAGGGTCGCATACTCGGGGGGTGACCTCGAACGAGCCCTACGACGCCATCGTCCTCGCCGGTGGCGGTGCCCGGCGGCTCGGGGGCGCCGACAAGCCGGGCCTGCGCGTCGGCGGACGCGCGCTCCTCGACCGGGTGCTCGCCGCCTGCGCCGACGCGCGCACGACGGTCGTCGTCGCCGACCCCCGCCCCACGGCCCGCCCCGTGACCTGGGCGCGCGAGGAACCGCCCGGCGGTGGCCCGCTGGCCGCGCTCGGCGCCGGTCTCGACCGCGTCACCGCCGACCAGGTCGTCGTCCTCTCCGCCGACCTGCCCTTCCTCGCGTCCGGCACGGTACGCCGACTGCTGACCGCCCTTCGGTCGAGCGGCGCCGAGGGCGCCCTGCTCACCGACGCCGACGGCCGCGACCAGCCCCTCGTCGCCGCCTATGCCACCCGACGCCTGCGACAACTCCTCACCACCACCGCCTCCGGCCACGAGCCCACCGCCGCCTCCGGCCACGAGCCCGCCACCGCCTCCGGCCGCGAGCCCGCTGTCGCCTCCGGCCGCGAGCCCACCGCCGCCGCAGGCCATGAGCCCGCCACCGCCTCCGGCCGCGAGCCCGCTGTCGCCTCCGGCCGCGAGCCCGCCACCGCCGCAGGCCATGAGCCCGCCACCGCCTCCGGCCGCGAGCCCGCTGTCGCCTCCGGCCGCGAGCCCGCCACCGCCGCAGGCCATGAGCGCGCCGCCGCCTCCGCCGCCGACGACGAGCACGCCGCCGCCGAGCACCCCTCCGCCCCCGGCCACAAGCACGGCCTCGCCGGGCGTCCGTTGCGGTTGCTCACCGCTGAACTCAACCTCACCCGCGTCCCCGACCCCGTCGCGTCCTTCGACTGCGACACCTGGGACGACCTCGCCGCCGCCAGGGCACGTATCAGGGAGCATGGCCACGTGTTGGAAGAATGGATCTCCGCAGTCAAGGACGAGCTGGGCATCGACCTGGAGGTCGACACCGGCGTCCTTCTCGACCTCGCCCGCGACGCCGCCCACGGCGTGGCCCGGCCCGCCGCCCCGCTGACCACGTTCCTCGTCGGCTACGCCGCCGCACACGCCGGGGGCGGCCCCGAGGCGGTCGCCGAGGCCGCCCGCAAAGCCGCCGACCTGGCCCTGCGCTGGGCGCGGGAGGACACCGGGGACGGCAAGCCCGACGTGGCCCCCGACGCCACCCCCGACACCCGCCCGGACGCCGGATGACCGCCCGGGGTGTCCGGGAGGACCAGGACGCCGAGGACCTCGACGTCGAGGAGGTGCTGGCCCTCGTGAAGGACGGCAACGGCTCCGCCGCCCGGGGCCCCGCAGGTGTGCCCGGGGCCGCGCAGCCCGCTTCCCCCCGCCACGACACCCACCACCGGGCGACCCCCTGGCCCGAGGCCCGGGCGATCGCGGCCCGCGCCGGTGCCGCCCGCCGCACCCCCGTCTCCGTCACCCTCGCCGACGCCCTCGGCCTCGTCCTCGCCGCTCCCCTGGCCGCCCTGACCGACCTCCCCTCGTTCGACACCTCCGCGATGGACGGCTGGGCGGTCGCCGGGCCGGGCCCCTGGGCCGTGCGCGACGAGGGCGTGCTGGCCGGCCACGCGGCACCCGCCCCGCTCGCCGACGGCGAGGCCGTCCGGATCGCCACCGGCGCCCGCATCCCCCCGGACACCACCGCCGTCCTGCGCAGCGAACACGGCCGCCTCGACGACAAGGGCCGGCTGCACCCCACCCGGGACGTCGTCCACGGCCAGGACATCCGGCCCCGGGGCCAGGAGTGCCGTAGCGGCGATCAGTTGCTGCCCATGGGAGCCGTCGTCACCCCCGCCGTCCTCGGCCTCGCGGCGGCCGCCGGATACGACACCCTCGCCGCCGTCCCGCGTCCCCGCGTCGAGGTCCTCGTCCTGGGCGATGAGCTGCTCACCGAGGGACGTCCGCACGACGGACTGATCCGGGACGCACTCGGCCCGATGCTGCCGCCGTGGCTGCGGGCTCTGGGCGCCGAGGTGCTGGACGTCCGGCGGCTCGGCGACGACGCGGAGGCCCTGCATCGGGCCGTGACGTCCTCCGCCGCCGACCTGATCGTCACCACGGGCGGCACCGCGAGCGGCCCCGTCGACCACGTCCACCCGATCCTGCGCCGCGTCGAGGCCGAGCTGCTGGTGGACGGCGTCAAGGTGCGCCCCGGGCACCCCATGCTGCTGGCCCGCCTCAACGCCACCCAGCACCTCGTGGGTCTGCCCGGCAATCCGCTCGCCGCCGTCTCCGGCCTGCTCACCCTCGCCGAACCCCTGCTGCGCACCCTGGCCGCGCGTCCCGCGCCGGAGCCGTACGCGCTGCCGCTGAAGGAGGCGGCGCACGGGCATCCGTACGACACCCGGCTCATTCCGGTGGTGCTGCGGGGTGACCATGCGATGCCGCTGCACTACAACGGTCCGGCGATGCTGCGGGGCATCGCGGCCGCCGACGCGCTGGCCGTCGTACCGCCGGGCGGGTCGCGGGCGGGCCACGAGGTGGAACTGCTGGATCTGCCGTGGGCGACCGCCGGAATCGGGGCATGTTTCACGTGAAACCGTGAAGGACCCGGACCCGGCCCCGGACCCCGGCCGGGCGCGGGAGCGCTGAGGGCTCCCACGGGCCGGGCCGGGCGGTAGCGTCCTGCTCATGCATGCGATCACGATTCCCGAACCTGGTGGCCCCGAGGCGCTGGTGTGGGCCGAGGTGCCCGACCCGGAGCCCGGCGAGGGCGAGGTCCTGGTCGAGGTGGTGGCCAGCGCCGTCAACCGCGCGGACATCCTGCAACGGCAGGGCTTCTACGACCCGCCGCCCGGCGCCTCCCCCTACCCGGGCCTGGAGTGCTCGGGCCGGATCGCCGCGCTGGGCCCCGGGGTGTCCGGCTGGTCCGTCGGCGACGAGGTGTGCGCGCTGCTCTCCGGCGGCGGATACGCCGAGAAGGTGCTGGTCCCCGCCGGCCAGCTGCTGCCGGTCCCCAAGGGCGTGGACCTCACGCGGGCGGCCGCGCTGCCCGAGGTGGTGTGCACGGTCTGGTCGAACGTCTTCATGATCGCCCATCTGCGCCCCGGTGAGACCCTGCTCGTGCACGGTGGCTCCAGCGGCATCGGCACCATGGCGGTCCAGCTCGCCAAGGCGGTCGGCGCGAAGGTCGCCGTCACGGCCGGCACCCGGGAGAAGCTCGACCGGTGTGCCGAGCTGGGCGCGGACATCCTGATCAACTACCGGGAGCAGGACTTCGTCGAGGAGATCGCCCGGGCCACCGACGGCGCGGGTGCCGACGTCATCCTCGACAACATGGGCGCCAAGTACCTCGACCGCAACGTCCGGGCGCTCGCCGTCAACGGACGGCTCGCGATCATCGGTATGCAGGGCGGCATCAAGGGCGAACTGAACATCGCCGCGCTGCTCGCCAAGCGGGCCGCGATCAGCGCGACCTCGTTGCGGGCCCGTCCGCTCGGGGAGAAGGCGGCCATCGTCGCGGCCGTGCGCGAGCATGTCTGGCCGCTGCTCGACGCCGGCCATGTCCAGCCGGTCGTCGACCGCGAGATCCCGATGCCCCAGGCCCCGGACGCCCACCGCCTCGTCGAGGAGAGCGGCCACGTGGGCAAGGTCCTGCTGGTCGCACCCTAGAGCTGAACGTCCGCAGCGGTCGGCCCTCGCCTCCAGGCGCCGACCAGATCCGAAAGAAAGTCCCTAGTCCCGTCGCAGTCGCAGGGCGAAGAACGCGAGGCCGAAGCCCAGGCCGATCAGGATCAGGCCGCTGCCGAGCGGCAGGACGCGCAGCACGCGGCCGGCGGGCTCGGAGGGTTCGGCGGCCTGCGCCTCGGCCGGATCCGGGGCCGTGGAAGGAACCGGGGCGGTGGTCGGGGAGGGGCTCGGCGCCGGGCCGACGCCTTCCTCCTCGACGCCCTCCTCTTCCTCGCCGCCGTCCTCCGCCGCGCCCTCCTCCGCCACGTCATCGTCGTCCTCCGGCGCGCTCACGGTCCGCCCCGGCCGGACCCGCCCCTCGCCCGCCCCACTCCCCGCCCGGTCCGGCTCGGCGGGGGAGGACGACGCCGACGCCGACGCCGAGGGAGCGGCCGGCGCGGCGTGGTGCTCGACGCCGTACGAAGGGACCGTTCCGCAGGCGAGCAGGGCCGCTCCCGTCACCCACCACGCGCGCCACCATGCCGTCACGGGGCAAGCCTCACACAGTGGGACGTTCGGGGCATTTCACGCGCGTCCATGTCGGGCGGTTCGTGCGGGCAAGACGGTGGATCACCCCCCATCGGGGGCACCCCGCTGATGAGATGTACGCGTGCGAGAGAATGGCGGCATGGAGATGCCGAGGAACGAAAGGTCGCCGGAGAACGCCCAGCGGATCCTGGTGGTGGGCCAGGACGGCATGGCGCTCGGCGGCATGGACGCAGACGAGGACTCCCGCGAGATCCCGGTGACGGAGCAGGTCGAGCAGCCGGCCAAGGTCATGCGGATCGGCAGCATGATCAAGCAGCTCCTGGAGGAGGTGCGCGCCGCTCCCCTGGACGAGGCGAGCCGGGTCCGGCTGAAGGAGATCCACCGCAGCTCGGTGAAGGAGCTGGAGGACGGTCTCGCCCCGGAGCTGGTCGAGGAGCTGGAGCGGCTCTCGCTGCCCTTCACGGACGACGGAACGCCCTCCGACGCGGAACTGCGCATCGCCCAGGCGCAGTTGGTCGGCTGGCTGGAGGGCCTGTTCCATGGCATCCAGACCACGCTGTTCGCCCAGCAGATGGCCGCGCGGGCCCAGCTGGAGCAGATGCGCCGGGCGCTGCCGCCGGGCGTCGCCCACGAGGGCGCCGACGACCAGCACCCGGGCGGCCGCTCGGGCGGGCCCTACCTATAGAAGACACCTATAGAAGACACCTAGAGACGCTATAGACACAGCCCATGACCAAGGGCCCGGCGAAGATCGCCGGGCCCTCTGTGTCCGTGGGGGTCAGCCCGCCGGCGGGTACCCCGTCGACACGCTCAGTTCGATCTCCGGCATGTGCTTGGGGTCGACGTCCGTGTCGGCGGACGGGAACTGGTCCATGACCGTCCCCTCGCCGTACGTGTTCTCCTCGTACTGCTTGATCTTCATCGTCCAGCCGGCGGCCTGGAAGCACTCCTTGACCGACGTGATGTTCTTGAACTTGAAGCTCGGCATCCGGATCTTGTCCGGGTCGTTGTACGACTCCTCGGGCTCGCTGCACTCCGTCGGGTCGATCGTCTTGGACGTGTCCGGGCCCCGGTAACCGGCCGCCCGCGTCGCCGGCGGGGAGGAGGTCGTGGTGCCGCCGCCCTCGTCCTCGCTGCCGCCGGCGTACAACAGCGCCCCGATCAGCGCGCCCACCGCGACGACCGCGACGACCACCGAGCCGATGATCACCGGCCTGTTGTTCTTGCCGCCGCCCGAGGACACCGACCTCGACGGCTGCGGGCTGAGGTTGTACGCGGGAGGCGTCGGCGCGCCCTGCTGATAGGGCGTCGGCGTCTGGTAGCCGCCCTGCTGCGGGTAGCCGTAGGCCGGGGCGGGCGCCGGGGTGCTGTACGGGTTCGGGGTCTGCGGCTGGTACGGCGTCTGCACCTGGCCCGCGGCCGGCGGCGGGGTCTGGCCGACCGGCGGGAACACCGCGGAGCCGACGCCCGCGCCGCTCTGCGTGGGCGTGCCCGGCACGATGCTCGGCGGCGTCGCCTGGAAGGAGGCGGCGACGCGCAGGCACTCGTCGCGCATGGCGACGGCGGTCGGGAAGCGCTCGTTCGGGTTCTTCTTCAGCGCGCGGGCGATCAGCGCGTCCACGGCCGGCGGCAGCGCGCGGTTGATGGAGGACGCGGCGACCGGCTCCTCCTGCACATGCGCGTAGGCGATCGCCAGCGGCGAGTCCGCGTCGAACGGCAGCCGCCCGGTGACCAGTTGGAACAGCATGATGCCGACCGAGTACAGGTCGGAGCGGGCGTCCACACCGCGGCCGAGGGCCTGCTCCGGCGACAGGTACTGCGGGGTGCCGACGACCATGCCGGTCTGCGTCATCGACGTGACGCCGGACTGCATCGCGCGCGCGATGCCGAAGTCCATCACCTTGACGACGCCGCGCTTGGTCACCATCACGTTGCCCGGCTTGATGTCGCGGTGGACCAGCCCCATCTCATGGCTGATCTCCAGCGCCGCCAGCACATCCGCGGTGACCTTCAGCGCCTTGTCGGCGGGCATCGCGCCGAACTGCCGTACGTCCGCGTCGAGAACAGAGCCGAGCGGCTTGCCCTCGACGTACTCCATGACGATGTACGGGGTCGTCATGCCGTCGACATCGTCCTCACCGGTGTCGAAGACGGAGACGATGTTGGTGTGCGTGAGCTTGGCCACGGCCTGGGCCTCGCGGCGGAAGCGCTCGCGGAAGGCCTGCTCACGGCCGAGCTCGGTGTGCAGCGTCTTGATCGCGACCTGGCGGTCGAGCACGGCGTCGTACGCCAGGTGCACCGAGGCCATGCCGCCCTCGCCGAGCAAGTCGCGCAGCTGGTAGCGGCCACCGGCGAGCGAACGCCCCGCGTACCGGCCGTGTGCGCCGTCCTGGCTCATGTCTCTGCGTCCCCCATCGGCCTTCTGGCGCCGGCTCGACTGTCGATGATCGAATGTCTCATTCTCGGCCAAGTCTGCCCGAGGGCACTGACACGTCAAGCTCGGTGCCCGTTCCGTGACCGTACGCGAAGGAAGCGTCGCGGAAGCGTTACAGCAGGCGTACGAGCGGTACACAGAAAGCGCACCACGGCCCGTGATACGGCTGGTACGGCCGGTCCGTCTCGGGCCGGTCAGCGGGGTCGTCCCGGTCCGGCGGCCCCCGTGGAGGCTGTAGCGTGGCCGACTAAGACCGTGACAACACCGCGCGCACCGCGGGCAGAAACGACGGCGAGGACTGATGGCACAGCAGCAGCGCTCTCAGGGCCCGTCCGACCCCGAGGCGACTGGCGGCGGCATGTCGGACGCGCCGGAGAACTGGGGCAACGGCGGGCTCGTCGGGGACGGCCGGTACCGCCTGACCCGCAGGCTCGGCCGGGGCGGCATGGCCGAAGTGTTCGCGGCGGAGGACGTCCGGCTGGGACGCACCGTCGCGGTCAAGCTGCTGCGCGCCGACCTCGCCGAAGACCCGGTGTCCAAGGCCCGCTTCACGCGCGAGGCCCAGTCGGTGGCCGGTCTCAACCACCACGCGATCGTCGCCGTGTACGACTCCGGCGAGGACTTCGTCGGCGGCCAGTCCGTGCCGTACATCGTGATGGAGATCGTCGAGGGGCGCACGATCCGCGACCTCCTCCTCAACGCCGAGGCGCCGGGCCCCGAGCAGGCGCTGATCATCGTGTCCGGGGTGCTGGAGGCGCTGGCCTACTCGCATCAGCACGGCATCGTGCACCGCGACATCAAGCCGGCGAACGTCATCATCACCCACAACGGTGCCGTCAAGGTGATGGACTTCGGCATCGCCCGCGCCCTGCACGGCGCGTCCACGACGATGACGCAGACCGGCATGGTGATGGGCACCCCGCAGTACCTGTCGCCGGAGCAGGCGCTCGGCAAGGCCGTCGACCACCGCTCCGACCTGTACGCGACGGGCTGCCTCCTCTACGAACTCCTCGCGCTGCGGCCCCCGTTCACCGGCGAGACGCCGCTGTCGGTGGTCTACCAGCACGTTCAGGACATCCCCGTCCCGCCGTCCCGGCAGTCGGACGGCGCCTGCCCGCCGGAGCTCGACGGCCTCGTCATGCGCTCCCTCGCCAAGGAACCCGACGACCGGTTCCAGACGGCCGAGGAGATGCGCGGACTAGTGCAGTACGCGCTGCAGATGCTCTACGACCAGGGCGCCCACACCGGCACCTGGAACACCGGCCCGGTCGACGCGCCGGCGAACGGCAACACCCCGTCGGCGGGCTTCGCCGGCACCGCGGTCATGGCGCACGCCGGCGACGGCACCACGCAGATCCCCCAGCCGATCCTGCCCACCGGGTACGGGGGCGGCGACGACGGCGGTTTCGAGGGCCACGGCAACAAGGGCAGCGGCCGCGGCAAGCTGTGGGTGCTGGCCGTCCTCGCGGTCATCGCGATCGCCGCGGGAGTCGCGCTGGCGCTGCAGAACGCGGGCGGCAACGACAACAAGGGCGGTACGAAGCAGTCGCCGACCGCCTCGCCGAGCGCGACCCAGGACTCCGCCACCGCGTCGCCGAGCGAGGAGACGTCCGACGAGTCCTCCGACGACACCTCGGACGACAGCACCGGCTCCGACTCCGGGTCGAACTGGTCGCCGTCCTACAAGCCGTCCTACAAGCCGTCGGAGAGCCCGTCCGGCGATTCCAGTGACGAGCCGTCGGGCCAGCCCTCGGACACCGAGACCCAGCCGAGCGACGATCCGACCGACACGACGCCGACCGACGGCGGCACGTCGGACCCGGGCTCGGGCGGCGGCTCGGGCGGCGACCCGACTCCGTTCAGCCTGCCGTAACGCCGGGCCGCCCGGGCCTGCTGACCGTCCCTCACGCGCGCGTGGAGCCGAAGAGCCGCTCCCCGCGCGCGTGGTGCGTGGCGGGCAGACGGGTCAGTCGACGAACGCGTCGCACACCGTGTCGTACTCCCTGGTCCACCACACGGCGAGCGCCGACGAGGCGGGGAACTGGGAGTCCGCGCGCGTGTCACCGCGTTCGTAGTGCCAGCGCAGCATCCAGAAGTCGTTCAGGCGCTCCCACCACACGCGGTGCACGGCCGCCGCGAGCTGGGACGGTGTGGCCCCGGCCGCCCTGCGGTACGCGCGCGCGTAGGCCCGGGCCCTGGGCAGGTCGAGGGTGCCGTCGGGCCGTACGAAGAAGATGACGGCGGCGCGTACGGTCTCCTCCGCGCGGGGCTGTACGCACAGGCGGTCCCAGTCGACGATGGCGGCGGGGGCCTCGCCCCGGTAGAGCAGGTTGAAAGGGTGGAAGTCCCCGTGCACCCAGCCGACCGAGCCGCCGCGCGGAGGCCGCCGGTCCGCGTGCCGCTCCAGCAGGGCCCGGCGTTCCAGCAGCCGGTGCCGGGCCAGCTCGTCGAAGGAGTCGGCCGGCCGGTGCCGGCGCACGCGCGCGAGGAGATCGTCGATCAGCGTGAAGGTGTCGACGGGGTCGGCGCTCTCCACGGGGTGGGGGCCCGACCGGCTGGGCACGCGCCCCTTCGTCGCCATCACGCGCTCCAGACCGGCGTGCACCACCCCCAGCAGCGCCCCGAGGCGGGCGCACTGCGCCGTGGTGAGCTGGGTGCCGTGGTGGTGGCGCCCGTCGATCCAGGGGTGCAGGGCGTAGGCGTGGCCGCCGACGACGGCGACCGTGCGGCCGTCCCGGCCGGGGAGCGGGGGCGCGACGGGCACGCCCAGGTCCGCCAGTCGCCGGGTGGCGTGGTGCTGGCGGGCGATCGCGGCGGGGTCGGCGGTGTCGGGGTCGAAGTGGTGCTTCAGGAAGTAGTGGCCGCGGGTGGTGCGCAGGCGGTAGCCCCGGTTCAGCAGCCCCTGCTCGACCGGCTCGCAGGCGAGGGCCGTACCGGCGGCGTACCGGCGGAGAAGGGCGCTCAAAGGGGGCGCGTGGGGCACGAGGGGTGGTACACAGAGTCGCGGCACGCGCCAGATGCTAGGGCACACAATGGGCCTGTGAGCTGGGCGTTGTCACAGACAGTCGTTTCCGTTCACAGGATGTGCGGGAAGTGTCGCTCCAGGCCGTCGTCCGGTGAGCGCACGGTCGCGAGGTGCGGAATCGCCCGCGGAAAGTCAGGCTCGTACGCCGGGGCGGGTCGCCGGAGCGCGGCGAGGGCGGCTGCCGAGAAACTCTTCCCGTGGCCTGGGTGCGCGGGATAACGTGCCGTTGCTCCGGCCTCCTGCAAGGCTGTGACCAGGGTCCTTACCGGGTCTGCGGATTTACTTGGAAATCCAAGCAAAAACGCAGGTCAGGGGATGTTTCACAGAAATGTGGAGCACTGGGTAACGTGATAGCCGCAGGGCGCTCGCCGGGGCACCTGTCACGCCTGTTCCCGGCCGAGTGGCACCCACCCCGTGCCCGGATGTCGGAATCAGGTGAGCCGCACTGGCCACCCGGCAACCCCGGGGGCCGGACCGACGGAGGAGCACACGTGACCGTGGAGAGCACTGCCGCGCGCCAGCCGCGACGCAGCGCCGGAAGCAAGGCCGGCACCACCGGCAGCAAGGCGGCCGGCACCGGCGCCAGGCGCACCACCGCCGCTGCGAAGAAGGCCGCCGCGAAGAGCGCCGAGCCCGAGCTCGTGCAGCTGCTGACGCCCGAGGGCGAGCGCGTCGAGAACACCACGTACGACCAGTTCGTCGCCGGCATCACGCCCGACGAGCTGCGCGGCCTGTACCGCGACATGGTGCTCACCCGTCGCTTCGACGCCGAGGCGACCTCCCTGCAACGCCAGGGCGAGCTGGGCCTGTGGGCCTCGCTGCTCGGCCAGGAGGCCGCCCAGATCGGCTCCGGCCGCGCCACCCGCGAGGACGACTACGTCTTCCCGACCTACCGCGAGCACGGCGTCGCCTGGTGCCGGGGCGTCGACCCGACGAACCTGCTGGGCATGTTCCGCGGCGTGAACAACGGCGGCTGGGACCCCAACAGCAACAACTTCCAGCTGTACACGATCGTCATCGGCTCCCAGACGCTGCACGCCACGGGCTACGCGATGGGCATCGCCAAGGACGGCGCGGACAGCGCGGTGATCGCCTACTTCGGCGACGGCGCCTCCAGTCAGGGCGACGTCGCGGAGTCCTTCACCTTCTCCGCGGTCTACAACGCCCCGGTCGTGTTCTTCTGCCAGAACAACCAGTGGGCGATCTCCGAGCCGACCGAGAAGCAGACCCGTGTGCCGCTCTACCAGCGCGCGCAGGGCTTCGGCTTCCCCGGTGTGCGCGTCGACGGCAACGACGTCCTCGCGTGCCTCGCGGTCACCAAGTGGGCCCTGGAGCGGGCGCGCCGCGGCGAGGGCCCGACCCTCGTCGAGGCGTACACCTACCGCATGGGCGCCCACACCACCTCCGACGACCCCACCCGCTACCGCCACGACGACGAGCGCCAGGCCTGGGAGGCGAAGGACCCGATCCTGCGCCTGCGCCGCTACCTGGAGGCCTCAAACCACGCGGACGAGGGATTCTTCGCGGAACTCGAAGCCGAGTCCGAGGCGTTGGGCAGGCGAGTGCGCGAAGCGGTCCGTGCCATGCCGGACCCGGACCACTTCGCCATCTTCGAGAACGTGTACGCGGACGGGCACGCGCTCGTCGACGAGGAGCGAGCCCAGTTCGCCGCCTACCAGGCGTCGTTCGCAGACGTAGAGGGGGCCTGAACATGGCAGCGGAAAAGATGGCTCTGGCCAAGGCGATCAACGAGTCGCTGCGCCGCGCCCTGGAGGCGGACCCGAAGGTCCTCATCATGGGCGAGGACGTCGGCAAGCTCGGTGGCGTCTTCCGGGTGACCGACGGCCTGCAGAAGGACTTCGGCGAGAGCCGCGTCATCGACACCCCCCTCGCGGAGTCCGGCATCGTCGGCACCGCGATCGGCCTCGCCCTGCGCGGATACCGCCCGGTGGTGGAGATCCAGTTCGACGGCTTCGTCTTCCCCGCCTACGACCAGATCGTCACGCAGCTCGCGAAGATGCACGCCCGCTCGCTCGGCAAGGTCAAGCTGCCCGTCGTCGTGCGCATCCCCTACGGCGGCGGCATCGGCGCGGTCGAGCACCACTCCGAGTCCCCCGAGGCGCTCTTCGCGCACGTGGCGGGCCTGAAGATCGTCTCCCCGTCCAACGCGTCCGACGCGTACTGGATGATGCAGCAGGCCATCCAGAGCGACGACCCGGTGATCTACTTCGAGCCCAAGCGGCGCTACTGGGACAAGGCCGAGGTCAACACCGAGGCGATCCCCGGCCCCCTGCACAAGGCGCGCGTGGTCCGCGAGGGCACCGACCTCACCCTCGCCGCCTACGGCCCGATGGTGAAGCTCTGCCAGGAGGTCGCCGACGCGGCCGCCGAGGAGGGCAAGTCCCTGGAGGTCCTCGACCTGCGCTCGGTCTCCCCCCTCGACTTCGACGCCATCCAGGCGTCCGTGGAGAAGACCCGCCGCCTGGTCGTGGTCCACGAGGCGCCGGTGTTCTTCGGCTCGGGCGCGGAGATCGCCGCCCGTATCACCGAGCGCTGCTTCTACCACCTGGAGGCCCCGGTGCTCCGGGTCGGCGGCTATCACGCCCCGTACCCGCCGGCCCGCCTGGAGGAGGAGTACCTGCCGGGCCTGGACCGGGTGCTCGACGCCGTCGACCGTGCCCTGGCGTACTGAGGAGAGGGACGTGACGACGATGACTGAAGCGTCCGTGCGGGAGTTCAAGATGCCCGACGTGGGCGAGGGACTCACCGAGGCCGAGATCCTCAAGTGGTATGTCCAGCCCGGCGACACCGTCACGGACGGCCAGGTGGTGTGCGAGGTCGAGACCGCCAAGGCGGCCGTCGAACTGCCCATCCCCTACGACGGGGTCGTGCGCGAGCTGCGCTTCCCCGAGGGCACCACGGTGGACGTGGGCACGGCGATCATCGCCGTGGACGTGGCCGGCGGCGCCGCCCCGGCCGAGGCACCCGCGGCCGCCGCGGCCCCGGCGCAGCCCGCGCCCGCCCCCGAGGAGGAGAAGCCGCAGGGCCGCCAGCCGGTCCTCGTCGGCTACGGCGTCGCGGCCTCCTCCACCAAGCGCCGCCCCCGCAAGGGCCCCGAGGTCACGGTCCGGGAGGCGTCGCCGGCCACCCAGGTCACCCAGGCCGTCCAGGCCGAGCTGAACGGGCACGGTCACGCCGGTCCGGCGGCCGTCGCCGAGCGCCCGCTGGCCAAGCCGCCGGTGCGCAAGCTGGCCAAGGACCTCGGCGTCGACCTGGCCACGGTCACCCCGACCGGCCCGGACGGCATCATCACCCGCGAGGACGTCCACGCGGCGGCCGCACCGCAGCAGACGGCCGCGCCCACCGCCCCGGCCCCGGTCGCCCCGGCCCCGGCGATCGCGGCCCCCGTGGCCACGCCCGCCCCGGCCCCGGTCGCGTCGTACGACGCGGTGCGCGAGACCCGTGTCCCGGTCAAGGGGGTGCGCAAGGCGACCGCCCAGGCGATGGTCGGCTCGGCCTTCACCGCGCCGCACGTCACCGAGTTCGTCACGGTCGACGTCACGCGCACGATGAAGCTCGTCGACGAGCTGAAGCAGGACAAGGACATGCAGGGCCTGCGGGTCAACCCGCTCCTGCTGATCGCCAAGGCCCTGCTGGTCGCCATCAAGCGCAACCCGGACATCAACGCGTCCTGGGACGAGGCGAACCAGGAGATCGTGCTCAAGCACTACGTGAACCTGGGCATCGCCGCGGCCACCCCGCGCGGTCTGATCGTGCCGAACATCAAGGACGCGCACGACAAGACGCTGCCGCAGCTCGCCGAGGCCCTCGGCGACCTGGTGTCGACGGCGCGGGAGGGCAAGACCTCCCCGGCGGCGATGCAGGGCGGCACGGTGACCATCACCAACGTCGGCGTGTTCGGCGTCGACACCGGCACGCCGATCCTCAACCCCGGCGAGTCGGCGATCCTCGCGATCGGCGCGATCAAGCTCCAGCCGTGGGTCCACAAGGGCAAGGTGAAGCCCCGCCAGGTCACCACCCTGGCGCTGAGCTTCGATCACCGTCTGGTCGACGGCGAACTGGGCTCCAAGGTCCTCGCGGACGTGGCGGCCATCCTGGAACAGCCCAAGCGGCTGATCACCTGGGCGTAGGCGCCCGAGGAGCCGGAGGCACCGGGTCGGGCCGCAGCCAGTGGCCGCCGGTGCTCCAGCCCAGCATGCGCCGGCCCGTGCCCTCCTCCGCCGAGCCGCCCTCGGCGACCTGGTGGAGCCCGGTCAGGGCGGGCGCGAGCCGGCCGGCGACGTGCCAGGGGTGCCGGGCGACCTCCTCGGACAGCCAGGCCAGGGTGCGGGCCCGCCCGCCCGGCCTGCACAGGGACAGCTGGAAGACCATCTGCCGCCAGGCGTAGGCGATGTCCTTGATGGTGCTCAGCGACCCCCGGTCGTGGTGCAGCCGGAGGGTCAGCCGGCACACGGTGACGAAGGAGCGCCGGGCCAGCTCGTCCCAGCCGTCGTCCGGGGCGATGCCCACGCGGTGGACCAGGACCGCCAGATTGTGCGTGGTGAGGATCTGCGCCTGCTCGATCACCGTGCCGTTCTCCGCGATCCAGGAGCCCCCTCCCGACCCGGGCGCCAGCGCGGCGGCCCGTCGCTCGCACAACGCGGCGAACCCCGGGGACGTACGCGCCCCACGGGAGGGCCCCGCGGTCCCGTCGGCACCGTCGGCCGTGCAGGCGTCGCCGGCCTCGACGATCGCGAGGTTGCGCACGGCCCGGTAGTCGAGGGCGTAGTACCGCTCGTAGAGGGAACCGCCGCCGAGGAGCTCGGCCGCGACACGCGCGGCCACGAGGAACTTCGGGGTGAAGGTGCCCATGAAGATGTCCGCGGCCAGCTCCTCCACGAAGGGGGCGCCGAGGTCGGCCTGGCGGGCGAGCACGGACAGCTCGCGGATCAGCGGATTCGGCAGGATCGTGCCCGGGAAGGCGTGCACGGCCAGTCCGCCCAGCCGGCGCAGCGCGGCGGCGGCCACCTCACCGGCCTCGCCGTCGACGCGGTGGGCGGCCACGGCCCGCACCCAAGGCAGCTCCTCCGCCCGCACCTGCCGTTCCAGACCGAGCAGCAGCAGGGAGCGGCGGCCGGCGAACGCGCGGTGGTTCGCGGCGGCCAGGGTGCGCAGGGCCGGGTCCCGGTGGGCCCGCGCGACGGTCGCGGCCACGAGCTGCGGCACCAGCTCGGCGAGGACCTCCGCCGAGGGCACCACACCACGCTCCACGAGCGTGCCGACGGGTGCGCTGAGCGCGGCCTCGACGGGGCGGCGCACGGACGGCGGCACGGCCGAGCCCACGGGCAGCCCGGTGCGGGCCGCCTCCCCCTCGGTCACCCCGGCGACGAGCGGCTCGACCTCCGGCACCCCGCCCTGCTGCGGCAGGCCGGCCAGACGGTCCGCCACCAGCAGGGCCAGCGCCCGGTGCGAGGGCAGCGCGGCCTGGACCGCCTGCTCGCGGCGCAGCGCGGTGTGCCGCTCGGAGCCGGGCAGTCCGCGGCGCCGGACCATCGCGGCGACGGCGTGCCGCAGCAGCCCGAGCCGCCGCGCGGTCAGCTCGCGCCCGGCGGCGCTCTCCTCCAGGGCGCCGCGCAGGATGCCCAGGTTCCGCTTCGGGTCGCGATGCCTGGCGCAGTACGTGTGCCGGCCGGCGAGCTCGTGGTAGCGGCGCAGCAGGGCGGCACCGCGTGCGTGCCAGGGGGCGGCCGGGTCCTCGGGGATCCGGATCCAGCCCTGCGGGTCCGTCACCTCCAGCCAGTGCGCCAGCAGTTCGTCGCCGAACGGCTGCCAGACGGTGAGGGCCTCGCGCTGGGTCTCCACGGGTGTGCTGGGGCGGCGCGCCGTGAGGGTCGCGCGGGCGTCGGCGACCGTGACGCGGTGGACGGCGTCGGCGTCGGGCGCGGGACGGTCGGCGGGCCGTGGCGTGAACCGCAGCCGGTCCGCGAACGGCGCCAGCTCCGTCACCAGGTCCAGCGCCGCGTCGGTCTCCCCGGCGCGCACGAGCCACGCCACGGTGAGCAGGGCGGCCTCCTCGGGGACGGCCACCTCGTAGCATCCGCTGTCGAGAAGGCCGTAGAGGGTGGGGAGCCCGTCCTCGGACAGGAAGTGGGTGAAGAGCGCCCGCCGGGTCTCGGGCAGTCCGGCGCGGCGCGCGGCCTCGGTCTCGTACGGGAGCAGGGGGCCGCCGGCGCTGGGCTCGCCGGTGGCGAAGCCGCCGCGCACGACCTCGGGTGTGACCCACGCGGGCAGTCCCGCGACGGGCGTGCGCGAGCCGATGGTCAGCAGACCGTCCGCCATGCCGGCGAGCACGGCGCGCCAGGTGCGGCCCCGTTCCTCGGCGCGCCGGCGGGTGCCGGGGTCGTCGTGGGTGCGGGCCGTGTGCAGGGCGCGGGCCAGTTGGCCGGCCGCGTAACCGGGGTTCGCCTCGGCGGGGTGCTGCTGCTCAGCGTGGTCGTTCATAGCCGACGTGGCAGGTGCCGCCCCTGCGCCCTCCGGGTCTCGAGCCCGGTGCTCTGCTGCTGAGCTACACGTCGAGGTGCTGACGCTAGAGGTCGAACGGGCGTGCGGCCAAGTGGATTTCCCCTTGGCCGCACGCCCGTGGCGGTGCGTCAGCTGATCTTGGCGTAGCCGAAGTTGATGAGCTTCTTCACGTCGTTGGTGCGGTCCGCCGCCGAGGCGGAGGTGAGCACGGTGCCCATCACCGACTCCCCGTTGAGGGTGGCGGCGAAGACGAGGCAGTACTTGGCGTCGGGACCGGAGCCGGTCTTGAGGCCGAGCGTGCCGTTCCAGCCGAGCAGCGTGTTGGTGTTGGTCCAGGTGCCCATGGTGCGGGTGGCGCCCGAGCTGGTGATGGTCTTCGCCGTGTACGCCTTGGTCTTGACGACGGCCTTGAAGTTGGCGTTCGTCATGACGCTGCGGGCGAGCTTCGTCAGGTCGCGCGCGGTCGAGTAGTTGTTGCCGTTGCTCAGACCGTCGAACGAGTCGAAGTGCGTGTTCGTCATGCCCAGGCTCTTGGCCGTGGTGTTCATCTTGGCGATGAAGTTCTTGGTGCGGGCCGCGACCGTGGTACCCGTGCCGAACTTGTCGGCGAGGGCCATCGCCGCGTCGCAGCCGGACGGCAGCATCATCCCGTACAGCAGCTGACGGACGGTGACCTTGTCACCGACTATCAGGTGGGCCGAGGACGGGTAG
This sequence comes from Streptomyces sp. NPDC032126, assembly GCF_055580085.1. Taxonomy (NCBI): domain Bacteria; kingdom Bacillati; phylum Actinomycetota; class Actinomycetes; order Kitasatosporales; family Streptomycetaceae; genus Streptomyces; species Streptomyces sp. NPDC032126. The sequence continues at coordinate 340,067 of NZ_JBVIMA010000003.1, forward strand.
CCCTTGGAGACCATGTAGCTGCTGATCTCGCCCCGGATGGTGACCTTGGTGTCCAGGTTCACGCCCGCCGTGGACAGCACGACCTTCGCGGTCATGATCTTGGTGGTGGAGGCGGTGAGCCGGTGCGTGTCACCGGCCTTGTTGTAGAGGGCGGCACCGGTGGCGCCGTTCATCACGAACCCGCTCTTGGCCGTGATCGTCGGCACGGCGACGGCAGCCTGCGCGGGCGCCGCGGTGAGGGCTCCGGTCGCGATCATCGCGCCGGTCGTCACGGCGACGGCTGCGGCTCTGCGGACACGGAAGCCCTTGATGGCGGTTATCAACTGAAATACCCCGAATACGTCGAATGCCCCTGTGGTGCGGCCGAGTTGGAGGGGAAAGCAGTGGGGCCGCATGTGTGAGACATCTAGGTAGCACAGAAGGTTGCGGTCTCGCTGTGAGGAATTTCGTACTCGGGTACGGGTTCGCCGGGACCGGGTCCGCATTCTGAAACGGATCCCTCATGCGTACGTGTTGTATCTATCCTGTCGGCATGAGCCTGGCCGTCAGACAACCGCCCGCCGCCGACCGCGTCTACTCCCACGTCAAGCAGGGCGTCCTCGACCGCCGTTACGAGGGCGGCACGCTCCTCACCGAGGGCGAGCTCGCCGAGGCCGTCGGCGTCTCGCGCACCCCCGTCCGGGAGGCGCTGCTGCGCCTGGAGGCCGAGGGGCTGATCAAGCTCTACCCGAAGAAGGGCGCCCTGGTCCTGCCGGTCTCCGCGCAGGAGATCGCGGACGTCGTCGAGACCCGGTTCCTGGTCGAGGAGCACGCCGCCCGCAAGGCCGTACCCGCCCTGCCCGGCCTCGTCGAACGGCTCGAAGAACTCCTTCAGCGGCAGAAGCGGGAGGCCGCCGCCGGCGATCTCGCCGCCGCAGCCGTCACCGACCGCTGCTTCCACGCCGAGATCGTCCGCAGCGGCGGCAACGAGATCCTGTCCCGGCTCTACGACCAGCTGCGCGACCGCCAGCTGCGGATGGGCGTCGCCGTCATGCACGCCCACCCCGACCGCGTCGCCAAGACACTCACCGAGCACGAGGAGATCCTGGCGGCGCTGCGCACCGGCGACGCCGAGCGGGCCGTCGACCTCGTGCACCGCCACATCGGCTGGTTCTCCCACCTGGCGCGGGGGGAGGTCCGATGAGCCAGGCCCACAAGATCACCCTCCCGGGTGACCCGCCGGGCGGCCGTCGCGCCATCGCCGTGTGGTCCATCGGGGTCTCGGTCTACTTCGTCGCCGTCATCTTCCGCACGTCCCTCGGAGTGGCCGGCCTCGACGCCGCCGACCGCTTCCAGGTGAACGCCTCCGCCCTGTCGACGTTCTCGATCCTCCAGCTGCTGGTCTACGCGGGCATGCAGATACCGGTCGGGCTGCTCGTGGACCGCCTCGGCACCAAGAAGGTGCTGACCATCGGCGTCGTGCTGTTCACCGCCGGACAGCTCGGCTTCGCCTTCTCCCCGTCGTACGGCATGGCCCTCGCCTCGCGCGCGCTGCTGGGCTGCGGTGACGCGATGACCTTCATCAGCGTGCTGCGCCTGGGCACCCGCTGGTTCCCGGCCCGGCGCGGACCGCTGGTCGCGCAGCTCGCCGGACTCGCCGGCATGGCGGGCAACCTGGTCTCCACGCTCGTCCTCGCTCGGCTGCTGCACGGGGTCGGCTGGACACCGGCGTTCGCGGGCAGCGCGGGCGCCGGCGTCGTGGTCCTCGTCCTGCTCCTGCTCTTCCTGAAGGACCACCCCGAGGGCCACGAACCGGAACCCTTCCCGCACCGGGGCGCGGCCTACGTCCGCCGGCAGATCGCCGCGTCGTGGCGGGAGCCGGGGACCAGGCTGGGGCTGTGGGTGCACTTCACCACCCAGTTCCCGGCGATGGTCTTCCTGCTGCTGTGGGGCCTGCCGTTCCTGGTCGAGGCACAGGGCCTGACCCGGGCCACGGCCGGCGACCTGCTCACCCTCGTCGTCCTGTCGAACATGGTCGTGGGGCTCGTCTACGGCCAGGTCGTCGCCCGGCACCACGGGGCGCGGCTTCCGCTGGCGCTCGGCACGGTCGGAGCGACGGCGCTGGTGTGGGCGGCCACCCTCGCGTATCCGGGTGAGCACGCCCCGATGTGGCTGCTGATCGTGCTGTGCGCGGTGCTCGGGGCGTGCGGGCCGGCGTCGATGCTCGGCTTCGACTTCGCACGGCCGGCGAATCCGCCGGAGCGTCAGGGGACCGCGTCCGGGATCACCAACATGGGTGGTTTCGTCGCGTCGATGACGACGCTGCTCGCGATCGGGCTGCTGCTGGACGCCACCGGGGACGACTACACGGTCGCCTTCTCGGCGGTGTTCGTGCTCCAGGCGCTGGGGGTCGGTCAGATCCTGCGGCTGCGCGGGCGGGCGGCACGGCGGGAGCGCGAGCGGTTGGTGGCCAGCCGGGTGGAGACGGTGCACGTGCCGGCTTGACGCTCCTACGTCCGCGAGGCCCCGTCACCCGAGCGGGGCCCGCTGCCGTGCCCTTTCCGGCCGCTCCCGCCTACTGCGTCACCGTGAAGTTCCGCAGGATCGCCGACGTCAGTTCCGGCTCGCCCTCCGCCTTGACGCGGTCGCTCACCGCCTCCGGAGTCACCCGGCCACAGGCCAGCCGGACGTACGTCTCCCAGTCGAGGGAGAACGAGGCGGCGGGGCCGAGCGCCGGGGCGGTCTCGACCGTGCCGCGGCCCTGGATGTCGACGCGGACGGTGCGCAGGAACTCGATCGGCCCGTGCACGTCGAAGACGATCGCCGAGCTGCGCGGGGCGTCGGCCTTGTCGGCGACGACCTGGGGGAGTTCGTCCAGCAGCACGTCGCGGGCGATGTGCGCGCCGGGGGAGTCCAGGTTGCCGGGGCGGCCGAGGGCGGTCCGCAGGTCCTGCTCGTGCACCCAGACGTTGAACGCGTGGGCGCGCATGGACTCTTCGAGGGTCAGCTCGGTGCCGAGCGGACCGCGCACCGTCGTGCCCGGGGTCCGGGACTCGTTGCGCAGCTGGCGGTTGCGCCGGATGATCGTGTACTCCAGCTCCGACGTCATCTCCGGGGACGTGTGGTGCCGGCGGACATCGACCTGGATCTCCATGTAGCGCTGGAGGTCGGTGGTGACGTGGAAGAGGTCGCGCGGCAGGGAGTGGATGGGCCGCGGGTCGCCGTACATCTCGCAGTCGAGCCCGATGACATGCGACACGATGTCCCGCACCGACCAGCCCGGGCACGGGGTCCGGCGGTTCCAGTCCGCCTCCACCAAGGGCTGCACCAGCTCGGATATCGCTTCGATGGAGTGGGTCCAGGCGTCGGCGTAGGGCTGGAGGGTGGGATGCAGACTCACGGAACGGGACCCCTCGGCGGTCGGTACACGGGTGGTTGGCGGCGGCGTTGCCAGCGGGAGGTGGCTGCACTCGGCGGGTGTCTTGGGAGGCTAAGTTACGCTCCTGTGAGGCACCCCGGCAGTGCTTTCGTGTGACGATCGTAGGCCCGTATGAACGACTCGAATGCCAGGACGGTGGTAGTGTGCGCGCCTCGCTGATCCAGATCGCCGTGGACGAGGGCGAATCGGTCGTATCGCGGCGGGAGCGGGTGGCCGCTCTCGTACGCGCTCAGGCCGGCGCCGATCTGGTGGTGCTGCCCGAGCTGTGGACCACGGGAGCCTTCGCCTACGACGGGTTCGCCGCGGAGGCCGAGCCCCTGGAGGGGCCGACCCACGAGCTGATGGCCAAGGCGGCGAGCGACGCGGGCGTGTGGCTGCACGCGGGCTCGATCCCCGAGCGGGATCCCGACGGTCCCCTCTACAACACGTCTCTCCTCTTCTCGCCCTCCGGCGATCTGGCCGCCGCCTACCGCAAGATCCACCGCTTCGGCTTCGACAAGGGCGAGGCGGTGCTGATGGGCGCCGGGCAGGAGTTGGTGACGGTCCGTCTGCCGCGGACCACGCTGGGCCTGGCCACCTGCTACGACCTCCGCTTCCCCGAACTCTTCCGCGGTCTCGTCGACGCCGGCGCCGAGACCCTGGTGATCCCGGCGGGCTGGCCGGAGCGGCGCCGGGCGCACTGGACGCTGCTGGCTCAGGCGCGGGCGGTGGAGAACCAGGCGTTCGTGCTCGCGTGTGGAACGGCCGGGACGCATGCGGGAGTTCCCCAGGCCGGTCACTCGATCGTGGTCGATCCCTGGGGTGAGGTGCTCGCGCAGGCGGGTCCCGACGAGGAGGTCCTCACCGTGGAGTTCGACCCGGCCAAGGTCGCGGCGACCCGCGAGCAGTTCCCGGCGCTGAAGGACCGCCTACTGGGATTGCAGCCCCCCGGCCGCTGAGCCCCGCCGCCCTAGGGCCTGTCCGGCGGATCAGGCCGCAGACGCGGGGGCTGGCACGCCCTCCCCCACTGCCTTAAAGGCGTGGGGGGACCCCCAGCGGCGTTGTCGTCGGTTGCCGATGCTCCGCATCGCCGCCCTCCTCCGCCTTGCAGCTGGACGCTCCCCCACGCTCGAACTTCGCTCGCGCGGGAGGTACCCCCATCGCCCCCGCTCACCTGCGCTGACGAGGTACCGCCGATCTCCTGCGGCCTGATCCGCCGGACAGGCCCTAGTCCTCCTCCCGTTCCTTCTCCGCCAGGTGGATCACGCAGACCGCCACCGCGATCAGCAGCGCCGGGTCCGCGTCGTCGCGGACGACGTCGACGCCGTAGGTCTCCCGGACGTGCAGCCAGCGCCGCGAGATGACGGCGAGCAGCTCCCCGTCGTACTCGATGGCGAACTCGCGGTCGAGGATCTTGCCGCTGACGTCGAGTTCGGTGCCGTCCACCAGGCTGACCCGGTAGTGGTTGCGCAGGAGCGACAGGCGTTTGCGCCGGATGCGGGCGAGCGGCTCGTCCTCCCGTTCGATCACCATGGTGTCCCGCAGGGCGAACATCTTCTGGCGGATGTCGACCAGGACCCGGCCCTGGGCGTCCTTCAGCTCGAAGGTGTCCCGCAGCCGCATCGCCTTGCCGTCGACGAGGTAGACCTTGTTGCCCCGGTCGTCCTCGATCCAGTAGTCGTCTCCGAAGCCGAGCAGCCGGTCGCGTACGAGGAATCTCATGTCACCACCGGTTCCCCGCCCGCCGTTCCCAAACGCCGCCGGTAGGCCGACGGGCTGAGCCCGGTCCGGAAGCGGCGGTGCGGGGCCGTGACGGGGCAGGCGCTGAGCTGACTGTCAGTGACGGGTGGCACTCTTGAGGCATGAGCGACTCCCCTCCCCGCCGCGTGCGCGTCCGAGCCCCCGAGCTGACCGGCAAGGGCGGCTGGCTGAACACGGGCGGCAGTACGTACTCCCTCGCCGACCTGCGCGGACGCATCGTCGTCCTCGATTTCTGGACGTTCTGCTGCATCAACTGTCTGCATGTCCTGGACGAACTGCGGGAGCTGGAGCACCGGCACGCGGACACCGTCGTGGTCATCGGTGTGCACTCGCCGAAGTTCGTGCACGAGGCCGACCACCGGGCGGTCGTCGACGCCGTGGAGCGGTACGGCGTGGAGCACCCGGTGCTCGACGACCCGGAGCTGGCGACATGGAAGCAGTACGCGGTGCGCGCGTGGCCGACGCTCGTCGTGATCGACCCCGAGGGGTATGTGGTCGCGCAGCACGCCGGTGAGGGGCATGTGCACGCGATCGAGCGGCTGGTGACCGAGCTGGAGGCGGAGCACGAGGCGAAGGGCACCCTGCGGCGCGGCGACGGCCCGTACGTGGCGCCGGAGCCGGAGCCGACGGTGCTGCGCTTCCCGGGCAAGGCGCTGTCGCTGCCGAGCGGCACCTTCCTGGTGAGCGACACCACCCGGCATCAGCTGGTCGAGCTGGAGGCCGACGGCGAGACCGTCGTGCGGCGCATCGGCTCCGGTGCGCGCGGCTTCGCCGACGGTCCGGCGTCCGACGCCTCCTTCAGCGAGCCGCAGGGCCTCGCCCTCACCGATGAGGGTGCCGCCGTGATCGTCGCCGACACCGTCAACCACGCCCTGCGCCGCGTCGACCTGGCCTCCGGCGAGGTGACCACCCTGGCCGGCACCGGCCGGCAGTGGATGCAGGGCGCCGCCACGCGGGGACCGGCCCGCGAGACCGACCTGTCCTCGCCGTGGGACGTGGCCCTGTTCGGCGGCAAGGTGTGGATCGCGATGGCCGGCGTGCACCAGCTGTGGGCGTACGACCCGGCCGAGGGCACCGTCGCCGTCGCGGCCGGCACCACCAACGAGGGGCTCGTCGACGGCCCCGCCGCCGAGGCGTGGTTCGCCCAGCCGTCGGGCCTCGCGGCGACCGCCGACCGTCTGTGGCTCGCCGACTCCGAGACGTCCGCGCTGCGCTGGGTCGACCTGGACGGCACCGTCCACACCGCCGTCGGCACCGGTCTGTTCGACTTCGGGCACCGCGACGGCGCCGCCGGTCAGGCCCTCTTCCAGCACCCGTTGGGCGTCACGGTCCTGCCGGACGGCTCGGTCGCGGTCAGCGACACCTACAACCACGCCCTGCGGCGGTACGACCCGGCGACCGGCGAGGTGACCACCCTGGCGACGGATCTGCGGGAGCCGAGCGACGCGGTGGTCGTCGGGGGCGACATCGTGGTCGTGGAGTCGGCGCGGCACCGGCTGACGCGGCTGCGGCTGCCCGAGGAGGCGGTGCGCGTGAAGGCGGTCGCCCATCGCACGCAGCGCGCGGCCACCGAGGTCGCGCCGGGCGCGCTCCGCCTCGATGTGATCTTCCAGGCGCCGGCGGGCCAGAAGCTCGACACCCGCTACGGCCCCTCGACCCGTCTGCTGGTCTCCTCCACGCCGCCCGAGCTGCTGCTGAAGGGAGAGGGTGCGGACACCGACCTCTCCCGCGACCTGGAGCTGAATCCGGCGGTCGCGGAAGGTGTCCTGCATGTCTCGGCGATGGCCGCCTCCTGCGACGACGACCCGGCGAACGAGTACCCGGCCTGCCATGTGCACCAGCAGGACTGGGGCGTTCCGGTCCGCCTCACGGAGGCCGGCGCCGACCGCCTCCCGCTGGTGCTGGCGGGCATGGACGCCTGACCGTACGGCCCGGCGGCCTGACCACACGGTCCGCCGCCGGGCCGTCCGTCACAGCCCGTATCCGTCGCGGTAGCCGTCGCGATAGCCGTCGCGGGGGCGGTGCGGGTCGTCGTCGATGACAGGAGTCGTCGGCGGCACCACCACCCGCCTGCGCCGGTAGATGCTGCTGAACGTCGTCACGCCGATCAGCCCGACGATCATCAGGATGACCCCGACCAGGTCGAGGTTGACGCTGTCCACGTGCCAGTCGGTCGCGAAGGTGAGGATGGCTCCCACGGCGATGAGAACGATGCATCCGCCGAGGCCCATGAGTGTTCGCCTCCCAGTCCGGTCCGGTCGTCCGGTCGTTCCGGACCGGAGGCGAGTACCCGGGTTCGCGCGAACTACCCCTCCAGGAACGCCACCAGCGCGTTCGCCAGCAGGAACGGGTCGTCCGCGCCGCACAGTTCGCGGGCGCTGTGCATCGACAGGATGGCGACGCCGATGTCCACGGTCCGGATGCCGTGCCGGGCCGCGGTGATCGGGCCGATCGTCGTGCCGCACGGCATGGAGTTGTTGGACACGAAGGACTGGAAGGGCACGTCCGCCCGCTCGCAGGCGGCGGCGAACACCGCGCGGCCCGAACCGTCCGTGGCGTAGCGGTTGTTGACGTTGACCTTGAGGATCGGGCCGCCGTTGACGCGCGGGTGGTGCGTCGGGTCGTGCCGTTCCGCGTAGTTGGGGTGGACGGCGTGACCGGTGTCGGAGGAGAGACACACGGTGCCGGCGAAGGCCCGCGCCCGGTCCTCGTACGATCCTCCGCGCGCGAACACCGAGCGCTCCAGCACGCCGCCGAGGAGCGGGCCGTCGGCGCCCGTGTCGCTCTGCGAGCCGTTCTCCTCGTGGTCGAACGCGGCGAGGACCGGGATGTACTCCGGATCGCGGGCGGCCACCGCGGTCAGCGCGGCCACGCCGGAGTGGACCGACAGCAGGTTGTCCATGCGCGGCCCGGCCAGCAGTTCGCGGTCGCGGCCGAGGTAGGCGGGCGGCTCCACGGAGTGGGTCATCAGGTCCCAGCCGGTGACGTCGCCGGCGGGCAGCCCGGCCTCCTCTTCCAGGAAGGCGATCAGGTCGCCGTCGTGCACGTCGTGGCCGAGGCCCCACACCGGCTGGAGGTGCCGCTGCTTGTCGAGCTTGAGGCCCTCCGCGGTGACCGAGCGGTCGAGGTGGATGGCGAGCTGGGGCACCCGCAACAGCGGGCGGTCGATGTTGACCAGGCGCGTCGAGCCGTCCCGCAGGGTCAGCCGGCCGGCCAGACCCAGATCGCGGTCGAGCCAGGAGTTCAGCAGCGGCCCGCCGTAGATCTCCACGGCGACCTGGCGCCAGCCGTGCGCCCCGGTGTCGGGCAGCGGCTTGACCCGGAGGTTGGGGGAGTCGGTGTGGGCGCCGACGATCCGGAAGGGCGTGTGCGGCGCGGCGCCCTCGGGGACGTACCAGGCCACGATCGCGCCCCCGCGGAGCACATACTTGCCGCCGCTTGTGCCGTCCCAGGCGTCCGTCTCCGAGACCTGCCGGAAACCGGCCTTCTCCAGCCGTTCGGCCGCGGTGGCCACGGCGTGGTACGGCGACGGGCTCGCGGTCAGGAAGGACATCAGGTCGTCGGTGTGACCCCGGTCGAATGGGGAGGCTTCGCTCATGGGTTCACCATAACGACGTGGGTTCCCCGCAACGACGGACGAGGGCCCGCTCCCTGCGCGGGAAGCGGGCCCTCATACGTGCGGAGGAGAGACTAGAACGCCGCCTCGTCCAGCTCCATGATGTCCAGGTCGATGTCCGAGGCCACCTTGCGGGCCAGGGTGACGCCCGGCAGGACGGTGGCCGCGAAGAACTTCGCCGCCGCGATCTTGCCGGTGTAGAACGCCTGGTCCTTGGCGGAGGCGGTCTGCAGCTTCTCGGCGGCGATCGCGGCGCCCTTGAGCAGCAGGTAGCCGACGATGACGTCACCGGAGGCCATCAGCAGGCGGGTGGTGTTCAGGCCCACCTTGTAGATGTTCTTGACGTCCTGCTCGGTGGCCGCGAGGTCGGTCAGCATCAGGCCGACGATGGCCTCCAGCTCGACGGCGGCCTTGGCGAGGTGCTCGCGGGCGCCCGCCAGGTCCTCGCCTCCGGTGCCGAGCGCCAGGAACTTCTTGATGTCCTCGGCGAGGGTGTTCAGCGCGGCGCCCTGGTTGCGGACGATCTTCCGGAAGAAGAAGTCCTGGCCCTGGATCGCCGTGGTGCCCTCGTAGAGGGTGTCGATCTTGGCGTCGCGGATGTACTGCTCGATCGGGTACTCCTGGAGGAACCCGGAGCCGCCGAAGGTCTGGAGCGACTGGGCGAGCTGCTCGTAGCCCTTCTCGGAGCCGTAGCCCTTGACGATCGGCAGGAGCAGGTCGTTCAGCGCGTGCTCGGCCTTGGCGTCCTCGCCGTTCGCCTCCTTGACCGCGATCGTGTCCTGGATGGAGGCGGTGTAGAGGACGAGGGCGCGCATGCCCTCCGCGTACGCCTTCTGCGTCATCAGCGAGCGGCGCACGTCCGGGTGGTGGGTGATGGTGACCTTGGGCGCGGTCTTGTCCATGAAGTTGGCCAGATCCGGACCCTGGACGCGCTCCTTGGCGTACTCCAGGGCGTTGAGGTAGCCGGTGGACAGGGTGGAGATCGCCTTCGTGCCGACCATCATGCGGGCGAACTCGATGATGCGGAACATCTGGCGGATGCCGTCGTGCTTGTCGCCGATCAGCCAGCCCTTGGCGGGGTGCTTGTCGCCGAAGGTCATCTCGCACGTGTTGGACGCCTTCAGGCCCATCTTGTGCTCGACGTTGGTGGCGTAGACGCCGTTGCGCTCGCCCAGCTCGCCGGTCTCGAAGTCGAAGAGGTACTTCGGGACGAGGAAGAGGGACAGGCCCTTGGTGCCGGGGCCGGCACCCTCGGGGCGGGCGAGGACGTAGTGGAGGATGTTCTCCTCCATGTCGTGCTCACCGGACGTGATGAAGCGCTTGACGCCCTCGATGTGCCAGGAGCCGTCCTCCTGCTGGATCGCCTTGGTGCGACCGGCGCCGACGTCCGAACCGGCGTCCGGCTCGGTGAGGACCATGGTGGAGCCCCAGGTCCGCTCGACGGCGATCTGCGCGATCTTCTTCTGGACGTCGTTGCCCTCGTCGTAGAGGATCCCGGCGAACGCCGGGCCGGAGGAGTACATCCACACGGCCGGGTTGGCGCCGAGGATCAGCTCCGCGTACGACCAGATCAGCGACGGCGGGGCGACCGTGCCGCCGATGCCCTCGGGCAGGCCGAGGCGCCAGTACTCGGAGTCCATGAAGGCCTTGTAGCTCTTCTTGAAGGACGCCGGGACCGGGGCGGTGTTGGTCTCCGGGTCGAAGACCGGCGGGTTGCGGTCGGCGTCCGCGAAGGACTCCGCGAGCTCGTTCTCGGCGAGACGGGTCAGCTCTTCGAGGATGCTCTTCGCGGTCTCGGTGTCCATCTCCTCGAACGGGCCGGTGCCGTACAGCTTGTCGCGCCCCAGTACTTCGAAGAGGTTGAACTCGATGTCGCGGAGATTCGACTTGTAGTGCCCCATGGCGATGGCTCCGTAGAGAGATCGGCGAGGCACTGACTCCTCGCACCTAGTTCACGTACCAACAAGTAGCTCCGATGATGCTACCCGTCGGTAATAAGCCGCAACCCCTACTCGGCCAAGTGTGAGAAGGGTCTACCTCGGTAGGCTTTGGCCCATGTACGGATACGGCCAGTCCATGAACGGTGGAGCCGCCCAGCAGCAGTACGCCCAGCCGCAGCAGATGGCCGGGGGCTACGGGCAGCAGCCGCCGCTGTACCCCGAGCCGTCCCCTCCGTCGCTCGCCGACGCCGTGCGGGCGTTCACCACCGGCCAGATGGCCGCCGAGGACTTCCAGCAGATCTTCGCCACGTCCAAGGTCTACTGCCCGCGCGGCGACACCCCCGGCTTCCTCGCGCTGCACAACACCCAGCAGCCGGTGATCCCGATGTTCAGCTCACTGAAGGAGCTGCGCCGGTACGCGGGCAAGGAGTCGAAGTACTTCGTCATCACCGGCGCCGAGGTGATCGACCTGCTGCCCACGGGCTACGGCTTCGTCCTCGACATGGAGGGCGAGCACCGGATGGTCTTCGACGCGAAGGCGGTCGAACAGATGGTCGAGTTCGCGATGCGCCGGATGTACGGCTAGGCGCCAGCGCTTCACGGACAGCTGGCACCCACTGTCGGGAGCCCGGAGGGAATGTCCTCCGGGCTTTCTTCGTTAGGGGTGGCAGAAAGTTCAACGCTCAACTAAAGTGGGCGTTACAAGGAGGTACCGACATGCCTGCAGTGACCGTCGAGAACCCGCTGACGCTGCCCCGAGTGACCGCTTCCGCCGACGCCGTGGCACGTCCCGTGCTCGGCGTCACGACCGCGCCGAGCGGTTTCGAGGGCGAGGGCTTCCCGGTGCGCCGGGCGTTCGCGGGGATCCACTACCGCCACCTCGACCCGTTCATCATGATGGACCAGATGGGCGAGGTGGAGTACGCGCCGGGCGAGCCCAAGGGCACCCCCTGGCACCCCCACCGCGGCTTCGAGACCGTCACCTACATCATCGACGGCATCTTCGACCACCAGGACTCCAACGGCGGTGGCGGCACCATCACCAACGGCGACACCCAGTGGATGACGGCCGGCGCGGGCCTGCTGCACATCGAGGCGCCGCCGGAGCACCTCGTCGTCTCCGGCGGGCTCTTCCACGGCCTCCAGCTGTGGGTGAACCTCCCCGCCAAGGACAAGATGATGGCGCCCCGCTACCAGGACATCCGCGGCGGCAACGTCCAGCTGCTGACCACGCCCGACGGCGGCGCGCTGCTGCGGGTCATCGCCGGTGAGCTGGACGGCCACGCCGGTCCCGGCATCACGCACACGCCCATCACGATGATCCACGCGACCCTCGCCCCGGGCGCCGAGCTCACCCTGCCGTGGCGCGAGGACTTCAACGGCCTCGCCTACGTCCTCGCGGGCCGCGGCTCCGTCGGTGCCGAGCGGCGTCCGATCCACGTCGGGCAGACCGCTGTGTTCGGCGCGGGTTCCTCCCTGACCGTCCGCGCGGACGAGAAGCAGGACTCGCACACGCCGGACATGGAGGTCGTGCTCCTCGGCGGACAGCCCATCCGTGAGCCCATGGCCCACTACGGCCCGTTCGTCATGAACACCAAGGAAGAGCTCATGCAGGCCTTCGAGGACTTCCAGAAGGGCCGCCTCGGCACCATCCCCGCGGTGCACGGGATGACCGAGAGCGGACCCGAGGAGGCCTGACGGCCATCGGGCCGGTGCCGGCGGTCCCGTGATCGCCGGCACCGGCACGTAGCCCGTACGCCCCGCGCCGGTTGACGGTGTGTCACCTGACCGGATCCTCCGGCGGGCGGGCCGCGGGCGGGCGTGGTGCCATGGGCGCATGTCCGCGCCGTTCGCCCCGCTGCCCGCCCCCGTCCGCCGGCTCGCCGCCTGGTGCGTGGTGATCCTGCTGGTCTCGGGGGTCGCGTACGTGGGGATCCGGCTGTGCGCGGAGTTGCGCACCGCGGTCACCCCGGTCGCCCTGGCCCTGCTCGGGACCGCGCTGCTCGGGCCCTTCCACCGGCGGCTGGTCCGGGCGGGCGTGCCCCGGTCGGCGGCCGCCGCGGTGACCTGCGTCGCCGTCGTGGCCGTCGTCGGCGGCGCGGTCTACGTCGTCGTCGCCGCGCTCGTCGACACCGGCGACCAGATCATCGACTCGCTCAAGGACGCGGCGGCCTCCGTGTCGGACCACTTCGGCGCGGCCGGCACCTCCCTCGACGACCTCGCCTCCAACTCCCGTGACCTGCTGTCCAAGTTCGGCGGAACGGCCGCCTCCAACGTCATCAGCGGGGTCAGCGTCGTCGGTGAGACCCTCGCCATGGCGGTGCTCGCGCTGCTGCTCGTCTTCTTCTTCCTGCGCGACTCCGACCGGGCCGCCGACGGACTGCGCTCGCTCGCGCCGCGCGGCACCGCCGACCTCGTCGAGGCGATGGCCCGGCGGGCCTTCCGGGCCGTCGAGGGATACATGCGCGGCACGACCTTCATCGCGCTGATCGACGCCCTGCTCATCGGTGTCGGGCTGCTCGTCCTCGACGTGCCCGGCGCGTTCGGGCTGGCCGCCCTGGTCTTCGTCGGCGCCTACGTCCCCTACCTCGGCGCCTTCGTCTCGGGCGCGGTCGCCGTGCTGGTCGCGCTCGCCGACCGGGGATTCGTCATCGCCCTGTGGGTGCTCGCGGTGGTCTTCGCCGTGCAGATGCTGGAGGGGCATGTGCTCCAGCCCGCGATCCAGAGCCGCACCGTGCAGATGCATCCGGCGGTCGTGATGGTCGCCATCACCGCGGGCGCGTCCGTCGCCGGGGTCCTCGGCATGCTCCTCGCCGTGCCGGTGACCGCGGCGGCCTTCGGCGTCGTCCACGAACTGCGCGAGCGCTACGCCGTCCCGGAACCCTCTTCGGAGACGCCGTCCTCGTAGAGCTCGAACCAGATGCTCTTGCCCTCGCCCCGCGGTACGACCCCCCACGCGTCCGCGAGCAGTTCGATCAGGACCAGACCGCGGCCCGACGACGCCAGCTCGCCCGGCCGCCGCATGTGCGGCAGGTCGTCGCTGGTGTCGGTGACCTCCACGCGCATCCGGCGGCCCCCCTCGCCACCCGTCACCTCGGCGACCAGCAGGGCGTCCGCGTCGGTGTGGACGAGGACGTTGGTGAGCATCTCGGAGACCAGCAGCACCGCCGAGTCGATCTGGTCGGCCGAGGACCAGTCGTGCAGCAGCTCGCGCAGGTGCTGCCGGCCCACGGCGATGCGCTCCGGCTCGGCCTGGTCGACCGTCAGCATGGTGCGGCGCACCCTCGGCGGCACGGTCACGCCGGTGCCGCAGCCGCAGCCCTCCGCCTGGCGGCACAGCAGCAGGACGGCGATGTCGTCCTCGCGGCGGTCGGCGAGCGGACCGGTGGTGTGGTGCGAGGAGGGGCCGTGCACCGCCTGCACCAGGGCGTCCGCGAGCGCCTCCAGGCCCTTGTCGTGGTGCTCCAGGGTCCGGCGGATGCGCCGCCACCCGGTGTCCAGGTCGTGCCCGCCGGTCTCCAGCAGCCCGTCGGTGCACAGCATCATCGCCTCGCCGGGCTCCAGCAGCAGAGGAGTCGTCGGGTAGTCGGAGTCCGGGTCGATGCCCAGCGGCAGCCCGCCCGCCGTGGCGCGGACGATGACCGTGCCGTCGGCCATCCGGATCGCGGGGTCGAGATGACCGGCCCGGGCGGCCTCCAGGACCCCGGTGACCGGGTCGACCTCGACGTACAGACAGGTCGCGAAGCGCAGGTCCGCCGGGTCGTCGTCCGCGTGGGTGAGGCCGTAGAAGAAGCGGTTGGCGCGGGAGAGGACCGCGTCGGGGCGGTGGCCCTCCGCCGCGTACGCCCGCAGCGCTATCCGCAGCTGTCCCATCAGGCCCGCCGCCCGCACGTCATGGCCCTGCACATCCCCGATGACCAGGGCGAACCTGCCCCCGGGCAGCGGGATCATGTCGTACCAGTCGCCGCCGACCTGGAGGCCACCGCCGGTCGGTATGTAGCGGGCGGCCAGCGTCATGCCCGGGATCTCGGGGCCGAGCGTGGGCAGCATGGAACGCTGGAGGCCGTCGGTCAGCTCGCGCTGCGTCTCGGCGGCACCCGCCCTGGTCAGAGCCTGGGCGAGCATCCGGGCGACCGTCGTCAGCACCGAGCGCTCGTCCGGGGTGAACGCCACCGGATAGGTGAAGGCCGCCATCCAGGCGCCCATCGTGCGGCCCGCCACGGTCAGCGGCAGGAATGCCCAGGAGTGCCGGCCGAAGTGCGCGGCGAGCGGCCAGGTGAGCGGGTAGCGCTCCTTGTACTGCTCGGGGGAGGACAGATAGACCGCGCGGCCGGTGCGCACGACCTCCGCCGCCGGGTAGTCCGTCTGGAGCGACATATGGGAGAAGGACTCCTCGGCGCCCTGCTCCTGCCCGTGGTGGCCGATGATCGTCAGCCGGTCGCCCTCCACGCCGAACACCGCGAGCCCGTCGGGGGAGAAGCCCGGCATCGACAATCCCGCCGCGACCCGCAGCACCTCCTCCGTGGAGCGCGCCTCGGCCAGCGCCCGGCCCGCGTCCAGCAGGAACGCCTCTCGCGAGCGCCGCCAGTCGCCGGTGACCGCGCTCCGCCCGGCCGGGGTGCCCGGCGTCGGCTCGGTGACCTCCTGGAGGGTGCCGATCAGCTCGTACGCCTTCTTGACCGGGTCGAAGGACGGCTTGGAACGGCTGCGCACGATCCGGACGACATGGCCCCGCTCGTTCATGATCCGTACGCGGACCTCGGCGAGCGTGCCCTCGGCGACCGCGAGCTGCACCACGCCGGTGATCTCGTTCCAGTCGACCGGGTGCAGCCGGGCGCGGGTCTGGGCCTCCGTGAGCACGGTCTCCTCGGCGGGCAGCCCGAGCAGGCGAGCCGCCTCGCCGTCGACCGTGACCAGGCCCGTGGCCGTTGACCAGTGCCACAGGCCGGTCGCGAGGGAGGCAAGGACCTCCCCCACGGCGGGCAGGGCCTCACCAGTGCGCATTGCCCCACTTTAAGAAGAGCCGTTCGAAAGATGCCACCGGTCGTCCAGCCGTCACTCCCTGCTCACCGGCGCTCACCCGCGCCGAAATGGTGGGGAGGCGATCTCCGGCCGCCCGGTACCCTGGGGTTGTTTCACGTGAAACACCCTGAGTGACACAGACCCCGATCCGCGAAGACTGGATGAACGACGATGCATCGGTACAGGTCCCACACCTGCGGCGAGCTCCGCGCTTCTGACGTCGGTACCGACGTCCGGCTGAGTGGCTGGCTGCACAATCGGCGCGACCTGGGCGGCATCCTCTTCATCGATCTGCGCGACCACTACGGCATCACGCAGCTCGTGGCCCGTCCCGGCACGCCCGCCTACGAGGCGCTGGACAAGGTCTCCAAGGAGTCCACGGTCCGTGTCGACGGCAAGGTCGTCTCCCGTGGCACCGAGAACGTCAACCCCGACCTGCCCACCGGCGAGATCGAGGTCGAGGTCGGCGAGGTCGAGCTGCTCGGCGCGGCCGCCCCGCTGCCCTTCACGATCAACACCGAGGACGGGGTCAACGAGGAGCGGCGCCTGGAGTACCGCTTCCTCGACCTGCGCCGCGAGCGCATGCACAAGAACATCATGCTGCGCACGGCGGTCATCTCCGCCATCCGTCACAAGATGACGGCGCTGGGCTTCAACGAGATGGCGACGCCGATCCTGTCCGCGACCTCCCCCGAGGGCGCCCGCGACTTCGTCGTCCCGTCCCGTCTGAACCCGGGCAAGTTCTACGCCCTCCCCCAGGCGCCGCAGCAGTTCAAGCAGCTGCTGATGATCTCCGGCTTCGACCGCTACTTCCAGATCGCGCCCTGTTTCCGCGACGAGGACGCCCGCGCCGACCGCTCGCCGGGCGAGTTCTACCAGCTCGACGTCGAGATGAGCTTCGTGGAGCAGGAGGACGTGTTCCGTCCGATCGAGCAGCTCATGACCGAGCTGTTCGAGGAGTTCGGCGGCGGCCGCCATGTCACCTCCCCGTTCCCGAGGATCCCGTTCCGCGAGGCGATGCTGAAGTACGGCTCCGACAAGCCGGACCTGCGCGCCCAGCTGGAGCTCGTCGACATCACCGACATCTTCGAGGGCTCCGAGTTCAAGGCCTTCGCCGGCAAGCACGTGCGCGCCCTGCCGGTGCCGGACGTCTCCGCCCAGCCCCGCAAGTTCTTCGACCAGCTCGGCGAG
Source organism: Streptomyces sp. NPDC032126 (assembly GCF_055580085.1). Lineage (NCBI taxonomy): Bacteria > Bacillati > Actinomycetota > Actinomycetes > Kitasatosporales > Streptomycetaceae > Streptomyces > Streptomyces sp. NPDC032126. The sequence continues at coordinate 356,994 of NZ_JBVIMA010000003.1, forward strand.
TACGCGATCTCGCAGGGCGCCAAGGGCCTGGCCTGGGTGCGCGTCGCCGAGGACGGTTCGCTGTCCGGCCCGATCGCGAAGTTCCTCACCGAGGAGAACGTCGCCGAGCTGACCAAGCGGCTCTCCCTGGCCGCCGGTCACGCCGTGTTCTTCGGCGCGGGCGAGTTCGACGAGGTCTCGAAGATCATGGGCGCCGTGCGCGTCGAGGCCGCCAAGCGGGCCGGCCACTTCGAGGAGGGCGTCTTCCGCTTCTGCTGGATCGTCGACTTCCCGATGTACGAGAAGGACGAGGAGACCGGCGCGATCGACTTCTCGCACAACCCGTTCTCCATGCCGCAGGGCGGCCTTGAGGCCCTTCAGACCCAGGACCCGCTGGACATCCTGGGCTGGCAGTACGACATCGTCTGCAACGGCGTCGAGCTGTCCTCCGGCGCGATCCGGAACCACGAGCCCGAGATCATGCTCAAGGCCTTCGAGATCGCGGGCTACGACCGCGACACCGTCGAGGAGAAGTTCGCCGGCATGCTGCGCGCCTTCCGCTTCGGCGCCCCGCCGCACGGCGGCATCGCCCCCGGCGTCGACCGCATCGTCATGCTGCTCGCCGACGAGCCGAACATCCGCGAGACCATCGCCTTCCCGCTCAACGGCAACGCCCAGGACCTGATGATGGGCGCGCCGACGGAGCTGGAGGAGGCGCGGCTGAAGGAGCTGCACCTGACGGTGCGCAAGCCGCAGCCGAAGTAAGGCAGCCGACGGAGAGGGGCCGGAGACCGGTATCGGTCTCCGGCCCCTTTGCTACGGCACCGGCTGTCAGAACACGCCCTTGAACGTGTTCCAGCCGGTGCCGATCTTCACGCGGGTCCCGAAGGTGCCGGTTCCGGTGCCGGGCAGGCGCCACAGGGTGCCGGTGCTGTCGCGGGCCACGAGGTCCGCCTTGCCGTCGCCCGTCAGGTCGCCCGCGCCGAGGACCAGGTTGTAGGTGCCGCCCCAGTTGGCGAAGAGCTTCACTCGGGCGGAGAAGGTGCCGTTGCCCGTGCCGATGTAGCGGTAGAGGTTGTTGGCGGTGTCCTGCGCGAGCAGATCGCCGATGCCGTCGCCGTTGAGGTCACCCACGCCGACGATCTTCTTGTACGACTTCCAGTTGTCGTAGAGCTTCACGCGGGCGGCGAGCGTGCCGGTGCCGGTGCCCTTGTAGAGGTAGACCGCACCGGTCGCCGCGTTGCGGGCGATCAGGTCGGGCCGACCGTCCTTGGTCACGTCGCCGGGCGCGGTCAGCACGTCGTACTGGTTCCAGCCGGTGCCGAGATTCGTGTACGCCGTCGTCGGCCTGAGCACACCGCCGCACGTCGGCTTGTACAGGCGCAGGGCGCCGGTGCTCAGCCGGACGAGGACGTCGTTGCAGCGGTCGCCGCTGAGGTCGCCGAATGGCACCGCCCTGATGGTGGTGGGCCAGCCGGTGCCCAGCACCCGGGCGGAGTTGAGGGTGCCGTACCGCAGCTGGAGCGCCCCGGAGGTGGTGAGGGCGAGCAGATCGCCGCCACCGTCCGGGACGCCGGAGGCGCCGCCGAGGTCACGGAAGACGGGGGCACCGCCGGCCACCATGACCGAGCCGGAGGCCAGCGTCTGCGCGGTGGGCGCGCCGGGCGGGGCGGCCTTCAGGACCCAGGTCACCCTGCCGTTGGGCGCCCAGGCGCCGGACGTGGTACGGCCGTTCCAGGACGCCTTGACGGTCGTGGTGCCCGAGGTGCCCGTGAGGGTGCGCAGGGTGCGGCCCGCGGTGTCGGTGAGGGTGAGGGTCCAGGAGCCGACCGGCGTGGTCATCTGCCAGAACGGCTCCCAGAGGGTGTTCATGAAGTTCACGGACGGGGGCACGGACGACGACGTGAGCGAGAGCTTGGGCCAGTCCGTGCGGGACGCCTCGACACCGGCGGCCCAGAAGGTGGTGGACTGCGACCAGTCCCAGACGGCGGTGGCGTCGGTGGCCGACCGCGCCGCGATCTGCCCGCTGATGTACTCGTGCGTGACCCCGACCGACCGCGCGGCCGTCCAGGTGTCGTCGGCGCGCGTGGCCTCCATGAGGACCATGGTGTGCGAGTCGGCGCCGTTCTGGTGCCAGAGGGCGTGGATCGACCCGTCCCGGGCCCTCGCCACGTCGTACGTCAGCGTGTCGTTGGTGTTCATCGGCACATAGCCGGTGGACAGGAATTGAGGCGCCGACCACTGGCCGGTGTCGGTGTCAAGGGTGGTGGTCTGCAGCCCGTTGGTCGGGCGGTCGGCCCAGACCAGGGTCACATCACCGTCCGCGGCGACCACCGGATCCGGGAGTTCGGCGAGCTGCTGGACATCGGTCGCCGCGGTCTCCGCTTGCCCCCACTCGGAGTCGGCGGCGTATCGGCGCATGACCTGGAGCGTCTTGTTCCCGTCCGGCCACACCAGCACCACGCCCTGCGGCCCGGAGGACAGCGTCGGGAAGGTGCCCGGGGCCATGGACGTGGTGATCCGCTCCGGGGTGGTCCAGGTGTCGGTCCCCGCGGGCCGGGCGGCGGTCATGACGTACTGCGTGCCGTACGAGTACGGCTGCATCCGGTACGACACGACGAGCCCGCCCCGTGCGTCGGAGGCGATCTCCGGGTTCCCGACCCGCATGCCGGTGTACGGCCCGGCGTACGCGGCCGCGTTGCTGACCTTCTGCGGTGCGGCCCAACTGCCGTCCGCGGCCAGGGTGGTGGCGTAGGCCTCGCTGGATGTGGCCGCGACGGCGTTCACCGGGACGCCGGTCCATACGGCGCCGAGGGCGCCGTCGGGTCCCTCCGCGGCGTCCAGGCCGAAGACGCTGAGCTGCCGGTCGGTGCCGACCAGTTCGGCGGGCGCCGACCAGTCCGTCTGCCCGGCGTCGAGCACGGAGGCGGCGACACGCGAGGGTCCCGTGATGTCGCCCTGCGAGGTCGGGCTCGGGAACTCGACCCACAGCGCGGCGACCGAGCCGTTGGCCCGGGCCACGAGGGTCGCCTGGTTCACGGGCGCGGTGGTGAGCGTGACCGGAGCGCTCCAGGTGTCGCTCCCGGCGGGGCGTGTGACGGTGTACAGGGTGCCGGTCTCGATGGACGAGTTGTCGCGCCGGATCCAGAGGGCGACGGCGGTGCCGTCGGAGCGGACGGCGACGTCCTGGAGGCTGCTTCTCTCGCTAGACAGCGTCACCGGATTCGCCCACGGCGGCAGCGAGGTCGCGGCGGCGGCCGGCGCGGCCGGCAGCGCGGCGCCCGCGAGGACGAGTGAGACGGTGACGAGTGCGGTGGCCGCGGCATGCCTGCGGCGCGGCAGGGCTGATCTGCCCATGTGTGGTGTTCCCTCCCCGTAGGAGGCGTTGCGCCTCCTCATGGGGGAACTGTACGTCGCGTGTGATCATCCGGCGATGGTCTACGGCCTTGCCCCGTACGGGAGTTGGCGTTAGTCGTCGTCCGGCGGTTCCTGGAGCGCCGCTTCCTCCAGGAGGCGTTCCGCGATGTCGTTCGCCCAGGTCTGGGCCCAGCGGCGCAGCTCGGTCACGGCGTCCGGGGCCAGGCCGTACGCCGTGAACTCGGCGTCCGCGATCCACTCGGCCCGCTCCAGGCGGCCCTGGAGCTCGGCCAGGTCGAAGGCGTCCCAGGCGTGCCGGCGGCCCAGCTCCTCCAGGTCGGGCAGGCTCCACCGGTCGGCGGCGGCCCGCACGTCGACGAAGTCACGGGCCGCGCCCCGGTCGGCCAGCGCGCGCACCCGGGTGCCGACGAGGTCCTCCAGGGAGAGGGCGGGGCCCAGGTCCGTGGTGACCGGCGGATGCCACAGGGTCTCCTTGACGAGGTCGACCGTGTACGGCGCGCCGGTGGTGGGGTCGGTGACGAGCAGGCGGGCGGCGAGCGGGTCGGACTCACGGACGCGGACCTCCCAGCCGCGTTCGGTGAGGCCGGCGCGGAGTGTCGCCGCGATCTCCGTCATCGGCGCGGGATGCTCGGTCGCCACCTCCAGTTCGCGGGGCCGGCGGGTGGCCGGATCGGCGAGGGCGTGCGCGAGGACCGCGTGGTCCCCGGCGAGGAGGAGGGGGCAGCCGGCGCCGAGCGTGAGGACGTCGGTGAGGAGGCGGAGGCGGTGGGGATCGGTGTGGGGGCCGGTAGGGGTGCTCACGGGGCGTGATTATGGCGTGGCGCCGGTCCCGTCACCGCTTTCGGCGGTGTTCAGCGTTTCCTCGATGGTGATGTCGACGCAGCGGTCGTCGAGGGGCCCGGTGTCGCGTTCGAGCAACTGGACGCGGACGCGGCGGGCGACGGTGTCGCGGTGGGGCGGGCTGCCGTCGCCGCGCCGGCGGAGGTCGTTGTACATGGACCAGGTGAGCTGCGCGACGCTCACGATCAGCGCGCCGAGGGAGACGGGGTCGAGGTACTGGTCGGGCCGGTGGGGCGCGGGGGCGTCACGGGTGTGCAGGGCGACCTCCACGTCCATGGGGAGGGCGGAGGTGTCGGGCGTGGCCAGCCGGAGAGCGGCGGCACGGGCGGCCCGGGCTACGGGGTCGGGCATGGGCGGACTCCCTTTCTCACAGGGGATCGGATTGATCGGATTCAGATTCCGGGACGGTCTTCGGACGGCTCATCGGGACCGTCCCCGGACGGCTCCTCGGGGAGGGCGAGGAGGAAGTCGCGGATCTCCGGGGGCAGCGGTCCGCCGGTGACGGAGAACCAGGTCCGCTCCAGGGCGTCGATCCCCTGCTCGGCGGTCAGGCGCCTCAGGAAACGGACGGTGGGCTTGAAGGACGAGGGAAACCGGTCGAGCAGGGTCACAGAGCGAACGGCCCACTCCATGGCCTCCGCGGGCTGACCTCGTACGTCCGCGAGAACTCCCAGCATGCCGTAGGCGGCAGTGAGGCCGAGCCGGTCGCCGAGGTGCTCCAGGATGGTGAGGGCCATGTGCAGCCAGGACTCGGCTTCATCGGGGTCTCCGCGCATCAGGGCGACCGTGCCGAGCTGGTGGTAGGTGCCCGCCAGATCGGGGAGATCGTTGAGCTCCGTGTTGATGCTCAGGGACGCGCGGTACCACTCCTCGGCCTGGTCCAGTTGCCCCCTGTACTGAGCGAGCAGCCCGAGCTGGTGGTAGGCACCGGCGACGTTGGGAAGGTTGCCGAGTTCCTTGTAGATGGCGAGGCCCTTGTGGAACCGGTCCTCGGCCTCGTCGAATTCGTCGCGCGCGAGGGCGATCGAGCCCAGCTGGTGGTAGGCGTTCGCCGTGCCGCTGCGGTTGCCGAGCTCCACGAACATCGTGATGGCCCGCTCGTACCACGTCTCGGCATCGTCGAAATCCTCCCGCCGCTGGGCGATCAGGCCGAGGTGGTGATACACGCCGGCGATCCTGTTGCGCTGCTCCGGGGTCGCCGGCTGCGCCTCCAGGGCGCGGATCACTTCGTGGCACACCCGCTCGCTCTCGTCCACCCGGCCCGCGTCGAGATGCCGGCTCACCTCCAGGAAGACCAGGTATCCCCACAGCGCTCCGGCCGCGGAGTCGAGCGAGGGCGCGCTGCCGTCCGGGTTCTCCAGGATCGCCCGCCCCCGGTCGACCCAGAGCTGCGCCTCGTCCGTCAGCCCCGCCATCCTCCAGTAGCGGTCCAACGGCTGGACGATGCTGTGCGCCTCGGACCACAGAGCTTGCCCGAGAGCGCTGTTGAGCACACTGCCGAGCGTGCGCCGCTGAAGTCGGATGACCCGCACGGCCAGTTCGGCGTTGCCGCTGCGCAGCGCCCCCAGCAGCCAGTCGCTGAACGTGGCGTAGGCCGTGACGAACGCACGCTCGGCGTTCTCGTGGAGCGCGCGATGGGTCTCCGGAGCGAGGCTGCGCCAGAACGCGCTCAGATAGGCGGGCAGCGCCGGGTGGATGCCGTACATGCCGGAGCCCAGCGGCAGCAGCAGCCCGAGGGCGGCCGCCCGGTCGAGCACTTCCGCCCATTGCTCGCGCGTACGCCCGCGGAACCAGTCGAGGACGTCCGGAACCCCGGACAGCAAGCCGAGCACATCGGCGTCGACCACCCCCTGGAACAGGCTCACCACCGTGAGCGCCCGCTGGTCCTCCTCCGGTAAGTGGCGGAACGAGTAGGCGACACCGGCTGCCAGGGACGTCGTACGCCCGCCGTCGTCCGTGTCGGTCAGCGGCGCCGTGCCCCGTAGACCCTCCAGCAGCTCGGCGGAGCCCGTGCCCTCAAGGCGGGGCAGTACCAGCCGCATCGTCAGGGGATGCCCGTCCAGCCACTCCATCAGTTCGCCGAAGGACTTCGACGCGCGGTGGTGGGCCGTGGACGGGTAGGGGGCCAGGAGCTGTTCCGCGTACTCGTTGGCCTCCTCCGCGTTCAGGCCGGGGATCTCGATCCGCCGGACGTCCGGGCCCAGCCAGTCCTCCGGGTTGCGGCTCGTCACGATGATCGCGCTGCGGCCGTGGGCGGCCACCCGGTCCAGAAAGGCCCGCAGCTCCCCGCGCTCGTCCTCGCTCAGCGGCGGCGTCGCCTGCGCCGGGGCCGGTACCGTGCGCACCGACTCGAAGTTGTCCCAGATCAGCAGCATTCGGTGCGTGGTGAGGACCTTCTCGACCAGCCTGCGCCGTTCGGCCTGGCCGAGGCGGGCGAAATTCGTGCCGTACAGGGTCAGCCCCACGTTGTTCACGACCCCGTCCAGGCCGAAGGTGGCCACCCCCGGCTCGAACGAGTGCCAGATCACCCCGCACCCCTCGTCCAGCGCCCCCGTGTCCCGCCACCACCGCCCGAACGCCTTCGCCAGCTCGGTCTTCCCCGTGCCGCCCGGCCCGTGCAGGACGACCACCCGGTTCAGCCGCGCCGCCGTGTCCAGCGTGTACAGCAGGGCGTCCCGGCCCGTGAACTCTCCTACGGCCCTCAGCGCCTCGTCGGCCTCGCCGCCCACCGCCGTCGCACCCGCCTCGGTGAACGCCCGCATCCGGTCCAGCTCCGCCGTCAGCGACTCCCGCCCGCCCCGCTCCGTGCGCAGCCCCGGAAAACGCACCTCGCTGCGCGTGTACACCACCGGCACCATCCAGTCGGCCAGCGGCAGCATCCCCTTCGGGGAGGGGCGCAACGGCCGCTGGGCCAGCCGGCGGCGGCCCGCCGACACCGCGTCCGACACCAGGTCCCCGGCGAACAGCCGCTCGTAGAACGCCGCCATGAACTCCGCCGCCGCGACCGCGTACACGCTGTACGCCATCGCCACCACCGCGCCCGCGCCCTCCCGCAGCAGCCGGGTCGCCACCGCCGCCTCCAGCTGCTCGCCCATGACCGCCGACTGGCAGGCGTTGAGGACGACGACCGGGACGCGGGCCTCCTTCAGCACACGGGCCACCCGCTCGGCGGGGACCAGATCGCTGCCGCCGGCCGGTTTCTCGAACGCCAGCATGCCCTGCGGGCCGGGGCCGCCGTCGAACATCGCCGGAGGCCACGGCCCGCCCGCAGCCGCCGGCGGCGTCCGGCCGAACACCCCGTGCCCGTCGAAGTGCACGATCTGGAACGGCTCCCCGGCCTCCCGCGCCCCGTGCAGCACCTCCTGGAGGTGCTCCAGCGTCGGCGGGCGCAGCACCACCAGCTCCACCCGCCCGCGCACCGCGTCCAGGCGGCGCAGCAGCGGCCGGGCGATCATCTGGTAGCCCACGTCGGACGTGCCCTGCGGGCGGGAGATCACCATCAGCACGCGCAGCCGGCTGCCCTCGACCGTGAACACCTCGCCAAGGGCGGCGGTCGGCAGACAGCGGGAGACGGTCACCTCGTCGTCGAGGGCGATCGCGCCCCGCCGCTCCGGGTCGGTCATCAACTCCCAGGGCAGGCCCAGGAACCGCGCCTCCCCGGAGCGCACCACCAGCTCCACGCGGTCGCCGCGCGCCCGCGCCCTGGTGTACGCGTCCCTCGCCGGGCCCGTGCCGAACACCGCGTCGAAGATGCGCGCGCCCCACTGCGGGAGCCAGTTCTCCACCCGTGGGCCGAGATCCTCGTACACCCCGAACGGCACCCTCAGGTACTGCTCCAGATACCAGCGCAGCTCCTGAAGGTCCTCCCCGTCCATCGGCCACGCCAACGGGGCCGGCTCGCCCACCGGTTGCGGCAGGAACTCGCCCGTCCGCCAGGCCGAGACGGTCACCCGGCCGTCCCGGCCCACGTCCAGCACAAGTCGTTCAGCCATTGCGCTCACCCCCGCACGCGCAACCAGATCCCCGTCAGGGCCTGCGACTTTAGCCCCGTTCCCGCCCAGTCACCGGCGAAACGCCCGAACTGACCGACCGGCGTCACGGTTCGGCAGCGATCCGCGAAAGCTCGTCTGCTGGGAAGGTGAGTTCGGCCCAGACCGTTTTGCGGGGTGGGAGGCCCTGGGTCACTCCCCAGCGGTCCGCCAGCGCGTCCACCAGGAGCAGGCCCCGGCCCAACTCGCGGTCGGGGAGCCGGTCACCCCGTGTGTCGGTGACCTCGATACGGAGGGCTCCGCCGACCACGTAGAGCAGCAGCTGGAAGTTCCGGCCCGGGACCCGGCCGTGCGTGGCCGCGTTGTTCGCCAGTTCCGCCACGAGCTGCATGGCCGGGTCCAACGGGAGTTCCCACGCGCGCAGTTGCTCGGTGGCCAGCAGGCGTGCGAGACGGGCGCCCCGTGGCGTGGGGGACAGCAGGACGCTGAAGTTGCGGACTTTCTCATTCACGTCACTCAGCGTGGCCGTCTCCGCCTACCGTGATGAGTGACTACGCCATTGCGTACGGTGACTGTCCGGGCGTTGTCCGGTGCTGTCCGGGCTTGTCGGGGCGGTGCGTACGGGTAAGGGCGGTGCGGTACGAGGCGGTACTACGGAGGGGCGGGGCGGAGATGTCGGTGGACACGGAGGCAGGGCGGCTCAGGACGGAGGCGGATGAGCCGGGGTGGGAGGTCGATCCCGACGACGAGTGGGGCGTAGCCGTTGTGGCCACCGTGGGACGGCAGTTGAAGCTACGGCGGGAGGCCGTGGGGATGCGGGCCACCGAGTTCGGCAAGCGGCTCGGGTACGGCGAGGACATGGTCTACAAGATCGAGGGCGGCAAGCGGATCCCCCGACCCGAGTATCTGGACATGGCGGACGAGGTGTTGGGGGCGGGCGGGCTGATCTCCGCGATGAAGGAGGACGTGGAGAAGGTTCGGTATCCGAAGAAACTGCGGGATCTGGCCGACATGGAGGCGAAGGCCGTAGAGATCGGGATCTACGTCTGCAACAGCATCAATGGGCTGTTGCAGACGCCGGAGCACGCTCGTGCCGCATTCGAGTCGCGGCAACCGCCCTACGCGCAAGCCGAGGTGGAGCGGCTCGTGGCGGCTCGCGTGGCTCGGCAGTCCATCTTCCAGAGGGAGCCCGCCCCCGCACTCGGGTTCGTGCTGGAAGAGACCCTGTTGCGCCGCCCGTTGGGAGGCACAATGGTGTGGCGACGGCAGCTCGAACGCCTGTTGGAGGTCGGGCAGTTGCGTAACGTCACACTGCAGGTGATGCCGACCCACGTTGAGGTCCATCCTGGCCTGGACGGAAGGCTTGAGCTGCTGAAGTTCGCAGACGGTACGGCGACAGGGCGCTCCGACGGGGCGTTCAACGGTCGTCCCGTCTCGGACCCGAGGCAGGTACACATCCTTGAGCTGCGGTATGGCACGATCCGGGCTCAGGCTCTCCCGCCACGGGAGTCGCTGGCCTTCATTGAGCAATTGCTGGGAGAGACATGATCCGCAAGCCCTCCGCCGGAGACGCCTCCGAACTGGCGTGGTTCAAGAGCAGCTACAGCGACGGAAACGAGGGCGACTCCTGCGTCGAGGTCGCGGTAGCGCCCCGCAAGGTCCACGTCCGCGACTCCAAGCACCGCGACGCCGGCCCCCGTCTCGCGCTCGCGCCGGAGGCGTGGGTCGGGTTCGTGGCTTACGCCTCTGAGGGCTGAGGCCGCTCCTCCAGGCCGGAGTACGAGCCCTCAGGCTTCGGTCTGTCACATGTGGCTGGGCTCGCGCGTCAGAGAGGTGTCCGGCACCGAACCCCTGTGATGGGAGCGCCTCATGCGTATCGCCCACGACGTCGTCACCGTACTCGCCGCCCTGCTGGCCGGGTTCTCCGGCACTGTTCTGCTGCTGCGGGCCGAGTGGATCGTCAAGGCGCTGACCGACTACCGGGTGCCGCGCGCCTGGTGGACCTGGCTCGGCGTGGCCAAGGCCGCCGGTGCCGTCGGCCTGGTCGCCGGGCTGTTCGTGCCGTTCGTCGGGGTGCTGGCGGCGGTCGGCCTGCTGCTCTACTTCACCGGCGCCGCGATCACCGTGGCCCGTGCGAAGTGGTACTCCCACATCCCGTTCCCCCTTGTCTACGCGGCCCCGGTCGCCGGTGCGCTGGCGCTTGGGCTGCTGAGCTGAGCGCGCGCTCTCACGCGTCGGCCCCCGGAACTCCCTGCGGAGATCCGGGGGCCGACGGCCGTGGGGCGGTACGGGCGTCAGCCCTCCGTGCCGCCGAACCGCTCCTTGTAGGACTCCAGGTCCTCGTCCGTCAGCTTGGCGAACAGCACCGGCGGGACCGTGAAGGGGGTGCCGGCGGGGACGGACGCCAGGGACTTCGCCTCGGCCTCGGAGACCCACGTCGCGGTGTCCTCCGGGAGGGAGAACGCCGTGCGCATCGTCTTCGCCGTCGCCGGGATGAACGGCTCGGAGACCACCGAGTAGAGGTGGATGAGGTTCATCGCCGTGCGCAGCGTCAGGGCCGCGCCGTCCTTGTTCGTCTTGATCTCCAGCCAGGGGGCCTTCTCCTCCAGGTAGGAGTTGCCGGCCGACCACAGGGCGCGCAGGGCGGCGGCCGCCTTGCGGAACTGGAGGGTCTCCATGTGCTGCTGGTACTCGGAGAGCAGCTCGGCGATCTGCTCGCCCAGCTTCGTCTCCGCCTCGCCCGGCTCGCCGCCCGCCGGGACGTCGTCGCCGAAGCGCTTGCGGGAGAAGGACAGGACACGGTTGACGAAGTTGCCGAGGGTGTCGGCCAGGTCCTTGTTCACCGTGGCCGTGAAGTGCTCCCACGTGAAGGAGGAGTCGTCCGACTCGGGGGCGTTGGCGATCAGGAAGTAGCGCCAGTAGTCGGCGGGGAGGATCTCCAGGGCCTGGTCGGTGAAGACACCGCGCTTCTGGGACGTGGAGAACTTGCCGCCGTAGTACGTCAGCCAGTTGAACGCCTTGACGAAGTCGACCATCTTCCACGGCTCGCGCACGCCCAGCTCGGTGGCCGGGAACATCACGGTGTGGAAGGGGACGTTGTCCTTCGCCATGAACTCCGTGTAGCGGACGTCGTCCGCCTCGAACCACCACGACTTCCAGTCGCGGGTCTCCGGCTCCTCGTCCGACCACTCCTTCGTCGCGCCGATGTACTCGATCGGGGCGTCGAACCAGACGTAGAAGACCTTGCCCTCCGCCGCCAGCTCCGGCCACGTGTCCGCGGGGACCGGGACGCCCCAGTCCAGGTCGCGGGTGATCGCGCGGTCGTGCAGGCCCTCGGTCAGCCATTTGTGGGCGATGGAGGAGGCCAGGTGCGGCCAGTCCTTGTCGTGCCGGGCGACCCACTCGCGGACCTCGTTCTCCAGCTTGGACTGGAGGAGGAAGAGGTGCTTGGTCTCGCGGACCTCCAGGTCGGTGGAGCCGGAGATCGCCGAGCGCGGGTCGATCAGGTCGGTGGGGTCGAGGACGCGGGTGCAGTTCTCGCACTGGTCGCCCCGGGCCTTGTCGTAGCCGCAGTGGGGGCAGGTGCCCTCGACATAGCGGTCCGGGAGGAAGCGGCCGTCGGCCGGGCTGTACACCTGGCGGATCGCCCGCTCCTCGATGAAGCCGTTCTCGTGGAGGCGGCGGGCGAAGTGCTGGGTGATCTCGACGTTCTGCGGGGAGGAGCTGCGGCCGAAGTAGTCGAACGACAGCTCGAAGCCGTCGTAGACCGCCTTCTGGGCGTCGTGGGCCTGCGCGCAGAACTCCGCGACGCTGAGGCCGGACTCCTTCGCGGCCAGCTCGGCGGGGGTGCCGTGCTCGTCCGTCGCGCAGATGTAGAGGACGTCGTGGCCGCGCTGGCGGAGGTAGCGGGAGTACACGTCGGCCGGGAGCATGGACCCCACCATGTTGCCCAGGTGCTTGATCCCGTTGATGTACGGAAGGGCGCTGGTGATGAGGTGTCGAGCCATCGGGGGGCTGCTCCCAGGTCGGTCGTTCGGGTGGGTTCTTGCGTTTTCGTGAGTCTTGAAATCGTAGCCGACATGGGGCGGCCGCCCGCTTCCTGTTTTAAGGGGTGGAAGGGGCGGCCGGGTCGTTCCTTACGGGCGCCAGTTGGACAGGACGCCCTCGTAGAGCTCCTCGTCCGTGAGTTCGCGGGGGGTCGGGCCCGCGTGGAAGAAGGCGGTGTTCGGGGTCTTCAGCTTGCGGAGGTAGTCGAAGGCCTTGTTGTCGTGGTCGCCGAAGGCGATGAAGGAGAAGAAGACCGAGGGGTGGGTCTTGGCGGCGTCCGTGAGGGACTGGGTGGCCGGGGTCTTCGCGTCCGGGGCGCCGTCCGTCTGGAAGATCACCAGGGCGGGGACCTTGGACTTCTTGTGCTGGGCCGTGTAGTGGGCGAGGACCGCTTCCACGGCGGCGTGGTAGCTCGTACGGCCCATGCGGCCCAGGGAGGCGTGGGTGGTGTCGATGCTGTCGGCGGGGGAGGCCGGGGTGAGGTCGGTGGTGCCGTCCAGCTCCGTGGAGAAGAAGACCACGTGGACCTTGGGGGCGTCGGGGGTGGGGGTGAGGTGGGTGGCGAGGGCGAGGGTCTGGTCGGCGAGGGCCTGGGCTGAGCCGTCCTTGTAGTACGGGCGCATGCTCGCGGAGCGGTCGAGGACGAGGTAGACGTCGGCCTGGGTGCCGGTGAGGTTGAGCTTGGTGAGGATGCGGGCGGCGGCTTCGGCGTCGGCCTCGGCCTCGGCCTCGGCTTCGCCTTCGGCCGTCCCGTTCCCACCCGCACCACCCGTGCGGGTTTCGTCGTCGGGTGCGGGTGGCCCCTGCGGGGCGTCCTCGCCGTCGGCGTCTGCGGCGACGGTCACATCCTCAGACTCTTCAGATGCCTCAGCTTCGGCCGGTGCCTCAGCCTCGGTCGCGGACTCCTCGGTCTCCGGCTCCGCCGTCGCCTCGGGCGCGGACTCCTCCTCCACCTCGGCGACGGGCTCCGGCTCCGCCTCGGTAGCGGCGGGCTCCTCGGTCTCGGGCTCCGCCGTCGCCTCGGCCGTCGGCTTTGCCTCGGCTTCCGGCTCGTCCGCAGCCTCCGGCGTGGATTCCTCCGCCGTCACCTCGGGCGCGGACTCCTCCTCCACCTTGGCGGCGGGCTCCTCGGTCTCGGGCTCCGCCGTCACCTCGGCCGTCGGCTTTGCCTCGGCTTCCGGCTCGTCCGCAGCCTCGGGGGTGGATTCCTCCGCCGTCACCTCGGGCGCGGGCTCCTCCTCCACCTCGGCGACGGGCTCCTCGGTCTCCGGCTCCGCCGTCACCTCGGCAGCGGCCTCCGTCTCCGCCTCCGGCTCGTCGGCCACCGTCGGCTCCTCAGCCGCCACCGTTTCCTCAGCCACCGGCTCCAGCGCAGGCTCCTCAGCCGCCGCCGGCTCCGGGGACTCCGTCGGCTTAGGGACCGTGACGTTGTCGAAGGCTGCTGCCACCAGTTCGTGTTCCGGGTCCGCCGAGGTGCGGGGTTCCGGGATCAGGGGCTGGTCAGTGGGGGGCGTCGGCTCCTCGGTTGCCGGCGTTTCCGGCCGCGCGGTCTCCGCCGTCGGGGCGGGCGTCACCTGCGAAGGAAGCTGCTGCGCATCCTCTGCCTGTGCCGTGCGGCTCTTCCGTGATCTGCCGAACGCGTTCCGCAGGAGAGTGAGAATGCCCATGTGCGCAACCCTTCGCGTGAGTTGATGCCCGTCAATCGCTGGCCAGGACGGACACGTAAGGTTAGCGGCCCCAGGTGGCGATCTTGGGGAGGGGTTTGCATGCCGAGCGCACCCGTGTCAACACCCTCCGCGACGGCCTCGCCTTCGACCCGCACGGCAACCTGTGGATCTCCGCCGACGGCAACCAGCTGGGCTCGCGGCGCGGTGAGCTGGACATCGGCGTCTGACCGATGGGGGAAGCCGCCCGGTCAGTGCGGCGAGGCGATCGTCCTCGCCGCCGCCACCTCCTGGCGGAGGGGTTCCAGGACGCTGTCCGGGCGGCCCGTGAGGTCCGTGCGGACCGGGTAGAGGACCTCCGTGTCGCGCAGGCCCTCCGCCAGTTCCCTCAGCTGGAGGGTGACCTGGCCCACCTCGGCCGCCGACGGCGGCTCGGCTCCGTGCCGTACGCGGACCCGGGCCGCTGTCGTCGCGTCCACGATTCGTTCCACCGCCACCACCAGCGGCCACCAGGCTGCCGCTCGCCGTCCCGTCGGCGGCGGTTCGGTGAGCGCCCGCTGGAACTCCGTACGGACCACCGACAGGTCGCGGTACAGGCGGCGGCGCATCCGGGCCGGCGCCGCCCCTCCGGGGTCCGTGCCGAACGCGGACTCCACATAGCGCGCGGTGTCGGCCACCGCGTCGGCGAGCCGGTCGCCGACCCTCGTGTGCCAGCTCTCCGGCCACAGCAGATAGCCCGCGACCAGCGCGATCGCACAGCCCATGAGGGAGTCCACGAGGCGCGGCAGGAGGAGGGCCGTGCCCTGGTGGTTGAGGATGTCGGACAGCAGGAGGATCACGGGGGTGATCGCCGCCGTCTGGAAGCCGTAGCCGCGCGGGGTGAGCGCCGGGATCAGCGGGGCCAGGACCAGCATCACCGGCACGTCCCACCACCCCCGTGGCACCTCGGCGAGCACCGCCGCCGCGACGACCAGGCCCGCCACCGTGCCCAGCGCGCGCAGCAGCGCCCGGGAGAACACCGAGCCGAAGTCGGGTTTGAGGACGAAGGTGATGGTGAGGGCGACCCAGTAGGAGCGGGGGACGGGGATGATCGACACCAGGAACTGGGCGAGGCCGATGCACAGGGCGAGGCGCAGGCCGTAGCGCCAGGAGGCGGCGGAGAGGGCCACGTCGCGGGCGGCGCGGGCGGCCCGGACCCGGGGGGCCGCCGGGCGGCCGAGGCGGTCGGTGATACGGCCCGGGTCGATGTCCGGGGCGGCGACGACGGCCGCGGCGTGCCGCAGGGCGTGGTCGACGGCGCGGCTCGTCTCCCCGACGGGCGCGGGCAGCTCCAGCCCTAGGGCCTCTCTTTCGGATCTTGCCGGGGTCGCGGGGTCTGGCACGCGCATCTGCGGCGTTGTCGTCGGTTGCCGACTCCCCCACGCTCGGCTTCGCTCGCGCGGGGGGACCCCCATCGCGTCGCCGCCCTCCTCCGCCTTGCAGCTGCAAGCACCAGACCCCGCTCGGCCAGGCCGGGAGGTGCCGTCGCTCGGAGCCGGCCAGATACGAAAGAAAGGCCCCAGCGGGCCGGCGAAGCCGGTCTCGACCGCCCGGGCGAGGTGCCGTACGGCCTCCGGGATCTCCGGCGGCAGCCGGCGGCCGCTCAGATGCGCGGCCGGGGCCGCCTCCACCACCGGGGTGATCGCGTTCAACTGGGCGAGCAGCCGGGTGAGTTCGGGGCTGCGGCCGTGGTGCAGGGCGCGCCGGGCGAGGACGAGGTCGTACGACTGGTTCAGGGACTGGGTGACGGCGAAGCGGGCGTCCTCGTACTCGCCCGGGATCTCGCTGCCGCAGGCGGCGAGGAGGGCGGCGACCGTGCGATAGGTGTCCGCGACGGACGTCCGCTCGGGGACGCCGCCGCGCAGCGGCCACGCCAGCAGCGCGAGGGCGAGGACGAGCAGGCCGCCGCCGGTCATCAGCAGTGGGGCCAGCCACCAGGCGCCGGGCATCGGCAGGCCGGCGCCGACGACGGCGTTGAGCAGGAGCAGCAGGCCCGATACGGAGGCGACCGCGCCGATCGTCGAGATCATCCCGGAGACGAGCGCGACGCCGGTGACGGCGGCCACCGCCAGCCAGCCGTGGCCGTAGACGGCCGAGCCGAGCGTGATGCCGATCGCGCCGAACAGCTGGGGGACGGCGATGTTGAGCAGCCGCATCCGGTAGGCGTCGGCGGTGTCGCCGATGACGCCGGAGAGGGCGCCCATGGAGGCGAGGGCGCCGTACTCGGGCCGGCCGGCGGCGAGGCCGATGGCGAGGGGCAGCGTCATCGCGACGGCGGCGCGGGCGAGGGCGGGCCGGTTGACGGGGGCGGGCGCCCGCTGCGGCGCGAGGTTCCGCACCAGCCAGTCGGGAGGGGTGAGGCCGATGGGGAACTCGCGGGACATGGGCCCAATTATGGGCGCCGGGCCCGGTCGTCCCCCTGGCGGCCCGGTCATCCTCCCTGGTGGAGGGTGATGTTCACGACCAGCGCGCGATGGTCGGTGCCGTCGAGGTGGAGGAAGCGGGCCCGGGCGGCGGAGAAGTCGGGGGAGACCAGGACGTGGTCGATCTGCGCGCCGAAGGCGGGGGTGGTGCGGGAGGGCCAGCTCGGTTCGCGGTCCTCGCCGGCGAGGCGGGCGGCGTCGCGCAGCCCGGTGTCGAGGATGCGGCGGAAGACGGCGTGGTCCTGGGTGGCGTTGAAGTCGCCGGCGAGGATCAGGGGGCCGTCGCCGCGGTGTTCGGCGGCGAAGTCGTGGACGCGGCCCAGTTCGCGCTTCCACAGGGCGACCTGGTCGGGCAGGGGTGGTTTGGGGTGGACGAGCTGGAGCCGTACGGGGTGGCCGTCGACGTCGGCGACGGCGCCGGGCATGCCCATGATGGCGGGGATGGCCGGGGCGGGGGTCAGCGGATAGCGGCTGAGGATGAGGGAGCCGACGGAGTCGGAGCCCTGGACGGCCCGCCGGTAGGGGTAGTCGGCGCCCACCTCCCGCGCCATGGCCGCCTGGCAGCCGTCCTCGCACTCCTCGACGAAGACCAGGTCGGGCCGCTCGTGGCGGACGGTGGTGACGAGGGCGGGGGTCGCCCACCCGAACTCGACGTTGGAGGTGAGCACCCGCAGCGAGGCGACCGCGGGGCCGCCGGGTTCGTCGGTGGTGCCGTAGGGCTCGATGAACCAGGCGAGCAGGCCGAGGACGGCGACCCCCCAGACCAGCCCCGTCCACCAGCGGGTGAGCAGGGCCAGGGCGAGCGCGAGGCCGGTCGGCACGAGCAGCCACGGCAGGAAGGCGAGCAGTTGCGGTACGGGCGTGACCGCGTCGGTGTCGGCGGTCCGGCAGCCCACGATCACGCTCACTCCCGCGAGCAGCAGCCCCGCGCACCAGGCCCCGGCGGCCCGGCCCCACCGGCGCCGCTCCGGATCGCCGGCCGGCGCGTACGACCTCGGCGCGTCCGGCGATGTGCGTGTTGAACTCATGCCGCCCCCAGACCCCGCCTCTGGTACGGGGCGCATCTACCAGGCTACGCACAGGGGGCGGGGCCGAGGGCACACACAGGGGCCCCGGCTGCTCGTGGTCCCGCCGGGGCCCCCGTGTTCCCTCATCCCTCCGCTCATCGGACGAGCGGGATCCAGTCCCAGACGCCCGATGAGGTTCCGGTGGCGGCGAAGCTCCAGGAGCCCGAGATGGTGAAGGAGCCCGTCGCCGCGACGCTCCAGGCGTCGTCGGACCAGGAGTCGTCCCAGTTGGTCCAGTCGCCGTTCTTCCACTGCGGGCACGGGTCGGCGCAGGTCGGCACCCGGGCGCCGCCGGTGTCCACGAAGGCCGCGCTCGCCCAGGCCTGGGCGCCGACGAGCCAGTACCAGTACGGGTTGCCGTTCACGCTCTGTCCGAGGACCATGCACTGCACGCGATCCTGGCTGCCGGGCGCGAGCGTGCCGACGACGGGTGAATGCGTGGTGGGTGACTGCCGCAGATTGAGGTCGGTGCGGGAGACGACGGTGCCCCAGATCGTATGGTCGCCATGACCGCCGCCACGCTGCCCTTCGGCGTAGGTCGGCGGGGCTGCCGCCGCGGTGGTTCCGGTCGCCGCGACGGCGAGGGTGCCACCGGTGAGCAGGGCCGCGGCCAGGATCCGCAGGGCCGGAGTGGTGCGCATGATCGGCCTCCTTCTCCCCAGCTCCAGGAAACACCCGTTCGGGTGAACCCTCCACCGGAGAGCCGAATGTCCAGCTCCGGGCCCTCAGCAGGCCCTTTGGTCCAGACGATCGCCCACGGCGCGTGATCGGACGGTCACTCGGATGGGCGCGGTCCGCTCGCGTCCGGTACGGCCGGGGCGTTGCCTGGACAGCGTGTTCCACCCCCAGCGGGCCGGCCCCGCCCCCCGCCCACGGGCCGGCGCGTCCCTCCGTCCGCGGACCGCCGCCTCGGCCGTCCTGATCGCCCTCGCGTGCCTCCTCGTGCCGCTCGGCACGCTGGCCGGCTGGGCGGCGTACGACCTCACGGACACCCGCCGCTACGTCGCCGCCCTGGGCCCGCTGGCCGCCGATCCCGCCGTCCAGGGCGCCGTCGCGGACACCGTGGGTGACGGCATCGCCCGCGAGACCGGCCTCGACCCCCTGGCCGCCCAGGACGCCGCCCGCTCCTTCACGGCCACCCGCGCCTTCCGCGCCGCCTGGGACGCGGGCAACCGGGCCACCCACAGCGCGGTCATGACGGCCCTGCGCGACGACGCCCGCGCCACCGGCCCGGTGACCGTCGACCTGGCCACCGTCACCGCCCCGCTGCAACGCCAACTCGCCCACGACAACATCCCGTTCGCCGCCCGCGTCCCCGTCGAGCACCGGCCCGTCGCCGTGCTGCCCGCCGGGAACCTGACGGCCCTGCGCAAGGGCTACCACGTGCTGGACATCGCCGGATTCTGGCTTCCCCTCACCGCCGTCGTCCTCGCGGCGGCCGGTATCACCGTCGCCGCCTGCCGCCGTCGCGCCGTCACCGCCACCGGTCTCGGCACGGCGCTCGGCGGCGTGTTCCTCGGCGTGGCGGTGGCCGTCGGCCGCCACCTCACCCTCACCGACCTGCCCGACCCCGCCCACCGGCCGGCCGCGGCCGCCGTCTACGACGCCCTCACCGCGACCCTGCGCACGGCGTCCTGGCTGCTCCTGGGCCTCGGTCTGGCGGCGGCGGGCGCGGCCTGGCTCAGCCGGTACGTCCGGGTGCCCGCCCTCGCGCGACGCCGGCGAGTGTCCGTAGGGCCCACGTCAGGTCCTCCCGCCGAGCCGACGCGAGTCCGAGTCTGACCGCGTCCGGGGTGCGGTGCGGGTCCACCGCGAAGGCCGTGCCCGGGGTGATCGCGATGCCGTGGGCCGCGGCCGCCGCCGCGAAGGTGTCCGCCCGCCACGGCGCGGGCAGCTCCCACCACGCGAAATAGGCGCGCGGGCCGGTCCGCACCCGGAAGCCCGCCAGCAACTCCCCGACCAGCGCCTGGCGTTGCCCGGCGTCGTCCCGCTTCGCCGCCACCAGCCTCGCCACCGTGCCGTCCCCGGTCCAGCGCACGGCCGCCTCCAGCGCGAACCGGCCCGCGCTCCAGCCGCCGGACCGCACCGCCGCGCCCACCGCCGCCACCCGCTCCGGCGGTACGACGAGGAAGCCGGTGCTCAGCCCGGGCGCGACCCGCTTCGACAGGCCGTCGACGACATGGGTGAGCGCGGGGGCGTACGCGGCCAGCGGCACGGCGTCCGGGCGGAGGAAGGACCAGATGCGGTCCTCGACCACCGGCAGCTCCAACTCGCCGACCACCTCGGCCACTTCGCGCAGCCGCCGGTCGCTCGTCGCCCGCGTCGTCGGATTGTGCAGGGCCGGCTGGAGATACAGGGCGGACAGCGGGGCCGCACGGCGGGTCCCGGCGATCGCGTCCGGTCTGACTCCCTCCTCGTCCCCCGCCAGCGGCACCAGCCGTATCCCGAGCCGGCCCGCGATCTCCTTGACCAGCGGATACGTCAGCTCGTCGACGCCCACCCGGCCGCCGGGCCGGACGAGGGAGGCGAGGGCCGCGGCGATGGCCTGGCGGGCGTTCCCGGTGAACAGCAGCTGGTCCGGGGTGGGACGCCAGCCGCCGCGACCGTCCTGCCCGCCCGGAACGGTGAGCAGTCCGGCCGCCGCCCGGCGGGCCGCGCCCGTGCCGGTCGCGGCGCCCGGGAGCATGGCCTCCGCCAGCGCGTCGGGCCGCAGCAGCGCGGTCAGCGCGGGCGCCAGCAGCTCCGACTGGCCCGGCACGGAAGGGTAGTTGAGCTCCAGGTTCACCGGCAGCGCGGTGCCGGTCGCCTCGACCAGGGCGCGTCCCGGGGGCGTCTCGGGGGTGGCCCGTACGAAGGTGCCCCGGCCGACCTCGCCCACCACCAGTCCCCGGCGCACGAGTTCGCCGTAGACGCGTCCCGCGGTGGACGCGGCGATGCGGTGGCGGCGGGCGAACTGCCGCTGCGGCGGCAGGCGTTGACCGGCGCCGAGGCGTCCGCTGGTGATGTCCTCGGCGATGCGGTCGGCGATGCGCCGGAAGTCGTTCATGTGCTGTCCCGTCGCTCCCCCGTCGGTCCCGGCGCGGATTGCACCGAGAGCAAAGATCTTATTGCACCGAGGAGTTGGGGCCGCCTAGGGTCGATCACATGACCCCCTTCCTCGCATACGAGGACAAAGGACCCCGGAGCGGACCGCTCCCCCTCGTCCTCGTCCACGGCCACCCCTTCGACCGCAGCATGTGGACTCCGCAGATCGAGACCTTCTCGGCGGAACGCCGTGTCATCGCCCCCGACCTGCGCGGATACGGCGCCTCACCGGTGACGCCCGGGCTCACTCCGCTGTCCCGGTTCGCCGAGGACATCGAGGAACTGCTCGACGCCCTCGCCGTCGGCCCCTTCGTCCTCGCCGGACTCTCCATGGGCGGCCAGATCGCCATGGAGCTCTACGACCGCCTCGGCGACCGGGTCCGCGGGCTCGTCCTCGCCGACACCTTCCCCGCAGCCGAGACCAGCGGCGGCAAGGTCTCCCGCAACGCGATGGCCGACCGGCTGCTCGCCGAGGGCATGCGCGGATACGCCGACGAGGTGCTGGAGAAGATGGTCGCCCCCTACGCCGACCCCGCGGTCAAGGCGCACGTCCATCGCATGATGACGGCCACCGACCCCGAGGGCGCGGCCGCGGCGCTGCGCGGCCGCGCCGAACGGCCCGACTACCGCGCCCTGCTGACCCGGGTGGCCGTCCCCGCCCTCGTGGTCGTGGGCGAGGACGACGAGTACACCCCGGTCGCGGACGCCGAGGCCATGCACGCCGCCCTCCCCGACTCCGCGCTCGCGGTGATCCCGGGCTGCGCCCACCTGCCCAACCTGGAACGGCCCGACGCGTTCAACGCCGTCCTGGCGGACTTCCTGGCCAAGCCGGCCTGAGGGCGGGCTGTCGGCGGGCTAACGGATGCGGTGGCCCGCCGCGTCCTCGTGCGTGTAGTAGCGGTAGAAGAGCACGACGAAGGTGACCCCGGCCACCGCCAGCGCCATGAACGTCGAGCGCAGCACGGTCGCCCCGGTCTGGCTGTACGCGAACCCGAAGGCGCATCCCGCGAACGCCGCCCACAGCAGGGCGTGCAGCTCGCGCATCACATGGGCGGCGAGGGTGCGGACGCCGATGTAGGCCACCATGAAGGCGGCCGCGGTGACGAACCCGAACAGGACGTTCCAGCCGGTGATCGGGCCACCGGAGCGGCGGTTGGCCGCGGCCCAGTAGCCGTAGATCAGCCCGGCCGCCACGGGCACTGCCCATGCCGCGGCCCGGTGGACGCGCTCGTCGAAGACGTCGGGATTCCTGGGCCGACGGGCCGGCAGACCCGCGGCGGGTGCCGCATGAGCCATGAGAGCACTCCTCTCTCTCCACGCCCCCGCAATACAGAGCACACCCGGCGGAGGCCGGTGGCAAGTCGGGTGCCCGGACGGGGGCGGGTTACGCGGGGTGGGGCGTCGGGTTGGGCGAGGCGGGGCCGCCGGATGCCGCGGGGCGGTGGCAAGACGGGTGGTCGTGCGGGGCGGGGCGCTCGGCTGCGCGGATGGGGTGGCGGGTGGTGGCGGGGGGCGGTGCCCGGATGCGGGGGATCATGGGGCGTGTTTCGCTGATCCCGTGAGCGGCGACCACGGGGGCCGGGTGCGGCGGCTCGACGCACGGTATCCGCGGGTGCGGCGGCGTGACGTGCTCCAGCGGCAGCAGCTGCTGCGGTTCAAGGGGTACAGCGTCACCTGGCTGGTGCCGCTGCTGCTGCTGATCACCATCACCGTCGTCGACTTCAACACCACCGGACGGTTCCGGATCGTCTCCTGGTGCGTGTTCGTCTCCGCGATCGCCGCCGCGCTGTGCGGGGTGTGGACGACGGCCGCCTTCGCCGTACTGTCCCTGGCCACCTACGTGGCGACCGACATCATGGCGGCCGAGCAGTACAAGTCGGGCCCCGCCGACTTCGTCCTCGTCGCCGTCGGCGGGGTGCTGTCCGTCCTCGCCTGCGAACTGAGGGTGCGCGGCGAGCAGCGCATGCTGCACATGATGGACATCGCGGAGACCACCCGCCGCACCGTACTGCGCCCGCTGCCACCGGTCTGGGGCGGCCTCGAACACGCGGCCGAGTATCTCGCCGCCGACGCCGACGCCCGGGTCGGCGGCGACTTCTACGACATCCAGCCCGGCCCGCACGGCACCCGTGTCCTCGTCGGCGATGTGCAGGGCAAGGGGCTGGGCGCGGTGGAGGCGGCGGCCGCGCTGCTCGGCACGTTCCGCGAGGCCGGCTACCACGAGAGCGACCTCGCGACCGTCGCCGACCGGCTGGAGACACGGATGCGGCGGCACCGCGTCCACACGGACTCCCTGGGCCGCACCGAGGGCGACCGCTTCGCCACGGCGGTCCTCCTCGCGTTCCCCGAGCTGCCGGGACATCCGGGGGCGGAGGGGGACGGGGCGGGCGGACCCGACCGGGGGACCGTCGTCGAGCTGGTCGGGTTCGGGCATGAACCCGCCCTCGCCGTCGGACCGCACGGCGTGCGGCCGCTGCCGCAGGGCGAGGGGCTGCCGCTCGGCCTCGCCGAACTCGCCCAACGCGACGCCCCGTTCCCCGTGCTCCGCGTCACCCTCGCGCCCGGCGAGACCCTCCTCCTCGTCACCGACGGCGTGACCGAGGCCCGCGACGAGCAGGGCGTCTTCTACCCCCTCGCCGACGAACTCGCCCGCGCCGTCGCCCGCGACCCCGGCCTCACCGAACCCGCCCGTCTGGTCGCCCACGTCCGCGAGGGCACCCTGCGGCACTGCGGCGGACGCCTCGCCGACGACACCACCGTCTTCGCCGTACGGCGCCGGAGTTCGCCCTCCTGAGGCCCCTCTTTGCAGCCGCAGAGGTTACGGTGCTGGGGTACGTGATCCACAGGGGGGAGAACATGGGGGAGGGACACATGCCCGGGACCGTGCTGCTGCTCGCGGCCTCGCCCGCCGGCAAGGGCTGTCTGGTGGACGCCGCCTCCGTGCTGCCCGTGCTCGCCGCGGTGCCGCCCGGTGTGCTGGCCGGCACCGACACGGCGAACGTCGTCGAACTCGCCGACCCCCTGGAGCCGCAGGCCGTGCTGACCCGGCTGCGGGCGGCCGCGGCGGCGCCCGGACCGCTGACCCTCTTCGTCACCGGCCAGCTCCAGCTCGACCGGCGCCAGCACCTGCCCCACCTCGCGCTCGCCCGCACCACACCGGCGACCGTCCGCTACACCGGGCTGCCCTGGGCGTGGCTGCGGGAGGAACTGCGGCTGCGCGGCCCCGGTACGACCACCCTCCTCGTCGATCTGCACGCGGACGCGGAGAGCTGGGACTGGCTGCGCGGGAACCGTCTCGACTGCGGTCCGAACATCGCCGTGTACGGCAGGATCGCGCCGCCGCCCGGTCGGCGGACGGTGGCCGCACCGTCGTACATGAAGGCGATCGCCACCCTCCTGCGCAGCGGCACCCGCCCGCCCCTGGACCAGCTCCACCAGCTGGCCCTGGCCCGCATCACCGGCGAGGGCGAGGTGGCCGACCTCCTCCTGGGCCCCTGGCAGCCCCACCGGCCCACCCCTGCGGCCCCCTTCCCCCACCAGCACCCGGTCACCCCCTCGCCATGGCACCAGGCGCCGGTGACGCCCCAGCACCAGCTCCCCGCCCCGAGTACGGTTCCGGCCCCGGTCCGCGCCCATCAGACCCCGGGCACGCCCCCGCTCCCGCTTCCGCCCCAGCAGACCGCTGCCACGGTCCCGGTCCCCGAAGACCCCCACGCCGCCATCACCGCCGCCGTGCAGGCCGGGCGGCATGACGTGGCCGATGGGCTGGCCGCTCGGTGGGAGGAGGCCGCTGTCGCCGTGGGGGGCGCGGGGTCGGGGGAGGCGTTGCACTGGATGGAGGTGCGGGCGGATCTCGCGATGTTCGCGGGGGACGCCGAGCGCAGTTGCCGTACCTGGATGGCCGTGGCGAGCGCGCGGCTGGCCGCGGGGCAGCCGGTGGACGCGCCCGCCGTGGAGGCCGCCGTGGACCGGGCCCATCACCAGTGGGGCCGGATCACCGACCCGGCCCGCGCCCGGGAACTCGGCCCGGCGCTCGCGGACCTGCGCGGCCGGGTGCCGGGCCGCCGGGAGGGCGCGCTGGACCATGTCCGACGCCAGCTCCGGCAGTTGCAGACGCAGGCCTAGGACTTGGTGGGCTGCTGGGCCGTCGCCGGGGTCGGGGCCGGGTGGTCGAGGGGTGTCGCTCTTGCCGGGCCCGCGTTGGCCGCCAGGAGGAGGGTCGCCACGGCGACGAGCGCGGCGGCGAGGCTTCTGGCGAAGCGGGGGGTGGTGCGTCCGGGCACGGGGACCTCGCAACGTTGGGGGAGTTGCAGGCGGCTGTTAAGCATGCTTAATTCGCCGTTTAACCTAGGGCTGTCCAAGCCCAACGGCAAGAGGCCCCGGGGCGGTTGGGGCGGTCTGGGGGATCCGGACATGACGGAGCGGGACGAGCCCGAGGTCATCGGGCGGCGCGTGCAGCGACTGCGCGTGGAACGCGGACTGACCCAGCGGCAGCTGGCCGAGCCGACCTACACGCCCGCCTATGTGTCCACGCTGGAGTCGGGCCGGGTCCGGCCCTCCGACGAGGCGCTCCGGCACATCGCCAAGCGCCTCGGCGTCGACTTCGAGGAGCTGGCGTCCGGCCGCTCCGCCCGCCTCGTCACCGATCTGCGCCTGCGCCTCACCGAGGCCCAGCGCGCCCTCGCCACCGGGGAGGCGGAGGAGGCGGCCCGGCAGTACACCGTCCTCCTCGGCGAGGCGGAGGAACTCGGCCTCGCCGACGAGCAGGCCATCGCGCTGCTCGGCCTCGGCGAGTGCGGCATCGACACCGGGGACATCGACACCGCCCGCGAGTACTTCGAGCGAGCCGAGGCCTGCCTCGCCCGGGCCCCGCTGCCGGTCCGCGTCCCCGCCCTGCGCGGCCGCGCCGTCTCCCACTACCTCGCCGGTGAACTCCGCTACGCCGTCTACCTGCTGGAGTCCACCCTCGACGAGCTGAACCGCTCCGGGCTGCACGACCCCGACGCCCTGCTCCTGCTCTACGCCTCCGTCATCGGGCCCTACATGGACATGGGCGCCCAGGCCCGCGCCGCCCAGGCCGCCGAGTTCGCGCTCGCCCTCGCCCCCCAGGCCGGCGATCCCGCCCTGGTCGCCCGTATGCACCGCTCCGTCGCCCGCACCCTGCTCGCCGAGGGCCGTATCGCCGAGGCCGACGCGTCGCTGGCCAAGGCGAGCGAGCTCTACCGAGGGCTCCATCTGCGCACCGAACTCGCCAACTGCCACTGGATGCGCGGGTACGTGTACGCCCAGAACGGCCGACTGGAGCGGGCCGAGGACGAGTTGCGGCAGGCGCTGGCCATGTTGGACGCCCAGCGCGCCGCCCTCTACAGCCGTCAGGTCGCCGTCGAGCTGGCCGACGTACTGCACCGCCGGGGCAGGTCCGAGGAGGCCGCCGAACTGCTGCGTGGAGTCCTCGGTGACCTCTCGTCCGAGCGGGGCGCCGTGCATGCCGCCGCCGCGCACCGGCTGCTCGGCATCATCGCCGACGACGCCCGCGACACCGAGTCCGCCGAGGAGCACTACGTCCGCGCCCTCAGCCTGCTGGAGCGGGCCGGGGCGGCGGGGGACCTCGCCGACCTGTGCCGGTTGCTCGGCGACCTGCTGCGCCGTACGGGCCGTACGGAGGCGGCGCTGGACGCGTACCGCACCGGCCTGGCCCACCGCACGGCCCCCGGCACCACAACCCTGGGCCCGGCCCCCGCCCAACCACCCCTCTGACCCACGCGGGGCCCGTGAACACCGCACCCGAGCCGCTGCCCCGCCCCCGCCCCTCGGGCCTCCGGCCCCCGCGCCCCGCCCCAGACGTCGGGCCGGCCCGCCTCGCGCCTCGGCTCAGACGTCGGGCCAGCCCGCCTCGCGCCTCGGCTCAGACCTCGGTCTCGCCGCCCCCGCGCCTCGGCTCAGACGTCGGTCTCGCCGCCCCCGCGCCTCGGCTCAGACGTCGGTCTCGCCGCCCCCGCGCCTCGGCCCAGACCTCGGCCCCGCCGGCCCTCGCGCCTCGGCCCAGACCTCGGCCCCGCCGGCCCTCGCGCCCCGACCCGGACCTCGGGCCCCGCCGGCCCCCGCGCCCAGGCCCAGCCTCAGACCTGCGCCTTCCCCTGTTTTCTCACGTCCGCCAGTCTCAGTGCGCCCAGTTGGACCGCCGCCTGGGTCGCCTCGTTCGGGACGTCTCCCAGGCCGCCGTTGGTGAGGGCGAAGGAGTCCTGGCCGATGCGGACGGCGGCCACGTCCAGGGTGAGCAGCTGGGGCTCGCCGCCCGCCTCCGGGTCGGTCGGTTCGCTCGCCACGGTGACCCGCAGCCCCTGCCGCACATCCCCGACCTCCGGCAGCGGCGCCTCACCGACCTGCACGTCGAGCAGGGCGCCCCGCCCGGTCGTGGCGGTGAAGCGGGCGCACTTCTGCGGCATGGTCTTCAGCCAGGCCAGCGCCCGGTCCACGTCGGCCGGCTTGCGCGCGCCGACCTGGAAGCGCAACTGGGCGTCCGTGTCGGCGTCGTCGAGCCCGATCGTGGCGAGGGCGGGACCGCCGAGCAGCTCCTCCGTGTAGAGGGTGTCGAGCAGCCGCTGGCACTCACCGGCCGTCGTGGTCGCCTTCAGCAGCCCGTCCCGCCAGGTGGCCGCCCCGCGCGTCGCCGCCCAGGGCGCGCCCAGGTCGGACACCGTGATGAGGGCCGCGTGGGCCTGCGCGTCGCTGAGCGCGGTGCCGCTCTCCGGCCGGCCCGCCGTGGGCGTGGGGCTGGGCTTGTCGACGGTGGGCGTGGGCCGTGGGGCGGTCGCGGGGTGTTCCAGGCCCAGGGTCGCGCAACCGGTGGCGCACAGGAGTCCGGCCAGGACGAGGGCGGAGCCGAGGATCGGGCGGCGGCGGACGGCTGCGGTCATCAGGGGTTTCTCCTGTCGGGTGCCTCCTGGGGGTGCTCCTCCCACGGCAGCACCGGCACCCCCGGCCCACCAGCGCGGCGGGCCGTACGGGGGACGGGGTTGCTGCGGGAGGGTGGCGAACCCCGGGCGACGACCCCGCGAAAACCTCTCGCGCCCCTGCCGTCGCCCCTGTTACGGTCACCGCATGCAGCGCGCCCTCATGTCCCGTACGACGACGCCGGAGAGTTCCCCGGCGGCGCGCTGACATCTGGACGTCATCGACCGAAGCCCCGGGGCGAGTGCCCCGGGGCTTCGGCGTCTCACGGTCCCGGCGGTCGCTCGCCTCACCCCCACCCTTCCGGAGGAGAGCACCATGAACGACCACCGCCCCGCCGCTCACTCTCACGACCACCGCCGGCTCGGCCGCGAGCTGGAGCTGTTCGACACCGATCCGCTGATCGGCGCGGGCCTGCCGTACTGGCTGCCCGACGGGGCCGTCGTACGGCACGAGTTGGAGGAGTACATCCGGGGCGCCGAACGCGCGGTCGGCTACCGGCACGTGTACTCACCCGTCATCGGCAAGCGGGAGCTGTACGAGACCTCCGGTCACTGGGACCACTACGGCGACGACATGTTCCCGCCGATGAAGCTGGGCGAGGAGGAGGTCGTGCTGCGCC
Source organism: Streptomyces sp. NPDC032126 (assembly GCF_055580085.1). NCBI lineage: Bacteria > Bacillati > Actinomycetota > Actinomycetes > Kitasatosporales > Streptomycetaceae > Streptomyces > Streptomyces sp. NPDC032126. Next base: position 385,077 of record NZ_JBVIMA010000003.1, read on the forward strand.
CCAGCCTGTGTCCCCACCACGCCCTGATCTACCGCTCCCGCTCCCGCAGTCACCGCGAACTACCCTTGCGAATCGCGGAGTTGGGCGGCATGTACCGCTCGGAGCTGTCCGGCGTGCTGGGCGGGCTGACCCGGGTGCGGGCCATCCAGCTCAACGACGCGCACATCTTCTGCACCCTCGACCAGGCCGTCGAGGAGGCCCGCGCGGCACTGGAACTGATCGCCCGCGCCTACGACGACCTCGGCATCCGCGCCTCCCGGTACCGTCTGTCGCTGCCCGGCGAGGGCGGCAAGTACGTCGCCGATCCGGCCCTGTGGCGGCGGGCCAACGCGCTGCTGCGGCAGGTGCTGGACGCGTCGGGCGTGCCGTACGAGGAGGCGGAGGGCGAGGCCGCCTTCTACGGCCCGAAGATCGACGTGCAGATCGTGGACCCGGCCGGCCGCGAGAGCACCCTGTCCACCGTCCAGATCGACTTCCACCAGCCGGAGCGCTTCGATCTGCACTACATCGGCGCGGACGGCGCCAAGCACCGGCCGGTGATGGTGCACCGCAGCATCATCGGGAGCGTGGAGCGGGCGGTCGCGCACCTCGTCGAGGAGCACGGCGGGGCGTTCCCGGTCTGGCTGGCGCCCGTGCAGCTGGCGGTGCTGCCCGTGTCCGGGGCGCAGGAGGAGGCGGCCCGGGAGCTGGCGGCGCGGGCGGAGGAGGCCGGGCTGCGGGTGTCGTACGCCGGTCCGGAGCAGGGCACCCTGGGCGCCAGGATCCGCGCCGCGCGGCTCGTGCCGTATCAGGCGGTGATCGGGGCGAAGGAGGCCGGCGCCGGGCTGGCCTCCGTACGGCTGCGGGACGGCCGGCAGGCCGGTCAGCTCGCCGGGGCGGAGCTGGTGGACCGGATCGGGGCACGGGTACGGGCCCGGGGCGCCGCCCTGTGGGAATGACCGGCCCCGCATAGGCTCGGGCGCACCAGCCGTGGAAGGAGACCTGATGGCCGGTGAGCAGCCCATCCCCGTGATCATCGACTGCGACACGGGTGTCGACGACGCCCTCGCCCTGCTCTTCGCCGTACGGCACCCCGCGCTGGACCTGCGCGCCGTCACCTGTGTCGCCGGGAACACCGATGTCGACGGCGTCGTCCGCAACACGCTGACCGTGCTGGAGCGGGCCGGCGCCCCCGACATCCCGGTCGCCCGGGGCGCCGACCGCCCGCTGATCGAGCCCGCCCGCTCGGCACGGCACGTCCACGGCACCGACGGCATGGGCGACCTGGGCCTGCCCGCACCGACCCGTACCCCCGCCGGCACGGACGCGGTGACCCTGCTGCGCCACGAGATCCTCGCCTCCCCGCGCCCGGTGACCCTGATCCCCACCGCCCCGCTCACCAACATCGCCCTGCTGCTGCGCACCCACCCGGAGGTGGTCCGGGGCATCGAGCGGATCGTGTTCATGGGCGGCGCGGTGGCCTGCGGAAACGCCACGCCGGTCGCCGAGTTCAACGTCTGGCACGACCCGGAGGCCGCCGCGATCCTCCTCACGGCCGGCGTCCCGATCACGATGTACGGCCTCGATGTCTTCCAGCGGGTCGTCGTCCCCGGCGCCGAGGTGCGGCGGCTGCGCGCGAGCACGGAACCCGGTGCCCGGCTGGCCGGCGACCTCCTCGCCCACCGCCCGGCCACGCCCGAGGCCGACGGGGACGATCCGGGCGGCGGCATCGGCGACGCGGGCGCGGTGTGCGCGGTCGCGGACCCGGCGGGCCTGACCACCCGACTCCTGCCGGTGGAGGTCGCGTTGGCCCCCGGCCCGACGCGCGGTCAGACCCTGGTCGACCGTCGCGGCCGGCACGGCGAGTCCGAACTCCACGGCGAGGAACGCGAGAAGGCCCTGGTGGACGTGGCGTTGGACGTGGACGTGGAGCGGTACGTGAAGCTGTATCTGGAGACGGTGGCGGGCTCGGGCCACTGAGAGCGGCCCCGGTGCACTTCGACGTGGGGCCGCAACCCCGACCGTGCGGTCCCACCCCGACCATGCTGCCGCACCTCGAAATGACAGGTGAAAAGGGCGAATATATCCTGAATGTGAGCTGACTCATCGAGCATGGCGGGCCCGGGCCCGGGGAGCGGACGGGCCCGCGGCGCGGAGGCGACGCGGTATGCGCGGCAAGGCGAGTTGGGCGGCCACGGGCGCCCTGGCGATGTTGATCGGCATGAGCGGTGTGACGGCGCGAGCGGCACCGCAGGACGACCCGTCACCGCAGGAGCTCTACGAGAAGGCGGCGCCGGCCACGGTCCACATCATCGTGACGACGTCCAGCGGCCTGGCCCTGGGCACCGGTTTCGTCTACGACGCGGACAAGGGCCTCATCGTCACCAACGCCCATGTGGTGGACGGCTCGGCCGCTGTGAAGGTGGGCATCGAGAACAAGGAACCGGTGGCCGCGCGCGTCCTCGGCAGCGACCCGTGCGAGGACGTGGCCGTGCTCCAACTCTCCACGCCCCAGGACGACTTGAAGGAGCTGGAGTTCGCCGACAGCGACGACGTGAAGACCGCCGACAACGTCACGGCCATCGGCTATCCGGGCTCCTTCGAGAACCCCGCCACGCAGAAGGCGATCTACACCTCGGGGAGCGTCCAGGCGACGGACGTGCCCGCCGACCCCAGCCCCTCCCTGCCGAACTACCCGACCACCATCCAGCACTCCGCCGCCATCAACCACGGCAACTCGGGCGGCCCGCTGCTCGACAACGACGGCAAGGTGGTGGGGGTGAACACCCTCGGCAACCCGGACGCGCAGGGCCAGTACTACTCCATCTCCGGAAACCACGTGAAGTCCCTGCTGAAGGGCCTGGCCGCCGGCGAGTCCAAGACCGACGTGGGCTGGTCGCTCTACTCCGTCGACGACGAGGCCCTGGCCCACGCCTTCTCCGATCCCGAGGCCCAGCGCACCGTCGCACAGACCCAGGACACGCTGTGGAAGGACGGCGTCCAGGGCCTCTTCGTGGCCAGTACGACCGCCAACTCCCCCTCGGCCGCCGCCAAGCTCGAATCCGGCGACGTCATCACCAGCATCAAGGGGGCGCCGACGACCAAGGTCAGCGAGGTCTGTGACGTCCTGCAGTCGGCGGCACCCGGGGAGAAGCTCGCCGTCGAGGGCGTCTACACCTTCAACGCCGAGGACAGCAACGCGACGTTCGAGGACGTGTGGACGACGGACCTGACCCTGCCCAAGTGACCGGCCCCCACGCATCCGCCGGGCACCCGGCGCCCACGCATACGTCCGCCCCGGCACCACGAGCGTGCCGGGGCGGACGTACCGGAGAAGCCGTCAGGCGCGGCCGGCCGACTTGCGGCGGCGCGTCGCCACGACGATCGCGGCGCCGCCGAGCAGCAGTGCCGCCGCCCCGGCCGCGATCACCGGGGTGTTGCTGTCGGCGCCGGTCTCGGCGAGGTCACCGCCGCCGCCGTTGGGCGTGGGCGCGGCGGGCGGGGTGCTGGACTCGGAGCTGCTCGGGGCCGGGGCCGCCGGCTCGGAGGGGGTGCCCGAGGGGGTCGTGGGGGGCGTCTGCGACGCGGGCGGGTGGGACTCGGAGGCCGGGGGCTGCGCGGGCGTGGCCGGCGGCTGCTGGGGCGTGCCGGGCGGCTGCTCGGGGGTGGCCGTGCAGTCCTTCGTACCGCCGTTCCAGGCCGCGATCAGCTTGTCCTTGATGACCGGGCGGTCCGGCCCCTTGGGCACGTCGCCGTGGACGAAGCCGTCCTTCGCGTCGAGCTTGCCGTCGAACTTGACCGCGCCCCGGTAGAGGTCGATCTGCGCGTAGCACCCGGAGTCGGGGACGGCGATGTCGAGGGTGTCGGTGTGACCGGGCTTGACGGTCACGGTGTCGAAGTCGACGAAGACCTGCTCGCCGGAGGTGCGGAAGTCCGGGCCGTGGGCGCGGTACGAGGCGAGGGAGGCGGTGCAGGTGGCGGCGTCGGCGGCGGTGCGGACCGTGATGTGGACCTTGCCGTCGGCGGTCGGCTTGAGGTTCTGGTCGTCGACGCGGACGGAGTCGTAGAAGTGCGTGCCGTCGAGCGAGAACTGGCAGCGGTCGGTTCCCGTCTCGGTGCCCGCGCCGGTGCCCGGCTGGTAGGCGCCGCCGGACTTCCAGCCGTCACCGCCGGGATGGTCGGAGGCCCACGCCCCGGAGGCGGCGGCTACGGAGGCGGCGCACAGGGCGAGCGAGGCGGCGCCCGTCCCCAGCAGGTGTCGCGCGGAGACACGTCTCGCTATGGACATGCGTATCCCATCTAGGCGTGCAGAAGCTGATTGGTCAGATCAGAGGCGTACGGTCGGACGGAGAAGCACGGGCCCCGTGGGCCACATGCGCGACCGTGCGGGCCCATCGTTGTGCCCCCGCTGCGGGCTGTCAACTTGCGCCAATGCCCCGGGAATTCAAGATTCCGTCACAACTCGCCCATGAGCGGAACGGAACCCTCCCCGGCAGCTCCCCAGCGGCTCGCCGGCGGCTCACCCGACCGTCGGGGTGGGCTGCGGCCCGCCCCCGGCCGCGCCGTCGATGTTGACGGGCGTGGAGGTGGCGTTGGGCGGCGGGGTGAGGATGACCGGCGGCTGGCCGCCGGCCGGGGGCGGCGGGGTCAGGTCGGAGCTGGGCAGCTTCGGCGGGGTGGTCTGCTGGAAGAGCGTCTGGTCGAAGTCGACGAGCCCGGTCTGCTCCATCACCGTGATGTGGTCGAGGACCGTGTCGTTGGCCTGGTCGGCGAGGGCCCGCACGAGGGAGTTCTTCGTCGTGGACCGGATCTTGGCGACCGTGTTGAAGATCGAACCGTGCGTCTGGCGCAGGATGTTGGCGAAGTCCGAGTCGAACTGCTTGCCTGAGTCCGCGCTGAGGGTGTTCACGAAGCCCTGCTGCTGGGGGCTGGCCACGTTGGGCAGGGTGATGTTGAGCATCGGCGCGATCTTGCGGCAGGTGGTGTCGAGCGCCGCGTGACCGTCGATGAGGTGCTGGCCGGCGGTGACGACGCCCTTGGTGGTGCCCTTCTTCAGCGCCAGCTGTCCGACCGGGTACTCCCACAGCCCGGCCGCGCGCACCTTGACGACGAAGTCGCGGTCGCCCTCGGTCAGGGGGCCCCACTGGGTGTTGGCGATGATCCTCGACTGGTCCGAGGAGACCTTCGACACCCCCAGCATCGACGGGTAGGCGAGGGCGGCGAGGGTCAAGGTCAGGGCGCCGCCGACGAAAAGGGTTCCCATCGCGTTCCGCGAAAAGCGCACCGTGCCTCCTGCCCGATCGGGTGTCCGTCCCGGGGCGTGCGATGCCCGGGGGACGGGTTGGGACGTAGAGGAGTACGGACGGGAAGCCTCGGCGACTCTATGGAATTCGCAAAATCTGCGGGCGGGTGAGGTGGGGGACGAGGTACTGCGCGCGGCCGGGGAGGGCGGCGAGGCGGAGGGCCTGCCGCCGCACCAGGTCGCCCCGAACCAGGGCAAGTTGCTGCACCTGCTCGCCCGCATCCAGGGCGCCCGGCGGATCCTGGAGATCGGCACGCTCGGCGGCTACAGCACGCTGTGGCTGGCGCGGGCCCTGCCGGAGGGCGGCCGGCTCGTGACACTGGAGGCGGACCCGCGCCACGCGGAGGTCGCGGCGCGGAACATCGCCCGGGCGGGTCTGGACGGCGTGGTGGAGTTGAGGGTGGGCCCGGCCCTGGACACGCTCCCGGAGGTGGCGCGCGCGGAGCCGGAACCCTTCGACCTGATCTTCATCGACGCGGACAAGCCCTCGAACCCGCACTACTTGGCATGGGCGCTGAAGCTGTCCCGCCCCGGCTCGGTCATCGTCGGCGACAACGTGGTGCGCGACGGCGCGGTCACCGACGCGGAGAGCGAGGACCCTCGCGTCCAGGGGGTCCGCCGCTTCACGGAACTGATCGCCGAGCATCCGCGCCTGACGGCGACGGCGGTGCAGACGGTGGGCGGCAAGGGGTACGACGGCTTCGTCCTGGCCCTGGTCACGGACTGAGCACCCGGCATGTTCTCGGTACCCGACGTTCTGGGTACCTGACATGTTCTTGGCAATTTTGACCATGTGTTGGTGAGGTGCGGGGCGAGTGTCGACCTGATCGTGGGCGAGTGGAGGGACGGGGGCGGCCTACATTCGGGCGCATGGCCCCCCTTCCCCCACAGGGCCGGGCGACCCCCGGCACCCTGCCCGTGCTGCCCTACCGCAAGCCCACCAAGGGCCGCGACTACTGGGTGATCGACGACGTACTCCCGGACGTCGACGCCGTACGGGAGCGGTGTCTCGCCAAGGACGACTGGGTGCGCGGCTACCCGTACACCTCGGAGACCTGGCCCGGGCTGCGCACCATGCCGGGCCTGGAGGCGGACGAACTCGCCCGGGTCGAGCGGCTGGTGCGCAAGGCCACCGGCGCGAGCAGGCTGTGGGTGCAGGAGGCGCCCGGCGGCGGCACCCTCAACCACAACTGCATCCAGGTCGTCGGCGAGGGCGAGAGCGAGCCCCGCCCGCACACCGACTCACGCGCCCTGTGCCGTTACGCCGCCGTCCTCTATCTCAATCCCGACGTCCCCAAGGACTGCGGCACGGCCTTCTACCGCCAGTCCCTGCCGGGCGGCCGGCTCGGCGGCAACATCGTGCAGGCCCCGCACAACAACCTCGTCGAGGCCCTCGGCACGCGGTTCGTCCCGGCGGACCACTTCGAGGAGGACGTACGCGTGCCGCACCGGTACAACCGCCTGCTCCTCTACAACGCCAACCTGGTGCACAGCGCGACCGGTTACTCCGGCACAACGCTGGAGGAGAAGCGGATGACGGCCGTCTTCTTCTGGATGGCCTGAGCGTCCGCCTCCCCGCCCCGGTCAGTACCGCAGCGCCCGCGCCACCTCCGCCTTCACGCCCTCCGGCAGGTCGCGGTTGCTGCGGGCGGTGGCCGTCCCGGTCTTGCCGGCCGGGACGCCCGACACGGTCACCACGACCGTGTCCTCCACGGTCCCGCCCGGGTCCTTGAAGTCGACCTGCACGGCGAAGGACTTGGCCGCGCCGGTGGTGTTGGTGACGGTCACCGGGACGGTGACCCGGCCGCCCCCGGTGGACGGGGCGCCCAGCTTCACGTCGTCCTTGGCGTCCACCCCGCCCTTGATCTCGCCGAGCCTGCGCCCCGCCTCCGCGCTGGCCGACGCGAACGCCGACGCCGCGTCGGAGGCCAGCGAGGACGCGGCGGCGGTCGCCTCCGAGGCCAGCGAGGACGCCGCGGCCGTCGCCTCCGAGGCGAGGGAGGACGCGGCGGCGGTCGCCTCCGCGCCCACGGACCGGGCGGCGGAGGCGGCCTCGCTGGCGGCACCGCTGGGGCTCCCGTCGTCGGAGCAGCCGGTCAGCGCGAGGAGCGCGACCGCGCAGACGGCGGCGAGGGCGGTCGCACCCGTGGGCCGGAGCGGGCGGTGGGCGGGCATCGGGCCTCCCGGGCGATGTCTGAGATGTCCTCCCCTCAGTGAAGGCCGCTCCTCGCCCACCCGCATGTCCGCTCACCCGGACGGCCCAGCCCACCTGGTGTCCGCCGTCACCCGGACGGATGGTCGAGGCAGCACGGCCCCGTGCACGCCGACTCCGCTGAACGAGGTACGGCCATGACCGATCAACCGCATCCCCCGACCGCCGGGGGGTCGCCCATCTGGGACCCTTCCCACCAGGGCACCGGCCCCGCACCGGGTCCGCCCGCCGACAGCGGCTGGGCCGCCGGAGGCGTCGTCTTCGCGGGCGTGCTGATGCTCGTGAACGGTGTCCTGGCGATCCTCCAGGGCATCTCGGCGATCGCGAAGGACGACGTGTACACCCGGGTGGGGGACTACACGTACGAGATCGATCTGACCGGCTGGGGCTGGCTCCTGGTGATCTTCGGCGCGGTGTACGCCGTCGTCGGCGGGGGCGTCCTCAAGGGCGCCCTGTGGGCCCGCGCCACCGGCATCCTCATCGCCGCCCTCAGCCTGATCCTCCAGTTCATGTTCCTGCCGTACGAACCCCTGTGGTCCCTCGCCCTGATGGCCATCGACGTCTTCGTGATCTGGGCCCTGGCCACGTACCGCCCGAGCAGGACCTAGTTGCCCCTGGCCACCCCTCACCCTTCGGGCGGGTTTTCGAGCCGGGTAACCAGGGCGGGTGATACGCGTTCGTCGTCGCGGCATTCACCCTCGGCGGTCGCCTGCTTACGCTGTGATGGTTGATGGCTGCACGCACACGGGGGTGGCATGGGATTCGGCTTCGGACAGCGGCGGGGCGGGCAACTCCCCGTGGAGATCACCAGCTTCGTCGGACGGGCCGAGGAACTCGGGCAGATCCGGGACGTGTTGACGCGTGCCCGGCTGGTCACTCTGGTGGGTCCGGGAGGGGTCGGCAAGAGCCGCACGGCACTGAGAGCGGCCGGCACGGCGGCGCCCCGATTCGAGGACGGCGTACGGCTGGTGGAGCTGTCCGCGCTGCACGACCCGGAGCTGATCCCGGCGACCCTCGCCGGGGTGCTGGAGCTGCCGGAGCAGTCCGGCATGACCCCGCTCGACGCCGTGGCGGAGCATCTGCGCGAGCGCCGCATGCTGCTCGTCCTCGACACCTGCGAGCACCTCGTCGACGCGTGCGCGATGCTCTGCGACATCCTGCTGCGCGAGGCCCCGGGCCTGAGCGTGCTCGCCACGAGTCGCCAGCCGCTCGACGTCCCCGGCGAGCACTGCATCCCCATCGCGCCGCTGACCAGGGACGACGCGGTGGATCTGTTCGCCCGGCGGGCGGCGGCGGTGACGGGCGGCAGCGCGGTCACCGGCGCCGACCGCGACCGCGTCCTCGCCCTGGTCGACCGCCTCGACGGTATCCCGCTGGCCCTGGAGCTGGCGGCGGTGCGGCTGCGGGCGGTCCCGCTCGCCGAGCTGGTCGCCCGCCTGGACCAGCGCTTCGAGGTCCTCACCGGCGGCCGCCGTACGGCCCTCACCCGGCATCAGACGCTCCGTACGGCCATCGACTGGTCCTACGACCTGTGCACCGCCCAGGAGCGCCTGCTGTGGGCGCGTCTGTCGGTGTTCGCGGGCTCCTTCGAGCTGTCGGCGGCGGAACAGGTCTGCGGCGACGACACGTTGACGGACCATCAGGTCGTGGAGGCGCTGATCGGGCTGGTCGACAAGTCGGTCGTGCGGCGGATCGGCGAGGACGGCGCCCGCTACCGGCTGCTGGACACGATCCGGGAGTACGGCGCCGGGCGGCTGGCCGCGACCGGCGACGCCGACGACGTACGGCGGCGGCACTTCGCGTACTACGAGCGGCTGGCCGGACGCTTCTGGGACGAGTTCCTCAGCCCCGCGCAGATCGGGCTGCACCGGGCGCTGCGGGACGACATCGACGACGTGCGGGCCGCGCTGGAGTACGGCGTCGCCGCCGAGGGGACCGGCGCGCGGGCGCTGTGGCTGGCGGCGCGGCTGGGCCCGTACTGGCGGGCGGCCGGCACCCTCTCCGAGGGCCGGCACTGGATCGACAAGGGCCTGGAACGCACCCCGCAGGACTGCCCCGAGCGCGCCTGGGGCCTGCTGATGACCGGCATCTTCGGCGTCTGGAGCGGCGACCTGGCGACCTCCCTGGAGCGTTTCCCGCAGGCCCTCGCGGCGGGCCGGGCGGCCGGGGAGCGGCGGGTGGAGCAGTTCGCGGAGGCGTACCTGGGCGCGATGCGGGCGTTCGGCGGCGAGGTGGCGGAGGGCCTGCGGGAGGTGGAGGCCGCGCGGCTGCGCATCCTCGACTCGGGGGACGGCCTCGGCATCGGGGTGATCCACTACGAGGCGGCCCTGCTGCGGGCGGTGTTCGGCGACACCCAGGGCGCGCTGGAACTGTGCGCGACGGGCCTGGCGTACCTGGACGGCCGCGGCGAACGCCAGCTGTACGCGTCGACGGTGGCCACCCGCGGTCTGATCCTCTCGCTGGACGGCGAGTACGAGGAGGGCGCGGAGTGTTTCCGCAGCGCCCTGGAGGCGGCGGCGGACATAGGCGAGGTGCTGGTGGCGGCCCTGGCCTGCCTCGGCCTGGCCTGGCACGCCGCGCGGCGGGGACGTCATGTGCGCGCCTGCTGGCTGATGGGCTACGCGGCGCACGCCCGGCGTCTCGGCGGCGATCCGGTCGCCCTGCTGCCGAGGCTGCTGGAGCAGCAGGAGGCGGTGCGCGAGGACGTACGGGCCGCGCTGGGGCGGGAGTTGTTCGAGCGGTGGTGGGAGACCGGGGCGCGGATGTCGGGCCGGGAGGTGCTGGAGGCGGTGCGGGCCGACACGGACATACCGGCTCCCCCGCCCGCGCCGGACGCGGCGCCGCCCGCCGGCCGCCCGGCGCCCCGCACGGCCGAGCCCGCCCTGACCCGCCGGGAACGCGAGGTGGCCGCGCTGGTCGCCGAGGGACTGTCGAACCGGGAGATCGCGGAACGGCTCGTCATCTCCAAGCGCACGGTGGACGCCCACGTGGAACACATCCTGGCGAAGCTGGGCGTCACCTCACGTACGGAGATCCCGGCGCGGGCGGGCAGCAGGGATACGTAGGTAGGGCCGGGAGGGGCGCCCCGGGGCCCCGTTCCCGGACTACGTGTACGGATCTTCCCGTGGATCGGCCCGCGCCCCCCGTCGCCTTTGGCAGCCTGAACACGCCGCCCGGGGGACGGGACGCGCCGGGCCGGACAGACTGAACCCCACGGCTGCCGGAACAACCAACCCGGCCATGCCTCCCCCCGGCGGCACCACACGGGGCTGCCCCTGGTCGGCGGGGCAGCCCCGGCTCAGCGCAGCCCCGTCACCCACACCGACTTCCGCGCCAGCCAGGGCAGCGGGGGCACCGAGGAGCCGATGTACGGGGTGATGCGCACCTCGAAGTGCAGATGGGGGCCGGTGGCGTTGCCGGTCGCGCCGGACAGGCCCAGACGCTGACCGGCCCGGACCCGTTGTCCCTTGCGCACGTCGATGCGGGACAGGTGCGCGTACTGGGTGAAGTAGCCGTCCGCGTGACGGACGAGGATCTGGTTGCCGAAGCCGTCTCCGCAGGTCGCGGCGCGGACCGTGCCGGGGCCGACCGCGAAGACCGGGGTGCCGGCGTTCACCGCGAAGTCCTGGCCGGTGTGGCGGTGTTTCCAGTGGCCGCCCTTGTCGGCGTAGCGGGCGGTCAGCCAGTAGGACCGGGTGGGCGCGGTCCAGGACGCCGTGGCGCGGGGGGCGGTGCTGCGGCGGCCCACCGGGCAGTGTCCGGCGCGGCCGGAGGGGTCCACGGCCACCGGGTCGCCGACGTCCCGGGCCGCCGACCACAGCTCGTCCCACAGCCGGTCGCGGATCTCCGCCCGGCGGCGTTCGGCGGCCTTCACCTCGGACTCCGGGGCGCCCGAGCGGCGCAGGCGGTCCACGAGCTCGCGTGCCTTCTCGTGCGCGCGGACCGTCGCCCGCACCGTCGCCCCACCGCCCGCCGCCGCGGGCGCCGCCCCGCCGGCGATCAGCGGCAGCACGGCGAAGGTGGCCACCACGGCCATGAGGCGTGCGGCGCTCCTCGGGATGCGGTGGTGTTCTCGTCGCATCCTCGGATCATCCGATCGGATGCCGGGGCGCCCCGGGCATCCCGTCCGCTACGCGCCGTACGTTCCCCCGGACGGCCCACTCACCGGCCCGCCCCGCTCATCCACTCCCGGTACACCCGCGCCGACCTCGGGTTCTGCCCGCACCGCCACACGCCGTGCGGACAGTAGTCGCTGATCGTCTGGTACAGCGGGCGCGCGCTCGCCATCCAGGTCAACATGCCGCGCATGTACGCCGGGTCGTCGCCGTTCTCGAACAGGCCCCACTCGGGGTACGACAGCGGCTTGCCGTGGGCCCGGGCGAAACGGGCGTGGGCCCACAGGCCGTACGGCTCGCGCAGCTGCTCGTCGAAGGAGAGGCCGCGCGGTGCGTCGTAGGCGTCCATGCCGATGATGTCGACGTACCGGTCGCCGGGGTAGCACTGCGGCCAGGGGATCGCGTCGCGGCCGCGGGTGGGGGTGAACTCGAAGCGGAAGCGCTGGCCGGGGACCGAGCGCACGGCCTCCACGATCCGGATCCAGTACGCCTTCCACGCCTCGGGGTCCGGGCCGCAGCGGTGGGTGTACGTGGTCCCGTTCATCTCCCAGCCGAGGATCAGGACCGTGTCGGGGACGCCCAGCGCGACCAGCCTGCCGGCCAGCGCGCGGAAGTGGTCGTCGTACGCCCCGCGTGCGCCCCGCCGCAGCTCCGTGCGGACCTCGGCGTCGGGCAGATGGTCCTCGGCGCGCTCCAGGAGGGGGACGTTCAGGACGAACAGCCGGTCCCGCGCCGCCCTGCGCCAGCTCGCCCAGTGCTCCAGATAGCCGGGCGCGCCCTCGATGTTGCTCCAGCGGTCACCGGGCAGGTAGGCGTGGCCGACCCGGGGCGTGGCCGGGCCCAGCCAGTCGTCCAGTCCCGCTATGCGCCGGACACCCGCGGCGTCGTAGCCGACGTACGCGCCGAAGGCGGGCCGGGGGGTGCCGGGGGGTGCGGGGAGCGGCGCTGCCTTCTGCTCGCCGAGCGGCGCGCAGGCCAGGCCGATGAGCAGCAGCGAGAGGAGAGCGCCGAGCAGGGGCGGGCGAGGGATGTGCGGCACAACGGGTCATCATGGCTCAGCACCGGCGAAAACGGCAGCCGGAAGAACTCATGCCGCGGCCGCTCTGGAGGTCTCGGCGAGGGCGGTGTTCGCGATCACGATCACGGCCGTGACGGCGGCGGCGACCGGATGCCCGACCCCGTACAGCGCCGCCGCTCCACCGCCCAGCACCACCGCCTTGACGGCCAGCGCGAACGGCAGTCGCGGCCGCAGCCGGGCCTTCGGCGCCGCGAACAGCCCCCACAGGGCGATCGCCGCGGCGGGCGTACCGAGCCCCAGCAGGACGTGGACGGCGGTTCCGTTGCCGGCGGTGAAGCCCCACCAGCCCAGAGAGGCGATCGCCGCCAACTCCACGAGGAAGGCGAGCAGTTCGTTGGCCACGAACCAGGGCCGCCGGTCGATCAAGGTCATGGAGGTGAGCATGGGCCCCCCGGACGGCCTCGTCACCCGATTCGTTGAAATTGACCTCAACAGGCAACCACCGCCCCCGAATTGGCCCTCTCACAGGGTGCTCACAGGCTCGGTCGTCGGACGCGTGGGGTGTGTCCGTGTGGTCGGCCGGTGTGTGGGTGTGTTCGGTCCGATGCCACTGACCATGGCACTCGTAGACGAGGTACCGATGAACAGTCAGCACCATCGCAAGGGCCTGAAGCGGGGGGCGTTCGCCGCGGGGGCCGCGCTCACCGTCGTCGCCATCTCCGGGGTCGCTCCCAGCACGGCGCAGGCCGCCGCTCCGGCCGGGACGCCCCAGCTCAAGCTGATCGCCGCGTCGAAGTCCGTGACGCTCGACCGGTACGAGGGGGAACCCGGGGTCTACCTCGACCTCGGGACGTATGTCGCCGCCGACAAGGCGCCATTCGAGATGAAGGTGACGCGCAAGTCGTACAAGGATCCGGTCGTCGCCAAGCAGGTTCTGCGCAATGGCAGAACCGTGAGCGAGAAGACGCTGCCCGCCGGGCTCGTGAAGGACTTCTCCGGGATGCCCGGCTTCCTGGAGGTCTCCATCACGAACGCCGCCGGGAGGGTGGTGTCCAAGAGCAACGGCACCTTCTGCCCCAACAACGCCTCCGGACGGATGCGTCCGGACGCGCCGGCCACCTCGCACTACCCGGACAGCTGTCCCACCAACCCCTTCACCCTCGGCTCGGTCTGGGGCATCGAGAAGGGGTGGGCGGCCAATGCCGGCAACGTCGACTACGACCACCCGGTCGACCTGCCGGCCGGCGAGTACACGGCCAAGGTGTCCGTCGCGAAGAAGTACCGGGACCTCTTCGGGATCCCGAACGACCAGCCGACCGTCAAGGTGACGGTCCGTGAGGTCCACGACGGCGACGGCGGCGAGGGGCACGGGATGCGGCGTTCCGCCCTCGCGCAGAGCACCTCGCGTACCCCGAAGGCCGCGGCGCACCGGCCCACCGGACGCGCCGGGGTGGCGGCCAACGTGCCCAAGCCGGACCTGCGCCCGCTGCCCGCCTGGGGCATCTCCATCACCGACGGCGAGGAAGGTGAAGGTGCCGTACCCGGCAAGGACTACCTCGCCTTCAGCGCCAACGTCTGGAACGCGGGCCCGTCCAAGCTCGTGGTCGACGGCTTCCGCCGGCCCGGCGCCGATCTGATGGACGCCTACCAGTACTTCTACGACGCCAACGGCAAGCAGGTGGGCTACACCCCCACCGGCACCATGGAGTACGACGCCCGGCACGGCCACGAGCACTGGCACTTCACGGACTTCGCCAGCTACCGGCTGCTCAGCGCGGACGGCAGCCACGCGGTGCGCAGCGGCAAGGAGGCGTTCTGCCTCGCCAACACCGACGCCGTCGACTACACGGTGAAGAACGCCAACTGGCACCCCTACAACACCGATCTGTCGACGGCCTGCGGTGAGCGCAGCGCCATCTCCGTGCGCGAGGTGCTCGACGTCGGCAACGGTGACACGTACAGCCAGTCCCGGCCCGGTCAGTCCTTCGAGATCACCGACCTGCCGAACGGCACGTACTACATCGAGGTCAAGGCCAACCCGGCCGGCCGTCTCCAGGAGGCCAACACCAAGAACAACGTGTCCCTGCGGAAGGTCGTCCTGGGCGGCACGCCCGGACACCGCACGGTCACCGTCCCGGCGTACGACCTGATCGACGTGCCCTGACATCGAGCGCGCAGGAGGGGGGCGGGCCCTTGGGCCCGCCCCCTTCTTTTTTCCTCGGGTCTCAGCCCGCCGCGTTCACGACCACCTTCGCCGTGTTGTTCTTGGCGTTCGGGTCGAACGGGAAGGACGTCCCGGACTCCGGGCGGGCGACGACCGTGCCCGTCGCGCCCGGGATCACCCGGTCGACGCGCAGCTTGAAGCCGTAGTCGACCTTGAGGCCCGGGAAGGCCGCGGACGGCAGGTAGCAGGTGTAGGTCGCGGCGCCGGTGCCCTGCGCGAGCGACTCCTCGCCCCCGCCGCCGGAGCGCGGGTGGCACAGGTCCGGGACCGTGGTCGCCGTGGTGCCCTCGGGCAGGGTGAAGTCGATCAGCGCGGGCGCGTCGCCGGAGAAGACGTGGGCGACCCAGGCCGGCCCGCGATTGACGAAGCGGAACGTGGCGTCGACGGTCGAGCCGGCCGCGCCGCGCACCTCGGTGCCGCGCACCGCGAAGTCGGCGGAGTTGGTGGCCTCGATGCTCCAGGCGCGGTAGTTGTCACTGCCGTCCAGGTCGGTGGCGCCGCCGCCCGGCTGGACGCTGATGTCGAACCGGTCGTACAGGGCGTGGGAGTTGACCGCGAGCTTCAGCGCCTTGGGCAGCTCGACGGTGGCGCCCGGCGCGATGACCGTGTCGAAGGTGCAGTTGACCTGCTTCATGTCGCGGCTCGCCCCGGCGTCGGGGTACGTGCACTGGGGGAACTTCGTGAGGTAGTCCAGGCCGTACGACGCCGACATCCAGACGGTGAAGCCCTGGGCGGCCTCGTTGCCGGTGTTGGTGATGGCGGACGGGGCGGTGAGGACGGTGCCGGGGGCGACGCCGGTGAGCGAGGTCGGGTTGGCGATGCCGAGGTCGGCGCCGGAGGCGACGGTGACGTTGGTCGAGAAGCCCTCGCCCGCGACGAGCGTGCCGTCGGGGCCGCCGGTGGCCTGGGCGGTGTAGGTGATGGTGCCCTGGGCGCCGACGGTGGCGCCGTCCACGGCCCGCACCTTCAGGTCGACCTGGGGCGCGTAGCGGGTCGGCACGTCACCGGTGTCGCACACGGCGGTCGTGCCGGTGTCGGACGGCGCGCAGTTGGCGGGCCAGGACACCTCGGCGACACCGGTGAGACCGGAGATGTCGACGGTGAGCTTGCCGCCGGTCACGGTGAAGTAGTCGTTGTCGTGGTAGAGCCCGAGCGCCAGCGAGCGGTACTGGGCGGCGCCGCCCGCGGGAGCGACGGTGACCGTCTGGTCGTACGGGGCCTGGATCCACAGGTTGTCGGTCTGCGCCTCGTCGGCGGACGCGGTCCCGACCCCGGCGGCGGCGAGGGCCATTCCCCCGACGGCGACGACACAGACCCCGCGCCGTACGGCACGGCCCACGGAGACAGAAGGCATGGCAACACCCCTAGGTGCGACGGTGATCAGCCGGCGCCTGCGGTGCGACCGGCGGGGGTTGGACCATTGGGGGGTGGCAGAGGGTTGTACGGAACCGGCGATCTTTGGGGAGCGCTTGCCGGGAGCGGCGGCTGTCCACAGGGTGTGGACGCGCCCCCGTCCGGCCCATGGGTGCTCACCACCCGGTCAGGACCAGGTGGTTGACGAGGAGGGCCAGGACGGCCTGGGCGGCCAGCCAGGCTCGGGGGCGGGGGAGGAACGCGCACACCGGGAAGAGCCACACGGCGAAGGGCAGCCAGATGCGTTCGGTCTCCGCCTTGCTCATCCCGGAGAGATCGGCGACGAGGACGGCGAGGAGGCCGGCGGTCACCAGGACGGCGAGCCGGCGGGCGTCGGGGTGTCCCGGGGAGCGCAGGGCGGTGGCCGCGCGGGGGAGGGCCGCCGAGGTGGCCAGGCCCGTGATCAGGACCGTGCAGGCCAGGTTCGCCCAGACCCAGTACGCGTACGGGCGGACACCGCCGGCGCCCTGGTTGTACCGGGTGACCAGGAGGTCGTACCCCTCCCACCACGGGAAGCCGAGCAGGGTGAACGCGAGCGGCACGACGGCCGCCCCCGCGAGCAGCCAGGGAAGCGGTCGCCTCCGTTCGCGGCCGAGCAGCAGCACCGCCGCCCCGAGGAGGGCGATCAGCGTCAGGCCGTAGGAGAGATAGCAGGTCAGGCCGTAGAGGAGGCCGGAGAGGGCCGCCCAGGCGGGGGAGCGGCCGGTGACCGCGAGGGCCAGCGTGGCGATCGACCAGGCGGCGACCGCCGCGAAGTACGCGTCCGCCGACGTGCCCATCCACACGGCGGCCGGGGCCAGCACCAGGAAGGGCGCCGCCCGCCGGGCGAGGGCCTCGCCGGCCAGCGCGCGCACGGCGACGAGGACGGCCACGCAGGCCGTGGCGCCCACGGTGACGCAGAAGATCCCCGCCCAGCCGCCGCCGCGCAGGCCGACGCGGTCCAGCAGGACGAAGGTGAGGGTGGCCGCCGGGGGGTGGCCCGCGACATGGGCGGGCCAGTTGTCGGGGGAGTCGAGCAGGATGTGGTGCGTGAAGTCCCGCAGGGCCGCCGGGATGTCGTCGAAACGGTCGATGACCTGGAGATACTCATGGCGGGTGGTGAGCCGGGCCGCGATGCCACGCCGCCAGCCGTCGATCAGTGCGAGGGAGAGGATCCAGGCCGTCGCCCCCGCCCAGGTGGCGGTGAGCAGCCCGCGCCAGGGGAGGCGGGCGGCGAGCGCGGGGCCGTACGCGACGACCGCGACCGCGAGGAGGACGGCGGCGGGGGTGCCGGGACCGGTGTGCGGTCCCCAACTGCCGAGCAGCGGTGGCCAGTTGACGCGGAGGGTGTGGTCGGTGCGCTGGATGTGGCGGCCGATGAGGACGGCGGCGGTGACCAGCAGGGCGGCGGCGAGGGTGGCGGCGGCGGTGGCCCCGACCGTGGTGGTGGGAAGGGCTGCGCGGTTGGTGCGCGGGGTGGTGTCCGGGGCGGTGGACGGGTCTGGGGTCACATCGGCACGCTAGGGCCGGGTGGGGGCGGCGGGGTGGTGCGCGCCGGGGACGTCAGCCTTTCGTCATGGGTCGCGGACGCTCCGGCGGGGGGCTCCCGGCCTACGGTCGGGACATGCGCGACCCACGCCTACGGCTTCCCACCTCGCCCGGTTTCTGGCGGAGCTCCGTACGCGGGCCCCGGTTCACCGCCGTTCTCGGACTCGTCCTGCTCTTCGGGATCACCGTGCTGTTCGTGACGGGGCTCGTCTCCTACGCCGCCTACAACCCGGACCTGTCGCCGGTGAACGACAAGACCCCGGACAAGGGCCTCCTCGGCTTCTACCTCTTCGCCTGGCCCACCGACCCGCCCTGGCTGTACCGGCTCACCCAGGGCGTCCACGTCACCCTCGGGATCACCCTCGTCCCCGTGCTGCTGGCCAAGCTGTGGTCGGTGGTGCCGAGACTGTTCACCCTGCCGCCGGCCCGCTCGCTCGCCCACGCCCTGGAGCGGATCTCGCTGCTGCTGCTGGTCGGCGGCGCGCTGTTCGAGTTCACGACCGGAGTGCTCAACGTCCAGCTGGACTACGTCTTCCCCGGCTCCTTCTACCGGCTGCACTTCTACGGGGCCTGGGTCTTCTTCGCGGCGTTCGTCGCCCACGCCGCACTCAAGACCCCCGCCGCGTTGCGCAACGTACGGCACGTGCGGGACGAGGGGGAGCAGCGGGACGTGCGGGAAGAGGTGGACGGTCTTGTGTCGCCCCGGCCCGGCGCGCCCACCGTGTCCCGGCGTGGTGCGCTGTGGTTCGTCGGGGGGAGTTCGCTCCTGCTGTTCGCGACGACCGTCGGCCAGGGCTTCGACGGGCTGCGGCGCACCGCCCTGCTCGCCCCGCACGGCGGAGCCGACCCCGGCAGCGGCCCCGGCGGCTTCCAGATCAACAAGACGGCCCGCTACGCCGGCATCGTGCCCGCCGAGACCGGCGAGGACGCCTGGCGGCTGGTCGTCAGCGGCCGCACCGGCACGGTCCGGCTCACCCGCGCCGACCTGCTCCGGCTGCCCCTGCACAGCTCGGCGCTGCCCATCGCCTGTGTCGAGGGCTGGTCCACGTCGGACCAGTGGTGGCGCGGGGTGCGGCTGCGGGACCTCGCCGCGCTCGTCGGGTACGACGACGATCCGCCGGACGTGTTCGTGGAGTCCCTTCAGCGGCACGGCGCCTTCCGCCGCGCGGCCCTGCGCGCCAACCAGGTCGCCGACCCGCGCTCCCTGCTCGCCCTGTACGTCAACGGCGAGGACCTGACCCCCGACCACGGCTACCCGGCGCGGGTCATCGTGCCCGCCGCGCCCGGTGTGCTCAACACCAAGTGGGTGGCCCGGCTGACGTTCGGAGACCTGTGATGCCGCGATCCCTCACCCGGCTGAAGCCGAAAGTCGGCAGCCCGTTCCAACTGCTCCTGCTGGCCTGCTCGTTCGCCCTCGCCGCCTACGCCGGTGTTCGGCTGCTCGACGGTGACCGGTTCGGCGTGGCGCTGTGGTTCGTCGGCGCGGCCCTGCTGCACGACCTGGTGCTGCTGCCGCTCTACGCGACGGTCGACCGGGGCCTGGTACGGGGCCTCGCCGGCGTCCGGCGGCGCGAGTGGGCGATGTACGTGCGGGTGCCGGCGGCGCTGTCCGGGCTGCTGCTGCTCGTATGGTTCCCGCTGATCAGCGGGCGGGTCGACGCCCGCTACCGGTCGGCCACCGGGCTGTCCCCGGACGGCTTCGCGGCCCGCTGGCTGCTGATCACCGCCGTCCTCTTCGGCGGCTCGGCGCTGCTGCTGGCACTGCGGCTGCGCAGGGCGGCGAAACGGCGGCCGCCGGAGGTCCATTGAGCGGCCGGCCGCCATCCGGCGCGGCGCGCGTGCCGCAGCAGGGCGGGGGTGCCCAGGCGGGCCCACGGGAAGGGGCTGCCGACCGGCTGGACGAGGGAGACGTCGACGACCTGGACGTGGGTCCGTTCGTCGACGTCCACCGGGGCCGTCTCGGCGATCAGCAGGCCGCCGGGGGCGAGGAGCGCGGCGGCCCGGTCGAGCAGGGCGCGCGGGTCGCCGCCGATGCCGACGTTGCCGTCCATGAGGAGGACCGTGCCCCAGCGGCCCTCGGCGGGCAGCGGGTCGAACACGGAGCGGCGCAGGGCCTGGCCGCCGAAGGCGATCGTGTGGGCGACGGCCGCCTCGCTGACGTCGATGCCGAGGACGGTCCGGCCGCGCGCGGCGAGTTCGGCGACGAGACGGCCGGGGCCGCAGCCGACGTCCAGGACGGAGCCCTGGCAGCGGTCCAGGACGGCCCGGTCGACCGCGTCGGCCCGCGCGCACCAGCGTTCGACGTCCAGGGGGAGCAGCCAGCCGTCGTCGCGGCGCAGGAAGAGGGGGCCCCGGCCGGTGCGCAGGGCCGTGTCGTAGGGGGTGGCGGTGGACCACGCGGCGGCGGTCATGGGCGGGCCGTGGGGGTGCGGGCCGTGGGGGTGCACGCGGCGAGGCGGGCGGCGAAACGCCCGTGCGGGGCGAGGGCGGCCACCGCCGCCGCGTCCGCCGCCGTGTCCACGTCCCGCAGACACGGCAGATCCCGTACGCGCAGGCCCGCCGCGAGCAGGCGCTCCCGCTGGACCGCTCCCGTCTCCGGCGTCGACATGGGCACGCCGTGCAGGAGCGAGGGGTCGGGGGCGGCCAGGCCCAGCGCCCAGAAGCCGCCGTCCTCGGCCGGGCCGAAGTACGCGTCGCAGTCCGCGAAGTCCACGGTGAGGAGGCCCGGGGTGACCTGGGGGGTGTCCATGCCGATCAGGAGGGCCGGGCCCGTGCAGCCGGCGAAGGCGTGGGCCAGCCTCTCGTCCAGACCGCCGCCGGATTGTCGTACGACGTCCAGACCGGGGGGCAGCCAGGGGCCGGGGGCGCCGTCCAGGACGAGGACCCGCCTCTTCGCGGGAGCGGCCGCGACCGCCCGCAGCGCGTCCGTGAGGGACGCTTCCGCGAGAGCTGCCGCCTCGGCGGGGGTGAAGGGCGGGGTGAGGCGGGTCTTCGCCCTGCCGGGGAGGGGCTCTTTGGCGATGACCAGAATGGTGGTCACTTCGGACTCCGGGCGAGGTCGGCGCCGGTGACGGCCAGGACGGCGCTCATGTCACGCACCGCCTGCCAGGTGCCCCGCCAGGTGCCCGTCACCTTCGACTTGCCGGTTCTCGGGCGGTAGGGGACGTCCCGTTCGCCGATCCGCCAGCCCTCGTCCGACGCCCTGACCACCATCTCCAGCGGGTAGCCGCTTCGGCGGTCCGTCAGGTCCAGGTCGAGCAGGGGCTTTCGGCGGGCCGCCCGCAGCGGGCCCAGGTCGTGCAGACGCAGGCCCGTTCGGCGGCGGAGCAGTGCGCACAGGGCCGTGTTGCCCGCCCGGGCGTGCAGGGGCCAGGCGTCCCGGCGCTCGGGGCGGCGCCGGCCCAGGACCAGGTCCGTCGCGCCCGCGTCGAGCTCCGCGACGAACGGCACCAGCAGGGACGGGTCCAGCGACGCGTCGCAGTCGCAGAAGCAGACGATCTCGGCCGTCGCCGCCGTCAGGCCCGCGTGGCAGGCCGCGCCGAAGCCCCGGCGGGCTTCGCGTACGACGGTCGCGCCCAGCTCCGCCGCGATCCGCGCCGAGCCGTCCGTCGAGCCGTTGTCCACGACGAGTGCGCGCCAGCCGGCCGGGACGCGGGCGAGGACCCAGGGCAGGGCCTCGGCCTCGTTCAGGCAGGGGAGCACCACGTCGACGGTGGGTGGTGGGGTCGTCACGCTCTCACCCTACGAAGGGAGAACGGACATAACGGGCCGAGGCTCCTTACGAAACGTGGACGTCGGCCCCCTGGGCCCGCACCGGCGCGGGGGCGGTGCCAGGCTGGACGTATGCAGCAGTCGTACGAGACTCCGGGGGCACCGAGGGTCCTGGTCGTCGATGACGATCCCACCGTCTCCGAGGTCGTCGCCGGGTATCTGGACCGGGCCGGTTATGTGGTCGACCGTGCCGAGGACGGCCCCACGGCCCTCACCCGCGCCGCCACGCACCGGCCCGACCTCGTCGTCCTCGATCTGATGCTGCCCGGCATGGACGGCCTGGAGGTGTGCCGGCGGATGCGCGGTCAGGGCGGGCCGGTGCCGGTCATCATGCTCACCGCGCGCGGCGACGAGGACGACCGCATTCTCGGCCTGGAGGTCGGCGCCGACGACTACGTCACCAAGCCGTTCAGCCCGCGTGAACTCGTGCTGCGCGTCGAGTCGGTGCTGCGGCGGACCCGGCCGCGCGTGGACGCCGGCCCGCTCGGCGCGGCCGATCTGACCGTCGACCCCGCCGCCCGGCGCGCCACCAAGAACGGTGCCGAACTCGCCCTCACCCTGCGCGAGTTCGACCTGCTCGCCTTCTTCCTGCGGCACCCGGGGCGGGCGTTCGGCCGCGAGGATCTGATGCGCGAGGTGTGGGGCTGGGACTTCGGCGACCTGTCCACCGTCACCGTGCATGTACGGCGGCTGCGCGGCAAGGTCGAGGACGACCCCGCCCGGCCCCGCCTGATCCAGACGGTGTGGGGCGTCGGCTACCGCTTCGACCCGGGCGGCGCGTCCGGTCCCGGCGGCGCGTTCGGCGTCGGCGGCGCGGGGGTGTCCTGACGATGCGGGACACCCTGCTCATCGCCCTCTACGCCTTCCTCGGCGCCGCCGCCAGCGGGCTGGCCGGGGCGGCCGTGCTGCGGATGATCCGACGGCGGTCGCTCACGGTGTCCCTGGCCGTGGTCGCGGCCGTCGGGGTGGTGGCGATGCTCGCGGGCACGCTCGCCGTCGCCCAGGCGATGTTCCTGTCCCGGCACGACCTCAGCGTGGTGACCACCGTCGTCGCCATGGCCGCCGTCGTCTCGCTCGTCACCGCCCTGCTGCTGGGCCGCCGGGTCGTCGCCCGCAGCCGTGAACTCGCCCTCGCCGCACGGTCGTTCGGTGACGCCGGAGCCTTCGCCGCGCCCACCGGACCGGCCACCGCCGAACTGGACGCGCTCAGCCGCGAGCTGGCCGCCACCAGCGCCCGCCTCGCCGCATCACGCGAGCGGGAACGGGCGTTGGAGACCTCGCGGCGCGAACTGGTGGCCTGGATCTCGCACGATCTGCGCACCCCGCTGGCCGGGCTGCGGGCGATGTCGGAGGCCCTGGAGGACGGGGTGGCCGCCGACCCCGACCGCTATCTGCGGCAGATCCGCACCGAGGTGGAGCGCCTGAACGACATGGTCGGCGACCTCTTCGAACTGTCCCGCATCCACGCCGGGACACTGCCGCTGACCCCCTCCCGGATCTCCCTGTACGACCTCGTCGGCGACGCCCTCGCGGGCGCGGACCCGCTCGCCCGCGAGTACGGCGTACGGCTGATCGGCGAGCGCGTCGACCCGGTGCCGGTCGAGGTCGACGGCAAGGAGATGAGCCGGGTGCTGGGAAACCTGCTGGTCAACGCGATCCGGCGGACCCCGGCCGACGGTACGGTCGCGGTCGCCGCCGAGCGTTCGCCCGAGGGCGTGGTGCTGTCGGTGACGGACGGCTGCGGCGGCATCCCCGAGGAGGACCTGCCGCGCGTCTTCGACACCGGCTGGCGCGGCACGGATGCCCGGACGCCTCCGGCGGGGGCCGGTCTGGGGCTCGCCATCGTCCGGGGGATCGTGGAGGCCCACCAGGGGCGCGCCACCGTACGCAACATCCCCGGCGGCTGCCGCTTCGAGGTGGTGCTGCCCGCCGCCGCTTCCTGAGGCGAGCAGCACCACCGGTCCTCTGGGCCGGGTCCCCGTCAGGCGCCCCGCATGCCGGCGCGCGCGAACTCGGTCATGCCCTCCTCGAAGCCGACCTCCGGCTTCCAGCCGAGCGCGTCCCGCAGCCGTGCCGAGTCCGCGGTGATGTGCCGTACGTCGCCGAGCCGGTACGCGCCGGTCACGACCGGCTCGGGTCCGCCGTACGCGGCGGCCAGCGTCCGCGCCATCTCGCCGACGGTGCGCGGGTCACCGCTGCCGGTGTTGTACGCGGTGAGCACGCCCGGGGCGACCTCCGCCTCCAGCGCCGTCGCGTTCGCGGCCGCCACGTCCCGCACATGCACGAAGTCCCGCCGCTGCCGCCCGTCCTCGTAGACGCGCGGTGCCTCGCCCCGGGCGAGCGCCGAGCGGAAGAACGAGGCGACTCCGGCGTACGGGGTGTCGCGGGGCATGCCCGGCCCGTACACGTTGTGGTAGCGCAGCGACACCGCCGAGCCGCCCGTGACGCGGGCCCAGGCGGCGGCCAGATGCTCCTGGGCGAGCTTGGTCGTGGCGTAGACGTTGCGCGGATCGGTCGGGGCCTCCTCGCCGACCAGGCCGGGGGAGAGGTCGGCGCCGCACCGGGGGCAGGTGGGTTCGAAGCGGCCCGCGTCGAGGTCGGCCACGGCACGCGGGCCGGGGCGTACGACGCCGTGTCGCGGACAGTCGTAGCGGCCCTCCCCGTAGACCACCATCGACCCGGCCAGCACCAGCCGCCGTACGCCCGCCCGGGCCATGGCGGCGAGCAGGACGGCGGTGCCGAGGTCGTTGCGGGAGACGTACTCGGCGGCGTCGGCGACGCCGTCACCGAGGCCGACCATGGCCGCCTGGTGGCAGACCGCGTCGATCCCGGCGAGGGCGCGGTCGACGGCACCGGGGTCGCGCACGTCATGGCCCGGCTCGGCGCGCACGTCGTGCACGACCGGCTCGTGCCCACGCGACCGCAGGACGTCGACGACATGGGACCCGATGAACCCGGCACCGCCGGTGACCAGTACACGCATACCCTCACGCTAGGACGGCACCGGTCACCGAAAGCGGCCCCGGACCGGCATGTCACCGGTCCGTAAGACCCGAACGTCGGTCACTCGCGGACGGATGTGCTCTTGACGTAATCGACGAAGTCCGCGAAGGAGGCGGCGGGGAAGGTGAGGGTGGCTCGGGTGGGGGTCTTGGAGTCGCGGATGGCTATTCGGGGGGTGGGGAGCTCTGCGATCTCGACGCAGCTGTTGCCTTCTCCGCCGCCGGAGTAAGTGGACTTTCGCCAGTGCATCAGAGTTCCTTCGACAGCCGGTGGATGAAGTCCCGGGACCCCGAGGGATCCAACGATGACTTCTGCACCGTACGGAAGAGTGTTCGGAGCCGATTCAAGTGCGCTTCCGCGTCGATGAACAGGGGTCCTGTGGGGGCGTCGAGGTGTCCTGTGTCCAATTTCGGCACCGGGCCGCCCATGTACAGCAGCGAGGCGTCGGCGCCGGCGAAGCCGTCCTGGTCGAGAGGGATGACCCGCACGGTGGCGTGTCCTCTCTCGATCTCGTCCAGGATCAGGCGCAGCTGGGTCCTGGAGGTCTGGCGGTCGGCCACACGGATGCGCAGGGCGCACTCGTGGATGACGGTTTCGTACGGGGTCGGGTTGTCGCCCTCGATCACGGCCCGTCGCCGCATTCGATGCTCCACTCGGGGCGTCAGTTCGCTCTCGGGGAGCTCCGGGCGCATGTACCGGAAGACTGCCCGGGCGTAGTCAGGGGTCTGGAGGAGACCGGGGACGTACGTGATCACGACTTCGTGCAGGAACGTCGCCCGGTCTTCTGCCTCCGCCAGGTCCAGGTTCACTTGGGGCAGTACTCCGCGGTACTCGTCCCACCAGCCGCGGGACCGTTCGCCCGCCATGGCGGCGAGAGCGTTGACGAACGCCTCGTCCGCGCAGCCGTAATGAGCCGCGAGCCGGCGGACGCGTTCTTCGCTGACACCGGAGATGCCGGCTTCCACTTGGCTCATCTGTGCCGAAGTCGAATTCAGGAACGCCGCTGCCTCACGCGCCTTTAGCCCCGCTGCCTCGCGAAGCTTGCGCAATTCGACCCCCAGGCGCGCTTGCCGAGCCGTTGGATTGCTCCTCGGCGCCATTGCCTCTCCCGTCCCCAACGCCCCTTGGGGCGTGCCTCGTTCAGGCGCCAGATTACGGCAACAGGTTGCGACGGGAGAATTTTCTCCTCTACTGTCAGTGACGCGACGCACACCCTGCGGAATCCCCGGGACCCCGGAAGCGCACCGCTCCGCCCTGCCAAGACGGCTGCGGCACTGCCACCGCCCGCGCACCGCAGATCACCTCAACACCACTGACGTGACCCGGAGTTGCCGCATGCTCGAAACCCCCACGACCCCCACCGACGAACCGTGGGAGTACTCCCTCTACATCCCGAACGACCCCCGAGCCGTCACCGTCTGTCGCCGCACCCTCCGCCTGATCCTCACCCTGCACGGCTTGATCGCCCTGGTCGACACAGCGGAGCTCCTCGCGGCGGAGCTGATCTCCAACGCCGTCCTCCACACCGAGGGTCCGGCGGCGATGCGGGTGCGCTGGTCGGGTGGGGTGCTCCGCTATCGGCGCGTGGGATGCGGACCCGGAGCCGCCGGATTTCCCGAGCGAGTCGCACAGCCTGCCCGCGGAGGAGGACGGCCGGGGCCTCGCCCTGGTGAAGTCCTGCTCGACCCTGTGGGGCTGGCAGCCCCTCTCCAGATTCGGCAACCGCGGCAAGTACGTGTGGTGCGAACTGGCCACGGCCTGACAGCGTCCACGCACCGGCGCGCAAGTTCCCGCAAGTTGCTGGCCTCCGACCCGCTGTGCTCGCAAGATCGAGCAGGGATGGCCCACGACAAGGGAGGCAGCATGGCCCTGATCAAGCTCGGCCAGGATCCGGAGAGCCCTTCCCCGCCATGAGGACGTGATCGAGATCCCGAAGCGCATGGTGCAGTTCTTCCCGGAGGTGAAGAACGGTGGCAGTGCCGACTGTTGAGGAGCGACTGCGGCGATGCGTCCGTTCCGCCGTGCATCTGGAGATGCGCGACGAGTACATGCGTTCCGATCCTCGATTCACCGCCTGGCAGCACGGTGTCCGTGACGATCCCGCGGCGAGCGATCCCGAGCGGCGGCCGTGGCTCCGGCTCCTCGCCGATCTCGTGGCCCGGGGAGTCGAGATACGAAGGGCGCGGATCGTGTCGGAGCCCGTGTCGGACTACATCCGATTCGAACACCACCTGACGCGACCCACCGTGGAGGCGGGCGAGCAGGTGCGCTGGCTACCGCGCCGACGCGCGTCCGGGCTGGCCCTGCCCGGTAACGACTACTGGCTCTTTGACGACCGTTCGGTCGTCTTCCACCATTTCGCCGGCGACGGCGAACTCGCCCCGGACGACGAAGAGTTCACCGATGATCCGGCCGTGGTGAAGCTGTGTGCGGACGCCTTCGAAGCCGTCTGGGCCCTGGCCGTGCCACACGCGGACTACAGGCTCGGCTGACCGGCAATCCCCGATGTGTGTCCGATCAGGCACCGCTCACCGCTCAACTGATTTCGAGGACGTGCCATTCGATCTGGGTCATCGCGGGTATGTCATAGCCCTGCGGCAGGAAAGAGCCCTGGCCGCGCAGGCCGGCTTTGAGGTCGTCGAATTTGGCGAAGCCCCAGAGGGTGGCGACCTTTCCCTCCGCCGACGTCTGCATCTCCAGATCCCATCCCGAGTCGCTCTCCGCGCCGAATGTCCATGTCCCCGACTCCGGGAAAGAGGTCGCAGAGGGCGTGATCCTGTCCCAGGGGTCGGCTCCAGGGATGAACCAGCGATAGCGGAGCGCCACTTTCGCCACCGTGTCGCCATGGCCGGCGCTGATCTCGATCAGTGCAATCGTCATGATCTGTCTCCCTGCGGACGACAGCCCAGCCCACACTGATGCCGTTAATTCCAGGCTAAGCGGCCCGCTCGCTCCCTGCACGGCGAGGTCGTCGAAAACCGTTGGAGGGGGGCGGGCGGGGCGGGCTAGCGTGCGGGTGGATCGAGTCGCCGAGGCAAGGACCTGCCGTTGTACACCGTGTGAGACCTCCCGAGAGCTGATGTGTCGCGCGTCGCGCCATTGCGCCGCGCCTCTTTTCGCTGCGGACTTCTCACTGGAATCGGTGTATTTCTGTGCTGCACAGCTGGGTGGTCATGCCCACCTGCCTTCCTACCGTCCTCCGCCGTTGTCATTCCTGCGCGTCCGGGCGTTTCCGGGCGGACGGCAAGTTTCGTGTCAACGCGAACCACAAACTCCTCGACGCCTGGCTCCTGGTGCTCTGCACCGCGTGCGGGGACACGGCGAAGCTGCCGATTCTGGAGCGGGTTCACGTGCGTTCCGTACGGCCCGGGCTGCTGGATCGGATGCACGACAACGACCCTTCCCTGGCAGCCGACTTGCTCCAGGATCCGGTCGTACGGCGCCGTACGCGCATCGCCCTCGACTGGGAGGGCGCCTGGCGTCTCGACACCGGCGGGTCGGATCACCTGGACCGCGAGGTGATCGACGTCTCGGTCCACTTCGCGGCGCCGATCCCGGTCCGGCCGGTGCGGTTGATCGCCGACGGCTGCGGTCTGTCGCGGGCCGAGGTCGAGCGACTGATCGCCGACGGCGGGCTCGTCTCGGCCGCCCGGCTGAACACCAGGCTCACCACGGACTTCACCTTCACCCTGAAGCGCTGACCCCGCGCGAAAAAAAGTTGTGCGGATCGCGGCAACCCTTTGCGGAGGCTGTGACCACAAGGGGGCGGATCCGGTCAGTTCCGGTGGCCGGATCCGTTCCCCCGTGAACGGCTCCAAGGAGAACGCCTCCCCATGAACAACCCCCCGAACGGTGGGCGCCGCGGGCGTCACCGTCGTCGCTGGACCGCCACCGCCGTCGTGCTCGGCGTGCCCCTCGCCGCCGTGCCGTACCTCCTGTTCACGCAGGACGACTCCCAGGCCGCGACGATCGACAGCGCCGCCTACTACCGGCTGGTCTCCGTACGCAGCGGCAAGGTGCTGGACGTCAACGGTTTCTCCACCGCCGACGGCACCCGCATCCAGCAGTGGACCGACCAGAACACCGCCAACCAGCAGTGGCGGCTGCGGCCCACCGGGGACGGCTACTACGAGCTGGTGAACCGCAACAGCGGCAAGGTGCTGGGCATCAAGGGCGACTCGACCGCGCGGTCGGCGGTCACCGAGCAGCAGACCGACAGCTCCGCCACCTCCCAGGAGTGGCGGATCGACGATGTGAGCGGTTCCGACGCCGTCACCTTCACCTCCCGCAAGAGCGGCCAGGTCCTGGACGTCCTGGGCGGCTCCACGGCCAACGGCGTCGAGGTCGTGCAGTATCCGGCCATCGGCAGCGCCAACCAGCAGTGGAAGCTGGTGAAGACCGGCGAGGCCGGCACGAGCGGTGGCAGCAGTGCGCAGCCCGCGTCCGCCGGACCGTACGTGTGGAAGAACGCCCCGGTGACGGCCGGCGGTTACGTCACCGGCCTGGTCTTCAACCAGAAGGAGAAGGGCCTGCTGTACGCGCGCACCGACATGGGTGGCGCGTACCGTTGGGACACCGGCGCCGAGCAGTGGATACCGCTGACCGACTGGGTCGGCGAGAAGGACTGGAACCTGCTGGGCATCGAGTCGCTGGCCACCGACCCGGTGGACCCGAACCGGCTCTACCTCGCCGCCGGCACCTACACCAACGAGTGGGCGGGCAACGGGGAGATCCTGCGCTCCACCGACCGCGGCCGCACCTTCCAGCACACCGACCTGCCGTTCAAGCTGGGCGGCAACGAGGACGGCCGCGGGGCGGGCGAGCGCCTGGTGATCGACCCCGCGAACCACGACAACCTGCTGCTGGGCACCCGCAAGAACGGCCTGTGGCGCAGCACCGACGCCGGTAAGACCTGGAACCAGGTCTCCTCGTTCCCGGTCAAGGACGGCGCGAGCTTCGGCACCGGCATCTCCTTCGTGACGTACGGCGCGGCCGGCAGCAACACGGTCTACGTCGGCGTCGCCGACAAGTCCACCAACCTGTACCGGTCCACCGACGGCGGCAACTCCTGGCAGGCGGTCTCCGGGCAGCCCACCGGCCAGATGCCGCAGCACGGTGTGCTCTCCGGTGACGGTTCGCTGTACGTGACGTACACCGACCACCCAGGCCCGAACAGCGTGTCGGGCGGTTCGGTGTGGAAGTACGCCGGCGGGGCGTGGAAGAACATCTCGCCGTCGCAGGGCAACTACGGGTTCGCCGGTCTGGCCGTCGACCCGCAGAAGCCGTCCACGGTGATGGTCACCACGCTGGACCGCTGGTGGCCGCAGGACGAGGTCTACCGCAGCACCGACGGCGGTGCGACCTGGAAGACCCAGTCCGACAGGTCCGTGCGGGACGCCTCCATCGCCCCGTACCTCGGCACCGGGATCGGGCACTGGATGACCGCGCTGAGCATCGACCCGTTCGACTCCGGGCACGTGATGTACGGCACCGGCAACAACATCTGGGCCAGCAAGGACGCCAACGCGACCGACAACGGCGGCACCAGCCACTGGTTCATCGGAGCCCGCGGGCTTGAGGAGACGGCGTACTACGACCTGGTCTCCCCGCCCGGCGCCGCCGCCCTCATCACCTCGGTGGGCGACCAGGGCGGCTTCGTGTACGACGACGTGACGAAGCAACCCACCAGCCGGCTGGTCAACCCGGAGATGTACGCCAGCACCTCCGTCGACTTCGCCCAGTCCAACCCCTCGCTGGTGGTCCGGGTCGGCCGGAACGGCAAGGAGGACGGCGCCCTCTCCACCGACGGCGGCCACACCTGGAGCGGCTTCAAGGGCGAGCCGGTGCCCAGTGCGGACAGCGGCCACATCGCGATCGCGGCGGACGGCTCCAGCTTCGTCTGGGCCGAGGCCGGCCAGGCCCCGTACCGCTCCACCGACCGGGGCGCGAGCTGGTCGAGGGTCAACGGCCTCGGCAACGACGCCGTGATCGTCGCCGACCGGTCCGCGGCCAACACCTTCTACTCGCTGAGCAACGGCACGCTCTACGCCAGCACCGACGGCGGTGCGACCTTCGGTGCCCGCACCTCCAACCTGCCGAACGGGAAGCTCAGCGCCGTCCCCGGTGTCGCGGGTGACCTGTGGCTCTCCGGCGGCGACCGGGGCCTGCTCCACTCCACCGACGGCGGCCGCACCTTCACCACCCTCGGCTCGGTGAAGTCCGCCTCCGCCCTCGGCTTCGGCAAGGCCAAGCCCGGCACCGACTACCAGGCCCTCTACCTGCTCGGCACCGTCAACAACGTCACCGGAGTGTTCCGCTCCACCGACAAGGGCGCCACCTGGCTCCGCGTCAACGACGACGCCCACCAATGGGGCGCCATCGGCAGCTTCGGCCTCATCACCGGCGACCCCGACACCTTCGGCCGCGTCTACATCGGCACCAACGGCCGCGGCCTCCAGTACGGCGACCCGTCCTGATCCACCCCCCCGGGGGGGGGGGGGGGGGGGGGGAGGGGGGGGGGGGAGGGGGGGGGTGGGGGGGGGGGGGGGGGGGGGGGGGGGGGGGGGGGGGGGGGGGGGAGGGGTGGTTTGTCGGGCGGGGGGGAAA
>NZ_JBVIMA010000003.1:416256-431033 GCF_055580085.1 Streptomyces sp. NPDC032126
GCACAACCCCCCCCCCCCCCCCCCCCCCCCCCCCCCCCCTCCCCCCCCCCCCCCCCCCCCCCCCCCGCCACCCCCCCCCCCCCCCGGCCCCGGTTCAGTGAGGGGCGGTTACGGGTTGACGACCTTGCCGGCGAAGGTCACGAGCAGTTTGCCGTCCGAGGCGAAGGACCAGCCGAGGGCGCCCGAGTAGGTGGCGCAGCGGGAGCCGTTGGCGCCGGTCCAGAACTGGTTCGTGGTGTCGGCGTCGCCGATCGTCTTGTCGTTGGGGCCGCTCACCGCGAAGCGGCACGACGTGTTGGTGCGGAAGGCCGAAGTCCCCGCGTCGAACGAGTAGTTGCGCTCGGTGTTGTCGATGCTCACGTTGTTCGCGATCGTCATCCTGCCCGGGTTGCTGTTGTACGTGAACCCGTGGTGGCCGTTCTTGTAGGCGATGCTGTGCTGTACGACGTGGTTGACGGCGATGTCGTCGCCGCCCAGCTTGTAGCCGTTGCGGTCGCCGTTGCCGGCCTGGCTGCCGTCGCTCAGCGTGCCGTTGGCGTAGGACAGGGAGTACTCGATGGTCACCGGGCCGATCGCACCCGTGTCGGTCTTGGTGTAGAGGTCCCAGCCGTCGTCGATGTTGTTGTGGGAGACGGTGTAGCGGAAGACGTTCCCGGTGCCGGTGGTGAGCTTCGCGGCGAAGCCGTCCGCGTCCTCGCCGTCGGAGTCGGCGTTGTCGTGCGATTCGGAGCTGAGGACGAGGTTGTTGGACGGCCACCGACCGGCCGGTGTGGAGGAGGCGATGCGGCCGAGCTGGAGGCCGGTGTCGCGGTTGTAGCGGGTGACGGTGCGCTCGATGATGTTGTCGCTGCCGCCGACGTAGATGCCGTTGTCCCCGGCGCGCTCGACGACGAGGCCGTAGACCCGCCAGTAGGAGCCCATCACCTGGAGTCCCCGGTTGGCGGGACTCTCGGTCTGGGCCGAGAAGTTGAGGACCGGCGTCTCGCCCGGGTAGGCGGACAGCAGCGTGCGGGCGCCGGCCGTGCCGTTGTTGCCCTCGGGGATGGTGATCGTCGAGGAGTAGTTGTACGTTCCGCCGCGCAGGTAGATCGTGCCGCCGGGGGTGACGCGGCTGATCGCTGACGCGAGGGTGGTGGGCGCTGACTGGGTGCCGGCCGCGCCGTCGGTGCCGCCCGGGGCGACGTACAGGGCGGAGCCGGCGGGCGGTGTGGTGGTGCCGCCGGTCTCCGCGTCGACGTAGTCGACGTTGGGCAGTCCGGCGGACGTGGTCGGGTTCAGCCGGATGGTGTTGCTGCCCGCGTTCAAGGATACGGACACGGTCTTGGTGGCCCAGGTGGTCCACGCGCCGGTGCCCTCGAAGGACGGCGTCTGGAGGGTGGTCCCGTTGACGACGAGGGCGGCGGGGCGGGCGGTCGTCGTGCCGTTGGCGAACCGGATGCTCAGGGTGGCGGTGCCGGAGGACGCGGCGTTCACGGTGAACTGGGCGTACCCGGAGGTCGCGTTGGTGCCGTTGCAGTACCCGGTCCCGGAGTAGCCGGACCACTCCGTCTCGATGGCCCCGGTGCAGATCGACGGGGTGCTCTCGGCCTCGTAGCGTGTGGCGGCGGCCTGCGCGGTGGGGCCGGAGAGCGCGACCAGCGCGCCGGCCAGGAGGCCGGCGGCGGCGAGGGCGGGGGTCACTGGTCTCAGGTGCATCGTTCGTCTCCATGGGGGTGGTAGCGGACGTGCGGGAGGTGTGCCCGTTTGGAAAGCGCTTGCTACTCGCGCTTCTGGGGAAGGTAGGCATGAGGGAGGGGCTCGTCAATAGACATTTATGTGATCGTGGTTCGGTCACGTGGACTCTCAGGCGGCTTTGCCATCTCTTTGCAACGGGCGGCGGGGGTGCCTCGTCTCTTCGCTCGGTTCGATCCGCTGCCGCGGACGGACGACGTCGAAGTGAAGGGAAGCGATTCGATGCGTCGAACTGGGTGGGTTCTCGGGGCACTTGTGGGAGCGGCGGTACTGGCGGGCGGAGGCCCCGCGTTCGCCGCCGGAGGCCCGTCCGCCGTGCCGAGCCCGGTCCCGTCGGAGGCGACCCCGGCCCCGACCGGGGTTCCGTCGGTGACGGCCCCGGCCCCGACCGCGATCCCCTCGGCGACGGGTCCCGCCCCGGCCGAGGCGACCCCGGTCCCGCAGGTGTCCGTCGTACCGTCGGGCGCGCCGGAGACCGGCGTCGTGGTCTCGTCCTCGTCCTCCTCCGACGGTCGGGGCACCTACGTCGGCGGGGGTGCGGCCGCGCTGTTCATGGCGGGCGGCGCCGGCGTGTGGGTCGTACGGCGGAGGCGGGCGACCGGGGCATGACCTCGCTGTCCAGACGGGCGTTCGCCACGGCGGTGCTGGGCTCGGCGGTGCTGAGCCCGCTGGTCGCGGGATGCGGCGGGGACGGTTCGGGACGGGCGGAGCCGTCGGAGGGTGCGGGGCGGGCGGAGTCGCCGGGAAGCGCGCGGCGGCCGCGGCCCGCCAACCGGCCCAAGGCCCCGGCCGGTTCGGCCCCGACCGCCCTGCGGATACCCTCCATCGGCGTCGACACCCCGCTGCTGCGGCTGGGGCTGGCGGCCGACGGCACCGTGGAGGTGCCGCCGATCGCGCGGGACGACCGGGCGGGCTGGTACGCGTACTCACCGGTCCCGGGGGACCGGGGTCCGTCCGTCATCCTCGGCCATGTCACGGTGGGCCGGTACGGCGACGGGGTGTTCCGCCGC
Source organism: Streptomyces sp. NPDC032126 (assembly GCF_055580085.1). Lineage (NCBI taxonomy): Bacteria > Bacillati > Actinomycetota > Actinomycetes > Kitasatosporales > Streptomycetaceae > Streptomyces > Streptomyces sp. NPDC032126. Next base: position 418,998 of record NZ_JBVIMA010000003.1, read on the forward strand.
CTCGGCGAGCTGCGGCGGGGCGACCGGATCATCACGCGGCTGGAGAGCGGCCGGTCCCCGGAGTTCGAGGTGAGCGAGGTGCGCGAGGTGGCCAAGTCGGCGTTCCCGACGGACGAGGTCTACGGGGACGTGGACGGCCCGGAGCTGCGGCTGATCACCTGCGGGGGGCCGCGTACGGGAGACGGTTACCGGAACAACGTGATCGTGTTCGCCAGGCTGAAGTCGACGGCTGGAGAGAGTTGAAGCAACGGTCCCGGGACCGGGCGGCGTCCGAGCTGTTCGCCGCCCTCTATCCCCGTCTGGCGGGCTGGTGCCGTCGGCTCGTCGACGACGACGAGACGGCGCACGAGATCGCGTCCGAGGCGTTCACCAGGCTGTGGGCGCGCTGGGCGCGGGTGGAGGAGCCGCGGGGTTTCCTGTACGTCACGGCGGCGAACCTGGTCCGGGACCACTGGCGGAAGGTGGAACGGGAGCGCAGGGCGGTACGGCGGGTCACGACGGAAGCGGAGGTGAGCGGGCATGCGGAGCAAGTGGATCCGTCGATACGCCTGTTGGTGCAGTCCCTGCCGGAACGGCTCCGGGTGCCGATCCTGCTCCACTACTACGCTGACATGCCGATCCGGGAGGTGTCCGTGCTGACCGGACGAAAGGAAGGAACCGTCAAGGCCGATCTCCACGCGGCCCGCGAACTGCTCCGCGCCCACCTGAGGAGAAGCGTTGACCATACGGTTTGACGACGATGAGGCGGGGGAGCCGGGGTGGGGGTCCGATGACGGTCGGGACGACCCGCTCGCGGTGATTCTGCGGCCGCCGACCGCGGAGTTCCTCGGTCCGCCCCCGGGCCGTTACGAGGCCGTCCGGCGGGCCGCGAGCCGCCGCAAGCTGATGCGGGCGGCGGTGGGAGTGGTCGGGGCGGCCGCGGTGGCGACGCTGCTGGCGCTCCAACTGCACGGCACGGGAGGGGAACCGACGGCACCCCCGCTGGCGCCGCCGCGCACGCACAGCACCTTCGCCACACCGACACCGACACCGAGCCCCAGCCTTACGCCGGTTCCCTCCGCCGTACCGTCGCCCGCCGAGTCGGGGAGCCCCACCTCCACGGTGCCGTCCCCCGGGCCATCACACGGCGACGAGTCCACGCCGTAGGAAACCTCACGGCCGGGTTACGGAACGCTCAACCTCTGGTAGCGAGGCGGTGCGGCGGCGACGATGGGGCCATGACTCCGGCCGAGCGCGCCCTGGCTCAACTCGAAACCTGGTCCGACCTGTCGTCGGGCCTCGCCACCTGCGGCACGGGACGGGCCCTCAGCGGCCCCCACGCGGAGCTCGTCCATTTCCACTCGGACCACGAGGTGGACCTTCACCTGACGGGCCAGGCGATCCAGCGGTTCCAGCGGGACCTGCGGGCGTCGACAGCCATCCGCCTGCTGCCGGGCTCGCGTTGGGTCACCATCCACCTGGACTGCGAGGCGGACATCCACCTCCTGTTCAGCCTGGTCAGCATGGCCCTCCAGGCCCACCGGACACCGGCACACCCGTCCCCGCCGTGCAACCGGCACCGGGTGATGCTGCTTCCGCGCGACGCCCCCCTGGTCTGACCGCCCCTGTTCGTTGTCTGCCGCCCCTGCTCGGAGAGAGCGGGGGCGGCTTGCGTTTTATACCTGGTGGGGGTATACAGGACTCGTTGCTAGATACCCCTAGGGGGTATGCTGTCACCGTCATCCGGTCCGAGGATCAGGAGCAGCCATGACCACCACCGCACCGGGCGTCGCCGAGGTCGAACTCGTCATCGGTGGGATGACCTGCGCCTCCTGTGCCGCGCGGATCGAGAAGAAGCTCAATCGGATGGACGGCGTGGCGGCCACCGTCAACTACGCCACCGAGAAGGCGAAGGTCAGCTACAGCGGGGGCGTCGGCGTCGCCGATCTCATCGCCACCGTCGAGGCCACGGGATACACGGCGCAGGAGCCCGCCCCGCCCGTCGTCGAGGAGGGTGCCGACGGAGAGGCCGAGGAACCCCCCGAGCTGCGCACCCTGCGCGAACGACTCGTCACCGCCGTCGTCCTGGCCGTGCCCGTCGTCGCCATGGCCATGATCCCCGCCCTCCAGTTCGACAACTGGCAGTGGCTCTCCCTCACCCTCGCCGCACCCGTCGTCACCTACGCCGCCTGGCCCTTCCACAAGGCCGCCTGGGCCAACGCCCGGCACGGCGCCGCCACCATGGACACGCTGATCTCGGTCGGCGTCTCGGCCGCGTTCCTGTGGTCGCTGTGGGCGCTCTTCCTCGGCGACGCGGGGATGACCGGGATGCGCCACCCCTTCGAGCTGACCGTCGAACGCGGCGGCGGCGCCGGGAACATCTATCTGGAGGCGGCCGCCGGAGTCACCGCCTTCATCCTCGCCGGGCGCTACTTCGAGGCGCGCGCCAAGCGCAAGGCGGGCGCCGCCCTGAAGGCCCTGCTGGAGCTGGGCGCCAAGGACGTCACCGTCGTCGACTCCGACGGCCGTGAACGGACCGTGCCCATCGGCGACTTGAAGGTCGGCGACCGTTTCCTCGTACGGCCCGGCGAGAAGATCGCCACCGACGGGACCGTCGTCGAGGGCACCTCCGCCGTCGACGCCTCCATGCTCACCGGCGAGTCCGTGCCCGTCGAGGTCGGGACCGGGGACGGCGTCACCGGCGCCACCCTCAACGCCGGCGGCCGCCTCGTCGTCGAGGCCACCCGGATCGGCGCCGACACCCAGCTCGCCCGCATGGCCCAGCTCGTGGAGGACGCCCAGAACGGCAAAGCGGCGGCCCAGCGGCTCGCCGACCGCATCTCCGCCGTCTTCGTGCCGGCGGTCATCGTCCTCGCCCTCGGCACCCTCGGCTTCTGGCTCGCCAACGGCGCGGGCCTGACCGCCGCGTTCACCGCCGCGGTCGCCGTCCTGATCATCGCCTGCCCGTGCGCCCTCGGGCTCGCCACCCCGACCGCGCTGATGGTCGGCACCGGACGGGGCGCCCAGCTCGGCATCCTCATCAAGGGCCCCGAGGTGCTGGAGAGCACCCGCACGGTCGACACCATCGTCCTGGACAAGACCGGCACCGTCACCACCGGCCGGATGACCCTGCTCGCCGTGCACACCGCCGAGGGCACCGAGGAGCAGGACGTACTGCGTCTCGCCGGCGCCCTGGAGCACTCCTCCGAGCACCCGGTCGCCCGGGCCGTCGCCGCCGGTGCCGCCGCGCGCGTGGGCACTCTGCCCGCCCCCGAGGACTTCGCCAACGTCCCCGGCCTCGGCGTCCAGGGCGTCGTCGAGGGCCACGCGGTCCTCGTCGGGCGGGAGCGGTTGCTCGCCGACTGGGCGATGGAACTCCCCGAGGAGCTGCGGCGCGTGAAGGCCGAGGCCGAGGCGAAGGGCCGTACGGCCATCGCCGTCGCCTGGGACGGCGCCGCGCGCGCGGTGCTCGAAGTCGCCGACGCGATCAAGGAGTCCAGCCCCGAGGCCGTACGGCGGCTGCGGGCCCTCGGGCTCACCCCGGTGCTGCTCACCGGCGACAACCGGGCCGTCGCCGAGGCGGTCGCCGCCGAGGTGGGCATCGACGAGGTGATCGCGGAGGTGCTGCCCGAGGACAAGGTCGCGGTCGTCAAGCGCCTTCAGGGCGAGGGCCGTTCGGTCGCCATGGTCGGCGACGGCGTCAACGACGCGGCCGCCCTCGCCCAGGCCGACCTGGGGCTGGCCATGGGCACGGGCACGGACGCCGCGATCGAGGCGGGCGACCTGACCCTCGTACGGGGCGATCTGCGCGTGGCCGCCGACGCCATCCGCCTCGCCCGCCGCACCCTCGGCACCATCCGCTCCAACCTGTTCTGGGCGTTCGCCTACAACGTCGCCGCCCTGCCGCTCGCCGCGGCCGGCCTGCTCAACCCGATGATCGCGGGCGGGGCGATGGCCTTCTCGTCGGTCTTCGTGGTCGGCAACAGCCTGCGACTGCGGGGCTTCCAGGCGATGGACCGCTAGGACGCCGCACCCCGCGTTCGGCACGGGCCTGGGGCCGCCCCGGAAGAGTCTCCGGGGCGGCCCTCCGGCGTCCGCCGACCCGTGTCTCAGGCGATGTGCAGGACCGCGTCGGCGCCGTCGAGGGTCGGCGGGTCGAGGGGGAAGTAGCCCTGCCGCGGGGTGATGTCGGTGCGGGTGCGGGCGGACGCCGACGGGATCGTGGCGGCCGGGGTCATGCCCCACGTGGTGATACGACGCTGGAGGCGCCCCTCGTACGTGTCCGGCGCGGGCTCGCCGAGCCCCAGGGCCTCGCTGCGGCCCAGGCTGCCCGCGACGAACCCGTACCGTCCGCCCAGCAGCGGTTCCACGATCGCGCCCGCGCCCCACCAGCCGCAGCGCAGGTCGCCCTCGCCCCAGCTGCTCCACGAGCGCTGGAGATGCCGGTTGTGGGCGAAGACCAGGGTCGGACCGCGGCGGGCCTCGACGGCCCGGATGTCGAGGAGGTTGCCGGCCATGAGCGCGTCCCTGGTGGCGATCAGCCGGGCCAGCCGCGCGCCGCGGTCGGGGTGGGGCAGGGCGCACTGCCGGTGGTAGCGGAGCAGGTCGAGGGCGGCGGTGAGGTGGATACGGGCCCTGAGCCACTCGGCGTGCGAGGTGGCCGCGATCAGCGCCGGTGCCCGGGCGTGGAGGTCGGTGAGCAGGTCGTCGGCGAGGGACCGCAGCCGGTGCGCCTCCGCCGTGTCGCCGGGGGACATCGCCGGGTCCATGACCGCCTCCGTACGGCTCCAGCGGTCGTCGTCGCCGAGCAGGCCGGTGAGGTCGAGGTCGAGGCCCAGGTAGTCGCGGGCGTGTTCCAGGCAGTGGCGGGGGCTGGGGGCGCTCATGGTCTCCATCGGGGTGTCGAACCCGTGGAAGGCCAGGCGTTCGTGGGGCGGCAGGTTCCGGTTGTGGTCGTGCATCCAGGCGATCAGCTCCCGGTTGGCGTCCAGGTCGCCGAATCCGTGGGAGAAGCCCTCACTCATCGCCTCGTCGAGGGTCCCGATGCCCTCCTGGACGAAGTCGTTCACCCTGAGCGCGGCCACGCGGTCCGTCTCCAGGGCGATCGAGCGGAAGCCGAGGTCGACCGACTGCTCGAAGAGTTCGTTGCGGATCCGGGCGAAGGCCGGTTCCCGGTGGGTCGGTTCGCCGAGTGCCAGCAGATCGCAGGGGGCCGTCATGAAGTCGCGCATGTCCTGACTCATGAGGTTCCATCGTAACTTTGAAAGAGCGTTTGAGACTTACGGGAGCGCGGCCGCGGTGTTCACCGCCCGGACGGGCGGTAAAGTCTCAAACCGGTGATCACCTTGCGACCAGCCGACCTCGCGCGCGAGCACGGCATCTCGACCCAGGCCGTCCGCAACTACGAGCGCGGCGGGTGCATCCCGCCCGCCGACCGCACGCCCAGCGGCTACCGCGTCTACACCGAGGTGCACGCGGCGGCCCTGCGCGCCTACCTCTCCCTCGTCCCGGCCCACGGCTACCGGGCCGCCGGACAGATCATGAACGCCCTCCACGACGACCGGCTGGACGACGCCCTGACGGTGATCGACCGCGGCCACGGCCAGCTGCTCAAGGACCGGGAGACGCTCGACGCGGTACGGCGGGCGGTGGGCCATCTGACGGCGGCGGAGGCGGGTGACGCGGAGTCCGGTGACCGGGGGCCCAGCTCACCGGCGGCTCCGCCGACCGTCGGTTCACCGGCGGCTCCGCTGACCGTCGGCGAGCTCGCCCGCCGGCTCGGCGTCACCCCGGCGACCCTGCGCAACTGGGAGGACGCCGGCATCGTCCGCCCGGCCCGGGACCCCGCCACCGGGTACCGCCTGTTCCGCGCGGCCGACATCCGGGACGCCGAGCTCGCCCACCTCCTGCGGCGCGGCGGCCATCCGCTGGAGCACATCGCCACCGTGGTCGAGCAGATCAGGACCGCCGGCGGCACCGACGCCCTGGCCGCCTCCCTGGACGACTGGCAGCGCAGGCTCACCGCCCGGGGGCTGGCGATGCTCACCGCGTCGACCCGGCTCAGCCACTACCTGGGGCTGACCGGGCGGGCGTAGACACGCGGGCGCCCCCGAGAGATCCCGGGGGCGCCGAGCGGGACGCGGCGATCGGTGTCAGTGGTGGGCGTGGGCCACGGCGTGGCCCTTGCCCCGGCCGATCATCCACTTGTTGACCGGGGTGGTGACCAGGAAGGCGATCACGAAACCGCCCAGCAGCGACGACCAGAACAGCCCGTCCGAGAGCTGGGCGTCCATGGCGCCCGGGGTGATGGTGACGATGCCGTTGTCGACCAGCTCCATCACGGCGATCGAGACGGTGTCGGCGGCGAACGCCACCTTGATCGCGGCCTTGAGGTCCACACCGGCGCGGAGCACGGCGGACAGGGTGAGCGAGTAGCCGAAGAAGAAGGCCAGCACGATCGCCAGGACCATGGTCGGCGCGTTGCCCCAGCCGAGCGCGGTGCCGACGATCATGCCGAGGATGTCACCGATGGCGCACCCGGTCAGGCAGTGCAGGGTCGCCTGGACGGCCATGGCCCAGGAGGCGTGCCCCGAGTGCCCCGAGTGCTCCCCGTGACCCACGTGCTCCGCGTGGCCCGCGTGCTCGTGCGCGGTGTGATCCATGATCCTCATCCCCAGTCCCCGTCGTTCGCGAGCCGCGTTCCCGCGGCCTCACAGTCGTGAACCATATACCCCCTGGGGGTATTCCGGAAGGGGTTTTCCGTGGGAGGGGCGACGTACCCGCGTGGTCAGAGGGTGGCGGGTCGCGTGGCCGGCTGGAGTCGGAAGGACAGGGCCTCCATCAGCCGCTTGCGCCGCGTCTTCTGCACCGCGGCGATCAACCACCGGCCCTCCGCCCCGCGCACGACGGTGTACGTGGCGAGCTTGTCCAGCCGCTTCGGCCGGGTCCGCCCCTTCCCGGTGTCGCCGCGCGTGACGACGACCGCGGCGTCCGGCCCGTAGAAGCGGATGTCGGTGATCTCGACGGTGAGCTCGGTGTCCTTGAGGAAGCCGTCGAACAGGGCCTGGTGGGCGCGGCCGATCTCCGCTCCGCCGCGGTAGACCGTGCCGGCGAAGGTCACGTCGGTCGCGTCGGGGGTGAAGCAGCGGCCGTACGCGGTGCCGTCGCCGCGGTTCCAGGCGGCGCGGCTCTCCTCCATGAGGGTGCGGATCGCGGTGATGGACGTCGCGGTGTCCGTGGTGGTGGGCATGATGGTTCCCCCTCGTGATAGCTTCGCGTGAGAAGTATCTTCTTGGAAGATTTCTCTTCCTTGAGGAAGAGATTAGGGAGAGGGGGAGACCGTGTCAACGCCGTCGACGCACTCCGACGCGAGCGAGGTCTACCGCCGGTATCTCAGCGCCGTGCTCCTGCACGGGCACGCCAGCGCCCGGGCCTGCGACCTCGGGGCGACCGACCTGTACGCGCTGAACATCCTCCAGCTGTCGGGAGCCATGTCACCCGGGGAGCTGGGGCGGCGCACCGGCCTGACCACCGGGCCGACCACCCGGCTGATCGACCGCCTGGAGCGCGCGGGTTATGTGCGGCGCGTGCCCGATCCCGGGGACCGCCGCAAGGTCGTCGTCGAACCGGTCGGCGAACCCGCCGGCCTGGACCGGGCGATGGACCCCGCGCGCCGCCGGATCGCCGAGATCCTCGCCGGGTACCGCCCCGACCAACTCGACGTCCTCTTCGACTACTTCAGCCGCGCGGCCACGGCCTTCCAGGAGGCGTCGGAGCAACTGGCCGAGGGCGGGCCCACGGACGACTGACGACCCCGCACCCCGAGGGGGGTGGGGGATGGGAGGCGCGGCGCCGGGGCGGGGTGAGGGGTCGCGGGGCCGGGGCGGGCGTGGTCTCCTGGAAGTGTTCTCAGGAGGACAGTCCGATGCGCCACTTCCGGACCTCCGTCATCACGGCCACCGGCCCCCGCCCCCATCCGCGGCCCGGGCCCCGCCGCCGGCCCTCGCCCGCGCCGACCGCTCCCGGCGGCGGCCTGCTGCCGAAGCGTGAGCTGGCGACCGCCTGGTTCCTCGTCGTCCTCATCGCGGTTCCCGCCTGGGTGCTCACCGTCGGCCAGGCCCGGGACATGGGGGTCGAGCCCGGCACGATGGGCATGGCGCTGCCGCTCTTCCTGCTGCTCTGGGTGACGATGATGGCGGCGATGATGCTGCCGTCGATGGCGCCGGTCGCCCTCACCTGGGCGCGCGGGATCGGCCGGCAGTCCTCGGGCTGGGCGCGGGCCGGCCGTACCGCCGCGTTCGGGTGCGGCTATCTGCTGGTGTGGACGGCCTTCGGAGTGCTCGCCTATGTGGCCCTCGCCCTCACCGGCGACCTGGTGGCGGACCATCCGGACGCCGGGCGCTGGATCGGCTTCACGGCCTTCCTGCTCGCGGGCCTGTACCAGCTGAGCCCGCTGAAGTACGTCTGCCTGTGGCACTGCCGTGACCCCATGGGCCGGCTGATGCGCTACGCCGGTTTCCGGGGCCGGACCCGTGATGTCAGGGTCGGACTCCACCACGGCGCCTACTGCGTCGGCTGCTGTGCCGGGCTGATGGTCGTTCTCGTCCCCCTCGGCGTGATGAACGTGGCCGCGATGGCCGCCCTCGCCGTGGTGATCTTCGTGGAGAAGCTGTGGTCCCGGGGCCCGCTGCTGGCCCGCGCGGTCGGCGTCGCCTTCCTCGTCCTGGCCGTGCTCTCCCTCTCCCAGGACTGGCTGCTGCCGGGCCTGGAGGACTCGACGCCGTCGATGGACATGTGACGGCGACTCATCTGCGCACGCCGCGGTGATCTAGGTCACCGCGCCCGGAATTCGAGTGACGTTTTTCGGTCGGTAATCGCTTACCGATCGGGCCATCTGTGTCACAGGTGTGCCTTATGTGACTTCTGTTGTGGTCGCCCTCCGGGCCTCTAGGGGTGGGAATTCCTTGTGAGTCGTCGTCGTAGAACGCGTGCGTACAGACCGCTGAGCCTGAAGCGCCGGACCTGGCTGACGCTGGGTGCGGTCGTCCTGGGCGCGGGGGGTGTGGTGACGTACGCGGTCGCCAGCCCGCCCGCCGACCAGCCCGGCCGTCCGAAGCGGCCGGTGAAGATCTACGGCCTGGCGCTGAAGGGCACCGCGGCCGACCGCCGCGAGCTGCCGCAGACGACGACCGGGGAGTTCTCGCTCCTCGGCGTCACCTGGACCGGCGGCGCGAAGCGGCTGCACGGCACGGCCCAGGTGCGTACCCGCAGCGTGGCGACGGGCGCGTGGAGCGACTGGCACGACCTCGAACTGGACGTCGACCCGCTGGACAAGCCCGGCGCGAAGGTGCGCGGCGCGTCCGAGCCGGCCTGGGTCGGCCCGTCCGACGGCGTCCAGGCGCGGGTCGTCGCCAAGAGCGGCACCACCGCGCTGCCGGCCGGCCTGGAGGTCAACCTGGTCGACCCGGGGGTGGCGACCCACGCCGAGACGACGGTGGACCCCGCCTCCGCCGAGCCGGCCGGGTTCGTGATGGAGCCGACGGACACCACCTCGCCCACCGACACGGCGTCGCCCACCGACACGGTCTCGGCCTCGCCGACGGACACGGTCAGCGCCTCGCCGACGGACACCGTGACGTCCTCCCCGACGGACACCGTGTCCTCCTCGCCCACGGACACCACGCCCCCGGCCACGCCCCCGACGACCACGGCCGCCCCCACCGCGACGGCCACCACCACGCCCACCGCGCCCCCGTCGACCGCGCCCAGGCCGCCAATCCGCTCCCGCGCCGAGTGGGGCGCCGACGAGTCGATCAGCCCCGACGCCCCGGAGTACAACAAGGACGTCAAGGTGCTGTTCGTGCACCACACGGACGGCACCAACGACTACACGTGCGACCAGTCGCCCGCCGTCGTCCGCAGCATCTACGCGTACCACGTGCAGGTCAGCCACTGGAAGGACATCGGCTACAACTTCCTCGTCGACAAGTGCGGCACCCTCTTCGAGGGCCGCAAGGGCGGCGTCGACCTGCCGGTGTTCGGCGCGCACACCTACGGCTGGAACCGCGAGTCCGCCGCCGTCGCCGTCATCGGTGACTACACGCAGACCACCGCCACCGACGCCGCGCTGACCTCCATCGCCCGCCTCGCGGCCTGGAAGCTCGGCCAGTACGGCGGCGACCCGGCCGGCACCGTCCAGCTCACCGCGGGCGCGACCCAGACGAACTTCTTCGGCACCGGGTTCACCTCGGGCACGAAGTACACCTTCAACCGGATCTCCGGCCACCGCGACGGCTACAACACGCAGTGCCCCGGCGGCCTCCTCTACGACCAGCTCGGCACCGTCCGCGCCTGGGCGGCCGGCCCGGTCCAGGGCCTGAAGGTCACCTCGGTCGGCGGCGCGACCGCCAACGGCTCGACGTACTACACCAAGGGCGGCGTCGCGGTGCACTGGTCGACGACCACGCCCGGCGCGCTGATCTCCCGGTTCGAGCTGCTCGTCGACGGCAAGGTCGCCACCTCCGTCGCCGGCACCGCCACCGTCGCCAACTACACCCTGCCGGTGGGCAGTCACACCGTCGCCGTCCGGGCGGTCCACCAGTCCGGCAAGGTCACCACGACCGCCGCGCTGACCGTCCTCGCGGACAGCACGCTCCCGGCCTTCACCACCGGCCCGCAGCTCGCCCTGCGCACCGGCACGGTCGCCACCACCGCCGTCCCGGTCACCGTGAGCTGGAAGGCCACCGACAACGCGGCCCTGCGCTCGGTGAAGCTGCTGTCGCCCGGCACGCAGGCCACCTACGGCCCGACCGTCACCAGTGCCGCCCGCACCGCCGCCTCCGGCACCGCCGCGACCTGGTCGCTGCAGGCGCTGGACTGGGCGGGCAACACCCGCACGGCGTCGGCCGCGTACACTCCGGTGATCCTCCAGGAGACCTCGGCCGTCAAGTCCGGTACCTGGACGGCCCGTTCGTCCACCAGCTACCTCGGCGGCGCGTCGTACTCCAGCGGCGGCAAGGGCGCGAGCCTGACCTGGACGTTCACCGGCCGCTCCGCCTCCTGGGTGGTCTCGCGGGCGAGCACGTCCGGACAGGCGTACGTCTACGTCGACGGCGTCAAGGTCACGACCGTCGACCTGGCGTCGGCGACCACGCTCTACCGTCAGGCGATCTGGACGAAGAGCTGGTCCGCCAGCGCCAAGCACACGGTGAAGATCGTGGTGGTCGGCACGAGCGGCCGCCCGACGGTCACCACCGACGGGCTGGTCTACATCAAGTAGCGCCCACGGCACCGCTCTTACGGCTCTTACGGCGGGGTGTCGCACGTCACAACCAGGCGTGTCACACCCCGCCGTGCCGTTCCGTCAAAGGGGTGTACTCGCCCACGCGGCACCCGACTACGGCACAGGAGTTCACCGATGGACGCTCGTATGAACATCTTCGAGAACGAGGTCGCCGCCAAGTTCTTCCGCTACATCAACTCGGCCGGCAAGGTCGTCGCGGACTCGACGCTCCCCGCGGCGACGCAGGAGCTGGTGAAGATCCGCGCCAGCCAGATCAACGGCTGCGGCTTCTGCACCGACATGCACACCAAGGACGCCGCGGCCGCCGGAGAGGACGTGCAGCGCCTCCACCTGGTCGCGGCCTGGAGGGAGGCCAAGGTCTTCACCGAGGCCGAGCGCGCCGCCCTGGAACTGGTGGAGCAGGGCACCCGCATCGCGGACGCGTCCGGCGGCGTCACCGACGAGGCCTGGGAGAACGCGGCCAAGCACCACGACGAGGACCAGCTGGCCGCCCTGGTCTCCCTGATCGCCCTCATCAACGCCTACAACCGCGTCAACGTCCTCGTCCGCCAGCCGGCGGGCGACTACGTGCCGGGGATGTTCGGCTGAGCCCACGGACCGCGTCCGGCGGTCACTTGGGCGGCGTCCAGGGGCTGAGTCCACGGGCCGCGTCCGGCGGCCACCCGGGCGGCGTCCTACGGGCTGCGGCCACGGCCCCAGCCTGGCGGTCACCCGGGCGGCGTCCTACGGGCTGAGCCCACGGACCCTGCCCGGCG
>NZ_JBVIMA010000003.1:431130-504128 GCF_055580085.1 Streptomyces sp. NPDC032126
GCCACCCGGGCGGCGTCCTACGGGCTGCGGCCACGGCCCCAGCCTGGCGGTCACCCGGGCGGCGTCCTACGGGCTGAGCCCACGGACCCTGCCCGGCGGCCACTTGGGCGGCGTCGTAGGGGCTGGGCCCACGGACCGCGTCCGGCGGTCACTCGGGCGGCGTCGTAGGGGCTGAGGTCACGGACCGCGTCCGACGGCGACCCGGGCGGCGTCCTACGGGCTGCGGCCACGGCCCCAGCCTGGCGGTCACCCGGGCGGCGTCCTACGGGCTGCGGCCACGGCCCCAGCCTGGCGGTCACCCGGGCGGCGTCCTACGGGCTGAGCCCACGGACCCTGCCCGGCCGGCACCCGGGTGGCGTCCTACATTCACTGTGTGACGCGGATCCAGGATGCGGGGCGGACTGCGCCGGCGCGGCAGATGTGGCCGCTGTACGCGGCGGGGCTCACCACCGCCTTCGGCGCCCACGGTGTCGCCGCGAGCCTCGGCGGGGACACCGAGGGCGCGGTCACCTCGCTGCTCGTCCTCGGCGGCCTGCTCGCCCTGTACGACGGGGCCGAGGTGCTGCTCAAGCCGCTCTTCGGCACCCTCGCCGACCGGGTCGGCGCCCGGCCGGTGCTGCTGGGCGGACTGGTCGCCTTCGCCGCCGCCTCCGCGGTGTACGCCCTCGCGGGCAGCCCCGGCTGGCTGTGGGCGGCCCGCCTCGGCCAGGGCGCCGCGGCCTCCGCGTTCTCCCCGTCCGCCTCGGCCCTGGTCGCCCGCCTCAACCCGGCGGCACGGCACGGCCGGGCGTTCGGCGGCTACGGCTTCTGCAAGTCGGTCGGCTACACCCTCGGCCCGCTGCTCGGCGGGGTCCTGGTGTGGGCCGGCGGTCTGCGGCTGCTGTTCGGGGTACTGGCGGTGCTCGGCGCGGCGGTCGCCGGATGGGCGGCGTCGGCCGTACCCGTCGTACCGCCGCTGCCGAAGCCCCGGCAGACGGTGCTGGATCTCGCCCGGCGGCTGGCCGAGCCGCCCTTCCTCGTGCCGACGTCCGCGCTGGCCGGAGCGACCGCCGCGCTGTCCGTGGGCGTGGGCTTCCTGCCCGTGTCCGGGAAGGCGGCCGGCCTGGGCACGGTCGCCACCGGTGCCGCCGTGTCCCTCCTGGCCGCCTGCGCCGCCGTCGTCCAGCCGAGGGCGGGCCGCGCGCTCGACGACGGCCGCCTCACCACCCGCACGGGACTCACCGCCGGCCTGCTGCTGACCGCCGCCGGTCTGGCGTGCGCCATGCTGCCGGGCCTGACGGGCGTGCTGCTGGCCGCCGCCGTCACCGGCGCGGGGACGGGCCTGATCACCCCGCTGGGCTTCGCCGCCCTGGCCTCGTCGACCCCGCCCGAACGCCTGGGCCAGACCATGGGCGCGGCCGAGCTGGGCCGTGAACTGGGCGACGCGGGCGGCCCGTTGCTGGTCGCCGCCGTCGCCACGGCGACCACGCTCACCCACGGCTACGGGACGCTCGCGGCGCTGCTCGCGGCGGGCCCGCTGATCGCGTCGATCATCGCGGGCCGACGGAAGGCGCCGTAGGTATCGTCTTGCGGCATGGACCGTAACGCTCCCTCCCCCGTCACCGCGGACGACCTCGACCACGCCGTGCGGTCGGCGGTGACGCTGCTGCGCGAGGCGCCCCCGGCGGCCTGGGACGCCAACGCCGGTTCCCTGGAGTGGGACTGCTGGGAGACGGTGGAACACCTCAGCGACGACCTGTTCGCCTACGCCGTCCAACTCGGCCCCAGCACACCGCCGTTGGACGGCGAGGTGCCCTTCGTGTGGGAGAGCCGGCGTCCGGGCGGTCCGGCGAACGCCGTGCACGCGGACCGTGCGGCGGGCCCGGCGGGCCTGATGCAGGTGCTGGAGGCGAGCGGCGCCCTGCTCGTCGCCATGGTGCGCACGGCCTCTCCGGACACCCGCGCCTACCACGCCTTCGGCGTCTCCGACCCCGAGGGCTTCGCCGCGATGGGCATCGTGGAGACCCTGGTCCACACCTACGACCTGGCCCTGGGCCTCGGGCTCGGGACGGCCGGGTGGAACCCGCCCGCCGACCTCTGCGCCCGGGTCCTGCACCGCCTGTTCCCCCACGCCCCGACGTCCACGGACCCCTGGACGACCCTCCTGTGGGCCACCGGCCGCACCGACCTGCCGGGCCGCCCGCGCCCGACCGGCTGGCGGTGGGACAGCACGCCCCGGACCTGACAGCCGCGTCACCCGCTCCGGGGCGACCCTCGGTGACATCCGTGCCAGGGGCACCGGATATCGTCCGACCTGCTTGTTTCACTTTTCGCACAGGAGCTCCATGCGTCTCAAGCAGGTCTCACTCGCCGCGGCCCTCTCGGTCGTCGCCGGGCTGACCACCGCCACCGTCGGCCTCACCGGCTCCGCCGCGTACGCCGACAGCACCGCGGCGCTGCCGCTGTCCGGCTACGCGCACCTGCTGGTCGACGCCGCTCACCGGCACCTCTTCGTCAGCCAGGGCGCCGGCTCGACCGGCATCGTGGTGACCGACCTGTCCGGCGCACCCGTCACCACCCTCACCGGCGAGCAGGGGGCCACCGGCCTCGCCCTGTCCGCCGACGGCGGCACGCTCTACGCGGCCCTCGCCGACGGCGACGCGATCGCCGCGATCGACACGGCGACGCTCACCGAGTCCGCCCGCTGGTCCACCGGACCCGGCAGCGCCCCGGTCTCCGTCGCGGTGGCGGGCGGCCGGGTCTGGTACGGGTACACCGCCGACGGCCACGGCGCCATCGGATCGGTCGACCCGGCCGCAGGCACCCCGGCGGCGACCCCGCAGCCCGCCCTGTCGCACTGGACGGCCGCGCCGCAGCTCGCCACCGGCGGCGGTGTGCTCGCGGCCGAGGAGCCGCAGCAGAACCTCAGCCATGTGGCCACCTTCGACGTGTCCTCCGGCGGGGCGACGGCCAAGGCGGACACCCAGGTCTACGGCGGCACGGCGACCGGGCTCCAGGTCACCGGCGACGGCGCCCGACTGCTGCTCGCCGCCCCGCAGCGGCCCGCCCTCCAGGCGTACCGCACCTCGGACCTCGCCGCCGCGAGCCCCAACGTGTACTTCACCGGCGGCGCGGGCTCTGCCCCGAACTCCGTCGCGGTCGACACCGACGGGACCATCGCCGTGGGCGGCGCCTCCGGCGTCTATCTGTACGCCGGCCCGAACACCCTCGCCGAGAACCGGATCACCCTCCCCGGCGGGACGGCCGTGGCGCCGGACGGGCTGAAGTGGGCGGGCGACGGCACGACCCTCTACGCCGTCACCCGGGACTCCTCGGGCGCCTACTCCCTCGGCGTGTACGCCGCCGCCAAGCTGAGCGACACCGAACTGACCCTGGCCTACCCGAAGTACGCCGTGCCCACCGAGCAGTACACGCTCACCGGCACCCTGGCCACCCGGGGTTTCGTCCCGGCCGGCGCGCGACTGAAGGTCACCCGCGACGGCACGGATCTGCCCGACACCACGGTCGGCCAGGACGGATCGTTCGCCTTCGACGACACCCGGCAGGACGAGGGCACGTACACCTACCAGGTGTCGTACACCGGTGACGCGACGCACCGGGCCGCGACGGCGTCGCTGACGCTGTCCGTGTCGCGGCTGCCGACCACCATCACCGGCCCGGACCTCGGCTCGGCCACGCCCGGCTCGGTCGCCTTCAAGGGCGCGCTCTTCACCCAGCTGGGCTTCGGCAGCCTGCCGCAGGGCACCACCGTCCAGGTGGCCAGGAGGAACGAGGCCACCCAGGAGACGGTGCCGGTGGGGTCGGTCCCGGTCGACCCGGTCACCACGCAGTTCGACGTCACCGACGCGCCGGGCGGCTCGGGCGTCTACACCTACATCGTGACGTACGCGGGTGACGCCACCCACCAGCCGACCGAGGCCGGCATGGGCGTCATGGTCGCCCCCTACGCCCCGGCCCTCACGCTGAAGGCCCCCGCGACCGCGACCCGGGACGCCGCCCTCTCCTTCGGCGGCACGCTGACCGACGCCCCGTACGCCACCGGCCGGACCGTCATCGTCTCCCGCACGGACGCCGCTCACCCCACCACGCCGGTGACCTGGACCGCGCCCGTGAACACCGACGGCACGATCACCGTGAAGGACAAGCCGACCATCGGCGGCGCCAACACGTACACGGTGAGCTACCCGGGCGACGCCACACACAAGGCGGCCACCGCAACGGCGATCGTCCAGGTGTCCCGGGCCGCCACGGCCGTCTCCGTCACCGCCAACGCCTCCTCGTACGCGTACGGGGCGACGGCCGGCGTCACCGCCCACCTCGGCACGACGAACAACAGCCGCACGGTGTCGCTCTACGCCACCCCGGCCGGCGGGACGAAGACCCTGGTCAAGACCGGCGTCGTGGACGCCAACGGCAACCTGGCGGCCACGTACAAGGTCACCCGCAACACCACGTTCACGGCGAGCTTCGCGGGCGACTACCGCTACGCGCCGGCCTCGGCGGCCCGTGCCGTCAACGGCTATGTGAAGGTCGCGACGACGCTCTCCGGCTCCTACACGAGCACCACGTCCGGCGGCGTCACCTACCGCGTCTACCACCGCACGGTGAAGCCGACGGTGAGCGCGACCGTCACGCCGAACAAGGCCGGCCAGTGCGAGCGCTTCCAGGCCCAGCAGTACTACAGCGGCGCCTGGCACACGCTCACCACGTCGGGCTGTTTCGCCCTGTCCTCGACCAGCACGGCGACGACCCAACTGAGCCTGACCAACGCGCTCAACCAGAAGTTCCGGGTCCGCTCCGAGTACGAGCGCGGCACGAAGGACACGACTAACGTGAGTACGTGGGGCGGCTGGCTGTACTTCATGGTCAAGACGTGAACGTCTGACAGGCCGGCACCTGAGGAGAACAGTTCACGGACGCAGCCCTCATCCCCCAGGCCATGACCCCCTGACCGACCGCCCGAGGATCGGAACCCCGCACGCCCGTTCGGCATCAAGCAGATGGACAGGGTGTGGCATGCGGGAAGAGAGGGCTGCGGGATGGGTGGGCGGATAGCGGTCGGGGTGGTGGCCTGTGCTCTGGCGGTGGTCGGGCTCGTGACCGGGTGCTCGGCCGGTGATTCCTCGGGCGATCCCCGTCCGACCGCGTCGCAGCGTGCCGCCGCGCCGCCCGCCGAGGCTTCCGGTGGTGCCGCGGGCGCGCGGGCGGGTGTCGAGGCCGCCTACCGCAAGTGGGGTCTCAAGCCGCTCGCCGCGCCGCCCGCCCCGCCCGCCGTCAAGCCGGTGAAGCTCGGAGGCGGCGGCCAGGTGCCGGTGATCAGCGAGATACCCACCCAAGAGAAGATCGTCTTCCTCACCTTCGACGACGGCGCGGAGAAGGACCCGCGGTTCGTGACGATGATGCGGGAGCTGAAGATCCCGTTCACGATGTTCCTCACGGACGCCGCCATACGCAGCGACTACGGCTACTTCCAGAAACTCCAGGCCCTCGGCGACGCCGTCCAGAACCACACGCTGACGCACCCGAATCTCCGCACCCTCGGCGCCGCCGCCCAGAAGCAGGAGATCTGCGGCCAGCAGAGCAAGCTGAAGGACCACTACGGCACCGCGCCCCGGCTGTTCCGCCCGCCCTACGGCAACTGGAACGAGAACACCCGCGCCGCCGTGGCCTCCTGCGGCCTCGATGCGATCGTCCTGTGGCGCGAGTCGATGCAGATCACGAACATGCAGTACCAGTCGCCGGGCAAGAAGCTCCACCCGGGCGACATCATCCTCGCCCACTTCCGCGGCCCGTCCGAGCTCAAGGGCACGACGATGACCGAGATGACGGCCAACCTCCTGCGCCACGTCCAGGAGCAGGGCTTCACGATCGCCCGTCTGGAGGACTACCTCTAGGCTCGGCGGGCCTGAATGTTTTCAGCCAACTCACCCCCACTGCTCCGCTAACATGTTCGAAACTCGCGATGAACGCCCCTAATACAGCGCGATAAGTAACCCAATTAGCCAGAACCTAACAAAACGGTCAAAGCAGTTGATACCTATAGCCTCGCGGGTGTTTTCGCGAATAAACAGCAGAACCGCACTGTGGGCCACGGCGGGTGTCGTCGGCGTCGGATTCCTCATCGCGCTGGAACTCGCCGCGCGCCACTACGGCGTACCGGGACCGATCACCAACCAGGCGCGCGAGCTGCTGTTCCCGCCCAAGTCCGGCGGCCTGCTCTACGCCAGCATGGCGCTGATGATGGTGGTCCTCACCTGGCGGCAACGGTTCATCGCGCTCGCGGCCGCGATCGGCATCGACGTCACCATCGCGCTGGTCCGCTGGGCCGCCGGCGTCAAGATCGCCCAGGGGCACCCCTTCGGCAACGGCGCGCTGTGGGTGATGCTCGGCGTCGCGCTCATCGCGCTCACCCGCCGCACCGGCCGCGAACGCGCCCTGCTGCTGAAGGGCGTCGGCCTCGGCCTGGTGCTGATGACCGGCCGCAAGACCGGCGACACCTGGCTGCTCATCACCGCGAAGACCCGCCCGGACGTGCTCGACGAGTACGTGGCGACCGCCGACCACGCACTGGCCAACCCGTCCTGGGTGATGGGCCGGATCGTCGAGTCCACCGGCTCCGTCGGCTTCAACGTCCTCGACTTCGTCTACGGCCAGCTCCCCGTGGCCGCCGTCCTCGTCGCCCTCTACCAACTGCGCCATGTGGCGGCCGAGCGCCGCTTCCCCAGCCATCACCTGGTGCGCAGCTTCCTGGTGATCGGCCTGCTCGGACCGGCCGTCTACATGCTCTTCCCGGTGGTCGGACCGATCTTCGCCTTCGGCACCGGCACCGAGCACTGGGAGTCGGTCAGCCTGTGGTCGGACAGCTGGCCCACCCAGCAGTGGGCGGTGGCGGACCTCTGGCCGGCCACGCCGACGCCGATCACCGCCCCGCACCCCATCCCGTTCGACCAGATCACCCCGCGCAACTGCATGCCCAGCCTGCACACGGCGTGGGCCACCGCGATCTTCCTGCACACCCGCAAGGGCCCGCGCGCCCTGCGCTACGCGGGCACGTTCTGGCTGGTCGCCACGGTCTGCGCGACGCTCGGATTCGGCTACCACTACGGCGCGGACCTCGTCGCCGGAGTCGTCTTCGTGCTCACCATCGAGGCGGCCATGCGCTGTGTCACCCACGGCTGGGACCGCTCCGGTGTCCGGCTGGTCGCCCACGGCACGGCGGTCTTCGCCGCGCTGCTGCTGGCGTACCGCTTCCTGCCGGTGGAGATGGCCCGGCACGCCTGGCTCGCCGGCCCGCTCCTCATCCTGGCCATGACCTCCGTGATCTACGGCTACGTACGGACGACCGCGACGACCCCGCAGGCGCCGATCCCCGCACCGGCGATACCGGCACCGTCCCGCCGCCCGGAACGCCAGCCCGACACCCAGCCCGAGCCGATCTGAGCGTTCATGGCCACGGCTGAAGCCGAGCGGTTTTGCGGTGTTCGCAAAATCGCTGGGCCGCAGGCCTCCTCCGGGCCGAGCCTTGCCGGGCACTGTTCCCGGATCCCAGAGGTAGACCGTGACCGCGACGACACTCCCCCCTGTCCGGCCCGCGCTCAGCGCGCGCAGACGCTGGACGGTCCTGGCCGTCTGCTGCCTGAGCATGTTCCTGGTGGGCCTGGACTCCACCATCGTCAACGTGGGACTGCCGGCCATCGGCCGAGGACTGGACGTCGGCACACGCGGCCTCGAATGGGTCGTCGACGCCTACACCCTCGTCCTGGCCGCCCTCCTGATCTCCTCCGGCGCGCTCGCCGACCGCTTCGGGCGCCGCCGGGTGTTCCAGTGCGGGCTGGCCGTGTTCGGCACGGCCTCACTGCTCTGCGCGCTCGCCCCGTCGGTGGGTGTCCTCGTCGCGGCCCGCGCCCTCCAGGGCGTCGGCGCCTCGATGCTCAGCCCCGTCGCGCTCGCGATCGTGGTCAACGCGATGCCGGACCCGAGGGAACGGGCGCAGGCCATCGGCATCTGGGCGTCGGTGTTCGGACTGAGCATGGCCGCAGGCCCCGTCACGGGCGGCGCGCTGCTCGCCGGGCTCGACTGGCGGGCGCTGTTCTGGATCAACGCACCCGTCATCGCGGCCGCGCTGCTGCTCAGCGCGGTGTTCGTACCCGAGTCCCGCGCACCGCGGGCCCGGCGGCTCGACGTGCCCGGCCAGATCCTGCTCACCGTCCTCCTCGCGGCCGTCGTCGGCGTCCTGATCGAAGGGCCGCGCATCGGCTGGACGTCACCCGCGGCGCTCGCGGGATACGCGGCGGCCGTCGTGGCGACCGCCGGATTCGTGGGGGTGGAGTCCCGCCGCGAGGAGCCGCTGATGGATCCCCGGCTCTTCGCCCGCCCGGCCTTCAGCGGTGCCGTCGTCGGCGCGGTGGCCGTCTTCGTCGCCCTGAGCACGACCCTGCTGCTGAACACCCTCTATCTGCAGCACACCCGGGGCTGGACGCCGCTGGCCGCCGGCGTGGCGACCCTGCCCCTGGCCGCCGGGGCGACGGTCTGCGCGCCCTGGTCCGGCCGCATGGTGGGCCGCACGGGGCCTCGGCTGCCGCTGCTCCTGGCCGGCGGGTTCATCATGACCGGCGCGCTCTGCCTGGTCCGGCTCACCTCGCACACCGGCCTGCTGCCGCTGCTGACCGCGTACGCGCTGATCGGCGTCGGGTTCGGCTTCGCCAACGCCCCCATCACCAACACCGCGGTCGACGGGCTGCCGCCCGCCCGGGCCGGTGTGGCCGGGGCGATCACCTCCACGGCACGGCAGCTCGGCTCCGCCCTCGGTATCGCGCTCGCCGGCGGCCTGGTCACCGGCGTCACCCCGGCGGGCCTGGCCCAGGCGTCCCGCCCGGGCTGGATCCTGGTCGCCGGCTGCGGTGCGCTGCTCCTCGCCGTCGCCCAGCTGTCGCGCCCGGCCCTCGCGTCCCCACCGGCACGCTGAACCGTCGGCGTTACGAGTCGGCTTCCAGCACGGGTGCCGAGCCCTGGCGTTCGGCCTCGTCCCTGACCAGCATCGACAGCAGGGCGGCCACCGTCAGGCCGGCCTCGGCCGGATGGCGCAGGACCCTGGCGGGGTCGATCCGGTAGTGGTTGGTGCGGCCGTTGCGCGTGTGGGAGAGGTATCCGTCCCGCTCCAGATCCGCGATGATCTTCTGGACGGCACGCTCGGTGAGCCGGCAGCGCGCCGCGATGTCCCGGATCCGCGTGTGGTGGTTGTCGGCGATGCTGGCCAGCACGCGCGCGTGGTTGGTCAGGAACGTCCATCCGACGTGCGGCTCGGGCAGTCCCTCGGCTTCCACCATGGCGAAAATTCTACGCCCGCTTTTTCACGCAGACAATTACATGAAACACGATTCATGTATGGCCGGCGCTCACGGCGACCGCCGGGGAGCCCGCGCGCACCGGCTACGCGAGGAGCCGTAGAACGGCTTCCTCGACGGCACCCCGGGTGGCCGGACAGCCCGGGGTGCCGTCGGCACGTGTACCCGGCGGCCGGGCCCGCTCAGGCGGGGACGGCCAGGATGGTGTCGGGGGACAGGGTGCGCCGGACCAGGGCGTGGGCGACGCGGGTGAGGCGGTCGTCGGTGAGCAGGGCGTAGGTCTTCAGGGTGTGGTGGGCCTCGGGCAGGCTCAGACCGGCGTACTCCGCGATCATGCCGCCGGCGATCTCCACGGTCGCCTTCGCGGCGATCGCGGCCTGGACACGGGTGCTGATGTCGTCGGCGCGGACGGGGTCGGGGTTCCAGTTCACCAGGGCCACGGCGGTGACGTCCGCGAGGGCCTGGGCGAGGTCCAGGTCCGGGGCCGGCAGCCCGCCGGGCGTGGTGAGCAGGAGGTTGACCGCGCCGATGGTCTGGTGGTGGACCCGCAGCGGCACCGCGTGCACCGACCGGAAGCCCGCCGCCCGGGCCAGCGGCGCCATGGCCGGCCAGCGGTCCGTGCTCGCCGCCAGATCCCTCGCCTCCACGCGCTCACCCAACCGGTAGGAGTCGACGCAGGGGCCTTCCTGGGTCTGCTGCTGGAAGAGTTCCAGGAGGGCGGCACGGTCGTCGGTGACGGCCATGGTGCGCAGGCCGCCGCGGAGCGGGGCCATCATGACGCCCACCGCGTCCGCGCCGGTGATCTCCACGCAGTTCGACGCGAGACGGTCGAGGAGCACGACCGGATCGACGTCGTCCGCGAAGGAGTCGGCCAGCCCGACGAGCGCCTCGGCGAGCTGCTGTTCGCGGTTCATGACCGTTCACCGTCCAGTCCGTCGTCGCCGGACCCACTCCGGCCTTGCTGGTCGTCGGATCCGTCCTCCGCCTCCGGCCGGAAGCGGAGTGTGCGGGCGACGACGTCCCGGGCCACCTCGGTGACCGTACGTCCCTCGACGAAGGCCCGGGCCCGCAGCCGGTCCAGGGCTTCCTCGGGACCGGCACCGAGCTGCACCATCACCATGCCGATCGCCTGGTAGACCTCACCGTGCGCGGCCTCCGACGCCTCCACCCACGACGCTACTCCTTCGTCGGGCGGCTGTTCGCCGTCGTCGAGCCGGGAATGGAGATTCATCACGGCGAAGGTCATCGTGTCGCGCGCCCACAGGGCGATGTTCAGCTCGCGCGTCGACAGACCGCCCGGCCGGTCCCGGTACAGATCGAGGGTGCCGATCGCGGCTCCCCCTACGCCGAGCGGCAGCGAGAACACCGCCCGCACGCCCAGCTCGACCGCCTGTGCGGCGAACACCGGCCACCGCCGGCCGTCCGGGCCGTCGGTCAGATCGGCCGCGAGCACCGGGGCCGCCGCCTCCAGCGCCGACTGGCAGGGGCCGTCCCCCAGGGTGTACTGGGTCTCCGCCAGTCGCGCCGCGACCTCGTCGCTGGCACACCAGGTGGCCCGTACCGTCGTCCCGCCGGAGATCGACACCGACGCCCCCGTCACCGGCAGCAACCCCACGCAGGCCCGGCACAACGCCTCCGGTACCTGGAGCGGCTCGATGCCTCTGGCGGCGGTGGAGAGCGCCTCGACGACCCGTCGCTTCTCCTCCGCCTCGGACGGCCCGTCCGGGCCCGGGAAGCGGGCGGACGCGTCAGCGGGCACGGTCGTCACCTCCCCGTCGGCCGGCACGGTCACTGGACATGATCCACCAAGTCCCGCTGTCGTTACGAGACGGACGTGGCGCACGTGTGGGCGAACCACGCGTCGCACCGGGGTCCCGTGCCGGACGAGTACCCACGGGCCGTCCGGGCAACGGGCATGCGCTCGTCCGTCGTGGGAACTCCGCAACGATGGTCCTCAACCATGACGAAGCACCCGTACTGGACGCCCTGGCCCGCTATCACGAGGCCGATGAGCTGGGGTTCTCCCCGCCGGGCCACAAACAGGCCCGCGGCGCGGACCCCCGGGCCCGGGCCGTGCTGGGCGACGCCGTGTACTTCGGCGACGTGCTGGCCAGCGGAGGTCTGGACGACCGGCTGTCCCGTGGCCGGGTGCTGGAGCGGGCCGAGGAGCTGATGGCGGACGCGGTGCACGCGGAGCGCACGTTCTTCTCCACCTGCGGCAGTTCGCTCTCCGTCAAGGCGGCCATGCTGGCGGTGACCTGTCACCGCCGGGGCCTGATCGTGGGCCGGGACGCGCACAAGTCGGTGGTCGCCGGGCTCATCCTCTCCGGCGTGGAGCCGATCTGGGTCGAGCCGCAGTGGGACCCGGAGCGCCATCTCGCGCACCCCCCGTCGACCGCCGCCTACGACAAGGCGTTCAGCGAGCATCCCGAGGCGGACGGCGCCCTCGTCACCAGCCCCACCCCGTACGGCACGGCCGCCGACCTGCGCGGCATCGTCGAGGTGTGCCATCGCCGGGGCAAACCGCTGATCGTCGACGAGGCGTGGGGCGCGCATCTGCCCTTCCACGAAGGGCTGCCCACCTGGGCGATGGACGCGGGCGCCGATGTGTGTGTGACCAGCGTCCACAAGATGGGCAGCGGCCTGGAACAGGGCTCGGTCTTCCACCTCCAGAACGACCTCGTCGACCCCGTCGAACTCGCCGCCCGCGCCGATCTGTTGGGCACCACCAGCCCCAACGTCCTGCTGTACGCGGGGATCGACGCCTGGCGCCGGCAGATGGTCCAGCACGGTCAGGAACTCCTCGACCACGCCCTGCGGTTGGCGGAACGCACCCGGGCCGCGATCGAGGACATCGACGGCTTCCACGTCGACGACGCCGACGACTACTGCGGGCCCGGACGCGCCGCCGGGTTCGACCCGCTGCCGGTCGTCATGGACATCGAGGCGCTGGGGACGACCGGATACCGGGCCGCCGACTGGCTGCGCGAGCACCACCACCTCGACATGCACCTCTTCGACCACCGGCGGATCAGCGCCCAGCTCACCCACGCCGACGACGACACCACCACCGCGCGGCTGCTCGCCGCGCTGCGTGACCTCGCCGACCACGCCGACGAGCTGCGGGACGCGCCGCGGGTCGCCGTGCCGTCCCCCGCCGAGCTGCGGATGGAACAGGTCCGGCTGCCCCGCGACGCCTACTTCGAGCCGCACGAGGACGTTCCGACCCACCGCGCGGCGGGGCGCCTGGCCGGCGAGATGATCACGCCGTATCCGCCCGGCATCCCCGCCGTGCTCCCCGGCGAGCGCCTCACCGAACCCGTCCTGCGCTACCTGACCAGCGGAGTCGCGGCAGGCATGAACCTGCCCGACGCGGCCGACCCCGAACTGAGGACGATCCGGGTGGTCACCGAGGAGTGACACCCGGCAGACCGCCGGGGGAGTGACGGACGGCTCAAGGCCGCCCGGGCGTCCGGTGACCTTCGGCTCAAGGGCGCCCGGCGTCCAGTGACCTCCGGCTCAAGGGTGATCGGGCTGCTGGGCCGGAGGCACTCCGCCGCCTTCTCCGCCGCCCTTGTTCCCCTTGTCCGTGCCATGGGCGTGGCCCTCGCCCGTCTCCTCGGCCTGACGGGCCTTGAGCTCGCCGCTGTCCTGCGGTGTGGCGCCGCCCTTACGGCTGCGCCGCTGCTGGGGCTGCTGGGGGTTCGACATCGTGGGCCCACCTCTCTCGACGTATTCCTTCGGCCGCCGGGTTCCCCACGAGGCCCGTTCGACCCCCGGTCGCCGAACCGCGCGCGTGGCACCGCGGTGGGGCGGGCACTCGGCGGTCATGAACGCCGAACGAGAACTGCGGGGGTCGTACTGGATCGAGACCGCGCCGGGCGGCGACCCCGCCCCTCCGCCCGCCGGGGACATCTCCGTCGAGGTGGCGGTGATCGGCGGCGGGATCGCCGGCCTGAGCACCGCCTGGGAGCTGGCCCGGCGCGGGCGGGAGGTCGCCGTGCTGGAGGCCGGGCGGATCGCCGGTGGGGTCACCGGGTACACGACGGCCAAGCTGACCGCGCTGCACACCCTCGTCTACGACCACCTGCGCCGCACCCGGGGCGCCGAGGGCGCGCGCCTGTATGCCGCCTCGCAGTCGGCGGCGATCCGCCGGGCGGCCGAGATCGTCGCGGACCTCGGCATCGACTGCGACTGGGAGGAGGCGGCGGCCTGCACCTACGCCGAGGACGAGCGGGGCGTCGCGGCCCTGAGGTCGGAGGCCGAGGCCGCCCGTGAGGCGGGCCTGCCGGCGGAGTTCGTCACCGGGACGGATCTGCCGTATCCGGTGGCCGGCGCGGTACGGGTGGCCGGGCAGGCGCAGTTCCATCCGGTGAGGTACCTGCACGCCCTGGCCGCGGATCTGCGCGGACGCGGCGGCGCCGTGTACGAGGGGACGCGCGTCACCGGCCTCACCGAGGGCGAGCCCTGCGTCCTGTCCACCGACGCCGGCGTCGAGGTGCGGGCGCGTGAGGTCGTGGTCGCCACCCACTATCCCGTCTTCGACCGGGCGCTGCTCTTCACCCGGCTCTCCCCGCGCCGCGAACTGGTGGTCGCGGGGCCCGTCGACGCGGACCGGGCGCCACGCGGCATGTACATCACCCCCGAGCAGAACACCCGGTCCGTGCGCAGCGCCCCCTACGCCGACGGACAGCGTCTGCTGATCGTCACGGGGGAACACTTCACCCCCGGCGCCGCCGACGTCGAGGAGCGCCTCGCCCGGCTGTCGGCCTGGGCCGTCGACCGCTTCCCCGGACTGACCCCGACCCATCGGTGGGCCACCCAGGACAACGACTCCACCGACTCCGTCCCCCTGGTGGGGCCGCTGCACCCGGGCAGTCACCACGCCTACGTGGCCACCGGTTTCGGCGGCTGGGGCCTGAGCGGCGGCATCATGGCCGGCCGGCTGATCAGCGACCTCGTCGCGGGCGAGGAACCCGAGTGGGCGGGCCTGTACGACCCGCGCCGCCTGGCTTCCGTGGTCCGTGAGGGCGGGGCTTTCCTCAAGCACCAGGCCCAGGTGGCCAAGCACTTCGTCGCCGGCCGGCTGCCGGCCGTGACAGCCCCCGGACCCGAGGACCTGGCGCCCGGGGACGGAGCCGTCATCGGGGTCGGCGGACACCGGTGCGCCGTCCACCGGGACGACGACGGACAGCTGCACGCCGTCTCGGCCCGCTGCACCCACCTCGGCTGTCTCGTCGCCTTCAACCGGGCGGAACAGGCGTGGGAGTGCCCCTGCCACGGCTCCCGCTTCGCCCCCGACGGCAGCGTCCTCCAGGGCCCGGCCGTACGCCCCCTGGAGAAGCGCGAGGTCCGGGCCCCCTGACGGTACGCCAGAGACAAGCACCCTCGTTACGCCAGTCCGCCAGGGGTACCCGTGAGGCACCGCCGGTCCCGCCCGGCACGGCCGTATCCCCCCGCACCGCATGGAGCAGCCCCGTGAAAGCCCTCGTCGCCGACCGCACGCTCACCGGGGTCCCCCGATGACGGTCGAATCGCTCGCCCCCGTCCTCCCGTTCCGCTGCTGGACCCCGCCGGGGGTCTACCGGCCGCAGGCCGACACCGGGCTGCTCGGCCGGGCGCTGCGCCGGGAACGGATCACCGGCCGCACCGAGGTGCTGGACCTGGGCACCGGAAGCGGTGCGCTCGCCGTGGCCGCCGCCCGCTTGGGCGCCCGGGTCACCGCGGTCGACATCTCCTGGCGGGCGCTCGCCGCGGCCTGGTGCAACGCCCTGCTGAACGGGCGCACCGTGCGCGTACGCCACGGCGACCTGGCGTCCGCGGTACCGGGACGCCGGTTCGACCTCATCGTCGCCAATCCGCCCTACGTGCCCGCGCCGCCCGGCGACGGCCCGCCCCGGGGTGCCGCCCGGGCCTGGGACGCCGGCACGGACGGGCGACTGCTCATCGACCGCATCTGCACGGCCGCACCGGCCATCCTGAGCCCCGCGGGGAGGCTGCTGATGGTGCACTCGCACCTCAGCGGCGTCGAGGAGACCCTGGCCCGGCTCCGCGCGGCCGGCCTGCGCGCACAGGTCGTCGACCGCGCCCGGCTGCCGTTCGGCAGCGTCCTGCGCTCCCGGCTCGGCTGGCTGCGCGAACGCGGCCTGCTCACCGAGGGCGCCGACCGTACGACGGAGGAACTGGTGGTCATCCGTGCCGAACACGTCTGAGGGCCCGCGCCGCGTCCGGGTCCAGCGCGACGGACCGCTCCTGGTGGAGGGACCGGTCGAAGTCGTGGACGAGGACGGCGCGACGACGGTGTCCTGCCGCTTCACGGTGGCGATCTGCACCTGCCGCCGCACCCGGACACCGCCGTGGTGCGACACCAGCCACCGCCGGCGCGCCAAAGGGGACGGGACGTCATGACGCGCGCCCTCCTGCCCGAGCCGCGCGGCCCCCTCTCGTACGGGGTCCTCCGCGCGCTCCGCGGATCCCCGGCCCCCGGCTCACCGCCCCCCGCCGACCCCTACGGCGACGACCTCCACCTCGCCCTCTACGTCCTCTACGAACTCCACTACCTCGGCTTCGACGGCGTACCCGACGACCGCGAATGGGACCCCGCGCTCCTCGCCCTGCGCGCCGCGCTGGAGGACCGCTTCCTCGGCGCGCTGCGCGCGGACGTCCCGATCGGCGCGTCCGACACCGCCGTACGGGCCCTGGACGAACTCCAGCTCGAACCGGTCGGCGCGGTCGACGGCGGGCTCTCCCACTTCCTCCACGACCACGGCACCCTCGACCACTTCCGCGAGTACGCGGCGCTGCGCTCGCTCTACCACCTCAAGGAGGCCGACCCGCACGCCTGGGTGATCCCGAGGCTGCGCGGACGCGCCAAGGCCGCCATGGCGGCGGTGGAGTTCGACGAGTTCGGCGCGGGCCGCGCGGACGAGATCCACGCCGAGCTGTTCGCCGCCCTGATGACCGACCTGGGCCTGGACACGACGTACGGGCACTACGTGGACGCGGCGCCCGCCGAGGCGCTCGCCACGGTCAACCTGATGTCCCTCCTCGGTCTGCACCGGGCCCTGCGCGGCGCGCTCGTCGGACACTTCGCCCACGTCGAGGTGTCCTCCTCCCCGGCCTCCCGCCGCCTCGCCGAGGCGCTGCGCCGACTGGACGCGGGCCCGGCCGCGGTCCGCTTCTACACCGAGCACGTCGAGGCGGACGCGGTGCACGAACAGGTCGTACGGCACGAGGTCGTCGCCGGACTGCTGGCCGACGAACCGGAGTTGGACGCCGACGTGGTCTTCGGGATCCGCGCGACCGATCACCTGGAGGACCGTCTGGCCGCCCGGCTGCTGCCCGCCTGGCGTGCCGGCCGGACCGCGCTGCGCACGGCCCGCGTCAGCCCGGCCGCGCCGGGTACCCGGAGCGCATGAGAGTGAGCGTGGTGGACGCGGGCTCGAACACGGTGCGGCTGATGGTGACCGACGCGAAGGACGGGGTGCCGCTGCCGGTGCACACCGCCAAGTGGAAGCTGCGGCTGTCCGAACAGGTGGGCCCGGACGGTCACTTCGGGGAACAGGCCACGCAGCAGCTCGTCAACGCGGTCCACAAGGCGGCCGAGGTCGCCCGGCGGTGGGGAGCGCCGGAACCCCTGGCGTTCGCCACCGCCGTCGTGCGCAACGCCCCCGACCGTGCGGCCGTCCTGCGTGCCGTGACCCAGGAGGCGGGCGTATGCCTGCGCGTGCTGCCCGGGGAGCTGGAGGCCGAGCTCACCTTCCTCGGCGTCCGGCGCTGGATGGGCTGGCGCGCGGGACCGCTCGCCGTCCTCGACATCGGTGGCGGTTCCTTCGAACTGGCCTTCGGACGGGGCCGGATGCCGGAGTTCGCGGCCTCCCTGCCCCTCGGCGCGGGCCGGCTGACCAACGAGTTCCTCGCCCACGACGGCGTGGCCTCCGACACGGAGCTGATGGCCCTGCGGCGCAAGGTGCGGCACCAGCTGCGCGACGCCGCCGCCCGCATCCGCTGGGAACGCCCGCACACCACCGTCGCCACCTCCAGGACCTTCCAGCAGCTCGCGCGGCTGTGCGGCGCCGCCCCGGGCCGCGAGGGCCCGTTCGCCCCCCGCGTTCTGCACCGGGGTGATCTGCGTCGCGCCATCGACCGGCTCGCCGTCCTCCCGGCCGCCGAACGCTGCACGCTGCCCGGCATCTCCGGGCCCAGGGCCCGGCAGAGCCTGGCGGGAGCGATCGTCGGACACACCGCGATGAAGCTGAGCGGCGTGAAAACCCTCGTGATCTGCCCCTGGGCCCTGCGGGAAGGCGTCCTGCTGCGCTACCTGGAGGAGGGCGCCGGCTGGTGGACCGGGGTCGAGACCGTCGACGCGGTCGACGGAACGGCCCGGCACCCGCTCGACGGAGCGGCCGTCCACTCCCTGCCGCTGTCCCGCACCCGGTGAGACCAGTTCCTTCGGCTTCCTAGGCGATCAGCGCGACGACCATCGCGATCAGCCCGACGGCCACCAGCACCACGATCGCCATGATGACGATCAGTGGCATCGCCGCCCATCCTTTGCGCAGTTCGGGCGGCTCCGGATGGGAGATGCCGTGCGTGCCGCCCTCGGCGGGCGGTGTTTCGCCGGCGGGCACCCCGCCGCCCGGTCCGAGCCCGGGGGTCCGCCTCGGGTCGGGATCAGGAGTCGTCATGGCGCACGCTCCTCTCGTGGCTCCGCCGTTCGACCTGCCGAGTACCCGTCGGACCTCGCCGGATGCGTGGACCGTGCCGCACCGACCCCTGGCACTCCGGGAATGCGCCCGTTCGCGTCGCTGCGGGAGCGTGTGCGTCGGTACGGAGATCCCCGCGACTGCTGTGTCGGCCCGCCCAGCGCGGGCACTCGGAGCCGGCGGAGGTCCGCCCGGGACCCCGCGGAAGCTGGAGGTGCAGGACATGGGGCATGGTGGGAACGTCATCGACGAGCTGGTCACCGATCACCGGGAGGTCGAGGAGCTCTTCGGCCGGATCGGAGCGCTTCCGGCCGGTGACAAGAACCGCAAGCTGTACGCGGATCAGGCCACGATGGAACTGGTGCGGCACTCGGTCGCCGAGGAGGAGTACCTGTATCCGGCCGTGCGGGAGCATGTGGCGGGCGGGGACGCCCTGGCCGACAAGGAGATCGAGGATCACTCCAAGGCCGAGCGGATCATGAAGGACCTGGAGGGATGCGAGGCCGACGATCCCGAGTTCGACCGGCTCATCGGGATGCTGATGACCGAGATCCGCTCCCATGTGGCCGACGAGGAGGAGAACCTGTTTCCGAGGCTGCGGGCGGCGTGTCCGCCGGACATGCTCGACGAGCTGGGCGACAAGGTCCGTCAGGCGAAGAAACTGGCACCGACCCGCCCCCACCCGTCCGCCCCGGACAAGCCCCCGGCCAACAAGATGCTGGCCCCGGGAGCCGGCCTGGTCGACCGCATGCGGGACGCGCTGACGGGGCGCGGGAAGAAGGCCTGAACGCGGGAAGAAGGACCGGCCGGGGGTGTGAGCAACCGCGCTGACGGCCGCCGTGAGCCAGGCGCTGCTCGGCGGCCGTGACCCGGCGTGATCCGGTCACCTCAGGGACGCCCCCTCCCGCGACTCGGGGTGGCGGAGGCAGGACGCTACGACCACCAAGGGCCACAGGGACTGGAGGGACGTCACAAGGCGTTCGGCGACGCCGATGGCGCCGTGGCGGTGGATCTCGATCATGAACCAGGCCGCTCCGGCGCCCATCGACGCGGTCGCCGTGAGGGAGGGCACGGGCCGCAGTCCCCACGGCGCCGTTCCGCTGCGATCGGCGGCCAGAACCGGCCAGATCGCCAGGAGTGCGAAGCCGACCGCGGCGGCTGAACCATGGCGGAGGGAGCCCCCGCTGCTCGGCGCCGGGAGCAGCGCCACCACCAATGCCGCCACTCCGCCACCGCCGAGCGCCACCCGTCCGGCGAGCGAGGCCGCGCGCAGCCCCCAGGCGGTCAGCAGATGGCAGACCCCCACGGCGACCAGCGCTCCGGTCATCATCCAGAATCCCGCCGCCCCGTAGGCCGCCAGGACGCTGATCGTCTGTGTAGCGGGGTCGTAGGAGGGCCCTTCGAGGAGCGCCGCGACCGTCCAGCCTCCGATCAACACGACGGGCGCACACGCCGACGAAAGCAAGGCCCACTTGGGCACACGTCGCACCCTTTCACCGTAGGACGCTCCGGCCCTCCACGCGCCCCACCGCGCCCGCCGGGGTCGGAGCACAGGGACCTCAGCCTTCCTCCCGGCTGAACTCGATGCCCGCGCAGTCCAGGCCGTCGAAGGTGACCTCGGCGAATGTTCCGGAGGGCGACAAGGTCCCCTGTTGCCGCTCGGCGACCCCCGGGCACTCGGCGCCGACGTCCGTAGCATCCTCCGGTCGCGACGGCGAGGTTGCGGTGCCCGGTCGTCGTCCCGGGCATAGGGTCGGGAACACCGACAGGGCCGATCAGCAGGCGCCCCCGGGAGGACTCCAGAGCCATGACGTTTCCCGCGCCCGGGCCGCAGCGCTGTCTGGTCACCGGTGCCACCGGCTACATCGGCGGCCGGCTGGTGCCGGAGTTGCTGGCCGCCGGGTATTCCGTGCGGTGCCTGGCCCGCACCCCCGGCAAGCTGCGGGACCATCCGTGGTCCGGGCGGGTGGAGGCGGTCCGCGGGGACGTGACGGACGAGGGCGCCGTACGCGCGGCCATGGAGGGCGTGGACGTCGCGTACTACCTGGTGCACGCGCTGGGCACCGGTCGGCGTTTCGAGGAGACCGACCGGCGCGCGGCCAAGGTCTTCGGTGAGCAGGCGCGGGCCGCCGGAGTCCGCCGGATCGTCTACCTCGGCGGTCTGAGCCCGGCCGGAGTGCCCGAGCACGCACTCTCACCCCATCTGCGGTCCCGCGCCGAAGTGGGCCGCATCCTCCTGGCCTCGGGCGTGCCCACCGCCGTACTGCGGGCAGCCGTGATCATCGGGTCGGGTTCGGCCTCGTTCGAGATGCTGCGGTATCTGACCGAGCGGCTGCCCGTGATGGTGACCCCGAGCTGGGTGCGCACCCGCATCCAGCCCATCGCCGTCCGTGACGTGCTGCGCTTCCTCGTGGGCTGCGCGAGGCTGCCGTACGACGTGAACCGCGCCTTCGACATCGGTGGACCGGACGTCGTCACGTACGAGGAGATGATGCGGCGGTACGCCGTCGTCGCCGGGCTGCCGAGACGGGTCATCGTTCCGGTTCCGCTGCTCACCCCCCGGCTGTCCAGTCTCTGGGTCGGGCTGGTCACCCCGGTGCCGGGCGCTCTGGCGCGCCCGCTGGTCGAGTCGCTCAAGCACGAGGTGGTCTGCGCCGAGCGGGACATCGTCCGCCATGTGCCGGACCCGCCGGGGGGACCGGTCGGTCTCGACCGGGCGATCCGGCTGGCTCTGCGGCGCGTGCAGGACGCCGATGTCGCCACCAGGTGGTCCTCGGCGTCGACCCCGCGCGCCCCCAGCGACCCGCTGCCCACCGACCCCGACTGGGCGGGCGGGAGCCTCTACACGGATCACCGCGAGCGTACGGTCGCGGCGTCACCGCAGGCCCTGTGGCGGGTGGTGGAGGCGATCGGCGGCGAGAACGGCTGGTACTCCTGGCCGCTGGCCTGGTCCCTGCGGGGCCGGCTGGACACCCTGGTGGGCGGTGTCGGTCTGCGCCGGGGCCGCCGGGACGCGACCCGGCTGCGGGTCGGCGACAGCCTGGACTTCTGGCGGGTGGAGGAGATCGAGCCGGGCCGGCTGCTCCGGTTGCGCGCGGAGATGCGGCTGCCGGGCCTGGCCTGGCTGGAGATGACCGTCGACCGGGACCCCCAGGGGCGCACGGTCTACCGGCAGCGGGCTCTGTTCCATCCGCACGGCCTCGCCGGGCACGCCTACTGGTGGAGCGTGTCCCCCTTCCACGCCGCGGTCTTCGGCGGCATGGCCCGCAACATCGCCGCGGCGGCCGAATCGGCCGCCCCCGAACCGTCCCGTACGCACTGAGGGAGCCCAAGCAACTGTGCGTGTCTCGGTCGCCCTGTTCACCGCCGATCTGCGGCTGCACGACAATCCGGTCCTCCAGGCCGCTCTGCGGGACGCCGACCGGGTGGTCCCGCTCTTCGTCGTGGACACCGGCATCCGCCGCGCCGGCTTCGCCGGACCCAACCGCGCGGCGTTCCTCGCCGGCAGCCTGGCCGACCTCGACGCGGCCCTGCGGGCCCGGGGCGGCCGGCTGGTGGTGCGCGTCGGCGACGTGGTCGAGGAGACCTGCCGGGTGGCGGCCGAGTCGGGGGCCACCGTGGTGCACATCGCGGGCGGGGTGAGCCGCTACGCGGTACGGCGCGAGGACCGGCTGCGCACGGAGCTGGCCGGCGACCGACGCGAACTACGGATCCACGAGGCCTCGTTGACGGTCGTACCGCCGGGAGCGCTGACACCCGCGGGCAGGGACAGGGACCACTTCGCCGTCTTCACCCCGTACTTCCGCCGCTGGGAGAGTTACCCCACGCGCGAGGTCCTGCCCGCACCGGACGTCGTACGGCTGCCGGACGTGGGCTCGGCCCGCCTTCCTCGCGCGGAGTCCCTCGCGTCGGGCTCCCCTTCGCCGGGCCTGCCCGCCGGCGGGGAATCCGAGGCCCGGCGCAGGCTGCGGTCATGGCTGGCGGGCCCGCTGTCCGCCTACGACGACCGGCACGACGACCTGGCCGCCGACGCGACCTCCCGGCTCTCCCCCTACCTGCACTTCGGCTGCCTCTCACCCACCGAACTGCTGCACCGGGCCCGCGCCCAGGACGATCCCGGTGCGCGTGCCTTCGTCCGCCAGCTCGCCTGGCGGGACTTCCACCACCAGGTCCTGGCGGCCCGCCCCGACGCCGCCGACCACGACTACCGGCCCCGGCACGACCGCTGGCGCCGCGCCCCGAAGGAGTTCGAGGCCTGGCAGGACGGCCGCACGGGCTACCCCGTCGTCGACGCCGCCCTGCGACAGCTTCGCCACGAGGGCTGGATGCCGGGCCGGGCCCGCCTGCTCGCGGCCAGCTTCCTCACCAAGACGCTGTACGTGGACTGGCGGGCGGGGGCCCGCCACTTCCTCGACCTCCTTGTCGACGGCGATGTGGCGAACAACCAGCTCAACTGGCAGTGGGTCGCCGGAACCGGGACGGACACCCGCCCGAACCGGATCCTCAACCCACTCGTCCAGGCACGCCGGTACGACCCCCGCGGCGAGTACGTACGCCGCTGGGTCCCCGAGCTCCGCCACCTCGACGCCACGGCCGTCCACCGCGTCCCCCAGCTCGACGCCGCGGCCCGTGCGGGCCTGGGCTATCCCGCCCCCCTCGTGGATCTGCGCGCGGCCGCCGCCCGCTTCAGGGAGCGCCGCACAGCCGACTGACCGGACGACGCGCCGTCGTACGACCGGCACCCTCACCACCGCGCGGAAGGTCGCCGAGAAAACAGCGGCGGGGACGGCAACCTTCTCGTCCTCCGCGGCAACCGGGATCCGGAAGGCAGAGTCGAACTACCGGATGGACGGGCATGAGGGCAACGAAGCACGCCGCCGCGCCGCAACCGTGGCGCAGGCGCGGACCGGTCACGGGCATTCCCTTGGCGTCAGGGGGCGTCGGGGCGCCGGCGTACCGTCTCCCCGGGAGCGGAACCGGTGCCGGGATCGCCGGCATCCACGGGGAGCGGCTGACCGTCGACGGCGCTGACGCGCAGCCGACCGGCGTCCGGTGCGCCCGCCCTTGACCAGCCTGCCGGTCAGCCTTCACCGCCCCGCGACCGAGTACGACCGCCGTTCGAATCCCGGGCCGGGCGCTGTTAGGCTGCACTCCCCTTTGTTGAACGTGCAACCAACACGCACATCATTGCCAGGAGAGGGCGACCCGGGGATGGTCCTCGAAGACGCGTCCGCGGAGTTCCACGAATTCTTCGAACGCCACTATGCCGAACTCGCCCGTCTGGCACACCTCCTGACGGGGGAGACCGACGCGGCGGACGACCTCGCGGCGGATGCCCTCCTCGCCCTGTGGCAGCGCTGGGACCGATTGCGGCAGGCCGACCACCCGCTCGCCTACGCCCGCGGTGTGGTGGCCAACCTGGCGCGGGGACGGATCCGCAGCGCGGTGCGCGAGCGACGCCGTATCACGCTGTTCTGGTCCCGCAGCCCCGAGAAGGTGGAGGGGCCGGACGCGGCGGCCGTGCTGGACGTCCGCGCGGCGCTCGACCGGCTGCCGTTCCGCAAGCGCGCCTGCGTGGTGCTGCGACACGCCCTCGACCTGTCCGAGAAGGACACGGCGGCGGCGCTGGGCATATCGGTCGGAACGGTCAAGAGCCAGACCTCCAAGGGAATGGCCGAACTGAAAAAGATGCTGGGCGCACGAGCGGCCGGGGACCTGGTGCCAGGGAGGAGGAACCGGTGAACGAGGAGATCGACCGTCGGCTGCGCGAGGCCGCCGAGGCCCACCGGCCCGACCGCGCGCGGATGCTGGCCCGGGTGGAACGCGGCATGGCCGGCCCCGCCGTCCGGCACCGCGCGCGACCGTTCGCGAAGTCCTGGACCAGGATCACCCTCGCCGGGCTCGCCGCCGGCGGCATCCTGACGACCGGCGGCCTCGCCGTCGCCGCCATCGTCGCGAACCCGTCCCCGCCGCCCACCGTGACCACGCCCGCCACCCTGGCACCGGCCGTCAGCTCCCCGCCCCCGACCTCGGCCCGCCCCACCCCGGTCGCGCCGCCCCCGGCCACCACCCCGGGCAGCCCGCGGCCGAACCCGACTCCGTCGGCCCCCAGCTCCTCGCCGACCGCCGACGAGAGCCAGGACGGACCGCTGCGGTCGTCCGGCTCGCTGGATCCGAAGAGCACCGTCTACTGGACGCAGAGCAACCTCGTCCTCACGACGGCGCAGCCGCTCACCTCGCTCACCGTCGAGATCCGGATCGCGCAGACCGGCGGGGCGAAGAGCACCGGCACCTGGCAGACCCTGCCGGGCGATGACTTCACCGTCACCGTCCAGGAGGCCGGCGGCGCGCTGGTCTACCGCTGGGTGCTCAAGCCGGGTCTGACCGTGCCGGCCGGGAACCATGAGTTCGCCGCGCAGTTCAACAACGGCCCCGGCGTGCGCAAGGCCACGGGCGACGGCTACCGCGTCGACGCCCAGGGTTCGGGCGGCACGGCGTCGGTCCGGGGAGGGTTCGTCCCGGCCCGGTGAACACCGCTGTGCGGCAAGGCGGGATGAGTCCCCTTGCCGCACAGCCGGCCCCCATGGGGAAATTCTTCCCCCGATCGCGGCAACCTTTCAGTGCGGGGCGGCAACTGGCAGGCAACCGGGGCCTGATCAAGGCCCGTTGCGCCAGAAGGACATCCCGTTGTCAGATCAGAACCGCTCTCATCGCCGCCGCCCGGCAACCCGCCGCGTGCTCGCCGCCGCCGTGGTGGTCGCCGCCGCGGGTGCCGCCGTACCCCTGGTCGCGCTGGCCGCACGCAGTCCGGAGGCCGGCACACCGGCCACGGCCGCCGACGCGGCGGCAGGCAGCGGCCGCTACTTCGGCACGGCAGTGGCCGCGGGCAGGCTCGGTGACTCCACCTACTCCGCCCTTCTCGACCGGGAATTCAAGATGATCACCCCGGAGAACGAGATGAAGTGGGACGCCATCGAGCCCTCCCGCGGCAACTTCAACTTCGGGCCGGCCGACCAGATCGTCAGCCACGCCTCCGCACACGGCCAGCGCATGCGCGGCCACACCCTCGTCTGGCACTCCCAACTGCCCGGCTGGGTCAAGTCCATCACCGACGCCAACACGCTGCGCGCTGTGATGAAGAACCACATCACCCAGGAGATGACCCACTACAAGGGCAAGATCTACGCCTGGGACGTGGTCAACGAGGCGTTCGCCGACGGCGGCAGCGGTCAGCACCGCAGCTCGGTCTTCCAGGACGTGCTGGGCAACGGCTTCATCGAGGAGGCCTTCCGCACCGCCCGGGACGTCGATCCCTCCGCCAAGCTCTGCTACAACGACTACAACATCGAGAACTGGTCCGACGCCAAGACCCAGGGCGTCTACAAGATGGTCAAGGACTTCAAGTCCCGCGGTGTGCCCATCGACTGCGTCGGCTTCCAGAGCCACTTCAGCGCGGGCGGCCCGCCGGCCAGCTTCCAGACCACCCTCTCCAACTTCGCCGCGCTCGGCGTGGACGTCCAGATCACCGAACTCGA
Organism: Streptomyces sp. NPDC032126; assembly: GCF_055580085.1. Taxonomy (NCBI): domain Bacteria; kingdom Bacillati; phylum Actinomycetota; class Actinomycetes; order Kitasatosporales; family Streptomycetaceae; genus Streptomyces; species Streptomyces sp. NPDC032126. Next base: position 456,715 of record NZ_JBVIMA010000003.1, read on the forward strand.
CATCGCCCAGGCGTCCGCCTCGGCGTACACCAACGCCGTCCAGGCGTGCATGAACGTCGCCCGCTGCACGGGCATCACCGTGTGGGGCATCCGCGACAGCGACTCCTGGCGCACCGGTGAGAACGCCCTGTTGTTCGACGCGGGCGGCAACAAGAAGCCCGCCTACAACGCCGTGCTCACGGCCCTGGGCGGTGGCAGCAGCAGTAGCGGTGGCAGCGGCACGCAGGCCGGGGGCATCACCTCCGGCACCGTCTACACGCTCTCCAACGCGGCCGGTGGACGCGTCCTGGACGAGCCCGCGGGATACAACGGCAACGGCACCCCGCTCCAGGTGTGGGACGCCAGCGGCGCCGCCAACCAGCAGTGGCGGGCCGGCCGGAACAGCGACGGCTCCTACACGCTGACCAACGTCGCCAGCGGCCGGGTCCTGGACGAGCCGGCCGGTCAGACGGCCAACGGGACGAGGATGACGGTCTGGGACGCCAACGGCGGCGCCCACCAGCACTGGAAGGCCGGCCGGAACAGCGACGGCTCCTACACGCTGACCAACGTCGCCAGCGGCCGGGCGCTGGAGCTCCCCGGCGGTCGGACCGCCAACGGCACTCCCGTCCAGATCTGGGACTCGGTCGGCGGCGCCAACCAGCACTGGAACCTCAAGCCGACCGCGGCGCCCAAGAGTGACACGACCACGCCGCCGAAGAGCGACACGTGCGCCCTCCCGTCGACGTACAAGTGGACCTCGACGGACGCGCTGGCGCAGCCGGCTAACGGGTGGGCCTCGCTGAAGGACTTCACCACCGTGACGTACAACGGCAAGCACCTGGTCTACGGGACGGACTACTCGGGATCGGGCTACGGCTCCATGGCGTTCAGCCCCTTCACGAACTGGTCGGACATGGCGTCGGCCCGCCAGACCGGCATGAGCGAGAAGGCGGTGGCGCCGACGCTGTTCTACTTCGCGCCCAAGAACATCTGGGTGCTGGCGTACCAGTGGGGTGCCGCGCCCTTCAGCTACCGCACCTCCAGCGACCCCACCAACCCCAACGGCTGGTCGGCGCCGCAGCCGCTGTTCACCGGCAGCATCCCCCGCACCGACTCCTCCACCGGCCCGATCGACCAGACGCTGATCGCCGACGGCCAGAACATGTACCTGTTCTTCGCCGGTGACAACGGCAAGATCTACAAGGCGTCCATGCCGATCGGGAACTTCCCGGGCAGCTTCGGCTCCTCGTACACGACGGTCATGAGCGACACGGTGAAGAACCTCTTCGAGGCGCCGCAGGTCTACAAGGTCAAGGGCCAGAACCAGTACCTGATGATCGTCGAGGCCCGGGGTGCCAGCGAGCAGCGCTACTTCCGCTCCTTCACCGCCTCCAGCCTGAACGGCCCGTGGACGCCGCAGGCCGCCACCGAGTCCAACCCCTTCGCGGGCAAGGCCAACAGCGGCGCCACCTGGACCAACGACATCAGCCACGGTGACCTGGTCCGCACCAACCCCGACCAGACCATGACCATCGACCCCTGCAACCTGCAGTTCCTCTACCAGGGCAAGTCCCCCAACACCCCGCCGAACACCTCCTACGACAGCCTGCCGTACCGTCCGGGCGTGCTCACCCTGAAGCGCTGACCTCAGCCCAACCAAAAGGCGCCCCCATCTCTTCGATGGGGGCGCCTTTCGCTGTCTTCGCTACTTCGCTGTCTTCACTACTTGAGCGGGGTACCGCCCGAGTTGTGATAGGCGATCACCTTGTTGATCAGGTTTCCGCCGTCGGTCTCCACCGAGGTCTGTTCCTGCTGCCCCGGACCGAAGAACAGGCCGGCGATGTGGGCGCTGGCGACCTGGTCCATGTGTCCGAAGAACCAGTCGACCTTGTCGTCCTTGTAGTGGTTGAGGGTGTTGTTCTGCGCCATGTTGCCCACGGGGATCTGCCACAGGACCACCGGCTTGCCCACGGACTCGGCCATCGTCTTGTAGAACTGCAGCGTGGTGGCGGCCTTCTGGTCGGTCCAGAAGTGGTTGCTGCCGCCGTGGGCCGGCTGCGCGTACCAGCCCGCGTCGCGGTCCGACACATCGGTGGCCAGGAAGTCGGCGTTCTTCGCCCCGAAGCTCTCGTAGGACTTGACGCACGCCTGCGTGTTGGTCTCCCAGTCGAAGCAGGAGAGGTGCATCCCCGCCTCGGCGTTCGGCGCGTACTTGTGCGCCATCGAGATCAGGCACTGGGCGAGCCCCGTGGCGCTGTTCTCCTGAGATCCGCAGTCCGTCGGGTTCGCGCTCTTGACCTGTGCGGGAACCTGGTGCGGATCGCCGAGCGACCGGACGTAGCCCCAGAAGTCGGGCTCGAGGTCGATCGCGGCCTGCGTCTTGCCGATCTTCTGGAGGAAGAAGCGGTAGTCGTTCAGGTAGCGGGTGAGCAGGTCGGTGCGGTTGATGGCCTTGACCTCACCCGGACCGTCGCCCTCGCCCGCCGCGTCGCCGAGGTCGCGCAGCGAGTACCAGGTCCACAGCATCTTCTGCGGACGCGCGCTGCCCTTGTACGTCGCCTGGGACACCACGTCGTCCCGCCAGGTCACGTACGTGCCGGGCGCCGTGGTGCTGCCGTTCCAGCAGCCCCACCAGCCCGTCCAGTCGTCGTGGCATTTCGCCGCCGTGTAGTAGTCCGACGAGGGCGCGGGCTGGCTGTGCACATAGGCGTAGCGCCCGTCGAACGGCGCGGCCTTCGCCGAGGCGTCGTCCATCGAGCCGCCGATGAGCACCTTGTCGCTGCCGAGGAAGCGCTTCGTCGAGCTGCCGCCACCGGCCGCGGGCGTCGAAGGCGACGGCGACGACGGGGACGTCGACGGCCGGGTGCCGCTCGGCGTCTGGCTCGCGGTTGCGCCGCCGCCCGGCGTGGTGGGCGTACCGGAGCTGCCGACGCTCCCGACCGGGACGAGCTGCCACTGCTGATCGACGGCGCCCCGGTCGCGGGTCTGGACGACACCGCTTCCGTTGGTCTTGGCGGCGTTGCGGACATCGACGGCCAGGCCGCTGAAGCGGTTGACCAGCCGCACGTAGCCGTCCGACGACTTGGCCAGCTTGAACTGCTGGTTGGTGCCGTTCAGGTCTTTCCATTGCACGAGGGCGGAGCCGGCGGTCTTCGACCAGCCCAGGTCGTCCAGCACCTTGCCGGAGTTCCGGTTCTGCAGCCGGTAGTAGCCGTCACCCGCGTCGATGAACCGCCACTGCTGGTTGGCCCCGCCGTGGCGCGCCCACTGCACCACCGCCGCGCCGTCGTTCTTGGCGTAGGCGTTGTCGTCCAGCACCTTGCCGCTGTTGCGGTTGACCAGCACGTACCACTTCTTCAGATCCACGGTCTTCTGGTCCGCCGAAGCCTGGGTGACCACGACAGCCGAGCCGGCGACGACCACCGTGGCGATACCCGCCCACAGACCCCGACGCGCGAGCAACCGACGGCCCCGATGCTTCGGGCGACCACCGCGCGCGCCGCCGTCGGCACGGTGGCTGCCGCCGCCGGACGCCACCGATGCCGTGGGTGGGCCGGGGACATGTCTGTGCTCTCGTTCCAGGGACATGCCTGTGCTCTCTTTCAGCTGTCGCTCTGACCGAACCACTTGGCCGGACAACACTGAGTGGTCCCAGAAGCCGAGAAGGTTGCCGCGAAGATCCCCGGATTTTTTCGCCGTGACCGCGTGAGCGGGGTCAGCCGGCCAGTCGGTTGACGGCACCGGCGGTGATGCCCGCCATGTAGCCGGGGTCGTCGCTGGGCTGGCCGGAGAGCTCGACGATGCCGAACCTGTGGCCACTGCGGATCACCGCGACGCCGCCGGAGACCTTGCCGTCGCCGTTGAAGGCCGGGTACCACGTACCGCTACCGGCCTTGAGGGTGATCGCGTGCCCCTTGCCGTAGTACCAGTGGCCCTGCGGCTCGTCCTGGCAGCCGCGCACCACTGTGTTGAGCTTCTTCTCGTACGAGGCCGCCGACGTGTCGGTGGAACCGTCCGCGGCGGATTCGGTCAGCGAGGTGCGGCCGGTGTCGAAGGACCAGGTCACGGCGGCGTAGGCGGCGGCCTTCCCCTTGGTCAGCGAGCGCATCGTCTCCTCGCCGGAGCACGCCGACAGAGCCTGCTTCCCGGTCAGGTCCACGGTCGCGCCGACCGGGGTCAGACCCTGCTGGAAGAAGTCCTCGCTCTGCAGCAGGGCGGCGGATCCGAGGGCGGGCGCGGCAGCGGCGGTGGTGTGCGCGGTGGCCGTCCGGCCCGCCGGGTTCGCGTTCGCGCCGGCGGCGGGAAGCGCGGCGATCCCGACCGCGATCAGGGCGGCCCCGACCGAGGCGGCTGCTCCCGCGATACGACGGCGACGCGAGGACTTGCTGCCGGCTGCCTGGTTGTCGAACATCTCATCTCCTGTCTGTCGCGACGCGGTTGGCGTCGTCGTACACCTGGGGAGATGCCGCAGGTGCGGGAGATGTTGGATGACGGCCTGCCGAGTTTGGTGTGATCCACATCACGCTGTGTCGGCGAGGCGGGAGCGGCCTCAGAGCCGTGTCACGGCCGCCCGGACGATCCGCGTCATCGCGGCCGTGTCCAGGCAGGCATGCACCTCCAGGACCCCGTAGTGAGAGCCGTTGCGGAGCACGGCGATGCCTCCACAGGGCTCCTTGCCTCGTGGTGCGGTCCCTGTGGTGTTCAGGTCACCGGCGTAGGAACCCATCCAACTCGCGCTGATGTCCGCGGTGATGTCGATCGTGTGCGTCGGCCCGTAGACCCAGTGGGTGGCCGGCTCGTCCTGGCACGGCACCTCCTCCAGCAGCAGGCGCTGGGCGAAGTTCTGGGCCAGTGCCCGGCTTCCGGCGTCCGCGGCGACCTCGCGCGCGACCTGATCGTCGACGTGCGTCGCGATGGTCGGGTCGTCGCTGCCCGTGTCCTGGCTCGTCACCAATCCGCGGAAGTGCGCGTCGTTCGATCCCAAGGTCTCGGCGAGGGTCTTCTCGCCGGTGCAGGCCGCGTTGGCGTAGTTGCCGTCTCCGACCCGGTCCCGGACGTAGATGCGCCGGGAGAGGCCGACCGTCGTGAAGTCGGCCGCCGTCACCAAGTGCCGGTACGTCATGGGGCCGCTCGCGGGCTTCGGCAGGGGAGAGGCGCTACTCGACGGGGAGACCGCGGCGCCCGGCCGGCCGGGCGGGGTGGCCCGAGCGGAGGGCGTCGGCAGGACGAACCGGCCGGTCAGCACACCGAGTACGGCGGCCACCGACAGGATGACGACGATCGTCCGGCGGCGTCTCACACGCCACCGCCGAGACGATCCCGCATGAAGCGACGAGCCTGATGGATACGGTCCTTGACCGTGCCGAGGGGAGCGTCGGTGATCTCGGCGACCTGGAGATAGGTCAGATCACCGAGATCGCGGAGCACGAAGGACTCCACCAGGGCAGGGTGCCGCTCCTCCAGCGCGGCCAGCGACTCCATCAGGTCCAGGCGGGTCCCCGCGATGACGCTCGTCGTCCGCGGGTCGACCCCGTCGGGAAGGACCGCATGACTGTCCTCCGCGCGCCGGCGCATCGAGCGATACGTGGACCTGGCGGCGTTCGAAGCGATCACGGTCACCCAACCGAGGAACGAACCCCGCCCGCTGTACTCGTGCAGATGCGTGCTGATGGACAACAGGGCGTCCTGCGCGGCCTCTTCGGCGTCGGCGTGGTGCGGAAGAAACCGCGAGCAGCGGCGCATGACCGTGGGCCGAAGCCTGACGAGGAGACGCTCCAGGGACGCCCGGTCACCCGCCTGCGCAGACGCCACGAGCTGCGTCAGGTCATCCTCTTCGAACACCTTGCTGTCCCCCCGATATCGTCCGACCTGGACCCAAGGTCGCACAGTAGTTCCGAACAGCACCCGCCGCATCAACCGCCCCCACCGCATCACCCCAGGAAATGTTGCAGCATGCAGAAGCTAGGTCGTTATCTCCTCGAGGACAGGCTGGGAGCCGGTTCGTTCGCCACGGTCTGGAGGGCATACGACCCCGAGCTCGACACCGATGTCGCGGTCAAGGTGCTGGCCGACAACTGGGCTTCGAACGCCGATGTGCGACAACGCTTCCTGGCGGAGGCGAGGCTGCTGCGCAGGATCTCCAGCCCGCGTGTCGTGCGGGTGCACGACGTCGGCGTCCACGACGACCGACCGTACTTCGTCATGGACTACGTCCGGGGTGGCACGCTGGCCGAGAAGATCGGGCACTGCCGCCCCGCGGAGGCGCTCCAGCTGGCGGCCGAGGCCGCGTACGCCGTTCAGGTGCTCCATGAAGCGGGCGTCATCCACCGCGACATCAAGCCGTCGAACCTCCTCCTCGACACCGACCGCACGCCCATGTCCGTCCTGGTCGCGGACCTCGGCAGCGCGAAGCAACTGGCCGACGCGTCGGGGCTGACCGTGACCACCGGCACGCCCGCGTACATGGCACCCGAACAGGCCTTCCAGACCGGCGGTTTCGACGGCCGAGCCGACGTGTACGCCCTCGGTGTCGTCGCGTACGAGCTGCTGACCGGACACAAGCCGTTCGGCCCGGGCGGCCGCGCCTTCCTCGTACCGCAGGAGACCTCGACGTCGTCGTCGTTGCCGACGATCCCCAAAGAACTCGAGGTCCCGGACGGCATCGCGGCACTTCTTCGTACGGCACTGTCCGTAGAACCCGAGGACCGCCCACAAACCGCACAGGCATTCGCGGACGCACTGCTGTCACGAGGAGAAGACGAGCGAACGCCCGGCCCCTCGGGGCGGGTGTGGCCACACCTCGCGATCTGGCTGGCGGCGATCGCCGTGTTCCTGGTGACAACGGTGCTGACGTGGTTGTCCCGCTGAACCGGGTGGGTGACGGGGTCCTGCAAAGGCCAGCTGGGGAACGGCCGCAGGGCGGCGTTTCGGATACGGCACGCGCACGCGTGTTCAGGCGGAGCCGGAGCCGGCACGGCTCGCTGACTCGCTGGCGGCACGACGGTACTCGGCGTTGATGCGCTGCGCTTCCTCGAGCTGGTCCTCGAGGATGACGATGCGGCACGCGGCCTCGATCGGAGTCCCCTTGTCGACGAGCTCGCGGGCGCGGGCGGCGATCCGCAGTTGGTAGCGGGAGTACCGGCGATGTCCTCCCTCCGAGCGGAGCGGAGTGATCAGCCGAGCCTCGCCGATGGCCCGGAGGAAGGCCGGGGTGGTGCCGAGCATCTCGGCTGCCCGGCCCATGGTGTACGCGGGGTAATCGTCGTCGTCCAGACGATCATTCAGGGGGTTGTCCGATGTCATGTCACCTCGCTGTGCAACGCGTCGAGGGGCCCTGGCGCCGTACGGCACCAGGGCCCCGAAGGAAATTGAACACCATCTGTCGGCCCTACTGCTGTGCCGACCTTCTGTTTCCGCTACCCGGCCCGGCAGAGGGGGGTGCGGGGGGATCGCAGCTGCTTGACCGGGGACCACCATCCATTCCGGGGTCTTGCGGTACCCGGGCCGAGTGCTTCTCGGGCCGGGCGATCCTGATGGCGTCTGCTCCTCCGTTCCTCTCTGATCCGAACCAACCACTACTGCTGTTGGCAGCTCCTCGACGTGCGAGCCGCCCAGTGCGGCTCTCAGTCCCGTCACCATCTTGGGAAATCTCTGGCTTCGAGGCTCGAGAGCCGCACTGACCTGCGTACTTCGTATTCAGCCACCCGCCAGTTCGTGTCTGGCGGGTCTCCTCAGACCGTGTCTACGTGAAGAAGCGTACCCATGTCGCGCACGAAAATCTACTCCAGCAGAAGTAGATTTCACCCTTCTGGTGGAGCAGGAAGCCTGCCGGGACCGGGCCTCACCGGTTGACGGAAGCCGCCTCCTGCCGAGCACGCACGTGCTTCAGCCCCACGGGTGGTCCCAGGTACAGGTGAGCCGAATAAGCTGCGCTGTCATGTCGAACCCTGATGAGCTGCTCGTCGCCATCTGCGCGGCGGTGGAGTCGGAGCGAAGCAACCAGATGTCGCTGACCGTGGTCGTCGGCGGCGCCGTCATCACCGGCCGGCTGGCTCCGGAGGCCGTGTGGAGGGAGCGGGTGGCGGAGATCCTGAAGGACTCGGACCGTGTCGGTGCGTTCTCGGACGTCTTCGCGCGCGGTCAGCGAGGGAACCGGTCCGGTCGCGGCGAGGCGCCCACGCATCTGCACTTTCATCTCGCTCGGATCCTGCAGGGCAGCCTGGGCATCCCGGAGACGGGCGGCATGTATCGCGTCGCGATCAAGGACGTCAGCGCATGGACCGTCGGAGATCTCGTCCATTTCGACCGGTGAGACGCCGGCCGCGCCCGGCCGCATGTCCGTCGAGGACGTCCCGCAGGCGAATCCGCGTCGGGCACGTACCAAGGAATTACCGCAGCGGAATCAGCGGCGCAGATAATCGCGAAAACGGGCCGGAAAATGACAGGGGCTAATCACCTGGAATGAAGCGAGCTGGGGCCCGCACCTCGAAGGTGCGGGCCCCAGCTGCGAAGTATGCGTCGGTGCCGGCGCGTCAGGCGGGAACGATGTTCTCGGCCGTCGGGCCCTTCTGGCCCTGCGCGATGTCGAACGACACCTTCTGGCCCTCGAGCAGCTCGCGGAAGCCCTGGGTGGCGATGTTCGAGTAGTGGGCGAAGACGTCGGCGCCGCCGCCGTCCTGCTCGATGAAGCCGAAGCCCTTTTCCGCGTTGAACCACTTCACGGTGCCAGTAGCCATGCTGTTTCTCCTTCGGAGACGGTGTACGGGAATGCGCCCTGTGCGCATTCCGTGTCGCCGTGATGATCAGCCGTCGGAAAAACCTTCTGGCAACCACACCTGCAACTGAGTTCGACAGTAGCACGGTGCGATCGGCCTTGCGTGGTGGATAATTCCGCTCCGCCAGGCGGTCGAGGAATACTCGCCGTACCCCGCACCTATTTCTCATTTCACGGGTACAGATATTGCTCTCCGTAGGCGTGGCTTTCCCGCCGTGACGTCCGCCCACGGCCCTCTGACCTCCCTTGACGCCACAACGGCGAACGCGCCCGACGCTCCACTGCCCTATTCGTTGACCAGCACGGGGATGGAGACGACCGCGGCGGCCGGAGTGCCCGTGAGGTGCTCCGCGGGGATGGTGACGTCGATGCCGTCGCCTGCCGCGTGTGGGCCGTCGTGGTGGTCGCTGCCGTTCGCGTCCTCGCCTTCCTCCTGGTACTGGAAGGTGCCGGTCCCCAGCAGGCGGCCGTGGGAGTCGTAGTAGGCGGCGCGCAGTTCGAGGGCGAGGACGTCGCTGACATCGGCGGTGATGGCCAGGTGGCCGGTCACCGTGGGCTTGTTCGTGAGCGTGAGGGCGGTGAGGCGTACCCGATCGGTGAAGGGGCCATCCTCGACGCGGACTTCGTCCTTGCCCGGGGCCGGTGAGAGCGTGGGCGCCGGGGCCGGCGCGGTGCGCGGGGCGGGCAGGGCGACCCCGGCGGCGGAGGCGCCCGGGGTGCTCGGACTGTCGGTCGCCTTGTCGCCACTGCAGCCGGAGAGCGCCACCAGGGCGGGGACGAGGAGGCCGAGCGCGGCGGCCTTGGTGCGGGTGAGCGGACTCATCGGGCGTACTCCCGGGCGGGCGTCGGGGGCGGTCGGTACATCGGGAACCGGCGCGGGGCCGGGTGCGGACGTCGCGCCCGGCCCCGCGGGTGGATCAGCTGCGCGGCGCCGTGCCGAACAGGGAGCGGTACATCTTGCCGTACAGCTCGATGTTGTTCTGGCTGGCGGCGAACCGCTTGCCGTTGGGGCCGTACGCGTAGATCGGCACGTCCGCTCCGGTGTGGTTGCCGGAGAGGTAGGTCAGCCAGAGGCTGGCCTCGGGGCTGCCGTCCTTGACGTCCGCCGGGTCGTCGGGCGTACGGAACGTGGCGGGGCCGAAGTTCTTCGCGTCGCCGGAGCCCGCGCCGTTGACGATGCCCGAGGAGCGGGCCGGGTCCTTGACGTTGGCCGAGGACGAGCGCGACGGCGTGGAGTTGTTCGCCGGGTTGCCCGCGTCGGTGTTGGCCGGCGGGGCGGCCGCCTCGGCGTTGGTGAAGGAGCCCTTCTCGATGATGTTGAAGCCGGCGCACTCGTGGTCCGCCGTCACGACGACCAGGGTGTGGCCGTCCTTCTTGGCGAAGTCGACCGCGGCCTTGACGGCGTCGTCGAACGCCTTGACCTCGGCGAGGGTCTGCGCGGCGTCGTTGGCGTGCGAGCGCTTGTCGATCTGGGCGCCCTCGACCTGGAGCAGGAAGCCCTTCTTGGAGCGGCCGTTGAGCAGGGAGAGCGACTTCTTGGTCAGCTCCGCCAGGGTCGGCTCCTGCTTCTGCGGGGCGTCCGCGGGGAGCTGGGCCTTGGCCTGCTCGACGGTCAGGTTGCCGCGGTTGAACAGGCCGATGACCTTCTTGCCCGTGGCCTTGTCCAGGTCGGCCTTGGTGGCGACCTTCTGGCTGGCGGCGGTCTGGGCGGGCAGCGCCGGGTCGCCGAAGCTGCCGAGCACCTGGTAGCCCTGCGCCTGCAGCGCCTTCTGGTCGTCCGGCTCGAAGCGGGCCAGGCCGCCGCCGAAGATCACGTCGGCGGTGCCGTTGCGGGCGATCTGCTCGGCGATCGGCGTGATCAGCGTCTGGTCGGCGGGCTTGTCCTCGTACGTCCCGTCGGCCTTCTTGGGCAGGCAGGAGGCGTCGGAGTAGACCGGGCCCTGGCAGCCGCGCAGCAGCGCGTGGCTGTACTGCGCGGCCGGGGTCGCGTCGGTGACCTCGGCGGTGGAGACGTTGCCGGTGGCGAAGCCCGCGCTGTGGGCCTGCTCCATCAGCGTCGCGACCTTCTTCTCGTAGGCGTCGACACCGATGGCGGCGTTGTACGTCTTCACGCCGGACGACCAGGCGGTGGCCGAGCTGGCGGAGTCGGTCACCAGGGCGGGCTGGTTGCCGCCCTTCTCGACGGCGTACGTGGCGACGGCGCCGTAGTTCGGCAGCCGCTCCATGTTCAGCTTGCCGCTCGCGCCGTAGTAGCGCTCTCGGGCGGCGGTGACGTGGGTGCGGCCCATGCCGTCGCCGAGCAGGTAGATCACGTTACGGATCTCCTGGTGGCGGTCGCTCTGCTGGGGCGCGGAATGGGCGGCCACGGTGACACCGGCGGCCAACGCGCCGGTCGTGGCCAGGACCGTCAGGATCCTGACAGGTCTGCGCATGCGGGATGCTCCTTGGACTGTGGGCGTCGCGACCCGACCCCCCTGGTGTGCCGGTCGCGAGCGCGCCCGGACGGGCCAGGCGACAGCGACGCTAGAAGCAGGGCATGAACACGCCACGATGCGCGGGTGTCATCGGGGAGAACACGATCGGCCTGAAGAATCCGGCAGCGGCTCACGAGTCTCCAAAAGTGCCGCTCTTGTCGAATACGTCGAATACCAGGAGTACCTCGGCGTCCGTGCCGCGGTTGTCGCGAGGGACGGCCGGTCGCACACCGGGGACGATGTGACCTGCTGGCCCGCTTCCTGCAACCACAGGCCAGCCGCCGGCCTGCGGCAGGCGTCAATCGAGCGCCCCGGCTCCCTCGGAGCGCTCGTCGGGGTCCGTACGGACGGCTTCGTGGGGTACGGGCGTGACGTCAGGGCCGTATCGGCGCAGCAGCCAAAGGCCGTAGGCGGCATGGAAGACGTACACGCCCGCCTGCCACCAGTCCGGCGCCGAGCCGGGCGAGCGGACCTGGAAGAAGTCGTCGAGCCCGTGCACGACGACCATCGGCCACACCGAGCCGATCGCGAAGCGCAGAGCGGCACAGGTGAAGCCGAAGAAGCCGGCGGACAGCATCTGCCACAGTGTGTCGTCGAGCGGGGCACCGAAGAACAGATAGTTCTGGAAGTGACCCGCGCCGAACAGGACGGCGACGCCGACCGCGCGCCTGTAGCCCGGGCCGGCATGCGGGGGCGGACATTGTTGATCACTTCGCTGGGTGACCGTCGGGCCGCGGGCGGCCGACGAGGACAGCCCGAACCTAGGCTCCGGTCACCACCCCGGGCATCGGTCACGACGACCCAATGTGCCAGTCCGACTTGCCGGCCTTTCCGGCTGCCGTGGTCAGCCGCCGACTTGGACAGCTCCCGGATCGCGCCAGTACAGGAATCTTCAGGCTGGCGCAGCGGTCCCGCCGTCGGGGCCCGGCCCGGGCGGTCAGTCCGAGTCTGCTTGCTCCGTGGGATCCTGCGCCGCGATGTGCGCCAGGATGACTTCGGCGAGATCCGCGAAGGTGTCGAGCTGGTCGGGGGTGAGCGCGTCGACGAACCAGCGGCGAGCATGGCCCACGTGGTGGGGCGCGGCCGCCTCGATGGCCTCGCGGCCCGCCTGTGTCAGCGAGACGTGGATGCCGCGATTGTCGGTGTGGCAGGGTTCCCGGGTGACCAGGCCCCGGCGCTCCATGCGGTTCAGATGCTGGGTGAGCCGGCTCTTCTCCCAGTCGATCGCCTTCCTCAGTTCGATCGCGCGCATTCGGCCGTCCGCGGCCTCCGAGAGGCTTACCAGAACCGCGTAGTCCGCGCCCGACAGCCCGGTCTCGGCCTGAAGTTCCCGTCCGAACCGGTCACGGAACTGTGCCAGCTCGATGAACCCCCGCCACGCCCTTTGCTCGCGCTCGTTCAACCAGTCGCCGTCACCCATGAGTCCATGATACGGAATGGTTGACACGTGAACCCCTCGAGCCGTGTGCCTGCCGTCCCGCTCGATGTGGCTCCAGCGGGAGCTCGACGACGAGCCGTTTCGGAGGCGCCGACGAGGCGGAGGGTGTGGAACCGAGCGCGTCGGCCAGCCGGTCGGCGGCGTCGGCCAAGCGGGTGTGTGCCTCGGCCGTGGGGACGTGCTGGTGGGCGGAGCCGGCTGCGCGTTCGGTGAAGGCCGAGTCGAGGAGGAACGTCCCTTCGACGATGTGCCGTGCACCGAGCACCGACAGCACGGGGCGTAGCGCGTAGTCGACGGCGAGCAGGTGCGCCGGCGTGCCGCCGGTGGCCAGCGGGAGGACGGCCTTTCCTGCCAGCGCCTCCTGGGGGAGCAGGTCCAGGAGGGACTTGAGCAGTCCGGAACAGGAGGCCTTGAAGATCGGCGTGGCGACGATCAGGCCGTCGGCCTGCGCGATCCGTTCCAGCGCGCCGGCTGTCTGCGGGCTTCGAGCAGGGCAAGGGTGGCCTGCGCGGCGCTCGCGGTCCGTGAGACGGGGGACGGGCTGCCGCTGAGAGCGAGAACGGCGGACATGGGGTGACTCTCTGGTGGGTGGGGAAGGCTCAGGCGTCGCCGAGTTCGCGGCGCAGTACGGGCAGGACCTGCTCGCCGAGAAGGTCGAGTTGCTCGTGGACGGTCTTCTCGGGAATGCCGCCGAAGTCGAGGCCGAACAGGATGCGTGAGGTGCGGCCGAAGTACTTGGGGAAGCGGAGCACCTTGTCGATGACCTGCTGGGGGCTTCCCACGGTCAGGCCCGTGTTGGCCACAGCGTGTTCCAGGTCGGCGCCCTGGTTGATGGGGTGGCCGTAGTAGTAGGGGGCGTATTCGGTCAAGGCGTCCTGGGAGTTGGGACGGACGAAGACGCCCCCTCCGGCTCCGACGATGGCGTCCTCCGGGCGTCCGTGGCCGTGGTGGGCGTAGCGTTCCCGGTAGAGGTTCACGTACTGCTGGAAGTACTCCATCGTCATGAACAGGTTGTTGACGAAGAAGCCGTCGCCGTAGACGGCGGCCTGTTCGGCGATCTCCGGGCTGCGGATGGAGCCGTGCCACACGAACGGCGGGGTGCCGTTGAGCGGGCGGGGCATGGCGGTGAAGCCCTTGAGTGGAGTACGGAAGCGACCGCTCCAGTCCACGTTCTCCTCACGCCACAGCCGGCGCAGCAGGGCGTAGTTCTCCACCGCCAGCGGGATGCCCTGGCGGATGTCCTGGCCGAACCAGGGGTAGACCTCGGCGGTGTTGCCGCGTCCGAGCATGAGGTCGACCCGGCCGTTCGCCAGATGCTGGAGCGTGGCGAAGTCCTCGGCGATCTTCACCGGGTCGTTCGTGGTGATCAGCGTGGTCGAGGTGGACAGGGTGATGCGCTCGGTGCGCGCCGCGATGTACGCGAGCAGCGTGGAGCCCGCGCTGGAGATGAACGGCGGATTGTGGTGCTCGCCGATGGCGTAGACGTCGAATCCGGCGTCCTCGGCGTGCTTGGCGATCCGGGTGATCGCGTGGATGCGCTCGAACTCCGTGGGTGCCTGGCCGGTGTTCGGATCGGGGTGGACGTCGCCTACCCCGAAGATGCCGATTTCCATGATGGCGGTCCTTTGCCCTGTGTCCCTTGTCCTTTGTTCGAGGTCCGGGTCAGATCGCGAGCGCGCTGGTGGCTATCGCGGCGAGTGCGACCAGGCCGAGGATGATCGGGCCGATCGCTCCGCCGCGGGCCTTGGGGTCGGCGTAGTCCCCCGCGCGGCCGTGGTAGACCACGGCTCCGGCGAAGACGATCACCAGGCCCGCCGCTGCGGCGATGCCCAGCGGGTGCCAGAAGATTCCCGCGACCAGGCCCACGGCGGCGGCGGCCTCGGCCACGCCGATCAGCCGGGTCAGCGAGGCGCTGACTCCCAGGTGCTCCTGCAACAGCTCGGGCACGCTGCCCTTCAGGGTGATCTTGGGGATACCCGCCCCGAGGGCGGCGAGGGCGAGCAGGGCGCTGAGGACGGCGGCGGCGATGAACATGGCGACTCCCTGGGAGGGTGGTTGATGTGTTAACCAAACCGTACAGGACACTTGGTTAACGCATCAACCACTCCGAGCCGCACCGGGTCGCCACCGCGCCCACGCCAACTTGGTTGACGCGTTAACCTTTCGTCGATACGTTGGATAACACGTCAACCAAATTGTTCTCGGAACTCCAGGAGAAACCCGTGACCGAGCAGAAGATCATCGTGGTGGTCGGCGCGACCGGCGCCCAGGGCGGCGGCCTCGTGCGCGCGATCCTCGCCGACCCGGACGGCGGGTTCGTCGCCCGCGCCCTGACCCGTAACGCCGCCTCGGACAAGGCCCGAGAGCTCGCCGCACAGGGCGTCGAGGTGGTCGAGGCCGACATCAGCGACGAAACAAGCCTCACCAAGGCATTCGAAGGCGCATACGGCGCATACCTGGTGACCAACTTCTGGGAGCACGCGTCCCCGCAGAAGGAGAAGTCGGACGCGGCCACCATGGCCGGCGCGGCGAAGAGCGCGGGCCTCAGCCACGTGATCTGGTCCACGCTGGAGGACACCCGCGAGCACATCCCGCTCAGCGACGAGCGCATGCCGACACTGCTCGACAGCTACAAGGTGCCGCACTTCGACGCGAAGGCGGAGGCCAACCAGTTCTTCACCGACGCCGGAGTGCCGACCACCTTCCTGCAGACCACGTTCTACTGGGACAACTTCCTCAACTTCATGAGGGTCCAGCGGGACCAGGACGGGCGGCTGATCCTGCCCCTGGCGATGGGCGAGAGCCAGTTGGCCGGCATCGCCGCCGAGGACATCGGCCGCACCGCCTACGGAATCCTCAAGCGCGGCCAGGAGCTCGTCGGCCGGACCGTGAGCATCGCCGGCGAGCACCTGACCGGCGCGCAGATGGCGGCCGTCCTCGGCAAGGCCCTCGGCGAGGAGGTCACTTACGTGCCCGTGCCCTTCGACGCGCTGCGCGCCCAGCCGTGGCCCGGCGCCACCGAGAACGGCAACATGTTCCAGTACTACGCCGAGGTGCCGCAGTTCGTCGCGGCACGCGACCTCGACCTCGTGCGCAGCCTCAACCCCGATCTGCAGACCTTCGAACAGTGGGTCGCCGCGCACAAGGACGCCCTCGCCGGCGCCTGACGGCCACCTGCGAACCTCCGGCGGTGGCCCACCTTCTGCGCGCGGCACGCGCGTTGGCGACGCAGGCAGGCCGACCCAGACCCGCGTGGGCCACCGCGAGCTGCCCGGCGACCGCCGGGGCGGGGCGGTAAATCGGCTGCGGACCCGTGCAATCCGAGGGGTGCCGGTGCCACTGACCCGATCAGATCCGATGGAGGGTCCCGAACCCAGCCTCGGAAGCGTCCCCCAGTGTCGGCGACCACCTGCTCCTGGCAAGCGGGCCGCTGAGGCCGAGGTGACACATCAACTCGATTTTCGTGATCGTGGAGGCACCCCATGCAGGCTCAGCGACTTCCTGGCCATCGCACGGTCGCCCGGGTGGACGACAGGATCGACCTGGGCCCGGACGCCCAGGTCGACCAGAAGGCCGTATTCTTCCCGCCCACCGCGCCGGAGCTGACCGACCCGTTCCTGCTGCTGGTGGACGACCTGTTCTCCTCGCCGGGGTTCGAGTGGCACCCGCACCGCGGCCTGGAGACCGTGACCATGGTTCTCGACGGCGTCCTCGAGCACGGCGACAGCCTCGGCAACGCCGGCGCTCTGACCACCGGTGACGTGCAGTGGATGACCGCCGGGCGCGGCATCATCCACCGCGAGCTGGCCTTCCGCAACGAACGGGCCCACATTCTGCAGCTGTGGGTCAACCTTCCCGCCGAGAAGAAGCTGATCGACACCCGCTACCAGGACCTGCTCGTCACGAAGCGGCCGGTCATCGAACGTGACGGCGCAAAGATCGACCTCATCGCCGGGCAGGTCGGCGGGGCCGACGGGCCCGCGCTGACCCACTGGCCGATCAGCGGCGCGATGCTCACCCTGGAACCCGGCCGGACCCTGGAGCACCAGCTGCCCGCGGCCGACCGTGCGTTCTTCGCGGTGCTCGCCGGTCCGGTCACCGTCGCCGGTCGCACGGTCCGCACCGGTCAGACCGCCTGGTCGGATCCGATCGGCCGCACCGGACCGTCCACGATCAGCCTCCAGGCCGCCGACGGCGACCGGCCGGTACGCATCTTGACCTTCAGCGGCCCGCCGATCCGGCAGCCCATCGCCATGGGCGGCCCGTTCGTCATGAACACCAAGACCGAGATCACCAAGGCGTTCATGGACTTCCACGCCGGCGAGTTCGGCGACGTCCCGCGGCAGGCCCGCCTCCAGTACCGCTGACCTCGCCCGCCTGTACCGACCGCAACACCTCGTTCCGCCACCTTCGTGAAGGTGTCCTGGGCGGCTTCGAGGGACCGCAGGCCCGCGCGCCTGTCCCCGAGGCCCGCGTAGGCGAGCATCGAGAAGTTGCCCCACACGCGCATCTCGGTGGGGCCGTCCTGAGAGAGGCCGGCGTACGTGGCGGATTCGTCGAGGTAGGTCTGGGCCTGATGCCTGGGGGCCGGGCTGCCCAAAGGGGCCCCTGAATGCCTCTGAAGCGGCCGCTTCGCCTCGACTCAGGGCACACAGAGGGCACGCCACCCCCAAATTGGTCTACATAACAAACAAACCCCAGGCCACTGACCTGGGGTTTCATCATGGAGCGGGTGACGAGAATCGAACTCGCGCTCTCAGCTTGGGAAGCTGCGGTCACCGGGTCCCGTTGTAGGCGCTGACCTGCTCGAACGGCATGTTCGCGGTCTCTGAGGGCTCGGCTGTTTCACCGTGATTCCCCGCTGTTCCCCGCTCGATCTGGTGCGCTTGTGGTGCAGTCCGGTGCGTCTGCACGAGTCTCAGAGGTGTTCCTTGGCTGCTCGGACCAGTCGGCTGATGTCGTCACGGGTCCGTACCCTGGCTTCGTCGAGTTCCGTTCTGCTGTCTGTCTTGGACAGAGCCGTAACGTCTGCGAGTACATCCTCCGCGGACTGACTCAGCGTCTCGTCATCGGTGAGCATCTGTACTCGGAACAGCGCTTCTTGGGCGTTGGAGCGTAGGTCATAGGCTCGGATCCGCACCGTGTCAGGATCCTCCGGTGGTGGCTGTTCGTGCTCGCAAAACCAGAGGTGCACAAGGCATCGGCGGTAGTTGACCAACGCGCCAGCGTAGGCAGAGTATGCGTCGAGTCGCTCCTGCCGCAGCTTCTCGCGACGGGTGAACTGGTGACTCCTGTCGGTGGTGCGCTGCTGGAACGCCAGAGTGATCCCCGAACCGAGCAGCGTCCCCAGGACGGCTATGCCGCTGGCGATGATGGTCTCCACATCTCAAGCTGATCACGCATCGCCGTCCTCCGGGGGTCGTTGCCCAACTCCGATGCCAACACGCTTTCCAACTGTGTTGGTGGCGTCTGGCGCTGTGTGCAAGGGCGTTCACCTGCGTTCATGGGCGATTGGCCTGTGAGAGGAGGACGGCGTGCGGTCCCCTCTGAACGGCCGTGAACGGGGTTGAATGAGACGGAAACTGAGACGGGCCCCGACAGAGCGGCTGCTTCTGGCCGACCCGGAGATGGCCCCGCTTGCGACCTTGTCCAATGCCGTCCAAGGAACCATGCTCGCCTACATGACCATGATGTGTGGCCCCCTCGACAGCGTGCCGCTGGAGGGTCTCTTCCATGGCCTTGATGCTCCTGGCAAAGACAACGCATGCTCCATGCCGCAGCCGCGGTGGATGCCGCTCGCCCCACGGGCCAGGTGCCTCGGTGGCAGTGGTTTCCGGACCACATCGAGCGCCCTGACGTCCAGAGTGACGGTGCTGTTCCGGAGATCCTGCTCTCTGAGATCTCCCCCTACGACGAGGGCGGCGACTGGCTTGAGGCGGCGATCGATGTCGAGTGGACGCCTGCTGGCCGGCTGAACGTCTGCGCAGCGAGGGGCATTGCGTGTTGGTGCCCGGAGGATCACGGGACCCACTACGCCCCGCTTCTCAACGTGCCTGTCGACGACACCACTTCGCTGGATTAGGCGTTTGAAGTGGCTGCGCACGTCCTGGTGGACTGGCTTAGCGGATCCCGCGACCCAGCCCACTGGAGGGAGCGGGCGAATCTGCCGCAGCGCAGTTCATTTCCCCGCCGGTCGCCGCTCGATCGGGCACGCAGCGGGCACGTATGGCTTTCTGCCGCACTCTCAGCCCGCTCCAGGGGTGGCTTCGCGAGCTCGGGCGGGAAGGCGGAGAAGTCGGGGCGGAACGCCTTCTTGGCGAAGGCGGACAGCGTGGCCGAGAACCCGGTGATCGTCCGCGGTCCGGAGCCCGCGTGCAGCTCCGGGACCGCGCTGCCGTCAGTGTTCTCGCCGAACTCCTGGATCGTCAGGGGCAGGCCGTTGGGGAGTTCGCATGAGCGCTCGGTTCACGGCGTGAGCAGCACCTTTCCGCGGATGTCGCCGCGCGCGTAGATGTCGTGGACCGTCGCGGCTTCGGCGAGCGGGTACCGCGCGCTGATCTCGATGCGGAGTTCTCCGGCGTCGACGAGCTTCGCGAGGTTGGCGAGCTGGTTCGCGTCGCCGCGCGTCTGCATGTTCACGCCGCGCACGTCGCGGGCCGTGTCGCCCGCCGCCGGGGTCGTGAGGCTGACGATCACGCCGCCGTCCTTGATCAGGCCGGTCAGCGCGGCCATGTCGGTCTCGGAGGCGGCGACGGTGTTGAGCACCGCGTCGACGGGCTCGGTGATCGCCTTGGCCGGGCTCGTCACGGTGTAGTCGATGACTTCGTCGGCGCCCAGCGCGCGGACCGCGTCGGCGCTGCGCGGGCTCGCGGTCGTGATGACGTAGGCGCCCGCGCGCTTGGCCAGTTGCACCGCGATTCCGCCGATGCCGCCCGCGCCGTTGACCAGGACCCGTTGTCCCGCCTCGATTCCGGCGTGCTCGAAGACCGCCTGCCAGGCCGTCACGCCGACCAGCGGGATGGCCGCGGCGTCCGTCAGCGGGATGCTCCCGGGCGCCGCGGCGAGCAAGTCCTGGGGCACGGCGACGAACTCGGCCGCGGCCCCGTCGCTCAGCGGCGGCACGGGGCCGAACACCTGGTCGCCGACCTGCCAACGGGTCACGCCCTCGCCGAGCGCGGCCACGCGGCCGGCCACGTCGAGGCCGGGAATGTGCGGCAGTGCCAGCGGGAAGATCCCGCTCATGTAGCCCGCGCGGAGCGCGGCGTCGAGCGGGTTGAACGAGGTCGCCGCGACCTCGACCAGCACCTCGCCCGCCGCCGGCTCGGGCCGCGCGGCCTCCTCATAGCGCAGTACGTCGGAGTCGCCGTACGCGTGGAAACGGATCGCCTTCATGGTGGACATGGGGGAGCCTCCAGCTCGTTCGCCCTCGGTGCTTCGAATTCGAAGCACAAGCCGAGGCTACATGTGCTTCGAATTCGTAGCAAGTAAAATGGTCTGCATGCCCGAGGACTCCGCGCGCCCGCAACCGCGCCCCGACCAGCTCGCCGCCTACTTCGCCGTGATGGAGGTGGGCAATCTGCTCCAGCACGCCGTCGAGCAGCAGTTGCGCGAGGAGGGCGGGCTGAGCTACATCCAGTTCCAGATCCTGGCCGCGCTGGGGGAGAGCGCCGAGGGCCGGCAGCGGATGACGGACATCGCGAACCAGCTGGTGCACAGCCGCAGCGGGCTGACCTACCAGGTTTCGCAGCTCGCCGAATCAGGCCTCGTGGCCAAGGAGTCCTCGCCGGAGGACGAGCGCAGCGTCGTCGTGGTGCTCACGCCGAAGGGCCGCGAGCTGCTGGGGCGGGTGATGACCGGTCACGTCGAGATGGTGCGGCGGTTCTTCTTCACGCCGCTGAACGACGAGGACGTCACCGTGCTCGGCGACGTCCTCGGCCGGGTCCGCGATCACATGCGCGCCGTTCCGCCGAGGTCGGCGGCGCCGCGGCGCAAGCGCGGACAGTAAGTACAGGACAGCTAGTGCCGTTCGGCCCCACGTTCGCGGTGCCGCGCTTCTTTGCGCGAGCAGCACCCACCACTCTCCCCGGCCGTTCGTACGGTCGACCTGTACGAACACCTGCTTCGGCTCTACATCCTTCCGACCTTCGGCACGCTCGACCTCGACGAGATCACCGCACCCCGTGTCCGCGGGTGGCGGGCCGAACGGCTTCGAGCCGATGACCAAGCCGCCCAGCCTCCGAACCGAGCCGAAGGTTCAGGCATCCGCGGTCGAGGTGACGTCGGCCATGTGCCTCCTCTGGGCCGGAAGGGCGTTCGACGAGATGATCAACGGTAAGCATCGGAAGCAGTTCTTGCGGTCTGTCGCCAGGGAGCTTGGGCTGAAGCCGATCTTGGATCGGATCGCCTAGGTAGTGGTGCGGCGGCCCTGGTGGTGCGGTTGTGGTGCACTCGCCGCCCGCCGGTCTAGACAACAAAGAACCCCCGGGTCTCTGACCTGGGGGTTTCGCATGGAGCGGGTGACGAGAATCGAACTCGCGCTCTCAGCTTGGGAACGACGGCGCTTGGGCGGGTTCATAGGCCCTGACCAGCGCAGATACCTGGTCCTTGAGGTGGTCGTGTAGGCCGGATTGCACCGCTGTTGACCGTGGTTTTCCCGAGCCATTGGTCTGGGAGACGGGGCGGCGGACATTCGGAGGATCCTGCGTCCAGGTGCCTCTTGCCCAGGAGATGCGTGGTTGCGGGTGCGCAGGTGGTTCGGCTTCCGAGCGCCCATGACAGGCTCAGTTGGGGAGCGTCCGGGATGACGGGCGGATGCGCCGCGGGGAAGGACCCCAGGTGAACGCTGGTCATCTGACGCCTCAGCTCGCGCAACTGAGTGATGGCGGCATCGCGCTCCGCCTCCTGCTGAGCCCGCTCCGCCTGATGGCGCGCCCGGTCCAGTTGCGCGGCTGAGGGGGCGACCGCACGAGAGCGTGTCGTACGCCGTGTACTGGTGCGCCGTCGATTGCCGCCGAGGGAACTCGAGGCGTAGAAGGGGCCGAACCCGGTCGACATCCTGGCGCCGCCGCTGCCCATGCTGAGCCTCGCCCACGTGGCCCGACCGAGGTGCGCACTCCACGAGTCGAGACCCGCACACTCATCCCAGGTACACCGACACGGAAACCGAACCCCATGACACACCCGTCTCCCCAGGATCGGTCTGGCACTCGGACGGGGCCTGTGAGGTCGGCTCGGCCGGACCTCGACAACGGGACGAGAGGTAGCTGCGCGGATACATCAATCCGGTACATGGACTAGTATTGGTACATGTCCATGAAGCGCACGAACGTCTACGCGGACCCCGAGGACCTGGCGATCATCAAAGAGGCTGCCAAGCGCCGGGGTATAAGCGAGGCCGAGATCATCCGCCAGGGCATCCACCTCGCAGCCATGGCGAACCGGGTCTGGGACGAGCCGCTGTTCTCGCGCACCTTCGAGGGGCCGGGGCGCACGCTGCCCAAGTCGGAAGTCCGCGACACGGTCGCCGAAGCGGTCCGACGTGAGACCGGCTCGGGCTCCGGATCCGCGGCGTGATCATTGTCATCGCCGATACGTCCGGCCTTCTGGCAGCGCTGGATTCGGCGCACCCGGAACACCGGGCGGCGAACGAGGCCATCATGGCGGCGGGCCTGCTGGTCATGTCCCCGCTCCTGCTGGCCGAACTGGATCACGTGGCGACGCGCGAGCTCGGCAGGGAGGCTGCCGTCAGCGCGGTCGACGACCTTCGGCGCTGGATGAGCCGGGGTCGTGTCGTCCTGCCGGAGATCACGGAAGATCACCTGGGCGCCGCACAGTCCGTTCGTGTCCGCTACCGCGCGCTGGACCTCGACCTCGCCGACGCGGTGAACGTGGCGCTTGCCGCCGACTACGACACGGACGCGATTCTTACCCTCGACCGACGAGACTTCCGGGCCGTACGCCCGTTGGGCCGTTACAAGGCGTTCCGGGTACTCCCCGACGACCTCCCGCTCTGACGCAGTACCTCGGCTGGAGATCACCGGGCGGTGTCGATACATCACTCCCGCGGACGTGACCTACGCAAGTCATGCGTCCCACGGCAGTACGCTACGGGACTCCATCGCAGGTCTTGCCAGGTTTCACGCGCACCACAGCGGTCCATGGCAAGGAGACTTTGCCGTCCTCGGAGCTGATCTCCACGTGATGCCGGTCTGCCTGGATCAACTCGCCGCACACCACATCCGTGTTCGTCCGCACCACGACCAGTTGCGTGCCGGAATCACGGGTCGTCACCCATGCGACCATGAGTGCGCCGACGACGAGGATTACTCCGAAGACGTAGGACAGGTAGGCCCAAGCCAGTGCTCGTGTCACTCGGGCCACTTCCTGCTCGGTCCAGCGACGCAGGGCCTGCCCGCCCAGGAGGATCTCTCGCTCCGGAGCCCCGTGTGCGGCTCGTGCGGCCAGGAGTGAGCCCGTGACCAACAGCACGAAGGCGGTCATCAGTAGCCCGGTGGCGGTCGCGCTGGCAGAGTCCGGCAGGTCGTCGAGGTTGTCGCGCCCCTTCAGCAGCACGAGGACCGCGAGCAGGGCTGTGAGTCCCGTGAGACCGTTACGCCACCCTTCCGCCTGTCTGCGCAGTTCCGGAAGCCTGGTGAACTCCAGTTCACGGGCGAGTTCGGCCCAGCGGCGCTCGGAACGGGTGCTCATCGTCGGATTCGCCAGACCGCGCCGCACCCGAAGAACGACGTGTCCGGGGGCACATGGGGATGTGCGTGTCCGCACTCGCACAGGTGCACCTCTGCCAGCAAGGGTTCCGCTCCCTCCTCCCTCAGCGTCCTCCCCCTCCCGAAGAGCAACCTCAGTCCGCCCTTCGTCCCCGTTCCCGGCCGGGCCCACGGGAACAGCGTTCTGGTGGCGCCGTGACAGCGGGGACACGTCCCTGCGACGATCACACCCCCACCGTCCGGGGCCGGCTGCTGGGTGAACAGGGCGGCATCGAGCTCACCGAGATCCTCATCGGCGTACGGCATGCGGTGATCGTGGCGGTGGGCCTGCGTCATCGCTTCTCTCCCTTCTCGGCGGCAGGCTTCAGCTGGAGACCGAACAGGCCCGCATACACCTCAAGACGCTCGTGCACCCATTCGGGTGTCTCACCCACCGCCTGGGCACAGTGTTCGATCCAGTCCTGCCGGACGGGACCGGTGAGCGCGGGAAGCCTTCCGTCGAGGCCCTCGGAAAGGAGTGCCAGGTCCTGCCAGCCGGGTACGACGTCGGGGACATCGGTGATCGACGGCGGTGTCTCCTCCAGAGCGAGGTACGGCGTGATGCGCCGTTGCCAGGTGTGCCGTACCGATTCACCGAGACGTCCCGCGATGCTGATCAGGTCGAGAGGCAGCAGCGGGGTGCCGGGCTCGGAGACGCGGTGCGCCGGGTCGACCGCCACGGCATCGTGCACGGTGGGCACCTCGTCGGGCAGTGCCGCCTCTGCCTCGGCGGTCAGTTCCGGTACGAGAGCGCCGATGGCCCGGAAGGGCGCCAGAGCCCGGTACGCCGCCCGGGCACCGAGAGTGCGGGCGCGGGCGTAGCCCACCAACCGTTGCGCGGTGAGCGGGACCCAGCGAGGGGTCTCGAACCACACATAATCGACGTCCTCGCGCATGCCTTCGTCGACCAGCGCGGCGACCTCGTCCCCCGTCGGGACGAACTTCCTCAGCGCTTTGGGCGGGCGTGGGGCAACGAGTTCGGTGCCCAGCCCCAGGTTCTGGGCTTCCCGCTGCGCGGTGTTCCACAGCACCGACAGCTGCTGCCTCAGCCGCTGGCTTCCGGTGAACAGCACGGCTGAGGTCGCCGGTACGGGATAGTCGGCGCCATCCCAGCTGGGGTCCTCCCCGGAGAATGCGTATCTGCTCGGCGTGGGCAGATCGTCCCAGGCGCGCAGCAGGTTCGCCGCGTCCGGGAGATCCACCTCAGCCGCTCTCAACTCGTCCAGGTACCAGGACAGTTCCTCAGATGTCGTCTGGTGCGAGCGGACGAAGGCGAGGTCCCGGAGTGAGACGCCGTCCTCCAGGCGGATGTTCTCCTGGTGCAGCCACCGTACGAGGTTCCCCGTGTCGGGTGAGGGGGCCACGTCACGTCCGGAGGAGCGCTTGGTGTAGCGCCGGCGGTGGGCCACTCCGAGGCGCTCCGCCTCGCGGGCGAGAACGCGCTCGGCCTCCCACACGGACATGTCGCACTCCGCAGCCAGTTCGATGGTGGCGGCCCAGGGCAGTGTGGGGCGGCCGTCGGTGCCGAGGACGATGTAGTGGCGCAGAAACGGAAGTACCTCCGGCGACACAGCAGCCCATCGGGCAGCCAGCACGGGATCGGGTGCGGGTCGGCCCAGCCAGGCGAACTCGGCCATGCGCCGGTGTACTTCGTCCGTGTCGAGGCCTGTCGTGGCTGCCACCACCGGTACGTCCCAGGGGTGGACGGCGGGTCGCCAGTGGTGCTTGTCCTCCTGGAGGTACAGAAGCTTCAGCTCGGCGTCCGTGCAGACGTGGTCGCGGTGATGCTCGGGGACGGCGCGCAGCGGTTCGCCGACGAACGGCGCGTACCGGGTGCACGCTTCGGCCAGCTTGCCCAGTGGCTCACGGAAACTCGCAGAGGCCCGGACGATGCCGGAGAGATCCTCGGGCGGGTGCCGGTAGTAGATCTCATTTGAGGCCCGACGCTTGGGCGGCAGGGGGCGCCCCCAGACAGTGATGGAGAGGCCGTCCAGTCGATCCGGCTTGCTGCCCAGGAGCCCTTTCATCACGTACCAGTCGGTGAATTCCGGTTTCCATTCCAGGTCGCCGTCACCGACGACGGCCGGGCCCGCCAGCCGCGGATGGGCGATGCGCAGGCCTCGCGTCGCGCGGAGCACCTCCGCCACGGTGGTGTCCTGTTCGTGGGCCACCAGAACCGCGGTACGCCAGTCGCCCTCGACCTTCGCAGCGATGTCCGACCAGCCCGGCTGTGGAACGGGGTGGCCGGAGAGGGACAGCGGAGCCGCTTCGTTGCGGGTGCGGTACTCGGGGCCGAGGACGGCCAGCCGCCAGGGCCGGACCGTCTCGGAGAGCTTTTCCTCTTCGTGCCTCCCGCGTCGGTCGTCCAAGGAGGCGTCCAGCCTGAACCAGCCGACCTCGTCGAGGTTCACCTGTCGACCGAGGTCGGCAGACGCGAGCAATCCTTGATCCCGCAGGGCCATCCAGAGGATACGAGCGACCGAGGGCTCTCGGGATTCCATGCTCCACAGCCACTGAAGGCTCAACCCCGCGCTGCTGGAGAGCGCCTGGGCGCCCTGCTGAAACTGCTTCCGTGCCCACAGGGTGTCGTATCTCTCCAACTTCTTGCGATTGACGCTGAGTTCGCCCGCGTGAGCGCCCGACAGATTGAGCACGTACCCGAAGGGTCGCTTGTCCGTGGCGATCCCGTCGCACACGATCGCCCCGTCGCCCGAGACCCACCACAACGTGCCCGGGACGGCCTCGACGGCGAACCGGGTGGAGAACGACCCAGGCTCCTCCCCGAACTTGAGACATCCGGGCAGCCAGGTCTCCTCCGTGCCGTCCTGGTCGCACACGTCCAGCCGGAACTCGCTGATCAGGATGAGAGAGCGCAGCACGGACACGGCGGAGCCCCCGGGCAGTGCCCCCGCATCGCGCAGGTGCAGCCGCACGCGTGTGCCGCCCTCGGGTAACGTCGTGCCGCCGCGCTCGTCCTCCTCCCGTACCCGGAAGAGACTGCCGCTGACCGGGATCTCGACGCGTAGCGCCTTCTCGGCCGGGCGGCCGTCCGGGCCGACCGGCCGGGTCACGATCGTCATCTCTTCGGCGAGCATGAAGTAGCTGAAGACGCCGATACCGAAACGGCTGTTGGGGTAGAGCCGCAGCGAACTGTCGTGGCGAAGCCACGCTGCCTGCTCCCGGCGGAAGGAATGGGACTGGTCGAAGCGGCGGCCGGCCCGGGTGAAGGTGTTCTTCAACTGGTCGAGCGTCATGCCGACGCCGTTGTCCACACACTCGACGTAACGACCGCGGCTGTCCTCGCCCACCTCGATACGGATCCGGCCCGCCCACTTGGCCGGTTCCCGGCCGAGGTCGCGCAGATACCGCACGCGCATCTCCCGGTAGCGGCAGGCGTCCATGGCGTTCTGGTACAGCTCCCGCAGCGCGAGTTCGGGCTCGCCCTCGTACAGCCTCTCGCCCATCAGCAGACGGCGGATCTCCGTCTGCGCCAGCGAGAACCGGGCGAGCGGAACGTCGTACGCGTCCATGCCGTGCTCGCGGCCGGGTCGGAGCCGGTGGTCGGACAGCCGAGCGGGAAGTCCGCGCAGCAGCGCGGCCTCGTCGTGCGGGAGGCGGCGGGCCGACTCCCGCAGCAGGTGCCCGAGGTCGTCGGCATCCTCGACGACCGAGGTGAGCGCCGCGTGGATGGCCGGATGAGGGCAGACCGCGTCCAGATGCAGATACGGAGCGCTCCCGTCGTGGTCGAGGTCCCAGAAGGCGTCCCGGAGCACGGTGATCACCTTGCTCGGCACGACCGGGTCGGAGACGGCGAGATGCTCGGCGAGGACTTCCGGCAGACAACGGGCGTCAAAGGCGAGCAGCCCCGCGAGCCGCAGCAACGCCGCGAGGGGGTGTACCCGTAAGCGCCACGGCTTTCTGCGGACGATGTGGCGATCCGGCGGCAGCCGCTGGTCCTCCGCGGGGGCTCCGACGGCGAGGCCCGCGGCGACCGTGCGCAGCGCTGTGGAGAGTGCTTCCGCCCGGCCGCCGAGCGGCTCGCTCGTCATCGGCTGTGCTACGTCGAGGAGGCGGGCCACGAAGCCGTCGGCCAGTACCGCGGGCACGGCCTCCTCGTCGGTCGAGAAGCGTTCCTCGATCCAGCGGTGGACCAGCCACAGCGTGACGGCGTGGCGGTCGTCCGCGGGGTCCGCCAGCCATAGGTACCAGTCCGCGAGCTTCTCGGTGATCTGGGGGTAGTGCTCGGTGATCTGCTCGTAGTGCCGTCGCCGGTCGTCGGCCTCGGCACGGCGCCGCACGAAGTGTGGACGGAACTCGGCGGCCTGGCTCAACCGCTCGGCCCAGGCCGTCTCGTGCAGCAGGACGCCGGCGATCAGCGCCGTGACCTCCAAGGCGGACAGCTCGGCGTCTTTGGGCAGAAGCTGGGGAAGGCGGTCGGTCAGCAGCCGTACCGGGTAGTCCTCATCGGCCCATGGATCGGGCAGCCGCTCCTGAGCACGGTGGACGTGGCGGGCAGCCTGTGCGGCCAGGTCCGACAGACAACCCTGAAGGTGGGCGACTGCCTGCGCGTCGCCGTCCGGGAGCAGTTCCCAGAGAGCAGAGGTGCGTACGGCGTCCTGCCAGGCCTCCAGCAACCGCCTGCCGTCGGCGACTGCCAGGGTCCTGGTCTGGTCCGCCAGATCATTGCCGTAGTGGATCAGGACCTTCTGCGGGTCGGCCAGAGCCCGTATGGCGAGGGCCCGGGTATCGCGTCTGGTCTTCTCGTACACCTGCTCCACGGTCGTGGCCTCGGTCAGCGGGTCGAAGGCCCGGGCGAGCGCCGACGTGAAGAAGCTGCCCGCCTCCGCGAAGCCGCTGGGTTCACCTGGGCCGCAGCTTGTCATCATGGCGAAACCGCTGTGCGGGGGACCTTTGACGACGTTGCTGCCGAAGGCGGCTCCTTGTTCGTCCCCAGTCCAGCGGCAGGCGTCGATCAACCACAGCACGGTGCCGGCCGAGCAGTTGGCCAGATAACGGCTGATGTCGGCCTCCAGGAGCGACTCCCGCACGTGGGGCTGCTCCCAGCCGGCCGTGCCGTCGCTGTGGTCGGCAGGGACGCGGGCATCGGAGGGCACCAAGTAGTCGGTGGTGCCGATCCGGATGCCGTGCCCGGTGAAGTAGAGGAGCAGTGTGCTGCTGGGCGGCGCGCTCGCGGAGAGAGCGGAGATACGTTCGGTGATCGCGTTGCGGGTGGGTTCCAGGAGGGTCTCTACCGCGTAGCCACTGCCCTCCAAGGAGGCGCCCAGCACTTGTAGATCCGCGTCGACCGTCGCAGCCAGAGAGGGCAAAAGGTGTTCAGCCCCCGGATTCTCACGCACCCCGATGAGCAGGGCTATGCGTCGGTTCTCTTCCACTCGGCCCCCGTACCCCCTCCGACTCGCCCATATTTTCATCCTCACCGGCCACGGCGGGGGCGGATCGGTCGAATGGCTGGCGGACGAGCCACAATGCACGCTCGGGCATCACACTCAACGACACGACGGTCAGCGTCGGCCCATGCTCCGAGAAGGGCGCAGTGAGTCAGCGCTCGGACGAACGGCAGCGCGAGGTAGTCGCCGGCCTCGACGACTTGGCCCGTGCAGAGCGTGCGAAGCACCCTGAGGATGGTCCCGATGGCCGCCCACCGGTCCAGACAACAAAGAACCCCCGGGTCTCTGACCTGGGGGTTTCGCATGGAGCGGGTGACGAGAATCGAACTCGCGCTCTCAGCTTGGGAAGCTGATGTTCTACCATTAAACTACACCCGCGTAAGACGCCGACCGAGTCGGTGTCCGAACTGCTCGGTCACTCTACCTCATCCCAGACCCCCGGCGCTGAAGCCGCGGGGTCTGAGTGGTTTTCAGGGGTGGGATCCGGCTGCGGGGGACCGGAGTTGGGGCGTACGGTGGGGGTGGTCAAGAGGGTCCCGCCGGGGTCGGAGTGCCGCCTGGAGGGCCGTACCCCTCGTCCCGTAATGTGGCTTTTGTCGTCACGGCATCCCAGCCACACGTGACGCGGCTCTTGGGGAAGGGACTCTAGGACTTGATGGAACGCACCCTCGTCCGCTGTGCCGATGGGCACGTGTTCAGCACCGCTTCGTTCCCGATGCAGCAGGCCGAGCGACTCGGCCCCGGACGCCTCGTCCGCTGTCCTCGGTGTGCCCGGCTCCGCAGCGCCGTGCCGGTGGTTCTTCAGAAGCGGTAGCACGTCACCGCAGGCAGCGCGCGGAGTCGTCCCGATTGGGGCGACTCCGCGCGCTTGCGTATCCTCGGGGCGTGCTTCTCTCAGACAAGGACATCCGGGCCGAGATCGATGCCGGGCGGGTGCGGATCGATCCCTACGACGAATCCATGGTGCAGCCCAGCAGTATCGATGTGCGCCTCGACCGCTTCTTCCGGGTGTTCGAGAATCACCGGTACCCCCACATCGACCCCTCCATCGAGCAGGCCGATCTCACCCGGCTGGTCGAGCCCGAGGGGGACGAGCCGTTCATTCTGCATCCCGGGGAATTCGTCCTCGCCAGCACGTACGAGGTCATCTCGCTTCCCGATGATCTCGCGAGCCGGCTGGAGGGCAAGAGCTCGCTCGGGCGGCTCGGGCTGGTCACGCATTCCACCGCCGGATTCATCGACCCCGGCTTCAGCGGGCACGTCACCCTTGAGCTGTCCAATCTCGCCACCCTCCCCATCAAGCTCTGGCCGGGTATGAAGATCGGGCAGCTGTGCATGTTCCGGCTCAGCTCCCCGGCCGATTACCCGTACGGCAGCGAGCGCTACGGCTCCCGTTACCAGGGACAGCGCGGTCCCACCGCCTCCCGTTCCTTCCTCAATTTCCATCGGACGCAGGTGTGAGCCCCATGAACGACATGAGCGCCGTGCGGGAGAATCTGACCTACGAGCGATTCGGTGCCGCCGTCCGTGAGCTCGCCCAGACCATCGCCGACGACGGGTACGAGCCCGACATCGTGCTCAGCATCGCCCGTGGGGGTGTCTTCGTCGCCGGCGGGCTCGCGTACGCCCTGGACTGCAAGAACATCCACCTGGTGAACGTCGAGTTCTACACCGGTGTGGGCACCACCTTGGAAATGCCCGTCATGCTCGCGCCCGTTCCGAATGTCATCGACTTCTCGGACAAGAAGGTGCTCATCACCGACGACGTCGCCGACACCGGCAAGACGCTCAAGCTGGTCCGCGACTTCTGCCTCGACACCGTCGCGGAAGTGCGCAGCGCCGTTATCTACGAGAAGTCGCATTCCCTCGTGAAGTGCGAATACGTGTGGAAGCGG
This sequence comes from Streptomyces sp. NPDC032126, assembly GCF_055580085.1. Taxonomy (NCBI): domain Bacteria; kingdom Bacillati; phylum Actinomycetota; class Actinomycetes; order Kitasatosporales; family Streptomycetaceae; genus Streptomyces; species Streptomyces sp. NPDC032126. The sequence continues at coordinate 487,448 of NZ_JBVIMA010000003.1, forward strand.
ACCGATGAGTGGATCAATTTCCCGTGGTCCGTCGAACCGCCCGTCGTCAAGCGGGCCGGGCAGGTTCTCGACGCCTGAGCCGCGGAGGCGGACAAGAGAGCGGACAACAGGTAAGGGCTCCCGGTGAATGCCGGGAGCCCTTACCTGTCCTAGAACGTCCCGAGCTTCACGATCGACAGCAGTGCGATCAGCTGGATCGCCGACGCTCCCAGCGCCTTCGGCCACGGCAGGTCGTGCGAGCGGCTCACCATCATCGTCAGCAGCGCGCCCGCCGCCGCCCAGGTGATCCAGCCCAGCCCCTGGACGAACGTCGCGTCGCCGCCGAAGAACATCGCGAAGACCAGGCGCGGCGCGTCCGTCACGGACGTGATCAGCATGGAGAGGCCGACCGTGGGCTGCCAGGCGCCGTCGCCGCCCAGCTGGCGGGCCAGCGCGTGGGTGACCACGCCCAGGATGAAGGCGCTCACCACCATCGCCACGGCCGTCGTCAGGACGATCGGCACCGCGTTGGACAGGGTGGCGTTGATCGCGTCCTCACGGGCGCCGTCGAAGCCGAAGACCGCCAGCAGGCCGTACAGGAACGTCACGACGAGGGCCGGGCCCCACATCGTGTAGTCCCGCATCTGGAGGAACGTCTGGGCGGGGGAGAGCACGATGCCGCGCAGCAGCTCCTTCCAGCGCAGTCGCGGGCCGATGGGGCCTGCGGGCGGCATGGAGCCCGCGTAGTACGTCTCCCCCTGGGTGTACTGCTGGCCGCCCTGCCCGCCCTGCGCGTACGGCGCCTGGTCGTCGATCGAGAACGCCTGGGTGTGGCCCGGGTTGTTCGCCGCGTACGGGTCGTGCGGGGGGTAGGCGTCGCCGCCGCCGAAGTACTCCGGCTCGTCGCCGCCCGGGTTGCCGCCCTGACTCCCGTAACCACCGCCGTAGCTCCCGCCGTACGGCGGCTGCGGCGGCTGTGGGGCCGACGGGGTGCCGTACGACGGTCCGCGGGGCGCCTGCTGCCCGTACGGAGGGTGTTGCGGTCGCGCTTGCGGGGCGCGGGCGTCCCGGCCGCCGCGTCCGATCCTGAATCCAGCCACGTCAACGAACGTACCTGGTCCCGGCGAGTGACGTGCCCGGGCGCCCGCCTCCGCCCGGGCTTTGCTGCCGAGCTGTGACATCCCCTAGGGGCGAACACCCGCACGACCCCGAGGGGATACGGCGATGCCCCCCGCCGGATCGGCGAGGGGCATCAACAGGCGGGCGGGTGCGGTTACTTCACCGGCTCCGGTTACTACCGGCTCCGGCCTACTTCACCGGCTCCGGCTCCGGCTCGCTCTCCGTCTCCGCCGCGTCCTCCGGGTCCACCGGGGTCTTGACGGACTCCAGGAGCAACTGGGCGACGTCGACGACCTGGACGGACTCCTTGGCCTTGCCCTCGTTCTTCTTGCCGTTGACCGAGTCGGTCAGCATGACGAGGCAGAAGGGGCAGGCGGTGGAGACGATGTCGGGGTTGAGGGAGAGGGCCTCGTCGACGCGCTCGTTGTTGATGCGCTTGCCGATGCGCTCCTCCATCCACATCCGCGCGCCGCCGGCGCCGCAGCAGAAGCCGCGCTCCTTGTGGCGGTGCATCTCCTGCTGGCGCAGGCCGGGGACGGCGGTCATGATCTCGCGCGGGGGCGTGTAGATCTTGTTGTGGCGGCCCAGGTAGCAGGGGTCGTGGTACGTGATGATGCCCTCGACCGGGGTCACCGGGATCAGCTTGCCCTCGTCCACCAGGTGCTGGAGCAGCTGGGTGTGGTGGATGACCTCGTAGTCGCCGCCGATCTGCGGGTACTCGTTGCCGATCGTGTTGAGGCAGTGCGGGCATGTCGCGACGATCTTCTTCGCGGACTTCGGCTTCTTCGACTCGGGCGTGACGTTGCCGTCCTCGTCCATCTCCTCGCCGAACGCCATGTTCAGCGCGGCGACGTTCTCCATGCCGAGTTCCTGGAACAGGGGCTCGTTGCCGAGGCGGCGGGCGGAGTCACCGGTGCACTTCTCGTCGCCGCCCATGATCGCGAACTTCACGCCCGCGATGTGCAGCAGCTCGGCGAAGGCCTTGGTGGTCTTCTTGGCGCGGTCCTCCAGGGCGCCGGCGCAGCCGACCCAGTAGAGGTACTCGACCTCGGTGAGGTCCTCGATGTCCCGGCCGACGACCGGGATCTCGAAGTCGACCTCCTTGGTCCACTCCAGGCGCTGCTTCTTCGCCAGGCCCCAGGGGTTGCCCTTCTTCTCCAGGTTCTTGAGCATCGTGCCCGCCTCGGACGGGAACGCGGACTCGATCATCACCTGGTAGCGGCGCATGTCGACGATGTGGTCGATGTGCTCGATGTCGACCGGGCACTGTTCGACGCAGGCGCCGCAGGTGGTGCAGGACCACAGGACGTCCGGGTCGATGACGCCGTTCTCCTCGGTGGTGCCGATCAGCGGGCGCTCGGCCTCGGCCAGCGCGGCCGCCGGGACGTCCTTCAGCTGCTCCTCGGACGCCTTCTCCTCGCCCTCCACCGTCTTGCCGCCGCCGGCCAGCAGGTAGGGCGCCTTGGCGTGCGCGTTGTCCCGCAGCGACATGATCAGCAGCTTGGGGGAGAGGGGCTTGCCCGTGTTCCAGGCGGGGCACTGCGACTGGCAGCGGCCGCACTCGGTGCAGGTGGAGAAGTCCAGCAGGCCCTTCCAGGAGAACTGCTCGACCTGGGAGACGCCGAAGACGTCGTCGTCACCGGGGTCGGTGAAGTCGATCGGCTTGCCGCCGGAGGTCATCGGCAGCAGGGCGCCGAGCGAGGTCTCACCCGTGGCGTTCCGCTTGAAGTAGATGTTCGGGAAGGCCAGGAAGCGGTGCCAGGCGACACCCATGTCGGTCTTCAGGGCGACCGTGATCATCCAGATGAAGGAGGTCGCGATCTTCACGCCGGCGAAGAGGTAGGTGAGGTTCTGGAGCGTGGAGACGTCCAGGCCCTCCAGCGCGTCGACCACCGGGTACGAGATGAAGAAGGACGCCTCGTAGCCGTCGACGTGGTGCTGGGCGCCTTCGAGCGCGTGCAGCATGAAGATGCAGACGCCGACGACGAGGATGACGGTCTCGACGAAGTACGCCTGGCCGAAGTTGGAGCCCGCGAAGCGGGACTTGCGGCCCGGGTTGCGCGGGTGGCTCAGCTGGCGGATGGCGATCAGCACCAGGATGCCGACGACCGTCATCGTGCCGATGAACTCGACGTAGACGTTGTACGGCGCCCACTCGCCGATGATCGGCAGGATCCAGTCGGCCTGGAACAGCTGGCCGATGGCGTTGACGATCGTCAGCAGCAGGGTGAAGAAGCCCACGGCGACGAACCAGTGCGCCACGCCGACGATGCCCCAGCGGTTCATCCGGGTGTGGCCGAGGAACTCCCTGACCACGGTGAGGGTTCGCTGCACGGGCTGGTCGGTGCGGGTGCCCGCGGGCACGCTCTGGCCGAGCCGCATGAAGTTGTAGATCTGCAGGAGGGCGCGAGCGAACAGGGCCACGCCGACCACGATCAGAACCAGCGACACGATGATCGCGGCGAGTTGCATTTCGGGGCTCCTCGGGCCTGCGAGGGACATTACTAAGCGGTAACTTATGCAGTCCGTCCGAGACTACCCGCATCCTCAGCCGCACTGTAGTCAGCCGTGCGGTGATCTGCGTCGCTGAGGCATGCCTGAGCGTGGCTCGGCGCGGCAGCCGGTCGAGGACCTGCGCCGGTGCGGCCCGGTTCATCGGGCGTCCGGGCTGCCGTAGCAGGGGCAATCCAGCCGACATCCGATCCGATCGTGTTATTCGTACCGAATTGCTACATTTGCCCCTACCGTGTATCCGTGCTCTACGGGATCGTCGCCGCCACCGCCGCCTTGTTCCTCGCCGCCGCTCTCGCCGCGCTGCTCCGGCCGCTCGCCCTGCGCGGCGGGCTGGTCGACCGGCGGCTGCGGCAGCGCCGGGTGCCCCTCTTCGGGGGGCTCGCGGTCGTCACCGCCACCTGTCTGGTCGTCGTCACCGGGGACCGCCTCGGGGTCGCGCCGCTCGGCGAGGACGTCGGCGGGCTGCTCGTCGCGGCGGCCGCCGTCGCCGGGCTGGGCCTGGTCGCCGACGTGTGGCGGGTCAAGGCGCGCGTGCTCGTCGTCGGGACGGCCGTCGCCGCCGCCTTCGTCGTCCCGTACGGCGATGTCGGCGCCGTGGGCGGGGTCCTGGCCGCGGGCTGGATCACCGTCGTCGCGCTGGCCTTCCGGTCGCTCGATCACGCCGACGGGGTGGCCGGGACCGTGGGGGTGCTCACCTCCTTCGCGGCGGCCGCCCTCGCCGCGGCCGAGGTCCTGGACGGGCTCGCGGTGCTGATGAGCGTGCTCGCCGCCGCGCTGACCGGGTTCCTCATGCACAACTGGCCGCCCGCGCGGATCGCGCTCGGCGCGTGCGGATCGCTGTTCACGGGGTTCCTGCTCGCCTCCGTCGCGGTCATCGCGCGCGTGGGGCACGATCCGGTGGCCGGTTCGGGGGTGCTGTTCGCGCTGACCGCCGTCCCCGTCGTCGACGCGGTCCTGGTCGCCGTGTCGCGGCGGGTCGCCGGGCGGCCGCTGCTGCGGGGCGGGCCGGACCATCTGGCGCACCGGTTGCGCAGGGTCGGGATCACCCCGCAGGGGGCGACCGTGCTCATCGGGCTCGCCGCGTTCGCGGGCGCGCTGGTCGCGGTCCTGGTGCACAGCGGATGGCTTCCGGCGACGGGGGCGCTGTGGGTGGCCGGCGGGGCGGTGGCGGTGGTGCTGGGGATGCTGCGGGTGCCCGTCCATGGTCCCCGGGGGCCCCGGCGTCAACCCGCGTCCATGGTGCGGCCGCCTCGCTCTCCGGCATCGGTGCAGGTCAGCGTGCCCTTGCGTGTAAGGAACGGATAAGAGTTGAGCCTGGCTGGCTCAGGTCTGTTGACCCAGCGGGAACCCTCATGCACACTTGAGTCCGTTCCACTCAAGTCAGCTGGAGGAATCAACCATGGCACGTGCGGTCGGCATCGACCTGGGCACGACTAACTCCGTCGTCAGCGTTCTGGAGGGCGGCGAGCCCACCGTCATCACCAACGCCGAGGGTGCCAGGACCACGCCGTCCGTCGTCGCCTTCGCGAAGAACGGTGAGGTGCTCGTCGGCGAGGTCGCCAAGCGCCAGGCGGTCACGAACGTGGACCGGACCATCCGCTCGGTGAAGCGCCACATGGGCACCGACTGGAAGATCCAGCTCGACGGCAAGGACTTCAACCCGCAGCAGATCTCCGCCTTCATCCTGCAGAAGCTGAAGCGCGACGCCGAGGCCTACCTGGGCGAGAAGGTCACCGACGCGGTCATCACCGTGCCGGCGTACTTCAACGACTCCGAGCGCCAGGCGACGAAGGAAGCCGGCGAGATCGCCGGTCTCAACGTCCTTCGCATCGTCAACGAGCCCACCGCGGCCGCGCTCGCGTACGGCCTCGACAAGGACGACCAGACGATCCTCGTCTTCGACCTCGGTGGCGGCACCTTCGACGTGTCCCTCCTGGAGATCGGCGACGGCGTCGTCGAGGTGAAGGCCACCAACGGTGACAACCACCTCGGCGGTGACGACTGGGACCAGCGCGTCGTCGACTACCTGGTCAAGCAGTTCCAGTCCGGCCACGGCGTGGACCTGTCCAAGGACAAGATGGCCCTCCAGCGCCTCCGTGAGGCCGCCGAGAAGGCCAAGATCGAGCTGTCCTCCTCCACCGAGACCTCGATCAACCTGCCCTACATCACGGCGTCCGCCGAGGGCCCGCTGCACCTGGACGAGAAGCTCACCCGCGCCCAGTTCCAGCAGCTGACGGCCGACCTGCTGGAGCGCTGCAAGACCCCGTTCTTCAACGTCATGAAGGACGCCGGCGTCTCCATCAACGAGATCGACCACGTCGTCCTCGTCGGTGGCTCCACCCGTATGCCCGCCGTCGCCGAGCTCGTCAAGGAGCTGACCGGCGGCAAGGACGCCAACAAGGGCGTGAACCCGGACGAGGTCGTCGCCATCGGCGCGTCCCTCCAGGCCGGTGTCCTCAAGGGCGAGGTCAAGGACGTCCTGCTCCTCGACGTCACCCCGCTGTCCCTCGGTATCGAGACCAAGGGCGGCATCATGACCAAGCTGATCGAGCGCAACACCACGATCCCGACGAAGCGCTCCGAGATCTTCACCACGGCCGAGGACAACCAGCCGTCCGTGCAGATCCAGGTCTACCAGGGCGAGCGCGAGATCGCGGCCTACAACAAGAAGCTCGGCATGTTCGAGCTGACCGGTCTGCCCCCGGCGCCGCGCGGCGTCCCGCAGATCGAGGTCTCCTTCGACATCGACGCCAACGGCATCATGCACGTCACGGCCAAGGACCTCGGCACGGGCAAGGAGCAGAAGATGACCGTCACCGGCGGCTCCTCGCTGCCGAAGGACGAGGTCGACCGCATGCGCCAGGAGGCCGAGCAGTACGCGGACGAGGACCACCGCCGCCGCGAGGCCGCCGAGGCCCGCAACCAGGGCGAGCAGCTCGTCTACCAGACCGAGAAGTTCCTCAAGGACAACGAGGACAAGGTCCCGGGCGAGATCAAGACCGAGGTCGAGGCGGCCGTCGCCGAGCTGAAGGAGAAGCTCAAGGGCGAGGACACCGCCGAGATCCGCACGGCCACGGAGAAGGTCGCGGCCGTCTCCCAGAAGCTCGGCCAGGCCATGTACGCCGACGCGCAGGCCTCCCAGGCGGCGGCCGGCGGCGCCGGTGAGGCCCCGAAGGCCGACGACGACGTCGTGGACGCCGAGATCGTCGACGACGAGCGCAAGGACGGTGCCGCGTGACGGAGGAGACCCCGGGCTTCGACGAGAAGCCTGACGTCCCCTCCGGCGCGACCCCCGACGACGCCGAGCCGAAGGCCGCCCCCCAGGAGGGGGCGGCCCCGGCCGGGGACGCAGCAGCTCAGATCGCCGGTCTGACGGCGCAGCTGGACCAGGTGCGCAAGGCGCTCGACGAGCGCACCACGGACCTCCAGCGGCTCCAGGCCGAGTTCCAGAACTACCGCCGCCGGGTCGAGCGCGACCGGATCGCGGTCAAGGAGATCGCCATCGCGAACCTCCTGACCGAGCTCCTGCCCGTGCTCGACGACATCGGCCGCGCGCGGGAGCACGGCGAGCTCGTCGGCGGCTTCAAGTCCGTCGCCGAGTCGCTGGAGACCGTCGCGGCCAAGATGGGCCTGCAGCAGTTCGGCAAGGAGGGCGAGCCCTTCGACCCGACGATCCACGAGGCCCTGATGCACTCGTACGCGCCGGACGTCACCGAGACGACCTGCGTGGCGATCCTCCAGCCCGGGTATCGGATCGGCGAGCGCACCATCCGCCCCGCGCGGGTGGCCGTCGCCGAGCCCCAGCCGGGCGCGCAGACGGTGAAGGCCGAGGAGCCGGCCGAGGCGGCCGACGACAAGGAGAGCGGTGGCCCGGACGAGGGCTGACGTGACCACACTCAAGGGGAAGGAGGGACGTCGGGGATGAGCACCAAGGACTTCATCGAGAAGGACTACTACAAGGTCCTCGGCGTCCCCAAGGACGCCACCGAGGCCGAGATCAAGAAGGCGTACCGCAAGCTCGCGCGCGAGTTCCACCCGGACGCCAACAAGGGCAACGCCAAGGCGGAGGAGCGCTTCAAGGAGATCTCCGAGGCGAACGACGTCCTCGGCGACCCCAAGAAGCGCAAGGAGTACGACGAGGCGCGCGCCCTCTTCGGCAGCGGCGGCTTCCGCCCCGGGCCGGGTGGGAACGGCTCCTTCAACTTCGACCTGGGTGACCTCTTCGGAGGCGGCGCCCAGGGCGGCGGAGGAGGCGGCGGCTTCGGCGGCGGACTCGGTGACGTCTTCGGGGGCCTGTTCAACCGCGGCGGCGCGGGCGGCACCACGCGTACGCAGCCGCGGCGCGGCCAGGACATCGACACCGAGGTCACCCTCAGCTTCATCGAGGCGATCGAGGGCGCCACGGTCCCGCTGCGGATGTCCTCGCAGGCGCCCTGCAAGGCCTGCTCCGGCACCGGCGACAAGAACGGCACGCCGCGTGTGTGCCCGACCTGCGTCGGCACCGGCCAGGTCGCGCGGGGCTCCGGCGGCGGCTTCTCGCTCACCGATCCCTGCCCCGACTGCAAGGGCCGCGGGCTGATGGCCGAGCATCCCTGCCTGGAGTGCAAGGGCAGCGGCCGCGCCAAGTCGTCCCGCACGATGCAGGTCCGTATCCCGGCGGGCGTCACCGACGGGCAGCGCATCCGGCTGCGCGGCAAGGGCGCGCCCGGTGAGCGCGGCGGCCCGGCCGGCGACCTCTATGTGGTCGTCCATGTCGGCGCGCACCCGGTGTTCGGCCGCAAGGACGACAACCTGACGGTGACCGTGCCGGTGACGTTCACGGAGGCGGCTCTCGGCGGCGAGATCAAGGTGCCCACCCTGGGCGGCCCGACGCTCACGCTGAAGCTCCCGCCGGGCACGCCCAACGGGCGCACCATGCGCGCCCGCGGCAAGGGCGCGGTCCGCAAGGACGGCACCCGGGGCGATCTGCTGGTCACCGTCGAGGTGAGTGTTCCGAAGGACCTGTCGGGGAAGGCTCGTGACGCGCTGGAGGCGTATCGCGAGGCGACCGCGGACGAGGACCCGCGGGCGGAGCTGTTCGAGGCCGCGAAGGGAGCATGAGGGAGATGATGGAAGGCCGTCGACGCGGTGACGCATTTCGTGGGCCGTATGAACTGACCGAGGAGACCCCGGTCTACGTCATCTCGGTGGCGGCCCAGCTCTCCGGACTGCACCCGCAGACACTGCGTCAGTACGACCGGCTGGGCCTGGTCTCCCCGGACCGCACCGCGGGCCGGGGCCGGCGCTACTCGGCGCGCGACATCGAGCTGCTCCGCCAGGTGCAGACGCTGTCGCAGGACGAGGGCATCAACCTCGCCGGCATCAAGCGGATCATCGAGCTGGAGAACCAGGTCGCCGCGCTGCAGTCCCGCGTCGCGGAGCTTCAGTCGGCCCTGGACGGCGCGGCGGCCGCGATGCAGCAGCGCGAGGCCGCCGTCCACGCCTCCTACCGACGCGATCTGGTGCCGTACCAGGAGGTGCAGCAGACCAGCGCGCTGGTCGTGTGGCGGCCGAAGAAGCCCAAGGACTAGGCACGGCACGCCTCAGCCTCAGGGAAGGGCCCGGAGTCGCACTCCGGGCCCTTTTCGCGTTTCCGGGGGCGGGTCACGCCGCGGGGGCGGTCACCGCGTCGGCCAGGCCGGACCAGGCAGTCGTGCCGTCCGCCCGGGTGAAGGAGACCAGGTAGTACAGGGTGGTCCCGGCGGGGGCGGTGGTGTCCATCCAGTACGACGTCGTCACCGGTGTCCCGGTCAGGCGGACCCAGGTGTTCGTCGCGCGGTCCCAGCGATGGACGTGGTAGCCGTCGGCCTCGGTGAAGGGCGAGCCGGAGCAGAAGGGATCGACGGTGACGCCCTGCGCGCCGGCCGAGGCGGTCAGGTCGCAGGCCGTGTTCTCGGGGGCCTCGGTCGTCGGGCGGAGGTCGCGTTCGAAGAGCCCGACCGTGGCGACGGGCTGGTCCCACCAGGTTCCGTCGCCCGAGGGGTCGCCGAGGTAGGACGCGCGGTTGCCGTAGCGGTCCACGGCCAGCACCACGTAGCGCTTCCACTCGCCGTCCGCCGGCATCCGCAGCAGCGCGTCGGACCGGGTGGCGTCGACCTTGCCGAGGTACTGGGGGGTGGTGTGGTCGGCCGGCTGCTCGAAGATCTGGTACTCGGCCACCTCCTCGCCGGCCGGGCTCGGGTCCCAGTCGAGCCGGATCCCGTACTCCAGGGCCTGCGCGGTCAGATGGGTCACGGCCGGCGGGGCGATCTCGTCGCCGGGGCGGGTGACGAGGATCTCCGGGGAGGGGACGGACCAGCGGCCGTAGCCGTCCTTGCGGCGGACCACGTAGGCGTAGGTCGCGCCCTGGTCGCCGTCGTAGTCGGTGCAGGTGCGGACCGTGGCGCCGGACGCGTCGGTGGTCGTCGTGCGGCTGCGGCAGTCGGGGGTCGACCAGGTGCGGCTGCCGTCGGCCGGCGCCGGCGAGCGCAGCACGGTGTACGACTCGGTGTCGCCGCCCGCGGGCTCGCTCCAGCTGATGACCGCGCCGTAGGACGGGGTGGTGGCCGTGACGTGCTGCGGCGGGGTGATGGTGGGGGTGCCGCCGGCGACGTTGGAGAAGGTGTGGTTGCCGGCCGCGTCGTGGGCGAGGACCTTGTAGTCGTAGGAGACGCCGTACGACGCCGAGGTGTGCGTCCAGGTCGTCCCGGTGATCTCGGGGGTCTCCTCGGTCCACTCGGTGTCCGAGGACCTCTTGCGGAAGACCGAGTAGGCGACGGCGTCCGCGGGGCCCGTCCAGGAGAGGTGGTTGGCGTCTTCGGTGCTCGTGACGGTCAGTACGGGTGCGGCGGGCGGGGTGAAGTCGCCGGTGGGGACCGGGCCGAGGGCGGCGGTGCCGGCGGACTCGTGGCCGGCCCTGTCGTAGGCGCGGAGCTGGTAGACGTACGACTGGCCGGTCTGCGGCGGGGTGTCGGACCAGGTGCGGTTGGTCGTCGTGCCGAGCCGGGTCCAGGCGGTGGCGCCCTCCGGCTTGCGGTAGATCCGGTAACCGGCGAGGTCCATCTCCTTGTTGGCCGCCCAGTCGAGGACCGCCGAGGTGGCGTTGCCGGTGCCGGAGATGTAGTCCCAGGTGGCGCCGGTCGGGGCGAGCGGCCTGACCGTGTCGACGGTGGCCGAAGTGCGGGGCGCGTAGCTCACGTTGACCTTCGCGGAGCCCGTCCAGTTGACGTAGTCGACGCGGAGGGTGTGCCGGCCGGACGGGATGGTCAGGTTGACGGCCTTGGAGACGGTCGTGGAGGTGTCCTTCCACAGGCTGATCTTCAGTGAGCCGTCGACGTACACCCGCACGCCGTCCAGCGCGGAGGCGGCCATCGAGAAGGGACCGCCCGAGCCGAAGTCCCGTGTCACCGTCCAGCGGACGGAGAAGTTGTTCGAGGGAACGCCCGCGGCGGGGGAACCGGTGCCCCAGTTCTCGGCGATGGCGGCGTCACAGCCGGTCTGCTTCGGGGTGCCCGAAAAAGAGGTGTTGGCGTAGATCTGCCGCTTGTAGACGGGTGACGCGCAGGTCGTCGCGGCGGAGGCCGGAGCGGCCGCCGAGACGGCGGTCAGCACGCTGCCGGTCGTGGCGAGCGCCACGGCTGTCGCGAGTCTGGCTCGGTTCATTCGTTCCTCTGATCGGAGCTGTTCGGATCGGATGGGATCCGTGCGGACGGAACGGTCCGGTCATGATCACGACTGTTGGAGAATGGAATTGGTTGCACGAGTCTTTGCCATTCCTGTGAACTCCCGGCTGTGAAGAGTCCGTAAAGAGCAGTTGGAGAAGAATGCTCCGTGTCTTCATGTGTCGCCCCCGACCAAGCGGAAGGTGATGTTGTCATCTCGTTAAGTGGTACCGCTTGACGCCGATGCGTGCCGACGCGTTGTCTTTTCAGACACCTGGGTCGAGTTGCCGCACCCATGTCCGAACGCACCCCTGAAGTGAGCCCCTCAATGCGTCGAATAGCCCTCGCCGTGGTCGCCTCCACGATGACCCTCTCGCTCGCCGGCTGCGGGATGCTGGGAGCGACGGAGGACGGCGCCGACGCCAGTCCCACCAAGGGCAACGACATCACCATCGGCGTGCTGATGCCGGAGAAGACGAACACGCGCTACGAGCAGTTCGACTACCCGATCATCCAGGCCAAGGTGAAGTCCCTCACCGGCAACCAGGGCAAGACCGTGTACGCCAACGCCGAGGCGGACTCGGACAAGCAGCTCGAACAGATCCAGAAGATGATCGACGACAAGGTCGACGTCATGCTGCTCGACGCGGTCGACGCCGCCGCCGTCAAGGACATGGTGAAGAAGGCGAAGGACGCCGGTATCCCGGTCATCGCCTACGACCGCCTCGCCCAGGGCCCGATCGACGCGTACGTCTCCTTCGACAACGAACTCGTCGGCGAGGTGCAGGGCCGCACCCTGGCCGAGGGCATGGGCTCGCCCGAGCCCAGCGACAAGATCGTCATGATCAACGGCTCGCCGACCGACCCCAACGCCGGTCAGTTCAAGCAGGGCGCGCTCAAGGAGCTCAAGGACCGGGTCAGCATCGCGGCGACCTACGACACCGACGGCTGGAAGCCGGAGCTCGCGAAGAAGGAAATGGCCGAGGCGATCGAGAAGATCGGCAAGAAGGACATCAAGGGCGTCTACTCCGCCAACGACGCCATGGCCGGCGGCATCATCGAGGCGCTGGAGGCCGCGGGTGTCGAGGGCAGCGAACTGCCGCCCATCACCGGTCAGGACGCCGAACTCGCCGCCGTGCAGCGGATCGTGAGCGGTGAGCAGTACATGAGCGTGTACAAGCCCTACCCGCAGGAGGCCGAGGCCGCCGCGGAGATGGCCGTCGCCAAGGTCCAGGGCAAGGACATCCAGTTCGACGCCCTCACCCGCGACAAGGTCGACAGCCCGACCGACAAGAAGATCCCGGCCCAGCTGGTGACCGTGGTCGCGCTGACCAAGGACAACATCAAGAGCACCGTCATCGCCGACGGCATCTACAAGGTGTCCGACATCTGCACCGCCAAGTACAAGGCGTCCTGCCAGGCGCTCAAGCTGCAGTAGCGGTCAGGGGCCGAGGAGCGGTCAGCCGGCGCTCACCGGCTTCATCGGGATCACCACGCCGTCGGGGGCGTGTTCCACGACCGTCGTGCTGCGGAAGCTCGACGGGTCGCGGTCGCCCATCACCCGCAGGCCGGTGATCCTGGCGTTCTTCGGGGCGTCGTACCAGAGCTCCACCTCGACGAGGGAGTGCCCGCCGATCTCGATCCGGTCGTGCTGGCGGCGTACGGCCATCGCGAAGCCGTCGGGGTGGGCGCGGTGGCCGGTGACGCCCTCCAGGCGCTGGTTGCCCGCGACGTAGGTGTGGAAGTTCGGGTCCTGGTTGTCCACCCGCAGCCGGACCGCGCAGAACTGACCGTCGGCCGGGGCATCGGCGTGCGAGCCGGTGACCGCGGTGAGACCGCAGCGCAGGGTGAGGACGGTGAAGGTGAGATGGCCGTCCTTGTAGGCGCGTGAGGGGCGCTGGGAGGCGGACGAGGAGGCGCCCGGGGTGGCGCCGTCGTCTCCGCCCCCGCCGCAGCCCACGACGCCCCAGACGGCGCACAGGAGGGTGCTCACCAGTACGGCCGCCGGCCGCGCCGCCCGCCGCCGGGGCTTCTTCGCCATGACCCTGATCGCCATACCCCGATTGTCCGGCGCGACGCGCCCCGGGGCGAGGTGCTGTGCCGTACCGGTCAGGTCACGGACAGGGGGCGGCGAGGGGAAGAAGTGGGTGGCTGCGGCCGGGGCGGGGAAAGCTCTTGGCGTGGTGGGGGACGAGGGAACCGAGTGGGGGGCGGGACCCGTCATCTTGTTGCAGGGTGACAGGCTGAGGCCGGGTGAAACTCGGTCAGATCGGGGGTTTTCCCCGGCCTTTGCCGGGGGAGCCGTGTTGCGGAGCCCGTCCGGGCCGCGCATAGTTGCGCTGCGGACGAGGCGTACGGCGGGGGTGGGATGGGCGATGGCCGGGCACGGGGCGGAAGAGCATCCACACGGTGCCGACCGACTCTGCGAGGCCGGGGATCGGGTGTATTCCCGGGCCGTACGACGGGGACGCGTGCCGCGCGGTGACGCCGAGCCGGTGCCCTGCCTGCTGGAGCTCGCCCTGCTGCATCCCGACCCCGACGACATGGACTGGCTGGTCCCGACCTCCCCGCAGGAGGTCATGACACGGCTGCTGCGCGAGGTGTACGACGAGGTCAGCGCGAGCCGGCGGCGGATGGGCTCCGCGGTGGCCGCCTTCGAGTGGTACGCGGGCCTCGGCGGACCCGCGCCCGCGGCGACCGCCGGGGAGGGCACCGCGATCCGGGTGCTGGACGGGCTCTCCCGGATCCAGGCGGCCATGGACGAGGCGACCCAGGCGTGCACGACCGAGGTGCTCACCGTGCAGCCCGGCGGCATCCGGCGCGAGCACGAGCTGACGGAGGGGCTGCACCGGGCGCTGGAGCTCGCCGGGCGGGGCGTGCGGATGCGCGACCTCTACAACCATGTCGCACGGCACGGCCAAGGGCTGCTGAACTACCTGGAGTTGATGGGCGGCGCGGTCGAGGCGCGGACCCTCGACGAGGTCATCGACCGGCTGATCCTCTTCGACCGGACCGTCGCCTTCATCCCCGCCAACGCCGAGCGGACCATGGCGCTGGAGCTGCGTCACCCCGCCCTGATCGCCTATCTGGTGACCGTCTTCGAGCGGCTGTGGCGGCTGGCCATCCCGTTGACCGCGCCGCTGCCGGACACCGGTATCGAAGGCATCTCCCACCGGGAACAGTCGATCGCCGCGCTCCTGGCCGAGGGGCACCAGGACGCGGTGATCGCGGAGCGGCTGGGGATCAGTGTGCGGACGTGCCGTGCGCACATCGCGCGGCTGTCGGAGACGCTGGGCGCGGCGAGCCGTACGCAGTTGGGTGTGCGGATCGCGCAGGTGGGACTGGACGGCGGAGGCCGGCCGGCCGCGCCGCTGGCCCTCCCCGGCCAGGAAACCGCGACCGGCCGGTGACCCGACATCGAGACCGAGGGCCGGTGACCCGGCATCGAGAATGCGGGCCGGCGACCGGGCATCGAGAATGCGGGCCGTCGACCCGGCATCGGGACCGCGGGCCGGCGCTCACGGCCGTTTCAGTGGTGTTCGCGGTCGAGGATGCCGGACTGGGCGATGAGGTAGCCGAGTTGGGCGCGGCTGCCGCTGCCGAGGGCGGTCGCGAGCTTGGCTATGTGCGCGCGGCAGGTCCGTACGTTCATGCCGAGCCGGCGGGCGATCGCCTCGTCGACATGCCCCTCGACGAGGAGCTTGGCGATGGAGTGCTGGATCTCGGTGATGCCGTCGTGGGCGACCTCGTAGGGGTTGCCCATGCTCAGCGGAACGGCGCGGTTCCACATGAACTCGAAGACCTTGATCAGGTAGCGGATGAGGCCCGGGTGCCGCATCTCCAGGGCGACCTGCTGGTCGTCACGGGTGGGGATGAAGGCCACCGTCTCGTCGCAGATGATCAGGCGTTCCACCAGCTCGTCGATGGTGCGGTACTCGGCCTTGCCGTCGGCGAGCCGGGCGGCGTAGGTGAGTTGTTCGGGGTTGTAGCGGGCGGTGTGCTGGTACACGGTGCGGATGCGCACGCCGCGCTCTATCAACGGCCGGTCGCGTTCCATGCCCTGGAGGAGGCTGCGCTCGGAGAGCCGGTCGCTGGGCTGGACCGTGAGCATCTCGGTCTGGCACTGGGACACGGCCATGTTGAGCGCCGCGTTGATCCGGTCGCCGCCCTCCAGGACGGTGATGGAGTCGGTGGAGGAGGTGACCTGGGTGCTCAGCGACATGAACGGCTCGAACGCGGCGGCCAGCTCGATGGCGGCCCGTCGGCGCTGGGCGATCTCGTGCTCCAGCGGGTCGAGCCGGCGGGCCAGGGCGACCGCGGGGGTGAGCGGGCGCAGCCAGTCCGGATCGTCGGGGTCGGGGTGCAGCAGCGCCATCTCCATCAGGCACGGCGCGGCCTCCGTTTCCGCGCGCGCTATGCGCCCGGAGCGCAGCGCGGCGGCGTAAAGTCGGCTCCCGTCCTCGCACAGGTCCGCCATCCCATGGGGATGTGTCGCTTTCGTGTGATTCGTTGGCAAATCTCCACCCCCCAGGGTCCTGAACGTGCAGGAACATGATGCATCGATCCTGTGGCCATGACGTGCCTGAATGAGCCATCGTCGTACTCGACGGGGGAAAAGGGGACTTTCAAGTGAGGACGAAGCCGACTATGCGTAACAGAATGCTTCGCTCGGTGCTTGTCGCTGCCTTCTCCGCCGTCGCCGCCCTCGGAGTGCTGGGGGGCTTTTCTGGCGCGAAGGACGATGTCCGGGCGAACAGCTCGTGGCCGTCCGTGGCGGTCGGTGCCGAGTCCGGGAGCGTGAACACGTCGGCGGGCTCCGCAGTCGAAGGGGTCGGGGACTGACGTGACCACTCCACCGGACGACCGTTCCTTCCGCCGTGAAATGGCCACCGCCTATCGCTCCGGCTGGCACTTCATCGACCTGGTCACCGCCATCCCCCACAGCGGTGACTCGCTGATGGTGACCGTGTTCGGTGAGCCGGTCGTCGTCACGCGGGACGATGAGGACGACGTACGGGCGTACCGCTGTCTGCGACGGCCTCGGGGGGCGCCGCAGCCGGTGCGATGTGCCATCCGGTACGGAATGATCTTTGTGAATCTCGACCAGCGTGACCACCAACTGGCGGAGTCGGCGACGCCGACCGCCCCGCGGACCATCTCAGCCACCCCCCGCAGTGCCTGACGCGATTCCCCCGTCGTAACAGATCGCTCAGGTACTTCCCCCCGCAGCGGGGGGGGGGGGGGGGGGGGGAGGGGGGGGGGGGGGGGGGGGTGGGGGGGGGGTGGGGGGGGGGGGGGGGGTGGGGGAGGACGTCGTGGATGGGGGATGGCAGCTGGTGGCGCACGTCGAGGTGTCCCTTGGTCGTGCCGAGGCGGAGCGGGTCGCCGCC
>NZ_JBVIMA010000003.1:504137-747257 GCF_055580085.1 Streptomyces sp. NPDC032126
CCCTCCCCCCCCCCCCAAAAAAACCCCCCCCCCCCCCCCCCCCCCCACCCCCCCCCCCCCCCCCCCCCCCCCCCCCCCCCGCTGCAGTTTTGGGCCGTTTGTCCCGGCATCCGCCCTTACGGCCCCGGGGTCGCCGTGGCCGGAACGCGCCGGTGTGAATCAGGTCAACCCCGCCCCATTGCCCGTGTCAGGTTGATTTCGATCACCACACGTGCCGGGTTGGGGCTCGGTGTCCTCCCGTACCGCTCCGCGTAGCGCCGTTCCGCCTCCGCCACCCGCTCCGGATCCGTGCGGACGACCGCCCGGCCCTCCAGCGTGGCCCAGCGGCGCCCGTCCACCTGGCAGACCGCGACGCGCGCGCCGTCCGCGCCGGCCGCCAGGACGTTCCCCACCTTCGTGCTCGTCTTGTTGGCGATCACCCGAGCGAGCCGGTGCTCCGGGTCGTATGTCACTCCGACGGGCACGACATGCGGGCTGCCGTCCGGGCGGGGGGTGGTGAGCGTGCACAGGTGCCGCTCGCGCCAGAAGCTGAGATACGGCGCGTCGGGTGCGCCCGGATCCTGGGGGTACGTGGCCATGGAACCGGAATCTAACCCTCGATCCCTTCCGAGGCCGACCTTGAGCGGAATAGACTCAACTTTGTGTACGCTGATGGAGTCAGTACTGGGAGCTGACAGGAGGAGAAGCCGAACGTGGACGCCGAGCTGACCAACCGGAGCCGGGACGCGATCAACGCGGCCAGCCAACGGGCCGTGACCGAGGGGCACGCGGACCTCACCCCCGCGCACCTGCTCCTGGCGCTGCTCCAGGGCCAGGACAACGAGAACATCATCGACCTGCTGGCCGCCGTCGACGCCGACCAGGCCGCCGTCCGGGCCGGCGCGGAGAAGGTCCTCGGCTCGCTGCCCAGCGTGACCGGGGCCACGGTCGCGCCCCCGCAGCCCAACCGCGACCTGCTCGCCGTGATCGCCGACGCGCAGTCACGCGCACGTGAGCTCGGCGACGAATACCTCTCCACCGAACACCTCCTCATCGGAATCGCCGCCAAGGGCGGAGCGGCCGGCGAGGTGCTGGAGCGGCAGGGCGCCACGGCCGGCAAGCTGCTCGACGCGTTCCGCAAGGCGCGCGGCGGCCGCCGGGTGACCAACGCCGACCCGGAGGGCTCCTACAAGGCCCTGGAGAAGTTCGGCACCGACTTCACCGCCGCCGCCCGCGAGGGCAAGCTCGACCCGGTCATCGGACGCGACCAGGAGATCCGGCGGGTCGTCCAGGTGCTCTCCCGCCGTACGAAGAACAACCCCGTCCTCATCGGCGAGCCCGGCGTCGGCAAGACCGCCGTCGTCGAGGGGCTCGCCCAGCGCATCGTCAAGGGCGACGTGCCCGAGTCCCTCAAGAACAAGCGGCTGGTCGCGCTGGATCTCGGCGCGATGGTCGCGGGCGCCAAGTACCGGGGCGAGTTCGAGGAGCGGCTGAAGACGGTGCTCGCCGAGATCAAGGCGAGCGACGGCCAGATCATCACCTTCATCGACGAGCTGCACACCGTCGTCGGCGCGGGCGCGGGCGGGGACTCCGCGATGGACGCCGGCAACATGCTCAAGCCCATGCTCGCCCGCGGTGAGCTGCGCATGGTGGGCGCCACCACCCTCGACGAGTACCGCGAGCGCATCGAGAAGGACCCCGCGCTGGAGCGGCGCTTCCAGCAGGTGCTGGTCGCCGAGCCGAGCGTCGAGGACACCATCGCCATCCTGCGCGGACTCAAGGGTCGCTACGAGGCCCACCACAAGGTGCAGATCGCGGACAGCGCGCTGGTCGCCGCCGCCACCCTCTCCGACCGGTACATCACCTCCCGCTTCCTGCCCGACAAGGCCATCGACCTCGTCGACGAGGCGGCCTCCCGGCTGCGCATGGAGATCGACTCCTCGCCCGTCGAGATCGACGAACTCCAGCGCGCCGTCGACCGGTTGAAGATGGAGGAGCTGGCGATCGGCAAGGAGACCGACGCCGCCTCGCGCGAGCGCCTGGAGAAGCTGCGCCGCGACCTCGCCGACAAGGAGGAGGAGCTGCGCGGCCTCACCGCCCGCTGGGAGAAGGAGAAGCAGTCCCTCAACCGCGTCGGCGAGCTGAAGGAGAAGCTCGACGAACTGCGCGGCCAGGCCGAACGGGCCCAGCGCGACGGCGACTTCGACACCGCCTCCAAGCTGCTCTACGGCGAGATCCCCGCCCTGGAGCGGGACCTGGAGGCCGCCTCGGAGGCCGAAGAAGAGGCCGCGAAGGACACCATGGTCAAGGAGGAGGTCGGCTCCGACGACATCGCCGACGTCGTCGCCTCCTGGACCGGGATCCCCGCGGGCCGCCTGCTGGAGGGCGAGACGCAGAAGCTGCTGCGCATGGAGGACGAGCTGGGCCGGCGGCTCATCGGGCAGAGCGAGGCCGTGCGGGCCGTGTCGGACGCGGTACGCCGCTCCCGCGCCGGTGTCGCCGACCCCGACCGCCCGACCGGGTCCTTCCTCTTCCTCGGCCCGACCGGCGTCGGCAAGACCGAACTCGCCAAGGCCCTCGCCGACTTCCTCTTCGACGACGAGCGGGCCATGGTCCGCATCGACATGTCGGAGTACAGCGAGAAGCACAGCGTCGCCCGCCTGGTCGGCGCGCCTCCCGGGTACGTGGGGTACGAGGAGGGCGGCCAGCTGACGGAGGCGGTGCGCAGGCGGCCGTACTCCGTGGTGCTGCTGGACGAGGTGGAGAAGGCGCACGCCGAGGTCTTCGACATCCTGCTCCAGGTGCTGGACGACGGCCGCCTGACGGACGGTCAGGGCCGTACGGTCGACTTCCGCAACACGATCCTCGTCCTGACGTCCAACCTGGGCAGCCAGTATCTCGTCGACCCCCTCACCGGCGAGGAGGAGAAGCGGGAACAGGTGCTGGAGGTGGTCCGGCACCACTTCAAGCCGGAGTTCCTGAACCGGCTCGACGACCTGGTCGTCTTCTCGGCGCTGACCAGGGACGAGCTCGGCCGGATCGCCCAGCTCCAGATCGACCGGCTCGGCCGGCGGCTCGCCGAGCGCCGGCTCAGCCTGACGGTCACCCCCGAGGCGCTGGCCTGGCTGGCCGACAAGGGCAACGACCCGGCGTACGGTGCCCGCCCGCTGCGCCGCCTCGTGCAGACGGCCATCGGCGACCGGCTGGCCAAGGAGATCCTGGCCGGGGAGGTCAAGGACGGCGACACGGTCCGCGTCGACCGCTTCGGCGACGGGCTGATCGTGGGCGCGGCGACCAAGGAGGACACGGGAAAAACCCTCTGACCAGAACCCGGAAACGCGTCCGCCGCGGAATCCGGAAAAACGCTCTGAGCGGAATTCCGCCAACCGGAGGTGAACCCTCACGGGCGGGGGTTGCCACCCCCCGGCCCGGATGGGGGAGGATGGCGGAATCCGTACGAAGGGAAAACCACGGTGAGCATCGACCCGTCCTCGATTCCGAACTTCGGGGGCCAGCCCGAGCCGCAGCCCCAAGGACCGGCGGGCCCCGTCGTCCCCAATCAGGACCTCGTGAAGCAGCTCCTCGACCAGATGGAGTTGAAGTACGTCGTCGACGAGGAGGGAGACCTCGCGGCGCCGTGGGAGCAGTTCCGCACCTATTTCATGTTCCGCGGCGAAGCGGAGCAGGCGATCTTCTCGGTGCGGACGTTCTACGACCGGCCGCACCAGATCGACGAGAAGCCGCAGCTCCTGGAGTCCATCGACGACTGGAACCGCCGCACGCTGTGGCCCAAGGTGTACACCCACACCCACGACGACGGCACCGTCCGTCTGATCGGTGAGGCGCAGATGCAGATCGGCGCCGGGGTGAACATCGAGTTCTTCGTCTCCTCCACGGTCAGCTGGGTCCGCGCGGCCATCGAGTTCGACAAGTGGCTCGTGGAGCAGCTGGGCTTGGAGGAGGACGTCAACGACTCCGACAAGCCCGAGGAAGGCGACGCCTAGTCACAGCGGGGTGTCGGCGAAGGCCACCAGATAGGCCCCGTACACACTGGAGAGCCCGGCCAGGGCCGCGATCACCACGGTCGCGTGCACCGGCCGGGCTCTCGCCGTCCGTACGAGTGCCCTCGCGAGGGGCAGCAGCAGGGGGAACGCGGGCAGCAGAAAACGCGGCTTCGACTCGAAGAAGCCGGAGCCGCCGACGGCGATCAGCAGCAGGACGGCGGAGTAGAGCAGCAGGGGGAGCGGGGCGCGGTCGGCCAGCAGCAGGGCGTACAGCAGGACCGCCGCCGCGACGATCACCATCGTCAGGGGGAAGACGAGACGGTCGCCGTGCAGCAGGAGATGCCGCACGAAGCGCAGGGAGCCCGCGCCGAAGTCGAAACGGGAGCCCCACCGGCGCTGGACCCGGAAGTAGCCGTGCAGCGGGTCGCCCTCGCGGGCGCCGACCCACAGGACGTACGCCGTCCAGCCGAGCGGGGCCAGCGCCGCGCCCGTCCACAGCCTGTGGGAAACCCGGCCGCGCGCACGCCACAGGGCGGCCGCCGCGGCGCTCAGGACGGCGGCGGCGACCGCGAACCCGTTGGGCCGGGACAGGCCGGCCAGGGCGGCGAGGGACCCCGCCCACACCCAGTTCCCGCGCAGGACGGCGTAGAGGGACCAGGCGGCGAGGGCGGTGAGCAGGGGCTCGGTGTACGCCAGCGACAGGACGACCGAGTGCGGGAGCAGCGCCCACAGCAGCACCAGGGTGGTGGCCACGGCGTGGCCGTGCAGGTGGGCGCCGACCGCGTAGATCCCGCAGGCGGCCACCGCGGCCGCCGTCCAGGACACCAGGAGGCCCGCCGTGCCGCCGCCTACGGGGGCGAGGGTGGTCACGGTGCGGACGAGGGCGGGGTACAGCGGGAAGAAGGCGAGGTCGCTGTACGTGACTCCGGGGCCGGGGTGGAGGGTGCGGCCGTAGCCGTGGGCGGCGATGCCGAGGTACCAGACGGAGTCCCAGGAGTGGGCGAGCAGGCGCAGGGGGTGACGGCCGGTCGCCCAGGCGGTGAGGGCGAGGACCGTCAGGGAGGTGAGGCGGGCGCCGGTGAAGAGGGCGAGGGCGAGGAGGGGGCCGGAGAGGTGGCGGTGGGTGTGGGTGCGGGGGGTTGCGACTGCGGGTCGGGCGAGGGTGCTGGCGTGGGTCACATCCGCACGGTGACGTCCCCGTGCGGCGGGCGCGAGCCGAGAGGTCCAGGTGGGTGCACCGGACCACCCAAGGGGCTCCGCCCCCTGGACCCCCACCACCTATGCCCACCCACCACCCGACTCGGTGGGTGGGAATGTGCCGAAAAGCGCCTCCGCCTCAAGCCGCCAAGCTCTTCAAGCGGGCCGACGCCTCCTCCAGCACCTCCCGCTGCTTGCAGAACGCGAAGCGGACGAAGGGGGCGCCTGCTTCTCTGTGGTCGTAGAAGACCGCGTTCGGGATGGCCACCACGCCCGCTCGTTCCGGGAGGGAGCGGCAGAAGGCGAAGCCGTCGGTCTCGCCGAGGGGGCGGATGTCCGTCGTGATGAAGTACGTGCCGGACGGCACGAACACCTCGAAGCCGGCCTCCCCGAGCCCCGCCGCCAGCAGGTCCCGCTTGGCCAGCATGTCCGCGCGGAAGCCGTCGAAGTAGCTGTCCGGCAGCGCCAGCGCCTCCGCCACCGCGTACTGGAAGGGCCCCGACGCGACGTACGTCAGGAACTGCTTCGCCGAGCGCACCGCCGACACCAGCGGCGCCGGAGCCGTCACCCAGCCGACCTTCCAGCCGGTGAAGGAGAAGGTCTTGCCGGCGGAACCGATCGTCACCGTCCGCTCCCGCATCCCGGGCAGCGTCGCCAGCGGGATGTGCTCGGCCTCGTCGAACACCAGGTGCTCGTACACCTCGTCGGTCACCACCAGCAGATCCCGCTCCACCGCCAGCTCCGCGATCGCGGTCAGCTCCTCGCGGGTGAGGACGGTCCCCGTGGGATTGTGCGGGGTGTTGATCAGCAGCAGCCGGGTCCGCTCGGTGAGCGCGTCGCGCAGCTCGTCGAGGTCGAGGCGGAAGCGGCCGTCCGCGGGGCGCAGGGTCACCGGGACGCGGCGGGCGCCCGCCATCGCGATACAGGCCGCGTACGAGTCGTAGTAGGGCTCCAGGGCCACCACCTCGTCGTCCGGCTCCAGCAGCGCCAGCAGGGCCGCCGCGATCGCCTCCGTCGCGCCCGCGGTGACCAGCACCTCGGTGTCGGGGTCGCAGGACAGGCCGTAGCGCCGGAGCTGGTGCGCGGACACCGCGTGCCGCAGTTCGGGGACGCCCGGGCCCGGCGGGTACTGGTTTCCGCGCCCGTCGCGCAGCGCCCGCACCGCCGCCTCGCGGACCTCCTCGGGGCCGTCCGTGTCGGGGAAGCCCTGCCCCAGGTTGATGGAGCCGGTGCGCAGGGCCAGCGCCGACATCTCGGCGAAGATCGTCGTACCGAACTCGGCGAGCCGGCGGTTCAGGACGGGGCGGGTGCTGGAGGTCATGGCGGCCATCCTGCGGCCAAGCTCTGGACTTCCTCAAGTGTGCTTTCGCCCGGAAGACGGCGGGGCATCTCCCTCGCACGCACCGAGCGAGGGCACGAGGCCCTGAGCCCACGGGGGGCCGCTTCGGGGGAATTCGGAAGGAGGGTGACGCCATGTCCATGACCGTCGGCATCATCCTGCTCGTGTTGTTCGCGGCACTGGTCGGCATGGCCCTGCTGGGCCGTATGCGCCAGGAGAAGGCCGCCCGGGGGTACGGCCGCGGACGGCCCGCGCGGTCGTCCGGCGGCCGCGGGAGCGACAACGGCAGCGGCGGCAGCGACAGCAACAACAGCTGGTGGGCCGGCTGGTTGGGGGACGGGGGATCCTCGGACGGCGGTGGTCACCACGGCGGCCACTCCGGCGGCCATTCCGGGGGACACCACTCCTGCGGCGGCGGGCACTCCTGCGGGGGCGGTTCGTCCTGCGGCGGGGGCGGCGGATGCGGCGGAGGCACCTGAGCCGCACGCATGCCGTAGCGAGGAGGCGGCGCAGGCGGCTGAGCCGCACGCACGCCGTATTGAAGGCCCGGCGCCCGTCGCGTACCGCTCGCGGCGGGCGCCGCGCACGCCCGCGCGCGTCGGGGCCGCACGGCGTACGCCGTAGTTGAACAGTTGAGCTGGGGAGCCCTCTGAGGGATGGAAACCCTACGAAGTTGGGTAAAAACGCTGTGGCGGCGCCACCGTTCATGATTCCCTCTAAATCACCAACGCAGCCCCTCGGATTCCAGGGATTCCACGGACGTCCCGCGGCGGACGCCCTCCCCGGACCGGGCTGACCGGGGGCCGAACACCCGGTGCCGACCGGGGTGCGCCGGACCTACCCCACTCTTCTCTTTGAGTGCTTGCGGAGCCGATCCATGCTCACGACCCTGACCACCTCCTACACCGATACGCGGGCAGCCGACCTCGCCTGGGCGCTGGGGCGCGAACCGCTCCCCGCCCTGGCCACGCTCGACCTCGAACTGTCCGGCGCAAAGGTGCAGTTGAGGCTGCTCGGCGCGTCCCATCAGGTGCTGCTGGAGGAGGAGCGGGGCGTCTGTTCGGAGACCGTCGCCTGCATCGCCGGCAGCAGTACCCCGCTCCCGCTCGGCGTCGCCAAACGGATGGGCGACTGGGAGTACGAGTTCGCCGCGCGCGTCGAGGTGCTCTCCCCCAACTCCTTCGCGGGCCGCGCCCAGGAGCTGCTCGCCCTGGTCTCCGACCATCCCCACGGCCTCGCGGGCGTCTTCCCGGGCAGCCCGCACGCGTTCACCGCGCTGCTGGTGCAGCGTCAGGGCGGCCAGGTGCACTGGCGGACCTGGCACGCCTACCCGCAGGACGGGCAGTTGGTGGCGACGAGGACGAAGGTCGGCGTGCGGGTTCCGGTCGCGGAACTGCGCCCGTCCGCCGTGTGAGGCGGCCGCCACGTACCGCGTCGACGCCCACACAAACATCCGGTGCCTCATCAGCACGCAGGATCACACGTGTGGGTGACAAAGCGTTGCGCACCCGTGACGTAACGTCGCAGTCGTGATCGAACAGCACGCGCCCGCCCCACCCGGTGCCCCGCCCCCCTGGCGAGGCCCGGCACGGCTGCCCGTCCGGCCGGGCACGGGGCGGTTCCTGGTCCTCGTGTGCGTCTTCGTCTGCGCCGCCTGCGGTCTGGTCTACGAGCTCGAACTGGTCGCCCTCGCCTCCTATCTGATGGGCGATTCGGTCACCCAGGCGTCCGTCGTGCTGTCGGTGATGGTCTTCGCGATGGGCGTCGGCTCGCTCGCCGCCAAACGGCTGCGCCGGTTCGCCGCGGCCGGCTTCGGCGCGATCGAGACGGTCCTCGCCCTCGTCGGCGGCTGCGGCGCGATGGCGCTGTACGCGGTGTTCGCCTGGACGGGCGCCTGGGGCGGCCTGTGGTCGTACGGGCCGCGCCTGCTGCTCGTCGCCATCTCCCTCGCCATCGGCCTGCTCATCGGCGCCGAGGTCCCGCTGCTGATGGAGCTCATCCAGCGCATCCGCCGCCAGGACGCGGGCGGCGCGGTGGCCGACCTGTTCGCCGCGGACTACGTCGGCGCGCTCGTCGGCGGCCTGGCCTTCCCCTTCCTCCTGCTGCCCTTCCTCGGCCAGCTGACCAGCTCGCTGCTGACCGGCACCGTCAATGTGATCGCCGGCGGCGCGCTCGTCCTCGGCCTGTTCCGCCGCGACCTCACCGGCCGGGGCCGCGCGCTGCTCGTCGTCGCCAACCTCCTCACGCTCGGCGTGCTGGCCTCCGCCGCCGTCCTCGTCGACGACTTCGAACGGGCCGCGCGACAGGCGGTCTACGGCGCCGACGTGCGGGTCGCGCTGCAGAGCCCCGTGCAGGAGATCGTCCTCACCGGCGGCACCGACGGCCGGCCCCTCGGCCTCTACCTCGACGGCCGCCTGCGCGTCGGCGGCCAGGACGAACTGCGGTACCACCAGGCCCTCGTGCACCCCGCGATGCGCGGCCCCCACGCGCGCGTGCTCATCCTCGGCGGCGGCGACGGCCTCGCCGCCCGGGAGGTCCTCGCCTACCGGGACGTGCGGCGCGTGGACATCGTGGAGCTCGACCCGGACGTGGTCCGGCTGGCCCGCACCGACCCCGCCCTCTCCCGCCTCAACGGCCGCGCCTACGACGACCGGCGCGTCCATGTGACGATCGCCGACGCGTTCCGCCGGCTGCGGACGACGCCGGCGGGGTCGTACGACGTCGTCGTCGCGGACCTGCCCGACCCCGGGATCACCGCGAGCACCAAGCTGTACTCCGAGGAGTTCTACGGCCTCGCCCGGCGCGCGCTCGCCCCCGGGGGCCGGCTCGTCGTGCACGCGGGTCCGATGGCGACGCGGCCCAAAGCCTTCTGGACGGTGGAGGCGACGATACGGGCGGCCGGCCTGCACACCACGCCCTACCGGGTGAGCGGCCACGACACGGCGTTCGCCGCCGGACCCGACCGTACGGCGGGGGCGTCGCGGGCGCCGAAGGACTGGGGCTTCGTCCTGGCGGGCGCGGAATCGAGACCGCCACTGCGGCTGGGCCGGGCGCTCAGCACCCTCACGCAGGCCCAGTTGACGGCGGACGGGGCCGGCGCGGAGGCGGTGCGGCCGGTCAAGGGGGTCCGGGTGTCGACGCTGGTGCACCCGAGGTATTGAGAGGTGAGCGCGCGGGTGCTTTTCGTGGCCCGCTGGGTAGGCTCCGTCGACATGGAGCTAGAGGTGTTCGTACCGGTCCCGGCCGACCGGCTGAGGGCCGCACTCGACGATCCCGCCCGGGTGGCCCGTGCGGTGCCCGGGCTCCAACGGGACGCCGGCGCACGGGCGCCGCTCGCCGGGCGCCTGAAGGTGCGGATCGGGGGCCACACGATCACCTACCGGGGCGAACTACGGCTCACCGCGCAGGACGACGGCACGTACGGGGTGGAGGGCGACGCCACGGAGGCGCGGGGCAGCGGGTCCGTGAAGCTCGCCCTGACCCTGCGGGTGACGGAGGCCGAAGACGGCTCCCGGCTCACGGTCTCGGGCACGGCGACAGCGGACGGCCGCATCGCGGAACTGCCCCCGGAGACCGTGCGATCGACGATGACCCGCCTGCTGAACCGCTTCGGGGAGGGGCTGGGGGAGTCGGGGGAGACGGGGGAGCCGGAGGAGGTCGGTGGGCCCGACGGCGGGGACGGGGAAGGTGTGTCCGAGGTGAGCGAGGAGAGGGGGGCGGTGTTCGAGGCGGAGGTGCCGGCGCCCTCGCTCGATCCGTTGGAGGACGACGACTTCACGGCCTCGGGCGAACCGCCCGCGGAGGCCGCGCACGCCCGCCGGACGATGATCGGCCGGAGCGCGGAGGAGGTCGACCACGCACCCCCGAGGGGCCGCTACGCCCCCGTCCCGGCCCCGCAGACCATCGCCCCGAACAGCACCCTGCGCTGGGCGGCCCCGGCGGCGGCGCTGGTGGTGGCGTCGGTGATCGTGGTGGGCCGGGCCCTGCGCAGACGCCGTTAGGGCCGGACCGGCGGATCAGGTCGGCTCCGGGCGTCGGGCCCTGGCCGGTGTCCGCCCCTTGATCGGCCCAGTAGATTCAATCCCGTGAGCTACGAGGACATCACGTTGGCCGCGGGTGACGCGGAAGTGGTCGTGCAGCCCGGGAACGGCGGGCGGGTCGGTGGGCTGCGGGTCGATGGGGTCGAGCTGCTGCGGCAGGGGGAGCGCTTCGGCTGCTTCCCGATGGTGCCCTGGTGCGGGCGGATCCGGGACGGACGGTTCCGGGACGGGGCCGTCGTGCACCAGATGCCGCTCAACGCCGCGCCGCACGCCATCCACGGCACCGTCCGCGACGGCGCCTGGAGGGTG
This sequence comes from Streptomyces sp. NPDC032126, assembly GCF_055580085.1. Classification (NCBI taxonomy): domain Bacteria; kingdom Bacillati; phylum Actinomycetota; class Actinomycetes; order Kitasatosporales; family Streptomycetaceae; genus Streptomyces; species Streptomyces sp. NPDC032126. The sequence goes on from NZ_JBVIMA010000003.1 coordinate 515,006, forward strand.
GCCCGCCACACCGCCGACGAGGCCGTCATGACGTACGACCTGGTCGAGCCGTGGCCCTACTCCGGCCGGGTCACCCAGGCGATCGCGCTGAGCGAGCAGAGCCTCACCCTGACCATGGCCATCGAGACGTACGACTCCTCCTTCCCGGCGCAGATCGGCTGGCACCCCTGGTTCAACCGCACCCTCGGCGGCCAGGACGTGACGCTCGACTTCGCGCCCGCCTGGCAGGAGGAGCGCGGCGACGACCACCTCCCCACCGGGAACCGGATCGATCCGAAGCCGGGCCCCTGGGACGACTGCTTCGGCATGCCCGGCGGCGTCGACGTCACCCTCACCTGGCCCGGAGCGCTGGAGCTGAAGGTGACCAGCCCCGAGGAGTGGGTCGTCGTGTACGACGAGCAGGAGGCGGCCGTGTGCGTGGAGCCGCAGACCGGCCCGCCGGACGGGCTGAACACCGCTCCCCGGCTGGTCACGCCCCTGGAACCGCTGGAGGCCACCACGACCTGGAGCTGGCGCCGCCTTTAAGCTGGGCGGCATGACGGACGTACGTGGCGCACTGCTGCAGCAGATCAAGGACAAGGCCGTGGTGCACGGCAAGGTGACCCTCTCCTCGGGTCTGGAGGCCGACTACTACGTCGACCTGCGCCGCATCACCCTGGACGGCGAGGCCGCGCCCCTGGTCGGGCAGGTGCTGCTCGATCTGACGGCCGACCTGGACTTCGACGCCGTCGGCGGCCTCACCATGGGCGCCGACCCCGTCGCCGCCGCGATGCTGCACGCGGCCGCCGCCCGCGGCAAGCGGCTGGACGCCTTCGTCGTCCGCAAGGCGGCCAAGGCGCATGGGCTGCAGCGGCGGGTCGAGGGCCCCGAGATCAGCGGCCGCCGCGTGCTGGTCGTCGAGGACACGTCCACCACCGGCGGGTCTCCGCTGGCCGCCGTCGAGGCCGTGCGGGAGGCCGGTGCCGAGGTCGTCGCGGTCGCCACGATCGTGGACCGGGCGACCGGTGCCGCCGAGAAGATCCAGGAAGGGGCCGGTGTGCCCTATCTGTTCGCCTTCTCGAAGGATGAACTGGGTCTGGACTGACGGCCCCGGGTGCCCTGAACTGGTCGGCGGACTTTTCGGCGCGTGGACCATCCGCGCATGTCTGGAAAGATGGGGACGACGATGAGGTCGCACCCAAGGTCTAGGTCAGGGCCGTAAGAACAACGCAGTAGCAGCTGCCTGCTACGTCAACCCGCACACCCAAGGAGCGGACAGATGCCCATCGCAACCCCCGAGGTCTACAACGAGATGCTCGACCGGGCGAAGGCAGGCAAGTTCGCCTACCCGGCCATCAACGTCACCTCGACCCAGACCCTGCACGCGGCGCTGCGCGGCTTCGCCGAGGCGGAGAGCGACGGCATCATCCAGATCTCGACGGGTGGCGCCGAGTTCCTGGGCGGTCAGTACAGCAAGGACATGGTGACGGGCGCGGTCGCCCTCGCCGAGTTCGCGCACATCGTCGCCGAGAAGTACCCGGTCACCGTCGCGCTGCACACCGACCACTGTCCGAAGGACAAGCTCGACGGGTACGTACGTCCGCTGCTCGCGATCTCCGAGGAGCGGGTGAAGGCCGGCCGCAACCCGCTCTTCCAGTCGCACATGTGGGACGGCTCCGCCGAGACCCTCGCCGACAACCTGGAGATCGCGCAGGAGCTGCTGGCCCGCGCCGCCGCCGCGAAGATCATCCTTGAGGTGGAGATCACCCCGACCGGCGGCGAGGAGGACGGCGTCTCGCACGAGATCAACGACTCCCTCTACACCACGGTCGACGACGCGATCCGCACGGTGGAGGCGCTGGGCCTGGGCGAGAAGGGCCGCTACCTGCTCGCCGCGTCCTTCGGCAACGTCCACGGCGTGTACAAGCCGGGCAACGTCGTGCTCCGCCCCGAGCTGCTGAAGGAGCTGAACGACGGCGTGGCCGCGAAGTACGGCAAGCAGTCGCCGTTCGACTTCGTCTTCCACGGCGGCTCCGGCTCCACCGAGCAGGAGATCGCGACCGCGCTGGAGAACGGCGTGGTCAAGATGAACATCGACACGGACACGCAGTACGCCTTCACGCGTCCCGTCGCCGACCACATGTTCCGCAACTACGACGGCGTCCTGAAGGTCGACGGCGAGGTCGGCAACAAGAAGACCTACGACCCGCGCACCTGGGGCAAGCTGGCCGAGGCGAGCATGGCCGCGCGCGTCGTCGAGGCCACGCGCAACCTGCGTTCGGCGGGCACGAAGATCAAGTAAGACCCCGCGTCTCCAGCGAGCCCGGTGCCACGGCGCCGGGCTCGCTGTATACCTGGGGGCATGCCGAACGTGCGGCTCGCCGACTCCCAGGGCAAGTGGATCCTGTTCACGACCGTCCTGGGCTCCACGATGGCTCTGCTGGACTCGACGGTCGTCAATGTCGCGCTGCCGAGGATCGGCCGCGACCTCGGCGCCGACCTCGCGGCCCTGCAGTGGACGGTCAACGCGTACATGCTGACGCTGGCCGGGCTGATCCTGCTGGGCGGTTCGCTGGGCGACCGCTACGGCCGGCGGAAGATCTTCGTGCTGGGCGTGGCGTGGTTCGCGGTGGCCTCGCTGCTGTGCGGGCTGGCGCCGAACGCCGGCGTGCTGATCGCCGCGCGGGCCCTCCAGGGGGTCGGCGGCGCGCTGCTCACACCGGGATCGCTGGCCCTGATCCAGGCGTCCTTCCACCCCGACGACCGGGGCCGGGCGGTCGGCCTGTGGTCCGGTTTCGGGGGCGTGGGGGCGGCCGTGGGGCCGTTCGTGGGCGGCTGGCTGGTGGACGGGCCGGGCTGGCGGTGGGTGTTCCTGCTGAACGTGCCGCTGGCGCTGGTGTGCGTGCCGGTCGCGCTGCGGCACGTGCCCGAGTCGGGGGACGGACGCAAGCACGGCCGCTTCGACGTGCTCGGCGCGACGCTGGGCGCCCTCGCGCTCGCCCTGGTGACGTACGCGCTGATCGAGGCGCGTGGCGGGTCGCCGCTGGTCGTGGTGGCGGCGGTCGCGGGGCTGGCCTGCGGGGTCGCCTTCGTGCTGGTGGAGCGGCGGCGGCCGGACCCGATGATGCCGCCGGCGATCTTCGCCTCCCGTCAGTTCACCGCGGTGAACCTGGTGACGCTGTGCGTGTACGCGGCCTTCGGCGGCTTCTTCTTCCTCACGGCGGTGCAGCTTCAGGTGGTGGCCGGCTATTCGGCGCTCGGCGCGGGAACGGCCCTCCTCCCGACGACCGTGCTCATGCTGCTGCTGTCCGCGCGCTCCGGCGAGCTGGGGGAGCGGATCGGGCCGAGGATCCCGCTGACGGTGGGCCCGCTGCTGTGCGCGGCCGGCATGCTGCTCATGCTGCGGGTGGGCCCGGACGCCTCGTACGCCGCCGATGTGCTGCCGGCGGTGCTGGTGCTGGGGCTCGGCATGGTGACCCTGGTGGCCCCGCTGACGGCGACGGTGCTGGCCTCGGTGGACGTGGCCCGCGCGGGCCTGGCCAGCGGCATCAACAACGCGGCGGCGAGGGCGGCGGGCCTGGTGGCGGTGGCGGCCCTGCCCCTGGTGACGGGGATGGGCCCGGAGGCGTACCGCACCCCGTCGGCGTTCGACGAGGCCTTCGGCCGGGCGATGGTGGTGTGCGCGGGGGTGCTGATCCTGGGCTCGGCGGTGGCTTTCACAACGGTCCGCCGCCCACCCCCGGACTGCAAACGCCCAGAATGCCGCACACACGGCTCGGTCACGGCGCCCCCTTTGGAGGGAGCACCCCGGCCAGGCGTCCTAGAGGCGTGACTGGTCCCACCCTGAAAGGGGCGCGGGGCTGTATCGATATGCGGCTCCGCCGCGTGAGCGCGACCAGCCCCCCGCACCCGCAGCCGCCCGACTACCGCCCGAGCAACTCCTCGTAGGCGGCCTGATCACTGTCCTTCAAGAACTGCGCACACCGCTCAGCCTCCTCGGTCTCCCCGATGGAGTCAGCGGCCCGCGCCAACGCGGCGAGGCACCGCAGGAACCCCTGATTGGCCCGATGACTGAACGGCACCGGCCCATGCCCCTTCCACCCGTTCCGCCGCAGAGCGTCCAGCCCCCGGTGATAGCCCGTGCGCGCATACGCGTACGACTCGATCACCCGCCCCCCGGCGAACGCCTCCTCCGCCAGCAGCCCCCAGGCCAGCGAGAAGGTCGGATGCTTCGCGGCGACCTCGGCGGGCGGCAGGGACTCCTCGTCCAGCAGCCGGTAGGCCTCCGTGTCCTCGGGCAGATACGTGGGGTCGGGTCCGCCGAGCAGATTCGTGTGGGTCGTCATGGCTGAAGTGTGCCAGGACAGAGCTTGCGGGGGACGGGCGTGATTGCGGAGGATGCGGGTGGGGACCGGGGCCCCCGTGCCGGAATCGGCAGGGGCGGACCGCTACCCGGAGTAACACAGGAGACAGCGATGTCCCACCAGGCTCAGCCCCACGAGGCTTCGGAGCCCGAGACCCCGCATCTCGACTTCGCCGGTACGACGCCGTACGAGGACTACGTCAAGGCGGACGTGCTCACCCACCTCCAGCACACCCTCTCCGACGATCCCGGAGAGATGGTCTTCCTGGTCACGACCCAGGTGATGGAGCTGTGGTTCACGGTCATCGTCCACGAGTGGGAGACCGCGGCGCACGCGCTGCGCAAGGATGACATATCCACGGCGATCGCCGCGCTGAAGCGTTCCGTCCGGGAACTGGAGGCGCTGAACGCCTCCTGGAAGCCGCTCGGCCAGCTCACCCCGGCCCAGTTCAACGCGTACCGCAGCGCGCTGGGCGAGGGCTCCGGCTTCCAGTCGGCCATGTACCGGCGGATGGAGTTCCTGCTCGGCGAGAAGTCCGCGTCGATGCTCGTACCGCACCGCGGCGCGCCCCGGGTGCACGCGGAGCTGGAGAAGGCCCTGGAGGAGCCGAGCCTCTACGACGAGGTCGTCCGGCTGCTCGCGCGGCGCGGCCACGCGATCCCCGACGCGGTCCTGCGGCGGGACGTCTCGCGCCGCTACGAGCCGTCGCCCGAGGTCGAGGCGGCCTGGACGGCGGTCTACGCGGGCGACGAGTCCGACGAACTGGCCCGGCTGGGCGAGGCGTTGACGGACGTGGCGGAACTGGTGTGGCGCTGGCGCAACGACCACCTGGTCGCCACGCGGCGCGCGATGGGTGCGAAGGCCGGCACCGGTGGCTCGGCGGGCGTGGCGTGGCTGGAGAAGCGCGCGCAGAAGAACGTCTTCCCCGAGCTGTGGACGGCGAGGTCCCATGTCTGAGCTGCTGCTGCGCGCGGAGAAGCTGGACGGGGCGGACGAACTGGCCGCCAAGCGCGCGGAGTTCGTGCTCGACGAGGTGGTGTACCTGGACGGCAACTCCCTGGGCGCGCTGCCCGCGGGCGTGCCGGGCCGGGTGGAGGACGTCGTCCGCCGGCAGTGGGGCGAGATGCGCATCCGGTCCTGGGACGAGAGCGGCTGGTGGACCGCGCCCGAGCGGATCGGCGATCGCATCGCCCCGCTGGTGGGCGCGGCGGCGGGGCAGATCGTCGTGGGCGACTCGACAAGTGTCAATGTCTTCAAGGCACTTGTGGCGGCGGTCCGGATGGCGGGCGAGGAGCGCGACGAGATCCTCGTCGACGCGACGACGTTCCCCACCGACGGCTACATCGCCGAGTCGGCGGCCCGGATGACCGGCCGCACCCTGCGCGCGGTGACGCCCTCGCAGGTGCCCGGGGCGCTGAGCGACCGTACGGCGGCGGTGCTGCTGAACCACGTCGACTACCGCTCCGGCCGCCTGCACGACCTGCCGTCGCTCACGGCCGCGATCCACGCGTCGGGCGCGCTCGCGATCTGGGACCTGTGCCACAGCGCGGGCGCGCTGCCGGTCGGCCTGGACGAGCACGGCGTGGACCTGGCGGTCGGCTGCACGTACAAGTATCTGAACGGCGGACCGGGTTCACCGGCCTATCTGTATGTGCGCGGCGATCTCCAGGCGGACTTCGACTCCCCGCTGCCCGGCTGGAACTCCCACGCCGAACCCTTCGGCATGCACCCGGCGTACGCTCCGGCGTCCGGTGCGCCGCGCGGGCGGGTGGGCACCCCGGACATCCTCTCGATGCTGGCGCTGGAAGCGGCGCTGGACGTCTGGGACGGCGTCTCCATCGAGGCGGTCCGGCGCAAGTCCCTGGCGCTGACCGACTTCTTCCTGGAGTGCGTGGCGCAGTACGTCCCGCCCGCGCGCGTGGAGTCCCTGACGCCGGCCGCGCACGCCGAGCGGGGCAGCCAGGTCGCGCTGCGGTGCGACGACGCCGGCACGGTCATGCGGCGGCTCATCGACCGGGGCGTCGTGGGCGACTTCCGCCGACCGGACGTCCTCCGCTTCGGCTTCACCCCGCTGTACGTGGGCTTCGCGGATGTGGAGCGGGCGGCGCGGGTGCTGGGCGAGGTCGTTCGTTAGCGCCGCTCGCCGGGGGTGCCGGCCTGGCGGTACACCCCCGCCACCGCCGCCGCGTGGGCCGCGCGGGCGGCTCGTTCGGCGGTGGCGGGGGCCGGTGCCGCTCCGGTGGACAGGGCCTCGTCGTACAGGGGCGCCGCCACCGCCCGTACGACCGCCGACGCGTCCGTGCCGGGCGGCAACTCCCCGCGCCGCACGGCCTGTTCGACGTATGGGGCCCACTCGCTCACGCGGGTCTCGCGCAGCCGCCGCAGCGCGCCGGCCGTCCGCTCGTCGTGGGCGGCCGCCGCGATCGCGGCCCGGAGCAGGGCGCTGTGGCGGGGATCGGCCAACTCGCCCCGCACCTGCGCCGCGAGGGCCCGCAGATCGCCCAGGACGGAACCGCTCCCCCGGCCGTTCTCCCTGCGGCGCGGCGGCTGTTCGGCGAGGTCCGCGAGCAGGTCCGTGAGCAGGTCGGCGACCAGGCCCGGGACCGAGCCCCAGCGGCGGTACACCGTGGTCTTGCCGACCTCCGCCCGCCGGGCGACCTCGGCGAGATCGAGGCGGTGCAGGCCCTCCTGGGCGAGGACGTCACCGGCCACCCGCAGCACGGCCGCACGGACACGCGCGGTACGCCCTCCGGGACGCACCGTGCCGGGGTCGGCGGACATAACGGCCTCCTTGGTGCACGTGCGGCACGCGCGCGGGGCGCCGGCAGGTAACACAGTGACGCACCCGTTCAGCGTAACGAAACTGCAGAACCGTTTAACCCTCACCGAGCGTGACATCCCCGTGTCCGCGCACGTCACGGGCCTGGTACCGTCCCCGCAAACGGCCGAATTCCCACCGGTTCCGTTCCCCCTGGTCCGCCAATCCCATTTCGCCGCTGAGAGGTTGGAGCATGCCGGACGACGCCGCCGCAGCCCGGGCCGCCGCCGAGGAGCAGTCGGCCTTCTCGCACCCGCCCGTCGACCCGGACGCCACCGCCGCCTACGGCGACCACCCCGACCAGGTCATCGACTTCTACGCCCCGCGCACGGAGATGATCCCCGGCTCCCCCGCCCCGCTCGTCGCCGTCCTGCACGGGGGCGCCTGGCGGGCACCGTACGACCGGCGGCATGTCACCCCGTTCGCGGACTACCTGGCGCGGCGCGGTTTCGCGGTGGCCAATGTCGAGTACCGGCGGGGCGGCGGGAGTTCCGGCGGTGCGCCGGTCGCGGGCCGCTGGCCGGAGACCTTCGACGACGTCGCCGCCGCGCTGGACGCGCTGCCCGCGCTCGTACGGGAGGCCCTTCCGCAGGCGGACGCCCGCCGCACGGTCCTCACCGGGCACTCCGCCGGCGGCCACCTCGCCCTGTGGGCCGCCGCACGGCACGTCCTGCCCGCAGACGCCCCGTGGCGCACGGGCGGCCCGGCCCCGCTGCGCGGCGTGGTCGCGCTCGCCCCGATCGCCGACTTCGCGGTCGCGGAGAAGCTGGACGTCTGCGGGGGCGCATCCCTGCAACTCCTCGGCGGCGAGGACCATTTCGCCGAGCGCCGACCGTACGCCGACCCGGCACTGCTGCTGCCGACCGGCATCGCGACGACTCTCGTCCAGGGCCGCACGGACGACGTGGTCCCGCAGGCCGTGGCGGAGGCGTACGCGGACGCGGCGGCCAAGGCCGGGGAGGTGGTGGGCCTGACCCTGCTGGAGGACGTCGGCCACTTCCCGCTGATCGACCCGGCGGCGGACGCGTGCGCGGTGGTGGCGGAGGAACTCGCCCAACTGGCGTGGTGAGCCCGGGGGCGCGTAGTACTTGAGAGGGACGCCCAGGAACCCCTCTCACTGGTGACGACCCCGGCCCGGCCCGCGCCTACCGTTTCGGGTGTGACCGAGACGACCCAGAACCAGACGGGACAGCCGGGGGCGAGGCCCCCCGAGGGCCCGCATGCCGCGTACCGGCCGCGCAGCCCGGAGTTCCGGGCGGCGATGGACGCACTGCGCGGCCTGCGGCAGGACCTGCTGCACGACCGCGCGTTCGCCTACCGCCCGCTGCCGCCCATGAGCGTGGACGGCCCGCTCACCCGCCGGCTCCCCGGCCGCCTGCGGGAGTACGCGGCCTGGACACCCCACGCCGTGGTGACGGCGCTCGGCGTGCTGTCGCTGCTGATCGCGTGGCAGGGCGGCACGGCCGGATCGCCGGCCCTGGGCTGCGGCCTGCTGGCGCTCGCGCCGGTGCTGCTGACCCTGGTCCGCCCGGCGGCCGCGTTCTGGGCGTCGCTGCTGTCGACCACCGCGGTGGCCCTGCTCGGCACCAGCTGGAGCGACTGGCCGTGGCTGCCCGGCAGCTTCGCCTCCCACCTGGTGGTCCTGACGGTGGTGGCGATCCGCACCCGGCCGCGCACGGCGGCCTGGATGTGGCTGATCACGGCGGCCTACGGCCTCGTCGCCGAGGCGTTCTTCGGCGCCGGCCACTGGTCCACCAACACCTCGCCCATGCTGATCCTCTCCGCGCTGATCCTGCTCGTCGTCACCGTGCGGAACATCCGCCGGGAGGCGGCGGAGGAGGTGACCGCGCAGCAGACGGTGACCGAGCACGAGCGCTCCCGCCGCACCCTGCTGGAGGAGCGCACCACGATCGCCCGCGAGCTGCACGACGTGGTGGCCCACCACATGTCGGTGGTCGCCATCCAGGCGGAGGCCGCGCCCTACCGGGTGGAGAACCCGCCGCCGGAGCTGGAGCAGGCGTTCGCCACGATCCGCGAGAACGCCGTCGCGGCCCTCACCGAATTGCGCCGGGTGCTGGGCGTGGTCCGCGCCGAGGACTACGAGGCGCCGGACGCCCCGCAGCCCACCCTCGCCGATCTGGACGCCCTCCTGGCGAACGTGCGGGAGGCCGGCCTGGAGACGGAGAAGACGGTCACGGGAGCGGTGCGGGAGCTGCCGCCGGGCGTGGAGCTGTCGGCGTACCGGATGGTCCAGGAGGCTCTGAGCAACACCCTGCGCCACGCGCCGGGCGCACGCGCCGGGGTGGAGATCGCCTACGTCCTGGGCGGCCTGGGGCTCCGGATCGTCAACAGCGCCCCGCCGCGGCCGTCCCTCGGGAAACCGTCACCGGGAGCGGGCCATGGCCTCACGGGCATGCGGGAGCGGGTGTCCATGCTGAACGGCGAGATGACGGCCGGCCCGACGGACGAGGGTGGTTACGAGGTGACGGTGTTCCTGCCGGTGCCGATGCCGGCCACGGGTGAGGACGGCACATGACGATCCGCGTGCTGATCGCCGACGACCAGATGATGGTCCGCGAGGGCTTCTCGGTCCTGCTGAACGCGATGCCGGACATCGAGGTGGTCGGCGAGGCGGTGAACGGCCGGGACGCGGTGGACAAGGTCCGCGACCTGGCCCCGGACGTCGTCCTGATGGACATCCGCATGCCGGAGATGAACGGCATCGAGGCGACCAGGGAGATCGTCGCGGCGGACGGTTCGGCCAAGGTCCTGGTCCTGACGACGTTCGACCTCGACGAGTACGTGTACCAGGCCCTGCGGGCGGGCGCCTCGGGCTTCCTGCTGAAGGACGCCTCGGCGCGCCGGCTCGCGGACGGCGTACGGGTGGTGGCGGCGGGCGAGGCCCTGCTGGCCCCGTCGGTCACCAAACGCCTGATCACGGAGTTCGCCAAGCTGACGGAGCCGCCGCGCCTCGTGCGCACACCCCAGGCTCCGTACGGCGACCTGACGGAACGCGAGACCGAGGTGCTGATCCTGATAGCCCAGGGCCTGTCGAACCTGGAGATGGCCGAGCACCTCGTCGTGGCCGAGTCGACGATCAAGACCCATGTGAGCCGCATCCTGGTGAAACTGGGCCTGCGCGACCGCACCCAGGCGGCCGTCTTCGCCTACGAGGCCCGGCTGGTGACACCGGGGTAGCGGCATGCGCCGGACCGGCCATGTCACAGATCCGCGGGCTGACACGTCTCAGGGTCGAGAGACGGTGACAGAGACACCCCGATGGGTCGGAAGGTGAGGGTCATGCGCGTGTTCGTGGCGGGCGGGACGGGAGTACTGGGACGTCGGCTGGTGCCGCAGCTGGTCGCACGGGGGCATGAGGTGACCGCTACGACGACCAGCGCGACCAAGCTGGGCCTGGCCGAGCGGCTGGGTGCCGAGGGCGTGGTGATGGACGGGCTGGACGCGGCGTCCGTCGGCGAGGCGGTGGCCGCGGCCCGCCCGGACGTGATCGTGCACCAGATGACGGCGATCTCCCTGACGCACGCCGGCAAGCCCGATCTGAGGCATCCTGACCGCTGGTTCGCCCTGACGAACCGGCTGCGCACCGAGGGGACGGACCATCTGCTGGCCGCCGCCGAGGCGACCGGCGTCCCCCATGTCGTCGCCCAGGGCTACGCCAGCTGGAACGGCATCCGCGAAGGCGGCTGGGTGAAGACCGAGGACGACCCGCTGGACCCGCTGCGGGGGATGGCGGCGGAGCCGCTGGCGGACGCGATGCGGCACGTCGAGGAGGCGGTCGTCGGGGCCGGCGGCGCGCTGCTGCGCTACGGCGCGTTCTACGGGCCGGGGGCCATCGACGACCAGGTCGAGCTGATCCGCAAGCGGCAGTTCCCGCTGGTCGGGGACGGCGGCGGGTACAGCTCGTGGATCCACCTCGACGACGCGGCGAGCGCCACCGTCCTCGCGGTGGAGCAGAAGGCGCGGGGCGTGTTCAACATCGTCGACGACGAGCCGGCCCCGTCGCGCGAGTGGCTGCCGTATCTCGCCGAGTGCGCGGGCGCCAAGCGGCCGATGCGGGTGCCGAAGTGGCTGGCCCGGCTGCTGGCGGGGGACCAGGCGGTGGTGATGATGACCGAGGGCCGCGGCTTCTCCAACGCCAAGGCCAAGCGCGAACTGGGCTGGGAGCTGCGCTATCCCTCGTGGCGCCAGGGCATCAAGGAGGAGCTGGCGTGACGCGGACCGAGGAGTTCGAGGAGCTGCGGCCGCTGCTGTTCTCGATCGCCTATCGCATCCTCGGCAGTGTCAGCGAGGCCGAGGACGCGGTCCAGGAGACCTGGCTGCGCTACGAGGCGACCCCGACCCGGCCGAACTCACCGAAGGCGTTCCTGTCGGCCGTGATCACCCGGATCTCCATCGACGTCCTGCGCTCGGCCCGGGTGCGGCGCGAGGAGTACGTCGGCACATGGTTCCCGGAGCCGCTGCTCGCCGACCCCTACCAGGACCCGGAGCGCTCGGCGGAGCTGGCCGACTCGCTGTCGATGGCGGCGCTGCTGCTGCTGGAGCGGCTGACCCCGCTGGAGCGCGCGGTGTTCGTGCTGCGGGAGGTGTTCGGCTTCGGCTTCCCGGAGATCGCCTCGGCCGTGGACCGCTCGGAGGCGGCGTGCCGTCAGCTCGCGGTGCGGGCGCGCCGGCACATGGACGCGGGCCGGCCCCGCTTCGAGGCGGACCGCAAGGAGCGCGCGGAACTCGCCGACCGCTTCTTCGACGCCTTCCGGGAAGGGGACGTCGAGGCGCTGCGGGAGCTGCTCGCCGCCGACGTCCACATGGTCGGCGACAGCGGCGGCAAGGCGCCGAGCTGGGGCAAGGGCGTCGCCGGCAGCGACAACGTGCTGCGCGTGCTCACCACGTTCCTGCCGATGCTGGCCCACGTCGGCGTCACGATGGAGCCGCACGAGCTCAACGGCCAGCCGGGCGCGCTCTTCCGCGACCGGGAGGGCAGGATCCTCAACACCTGGACGCTGGACATCCTCGACGGTCACGTCCAGGCGATCCGCACGGTCCTGAACCCCGACAAGCTGGCCCATGTGGGCCCCGTGGCGGACGCCTGGGCGGTCTTCCACGAGGCACAGCGGGCCCTCCGGGAAGGCACCTGACAGCAGCCGAGGGGCGCCAGGAAACCGGGCGGCGCCCCTGGTCAGACCGCCTGTCCCCGGGCTAGCGTCCGTCCATGACAGCCTTCGATCCCTGGGACCCGGCCTTCCTCGCCGACCCGTACCCCGCCTACGCCGAGCTGCGCGCCCAGGGCCGGGCGGTCTATTACGAACCCACGAACCAGTGGCTCGTCCCGCACCACGCCGACGTGTCGGCGCTGCTGCGCGAGCGGCGGCTCGGGCGGACGTACCAGCACCGGTTCACGCACGAGGACTTCGGGCGGACGGCCCCGCCCGCCGAGCACGAACCGTTCCACACGCTCAACGACCACGGCATGCTCGACCTGGAACCCCCGGACCACACCCGGATCCGGCGCCTCGTGTCGAAGGCGTTCACCCCCCGGACCGTGGAGCGGCTCCAGCCCTATGTGCGGCAGCTCGCCGGCGAACTGGTGGCCGGCCTCGTCGACGCCGGCGGGGGCGATCTGCTCACCGACGTCGCCGAGCCGCTGCCCGTCGCCGTGATCGCCGAGATGCTCGGCATCCCCGAGGCGGACCGGCCCCTGCTGCGGCCCTGGTCGGCGGACATCTGCGGGATGTACGAGCTGAACCCGTCCGAGGAGGCGGCGGCGAAGGCGGTCCGCGCCTCCGTCGAGTTCTCGGAGTACCTGCGGGAGCTGATCGCCGAGCGGCGCGCGGAGCCCGGCGAGGACCTGATCTCCGGGCTCATCGCGGCGTACGACGAGGGGGAGCGGCTGACCGAGCAGGAGATGATCTCCACGGTCGTGCTGCTGCTCAACGCGGGGCACGAGGCGACCGTCAACGCCACGGTGAATGGCTGGTACGCCCTGTTCCGCCATCCCGAGCAGCTGGCCCTGCTGCGCGCCGATCACTCCCTGATCCCGTCCGCGATCGAGGAGTTGATGCGGTACGACACCCCGCTCCAGCTCTTCGAACGCTGGGTGCTGGACGAGATCGAGATCGACGGGACGGTGATTCCGCGCGGCGCGGAGATCGCCATGCTCTTCGGTTCCGCCAACCACGACCCCGAGGTCTTCAAGGATCCCGAGCGGCTCGACCTCGCCCGTAAGGACAATCCGCACATCTCCTTCAGCGCGGGGATCCACTACTGCATCGGGGCGCCGCTGGCCCGTATGGAGCTGGCCGCGTCGATGAGCGCGTTGCTCACGCGGGCGCCGTCACTCGAGCTGGGCGCCGCACCCGAGCGGAAGCCGAACTTCGTCATTCGGGGGCTTGAGGGATTGCGGGTCGCGGTGGGCTGACTCAACCGGCCGTGACATCCCGCCTGCGCAGCCCCGCCAGCCCCGCCGCCGTCAGCGCTCCCGCCAAGCCCAGCAGGGCCAGCACCGGCGTCCACCGCATCTCTCCCCCCGGCAGCTTCGGCAGGTGGCCGAACGGGGAGAGGTCCAGGACGAGTCGCGGGGCGTCCAGGGCCGGTCCCACCCAGCCGATCAGGAGGGCCGCGCCCGCCACGGCCCAGGCCGTCGGGGCCAGGCGGGGGGTGAGGCCGTACAGGAGGACCGCGAGGCCGCCGATCGTCCAGATCGCCGGGAGCTGCACCAGGCAGGCGGCGAGGAGGGGGCCGGTCCGCTGGCCGTAGCCCGCCGCGAAGCCCAGCGCCGCCAGGAGCATGATCAGGGCGGCGCCCGCGTAGGCGATCACCAGGTGGCCGGCCGCCCAGGTCAGGCGGCCGACGGGGTGGGCCAGCAGCGGTTCCGCTCGGCCCGAGGTCTCCTCGCCGTGCAGCCGCAGGACCGACGCGACGATGTACAGCGCGGCGACGAGGCCGAGCATGCCGGTCATCGAGGCGAGGAACGCGTCCGTGATGCCGCTCCGGCCGCCCATCCGCTCGACGATCTCCCGGGCGCCCTCGTTGTCGCCGACCAGGTCCGCCACGCCGTCCGCCAGACCGCCGTAGACCACCCCGGCCAGGAAGAAGCCGATGCTCCAGCCGAGCACGGCGCCCCGCTGGAGCCGCCAGGCCAGGGCGCCGGCGGAGCCCAGCCGGCCGGTGGCCGGGCCGGGGAGGGTGGGCAGGAAGCCCAGGCCCACGTCACGGCGGGCCGTCAGGACGTACGCGCCCGCGCCCTGGAGGGCGATCGCCGCCGCGAACAGCCCCAGCACCCACCACCGGGTGTCCGCGTACGGTCGTAGATTCGACAGCCAGCCCAGCGGGGACAGCCAGGTCAGGACCGACGAGCCGTCGTTCGACGCCGCGTCGCCCGCCGCCCGCAGGGCGAAGGCCGCGCCCAGGACCGCCGCCGTCAGGCCCCGTGCCAGCCGCGCGCTCTGCGTGAGCTGCGCGACGATCGCGGCCATGGTGGCGAAGAGCATGCCCACGGCCGCGAGGCCCAGACCGAACGCCAGCGCCCCGGCGGCGCCTTGACCGGCCAGGCCGGCCGTCACCAGCAGCGCGAGGACGCCGCCCGCCACGCCCGCCGCGAGCAGCGCGGCCGTGAGGGAGGCCCGCCGGCCCACCGCGCCGGAGGCGATCAGTTCCTGCCGCCCGCTCTCCTCCTCGTCGCGGGTGTGGCGTACGACGACGAGGAGGCTGGTGACGGCGGCGAGGGCGCCCGCGTACACGCCGACGCGCCAGACGGTCAGGGCGCCGAGGGAGTCGTCGAAGACCGGGCCGATCAGCGCGCGGAAGGAGGAGTTGGTGGCGACCTGGTGCAGCAGGTCGGCGCGCTCGGCCTCGGTGCCGTACAGGCCCTTCAGGGTGTTCGGCATGGAGAGGACCATGAGGGCGTTCACCGCCACCCACACCGGGATCAGCACCCGGTCGCGGCGGAGGTTGAAGCGCAGCAGCACGCCCGTGCCGGCGAGGGAGGTCATCGCGCCGCCTCCTCGTCCTGGTAGTGGCGCAGGAACAGCTCCTCCAGCGTCGGCGGGGTCGACGTCAGGGACCGTACGCCCGCGTCGGTCAACGACCGCAGGACGGCGTCGAGTCGGTCGGTGTCGACCTGGAGGCGGACGCGGCGGCCCTGGACGTCGAGGTCGTGGACGCCGGGCAGCCGGGCCAAGCCGTTGGCCGGACCGGCCAGTTCGGCCGAGACGCTGGTCCGGGTCAGATGGCGCAGGTCGGCGAGCGAGCCGGTCTCGACGGTGCGGCCGCGCCGGACGATGCTCACCCGGTCGCACAACTCCTCGACCTCGCTGAGGATGTGGGAGGAGAGCAGGATCGTCCGGCCGCGCTCGCGCTCCTCGGTCACACAGCGCTGGAAGACCTCCTCCATCAGGGGGTCGAGGCCCGAGGTCGGCTCGTCCAGGATCAGCAGGTCCACGTCCGAGGCGAACGCGGCGACCAGGGCGACCTTCTGGCGGTTGCCCTTCGAGTAGGCGCGGCCCTTCTTGGTGGGGTCCAGCTCGAAGCGGTCGATGAGTTCGGCGCGCCGGGCCGGGTCGAGGCCGCCGCGCAGACGGCCGTACAGGTCGATGACCTCGCCGCCGGAGAGGTTGCGCCACAGGGTGACGTCGCCGGGGACGTAGGCGATCCGTCGGTGCACCTCGACGGCGTCCGCCCACGGGTCGCGGCCGAGGACCTGGGCGGCGCCGGAGTCGGCGCGCAGCAGGCCGAGCAGGACGCGGATGGTGGTGGACTTGCCGGCGCCGTTGGGGCCGAGGAAGCCGTGCACCTCGCCGGTCTCGACCGTGAGGTCCAGCCCGTCGAGCGCTTGCGTCCTGCCGAAGGCCTTGTGGAGGCCGGAGACGCTGATTGCCTTCGTCATGCTTCAGAACGTACGGTTCTTTCAGAAATTTGTGAAGTTAAGGAACACCGTGAACGCCGGTTAGGGTGAGGGGATGACTGACGTGGCAGGTCGGGACCCCGAAGCGGTGTCCAGATTCGTGGAGCGGTTCGCGGCGCAGCTCGTCGAGGCGGGGATGGCGCGCATGCCGGCCCGGGTCTTCGCCGCGCTGCTCGCCTCCGACAGCGGCGCCCTCACCTCCGCCGAGCTGGGCGAACAGCTCCAGGTCAGCCCGGCCGGGGTCTCGGGCGCCGTGCGCTATCTGTCCCAGGTGCACATGCTGTCGCGGGAGCGGGAGCCCGGCTCCCGCCGCGAGCGGTACCGGGTCCACAGCGACCAGTGGTACCAGGCCGTCACCAACCGCGAGGCGGTCATCAAGCGCTGGGAGGACGCCCTGCGCGAAGGTGTGGCCAGCCTGGGGGCCGGGACTCCGGCCGGCCGCAGACTGGCCGAGACGCTCGCCTTCTTCGAGTTCATCGAGAAGGACCTCGCCGAGATGATGGAACGCTGGCAGGTCCGCCGCGCTGAGCTCTTCGGAGACAGTTAGCGTTCCTTGGTCTCCTCCAGGACCGTCCGGCCGAGGAGTTGGTAGCGGGCCGGGTCCCGGCGCTTGAGGTACTGCGCGTAGCCGATGCCCGTGCCCGCGACCAGCGCCACCAGCCACGGGGTCGCCTTCAGCACCAGCGAGCCGGACTCCGTACCGGCCGCCGCGCCCATGTTGGTCACCAGCAGCGCCACCACCCCGAGCATCGCGACGCCGCCGAGCAGCGGGGCGGTGAGGGTCTTGAACCAGTGCCGGCTCTCGGGATGGTTGCGACGGAAGTAGACCAGTACCGCGAAGGAGCACACCGCCTGTACGACCAGGATCGCCATGGTGCCGAGGATCGCGAGCAGGACGTACGTGCCGGTGTACGGGTCCTTCCCGGCGGCCGCGAAGGCCAGCAGGAGCAGCGCGGTCACGATCGTCTGGACCAGGCCCGCGATGTGCGGGGAGCCGTGCCGGGCGTGGGTGCGGCCGACGGTGTTCTTCAGGGAGGGCAGGACGCCCTCGCGGCCCAGCGCGTACATGTAGCGGGCGGCGCAGTTGTGGAAGGCCATGCCGCAGGCGAGCGAACCGGTGATCATCAGCCACTGCATGACGACGACCGCCCAGTGGCCCACGTACTGCTCGGTGGGGTTGAAGAAGAGGTCCAGCGGGCTGCCGGTGGCGACCTTCACCGCGTCGGACTGGCCGGTGCCGGTGATGGCCATCCAGGAGACGAAGACGTAGAAGACGCCGACGCCGAGGACCGAGATCATCGTCGCCTTGGGGATGATCCTCTTCGGGTTGCGGGACTCCTCGCCGTACATCGCCGTCGACTCGAAGCCGACCCAGGACCAGAAGGCGAAGAAGAGACCGAGGCCCGCGCTGGTCCCCTTGAAGGCGTTGACCGGGTTGACGGGGTCGATGCTGAAGCCGTCCGGGCCGCCGCCGTGGAAGGCGACCGAGATCGCCATCGCGGCGAGGATCGTGACCTCGGTGGCGAGCAGCACGACCAGCAGCTTCTCGGCGACCGAGACGCCGAACCAGGTGCCGGTGGCATTGATCGCCAGCATCAGGATCGCGAACGCCCACCAGGGGATGTCGGCGCCCGTCTGGTCCTTCAGCGTCTCCGTCGCGAAGGTCGAGAAGATGCCGATCAGGGCCGGTTCGAAGACGACGTACGCGAAGGTGGCGAGCAGTCCGGAGGCGAGGCCGACGGTGCGGCCGAGGCCGTAGGAGATGAAGCCGTAGAAGGCGCCGGTGGACGTGATGTGCTTCGCCATCGACGTGAAGCCGACGGAAAAGGTTGCCAGTACGACCATTGCGACGAGATAGCTCGCCGGGGCGCCGATGCCGTTGCCCGCCGACACCATGAAGGGCACGTTGCCCGTCATCGCGGTGATCGGCGCGGCGGTCGCGACGGCCATGAAGACCACGCCCAGCAGGCCCACGGCGTTGGGCTTGAGTCGGTGAACCGTGCCTGTCTCGTCCGTCTTCGCCGCTGGGGCGACTCCCTCGTCCACTGCCATCGGGTTGGCCCCTCTCCTGCTGACGCGCTGGTGTACCGGGCTGGACTCTGTCGGCCGAATGAGTCGGCCAAGAGTCTCGGGGCGTTAAATGTTTGTCAACCAGACCTTTAAAAGTCGGAGGTGCTCCGCGGAAATCCGCTCGCAACACACGGCTCGTACGGTCGCCGCCATGAGCGTCTACACCTCCACCCTCGGCGGCGAGCGCCACCGCTTCGCCTCCCTCGCCCGGCTGCTGGCCGCCGCGAGCCCGGAGCGGTCCGGCGACCGTCTCGCCGGGCTCGCCGCCGAGTCGGCACGTCAACGGGTCGCGGCGCGCTGGGCGTTGGCGGACGTGCCGCTGACCACCTTTCTGACCGAGCCGCTGATTCCGTACGAGAGCGACGACGTCACCCGGCTGATCCTGGACACGCATGACGCGGCGGCCTTCGCGCCGGTGGCGGGGATGACGGTGGGAGAGCTGCGGGAGTGGCTGCTGGCCGCCGACGGCGAGGCCCTGACCGCCGTGGCCGCCGGGCTGACCCCGGAGATGGTGGCGGCCGTCTCCAAACTGATGGGCAACGCCGACCTGGTGGCGGTCGCGCGCAAGGTGCGGGTCGTCACCGCCTTCCGCTCGACGATCGGCCTGCCCGGACGCCTCGCCACCCGTCTCCAGCCCAACCACCCCACCGACGACCCGGCCGGGGTCGCCGCCGCCCTGCTGGACGGGCTGCTGCTCGGCTCCGGCGACGCGGTCATCGGCATCAACCCGGCGACGGACAGCCCGAAGGCGGTACGGGACCTGCTCGACCTCCTCGACGGGGTCATCCAGCGGTACGGCATCCCCACCCAGTCCTGCGTCCTCTGCCACGTCACGACGAGCGTGGACCTGATGGAACGCGGCGCCCCCGTCGACCTGGTCTTCCAGTCCATCGCCGGCACCCAGGCCGCGAACGCCTCCTTCGGTGTGACGCTCGCCCTGCTCGACGAGGCGTACGAGGCGGCGCTCAAGCTGGAGCGCGGCACGGTCGGGCAGAACGTCATGTACTTCGAGACCGGGCAGGGCAGCGCCCTGTCGGCCGACGCGCACCACGGGGTGGACCAGCAGACGGTGGAGGCACGGGCCTACGCGGTGGCGCGACGCTATGACCCGCTGCTGGTGAACACGGTGGTGGGCTTCATCGGCCCGGAGTACCTGTACGACGGCCGCCAGATCCTCCGGGCGGCCCTGGAGGACCACTTCTGCGGCAAGCTGCTCGGCCTGCCCATGGGCCTGGACATCTGCTACACCAACCACGCCGACGCCGATGACGACGACATCGCGACCATGCTCACCATGCTCGGCGTCGCGGGCGCGTCCTTCGTGATCTGCACGCCGGGCGGCGACGACATCATGCTCAACTACCAATCCGCCTCCTACCACGACGCGTTGTACCTCCGTGAGGTCCTCGGGCTGCGCCCGGCACCGGAGTTCGAGGCGTGGCTCGCCTCGGCCGGTCTGCTGGACGAGCACGGCGGCATCCGCGAGGTCGGCGCCCACCCCTTGACGGAGATCGCGGCATGACGCAACTGATAGTCAGTGAAGG
Organism: Streptomyces sp. NPDC032126; assembly: GCF_055580085.1. Taxonomy (NCBI): domain Bacteria; kingdom Bacillati; phylum Actinomycetota; class Actinomycetes; order Kitasatosporales; family Streptomycetaceae; genus Streptomyces; species Streptomyces sp. NPDC032126. Next base: position 534,698 of record NZ_JBVIMA010000003.1, read on the forward strand.
GGAGTTGTGGGCGACCCTGCGCCTCCGCACCCAGGCCCGCATCGGCCTCGGCCGGGCCGGTTCGGGCCTGCCCACCCGGCACCGGCTGGAACTCCAGGCCGCGCACGCCGCCGCCCGGGACGCGGTGCACTCGCCGTTCGAACCGGACCGGGTCGCGGCGGGGCTGCCGGGCATGCCGACGATACGGGTGCGCAGCGCGGCCGGTGACCGGCTGACGTATCTCCAACGTCCCGACCTGGGGCGGCGGTTGGACGCCGCCGACCGGGCGCATCTGCCGGTGGGGGAGTGGGACGCGGTGTTCGTCGTCGCGGACGGGCTGTCCAGCCGGGCGGTGCACGAGCACGCGGCGACGGTGGTGACGGAGACGGCGACGCGACTGCCGGGCTGGCGCATCGCCCCGGTCGTGCTGGCCGAGCAGGCGCGGGTGGCACTGGGGGACGCGGTGGCGGCCGCCATGGGCGCGGCGATGGTCGTCGTCCTGATCGGCGAACGGCCGGGCATGTCGGCCGCGGACTCGCTGGGCGCGTATCTGACGTACGACCCGAAGCCGGGGCTGACGACCGACGCCGACCGCAACTGCCTGTCCAACATCAGACCCCCGCTGGGGCTGTCGTACGCGGGCGCGGCGGGGAAGCTGGCGGGGCTGATGGAGAGGGCACGGGAGGGGGGAGTCACGGGGGTCGGCCTGAAGGACGAAAGCGATCACGCCTCGGTGACCGAGCGGCTACCGTGACTAGACACCGTCGGCTTCCAGGCCCGGAGAAGGACGCCGACGGCCGGCCCGTGGCCTGACCTCCTGGCGAGGCATCCCGCGCCGCAGCAGACCGCCCTACCGCACCGGCAGCGTCAGCCCCAGTGCCGACTCCCAGACCGTCCAGGTTCGGCGGCGTACGGGGCCCAGGACGCCCGCGTCCGCCCGGTAGCGGAAGTCCGGGCCCGAGACCGTCACCCGGTGGCCCGTCGCCCGCAGGGGGGTCGCCTCCGCGCCCACCGACGACGGGCGGATCTCCACGGCGGCGAGGCCGGCCGTGGGGGACGGGGCCACCGACACCGTGTCCACGGGCTGGTCCAGATCGATCAGCGTCGTGCCGTCGAGCTCGATGCGCAGATGGGCCGGACCGGCGGGCGGAAGCGGCGCGTCCGGGGCGCCGCGCGAGGGGACCAGGGTGCGGACCAGGGACCGGCAGGTGCGCACCCAGGGGCGGGTGCCGTCCAGCGGCGACGCGCCCGACTGCGGCACCTCCCGCAGCGGCACCGCCGGGATGCGCAGCGTCCCCAGCACCACCCCGTCGCTGTCGTCCACCAGCACGTCCAGCCGGCTCTCCACCCCGTCCAGCACCGCCCGCGCCGCCGCCACCGCGCCCGTCGGGATGCCCAGCGAACCGGCCAGCGACAGCATGCCCCCGACCGGCACCATCGACAGCACGCATTCGGCCAGCTCCCGCCGGCGGTGCAGCAGGGACACCGCGCGCACCAGGGCCCGGTCGTCGCCCACCACCACAGGGCGGCGCGAGCCCCTGCGGGACAGCGCGCGGGCGAACTCCTCACCGTCCTCCGGCAGGCACACCTTGGTCGCCGCACCCGCGCTGAGCACGTCTTTCGCGATCCGAACCGACTCCCCGTCCAGCTGCCGGGCAACCGGATCGATGACCACCAGCAGCTGATCGGACGTCGCGAAAGTCGCCACCTCGGTCCTGCCTCGCTTCCTCGGGTAGCATCTTTGTGCAAGAGCCCCTTGCGCTATTGCGCCAGGGGCTTCGTCTATTCCGGGGCATCCGGTCCGACGGGTTGTGCGGCCAACGACGGTCGCGATGGTCGCGGCGGTGAACCTTACGCCTGCGCCCCTGACCTTGGACATGCCCCGCCCGGAAGGGGTGTACGCGCGTGCCCGCACTTGTGCTGCTCGGTGCTCAGTGGGGTGACGAAGGCAAGGGAAAGGCGACCGACCTGCTCGGCGGGTCAGTCGACTATGTGGTGCGCTACCAGGGCGGCAACAACGCCGGCCATACGGTGGTCGTGGGCGATCAGAAGTACGCCCTGCACCTGCTCCCTTCCGGAATCCTGTCCCCGGGGTGCACCCCCGTCATCGGCAACGGTGTCGTCGTCGACCCCTCGGTCCTGCTCTCCGAGCTGAGCGGTCTGAACGAGCGCGGCGTCGACACGTCCAAGCTCCTGATCAGCGCGAACGCTCACATCATCACGCCGTACAACGTGACCGTCGACAAGGTGACCGAGCGCTTCCTCGGCAAGCGCAAGATCGGCACGACCGGCCGCGGCATCGGCCCGACCTACGCCGACAAGATCAACCGCGTCGGCATCCGCGTCCAGGACCTCTACGACGAGTCGATCCTCACCCAGAAGGTCGAAGCGGCCCTCGACGCCAAGAACCAGATCCTCACCAAGCTCTACAACCGGCGCGCGATCGCCGTCGACCAGGTCGTCGAGGAGCTGCTGGGCTACGCCGCGCAGATCGAGCCGTATGTCGCCGACACGGTCCTGGTCCTGAACCAGGCCCTGGAGAACGACAAGGTCGTCCTGTTCGAGGGCGGCCAGGGCACGCTGCTCGACATCGACCACGGCACGTACCCCTTCGTCACCTCGTCGAACCCGACCGCGGGCGGCGCCTGCACCGGCACCGGCGTGGGCCCGACGAAGATCAGCCGGGTCATCGGCATCCTCAAGGCGTACACGACCCGTGTCGGCGCGGGCCCCTTCCCCACCGAGCTCTTCGACGAGGACGGCGAGGCGCTGCGCCGCATCGGTGGCGAGCGGGGCGTGACCACCGGCCGTGACCGCCGCTGCGGCTGGTTCGACGCCGTGATCGCCCGCTACGCGACCCGCGTGAACGGCCTGACGGACTTCTTCCTCACCAAGCTCGACGTCCTCACCGGCTGGGAGCAGATCCCGGTCTGCGTGGCCTACGAGATCGACGGCAAGCGCGTCGAGGAGCTTCCGTACTCGCAGTCCGACTTCCACCACGCGAAGCCGGTCTACGAGACCCTGCCGGGCTGGTCGGAGGACATCACGAAGGCCAAGACCTTCGCGGACCTCCCCAAGAACGCCCAGAACTACGTCAAGGCGCTGGAGGAGATGTCCGGCGCCCCGATCTCCGCGATCGGCGTGGGCCCGGGCCGCGACGAGACGATCGAGATCAACTCGTTCCTGTAGGCCACGGCTAGGCCACGGCTAGGCCACGGCTTCAGGAAGAGAGGGGCGTCCCCGTGCGGGGCGCCCCTCTCGGCCGTCTCATTCCGACCTCAGCGCCCTCGCCGTGTCCGTCCTGGCCGCCCAGCCCGCCGGGAGCAGCGCGCCCGTCACCGCGATCGTCACGCCGCCCAGGGCGAGGAGCACCAGGGCGAGCGGGCCGTAGACGTCGATGTCGGCGGCGGGGAGGTGCATGCCCACCGCGTCGCCCATCAGCCGCGTGACCCGGTGGTGCAGGGCCACTCCCGCCGGGATGCCGGCGACGGAGGCGACCAGGCCCAGGCCGGCGACCGACGTGAGGACCATGGCGACGGTCTGCCGGGGTGTCATGCCGAGCGCCTTGAAGACGCCGAGGTCGTGGACGCGGTCCCGGGTGTCGAGGACGACCGCGTTGAGCACACCCAGCCCCGCGACGGCGACGAGCAGCGCGGTGAGCAGGCCGATCAGCGCGTCCATGGCGGCGATCACGCTGGAGGAGTTGTCGCCGTTCGGGTGGGCGTAGGCGCCCAGCGCGTCGAGGGCCGTGTTGAGCGAGGTCGCGTACGCCGACGGGGACGTCCCCGGGCCGGGCTGCGCGTGGAACCGGGACGGCTCGGCGGCGATGCCCAGGGCGGTGAGGGTGGAGGCCGGGGTCAGCAGGGTCATGCCGTCGCTCTCGGTGAAGAAGACTTCGCCGACGATCCGTACGGAGGTGCGGCGGCCCTTGTCGGCCAGGGTGACCGTGTCGCCGACCTCGATGCCTGCGGCGTCCAGGAAGCGGTCCGTGACGACCGCCTGCCCGGGGCCGGTGAGCCAGTGGCCCGACACCAGCTGGGGCGCGGCCCAGGACGCGTCGCCCTCGTACGCGACGACGGTGGTCCGGCCGGTGACGCCGTACGCGGTGACCTGTGCCTCGGCGGTGCCGTAGAAGCGGCGGGTGCCGGGGTTCGCCCGCAGGGCGGCGGTGACCTGGGCCGGATCGGCGGGCGGCCGGTCGGTCCGACCGGGGACATGGACGACCTGGGCGCCTGCGGGCCCGCCCGGACCGCGGCCGGTCTCCACGACGACGGGCGCGGTGGCGTCGAGCATGCACCCGTGCCGCCGGGCAGTTCATGGCCGGGCTGGTCCGGGACAGCGCGCCGTGCGCACCCGACGACGACCTCCTGCCCCGCATCCGCTCCTACGTCCTCGACCACCTCGGCGACCCCGGCTGACCCCCGACCGCGTCGCCGCCGCGCACCACATCTCCACCCGCTATCTGCACCGCCTCTTCAAGCGGCAGGAACTCACCGTCTCCGCCTGGATCAAGGCCCAGCGGCTGGAGCGCTGCCGCAGCGACCTCGGTGACCCCCGCCTGCGCCATCTGCCCGTCCGCTCCATCGCCGCCCGCTGGGGCTTCACCCAGGCCGCCGAGTTCAGCCGGGCCTTCCGCGCGGCGTACGGGATCACGCCGACCGGCTTTCGCGTGAGCACCGTCTGGGTGCGCTCACCCACAAGGAACAGTGCGCCCCACGCCAACGACACGCACCCCCTCGCCCAGCAGACTCATGGCTGAAAACGAACAGCTCAACGCGGGCGGCTTCTGACGCAGGCCGGTGCCCCGGCGGCCCCCGGGGCACCTCCGCTCAGGCCGCGAGACCGCACATACCGGGCATATCCTGAAGCGGTACAGCCGTACCCCGCGCGCTTCGGCCAGAAGAAGGTGAGTGCGATGCGCGTACTGCTCAAGGCGAACCTGGACACCGAGAAGTCGAACGAGGCCATCCGCAACGGCACCCTGGGCAAACTGATCCAGGAGTCGGTCGAGCAGGTCAAGCCCGAGGCGGCCTACTTCACCGCCGACGACGGCTGCCGCACCGCCTTCCTGGTCTTCGACCTGGAGGACGTCTCCCAGATGCCGGCGATCAGCGAGCCGTTCTTCCTCAACCTGGGCGCCAAGATCTCCTATACGCCGATCATGAACCTTGAGGACGTGCAGAAGGGCCTGTCCGCCCTGAGGTGACCCGGACCCTCAGCTGAACACGATCATCGAGCCCTGCGCCAGACTCCGCGTCGCCGCCGCGTGCAGGCCGAGCCAGACGTGCCGCTCACGGGCGAAGGGGCTGGGATCGTACGGGGCCGGGACGGCCGGCTCCTCCAACTCCGTGGGAGCGGCGGGCGGTTGCGGCGCGGCGGGCGGGTTCGCCGGGTCGATGCCGATCGACTGCGCCACGAACTCCAGCTCCCGCAGCAGCGACTGGGACGACCCCAACGGGCCGCCCCCGGCGAGCAGTTCCTCGTTCGACAGCGGCGCGGCGAAGTCCACCGGCACATAGGCGCCCGCGTGGTCGTAGTGCCACACGAGGTGCGACTGCTGAGCGGTCGCCTCGAACATCTCCAGGAGCTGCTCGTAGTCCCCGCCGAGCTCGTCCACCGGCGTCACCGGCAGCCCGCACACCTGGAGCAGATAGGCGCGGCGCAGGAAGTGCAGGGCGTCGTAGTCGAAGCCGGCCACCGGGGCGACCTCGCCGGACAGGCCGGGCATGTACTGGTACACCGGTACCGGCGGGAGCCCGCTCTCGGCGAGCACCTTGTTGTACTGCGCGAGTTCCTCGGCGAACGGGTTGTCCGGGGTGTGGCACAACACGTCGACGAGCGGTACCAGCCACAGGTCGCAGGCCAAAGAGAGCTCCTCACTCAGTGCAGGGGCACGGTCAGTGCAGCGTAGTCGGTGCGACAGGGCTCGGCGCCCCCTCGTGCAGGTCCCATACCCACACCCCGCCCACCCGTCTCCCGGCCCGGCCCACCAGCTTGTCCACGGCGTCCCGCAGCCGCCCGTCGCGGGGCTGCGGCGCCAGCACGAGCGCCCCGGCCCGCCAGTACGCGAAGTCCTGCCGCGCCCGGGCCCGCCCGGCGTCGTCGATCACGGGCAGCATCCCGAAATCCCGCACATCGGCCAGCACGCTCGCGGTGTAGCGCAGGGGCACGCCGTAGACCCCGGTGCGGTCGCCGTCACCGTAGGGCCCGTTGAAGTAGCCCCCGGGCATACGGAAACCCAGCCCGGCCACGACCTGCCAGTGCAGCGCCTCGGCGTGGACCGGGTCGGGCAACGGCACCGGGACGAGCGTCTCACCGGGCCGGACGTACGACCGCCAGGCCCCGGAGGTGAAGAAGGCGGGCACCTCGGCGCGGGGCTCGGATCTCAGCGGCGCGGGAACGAGGGGGATCAGGGCCAGGCCGGCGACGAGCAGCAGGAAGGGGGCGCGGGGGACCGCGCGTCCGGCCGGCGGCCCTTCGCACAGGCCCAGTGCCACGATCATGCCCAGCACAGGCGCGCAGATCATCGCGACCCGTCCCACGATGACCGACTCCAGCAGCGGCAGATCTCCCACCAGAGCCCAGGGACCCGGCGCCCCAAGTGACAGCACCGCGGCCACGACCCCCGTCACGGCCAGCGCCCGCACCACCACCCGCGCCCGCCACAGCACCACCACGATCACCGCGGACAGCGTGAGCAGCGGCCACCCGTAGAACCCGTTCCGCTCGGTCGGATTCATCGCCAGCCCGCTGTCGACGAACGCCCGCACACTGTTCGCCGCCTCCGGACCGTGCCGGATGCCGTCGTAGCTCTGGGGTCCCTGGAACTGCCACACCAGCGGATACACGACGAGCGGCAGACAGACGGACGCGGCGACGGTGAGCCCCCGCAGCAGCGGACGCCAGGCCCGCCGGGCCGTCCCGGGATCGACGACGGCGTAGGCGGCGGCGAAGACGAACAGCCCCATGGCCGTCAGCAGCAGCGCCTCCTCGCCCAGCAGGATCTGGTACGCCGCCATCGCGCCGAGGATCACCGCGTCCCGGCCGACCCGCCGGCCCTCGCACAGCCGCAGGGCGCGTTCGACGATCGGCGGGATCATGAAGAGGACCGTGAAGTTGGGGTGCGCGTTGGCGTGGCTGACCATCGGCGGGGCGAACGCCGCGACGAGGGCGCCGGTCCCGGCGGCGCCCGGACGGCCCGGGGTGAGGCGCCGCAGGATCAGCCGGTACCAGGCGTGCGCGGTCGCGGCGAGCCCGAACGTCATCACCAGGCTGAGCGTGATGGCCGGCCCGAGGAGCAGGGTGAGCGGTGTCAGCGGGACGGACAGGCCGGGCATGACCGTGTTGGCCATGAGATTGACGCCGTCGGGGTAGCCCTGGAGGTCGGTGAGGAACGGGTTGCGCAGGTGGGCGATGTGGTCGGCGGTCACCGCGAAGAACCACTCCCACTGGTTCTGGTCCTGGAGGGAGTCGGTCAGATAGCGGTGGTCCGGGTCGAAGAAGCGGCCGGAGTAGAGGGCGACGGACAGGGCGAGCGCGAGGGCGAGGAAGAGGACGTCGGCGCGCCGGATGCCGAGCCGGGCCAGATCGCGCAGGACCCGGAGGTAGTCCAACGGCCGTACCTTCGAGCCGGGTTGATGCGACCAGCGCACCGGCACCTCGGTCACCGGCCAGCCCGCGCGGCGGAAGTGCCGCAGGACCTCCACGTCGATCGCCCAGCCGTCGGTCCGGGAGGCGGCGAAGGCGGCGCGGGCCTTGTCGCCGTCGAGCAGCTTGAAGCCGCACTGGGTGTCGCGGACGCCGGGTACGACCGCCGTGGCGCGTATCAGCAGGTTGCCCGCCGCGCCGATGAGTTCGCGGGCGCGGTGCTGGCGGCGGCCGAGTTCGGCGCCCGGCACGGCGCGGGAGCCGATGGCCGCCTCATGACCGTCCGTCAGGGCCTTGTCGAGCTTCTCCAACTCCTCGATGGGGGAGGCGAGATCGGCGTCGGTGAGCAGGACGAGACGGCCGGTGCTGGCGGCCACCCCCAGGCGCAGGGCGTGCCCCTTGCCGCGATGCCGGCCGTCCGTGACGAGACGGACGCCGGGGCGGCCGGCGACGAGGTCGCGGGTGGCGTCGGTGGAGCCGTCGTCGGCGACGACGACCTCCCAGCCGCCCCAGCGGGCCCCGGTGGCGCGGAGGTAGGAGGTGATGGCGTCGAGCGTGGAGCCGAGGCGGTGCTCTTCGTTGAAGGCGGGGACGACGACCGAGAGGTCGACGCTCATTCCGCCGCCAGCCGCTCGATCAGCGCGACGGCGTGCTCGTTGTACGCGGCGAGGATCGCACGGGCCCTGGGGATGTCGCGGGCATACAGGGCGTCGACCAGCTCGGTGTGGCCGGACCACAGGAGGCCGCGCAGATCGGTGAGCCGGCGCAGATGCTGCACCGCGCACACCCAGGACTGCACCCGCAGCCGGTGCAGGAAGTCGACGAGGTAGGCGTTGCCGAACAGGGCGCTCAGCTCGCGCCAGAAACGCAGGTCGTAGCCGATGAGGACGTTCAGGTCGCCGGCGGAGGCGGCGCGCTCGGCCTCCTCGCCGCGCCGCCGCACGCCCGCGACCGCGACCGCGGCCGCGACGCGCGGGTCGCCGAGGTCGCCGTAGCCCTGGCGGCCGTCCTCCAGGGCGAGGAACATGCCCTCGGTGACCAGGGTGCGGGCCTGGATCATGCCCCGGTAGTCGGCGACGGAGTACTCGTGCACCCGGAAGCCCCGGTGCTGGTCGGCCTCCAGCAGGCCCTGCGCGGACAGGTCGACGAGCGCCTCGCGGACCGGGGTCGCGGAGACGCCGTACTGGTCGGCTATCTCCTTGACGGTGAACTCCTGCCCCGGCTGGAGCCGTCCCGCCAGTACCTCGTCGCGGAGCGCGTCGGCGATCTGCTGCCGCAGGGTGCTACGGGTGACGGCGCCGTTGCCGCTGCTGCGGGGCATGGTCGGGGCGTCTCCCTCGTCGACGGGGCCGGGATACGGCCGGTGGCGTGCTCGTACACCTATCTACGAGCACGTCACCTTACGCGTTCGATTCGGGAGAGGCCCTACCTGTTCGGGCTCCTTACGCGGTGTGCTCGTCCGCCACCGTGAGCGCCGCGTCCAGGGCCGCCAAGCCCTCCTTCAGCTCGGACTCGGAGACGTTGCAGGGCGGGACGACATGGGTGCGGTTCATGTTCACGAAGGGCCAGATGCCGTTCTTCTTGGCGGCCGCCGCGAAGGCCGCCATCGGGGCGTTGGCCTCGCCCGCCGCGTTGTACGGCACGAGCGGCTCGCGGGTCTCCCGGTCGCGGACCAGCTCGATCGCCCAGAACATGCCGGTGCCGCGCACCTCGCCGACGCTCGGGTGCCGCTCGGCCAGCTCGCGCAGGGCCGGACCGAGGACCTTCGCGCCGAGGTTCTTCGCGTTCTCCACGACGCCCTCCTCCGCCATCACGCCGATCGTCGCGACGGCGGCGGCGCAGGCCAGCGGATGCCCGGAGTACGTCAGACCGCCCGGGTACGGCCGCTTGGCGAAGGTCTCGGCGATCGCGCCGGAGATGGCGACACCGCCCAGCGGGACGTATCCGCTGTTCACGCCCTTGGCGAAGGTCATCAGGTCGGGCACGACGTCGAACAGGTCGGCCGCGAACCACTCGCCGGTCCGCCCGAACCCGGCCATGACCTCGTCGAGGATGAAGACGATCCCGTACTTGTCGCACAGCTCGCGCACCCCGGCGAGATAGCCGGGCGGCGGGATCATGATGCCGGCGGTGCCCGGAATGGTCTCCAGGATGATCGCGGCGATGGTCCCCGGCCCCTCGAAGGCGATCGTCGTCTCCAGGTGCTCAAGGGCGCGGGCGCACTCCTGCTCCTCGGTCTCGGCGTAGAAGCGGGTGCGGTAGAGGTAGGGCGCCCAGAAGTGCACGACCCCGTTGGAGGCGCTGTCGTTGGCCCAGCGGCGGGGGTCGCCGGTGATGTTCACGGCCTGCTGGGTGCCGCCGTGGTACGAGCGGTACGTCGACAGGACCTTCGGGCGGCCCGTGTGCAGCCGGGCCATGCGCACCGCGTGCTCGACGGCGTCCGCGCCGCCGTTGGTGAAGAAGATCTTGTCGAGGTCGCCGGGGGTGCGCTCGGCGATCAGCCGTGCCGCCTCGGACCGCGCCTCCACCGCGAAGGCGGGCGCGAAGGTCGTCATCTTCGCCGCCTGCTCCTGGATCGCGGCGACGACCTTGGGGTGCTGGTAGCCGATGTTGGTGTAGACGAGGCCGCTGGTGAAGTCGAGGTAGCGGTTGCCGTCGTAGTCCCAGAAGTACGACCCCTCCGCGCCGGCGACGGCGAGCGGGTCGATGAGCTCCTGCGCGGACCAGGAGTGGAAGACGTGCGCACGGTCCGCGGCCTTCACGGCCGCGCCGGCCTGGGGATCGGTCTGAGGGGTCATGCCGGTGAGGGTAAATGTCCGCGATGCGGAAGCGGTATCGGCATCGTGCACGCAGGCGGGGAGCGGGGCTCGACACTGTGTCACCGGACACGGCCCGATCCGGCCACGGGCGGATATGGCCACGGCCTGGTCCGACCACGGCCCGATCCGGCCCCCGCCGGATCCGGGCACAGCCCCGTCCGGGCACGGCCCGATCCGGCCCCCGCCGGATCCGGGCACGCCCCGATCCGGGCACGGCCCCATCTGGCCCCGCCCGATCCGGGCACAGCCCCGTCCGGGCACGGCCCCTTCCGGCCCCCGCCGGATCCGGGCACAGCCCCGTCCGGGCACGGCCCCTTCCGGCCCCCGCCGGATCCGGGCACAGCCCCGTCCGGGCACAGCCCCGTCCGGGCACGGCCCGATCTGGCCCCGTCCGATCCGGGCACGGCCCGATCTGGCCCCGCCCGATCCAGCCCCGCCCGATCCAGCCCCGCCCGATCCGGGCACGGCCCGATCCGGCCCGGCCCGATCCGGCCCGGCCCCATCCGGCCCCGGCCGTCTTCCGCCGTCTCCGCCGCCTTCCGTCACCGTCCGTTCCGGCCCGCGCGGCCCCCGTGGCCGCGCGGGCCGGCGTACGTGTGCCGGTGGATCCGTGGGGGATCAGTAGCGGCCGGTCTCGACCTCGTCCGAGCGGTAGCCGTTGGAGAGCGAGGCGCCGCCGCGCGCGTACGACTGGACGCCCGCGTCGTTCAGCATGCGCGTGTAGCAGCTGTACTGGCCCAGGGAGGGGCTCCACGACAGGCTGTCGCAGACGTCCCACTCCCAGTCCGACGTGCGGGTGATGGACGCGTCGCCGTAGGGGCCCGAGGACTGCACGCGGGCCCAGACGGTCCGGCAGCTCGTGCTGTAACGCAGCTCGATCGTGCCGACGCGCGTGCTGCCGACGTAGATCGCGTTCGACTTGGCGGTGATGGCGCTGCTGGAGCAGCCGGAGGAGATCGGGTCCGCGTAGTCGTAGGCGGCGGCGCTCGCGCTGCCGGTCAGTCCGACGACCAGGGCGGCGGAGGCGGCACCGACGGTGAGGGCCTTGGCGGCGACGGCGGGGATTCTCATGGGGATGGTCACCTGTATCGGTTGGAGGGGTTGTGCGGGGAGGGGGGAGGAGGTCAGTCCGTCGTGCGGGAGACCAGGGCCTGCCAGGTCTGCGGGCCGACGACGCCGTCCGCCGACAGGCCGGCCGCGCTCTGGAAGCGGCGCACGTACTTGTCGGTCGTCGGGCCCCACTGGCCGTCGACGAAGCCGCCGTTGTGCCAGTCGGCCTCGTCGACGCCGATGATCGAGGCGACGTCGGACTGGATCTCCCTGACGCAGACGCCCGACGATCCGTAGGAGAAGTTCCGCGCCGGGATGGTCCAGACGCCGTTCGGCGAGGTCCGCGAGCCGACCGTGTTGATGCAGGAGGACAGGTAGCTGCCGGCCTGGGCGGGCGCGGCGGTGAGCAGGGTGCCGGCTGCGGCCGCCGCGAGGGCGAGCGCGGCGAGGGTGCGGGGCGTACGGGGACGGCGCATGACGGGTCTCCTCGGGTCGAACGGGTGAGCGGTGCGGGAGTCATCGTCACCTGGTGAGGGGCCGTCCCAGAGGGGGTGCGGCATCCCGGGAGGCGCCGGTGGAGGTGGCACCGGACGTCCCGTCACCATCCCTGGGACGTCCCGGGGTCGGTGAGGTCGGCATGCCGTACATGACATGGCATCAGAGACATAAGGAGATCGGCCTTCCGGCCGCTTAAAATGCGCCACGGCGACCGGGAGGACGCGTCGCACAGGGAACCCAGGGGGACGTCACGTGGCGGAAGGCAAGAGAGCCGAGCGAGCCGGGAGCGCGGGAGAGCGCGCGAAGGCCGAGCTGGTGGCGGAGCTGCGCCGGCTGAAGGAGGCGTCGCGGCTCAGCTTCGGGCGGCTGGCCGACCGGACGCACTACAGCCGCTCGTCGTGGGAACGCTTCCTCAACGGCAAGCAGCTGCCCACCCCGGCCGCCGTGGAGCAGCTGGCCGCCGTCGCCGGGGAGGACGCGGAGCCGTTGCTGGCGCTGCTGGCGGAGGCCGGCGCGCCCACGGTGACTTCCGGCCCCGTTTCCGGCCCGGCTTCCGATGCGGTCGTCGAGGCGTCCGAGCCCGAGGCCGACCTGCCCGGGGACGTCCCGCAGCCCCTCGCCCGCCACTGGCGGCACCGGCTCACCGTACTCGGCTACATAGCGGGCGGGGCCCTGATGGGTTCCCTCGCCACCGGTCTGGTCTTCGAGGCCGGCGTGTCCGAGACCGGCACCGGCGTCGCCGGCCCCACGGCCACCGAGACGGGGGGTGGGACCGTGGCGGCCGCCGGCGAGGTCCACGTGGGATGCCGGTCCGACACCTGCATCGGACGCGACCCCCAGGCGATGGACTGCCAGTGGGACGCCATCACGGCCCGCCAGACCGTGCTGCGCGGCATGCACATCGAGCTCCGCTACAGCGAGGCGTGCCAGTCGGTGTGGGGCCGGATCGAGAACGGCGCGGTGGGGGACACCGTCAAGATCAAGGACCGCACGGAGCTGGAGCAGGAGGCGCGGATCCGCATCGACCGGGACACCTACACGAAGATGCTGGCCGTCACCGCCGAGGCCCCGGCCGAGACCGTGACGATCTGCGGGGCGATCCCCGTGCAGAAGGAGATGGAGTGCTCGCCGACGCAGACGGTCCAGCCGTGAGGGTGGGGGCGTGATGCTATCGACAGTGTGCTGTCAATGTGCCAGTATGCTGTCATAAGCGTTAGGGGCATTCCGCTCCGGGAGGCGTCATGAACCGCAAGCCCGTGCATCACGCCGTGTACGACAGCCTCGCCGACTGGGAGACCGGGCACACGACCGCGTATCTCGCCCGCGCCGGGTACGAGGTGCCGACGATCGGCCTCACGCCCGAGCCCGTCACGAGCATCGGCGGACTGCGCATCCGCCCCGACCTGGCCCTGGACGCCGTACGCCCCGAGGACAGCTCCCTGCTGATCCTGCCGGGCGCGGACCTCTGGGACGCCACGGACGACCTGGCCCCCTTCGCCCGCACGGCGCGGGAGTTCCTGCGGGCCGGTGTCCCCGTCGCCGCGATCTGCGGGGCCACCGCCGGGCTCGCCGCCGAGGGGCTGCTCGACGACCGCGACCACACCAGCGCGAGCCCGTACTACCTGGCCGCCACCGACTACGCCGGAGCCGGGCGGTACGTCGACACCGACGCGGTCACCGACCGGAACCTGATCACCGCCGGACCCACCGAGCCCGTCGCCTTCGCCCGGGAGGTCTTCCGGCTGCTCGGGGTGTACGAGGGCGAGGTGCTGGACGCCTGGTACCGGCTGTTCCACGACTCCGACGCCGAGGCGTACTTCGTGCTGCAGAGGGCGGGCGCCGCGTGAGCCGTGAGCGTCAGGAACTGCTCAGCCGTGGCGCCCTCGGGGTGTTCCGGCTGAACGGACAGTTCCTCGCCGTCGCCGAGGAACTGGCGCGGCCCGCCGGGATCACCGCCGCGTGGTGGCAGGTGCTGGGCGCGGTGCTGGGGGAGCCGCTGCCGGTCGCCGGGATCGCCCGGGTGATGGGGATCACTCGGCAGAGCGTGCAGCGGATCGCCGACCTGCTGGTCGAGCGCGGGCTGGCCGAGTACCGGCCCAATCCGGCCCACCGCCGCGCCAAGCTCCTCGCCCCCACGGCGGAGGGCCGCGCCGCGATCGGCCGAATCGGCCCCGGCCACGCGGAGTTCGCCGACCGGCTGGCCGAGGCGTACAGCGGCGAGGCGGAGCTGGCGGCGGCCGTGGAGACTCTCGAACGGCTGTCGAAGGTGTTGGAGGAACTCGACAGCCTCGCGCCGTCGCCGCACCCCGTTACGGAACCGTAGACATCGCGCCGCACGACTTCCCGAATGGCCGGATTATCCTCGGGCCGATCACATATGTGGGGGGAAGGTGGGGCGGCCATGGAGAACCTGGAGCCCGGGGATCCGCAGAGCATCGGCGGCTACCGGCTGCTCGGGCGGCTGGGTGCCGGCGGCATGGGCCGGGTCTACCTCGCCCGGTCCGACCGGGGCCGGATGGTCGCCGTCAAGCTGGTGCGGCCCGACCTGGCCGCCCGTGACGAGTTCCGGGCCCGCTTCCGGCACGAGGTGCGCAACGCCCAGCGGGTCGGCGGCTACTGGACCGCGCCCGTCCTCGACGCCGACACCGAGGCCGCCGTGCCCTGGGTGGCGACCGGCTATGTCGCCGGGCCGAGCCTCCAGCAGGTCGTCGGCCGCGATCACGGCCCGCTGCCCGAACGCTCGGTGCGCATCCTCGGCGCCGGCCTCGCGCACGCCCTCACCAACATCCACGCGGCCGGCATCGTCCACCGCGACCTCAAGCCGTCCAATGTGATGGTCACCATCGAAGGGCCCCGGGTCATCGACTTCGGGGTCGCGCGGGCCCTGGAGTCGGTGGCCGACAGCGGCCCCGGCGGGCTGACACAGACCGGCGCCGTGATCGGCTCACCCGGCTTCATGGCCCCCGAGCAGGTGCGCGGCGAGCCGATCACGCCCGCCTGCGACATCTTCTGCCTCGGCTCCGTCCTCGCCTACGCGGCCACCGGCGCCCTCCCCTTCGGCTCCGCCGACAGCGGGGCGCACGCGCTGATGTTCCGCATCGCCGAGGAGGAACCGGACCTGACGGGCCTGCCCGAGGGCATAGCCGACCTGGTCCGCGCCTGCCTGCGCAAGGACCCGGCGACCCGGCCCTCGCTCGCGTGGATCCTGGAGCACACGGGCGCCGAGGACACCGTCTTCGAGGGCCGCTCCCGGGAGCCGTGGCTGCCCGGCGCGCTGGTGGCCCAGCTGGGGCGGCACGCGGTGCGGCTGCTGGACGCGGAGGACCCCGAGCACACCGGCCGGCAGGGCCACGAGCCCGTACGGGAGGAACAGCCGACGCTGCTCGCCCAGCAGCCGACGGCCCCGGCGATCCCGGCCCCGCACCCGGCGTACGGGGCACCCCAGCAGCACCCGCAGCCGGCGTACGGCTATCCGCAGCAGCAGCCGACGCAGCCCGGTTCCGGCGGCTGGGCGGGCGCCCCGGCCCCGCACAACCCGTACGCCGCCGGACCGTACGGCGGGCCCACGGTGCCGCCGCAGCCGTACGGCACGCCGCCGCCCTACGACCACGGCGGCGCCCCCGACCCGCAGGACCCGGACGTGCCGCGCCGCGACGGGCGGACGACCACGCTGCTCCTGGTCATCGCCCTCGTCGTGGCGCTGGCGGCGGGCGGCGCGGTCTACGCCTACCTGAACGGCGGCGACGGCGACAACCAGGCCGGGCCGACCCCCACGCGCACCTCGGCGGCCCCGAGCCCCACCGAGGCGTCCCCCACGGAGTCGGAGCCGGCGTCACCCAGCCCCAGCGCGTCGGAGAAGGGCGCGATCCCGGAGGCGTACCTCGGCACCTGGTCCACGACCATCGACAACGCGACCGGCTCCAACAAACGGCGACTGACCCTGCGGCAGGGGGAGGCCGGCGACCCGGTGCTCACGCTGATCGCCGACGGGGCGGACTACCACTGCGAGTTCGCCGCGAAGCTGTCCCGCGATCCTGGTGGGGACGGCCCGCTGGAGATCGGCCCGTCCACGGTCACCACCGGCAAGCCCCTCTCCGCCTGCACCCCGGGCGGCGCCACGGAGGTCACCCTCCTACCCGACGGCACCCTCCAGCGCACCAACCCGGCGACGGGCGAGAAGCTGACGTACTCGCGCTAGCCGCGCCTGTTCACCTCGGCTCCGGGGGGCGTTGGCGGGGCATGTTCGGGCGGGTGCCGTTGGACTGGGTCGGGAAACGGCCGGGGACGCCCCCCGCCTCCTGGCCCCGTCCCGAGCCCGCCATCGCCGTCTGGATGCCGAGCGGCGCCGACCCGGTGCGGAACTCCACCATCCAGTCGGCCGTCTCCGTGCGCACCAGCTCCGTCACGTCCTCCGAGAAGCGCCGCAGCACCCCCAGGCACCGCTCGGCCGCCTCGCTCGCCGTGCCCTCCGCGGGACCCAGCACCTCACGGACGCTCTCCGACGCCCAGTCGAACTGGAGCACCTGAAGCCGGCGCTGCACCGCCTGCGCCGTGGCCACGTCCCTTATCCACCCGGACGTCACCCCGAAGAACCGGTCCACGCCCACGCACGCCACCGCCAGCAGCAGCGCCGGATAGCCCCACGCCGCCGCCCCGCCCGTCACCCCGGTCAGATCCAGCAGCGGCAGCCCGGCCCCGATGACCGCGCCCAGCGCCGCCCCGGCCCGCAGTGCCCGCGCGCCCCGCCGCTTCCACACCCGGTCGGCGAGATACCAGGCCGCCGTCTGCAGCGCCCCGCGCTCCACCCACCGGTACAGCTCGTCCAGCCGCTGCGCGGGCTCGCCCCAGTCCCCGAGCGGAAAGGCCCGCCCGGTCAGGTCGCCCGGCCGCAGCCCGGCCGGGCCCTCGCCCCGCCCGTCGTGGGGCGCACCCTCGGGCTGCATCTCCGGCTGACCCACCCGGCACTCCCTGATGACTAGGCGTGAATGGCTGTCGGCATGCGACTCAGCGGCATGTGACTCGGCGTGTGACTGAGCGTGACGACTGATGCTGATGTGCCGGACCCTTCCTACCGCCCAATGGGTGGCGAAGGGGACGCTTTCGCTCTCTTTCCGCCCGGAAGAGGCCCTTGATCAGGTATAGACCGTGGTCGCGACTCACTCGAAAGAGTGGCGGGGCGACGCCCTCGGGGAGCACGTAGGCTCATGGCAGAACCGAAAAGCAGACAGGAGCTGATCGTGATCCCCGGTGGTGGCCAGCCCAATATGCAGCAGCTGCTCCAGCAGGCCCAGAAGATGCAGCAGGACCTGGCCAGGGCCCAGGAGGAGCTGGCGAACACGGAGGTCGACGGCCAGGCCGGCGGCGGCCTGGTCAGGGCCACCGTGACCGGCGCCGGCGAGCTGCGCGCCCTGCGTATCGACCCGAAGGCGGTGGACCCGGAGGACACGGAGACCCTCGCCGACCTGGTCGTCGCGGCCGTCCAGGCGGCCAACCAGAACGCGCAGACGCTCCAGCAGCAGAAGCTCGGCCCGCTCGCCCAGGGCCTGGGCGGTGGCATTCCCGGCCTGCCGTTCTGACCTTTCTCAGACCGGCCTCGGCCATCTACCGTACGTACTGAACGACATCCAGGAAGGACGGCAGTCCGTTGTACGAAGGCGTGGTCCAGGACCTCATCGACGAGCTGGGGCGGCTGCCCGGCGTCGGTCCCAAGAGCGCGCAGCGGATCGCCTTCCACATCCTGCAAGCCGAACCGACGGACGTACGGCGCCTCGCTCACGCGCTGCTCGAAGTGAAGGCGAAGGTCCGCTTCTGCGCGACCTGCGGGAACGTGGCGCAGGAGGAGCTGTGCGGCATCTGCCGCGACGCCCGCCGCGATCCCTCGGTGATCTGCGTGGTGGAGGAGCCGAAGGACGTGGTCGCCATCGAGCGCACCCGTGAGTTCCGCGGCCGCTATCACGTCCTGGGCGGGGCGATCAGCCCGATCGAGGGCGTCGGCCCCGACGACCTGCGTATACGAGAACTTCTCGCGCGGTTGGCCGACGGGACGGTCACAGAGCTGATCCTGGCCACGGACCCGAATCTGGAAGGCGAGGCGACGGCCACGTACCTCGCCCGCATGATCAAGCCCATGGGCCTGAAGGTCACCCGCCTGGCCAGCGGCCTCCCGGTGGGTGGCGACCTGGAATACGCGGACGAGGTGACCCTCGGCCGCGCCTTCGAGGGGAGACGACTCCTAGATGTCTGACGCCACGCTGCACGCGACCGGCCAGAACCCGGACGACTTCGCGGTCCAGATCGCGGACCAGGTGGAGAGCTTCCTGGTGGCCGTCACGGAGGTCGCGAAGGGGAACGAGCCGGACTTGGCGGTCCCCTTCCTCCTCCTGGAGGTCTCGCAGCTCCTCCTGGCCGGCGGCCGGCTCGGCGCGCACGAGGACATCGTCCCCGACGAGCGCTACGAGCCCGACGCGGGCCCCGACATCGACGTCGACGAACTCCGCGAGAACCTCGCGCGGCTGCTGGACCCGATCGACGTCTACTCCGAGGTCTTCGACCCCTACGAGCCCCGCAAGGCGCCGGTCCCGGCCCGGATCTCCGACGACCTGGCCGATGTCATCGCCGACCTGCGCCACGGCATGGCCCACTACCGGGCCGGCCGCACCACGGAGGCCCTGTGGTGGTGG
Source organism: Streptomyces sp. NPDC032126 (assembly GCF_055580085.1). NCBI lineage: Bacteria > Bacillati > Actinomycetota > Actinomycetes > Kitasatosporales > Streptomycetaceae > Streptomyces > Streptomyces sp. NPDC032126. The sequence continues at coordinate 553,371 of NZ_JBVIMA010000003.1, forward strand.
CAGTTCTCCTACTTCTCCAACTGGGGGACCACCGCGTCGGCGACCCTGCGCGCCCTGCACTCGGTCCTGGCCCACATCCGCCTGAACCAGCCCCTGGAGGAACTGGACGGCCTGGACACGGACCAGGCGGCCATGGGCGACGAGACCCTGGAGTTCGAGGCGGGCAGGGTGATGGAGGAGGAGATCGGCGGCCCGCTGGGGTTGGACCCGGCGCAGAAGTAGCCTCTTCCGCCGGCCGCACGCGCACGGCCTCAGTGCTTGAAATTTAATGCACAGCCATCTCTCGGGTGACAGTGGGCAGGGTCCTTCCCGGGCGTCGGCCGCAGGTCTCACCATGCGGTATCCCGGAGGGGAATTTCGGACGCTCGATAGACTGAGCCGACCCGCAGTACAAGGGCGTATGTGCGGATAGAGACAAACTGAGCGAGGAGCGCACGTGGGCCTTGTCGTGCAGAAGTACGGAGGCTCCTCCGTAGCCGATGCCGAGGGCATCAAGCGCGTCGCCAAGCGGATCGTGGAAGCGAAGAAGAACGGCCACCAGGTGGTCGTCGTCGTTTCCGCGATGGGCGACACGACGGACGAGCTGATCGATCTCGCCGAGCAGGTATCCCCGATGCCGGCCGGCCGTGAGTTCGACATGCTGCTGACCGCCGGGGAGCGGATCTCCATGGCCCTGCTGGCCATGGCGATCAAAAACCTGGGCCACGAGGCCCAGTCCTTCACCGGCAGCCAGGCAGGTGTCATCACCGACTCGGTCCACAACAAAGCGCGGATCATCGATGTCACGCCGGGCCGCATCCGGGAGTCCCTGGACAAGGGCAACATCGCCATCGTCGCGGGCTTCCAGGGCGTCAGCCAGGACAAGAAGGACATCACCACGCTCGGGCGCGGTGGTTCCGACACGACGGCCGTCGCGCTGGCCGCCGCCCTCGACGCCGAGGTCTGCGAGATCTACACCGACGTCGACGGCGTGTTCACCGCCGACCCGCGCGTGGTGAAGAAGGCGAAGAAGATCGACTGGATCGCCTTCGAGGACATGCTGGAGCTCGCGGCCTCCGGCTCCAAGGTGCTGCTCCACCGCTGTGTGGAGTACGCCCGCCGCTACAACATCCCGATCCACGTCCGGTCGTCCTTCAGCGGACTTCAGGGCACCTGGGTCAGCAGTGAGCCGATTGGGGACCAGAAGGTGGAGCAGGCCATCATCTCCGGTGTCGCGCACGACACCTCCGAGGCCAAGATCACGGTCGTCGGCGTGCCGGACAAGCCGGGCGAGGCCGCCGCGATCTTCCGGACGATCTCCGACGCCGAGATCAACATCGACATGATCGTGCAGAACGTGTCGGCCGCGTCGACCGGACTGACCGACATCTCCTTCACGCTCCCCAAGGCCGAGGGCCGCAAGGCCATCGACGCGCTGGAGAAGAACAAGGCCGGCATCGGCTTCGACTCCCTGCGCTACGACGACCAGATCGGCAAGATCTCCCTGGTCGGCGCCGGCATGAAGACCAACCCGGGTGTGACGGCCGACTTCTTCACCGCGCTGTCCGACGCGGGAGTGAACATCGAGCTGATCTCGACCTCCGAGATCCGCATCTCGGTCGTCACCCGCGCCGACGACGTCAACGAGGCCGTGCGCGCCGTGCACACCGCTTTCGGGCTGGACTCCGACAGCGACGAGGCCGTCGTCTACGGAGGCACCGGCCGCTGATGGCCGCCACCGCGCGGCCGACGCTCGCGGTCGTGGGGGCGACCGGGGCCGTCGGCTCGGTCATGCTCCAGATCCTGTCCCACCGGGCGGACATCTGGGGCGAGATCCGTCTCGTCGCCTCGCCGCGCTCGGCCGGCCGCAAGCTGGCCGTGCGCGGCGAGGAGGTCGAGGTGGTGGCCCTGTCGGAGGAGGTCTTCGACGGGGTCGACATCGCCCTGTTCGACGTGCCCGACGAGGTCGCGGCCCAGTGGGCCCCGATCGCCGTCGCGCGCGGCGCCGTCGTCGTGGACAACTCCGGCGCCTTCCGCATGGACCCGGACGTGCCGCTCGTGGTGCCCGAGGTCAATCCGCACGCGGCGCGCGTCCGGCCGCGCGGCATCATCGCCAACCCCGGCTGCGCGACCCTGACGATGATCGTCGCCCTGGGCGCGCTGCACGCCGCCTTCGGGCTGCGCGAGCTGGTGGTGTCGTCGTACCAGGCGGTCAGCGGGGCCGGCCGGGCCGGCGTCGAGACGCTGCGCCGCCAGCTGTCCCTGGTCGCCGGCACCGAACTGGGCACCGGCCCGGGCGATGTGCGCCGGGCCGTCGGCGACGACACCGGGCCCTTCCCGGAGCCGGTCGCGCTGAACGTCGTGCCGTGGGTCGGGTCGGCGCGAGCGGACGGCTGGTCGTCGGAGGAGATGAAGGTGCGGGACGAGTCCCGCAAGATCCTCGGGCTGCCGCACCTGCCCGTCGCCGTGACCTGCGTACGGGTGCCGGTGATCACCGTGCACTCCCTCACCGTCCACGCCCGCTTCCAGGACGAGGTCACCGTCGGGCGGGCCCGTGAGATCCTCGCCACCGCGCCCGGCGTCGTGCTGTCCGACGACCCGGAGGCGGGTGAGTTCCCGACCCCCGCCGATGTGGTCGGCACCGACCCCACCTGGGTGGGCCGGGTGCGCCGCGCGCTGGACGATCCGACCGCCCTGGAGCTCTTCGTGTGCGGGGACAACCTGCGCAAGGGGGCGGCCCTGAACACCGCCCAGATCGCGGAACTCGTCGCGGCCGAACGGTCGTGACGCCGTGCGGCCGAGGGCCGTAAGGCCCTGTGGCCGAGGGGCGTGAAGCCCTGCGGCTGCGTGGTCGTGAAGCGCTGTGGCGAAAGAAACGCCTGGCCAGGGCCGAAAACGTTTGTAGGATTTGCGCACTGATGGCTTTCCTCCCCGCAATCCGCAACCGCGCGGACTGCGGGGAGCGTCTTTGCGGTCACCCTCGACCGGGGTTGCGGAGGCGACTGATCACGGTGTGCCGGGGACGCCGTGGTCCCAGGCGTGGGGACGCCTGTTCGTTCGGTACATAGGGGAAGAGCGGGACCTATGAGGAGAAGTGGGACGTCGGGCAGCACCCTTGCCGGCGTCAGAAAAGCGCGGCCCGCGTACAACCCCGACCGGGGTGCGCGTGTCCAACTGGCGTGGCTGAGGTACTCGACTTCCGTGCGACGACCCGCGGTACGGCCTTCGTGCCGACCCGGATCGTCCGGCCCCGCGCTGCCGGGGCACCCGGCGGCATGCCGGTGATCGCGCCCATGCCAGCAGCGCGGCCCACCCGCATCCCCGGTCAGCGCGACGGCGCCGAGGAGGTCGTGGCCGCCGGCACCACCGTCGACCACCTCACCGAGACCTACCGAGCGCACTACCGCTCGCTCCTCGGCCTCGCCGCGCTCCTCCTCGACGACACCGCCTCCTGCGAGGACGTCGTGCAGGAGGCGTTCATCCGCGTCCACTCCGCGCGCAAGCGCGTCCGCGACCCCGAGAAGACCCTGGCCTATCTGCGCCAGACCGTCGTCAACCTCTCCCGCTCGGCCCTGCGCCGCCGCATCCTCGGCCTGAAGCTGCTGTCCAAGCCGATGCCGGACATGGCGAGCGCCGAGGAAGGGGCGTACGACCAGCTGGAGCGCGACTCCCTCATCAAGGCGATGAAGGGCCTCCAGCGCCGCCAGCGCGAGGTCCTCGTCCTGCGCTACTTCGCCGACATGACCGAGGCCCAGGTCGCCGAGACCCTCGGCATCTCCCTGGGCTCCGTGAAGGCCTACGGCTCGCGCGGCATCGCCGCCCTGCGCACCGCGATGGGGGCGTCGACGTGAGCGGGGAAGAGCCGGGCCGGGATCACCGGGAGCCGACGCACCCGTACGGCGCCCAGGACAAGCAAGAGCCGAACCAATCGCACGCTGGGAACGGAACCGTGAACCACCACCTCGACGACCAGGGCCCCCACGGGCTCGACTCGGACGAGCTGGCACTGCGCCGGATGCTGCACCAGGCGGTCGACGAGATCGAGCCGCGGGACGGCACCCTCGACCATCTGCGCCGCGCCGTCCCCGCCCGCCGGGCCCGCAAGCGGCAGGCCGCCGTCGGCATGGCCGCCGCGGCCCTCTTCATCGGCACCGCCGTCCCGGCGGTCCTGCACGTGTCGAACTCCGGGGGTTCCGACGCCAACCCTTCCATCGCCGGCCAGGCCTCCGAAGCCCATGGCGGGGCCGGCGACGCGAAGGGGCCCGACGGTGGCTCAGCCGGCCGGGTCGGGGGCAACGGGCAGAGCGGTGAGACGGTCAGGGGCAGCAGCGGCACCGGCGAGGGCAAGACGGCGGGCGCGGCCGGCGGCGCCGGCCCGTCCCCCGCGTCCCCGGCGGACGCCCCCGCCTGCACGGCGGCCCAGCTGGGCTCCGCGACCGGCAGCGTGCAGGGCGCGGACTCCGCGGGGATCGTCTACGGCACCTTCCGGGTCGTCAACGTCTCCTCCCAGAGCTGCGCGGTCAGCGGCAAGGTCGCCCTGACGCCCACCCCGCAGGGCGCCGCCGACCCCGCCAAGATCAGCATCACCGAGCACACCTCCGGCGACGCGGCGGCCGGCCTGTCCGACCCGTCGCTCTACGTCTCCCGGCTGGTCCTCGCGCCCGGCTCGGCCTACGACGTCAAGTTCGCCTGGGTGCCCTCGGCGACCTGCCCCACCACCGGCGGCAGCGGCTCCGGCAGCGGCGGGGACTCGGGAGGAACCTCGTCGCCGAGCCCCAGCCCGAGCCCGAGCGAGCAGACCGGCACCACGGACGGCACCACCACGACCGGTACGACCGGCACCTCCCCCCAGCTGATGCGGGCGGACGGCACGGCCGACGGCAGCGTCGTGGTCACGTACACCGCGGACGAGGGCGCGCCGACGGTCACGGTGACCGTGCCGAACGCCTGCGCGGGGACGATCTACCGGACGGGCGTGCTGGCGTCGTCGTAGGCGGGCCGCTCCCGCGGCTCGTCGCCCGGCTCGGCGCGGTCGTCCGCGACGATGCCCAGCTCGGCGTCCCGGGCGAACTCGACCTCGCGCCGGAACAGCCGGAACCACATGAACACCACGAACCCGGCGAAGACGAACCACTCACCGGTGTAGCCGAGGTTCTGGAACGCCTTCAGATCCAGGCCCGTACCACCGGGCGCGGTCGCCGGGACCGCCGTCATGCCCGGGTCGGCGGTGTCGAGGGTGACCCAGGCGTCGTACAGGTCGTAGGAGACCAGGTTGACCAGGGAGGCCGCGCTGATCGCCGCGGTCTGTCCGGCCGGCAGGCCGCCGCGGGCGCTGACGCCGTTGTCCCCGGGCGTCTCCGAGGCCTGGAGGGCGCCCTTGACGGTCACCCGGCCGGCCGGCGGTGCGGGGGCCCTTGACGGGTCGGCCTTGCCGGGCAGCCAGCCCCGGACCACCGGGAGCGCCTTGCCGGAGTCGGTGCGCAGCAGCGTCAGGACGTAGAAGCCGGCGCGGTCGTCCAGCGTCCGGTCCGGGACGAGCAGCTGCTGTGCGTACCGGCCGGTCACGGTGACCTGCTTGCCGGAGGTCGCCTTGTCCACCGGCAGCAGCTCGGTGAGCGGACGCGGGGCCTCCGTACGGTTCTCCGCGACCTGCGACGCGGCGGCGCGATGGTCGTCGACCCGCGACTCGAACCGGCTCAGCTGCCAGGACCCCATGAAGACGCAGAAGGGGATCGCCAGCAGCACGAAGACGTTGATTCCCCACCATCGGGGGGTGAGCAGGAACCGGTACACGCCTCCAACGGTACGGGGGCGGCGCGGGCGGACGGGCGGCGGGGCGGGGGGAACGCCGGGTGGCGGGGCGGTGGTGCGCGGGGTGGCGGGAGTGACGGGGTTGTCCACAGGGAGGGGCGTCCGGGGCCCGGTTGTCCACAGGCTGGGGAGCTCGTCCTTCACTCGTCGGCCGCAGCGGGCACTATGGGGCCATGACTGAGAGCAACGGGTCGTCCGCGCCTGAGCGGGACGAGGAGATGCCGGACTGGGAGAAGCGCTTCCGGGCGCCGAGGGTGTCGCTGCCCGACTGGGCGGAGGACGCCCCGCACCGCTCCCTGTTCGTGTCGAACGCGACAGGGACGTACGAGCTGTACGCCTGGGACCGTCTCACCGGCGAGCAGCGTCAGGCGACCAACAGAGCGAACGGCACGACGGACGGCGTGCTCTCCCCGGACGGCCAGTGGATCTGGTGGTTCGACGACAAGGACGGCGACGAGTTCGGCGTCTGGCGCCGCCAGCCCTTCACGGGCGGCGAGGACGAGCTGGCCACGCCCGGCCTCGACCCGTCCTACCCGGCGGGCCTCGCCCTGAGCCGCGACGGCCGCACGGCGGTGGTCGGCCGCTCCACCGACGAGGACGGTACGACGATCCATGTGGCCCGCACCGGCGAGTCACCGGTGGAGATCTACCGCCACCGCGAGTCGGCCGGCGTCGGCGACCTCTCCCACGACGGCTCGCTCCTGGTCATCGAGCACACCGAGCACGGCGACGCCATGCACTCCGCGCTGCGCGTCCTGCGCCTCGACGGCACCACGGTCGCCGAACTGGACGACACCGAGGGCGGCACGAAGGAACTCGGCCTGGAGGTGCTCGGCTTCGCCCCGGTCGACGGCGACACCCGGCTGCTCATCGGGCATCAGCGGCGCGGCCGCTGGGAGCCGCTGGTGTGGGACGTGGCGACCGGCGAGCAGAGCGACCTCGCGCTGGACCTGCCCGGCGACGTGAGCGCCGAGTGGTACGTGGACGGCAGCGGGCTGCTGATCGCCCACAGCTTCGAGGCCCGCAGCGAACTGTTCCGGTACGACCTGGCGACCCGCGCGCTGGAGCCCGTCCCCACCCCGCGGGGCACGGTGTCCGGGGCGACGGCCCGCCCCGACGGCAGCGTGGAGTACCTGTGGTCGTCGGCCGCGCAGCCGCCGGTCGTCCGCTCGACGGCGGGCGGGGTGGTCCTGGACCCGCCGGGCATGCGCTCGCCCGGCTCGGTGCCGGTGGAGGACGTCTGGGTGGACGGGCCGGGCGGCCGCATCCACGCGCTGCTCCAGCGCCCCCAGGGAGCGCAGGGACCCCTCCCGACGGTCTTCGAGATCCACGGCGGCCCGACCTGGCACGACAGCGACGCGTTCGCGGCGGGACCGGCGGCCTGGGTCGACCACGGGTATGCGGTCATCCGGGTCAACTACCGCGGCTCGACGGGGTACGGCCGCGCGTGGACGGACGCGCTGAAGGTGCGGGTGGGCCTGATCGAGCTGGAGGACATCGCGGCGGTGCGCGAGTGGGCGGTGAGCTCGGGGCTCGCCGACCCGAACCGCCTCGTCCTCACCGGCGGCTCCTGGGGCGGCTACCTCACCCTCCTCGGCCTCGGCACCCAGCCGGAGGCGTGGACGCTGGGCATCGCGGCGGTACCGGTCGCGGACTACGTCACGGCGTACCACGACGAGATGGAGGCGCTGAAGGCGATGGACCGCACGCTGCTCGGCGGCACCCCCGAGGAGGTCCCGGACCGCTTCGAGGCGTCCTCACCGCTGACGTACGTGGACCAGGTCAAGGCCCCCGTCTACATCTCCGCGGGCGTCAACGACCCCCGCTGCCCGATCCGCCAGATCGACAACTACGTCAAGCGGCTGGAGGCGAGGGGAGCGGAGCACGAGGTCTACCGCTACGACGCGGGCCACGGCTCCCTGGTGGTGGACGAACGCATCAAGCAGGTCCGCCTGGAACTCCAGTTCGCGAACAGGCACCTGGCCTGACGCCCTGCCGACGCGTTCACGCCCATCCGCCCCCGTCGGGTGGTGGGTGGGCACAGGGGGTTCAGGGGGCGGAGCCCCTACGGCTCGGGGCGCTGGAGGGGGCGGCGGCGGAGCAGGGTGGCCAGCCCCCGGCGGGTAGCCGCGAGCACCACCCTGTCCGACGCCAGCAGCACCCGGTCCTCCGCCAGATCCCACACCAACCCCGCCCCCTCAACCCCCGTGTCCAGCGCCAGCACCTTCCAGTACCCCGCCCGAAACGCCTCCCCCACCGTCCGCCCCTCCAACGGGGCGTGCCCACCCACCTCCAGCGCGGCGAACAGCAACACCCTCCGCTCCACCGAGATCGCCCCCAGCATCTGCCGCCCCATCATGGCCCCCGCGAAGGAAGGAGCCGCCAGATGCGACACACTCCGGCTCCGCGTCTGCGCCCCCGGATGCGCGGCCCGCAGGGTGCGGTACACGGCGGTCGCGAAGTCGTCGTCGTACAGCCGCAGCACCACCCGCAGATCGGGCCGCACGGACCGCGCGTACAGCACGGCCTCCAGATTCGTCGTGTCGGAGCTGGTCACCGCCAGCAGCGCGTGCGCCCGATGGATCTTCGCCGCCTCCAGCACGCCCTCCTGGGTGACATCCCCGAGCACGACCGGCACCCGCAGCCGCCGCGCCACGGCGAGCCCCCGCGCCTCGGGCCCCGACTCGACGCACACGACGGGAATGTTCAGCTCCCGCAGCCGGGTCAGCACCCGCGTCCCGATCTTCCCCAGCCCGAGCAGCACGACATGCCCGCCCATGCCCCGCGGCGGCCGCCGCAGCGCACCGGCGCCCCGGAAGGTCCCCAGCGCCTCCAGCACCGCGGCCAGCAGCACCGGCAGCAGCAACAACCCCACGAGCCCGGACAGCAGTTGCAGCACCTGCCGCTGTGTACTCGCCCCGATCGCCGGATCGTTGATGGCGAACAGATCGAGCAGCGTGAGGTACACCGCGCCCAGCGGATGGATCCCGGTGGCCAGCCACAACGCCACGGCCAGCGCCACCACGCACGCCACGAGCCCGGCCAGCGACCACCGCAACCGCGGCGAGAACAGCGAGGCGAACGGCGACACCACCCCCGTACCCCGCCCGGCGGACAGCGCGGCCCCGGCGTCGGCGGCGTAGGACACCTGCTCCAGCACCATGGTCCCGCGCCCGCGCGCGTCCCGTACCGTCGCCGCGTCGGGCAGCAACTGCGGCCCCTGGTCCCCGCTCTCCGAACCGTCCGCCCCGGCCGGATCGCCACCCGTCACGGACAACAGCGCGAGCACGGCCGCCGGCCCGTCTCCCGAGCCTCCCTGACCGGCCCCCGACCCGGCCCCCGTCCCGGTCTCGTCCGGTGGCCGCTCGACCGCGCGCAGCATCAGGCCGCCCAGCTGCACGACCTTGGTGGTACCGGCGACCGCGCTCGCGGCGAGCGCGGGCGCCGCGGTGTCGGCGTCGGACAGCACGGTGGTGGTCGGCGCCTCCCCGTCACCGCCCACCGCGTCCCCGGCCGCCGAGGCCAACGCGGCGGCCTGGTCGAGGAGTTCCTCGACGTAACCCCCCAACCGCCGGTTGTACAGCCGCAGTACGAGCCGCAGCCGGGGATTGAGCCGGCGCGCGATGAGGGCGGCGCGGATGTTCGTCTCGTCGTCGTCGTAGACGAGGGCGAGAGCCGCGGCCCGCTCCACCCCCGCGTCGGACAGCACCGCCTCGGACGCCTCGACGGCCTCCAACGTCCGCTGCTGTCCCCCGGATTCGGGACTCGCCGGGGGCGGGGCGCCGTTGCCGTTGGCGGGCCGGCCGACCGCCGCGCTCACCACCCGGTCGAACAGCGCCGCCGACACCGCACGGGCCCGCCCGACGACCGGCTGCCGGGCGGTGCGCTCCGCGGGCGGTACGACGAGGGTGACCTGTTCGCCGTAGACACCCCGGAGTTCGGCGGCGAGCCGGTGTGCGAGCCCGTCGTCGCCGCACACCACCATGTGTGCGCCGGCGTCGCCCGGCGCACCCTGCCGCGCACTCTGATTCGGAACGCTCCCCACGAGGGAGAAGACTGCCCCACCGGGACAGGAGGTTCCAGAAACGCATGAACACACGCGCGCGTACGGCCGTATGGGAGGGGAGGCAGGACAGGCGATCCGGAGGAGCCGCGACGGTGTCCATCACGAAGGCGCCCCCCGAGGAGCGCACCGCGACCGGTGCTCGGCAGCCCGAGCAGCGGCGCGTCGGCTCCCCCCTGGCCCTGACCCTCCTGTTGCTCCTCCTCGTGCTGTTCCAGGGGCCGGTCCGGCGGGCGCTGTCCGCTCCGGTGATGCAGAGCTGGACGACGGTGTTCGTGGCCGTGGTCGTCCAGGCGCTGCCGTTCCTGGTGCTGGGGGTGCTGCTGTCGGCGGCGATCGCGGTGTACGTGCCGCCGTCGTTCTTCGCCCGCGCCCTGCCGTCCCGGCCCGCGCTGGCGGTCCCGGTGGCCGGGATGGCGGGGGCGGTGCTGCCGGGCTGCGAGTGCGCGTCGGTGCCGGTGGCGGGCGCGCTGGTACGGCGAGGGGTGACCCCGGCGGCGGCGCTGGCCTTCCTGCTGTCGGCCCCGGCGATCAACCCGGTGGTGCTGACCGCGACCGCGGTGGCCTTCCCGCGCCACCCCGAGATGGTCGTGGCCCGACTCGTCGCGGGACTGCTGACGGCGTGCGCGATGGGCTGGCTCTGGCACCGCCTGGGCCGCACCGACCTGCTGCGCCCGCGTGAGCACGGCGGGCACGAGGGGCGGACGAAGGGCGAGACCTTCTGGGACTCGGTGCGGCACGACGTGATGCACGCGGGCGGCTTCCTGGTGCTCGGCGCGATGGCGGCGGCCACGCTCAAGGCGGTCGCGCCGGCGAGCTGGCTGCGCACGGCGGCGGACAACCCCGTCGTCGCCGTCCTGGCGCTGGCGGTCCTCGCGGTCGTGCTGTCGATCTGCTCGGAGGCGGACGCGTTCGTCGCGGCGTCGCTGACGCAGTTCTCGCCGACGGCGAAGCTGGCGTTCCTGGTCGTGGGGCCGATGATCGACCTGAAGCTGTTCGCGATGCAGACGGGCACCTTCGGCCGGGCGTTCGCGCTGCGCTTCGCCCCGCTGACGTTCGTGCTGGCGATCGCGGTCTCGGTGGTGGTGGGGGTGGTCCTGCTGTGAACCGGCAGTCGCAGACGGCGGTGCTGTTCCTGCTCGGCGCGTCCCTGCTGCACGCGGGGACGACGGATCTGTATCTGCGGTACGTCAAGGCGGGGCTGCGGCCGCTGCTGCTGGCGGCGGGGGCGGTGCTGATCGGGGCGGCGCTGGCGTCGATGTGGTACGGCAGGAAGCGGCGCGAGGCTTCCGGCGCCGAGGAGGCCCACGCCGAAGCCGCGCACGCCGGCCACGAAGCTCACGCCGAGCACTCCGGGCACAACCCCCGGGTCTCCTGGCTGCTGGTCCTCCCCCTCCTCGCGCTGATCCTCGTCGCCCCGCCGGCCCTCGGCTCCTACAGCGCGACCCGCACGGGCACCGCTCTCCAGGAGCCGATCGCCTACCCCGCCCTCCCGGCCACCGGCCCCCTCCGCCTCAGCGTGGTGGACTACGCGGGACGGGCGGTCTACGACCACGGCCGCACCCTGACCGGCCGCACCATCGAGATCACCGGCTTCGTGGCCCTGGACGCCGACGGCACCCCGTACCTGGTGCGGATGGCCCTCAACTGCTGTGCGGCGGACGCCCAGCCGGTGAAGATCGCGCTGACCGGGAGCATCCCCCCGGTGCTTCAGCCGGACACCTGGCTGACGGTGACGGGGACCTACTCGCCCCGCCGCACGAAGGACCCGGTGAACGGCGGCCCCATCCCGTACCTCCAGGTCACCCGGGCGATACCGGTACCGGTGCCGCACGACCCGTACGACGAGAGCTGGAACACCTGACACGGGTTCCCGGCCGCCCCGGAACGCGAGGCGGCCGGGCGTCGCCTCACTCCGACGCGGCCCGCCGACGCCGTACGAGATAGCCGGCGGCCGCGCCCGCCACGGCGAGTACGGCGACGGCGATCCCCGCCCATGCTCCGCCGGACAGACCGCCGTCGTCGTCCTTGGCCTCGCTCTTGTCGTCGGCCGGCGCCGCCGTGCCCGTCGGCGAGGCGGACGCGGGGGAGGAGGGGGAGGTGGGGGACGGTGAGGCGGAAGGCGACGACGGGGCGACCGGGGCGGCGCCGGGCGCGGCGGCCTTCAACTTCAGTACGGGCGCCGGATTCTCCCCGTTCTCGTCGAGCTCGATCCAGCGGTCGGTGCGGCCGTCGCCGTAGCTGACGAGCGTCTTGAAGACCAGCTCCTTGGCGTTGGGGAGCTGCCTGACGACGACGGAGTACTCGGCGTTCTGGCCCCTCTTCAACGCGGTCCCCTCGACGGTGTAGCCGTCGCCGGCCGGGGTGAACCTCCACCCGGCGGGGCCCTCGCCGTAGGTCACGTCGGCGGGCGCGATGCCCTCGGGCAGGACGACGCGCACCTTGGTGATGCCGGCGGAGTCGGACTCGGCCTCGGCGTCGAAGCGAACCTCGACGTTCTGGGCGAGGGCCTGGGCCCGCGCGGACTCGACCTCGACGTGGGCGGCGGCGGGGCCGGCGGTGAGGAGGAGGGCCGTGGCGGCGGTGGCCGACACCAGGGCGATACGGCTCGTGGTGCGGGTGTTCTTGATGGTGCTGATGTTTCTGGTGGGGTGCATGAGAGAGGTTCTCCAGGCGTGGAAGGGCGCGGGAGGGCCGAAGGGGCCGCCCGGCAGGTCAGTCGAAGCGGCTGAACCCAGCCCGGAGAGGAGGCCCCCTGCGCACCACGACATCCGCCAGGACGACCCCGGACAGGAGCGTGTCCCGGCCGCTGGTCGGAACACCGGCGCGGCAGCGGTCGGCGACCGGCTCGCCGCCGAGCGCCGCGGTCACCAGGGCCAGCCCGGCCCGCAGGGCGTCGACCGCCCCGGTCAGCCCCCGGGCGAGCGACCAGCAGACGGCGTCCGCGCGGTGCAGCAGGACCGCGACGAGGAGAGCGGCGACGGCGTGCAGACAGGCCATGGGCAGATGCTGCTCCCAGCCCACCGGGCCATGGACCCCGAGCCGGTGCAGGTGCCCCGCCGTAGAGCCAGACATCGAGCCAGGCATGGAGGCAGCCATCGAGGCCGGCGTCGCCGGTGCGGAACCGCCGCCAGGACCCGCCCCCTCCAGCCACACGTGCAACCCGGCCTGCGCGCCCCCGCACACGAGCATCACGAAGCCCAGGGACCGGGGCCGCCGCGCTCCCACGAGCCCGATGCCGAAGAGGACGACGGCACCGACCGCGCCCCGCCACCACACCGTGCCGCCGCCGTCGTCGGCGAGCCGGTGCGCGGTCAGCCCCAGCACGCTCCCCACGAGCGCGAAGACCGCGGCCCGTGGGACGGGCAGCGGCCGCCGCGGGGCGGGGAGCGGAGTTCGTGCGGGACGCGGCGCGGGGCGCGACGACGGGTGGGGCATGGTCATGTCCCGCCCATCATCGGTCAACGAGGCGTGCCCCAGCGGGCGGACGCCTGTTTTCCTCCGGGACCACGCGGACGCGAGGCGCCTCCCGGCGCGGGTTTTCCGGCCAGCGCATTTCGACTCACCCGTGGCGGGGGAGGCACGGCCCCGGCGCGCCTGGTCGGGTGGGAGCCGCACCGACGGACGAAGGAGCACCGGTCATGGGCGGCTACCCCCCGATCGCGAACCACGGAATGGTCGGAGACCTCCAGACGGCGGCACTGGTCTCCGGCGACGGCACGGTCGACTGGCTGTGCGCGCCCCGATTCGACTCCCCGAGCGTGTTCGCCTCGCTCCTCGACGAGGCCCGCGGCGGGTACTTCACCGTCACCGCCGACACCGGGCGCCCCCCGGTGCAGCTGTATCTCCAGGACACGGCCGTGCTGGTGACCCGCTTCCTGGCCGAGGAGGGCGTGGGCGAGGTCGTGGACTTCATGCCGGTGGAGCGCCCGGAGCGGGCGTCGTCGCGGCACCGGCTGGTGCGGGTGCTGCGCGTGACGCGCGGCCGGGTCCGCTTCCGCGTGGAGTGCCGGCCCCGTTTCGACTACGGCCGCGCCCGGCACCGGCTCGACGTGGGCGAGGACGCCGTACGGTTCGACGCACCCGGTGCGCGGGCCGTGCTGCAGGCGGCGGGGCCGGTGCGGTGGATCCGCGAGGACGACGACGTACGGGCCGACGTGGTGCTGACGCACGGGGAGACGGCGGCGATCGTCCTGACGGTGGGCGACCCGGCCGACGACGCCCCGCCCCCGGTGACACGGGAGCTGGTGCGGGAGATGTTCGACGAGACCCGGGACTTCTGGCACGCCTGGGTGCGCCGCAGCCGGTACCACGGCCGCTGGCAGGACATGGTGAACCGGTCGGCGATCACCCTCAAGCTGCTCACCTACGCGCCCACCGGCGCACCGGTCGCGGCGGCCACCATGGGCCTGCCGGAGCAGATCGGCGGCGGCCGCAACTGGGACTACCGCTACACCTGGGTGCGCGACGGCTCCCTGTCGGTCGGCGCCCTGCTGGGGCTCGGGTACGTCGAGGAGGTGCAGGCGTTCCGCCGCTGGCTCGGCGACCGGCTCAGGGCGCAGCGCACGGTGAGCGGCGAGCCCCTGCAGATCATGTACCGCGTCGACGGGGATCCCGAGCTGTCGGAGGAGGTCCTCGACCACTGGGAGGGCTACCGCGGCTCGGCGCCGGTGCGCGTCGGCAACGGCGCGGCGGGCCAGCTCCAGCTCGACATCTACGGCGAGGCCGCGCTGGCGCTGTCCCAGGGCGTCGACGAACTCCGTGAGGTTCCGCCGTACGAGGGCTGGCAGGCGCTGTCCGGAGTGCTGGACTGGCTGGTCAAGGCGTGGGACCGGCCGGACGAGGGCATCTGGGAGACCCGGGGCGGCCAGAAGGACTTCACCTACAGCCGGCTGATGTGCTGGGCCGCCTTCGACCGGGGGGTCCGGATGGCCCGTACGTACGCCAGGCCCGCGGACCTCCCCCAGTGGGAGGCGGCCCGGGACGACATCCTGCGCCAGGTGATGGAACGCGGCTGGAGCGGGCGGCGCTCGGCGTTCGTCCAGCACTACGAGGACACCACGCTGGACGCGTCCCTGCTGCTCATGCCGACCGTGGGCTTCATCTCGGCGGGGGACCCGCGCTGGACGGCCACGCTGGAGGCGATGGAGGAGGAGCTGGTGTCGGACAGCCTCGTCTACCGCTACGACCCGCAGGCGTCGCCCGACGGCCTGCGCGGCAGCGAGGGCACGTTCTCGCTGTGCAGCTTCTTCTACGTCGACGCGCTGGCGCAGGCCGGCCGGCTCGGGCAGGCCCGCTACGCGTTCGACAAGATGCTCACCTACGCCAACCACGCGGGCCTCTTCGCGGAGGAGATCGGCCCCACGGGAGAGCAACTGGGCAACTTCCCCCAGGCCTTCACCCACCTGGCCCTGATCAGGGCGGCCCTCACCCTGGACCAGAAGATGGACGCGGCGACCTGAAGGTCACCCCCGTAGGGGCCGTTCGGCCCTGGCGTGCGGGAAGGCGGAGGGTCTGTGATGGTTGATGCGGGGAGAGCCTGTCCAGGCGACAGGGGGGTGTCCCCGAACCCCCCAGGCGGCGAACGTGGTGGCAGCGAGCGCAGCGACTCCGCACGGACCGGCCGATTCCCGCGTCGATCCGCTGGGCGACCCGTTTCTGCGGACCCGGTTCGCCCTCCCCGCCCGACCCGGCACCTTCCTCCGGCGCGAACGCCTCGTCCGGCACCTCGACCAGGCCCTGCTGACCCCCCTCACGATGGTCAACGGCGCCGCCGGAGCCGGCAAGACCCTCCTGGTCGCCGACTGGGCCGCCGGTCTCGACCAGCCGGTCGCCTGGCTCACCGTCGACGCCGCCATCCAGAGCCCCGGCATGTTCTGGGCCCATGTCCTCCAGGCCCTGCGCGCCGGCGGCGCACCGATCGCCGACGACATCGATTCCCCGGCCGACGCGAGCCGTGTGAACCCCGCCCTGCTGACCCGGCTCGCCGCGTGCCTCGGCGGCGGCGAGCACACCGTGACCGCCGTCCTCGACGAGTACGACCGGGTGAGCTCCCCGGAGATCTCCGAGCAGCTGGAGTTCGTACTGCACCACGCCGGCCCCGGCCTGCGCCTGGTCATCGTCACCCGCACCGAGCCCCCGCTGCCGCTGCACCGCTACCGCGCGGCCGGCGCGATGACGGAGATCCGCGACGCCGAGCTGGCCTTCACCCCCGAGGAGACGGTCGCGCTGCTGGAGCTGCACGGACTCCACCTGACCGGACCGGCGGCCGGTGATCTGGTGGAGCGCACCCGGGGCTGGGCGGCCGGTCTGCGGCTGTGCGCCCTGGCCGCGCGCGAACACCCGGACCCGCAGGCGTATCTGAAGGAGTTCGAGGCCGGGCACAGCACGGTCGCCGACTTCCTGCTGGCGGAGGTCCTCAAGCGGCAGCCGCCGTCCACCCAGGACCTCCTGCTGCGGGTCAGCGTCCTGGAGCGGTTCTGCGCCGACCTCGCGGACGCGCTGACCGGGCGGACCGACGCCGAGCCCATCCTCGCCGGCCTGCACCGGCAGAACGCGTTCGTCGAGGACCTGGGGCACGCCTGGTACCGCCTCCACCCGCTGTTCCGGGAGATACTCCGGGCCCACCTGACGGAACGCTCCCCCGGCCTGGAGCCCGAACTGCATCTGCGGGCCGCGCGATGGCTGCGCCGGTCGGGGGCCGTCCCCGAGATGCTGGTGCACGGCGCCGCCGCCGGACACTGGGACTTCACCGCCCGCGCCCTCGTCGAGGACCTGGCGATCGGGCAGCTCTTCACCGGTCTGCGCTCCGACGACCTCGTCGAGCTGTTCTCCGGCATGGGGCCCGAGACGACGAGCCCGGCGGCGGACCTCGTCCGCGCGGCCCGCGACCTGTCCCGGTCCGACCTCGACCACGGCCTGGCCCATCTCCAGCGCGCCGAGGAGCACCTGACCGGCGACGACACGTCCGGCGCCGCCGCCACCCAGCTGAGCTGCGCGCTGCTGGAGGTACTCGCGGCCCGGCTGGCCGGCTCCCCCGGACGGGCGGAACAGGCCATGCGCGTGGCCCGCGAGCTGGAGCAGGAGGTCCCCGCCCACCTCCTCGACAAGCATCCGGAACTGCCCGCCCTGCTGCTGACCCACCTGGGCTCGACGCGGCTGTGGGCCGGGCGTTTCGAGGAGGCGCGCGACGCGCTCACCACCGTGGCCGACAGCACCGCGGGCGCCCCGACGGCGCTGCCCCGGGAGGAGTCCCTGGAGCATCTGGCGCTCATCGACTACCTCGACGGGTGGCCCAGCAGGGCGGAGCACAAGGCGGTCGAGGCGATGACCGAGACCGAGCGGTTCAGCCTGCCCCAGGCGGCCGGCTGCGGGCTCGGCCGGCTGGTGCGGGCCGCCGTCGCCGTGGACCGCAACGAACTCGCCGAGGCCCAGGCGCTCCTCGACGAGACCCCCGACCACGCGCCCCGGGACCCGGTGACGGCCGCGGGCCGGTCCATCGCGACGGCACGGCTGCTGCTGGCCAGGGGCAAGGCGCGGGCCGCTCTGGCGGCGGCGGAACCGGCCGTGACCGCCGACGTCGTCTCCCCGTGGGCGCAGAGCCACGCCGCGCTCGTCGTCGCCGCCGCCCACCTCGCCGAGGGCCGACCGGAGGCGGCGGAGGAGGTGCTTCAGCGGTTGGCCGACGAGCAGCCCGCCAGCGTGGTGGGCGCGGCGCGGATCCACCTCGCGGCGGGCGACCGCGACGCGGCCTTCCAACTGCTCGACGCCATCGCCGACGACGACGCCGGCCCCGCCGTGCTGGTCCGCGCCACGCTGCTGCGCGCCCAGGCCGCGCACACGGCGGGAGACACCGCGACCGCCCGCGGGCTCCTCGCCCGGTCGCTCACGCAGGCCCGGCGCGAGCTGCTGCGCCGCCCCTTCCTGGAGACGGGCGCGTGGCTCGGGCCGTACCTGGGCGAGGGACCGCTCAGACACCTGGCCGCGGGCTGGCTGGTGCCGGGACCGGCGCCCGGGGCGTCCGGCGAGCCCGCGCCTCTGCTCGTGGAGCAGCTCAGCGGACGCGAGCTCGACGTGCTGCGACGGCTCGCCCAGATGATGTCGACCGAGGACATCGCCGCCGACCTGTACGTGTCCGTCAACACCGTGAAGACGCACCTCAAGAGCGTCTACCGGAAGCTGGCGGTGAACCGCCGCAACGAGGCCGTACGCCGGGCCCGCGAGCTGGGGCTGCTGTGAGCGGGGCGCTCTGACGCCGGGCCGCCGGCGATGCGGGCTCCCGCTCGCCCGTGGCGGGTGAGGCGGGGGGCGGGGGTTTCGTCTGTGATGGGAGCGGTGGCGGTGCGCTGCCGCCGCCCGGGCCCCGTGAAAGGCGGCCCGGACCGATCCCGGTGAGGTGACGCCGTGCGGCACTGGTGGGCTCTGATCGTGCTGGGAGCGGCCCAGTTCCTGATGGTGCTGGACACGGCCGTCATGAACGTCTCCATCAGCCAGCTCGTCGAGGACTTCGACACCGAGGTCACCACGATCCAGGCGGTCATCACGCTGTACGCCCTGGTCATGGCCGCCTTCATGATCGTCGGCGGTAGGGTCGGCGACCTGCTGGGACGCCGACGCGTGTTCCTCCTCGGCATGGTCGTCTATGGCACCGGCTCGGCCCTGACCGCCGTCGCCCCCACGGTGGCGGTGCTCGCCGTGGGCTGGTCGGTCATCGAGGGGCTCGGCGCCGCGATGGTGCTGCCCTCCATGGCGGCCCTGGTCGCGGCGTCCTACCGGGGGCGCGACCGTGCGGTCGCCTACGGCGTCATCGGCGGCCTCGCGGGCGCCGGCATCGCGGTCGGCCCCCTCCTCGGCGGCTGGGTGACGACGTACCTGACGTGGCGTCTGGTCTTCGCCGGCGAGGTCGTGGTGGTCCTCGCCGTGCTGGCCTGCAACCGGGTGATCACCGAGTCGCCCCGCACCGGGCCGCGCCCCCGACTGGACCTCGTGGGCGCCGCGCTCTCGGCGACCGGGCTCGCCCTCGGCGTCCTCGGCGTCCTGCAGAGCAGCTCCTGGGGCTGGGTGCGGCCGCGCAACGCCCCCTTCACCGTGCTGGGCTTCGCGCCGACCCTGTTCGTCATCGGCGCCGGCGTGGGTGTCCTGGCCCTCTTCGTGCGCTGGCAGCACCGGCGGGAGGCCCGAGGGGAGGAGCCTCTCGTCCACCTGTCGCTGCTGCGCGTACCGGCGCTGCGGTCCGGCCTGCTGACCCTGCTGAACCAGAACCTCATCCTGCTCGGCCTGTTCTTCGCCATCCCCCTCTACCTCCAGGTGGTGCAGGGCTTCGACGCGTTCGAGACGGGACTGCGGCTGCTGCCCGTGTCCGTCACGATGCTCGTCACGTCCATGTGCGCCGCCCGGCTGGGCCGGGTGGCGGGGCCGCGCCGCGTGGTCCGGCTCGCCCTGCTGGTGCTGACGGCCGCCATCGTGTGGCTGCTGGCCACGATCGACCCCGTCATCGACGACACCCAGTTCGCCTGCGCCATGGGCCTGCTGGGCGTCGGCATGGGACTGCTCGCCTCCCAGCTGGGCAACGTCGTGCAGTCCAGCGTCGGCGAGGAGGAGCGCAGCGAGGTCGGCGGCCTTCAGTTCACCGCCCAGAACCTGGGCTCCGCGCTCGGGACCGCGCTCATCGGATCGCTGCTCATCGGCGCCCTGACCCAGGCCTTCACCACCCAGGTGGAGGACAACCCGCGGCTGTCGGAGCAGACCCGCCAGGAGACCGGCGTCGCCCTGGAGGCGGGCATCTCCTTCGTCCCCACCGATCAGGTGCGTACGGCGGCGGAGCAGGCCGGGCTGCCGCCTTCCGAGGTCACGGCGCTCACCGACTCGTACGCCTCGGCGCAGCTCGACGGCCTGAAGGCGGCGATCCTCGTCACCGGCGGCTTCACCCTGGCCGGCTTCCTGGTGACCCGCCATCTGCCCACCGGACGGCAGGAACGCCCCGCGTACCCCGCCCCGGGCGGCGAGGCCGACGTCCTCGGCCCGGTGGGCTGACGGCGAGAGCCCCCCATGCCCAGGACCGGCTCGCCATCCGTACGGGAGCGGCGGGCGCGACGGGAGCGCCTGGCGAGTCATCGGGCGCGGCAGGAACGCCGGGCCGAGCGCCGGGCCCACGCCGACTACACCGGCGGCGTCTACGGCTCCCTGCTCGCCGCCTCCGTGGTGATCGGCGCCGGCTCGCTGGGTTCCTTCCCCCGCGCCGAACTGGTCCTGCTGCTGTTGCTCACCGGCCTGGTCTTCTGGGTGGCCCATGTGCACGCCCAGCTGTTCGGCGCCCGGCTGGCCCAGCAGGCCCTGGACCGCCGGATCGTGCTGCATGTGTGCCGGGACGAGTGGCCGATCGTCAAGGCGGCGGTACCGCCCGCGGTGGCCGTGGCCGTCAGCCCGCTCCTCGGGATGGACGTGGCGGGGGCCGGGTGGCTCGCCCTCGCGGTGGCCGTCGTCGGACAGGTGGGCTGGTCGCTGGCCGCGGCCCGGCGGGCCGGCGCCCCACGGCGTCTGATGGTCCTCACCGCCGCGGTGAACCTGGTCCTCGGCCTGCTGATCATCTCCGTCAAGATCGCCCTGACGCACTGAGGACCCCGCAGGTCACCTGCGCCGGGTGAGGTGCGGGCGCTTCCCGGGGCGGAGGGTTGACCTGAGCAGGACCGCGAAGGGCTGTCGGCGGGAGCACAGCAGATGCGCTACGAGATCCGCGTCGAGGGACACGTGTCGGAGACCCTGACCAAGGTGTTTCCGGAACTCGAGAGCGTCGTGATGTCGGGTCAGACGGTGCTCTACGGTCCGATCGTCGACGAGGCCCAGCTCTACGGACTGCTCGCCCGCTGCCAGTCGCTCGGCCTGCGGGTCCTGGAAATGCGGCAGATGCCCGACTGACCCGCCACGGCGACCCGTGGAGATCACCCGCCCTGGGTGATCCGCCGCGCGGGGGCGGGCGGGACGCTCGACGGGTGCGGTCCGTGCGGGCCGCGCACACCGTCCCGTCGGCGGCCCGGTGACGGGCGGCCGCGTCACGCGAGGAGGAGCCATGACCGTGTCGCGTGATCCGGCACCGCGTACCGGACCCGAACCCCCGACAGGCGGGACGCCTGCCCCAGAGGGCGGCCCCCGACCCTCGACCGACGGGACACCTGGCGCGTACGACGACCCCTACGGCTCCGGCCGGACGGTCTACGACGATCCCTACGGGACCGGGCGGCCCCTGGACGGCGACCCCTCACGGGCCCTCGCCGACCTCGGGGGCTCTTGGACCTGGCTGCTGGGCTCCGCGGTCGCCACCCTGGTGCCGGGCATCCTGGCCCTGGCCTGGCCGGACGAGACCCTGCACGTCCTCGCCGTGCTGATCGGGCTGTACCTGCTGGTGACCGGCGGCTTCCGGTTCGTCGCCGCGTTCGCCCGGGCTCACGGCGACCGGCACACCGCGCTGCTCGTAGCGGCCCTCTACGTGCTCGCCGGGCTGCTGGTCATGCGGCATCCGATGCAGACGATCGCCGGCCTGTCGCTGATCGTCGGCGCCGTCTGGGTCGTCACCGGCATGCTCACCGCCTGGACGGCCCTCGCCACCGAACGCCTGCCCCACCGCGGCTTCGTCCTCGCCGCCGCAGCCCTCGGCATCGTCGCGGGCATCGTGGTCCTGGTCCTGCCCACCGAGTCCGCGCTCGCCCTCACCCGGCTGCTCGGCCTGTGGCTGCTGCTGCTCGGACTCACCGAACTGGGGCTCGCCTTCGCCCTGCGCTCCGCCCTCCACAAGGCGGCACGCGGCACGACGAGCACGGCACCGGCCGCACCCGCGGGGGGCTGACCCGGCGCACCGGCACTCCGGCACGCACGAGGTCCGGCACCGACGACTCCAGACCGAGGAGACCCCATGGCTCCGAAGACGCCCTCCGCACCGTCGGGCCCCGGCGACGGCGCGGAGCAGCGGACGGTGCTGACCTCCGAGGAGCACGCCCAGTACGTACGGCTTCAGCGGGCCGCCGCCGTACGCCACCGAAAGACCCGCTACGCCGGCGCGTCGGTCCTGCTCCTGATCACGCTGCTGCTGGCCCCGCTCGCCGTGGTCGCCGCCTGGGTGGACGACACGGTCACCGACACCGACCGCTACGTCAGCACCGTCGCCCCGCTCGCCTCGAAGCCCGCCGTGCAGGCGGTCGTCACCGACAAGCTGACCGCGCGCGTCGTGGCCAACCTGGACATCGATGCGGTGACGGACTCGCTGAGCAAGGCGCTGGCGGACGCCGGGGCATCGCCCGCGGTCGTGGCGAAGTCCCAGGCGCTCGCCGGACCGCTGCGCGCCGCCACGACGAACGTCGTGCACGGCATCGTGCAGCGCGTGGTCACCGGCGACGCCTTCCAGCAGGCCTGGGAGGGCGCCAACCGGCGGGCCCACTCGGCGGTGGTGGGCATGCTCACCGGCGACGAGAGCAAGGCCGTGAGCGCCAAGGGCGACACGATCACCCTGGACATCGGCACGGTCGTCGACGAGGTCAAGCAGCGCCTCGTCGACCGGGGTTTCGAGAAGGCCGCCGCGATCCCCAGCACGGACCGGCAGATCACCCTGTTCGAGACGGACAAACTGTCCGACGCCCAGGACGCCCTGCGCCTGCTGGACATCATGGGCGTCTGGCTGCCCGTGCTCACCATCGTGCTCGCCGCCCTCGCCGTGTGGACCGCTCCGGCCCACCGCATGATGCTCCTGATCACCGCCTCGGGCGTCGCCGTGATGATGGTCGTCCTGCTCGTCGGACTGGCCGTCGCCCGCCGGATCTACCTCGACTCCGTACCCACGTCCGTCCTGCCGGCCGACGCCGCCGCGGCGGTCTACGACACCTTCGTCCGCTTCCTGCGCAACAGCACGCGCACCCTGCTGGTCGTCGCGGTGATCACCGCGCTGGTGGCGTACCTGTACGGTCCGGGACGACCGGCCCGCTGGGTGCGCTCGCTGGCGGGACGCGGCACGGACGCCGGGGGACGCGCGCTGCGGGACGCCGGCCTGCGCACCGGCGCGACCGGACGCTGGCTGGACACCCACCGATCGTGGACCACCGGCGTCGTCATCGCCGCCGGGGCGGTGGCGCTGCTGCTGTGGAACTACCCGACGGTCGGGGTGGTGGCCCTGGTCGTCGGCCTGGTGATCGTGGTCATGGTCATCCTGGCGATCCTGGCGGCAGCAGCGACGAACCGGCCGGCGCCTCAACCCGCCCCGGCAACGGCGGGCGTGACTCCTACGACGCCGGGCGGGTCTCCTACGACGCCGGGCGGGCCTCCCACGCCGCCGGGCGGGTCTCCTACGGCACCGGGCGGGTCTCCTACGGCACCGGGCGGGTCTCCTACGGCACCGGGCGGGTCTCCTACGACGCCGGGCGGGTCTCCTACGACGCCGGGCGGGGCCCCTACGGCAGCGGCGGACCGGCCTTCCCCGCCGACAGAGGGTCGGACTCCGCCGCCGACAGAGGGTCGGACTCCTCCTCCGGCAGGTGGCCGGACCCCTCCGCCGCCGACCGATCAGCAGTCTCCGCCCACGACGGGTGACGGTCCGGGCCGGTCGGGCCCATGAGCCATGGCAGACCACGCGGACACCCCGGCGGAGCACCAGGAGGGTGACGCGAACGCGCCTCGCGACCGTCCCGTGAATGGGGGCGCCCCTCCTCCGAACCACCCACCGGACGAGGCGGGCACCGCCCATCCGGACCACCGGGCAGACGAAGCGAGCACCCCTCCCGACCGTCCGGCAGATGAAGCGAGCACCCCTCCCCACCACCCCGCCGACGACGCGGACACCGCCCCGCACCCCCGCCCCACCCGGCGGGCCACTCTCCGAACAACGGCAGTAGCCCAACTGCGCCCCGCCATAGCAGAGTTGCTGCCCAGGCTGACGGCGCTGAATGTCGTGGAGGGGGCCTTCCGGCTGGCGGCGCAGGCCTTCCTCACGGCGTTGCCGCTGCTGATGACGGTGGCGGCCTTCGCCCCGTCCGGCGTACAGAACCTGCTCGCCGACTCCTTGGCGGCGGTCCTGGGCGTACCCGAGAACACGCTCGCGGAAGCGAGCGCCACCTTCGACGCCGCCGGCACCACCCGGGACTCGGTGGGCGCGGTCGGCGTCCTCCTCACGCTCTTCTCCGCGACGGCGTTCAGCCGGGCGCTGCAAGCGGTGTGCGAACGCTGCTGGTCCCTGCCCAAGGCCCGCGTCCGCGCGGCGGCCTGGCGCTGGCTGCTCTGGCTCGTCGTCTGGCTGGGCGTCCTCCTCGTACAGGCACCGCTGCGTGAGGGTTTCGGCACCGGTGTGGTGTCCGGCCTGGTGCTGTCCCTGCTCTCGGCCACGCTGCTGTGGTGGTGGACCCAGCACCTGCTCCTCGGCGGCCGGGTCGGCTGGTACGACCTGCTGCCGGGCGCGGTGCTGGCGGGCGCGGGCGGCGTCGCGCTGAGCAGGATCGGCGCGCTGGCGATGCCCACGGCCATGCGGCGCAGCCTGGAGGAGTTCGGCGCCCTGGGCCCGGTGTTCACGCTTCAGTCCTGGCTGATCGGGGTCTTCCTGGTCGCCGTGGCGGGCCTGGCGCTGGGTCAGTGGATCGCCGCGTCCACGTGGTTCCGGGGACTTCACCCGCCCTGGGTGAGGCCGCGCCGGGCGAGCGTGCACATGCTGAGAAGAGCGGGACCGGCAGCCGCGCCCCCCGCCCGGGACCGAGGAAGAGGAAGAGGAAAACGATGACCGATCACGTGTACCTCGCCTACGACTATCCGCTCCTGAGCATGTTCTGGACCATGCTGTGGTTCTTCCTGTGGATCATGTGGTTCGTCCTGCTCTTCCGGATCATCGGCGACATCTTCCGCGACGACAGCCTGGGCGGCTGGGGCAAGACCGGCTGGCTGGTCTTCGTGATCCTGCTGCCGTTCCTCGGCGTGTTCGTCTACCTCATCGCCCGGGGCAAGGACATGGGCCGCCGCGAGGTCGCGCACGCCCGGGCGCAGCAGCAGCAGTTCGACGACTACATCCGCGACACGGCCGCCGAGACCGGCCGCCCCACCAGCGCCGACGAGCTCACCAAGCTGTCCGAGCTGCGCACCCGGGGCGACATCACGGACGAGGAGTTCCAGCGAGCGAAGGAACTCGTCCTGACCGGCACCGCCGCCCCGCGGCCGTGAACAGCCGGCCGTGAACAGCCGATCCTGAGCAAGCACAAGGAAACGAGGCAGAACGATGACCGCTACGCACGCACCGCGGCCCCACACGGCGAAGTACGCGTGGGCGGCGGGCCTGATGGTCTTCGCCGCCGTCATGCTCGTGATCGTCGGCATCCTCGACGTCCTCCGCGGCATCATGGCGATCGCCGAGGACGACGTCTTCGTCAACACCCGCAACTACGTCTTCAAGTTCGACCTCACCAGCTGGGGCTGGATCCATCTCGTCCTGGGCGTCATCGCGGTCGTCATCGGCTTCGGCCTGTTCCAGGCGGCACTGTGGGCACGCGTCGCGGGCGTGGCCATCGCGGCCCTGATCATCATCGCCAACTTCCTCTCCCTGCCGTACTACCCGGTGTGGTCGGTCATCATGATCGCGATGTCCGGCTTCATCATCTGGGCCCTGTGCGTGGCCAAGAAGGAGGACTTCAGCGACCCCTTCGACCACGCACCGCCCGGAAGCCTGTAATCGGCGGCGGCCCGTATGCCGATACGGAGGGCGGGACAAGGGACCGGCGGGACCGGCACGGCGGCGCGGCGGGAGCCCACAGGGCACCGCCGCGCGCTGGCCGCTGTCGCTCTGGCGCAGTTCATCTGCAGCTTCGCCGGCTCCAACATGAACGTGATGATCAACGACATCAGCGCGGACCTCGACACGACCGTCCAGGGCGTGCAGGTGGCGATCACGGTCTTCCTGCTGGTGATGGCGGCGCTGATGATCCCCGGCGGCAAGCTGACGGACCGTTACGGCCGCAAGCGCTGCTTCATGACGGGCCTGGTCGTCTACGCGATCGGCGCCCTGCTGAGCGCGGCGGCCCCGGGCCTGGGCGTCCTGATCCTGGGCAACTCGATCCTCGAAGGCATCGGTACGGCGCTGCTGATCCCGCCCGTCTACATCCTCACCACGCTGCTGTTTCCCGACGCGACGTCCCGCGCCCGCGCCTTCGGGACCATCATGGCTCTGGGCGGGGTCGGCGCCGCCGCCGGACCGCTCATCGGCGGACTCATCACCACGGCCATCAGCTGGCGTGCGGCCTTCGTGTTCCAGGCGCTGGTCATCGCCGTGATCGTCGCCCTCAGCCGGGGCATCGAGGACCCGCTGCCGGCCGACCCGACGCGCTCGTTCGACACCGTGGGAGCGATCCTCTCCGCCACCGGCCTGGTCCTCGTCGTCATGGGCATCCTGGCGGCGGACAACAACCTGTGGCTCATGATCGCCCTGCTGGCCGTGGGCGTACTCGTCCTGGTCGGCTTCTTCCGCTGGATCCGCGCCAAAGAGGCGTCCGGCGAGGAACCACTGATCTCCCTCAGCCTGTTCCGCGACCGCACCTCCAACCTCGGCCTCATCACCCAGCACATCCAGTGGCTGATCCTGATGGGCACGTCCTTCACAGTGGCGGCCTACCTCCAGGTGGTACGCCACTACGACGCGATCGAGACCGGGGTCGTCTTCACCGCGGCGACGCTGGGCCTGCTGGCGTCCTCCCTCTCCGCCGAACGACTCGCCGTACGCCGCTCCCCGCGCACCCTGATCATGACGGGCTTCGCCGGCTGCGTCGCCGGCACGGTGGTCCTGATCACCCTGGCCGCCGCCTACGACTCGGCGTGGGCCTTCGTCCCCGGCCTCCTGCTGATCGGCCTGGCCCTGGGCATCATGCTGACCCCGTCGGTCAACGTGGTGCAGTCGAGCTTCCCGGAGTCCCGCCAGGGAGAGATCTCCGGCCTCTCCCGCAGCATCTCCAACCTGGGCTCCTCCCTGGGCACCGCCATAGCGGGCACGATCCTGGTCGCCGACCTGACAAGAAGCGCCTACGCAGCCTCCATGCTCACCCTCTGCGCAACAGCCCTGGCAGGCCTGACAGCAGCAGCCCGCCTTCCCGCCCGCTGAGCTGATTGAGCGGATTCCTCCCCGTCGCCTGGCGTTTCCCTGCCAGGATCGGACGCGTGACGTACGTAGTGACGGTGGATGCCCACATCCCGGAGGGCACTCCCGAGATGGACCCACTTCAACGGGCCGGCGCCGTGGCGTTCATCGAGGACGGCTTCGACTCGGTCGAGGCCATCGAGGGACCCGACGGCATGGAAGTCGATCTCCTCGACAGCATCGTCGCCGTCTACCCGGGTGGAGCGCTTCTGAAAGTGTTCGTGGATGCCCCGGCTCTGGAATTCGCCGAGGAGGCTGTGCGGTCGGTCGTGAGTGAACTGCTGGAACGGTCCGAAGTGTTGGCTGACTGGCAGATCGAGCGATGCGAGGTCGAACTGCACCCGGAGCTCGCCCAGGAGAGCCTCGACGCCGCCCACGGGCCCGATGCCCCGCCCGATGATCCGGCTGACCGTAAGGCCCGGCATACCGAGCGTCCCACGCCCGACGACGACAGCGAGGGCTACGACGCCGAGGCTGCAGCTCGGGCGGTACGCGGTCAGATGCTGGCGCTGGCAGATGAACTGCGCTCCTTCCCACCCGTGATGTTCGGCGTCCTCGACGACGAAGACCGCGAAGAAGGAGACAATGACAGCGAGTTCGCCGTCTCGCCGGAGGACGCCAAACTCGCCGCCGGTGCCTTGGTGTACGCGACGGACATCTTGGTGGACGAGCTGTTCGAAGACGTGCAGACCCTGACGGAGGAGGACACCACCGCTGCCGAATGCGACGGTCCCCTGTGGCACTTCGAGGACCTTCCCGAGCGATACGCCCTCCAGTACGACGCCCGTTTCGCCCGCCGCTTCCTGGTGACGGTGATCGCCATGACCACCCGCTTCACGGACGGCAGCTTCCAGCAGCTGAGCTGCGTCGCCGAGGAACTCGCGCTGAAGCTGCTGCTGAATAAGACGAATGTGACCCTGGAGACTTTCGGGCTGCTCGACGACGGCGTCTCGACCGCGCTCGACTCGTTCGCCGACAACGTCTACGAGGACATGGATCACGAGTGGCTCTACGACGACTCCATGGACGGTATCGACGAGAGCGCCGTCGGAGCGGCTCTCGGCGTCGCACCGATGGCGTTCAAGGCGTGGTTCACTCCGTTCAACGAGGGCAGGTACGTCCATCCGTCAGCGGCGGACGAACCAGAGGAGGCGGCGCAGTGATGTGGGTTCGTGGCCGACCTCGGAGACCCCGCCTTGCGTACTCGTCCTCATAGGTCGAACAAGCTCTCCTGGAAGTTCTCGACGACATCCCGTCGCGGATAGAACAGGCCCAACAGCAGAAACGTCTTGGGGCGGGCCGCGACGTTTCCGACGAAGCAGTGCACGGCCTTCTCCGGAGAGACCATCCGGTCGAACCAGCGCTCGCGGAGCCGCTCCTCCACATCGTCCTTCCCGTACTGGCGAAGGAACTTGCGGTACGACTCGCCCGCCTCCCAGTCCCTCAGCCCCATATCGTGGCCGCCGCACCCCTGATCCGCACATCGGAAGCTGTACCGGAACTCAAGCGGCACCCATTCCAGCTGGCGAAGGTCCTGCGAGAGTAGATCCAACTGATCGGCCAAGGCCGCCTTCGAAGCGGGCCAGGGCTCGGCAGGAGCGAAGCGGAAGCCAGTGAACTCCGCTGGACGGAATATCCCGAGCGATGTGCCCCGGGCCTCCTGATCCCGCTTGATGGAGCACAGGGACGGCGCCACGAGAGGCCGAACATGCGAGAAGCGTTCGCGCCAGCCGTCCGCTGTCCCAAGGCGCTCGATGACCTTGAGGGTCTGCAGATTGGGACGCAGGCTCTCGGGACGGCGGTCCCCATGATGGCGCTGCACATCGACCTCGACGATGGAGTACTTGGCGAACTGGCTCTCTTCATCCAACAACCGGAATGGAACCGGGAAGAGCCGCACATGCTGGGGCGCCCCCTGGTCGAGCCGTATGCCGGCCACGCAGCTCGTCTCGTGGTACTTCGCGGACAGTTCCGGATAGGTCTTGACCGTGATCATGATCCGTGCGCGCTGCCAATTCCCCGATCCCATGGTTGCCCCCTCCATCGATCTCCCCGATCTGATTGGAGGAGAGGCATGCACCGCCGGGCAAGGGCGCGTGCGAGCACCGGGGGTGAAGTCAGGCCAAGGGAGTCACCGGCACTGAGATCCGGCTGCGGACCGTCTCCAGGACGACCTGCCGGTGACAGCGGCTCTCGTCCTTCTCGAAACACAGCACTGCGACCCGCGACGACCTGGCGTGCTCCGAGAGGCGGTCGAGGTCGGACTGCGCCTCCTCGGACTGCAGCAGGCCACGGAAGCGCGCCCGGCCCACTTCGACGCGGCCGTCCCAGAAGGGCTCGCGATTGTCCTTCGGATTGCCCAGGCCACGCAGATGGGTGTACTCGATGTCGGCCTCGGCCAGGGCTTCCCCGAGGCGGGTCTTGCTGAAGCCCTTCTTGCGGCTGATCGGGGTGAGCCGTACGTCCGCTACGACGCTGATGCGGCTGTCGACGAGCGAGGCGACGAATGAGTCGATGTCCCGCCCTTCGTATCCCGCTGACCAGAGACCGGGCGCAACGGGCGGGAGCCGCGTCGCCCGGAACAGATCGTCGAGGGAGACATTGAGCGCCTCGGCCACCGCGCCGACGGTGAGGAAACCTGGCTGGATCGCTCCCTCGCTCTCCAGACGGCTCAGCGTCCCGAGGGCGACGCCTGCTTCCTTGGCCAGGCGTTCCCGCGTCCACCCGCGGTCCTCCCGCAACGCACGTACCCGCTGGGCGAGCGCACGGGCGGGGTCGTGGGGAGGCGCTGAGCGATGACCTGCCATGTACGGTGTTCCTAACGACCGTTGGGGCGGCCCGCCGCGGTGTTCCTGGTCAGCTACGAGCCCTGGATTCGCGAAGGCGCAGGTCCGAGGGCGCGTAGGCGCCACTCTTCCTGCGGCACTGGAGACTGCTCCTGGGAGAAGCCGACCAAGTTCTTCTCCCAGATCTCTCCCAAGCGATCTCCAGGAACCACTCAGGGGCCTGACCCGCGCTGCGGATCAGGCCCCTGACCTGGTACTTCACTGTCGGGGTGGCGGGATTTGAACCCACGACCTCTTCGTCCCGAACGAAGCGCGCTGCCAAGCTGCGCTACACCCCGATGTCACCGCTTGTCCCGGCGACGTCGTTTACTTTAGCCCACCGGAGGCTGGAGACGAAATCCGGTTTTCGAGCGGTGGCGGGTGGGGTTCGGGCGGGCGTGGTCCAGGGCGATCAGGAGCACTGCCAGGGCGTAGAAGGCGAGGCCCAGGAGGAGGGCGTTGGCCAAGGTGTGCTTGTAGCCGTGGGCGCCGGCGTCCAGGAAGGGGTAGAGGTAGCGGCCCGGGGAGCCGGCGCCGAGCAGCAGTTCCGCCCGGGTGAAGGTGAACGCCAGGTACGCGAGGGGATAGAGGAGCCACGTCGCCGCCTGGCGCAGACGGAGGCGGCCCGGTGGCGTCAGGAGCAGCCAGTCCAGCACCGCCGCCAGGGGGATCACCGTGTGCAGCAGTACGTTCGCCACCTTGTGCCAGCCCGTGGGCGCCACTCCCGGCGCCGTCACCGAGAACGCCGGCGTCGTCTCCGCCAGCAGCAGGTGGTACACCAGCGCCGTGATCACCGCGTAGAGCAGGGCCGCGCCCGTCAGCCCCGACGGGAGTGGTCTGCGGGCCGACCATGCCCTCCTCGCCGACACCGCCGTCACCAGCGCCAGCAGGATGCTGCTCTGCACCGAGTAGTGGCTCAGCACCTGGAGCGGGCTGCCCAGCGTCAGGGCGAGGGCCGCGCCTGCCGCCGCCGTCGTGGCGATCAGCAGGCGCAGGGCTGCCGCCAGCGGGCGGCGAACGGGGGCCACCACCGCCGAGGCGGGGACGGCGGAGGGGAGGAGCGCGTGCGTGCGCGGGATCGCCGGCAGGTCCGGGATGTCCCTGGGTATCGGGGCGGTCATGCCCTCAAACTAGGCAAAGGGGGCATGGGGGGCGATGTGGGTGGCCCGAGTGGGTGAGGGGGCGCAGCGCGTCGCCCCTCCCGCGCTGCGCCGGCGGTTCCCGCCCCTACTCCCGTCCCACCAACGTCAGCAGCGTCGCCTCCGGCGGGCAGGCGAAGCGCACCGGGGTGTACCTGCTCGTCCCGCACCCCGCGGAGACATGCAGGTACGACGTCCTGCCCTCCGCCGTGTGCGTCGACAGGCCCTTCACGCGGTCCGTGTCCAGGTCGCAGTTGGTCACCAGCGCGCCGTAGAAGGGGATGCACAGCTGGCCGCCGTGGGTGTGGCCGGCGAGGACCAAGGGGTAGTCGTCGGCCGTGAACGCGTCCAGGACCCGCAGGTACGGCGCGTGCACCACGCCCATCGAGAAGTCCGCCGAACCCGACGGACCGCCGGAGACCCGCTCGTACCGGTCCCGCTTGATGTGTGGATCGTCCACGCCCGTGAGCTCCACCGACACGCCGTCGACCTTCAGGACGCCCCGGGTGTTCGTCAGGTTCAGCCAGCCCGCCGCGTCGAAGGCGTCCCGCAGGTCCTCCCACGGGTTGTGGACCACTCCCACTGCCGGCGGGTTGCCGTTCAGGCCGTGCCGGCCGTTCACCTTCTCCAGCAGGTAGCGGGCCGGGTTGCGCAGCGTGGGGCCGTAGTAGTCGTTCGAGCCGAAGACGTACGCCCCCGGGAACTCCATCAGCGGGCCCAGCGCGTCCAGCGCCTCCGGGACGCCCTCCGGGTCGGACAGGTTGTCGCCGGTGTTGATCACGAAGTCGGGGCGCAGGCCCGCCAGCGAACGCAGCCAGCGCTGCTTCTTGCGCTGCCCGCCGACCATGTGGATGTCGGAGACCTGGAGGACGCGCAGGGGGCGCATGCCCGAGGGGAGGACCGGGACCGTCACCCTCCGCAGCCGGAACGAGCGGGCCTCGAAGCCCGCCGCGTACCACAGGCCGGCGGCGCCAACCGCCGTGATTCCCAGGGGGACTTTGTATCGCGCGCGCATGGGTCCATCGTGTCAGACCGGTGCCGGGTACGGCCGAGCGCCTCGGCCCCCGCGCCCGCTCCCTCCCGGGACGCCGCCCGCCGCCGCTAAATGTGCGGGCGCCGTGCCTCCCGCAGCTGCGACAATCAGAGCCATGACCACGCTCAAGTCGAAGCTGCAGGAAGACCTCAACGCCGCGATCAAGGAGCGCGACGAGCTCCGCTCCTCGACGCTCCGGCTGACGCTCGCCGCGATCACCAAGGAGGAGGTCGCGGGCAAGGAGAAGCGCGAGCTCTCCGACGA
Source organism: Streptomyces sp. NPDC032126 (assembly GCF_055580085.1). Taxonomy (NCBI): domain Bacteria; kingdom Bacillati; phylum Actinomycetota; class Actinomycetes; order Kitasatosporales; family Streptomycetaceae; genus Streptomyces; species Streptomyces sp. NPDC032126. The sequence continues at coordinate 585,625 of NZ_JBVIMA010000003.1, forward strand.
CGAGGTGCTGAAGGTGATCACCAAGGAGGCGAAGAAGCGCCGCGAGGCCGCGGACGCGTTCGCCCAGGGTGGTCGGGCCGAGCAGGCCCAGCGGGAGACCGCGGAGGGCGAGGTGCTCGCCGCGTACCTGCCCAAGCAGCTGTCCGACGAGGAGCTGGAGCAGATCGTCGCCCAGGCCGTGACGGAGGCGAAGGCCGCCGGTGCGGAGGGGCCGCGGGCCATGGGCGCGGTCATGAAGATCGTGAACCCGAAGGTGGCCGGCCAGGCCGAGGGCGGCCGCGTCGCCGCCGCGGTCAAGAAGCTCCTCGCGGGCTGAGCAGGGCCCCTCGGGGCTGAGATCCCTCGGTGGCATGAGAGCGGTACGACGACGGCCCCCGCCCATCAGGGTGGGGGCCGTTTCCGCGCTCACCCGGCGTCGGGAGGGACGCGGGGGCGGCCGGTGGGTCAGCGGCGGCCGCCGTTGGCGTTGCCGTTCCCTCCGGTCTGGCCCTGGAACAAGCCGTCCGGGAGGCCGGTGTTGCCGCCGTTCGTCGTGCCGCCGGTCAGGAGGCCGCCGATGAAGTCGTCACCGTTGTTCCCGTCGCCGTTCCCCTTGTTCTTGTCCTTGTTCTTGTCCCTGTCCTGGTTGGGCTTGGGGATGTCGACCATGGTGAAGGGCAGGGGCTCCTTGCCGGACAGGGCGCCGGTCATGGCGTCCTTCCAGATCGGGCCGGGGGTGTCGCCGCCGTAGACCTGGTCGTGGAACTCACCGCCGATCCAGATGTTGGTCATCTTGACCTTCTGGGTGGCGCTGCCCACCCACACCGCGCCCGAGAGGTTCGGCGTGTAGCCGACGAACCAGGCGTTCTTGCGGGAGTCGGTGGTGCCGGTCTTACCGGCGTTGTCGCGGTCCTTCAGGCCGGCCGCCCGGCCGGTGCCGGAGTCGATCACGCCGCTGAGCAGGGTGTTGATGGTGTCCGCGGTCTTCTCGCTCATGGCGCGCGAGCAGGTCGACTTCGGCACCTCCAGCGACTTCTTGACGCCGGCCACGGTCTGGGTGATCGACTCGATGGCGATCGGCGTGCAGTACATGCCGCGGTTGGCGAAGGCGGCGTAGGCGCTGGCCATGGTCAGCGGGGAGAGGCCGGTCGAGCCGAGGGTCATCGAGGACGGGACGACGGGGACCTTGTCGCCGTTGCCCTGGACCACGCCCAGCTTGTCGGTCATGTTCACGACGGGGCACATGCCGATGTCCTGGAGCATCTGCACGAAGTACGTGTTGACCGACTTGGCCATGGCGTCCTGGAGCGCGTAGGGGCCGTGCTCGGTCTCGCTCTCGTTCTCCAGCTTGTAGTCCCCGTCGTTGTGCCAGACCTTGCCGTCGCACGCCTGGACCGTCTCCGGGTAGGGCATGGAGTACGGCGCCGAGTAGGTCTGCGTTGGAGGGCGGCCCTCCTCCAGCGCGGCGGCGGCGAGGAACGGCTTGAACGTCGAACCGGTCGGGAAGCCGTAGTTGGAGCCGCCCATCACATGGTTGACCGAGTAGTTGATCTCGGTCTCGTTCTTCCCGTAGCCGTACGGCTTGGACTGGCCCATGCCGAGGATCTTGCCGGTGCCCGGCTGGACCAGGGTGACGGCCGCGGCGACCTTGTCGGACTTGTAGACGTGCTCCTTGAGTGAGGCCTGGACGGACTCCTGGGCCTGCGGGTCGAGCGTGGTCTGGATGGTCAGGCCGCCCTGGTTCCAGATCTTGGCGCGCTCCTCCTTGGACCGGCCGAAGACCGGGTCGCTGAGGAAGATCTTCTCGACGTACTTGCAGAAGAAGCTGGCGCCCTTGGTGGCGGTGATGCAGCCGTTCTTCGGCTGGGTGACCTTCAGGCCCAGCGGGGCCTGCTTCGCCGCGTCGGCCTCCGCCTGCGAGACGTCCCCGAGCTCGGCCATCCGCTCCAGGACCGTGTTGCGGCGCAGGGTGGCCTGCTTGGGGTCGTTGATCGGGTCGTAGATCGTGGGGGACTGGACGATGCCCGCGAGCAGCGCCGCCTCCGGGAGCTTCAGGTCCTTGGCGTGCTTGGAGAAGTAGCGCTGGGAGGCCGCCTCGACGCCGTAGGCCTGCTCGCCGAAGAACGTGATGTTGAGGTAGTTCTCCAGGATCTTCTTCTTGCCCAGCTCCTCCTCGACCTGGATCGCGTACTTCAGTTCGCGGATCTTGCGGCCGATGGTCTGCTGGGTGGCCTGGGCGACCTTGGTGGGGTCGTCGCCGGCCTCCTCGATGAAGACGTTCTTCACGTACTGCTGGGTGAGCGTGGAGGCGCCCTGGGAGACACCGCCGCTCACGGCGTTCTTGTTCAGGGCGCGCAGGACGCCCTTGAGGTCGACGGCGCCGTGCTCGTAGAAGCGGGAGTCCTCGATCGCGACGATCGCCTTCTGCATGTACGGCGAGACGCTCTTCAGGTCGACGACCGTGCGGTCGCGGGAGTAGACCGAGGCGATCTGGTTGCCCTGCGCGTCGAGGATCGAGGTGCGCTGGCTCAGGGGTGGTGTCTTCAGGTTGGCGGGGAGTTCGTCGAAGGACTCCACCGATCCCTTGGCGGCCAGGCCCAGCGCGCCCACCGCGGGCAGCGCGATGCCGGCCAGCACCGCTCCCGCGAGCACGCTGACACCGAGGAACTTGGCGGCCTGCTGCGTGGCTGTCAGACCGCCGCCCGAGCGCTTCTTTGGCATGAGGGCAGCCTACGTTCTCATTCGCCGGACACGCGTATATGCCTTGGCCTAAGCTGCTCTCGACTGTCACGGCAGCAGGGCTACGTATCAATACGTCCGGCGACCCCGAATCGTTCCGGAGGTTCCCCGCTTTTTTTGGTGGGGGCGTGTCCGAATCCACCCTGTGTGTCATGTGTCGTCCGTTGTGACGCAAGGAAACTGCCCCGGTTTGCCGGGATGATCACACATGTCGCGGGCTCACTCCCCCGGGTGATCTGCCGCTTACCCATAGTCCGTTCGGGCCATTCAAGATTGGGCCCGAAGGGGGTGTTGCGCTGTGCCCACCTTCCGTAACGTCCTCAACTGGCGGCGGTGAATATGCCGCTTGCCGCCGTGGGGGAGCCTCGATTCGGGAGAGGACGGCGCCGGTATGGGCTGGGTAACCGACTGGAGTGCGCAGGCTGCCTGCCGCACTACCGATCCGGATGAACTGTTCGTGCAGGGAGCAGCGCAGAACAGGGCCAAGGCGGTGTGCACCGGATGTCCGGTACGCACCGAATGCCTGGCCGACGCGCTCGACAACCGTGTCGAGTTCGGCGTGTGGGGAGGCATGACGGAGCGTGAGCGCCGCGCACTGCTGCGCCGGCGGCCGACCGTCACCTCGTGGCGCCGGCTCCTCGAGACGGCGCGCACGGAGTACGAGCGCGGCGTGGGCATCGTGCCGCTCGACGACGACCAGGTGTACGAGAACTACGCGGCGGTGGGCTGACGTCAGGTCACCGCCGACGCGGCTCCGGCCCCCGGCGGTCCGACCGCTTGTGACGGTCCGGCCTGGGCCTTTGGCGGTCCGGTCTCAGCTTTCGGGCAGCTCCGGCCTATTGGTCGCCAGGCGGGTTCCGATGTCGCGCAGGCCCGCGAGGTCGTGCACATCGCCGGGCAGCGCGGCCACTTCGGTCACCGCCACCTCAGGGTGGCGCGCGGTGAAGCGGTCACGCGTGCGCTGCTCGCGGAAGAGCAGATGCATACGGTCGGCGTGCAACCTCAGCAGGCCCGCGGTGAGTCGACCCACGGAACGGTCCTCGTCGCGGTCGGTGGGGGAGCCGCCGTCGGAAGCCGGTGTGCCGGGCGCGGGAAATTCTGAACTGCCGTACGTGTCGGGAGAGTTACGAAGTCCAGCTTTCCCGCCGTCCTGATCGACAATGCCGGGCTCTTCAAGATTTTCCGCGGCGGCGAGCGCCCGCTCGGCGGAGAGCTGGGCGGCGCCGCTGCCATGGACCCGGTTGAGCACCAGCCCGGCCAGCGGCATCTCCTCCGCGGCCAGCCGCTCGACGAAGTACGCGGCCTCCCGCAGCGCGTCCCGCTCGGGCGCCGCCACCACCAGGAACGCCGTCCCGGGCGCCTGGAGCAGCCGGTACGTCGCGTCCGCGCGCGTGCGGAACCCGCCGAACATGGAGTCCATCGCCGCGACGAACGTCTGGACGTCCTTCAGCAGCGGACCCCCCAGCAGCTTGCCGAGCACGCCCGTCATCATCGACATGCCGACGTTCAGGAACTTCATCCCCGCGCGGCCGCCGACCTTCGCCGGGGCGAGCAGCAGCCGGATCAGCTTGCCGTCCAGGAAGGACCCGAGGCGCTTCGGCGCGTCCAGGAAGTCCAGCGCCGAACGCGACGGCGGCGTGTCGACGACGATGAGGTCCCACTCGTCCTTCGCGCGCAGCTGGCCCAGCTTCTCCATCGCCATGTACTCCTGCGTGCCCGCGAAGCCCGCCGAGAGCGACTGATAGAACGGGTTGCCCAGGATCGCGGCGGCCCGCTCCGGATCCGCGTGCGCCTCGACGATCTCGTCGAAGGTGCGCTTCATGTCCAGCATCATCGCGTGCAGTTCGCCCGGCCCCTCGACGCCCTTCACCCGGCGCGGGGTGTTGTCGAGGGAGTCGATGCCCATGGACTGGGCCAGCCGGCGCGCCGGGTCGATGGTGAGCACGACCACCTTGCGGCCGCGCTCGGCGGCCCGCAGGCCCAGCGCCGCCGCGGTCGTCGTCTTGCCGACGCCGCCCGAACCGCAGCACACCACGATGCGGGTCGTCGGGTCGTCGAGCAGAGGGTCGATGTCGAGCACGCGCGCGGGGTGAAGTCGGCGCTCCTGGGCGGGGGCCGGGTCCGGGCTCCTGCGCTCGGCCGCTTCCGGACTCATGAGATCCCCTGCTTCCGCAGCTCGGTGGCCAGTTCGTACAGACCCGCCAGGTCCAGCCCCTCGGGGAGCAGTGGCAGTTCGTGCAGCGGCAGCCCCAGGTCGGCCAGGACGGCCCGCTGCTCATGCTCCAGCGCGTACCGCTCGGCGTACTCCTCGGCCTGCGCGAGGAGGGGGTCGACCAGCTTCTCCGCGTGGCCGCCGCGGCGCGCCCCGCCCAGGCCGGCGGCGGACAGGGAGCGGGCGATGGCCGTGCGCGGGGTGCCCCGGACGAGTTCCAGCTCGGTGGCGTCCAACACCTCCGGGCGCACCATGTTGACGATGACCCGGCCCACCGGCAGCTTGGCCGCGCGCAGTTCGGCGATGCCGTCGGCGGTCTCCTGGACCGGCATCTCCTCCAGGAGCGTCACCAGGTGCACGGCCGTCTCCGCCGACTTCAGCACCCGCATCACGGCCTGCGCCTGATTGTGTATCGGGCCGATCTTGGCGAGGCCCGCCACCTCGTCGTTCACATTCAGGAAGCGGGTGATGCGGCCCGTCGGCGGGGCGTCCATCACCACGTAGTCGTAGACGAAACGGCCTTGCTTGTCCTTGCGGCGGACCGCCTCGCACGCCTTGCCGGTGAGCAGGACGTCCCGTACGCCGGGCGCGATGGTGGTCGCGAAGTCGATGGCGCCGAGTTTCTTCAGCGCTCGGCCCGCACCGCCCAGCTTGTAGAACATCTGGAGGTAGTCCAGAAGGGCCAGTTCGGGGTCGATGGCCAGGGCGAACACCTCCCCGCCCCCGGGCGCGACGGCGATCTTGCGTTCCTCGTAGGGAAGCGCCTCCGTCTCGAAGAGCTGTGCGATGCCCTGCCGACCCTCGACCTCGATGAGGAGCGTCCGCTTCCCCTCCGTGGCCAGGGCCAGCGCTAGGGCCGCGGCGACCGTCGTCTTTCCGGTCCCGCCCTTGCCGCTGACGACCTGGAGCCTGCTCACGTCTTCGAGCGTAACCACTCCACGCGCACACCAATCAGCAGGCTGTGGATAACCGCGGTCCGGTACGACAATCGGCAGGCCGTGGACGACCCTGGCCCGGTGCGACGAGGGGCCCGGTACGACAATGGGCGGGAGCGCGCACGGCACGCTGCGGCCCGGTCGGCGGCAGCGGATACAGTCGGCCCCATGACCAAGTGGGAATACGCAACCGTGCCGCTGCTCGTCCATGCCACGAAGCAGATTCTGGACACCTGGGGCGAGGACGGCTGGGAGCTCGTCCAGGTCGTGCCCGGGCCGAACAACCCCGAGCAGCTCGTCGCCTACCTGAAGCGGGCGAAGGCATGAGCGCCGTCGAGGCGAAGCTCGCCGAACTCGGTCTGACCCTGCCCGCGGTCGTGCCGCCGCTCGCGGCCTACCAGCCGGCCGTGCGGTCCGGCGCGTACGTGTACACCTCCGGTCAGCTGCCCATGGTGGACGGCAAGCTGCCGGTCACCGGGAAGGTCGGCGCCGAGGTCACCCCCGAGGAGGCCAAGGACCTGGCCCGCACCTGCGCGCTGAACGCCCTGGCCGCCGTGAAGTCGGTCGCCGGCGATCTGGACCGCGTCGCGCGCGTGGTGAAGGTCGTCGGGTTCGTCGCCTCGGCGTCGGACTTCACCGGCCAGCCGGCCGTGATCAACGGCGCGAGCGAGCTGCTCGGCGAGGTCCTCGGCGACAAGGGCGTGCACGCGCGCAGCGCGGTGGGCGTCGCGGTGCTGCCCCTCGACGCGCCGGTCGAGGTCGAGATCCAGGTGGAACTCACCGAGGCGTAGCCGTGCCCCGGGCGGGCCGCCACGGACTCGCCCGGCTCGCGGGAACGCCGTACGGCCCTCGCCCGGTGAACACCGGGTGACGCTCGCCCCCGCACCCCCTGGCGCCCCTCGAACATTCGCTCACCACGGGATAGCCTCCGGCCATGGCGAATGGGCAGGCGAATGGGCAGTGGTTCCCCCCGGACTGGCCGGAGCGCATCCGCGCGCTCGCGCAGGGCACGCTGGAGCCGGTCGTTCCGAAGCGCGCGGCCACCGTCATGCTGCTGAAGGACACCGCCGACGGCGGGCCGGCCGTCCATATGCTGCGCAGACGCGCCTCCATGGCCTTCGCCGGAGGCGCGTACGCGTACCCCGGGGGCGGGGTCGACCCGCGCGACGACGAGCGGCACGTCGGCTGGGCCGGCCCCACGCGCGCGTGGTGGGCCGGGCGGCTCGGCGTCGACGAGACGGCGGCCCAGGCGATCGTCTGCGCGGCCGTACGGGAGACGTACGAGGAGGCCGGCGTCCTGCTCGCCGGGCCGACCGCCGACTCGGTGGTCGGCGACACGACCGGCGCCGAGTGGGAGGCCGACCGGGCGGCCCTGGTGGCCCGTGAGCTGTCCTTCGCGGAGTTCCTGGAGCGCAGGGGGCTGGTGCTGCGCTCGGACCTGCTGGGCGCCTGGACGCGCTGGATCACGCCGGAGTTCGAGTCCCGCCGCTACGACACCTGGTTCTTCGTGGCCGCCCTCCCGCGGGGCCAGCGCACCCGCAACGCCTCCACGGAGGCCGACCGCACGGTGTGGATCCGTCCGGCGGACGCGGCGGCCTCGTACGACAAGGGCGAGCTGCTGATGATGCCGCCCACGATCGCGACCCTGCGCCAGCTGGCGCCGTACGCCACGGCCGCCGAGGCCCTCGCACAGGCCCCGGGCCGCGATCTGACGCCCGTGCTCGCCCAGGCCCGCCTGGAGGATGGCGAGGTCGTGCTGAGCTGGCCGGGCCACGACGAGTTCACCAAGCACATTCCGACCGGGGGAGCCTGAGGCATGACCGACGCAAGCGCTCTTCCCGGTCAGCCGCGCGGCGGGGTCCTGTCGGGGCCCGCCACCCCGCGCGCGGTCAACGTGCTCGCGCCGAATCCGTCGGCGATGACACTGGACGGCACGAACACCTGGATCCTCGCCGAGCCGGACTCCGAGCAGGCGGTCGTCGTCGATCCCGGTCCCCTGGACGACGCCCATCTGCGCGCGGTGATCGACACCGCCGAACGGGCCGGCAAGCGGATCGCCCTGACGCTGCTCACTCACGGCCACCCCGACCACGCCGAGGGCGCCGCCCGTTTCGCCGGGCTGACCGGCACGAAGGTACGGGCCCTGGACCCGGCGCTACGGCTGGGCGACGAGGGCCTGGCGGCGGGGAGTGTGATCGAGGTGGGCGGCCTGGAGCTGAGGGTCGTACCGACCCCCGGGCACACCGCGGACTCCCTGAGCTTCCATCTGCCGGCCGACCGTGCCGTCCTGACCGGCGACACGATCCTGGGGCGCGGTACGACGGTCGTGGCGCACCCCGACGGCCGTCTGGGCGACTATCTGGACTCGCTGCGGCGGCTGAGGTCCCTCACCGTCGACGACGGCGTCCACACGGTCCTGCCGGGCCATGGGCCGGTGCTGGAGGACGCGCAGGGCGCCGTCGAGTTCTACCTCGCCCATCGCGCGCACCGGCTCGCCCAGGTCGAGACGGCCGTGGAGAACGGCTACCGCACGCCCGCCGAGGTCGTCGCCCATGTGTACGCGGACGTCGACCGCTCCCTGTGGCCGGCGGCGGAACTGTCGGTGCGGGCCCAGCTGGAGTATCTGTCCGAGCACGGCCTCATCTGAGGCCGGCCCCATCTGAGGACCGGCCTTCCGAGGCCGCACCCGCGCCCACACGCGCGTGGGCCCGCCTCGCGATGCGGGGCGGGCCGTGCGTGTCGTACAGCGGTGTGTGTCGTACCGCGGGGCCGGAGGTCAGCGCGAGCGCTTGGCCAGTCGCTCCACGTCCAGCAGGATCACCGCGCGCGCCTCAAGGCGCAGCCACCCGCGCTGGGCGAAGTCGGCCAGCGCCTTGTTCACGGTCTCGCGGGAGGCGCCCACCAGCTGGGCCAGCTCCTCCTGGGTGAGGTCGTGGACGACGTGGATGCCCTCCTCGGACTGCACGCCGAAGCGGCGGGAGAGGTCCAGCAGGGCGCGCGCGACACGGCCCGGGACGTCCGAGAAGACCAGGTCGGACATGGCGTCGTTGGTCTTGCGCAGGCGGCGGGCGACGGCGCGCAGGAGCGCGGCGGCCACCTCCGGGCGCGCGTTCAGCCAGGGCTGGAGGTCGCCGTGGCCGAGGCCCAGCAGCTTGACCTCGGTGAGGGCGGTCGCCGTCGCCGTACGCGGGCCCGGGTCGAACAGCGACAGTTCGCCGATGAGCTCGCCGGGGCCCACCACGGCCAGCATGTTCTCCCGGCCGTCGGGGGACGTGCGGTGAAGCTTGACCTTGCCCTCGGTGACGACATAGAGCCGGTCGCCCGGGTCTCCCTCATGGAACAGGGAGTCGCCACGGGCGAGGGTCACCTCACTCATGGAGGCGCGCAGCTCCGCGGCCTGCTCGTCGTCGAGAGCCGCGAAGAGCGGGTTGCGTCGCAGGACGTCGTCCACGAGTTCTCTCCTTGTCGACCTGCTCAGGGGATCTTGCTCCCCCTTGTTACCAGGGGACCGTGCTCCCCATTTTGCCGGACGGTCCAAACAGTGTGATCTGTCACAAGGATGCCGCACACCTGTCCCGCGGTAAGCGGCAGGGGTCCAATCGGGGGCTGATCTTCCGGGTCCGGGGCGATTGTCGGTGTCGGGCTTTAGGCTGGCCGGGTGTCCAAATCGCCGGTGAGAGCACAGGCCAAGGGGGCTGGGCGGGTGGTTGTACGTCGCGATTCCGCTGTGGGCGAACAGGGCCCCGGTGGTTCCGGAAAGCCGGTGAAAGCCGCGAAGGCCGCGCAAGGCCAAAAGGGTACAAATGCCGCGAAAGCGGCGAAGGCGGTGAAGGTGGCCTCGGGTGAGACCCCGACCAAGAAGGCGACCCCTGGCAAGAAGGCCACCCCGGTCAAGAAGGCCGCCGCCAAGAAGGTGAAGGCGGCCGCCAAGGTGGCCGCGCCCGCGAAGGCCGCCGCCGGGGTGAGGAAGGCCGGGCCCGCGAAGACGGTCGCCGTGCGCCCGCCGAGCGGCGAGTCCCGTACGGCCCTGGTGCGCCGCGCCCGCCGTATCAACCGCGAACTCGCCGAGGTCTACCCCTACGCCCACCCGGAGCTGGACTTCGACAGCCCCTTCCAGCTGCTGGTCGCCACGGTCCTGTCCGCCCAGACCACCGACCTGCGCGTCAACCAGACGACCCCCGCGCTCTTCGCCAAGTACCCCACCCCCGAGGACCTGGCCGCCGCCAGCCCGGAGGAGGTCGAGGAGATCCTGCGGCCCTGTGGGTTCTTCCGGATGAAGACCAAGTCGGTCATGGGCCTGTCCAAGGCGCTCGTGGAGGACTTCGGCGGCGAGGTCCCCGGCACACTGGAGCAGCTCGTCCAGCTGCCCGGAGTCGGCCGCAAGACCGCCTTCGTGGTGCTCGGCAACGCCTTCGGGCGCCCCGGGATCACCGTGGACACGCACTTCCAGCGGCTGGTGCGGCGCTGGCAGTGGACCGACGAGACCGACCCGGACAAGATCGAGGCCGCGATCGGCGCGCTCTTCCCCAAGAGTGACTGGACCGACCTCTCCCACCATGTGATCTGGCACGGCCGCCGTATCTGCCACGCCCGCAAACCGGCCTGCGGCGCCTGCCCCATCGCCCCGCTCTGCCCGGCGTACGGCGAGGGCGAGACGGACGCGGAGAAGGCGAAGAAGCTCCTGAAGTACGAGAAGGGCGGCTTCCCGGGGCAGCGGCTCAAGCCGCCGCAGGCGTATCTGGACGCGGGCGGGAAGCCGGCCCCGCCCCTGGGGGCCGGATGACGGAACGATCTCGGGGGTCCCAGGCGTTGAGCAGGTCGGACGGGGGGTGCTGTGATGGCGCGGGCGAGTGACATCCAGGGCGTGACGCTCAGCAAGGAGGGGCTGCCGGACTGGCTGGACCCGGTGGTGAGGGCCGTGGAGACCGTGGAGCCGCTGCAGCTGAGCCGGTTTCTGCCGCCCAAGGACGGAGCGGGTCGGCAGTCGGCGGTCCTGGTCCTGTTCGGCGAGGGGGAGCGCGGGCCCGAGCTGCTGCTGATGGAGCGGTCCAGCTCACTGCGCTCGCACGCGGGGCAGCCGTCCTTCCCGGGCGGCTCCCTCGATCCGGAGGACGGCGATCCGGGGGCCGACGGGCCGCTGCGGGCCGCCTTGCGCGAGGCCGAGGAGGAGACCGGTCTGGATCCCGCCGGCGTCCAGCTCTTCGGCGTGCTGCCCAAGCTGTACATCCCGGTCAGCGGCTTCGTGGTGACGCCGGTGCTGGGCTGGTGGCGGGAACCGAGCCCGGTGTGGGCGGTGGATCCGAACGAGACGGCGAGGGTCTTCACGGTCCCCGTGGCGGATCTCACGGACCCCGCCAACCGCGCCACCACCGTCCATCCCAGCGGCCACCGAGGTCCGGCATTCCTGGTCGAATCGGCCCTCGTCTGGGGATTCACGGCCGGCCTGATCGACCGCCTGCTGCACTACGCGGGCTGGGAGCGCCCCTGGGACCGGGAGAAGCAGGTCCCGCTCGACTGGCGGTCATGACAGGGTGTCCGGTGTGAATGTGCTGGACATCCTGCTGCTGGTGGCCGCCGTGTGGTTCGCCGTCGTCGGCTACCGCCAGGGCTTCGTCGTCGGCATCCTGTCGGTGATCGGTTTCCTGGGCGGCGGTCTCGTCGCGGTCTATCTGCTGCCCGTGGCCTGGGACGCGCTGACGGACAACTCCGAGGTGAGCACGACCGCCGCCGTCGTGGCGGTGGTCATCGTGATCGTCTGCGCCTCGGTCGGCCAGGCCCTGACCACCCACCTCGGCAACAACCTGCGCCGGTACCTCACCTGGAGCCCGGTCCGCGCCCTGGACGCCACCGGCGGCGCGCTGGTCAACGTGGTCGCGATGCTCCTCGTGGCGTGGCTCATCGGCTCCGCCCTCGCCGGGACGACCCTGCCGACCCTCGGCAAGGAGGTCCGCAACTCAAAGGTGCTGCTCGGCGTGTCACGGGCACTGCCCGACCAGGCCGACACCTGGTTCGCCGACTTCTCCTCGGTCCTCGCGCAGAACGGCTTCCCGCAGGTCTTCAGCCCCTTCGCCAACGAGCCGATCACCGACGTGCGGCCGCCCGACCCGGCGCTCGCCGCCAGCCCAGTGGCCACGCGCGCGCAGCGCTCCATCGTCAAGGTCATGGGCACCGCCGAGAGCTGCGGCAAGGTCCTGGAGGGCACCGGCTTCGTCTTCGGCGAGCGCCGCGTCATGACCAACGCGCACGTCGTGGGCGGCGTCGACGAGCCGACCGTCCAGATAGGCGGCGAGGGCCGCAAGTACGACGCGAAGGTCGTCCTCTACGACTGGAAGCGCGACATCGCGGTCCTGGACGTGCCCAACCTGAACGCGCCCGTCCTGCGGTTCACGGACGACGACGCGGCCAGCGGCGACGGAGCGATCGTCGCCGGCTTCCCGGAGAACGGCTCGTACGACGTCCGTGCCGCGCGCGTGCGCGGGCGCATCACGGCCAACGGCCCGGACATCTACCACCGCGGCACCGTGCGCCGCGACGTGTACTCGCTGTACACGACCGTCCGCCAGGGCAACTCCGGCGGCCCGCTGCTCACGCCCGAGGGCAAGGTGTACGGCGTGGTCTTCGCGAAGTCCCTCGACGACGCCCGGACCGGCTACGCGCTCACCGCGGACGAGATCGAGCAGGACATCACCGCGGGCCGCACCGCGAGCCAGCAGGTGGACAGCGACAACTGCGCCCTGTGAGAGGGCGAGGCGTCAGCCTCGCGGGTGACGTAGGCGCACCGAGACCCAGCGGGCCCGGCGGCGCAGGATGCGCGGAATGCCCACCCGGAGGTCACTGCCCGCTTGCGGGGCGGATCCTCGCTGGTGGGGGCTCAGCCCAGCGGCCGAGCGGCGGTTGCGTGCTACGTCACTGTAGTCGTGCGTCCAGCCCATACCCCGACGTCTGCCCCTGCCCCAAGGTCGATAACCGCCCTCGGCCCGGCCAATTGGCCTATGCGCCAGGCAATTGGCTGTTCGTAGGACAAGCGTTCCGGTCCGGATACCGGGCGCATCGGCGCGATCACCGATCGGGTTCGGGATCTTTCAGCCAGTTGACCAGCTCGGTGGAGAAGGCGGCCGGGTCCTCCTCGTGCGGGAAGTGGCCGAGGCCGTCGAAGAGGCGCCAGCGGTAGGGGGCCTCCACGTACTCGCCGGAGCCGGCCGCGCTGCGGGTGCGGGTCACCGGATCGAGGGAACCGTGCAGATGCAGCGTCGGCACCCGCAGGGGCCGCTTCATCCGGCGGTAGAACTGGATGCCGTCGGGGCGGGCCAGGGAGCGCACCAGCCAGCGGTACGGCTCGATCGAGCAGTGCGCCGTGGAGGGGATGCACATCGCACGCCGGTACGTCTCCAGGACCTCCTCCTCCGGGGTGCGCGGGCCGGACCAGTCCCGGATCAGCTCGCCGACCAGTGCGCCGTCGTCCGCCATGAGCTGCCGCTCGGGGATCCACGGCCGCTGGAACCCCCAGATGTGGGAGCCAGCGCTGGTCTGACGGGCGTCGGTGAGCATCGACGAGCGCCAGCGGCGGGGGTGCGGCATCGAGGCGACCGCGAGCCGTCGTACCAGCTTGGGGCGCATCACGGCGGCCGTCCACGCCAGATAGCCGCCCAGGTCGTGGCCGACCAGCGCCGCGTCCGGCTCGCCGAGGGAGCGGATCACACCCGTGATGTCGAGGGCGAGGTTGGCCGGGTCGTAGCCGCGGGGGGTGCGGTCGCTGCCGCCGACGCCGCGCAGGTCCATCGCGACCGCGCGGAAACCGGCGTCGGCGAGCGCGGTCAGCTGGTGCCGCCAGGTCCACCAGAACTGCGGGAAACCGTGCACCAGCAGGACCAGCGGCCCGTCGCCCAGCTCGGCGATGTGGAAGCGGGCGCCGTTGGCGGCGACGTCGCGGTGGTTCCAGGGGCCGTCCGGGCGTACGACCGAAGCGGGATGATGCGCCGAAGGCGTGGCCGGGTCCGTCATGACTGTGAGCGTGCCACAGCCTCGATGGCCTCCGGAGCCCGGTCCTGCGGGAGCTCCGGGCGCGGGTGCGGCTTGGCCTTCTGCAGGACGCCCGCCGTCTCCTTGACCGACGCGGCGACCTTCTGCGGCCCCTTGCCCTTCTTGGCCTTCTTCGCGAGGGCCACGCCGATCAGGGTGAGGACGAGGGCGACGAGGACGTTCGCCGCGAAGGACAGCAGGAAGCAGATCGCCAGGTTCCAGTCGCTCCACGTGCGGATGCCGTACGCCAGGGCGAAGTTCAGCATCGGCAGGGAGAAGACCAGCACGGCCCCGGCCAGCGAGAACGCCCCGCCGCTCGCCGCCCCGCGCTTGACGTCCTGCTTCAGCTGCGCCTTCGCCAGGGCGATCTCGTCGTGCACCAGCGCGGACATCTCGGTCGTCGCGGAGGCGAACAGCTGGCCGATGCTGCGTTCGGCGCCGACCGGGCTGCCGTCGGGTGCGCTCATCGCGGTCTCCCTCTTCTGCTGCTTCCGCATCTTCTGCGCGGCTGCTTCTTTTGTACCGTCCCGTCAGATCATGCCGGACGCTCGTCGTCCTCGCCCGTCCCGCCCGGCACTTCGGCGAGGCCGTGGCGCGCCGCGGCCTTCTCCGCGGCGATCCGGCGGTGCTCGGCGGCCTTGCGGTCGTGGATGGCCGCCATCCGCAGGTGGTACTCCGGATCGTCCTCCTCGTAGATGTCCGGGATGCCGTCCTGGTCCTCGTCGCGCTCCTCCGCCTCGGTGATGCGGCGGTATCTGGCGTTGCGCAGCTTCAGCAGGACGGTCGCGAGGACGGCGGCCGTCAGGGAGCCGATCAGCACGGACGCCTTGATCTCGTCGGTGAGCGCCGCGTCGCCCTCGAAGGCGAGCTCGCCGATGAGGAGGGAGACGGTGAAGCCGATGCCGGCCAGGGAGGCGACGGCGAAGACGTCCGCCCAGGCGAGGTCCTCGCTGAGGGAGGCGCGGGTGAAGCGGGCGGTGAGCCAGGTGCCGCCGAAGATGCCGACGGTCTTGCCGACGACCAGACCGAGCGCCACGCCGAGGGTCTCGGGCCGGGTGAAGACGTCCGCGAGGGCTCCGCCCGTCAGGGTGACACCGGCGCTGAACAGCGCGAACAGGGGCACGGCGAGGCCCGCCGACAGGGGTCGTACGAGGTGCTCGATGTGCTCGCCGGGGGAGTGCTCCTCGTCGGCGTGCGGGGTGCAGCGCAGCATGAGGCCCATGGCGACGCCGGCGATGGTGGCGTGGATGCCGCTGTTGTACATCAGCGCCCAGATGACGAGGGCGAGGGGGACGTAGACGTACCAGCCGCGCACCCCCTGGCGCAGCAGCAGCCAGAACACGCCGAGGCCGACGACCGCGCCCGCGAGGGCCGCGAAGTCGATGGTGTCGGTGAAGAAGACGGCGATGATCAGGATCGCGAAGAGGTCGTCGACGACGGCGAGGGTGAGAAGGAAGGCGCGCAGGGCGCTCGGCAGGGAGGTGCCGATGACGGCGAGGACGGCGAGCGCGAAGGCGATGTCGGTGGCGGTGGGCACGGCCCAGCCGCTGGTCGCGCCGTCCCCGGTGAGCGCGGTGAGCGTGTACACGAGCGCCGGTACGGCCATGCCGCACACGGCCGCGATCACGGGCAGCACGGCCGCCCTGGGATCGCGCAGGTCTCCGGCGACCAGCTCGCGCTTGAGTTCGATGCCGGCGACGAAGAAGAAGATCGCGAGGAGGCCGTCGGCGGCCCAGTGCTCGATGGAGAGGTCGAGGCCGAGGGCCTCGGGGCCCAGGTGGAAGTGGCTGACGCTCTCGTAACTGTCGCGCAGCGCGGGGATGTTCGCCCAGACCAGGGCGGTGACGGCGGCGATGAGGAGCAGTACGCCACCGACGGTCTCGGTCCGCAGGGCGTCCCCGACGAAGGTCCGCTCGGGCAGCGAGAGCCGGCCGAGGAACCTACGGGCGGGGGTGGCGGTGCGGGGCGCGGTCACGGGGGGACCTCCGGGTGGCGGGCAGGGCGGAGCACACGCCGACCAGACTTCCCGGCACACCTTGAGGATCACGTTGTTTTGTTTACTTTACCTAAAAAGGGCGCCCGGCGCGCTTTCACGCCGGGCGCCCCCTTCGAGTGCCGGAGGCTCAGTCCTCGCTCGGCGCCGCGGGGAGCTTCGCCTGGATCAGGTCCATCACCGTCGAGTCCGTCAGCGTCGTCACGTCGCCGAGCTGGCGGTTCTCCGCCACGTCCCGGAGCAGACGGCGCATGATCTTGCCGGAGCGGGTCTTCGGGAGCTCGGCGACCGGCAGGATCCGCTTGGGCTTGGCGATCGGGCCCAGCGTGGTGCCGACGTGGTTGCGCAGGTCGGCGATGAGGTTCTCGTCCTCGGCGTCCGCCGTGCCGCGCAGGATCACGAAGGCGACGATCGCCTGCCCGGTGGTCTCGTCGGCGGCACCGACGACGGCCGCCTCGGCGACCGACGGGTGCGAGACGAGCGCCGACTCCACCTCCGTCGTGGAGATGTTGTGACCGGACACGAGCATCACGTCGTCGACCCGGCCCAGCAGCCAGATGTCGCCGTCGTCGTCCTTCTTCGCGCCGTCACCGGCGAAGTACTTGCCCTCGAAGCGCGACCAGTACGTGTCGAGGAACCGCTGGTCGTCACCCCAGATGGTGCGCAGCATCGACGGCCACGGCTCGGTCAGGACCAGGTAGCCGCCACCGCCGTTCGGCACCTCGTTCGCCTCGTCGTCGACGACCGTCGCGGAGATGCCGGGCAGCGGCGTCTGCGCGGAGCCGGGCTTGGTCTCGGTGACGCCCGGCAGCGGCGAGATCATCATCGCGCCGGTCTCGGTCTGCCACCAGGTGTCGACGATCGGGGTGCGGTCCGCGCCGATGTGCTTGCGGTACCAGATCCACGCCTCGGGGTTGATGGGCTCGCCCACCGAGCCGAGGACGCGGAGGGAGGACAGGTCGAACTTCGCGGGGATGTCGTCGCCCCACTTCATGAACGTACGGATGGCGGTCGGCGCCGTGTACAGGATGGTGACCCCGTACTTCTGCACGATCTCCCAGAAGCGGCCCTGGTGCGGGGTGTCGGGCGTGCCCTCGTACATGACCTGGGTGGCGCCGTTCGCGAGCGGCCCGTACACGATGTACGAGTGCCCGGTGACCCAGCCGACGTCGGCCGTGCACCAGTACACGTCCGTCTCCGGCTTCAGGTCGAAGACCGCGTGGTGGGTGTACGCGGCCTGGGTGAGATAGCCGCCGGAGGTGTGCAGGATGCCCTTCGGCTTACCCGTCGTGCCGGACGTGTAGAGGATGAACAGCGGGTGCTCGGCCTCGAACGCCTCCGGCGTGTGCTCGGTGGACTGCCGCTCCACGGCCTCGTGCCACCACACGTCACGGCTGTCGTCCCAGGCGACCTCCTGCCCGGTCCGCCGGACGACGAGCACGTGTTCGACGTTGTCGACGCGGGCGATCGCCTCGTCGACGGCCGGCTTGAGCGCGGACGGCTTGCCGCGCCGGTAGCCGCCGTCGGAGGTGATGACGACCTTGGCGTCGGCGTCCTGGATGCGCGTGGCGAGCGCGTCCGCCGAGAAGCCGCCGAAGACGACCGAGTGCGCGGCGCCGATGCGGGCGCAGGCGAGCATCGCGATCGCCGTCTCGGGGATCATCGGCATGTAGACGGCAACCCGGTCGCCCTTCTGAACACCCAGCTCCAGCAGGGCGTTCGCGGCCCGGGACACCTCGTCCTTGAGCTCGGCGTACGTGATGGCGCGGCTGTCGCCCGGCTCGCCCTCGAAGTGGATCGCGACCCGGTCGCCGTGCCCCGCCTCGACATGCCGGTCCACGCAGTTGTACGCGACGTTGAGCTCGCCGTCCTTGAACCACTTGGCGAACGGCGGGTTCGACCAGTCCAGCGTCTCCGTCGGCTCCTTGGCCCAGGTCAGCCGACGGGCCTGCTCGGCCCAGAAGCCCAGCCTGTCCGCCTTGGCCTGTTCGTACGCCTCCGCCGTGACATTGGCGTTCGCTGCCAGGTCGGCGGGCGGCGCGAACCTGCGCTCTTCCTTGAGCAGGTTGGCCAAGGATTCGTTGCTCACGACATCTCCCTCTCGAAGGGTGTCCGTTGTGTCCCAGGCCACAGCTCATCAGACCCGGGGGCCCGGTGACAAGGGGCGACGGAAAATTGGTTTAGACCTATGGGCTCTGTCTCGGCGGGTGTTCCGGTGGCCGGCCGGGCGGCCGCGGTCATCCCTACCCACGGCCGCCGGCCGGAGGGAGTTCAGCCCGTGTAACGCCTTTCGCCCGCCCGCCCAAGTACGGGTGAGACGACACCTACGAGAAAGGAGCCCGCATGGACCCGGTGGAGGCGATACGCGGCGGTCCGGCCGCGGCGGTACGGGATCCGCGACTCTTCGAGGAGTTCTACCGGCGGCACGTCGACGCGGTGACATCTTTCGTCGCCCGGCGTGTCGCCGACCCCCACACCGTCGCCGACCTGACCGCCGAGATCTTCCTGGCGGTCCTGGACTCCGCCCACACCTACCGCCCGGGCGCGGGCAGCGAGACGGCCTGGCTGTACGGGGTCGCTCGCAACGTCGTCGCGGGGGAGTACCGCAGGAGGGCCCGCGAAACGGCCCGCGACCAGCGCATCTCGGGGCGGCGGCTGCTGGAACCGGACGACATCGCCCGCCTGGAGGACAAGCTCGACGCCGAGTCCCCCGGCCGCCGCGCCCTCGCCGCGCTGACCCGGCTGCCGGAGGGCGAGCGCGCGGTGCTGGAGCTGATCGCCGTCGACCAGCTCACGGTCGGCGAGGCGGCGGCCGCGCTGGGCATCCGCCAGGTGACCGCCCGCGTGCGGCTGCACCGGGCGCGCAAGGTGCTACGGGCCCACACGGAACCCGAACCGCCCACCGAGCCGCAGGGTTCCGCACCGTCATACGTCATCGAAGGAGCAAGGGGAGAGGCATGACCACACAGACCACGTTCGAGGACCGGCTGCTGTCCGAACTGCGGCAGGAGGTCGAGAGGCGCGTGTCCTCGGCCGAGGGACGGGCGCCGAAGACGCGGCCCGCGCCCTGGCGCCGCGCGGTCACCACCCGCCGGTTCGCCCTCGCCGCCGGCGCGTGCGCGGTCGCGGCGCTCGCGATCACACTGGCTCCGGGCTCCCCCGCCGGTTCGCCCGCGTATGCCGTCGAGCGCAACGGGGACGGCACGGTGACCGTGACCGTCAAGGCGAAGGTGCCGGACCGCGACCTCCAGCGCAAGCTCGCCGAACGCCTGCGCGCGGAGGGCGTGATGGTCGACATCGCGGAGCTCCCTTACGGCCAGCAGTGTGCGTGGGGGCGAGGCGCGCCCTTGCGCAACCAGCCCCACTACTTCTCATCGAGCCCGGCCGACTCCGGGCACCCCTCGGAACTGTGGAACTGGACGGTCGTCCTCCACCGCGGCGACACTCTGGCCATCGAGAACTCCGACATCCCCAAGGAACAGCACCTCGGGAAGATGATGGCGCACATAACGGCGTACAAGGGCAAGGTGTCGCCCTGTGTGCCGGTGAGCCACTGACGCGCGCACCGGCACCGTGATCAGGCCGACAGGTCGGTCACCCGGACGTGGTCGAACAGCTGGCCCTCCAGGGCCTCGGTGAGCAGATACGCCTGAGCCTCGCCCACGTGGAAGTACATCCCGTGCAGCTCAAGCGCCCCGGCCCGCAGCGCCCGGGCCACCGACTCATGGGCGCGCAGATGGTCCAACTGCTGCACCACGTTGGTCAGGCACAGCTGCTCGACCGCGTCGGCCGGCGCCCGCCCGGCGAGCCGGGCCCAGGGGCGGCCGTCGTCGGCCATCCGCTCCAGGCTCGGCAAGCCGTGCCGCAGCCACCGCTTCAACGGGGTCCGCGCACCGCCGGGTTCGGAGCTGAGCAGGGCCTGCATGGCTCCGCACCCGGAGTGCCCGCACACCGTGATGGACCGCACCTCCAGCACGTCCACCGCGTACTCGATCGCCGCGGCCACCGAGTCGTCCCCGCTCTCCTCCCCGGGCAACGGCACCAGGTTGCCCACATTGCGCACCACGAACAGGTCGCCCGGACCACTGGAGGTGATCATCGAGGTCACCAGCCGCGAGTCGGCACAGGTGAGGAACAACTGCGACGGCCGCTGCCCCTCCCGCGCCAGCCGAGCCAACTCCCCCCGCACCAGCGGGGCCGTGTTCCGGTGGAACGCGCTGATGCCACGGGCGAGTTGGTGACTGCCGGGGGCGGAGACGGGGGCATCGGGGGCGGCTGGGCCGGTGGGGGCGACGGCAGCGGGAGCGGGAGCGGGAGTCGGTCTTGGGGCCGGGGGCGGCGGGGAGGAGGTCTGGGCCCATGTCGCGGTCGCGTCCTCGTTCGTCCCGTCGCTGTCGCCGCCGCCGCCGTCGGAGGGAAGGCGGGGCTGGTCGCACTGGTGGTTGCGCCAGGGCGTCCAGGGGCCGCAGTGGCAGTCGCTCGCGGCTCTCGGTGGAGCGGTCGGACCCGTCGGCTCGGCGATGCGCACTCCGCCCCGGCGGCCCGTGAGCTCTGCGGTGCCGCCCTGAGCGGTGTGCGTGCGCTGCCAGTCCTGCAGGGACTCGTACGCCGCGTGGTCCATGAACGAACCGTCCAACTCCACGACGGCGTGGGCGCCTTGGGGTACGAGATGCAGGGCCCGGCTGAGCCGCGGGACCGCGAGGAACGTCAACTGGCCTCTTACATGGACGTGATGGACTCCTTCCTGTTCGTGATGCGTGATGCGGGTGCGGGTGAGGCGGTGCAGGGCGGTGGCCACGGCGACGGCGATGCCGAGCCCCACGCCCTCCAGGACGCCGAGGACCACCACCCCGAGGGTGGTGACGGCGTACACCAGGACCTCTCGGTGGCGGGTCACCGTGCGGATGTGGTGCAGGGACACCATCTGGATGCCGACGGCCATCACCAGGGCGGCGAGCGAGGCGAGCGGGATGAACTCCAGGATCGGAACCATCAGCAGCGCGGCGACTACTACGAGAACGCCGTGCAGCATCGTGGAGTTCCGGCTCACCGCACCCGCTCGCACATTCGCCGAACTCCTCACCGCCACTCCGGCCACGGGCAGTCCGCCGAGCGCGCCGGAGACCACATTGGCGGCACCCTGGCCGAGCAGTTCGCGGTTCAGATCGGAACGGACGACCTGGAGGGACGGGCCGGTGCGCGAGGCGGCCAGCTTGTCCACGGCGACCGCGCCGAGCAGTGACTGCACGCTGCACACCAGCGTGGTGGTGAGCACGGCGGCGGCCAGCCCTAGCACCGGCCCGTCGGGCAATCCGGCCAGGGCGTGGCTGCTCCAGGACGGCAGATCGACCCGGGGCAGGGTGAGGCCGGTGAGCGCGGCGGTGGCGCTGGCCCCGGTGACGGCGACGAGCGCGGCCGGGATGCCGCGCAGCCACCGGCCCGCGCGGCCGGGCAGCCGCGGCCAGAGCAGCAGCAGGGCGAGTGTCAGGGCGCTGACCACCACGGCGGCGGGGTGCAGGTCGGCCAACTGGGCGGGCAGGGCGCGCAGATTGTCCAGGACGGAGCTCTGTGGACTGCCCCCGAGGACGATGTGCAGCTGGGCGACCGCGATGGTGACGCCGATGCCGGCGAGCATGCCGTGCACGATGGCCGGGCTGACGGCGAGGGCGGTGCGCGCCACCCGCAGACAGCCGAGGGCGAGCTGGGCGAGCCCGGCGAGGACGGTGACGGCGCAGGTCGTCCGCCAGCCGTAGCGGTGGATGAGGTCGGCGGTGACCACGGTGAGTCCCGCGGCCGGGCCGCTGACCTGCAACGGGGAGCCGCCGAGCCGGCCGGCGACGAGGCCGCCCGCGGCCGCGGCGACCAGGCCGGCCTGAAGGGGCGCGCCGGTGGCGAGGGCGATGCCGAGGGACAGGGGCAGGGCGATCAGGAAGACAGCGATCGAGGCGGACACATCGGCGCTCGCGAGCCGGAAACGGCGGCGCGGGGCCGGTGGGGGGCTGTGGGGCTGGTGGATGCGCTCGGCCGGGGCCGAGTCGGTCGGCTGGGACGCACGGGTGGGGGCGCAGGCGGACATGTTCCCGTCTCCTCCGGGGCAGCGCGGTCGCGGAACAGGTAGGGCCTCCGTCGATGGCGGAGGCGTCGCGGCCGTGGGTCACGGCGTGCAGCGGCGGGATGAATCAACGCTCGGTAAATGGATCGTAATGCAGAGTAAAGGCCGGGCATGGAATTTTGTGGCAAATGGGGCAGTAATTCACCCAGTGGGGTGAAGTGGGCATTTCATCGGCTTGTCGTATTAATTCCTTCTCGGCTCCATGCGACCTTGGCGGCGCTGTCGGCACCCGAGAGAAGGAAGAAGGTGGGCCGAACATGGCCGCCACCCCCAGGATCGCCGCGGGCACCGTGCTGGCCGCGGTCTGCGCCGCATCGCTCGCCGGTTGCGCGACCGGCACCGAACCGGACCGGCACGGGGCCTCCGGACCGCAGAGGGCGAAGGCCGCCCCCGCGCCCAGGAGCGTGTTCCGGCTGATCGGCGACGGGTCCACCGCGTACACCGGAGCCCAGCCGCACCTGCCGCGGCCCGAGCGGCTCGGGCCCGGCCAGAAGCCCCCGCAGTTCGTGGTGTTCTCCTGGGACGGCGCCGGCGAGGACAGCCAGAAGCTGTTCTCCCACTTCCGCGAGGTCTCCAAGGCGAACAACGCGACCATGACGTACTTCCTCAGCGGCGTGTACATGCTGCCGGAGGACAAGCGTGACCTGTACAAGCCGCCGCAGCACTCACCGGGCCGCTCCGACATCGGCTTCAACGACCAGCAGGGCATCGCCGACACCGTCAAGCAGCTGCGTCTGGCGTGGCTGGAGGGCAACGAGATCGGCACCCACTTCAACGGCCACTTCTGCGGCAGGAACGGCGGTGTCGGCCAGTGGTCCGTCGAGGAGTGGAAGGACGAGATCGCCCAGGCCAAGCAGTTCGTCAAGACCTGGAAGACCAACACCGGGATGACGAACGCGGCCCCCTTGCCCTTCGACTACGACAAGGAGCTCATCGGCGCCCGCACCCCCTGCCTGGAGGGTCAGCGGAACTTCATGAAGGCCGCGAGCGAGCTGGGCTTCCGCTATGACACCAGCGGCGTCGACAACCAGGTCTGGCCCCGCAAGAGGGAAGGGCTGTGGGACCTGTCCATGCAGCTCGTGCCCTTCCCCGGCCACTCCTACGAGCAGCTCACCATGGACTACAACTTCATGGTCAACCAGTCGGGCACCAGGACCCAGGGCAACCCCGCCAAGTACGGCTTCTGGGGCGACCAGATGCGTGACGGCTTGCTCAAGGGCTTCCAACGCGCCTACGACGGCAACCGCGCGCCCCTGATCATCGGAAACCACTTCGAGTCCTGGAACGGCGGCACCTACATGCGCGCCGTCGAGGAGGTCGTCGAGACCGTCTGCACCAAGCCCGATGTGCGCTGTGTGTCCTTCCGCCAGCTGGCCGACTGGCTGGACGCCCAGGACCCGAAGGTGCTCGCCAAGCTGCGCACCCTCGACGTCGGCGAGGCGCCGAAGGAGGGCTGGGAGGCCTTCCTGTCGGACCGCCCCGCCCCGGCCCCGAAGGGGGTGCCCGGGGCGCCGGCGATCACCTCACGGTCGTAGGGCCCGTCACGCGGGAGCGGCCACGGCCCCCTCGCGCAGGACGAACGCGGGGTCGACCTGGGCCGCCAGGTCGGCCCCCGTGCGCTCGTTCCCCCACGACTCGGCGTTCTTCAGATGGAAGTGGACCATCTGGCGGGTGTAGCGCTCCCAGTCGCGCCGCTCGTACGTCGCGTCGGCGGCCGAGCGCAGACGGCGCAGGGCCTCGTGGTTGGTCTCCTCCAGGAGCTCGAACCGGGGCGGGCGGCCCTTCTCCATGGCGCGCACCCAGTCCGAGTGCCCGACCGTCACGAGCAGGTCGTCCCCGACCTCGGCGCGCAGGAAGTCGAGGTCGTCCTGTCCCTGCACCTTGTTGCCGACGGCCTTCAGCTCGACGCCGAAGTCGCGTGCGTACTCCTTGTACTGGCGGTAGACGGAGACCCCCTTCCGGGTCGGCTCGGCGACGAGGAACGTGATGTCGAAACGGGTGAACATGCCGGAGGCGAAGGAGTCCGAGCCGGCCGTCATGTCGACCACGACATACTCGTCACGGCCGTCCACCAGGTGGTTCAGGCACAGCTCCACCGCTCCCGTCTTGGAGTGGTAGCAGGCGACCCCCAGGTCGGCGTCGGTGAAGGGGCCGGTGACCATCAAACGGGCGGCGCCGCCGTCGAGTTCCACCGGGCGGGCGCAGGCGTCGTAGACCGGGTTGTCCTCGCGCACGCGCAGCAGGCGGGAGCCCTCGCCGGGCGGGGTCGTCTTGATCATCGTCTCGGCCGAGGCGATGCGCGGGTTGGCGCCCCGCAGATAGTCCTTGATCAGCGGCAGCCGGTCGCCCATGGCGGGCAGCGCGGCGGCCTCCGCCTCGTCCAGCCCGAGTGCGGCGCCCAGATGCTGGTTGATGTCCGCGTCGACGGCGATCACGGGCGCGCCGGTGGCCGCGAGGTGGCGGATGAACAGGGAGGAGAGCGTGGTCTTGCCGCTGCCGCCCTTCCCGACGAAAGCAATTTTCATGTTCACCAAGCGTAGTCGGATGATAGCTGTCGGTGTCGCGCACGCGTGAAGAAGACCACTCCATAGTGGGGCGCGGGCGACGGATGCGTAGGGTCGTACTCATGAGTACGACAGGCGCGACCGCCGACCCGCTCGCGGCCCTGGGCTCCCTGCCCGGCGTGGCCGAATCCGTGGAGTCCGTCCGCAAGGCCGTGGACCGGGTCTACGGGCACCGCATCATGCGGCGTCGCAGTACCGAGATCACCTCCGAGGCCGCGCTGCGCGGCGCGCGTGGCTCGGCGGCGCTCTCCGGTGCGGACTGGGCCCTGGAAGAGGTGCGCCGGCGCACCGACTTCGGTGCCGACGACGAGGCACGCGTGATGGGCGCCGCCCTGCGGCTGTCGGCCGAGGCGGGCCAGCTGCTGTCCATCTGGCGGCAGTCCCCGCTGCGCGTGCTGGCCCGGCTGCACCTGGTGGCGGGCGCCGACCAGGGCGAGCAGGTCGGGCGTCCTCGTCAGGCCGGCGAGAGCGTCGACGAGCCCCTGATCGAGCTGCCGCTGCCGGGCGCGGCCGAGGTGTCCGGGCGGCTGGAGGGCCTGGCCGAGCTGATCGTGACGGGCAGTTCCGCGCCCGCCCTGGTCACCGCGGCCGTGGTGCACGGCGAGCTGCTCGCGCTGCGGCCCTTCACCTCGCACAACGGCCTGGTCGCGCGCGCGGCCGAGCGCGTCGTGCTGATCGGCAGCGGTCTGGACCCCAAGTCGGTCTGCCCGGCCGAGGTGGGCCACGCCGAGCTGGGGCGCGCCGCCTATCTGGCGGCCCTCGACGGCTATGTCTCCGGCACCCCGGAGGGCATGGCGGCCTGGATCGCCCACTGCGGCCGCGCGGTCGAGCTGGGCGCGCGTGAGTCCACGGCCGTGTGCGAGGCACTGCAGCGCGGCGCGGCATAACGACGAAACGCCTCCCCGGAGGGAGGCGTTTGGTTGCGGCGGTACGAATCCTCGTACCGCCGCTGGCATGTCCACCGGGGTACCAAGCGTCCTCGATATCTGCCCATCAGGTCGGGATCTTTGCCCGTCACCTGGTGCGGCTGGCCCGTAATCGACGGGTCGACGTCGCGTGGGTGCCCGGTGTCCATGCGCGGTCCGTGGGGCCAAATGCGTTAGAAGGTGATCCTCTCGGATGTCCTTGGTCTCGCGGGCCGTTGAATCCTTTGTAACGCAGGATCCGGACAAGCGGAAGCCCTACCTGCCGTTCTTTACTTTCACTCTCAAAGGGGTGCCAAACGGGCGCGTCGCCGGGTCGTGTACCAGACGATGCCCGCCGTGGCCGCCGCCGCTCCTATGGCCGCGGCCGCGACGAGCGCCGGGCGGGGCGGCACGGAGAAACCGCGGACGCGCTGCTTGAGCCGCACCGGTCGGTGGAAGTCGAGAATCGGCCACCCGCGCGCGAGGGCCTCGCGGCGCAGCGCGCGGTCCGGGTTCACGGCGTGCGGATGGCCCACCGCCTCCAGCATGGGCACATCGGTGGCCGAGTCGCTGTAGGCGTAGCAGCGGGAGAGGTCGTAGCCCTCCGACTCCGCCAGCTCCTTGATCGCTTCCGCTTTCGTCGGGCCGTAGGCGTAGTACTCCACGTCGCCGGTGTAGCAGCCGTCGTCGCCCACCACCATGCGGGTGGCCACGACCCGGTCGGCGCCGAGCAGTTCGCCGATCGGCTCCACGACCTCGGCGCCGGACGTGGACACGATCACGACGTCGCGGCCGGCGGTGTGGTGCTCCTCGATGAGGGAGGCGGCCTCGTCGTAGATGATCGGATCGATCAGGTCGTGAAGGGTCTCGGCGACGATTTCCTTCACCTGTCGGACGTTCCAGCCGCGCACCATCCCGGAGAGGTACTCCCGGGTCCGTTCCATCTGGTCGTGGTCCATACCGCCCACGAGGAAGACGAACTGGGCGTACGCGGTGCGCAAGGCGGCCCTGCGGTTGATCAGCCCGCCTTGGTAGAAGGACTTGCTGAAGGTGAGCGTGCTCGACTTCGCAATGACCGTCTTGTCCAGGTCAAAGAAGGCGGCTGTGCGGGGCAAGGAGTGGTTTTCCACGCCCTTGAGCATAGGGGCAGCCCATTCGGCGTAAGGTGGGCGCGTGGGTTTGCCTGAGAGGGCTCTCGGGTACACCATGGAAGTCACGGATCGTTCGCGACCGTGCTAACCCGGTCCGACTCCTCCCCCCCCCGAGTCGGCCGTGGAGACGACCCCCGCTCTCCCCCCCGGCGGGGGTCGTCGCATGTCCGGGCGGGTTTTCCCTTCTGTCCACGGCTGGACCGCCGTGTCGAGGCGGCCGAGGCCGTCCCTTCCGCATGCCCCGGGGTCGTCACGGTGCGTAGTCATCGGACTGCTCTGCGGAAGTCGCACACGAGGTGGTGCGGGACTCACCGGTTTGGGTGACGGCGATATTCACAAGCCCTGACTCGTCCACAGATATCGACCAAGATCCACACGATTTCGAGCTTCGTTGCACCGTGATTCCGGCGCCTCCGCTCGGGCCGAGTTCATGACTCGTTCCGTTTGCCGGGCGCGCCCGGCCGGTTTCCTTCGGGTGTTCCCGCCGGCCGTTCATATGGAGACCGCTTGCCGGTTCTTCACACGTTTGGGAATCGCGGGGCCACAGGGGCCCGGCGACCCGCAGCGAAGGGGGATGAAAACCGTGGCCGGAGCCGTCACACACGACCCGCCGCCCGCCGCCTCGGGACGGCAGAGCGGGCCGCTGATCGTCACAGAGGACGCCGAACTCCTCGACGACCTCCTGCGGCTGTGCGCCGCCGCGGGAGCCACACCGGAGGTCCATCACTCCCTTCCGGAAGGAAGGGGCGGCTGGGATTCCGCGCCGCTCGTCCTGGTCGGCGACGACGCCGCCCGACGCGTGCGCGGCACCCTGCGCCGACGCGGGGTGGTGCTCGTCGGACGCGACCAGGACGACTCCGGGGTGTGGCGCCGGGCCGTCGAGATCGGCGCCGACCACGTCCTGCTGCTGCCCGACGGCGAGCAGTGGCTCGTCGACCGCATCGCCGACGTCGCCGAGGGCGTCGGCCGGCCCGCGCTCACCGTCGGCGTCATCGGCGGCCGGGGCGGGGCCGGAGCGTCCACGCTCGCGTGCGCCCTCGCCGTCACCTCCGCGCGTGAGGGACTGCGCACCCTTCTGGTGGACGCCGATCCCCTCGGTGGCGGACTCGACGTACTCCTGGGCGGGGAGACCGCCGAGGGCCTGCGCTGGCCGGCGTTCGCCGCCTCGCGCGGGCGCGTCGGCGGCGGCGCGCTGGAGGAGTCGCTGCCCGAGCTGCACTCGCTGCGGGTGCTCAGCTGGGACCGCGGCGACTGCGTCGCCATCCCGTCCCAGGCCGTCCGCGCGGTCCTCGCCGCCGCCCGCCGGCGCGGCGGCACGGTCGTCGTCGACCTGCCGCGCCGCGTCGACGACGGCGTCGCCGAGGTCCTCGCCCAGCTCGACGTCGGACTCCTCGTGGTCCCCGCCGAGCTGCGCGCGGTCGCGGCGGCCGGCCGGGTCGCCTCCGCGGTCGGCATGGTCCTGCGGGACCTGCGCGTGGCGGTACGGGGGCCGTACGCGCCAGGGCTCGACGACCGTGAGGTGGCGCGGCTGCTCTCCCTTCCGCTGGCCGGCGAGGTGCCCGTGGAGTCGGGCCTGCTGCGCCCGGACGGCGGCGGGACACCACCCGGGGCGAGCGCACGGGGCCCGCTGGCCCGGTTCTGCAAGGGGTTCTGGGAGCGGGCGTTGGCTGAGGCGGGTGGCGCATGAGCGGGGTACTGGCGGGGAGCGAGGGGCGGGGCCCGCTGGCCGGGTTCTGCGAGGGGTTCTGGGAGCGGGCGTTGGTTGAGGCGGGTGGCGCATGAGCGGGGTACTGGCGGGGAGCGAGGGGCGGGCCCTGCTCGACGGGGTGCGGCAGTGGCTGGCCCGCAGCGGCGCCGAGCCGACCCCCGCGCGCGTGGCGCAGGCCCTGCGTGAACAGGGACGGGTGCTCGGCGACGCGGAAGTGCTCGGAGCGGCCGAGCAGTTGCGGTCCGAGCTGGTCGGCAGCGGGCCGCTGGAACCCCTGCTCGCGGACCCCTCGGTGACCGATGTGCTCGTGTCGGCGCCCGACCGGGTCTGGGTGGACCGGGGCGGCGGCCTGGAGCTGACCTCCGTGTCCTTCCCGGACGCGGCGGCCGTACGACGGCTCGCGCAGCGGCTGGCCGCGGTGGCCGGGCGGCGCCTGGACGACGCCCGGCCCTGGGTGGACGCCCGCCTGCCCGACGGAACCCGGCTGCACGCGGTGCTTCCCCCGGTCGCCGTCGGCGGCACCTGCCTGTCGCTGCGGGTCGTACGGCCCCGGGCCTTCACCCTCGACGAACTGGTCGCCGCGGGCACGGTCCCGCCCGGCGGGGACCGGGTACTGCGGGCGCTCATGGACGCGCGGTTGTCCTTCCTGGTCAGCGGGGGCACCGGCAGCGGCAAGACGACGCTGCTGAGCGCGCTGCTCGGACTGGTCGGGCCGGGGGAGCGGATCGTGCTCGCCGAGGACTCAGCGGAGCTACGCCCGAACCACCCGCACGTGGTCCGGCTGGAGACCCGGCCCGCCAACCAGGAGGGCGCCGGGCTCGTCACGCTGGAGGACCTCGTGCGGCAGGCGCTGCGGATGCGGCCGGACCGGCTGGTCGTCGGCGAGGTGCGCGGAGCCGAGGTCGTCCATCTGCTGGCCGCGCTCAACACCGGCCACGAGGGCGGCTGCGGGACGGTCCACGCCAACGCGGCGGCGGACGTACCGGCCCGCCTGGAGGCGCTGGGCACGGCGGCGGGGGTCGACCGGGCCGCACTGCACAGCCAGTTGGCGGCGGCGCTGTCGGTGGTACTGCATCTCGTCCGGGACCGGAGAGGCAGGCGGCGCATCGCGGAGGTGCGGGTGCTGGAGCGCGACGCGGACGGACTGGTGCGGACGGTGCCGGCGCTGCGGTGGGGGGCGGGGGCCTTTGTGGAGGAGGCGGGGTGGGGGCGGTTGCGGGGGGTGTTGGGCGAGGCGTGGGGGTGAGGTGTGGGGTGCGTGGGGTGTGGGCCAGACGGTCGGGGTCGGCTACTTGGGGCGAGGACGAGGGCGGGGATGGGCTGCGGGAACGCGCGTGTGTCGGGCGCGGGCGGATGGCATGAGGGCGGGATGTGACGTGGAGGGAGTCGAGTGGTGAGTGGGATGCGGGACACGGCGATGGTGGCGGCCGCGGTGTGCGCCGGGGCGGCCCTGTGGGTGATGAACGGGTGGCATTCCGGGGCCCGGCGCGCGCAGTTGCTGCTGGCGGGCGGTGGAGTGGTCGGGGTCGGGCCGCCGTCGTGGCGGCAGTGGGGGGAGGAGGTGCGGCGGTTTCGGCGGCGGTGGCGGCCCGAGTGGTGGTCGCTGGTCGCCGGGCTGGCGCTGGCCCTGCTGGGGGCCTCGGTGCTGCCGGTCGTCGCGGGGGCGGCCGGGGTGCCGCTGCTGCGGCGGGTGCGCCGGGCCGGTGCGGAGCGGCGGGCGCGGGAGCGGCGAGGGGACGAGGTGATCGCCCTGTGCTCGGCGCTCGCCGGGGAGGTACGGGCAGGACGTCAGCCCGGCGAAGCGCTGCTGCGGGCCGCGCGCGACTCCGGAGGGCTGGGCCCGGCACAGGCGGCTGTCGTGGCGGCGGCGCGGTTCGGTGGAGACGTGCCCGGTGCGCTCACGGTCGCCGCGCGGCAGCCGGGGGCCGAGGGGTTGCTGGGTCTGGCCGCGTGCTGGCGCGTGGCCGTGGACCAGGGCGCGGGCCTGGCGGACGGGCTCGGCCGTCTCGAAGGGGCGTTGCGTGCGGAGCGGGACCAACGGGCGGATCTGCGAGCGCAGTTGGCGGGCCCGCGTACGACAGCGGTGATGCTGGCCGGTCTGCCGGTTCTGGGGCTTCTGCTGGGCGCGGCCCTCGGTGCCGATCCGCTCCACGTCCTGCTGCACACCGGGGCGGGGCTGGGCTGTCTGGTCGCCGGGGGTGCCCTGGAGGGCGCGGGGATGTGGTGGGCGATGCGGATCGTGCGGGGGGCCGAGACGG
Organism: Streptomyces sp. NPDC032126; assembly: GCF_055580085.1. Classification (NCBI taxonomy): domain Bacteria; kingdom Bacillati; phylum Actinomycetota; class Actinomycetes; order Kitasatosporales; family Streptomycetaceae; genus Streptomyces; species Streptomyces sp. NPDC032126. The sequence goes on from NZ_JBVIMA010000003.1 coordinate 616,200, forward strand.
GGTGAGGTGTCGGCGGGGGTGGTGGGGGTGCTTGGGGCGTGGGCTCCTGAGGCAGGGGCGCCTGAGGCAGGCGGCGTGAGGACGGGGAAACGGGAGGCGAAGTGAGTGGGGAAGTTGTCCACAGGCTGGGGGCGGTCATGGGGATCGCGCTGGCTCTCGGGCCGTTGGTGCGGTGGGCGCGCGGCGTCCGGCACCGGCGGCGGGCGCGGCGACGGCTGGCCGAGTTGCTGGCGGTGAGGCCGGTGACGGCGGCCGGGACGGTGGGTGAGGCGCCGCGTCACGTGGTTCGGGATGCCGTGCGGCGGTGGTTGCCCGAAGTGGGGGTGGTCGGCATCGGGTTGCTGCTGATCGGCGGTGTCGCCGGGGTCATGGCCGGGGCAGCCGGCGCGGTGGGGCTGTGGTGGTGGCGCCGGAAGGGGGAGGGGCCGGCCGGTGCGGCGAAGGAGGCCGAGGGGCGGATCGCCACTGCTGCGGCCCGTCAACTCCCCTTGGCCGCCGATCTGCTGGCCGCCTGCATCGCGGCGGGGGCGGGGCCGGTCGTCGCCGCGCAGGCCGTGGGCGAGGCGCTGGGCGGTCCCGTCGGGGACGGGCTGGCGCGCGGGGCGGCGGAGGTGCGGCTAGGTGGTGAACCGGGTGCCGCGTGGCGTGGGTTGGCGTCGGCGCCGGGCGCGGCGGCGTTGGCACGGCTGCTGGAGCGGGCCGACGAGTCCGGGCTTCCGGCGGCCGGGCCGGTCGCCTCCCTCGCCGCCGATGCCCGCGCGGAGCGGGTGCGTGCGGCGACGGCACGCGCGCGCCGGGCGGCCGCATTGGTCACGGCACCGGTGGGGCTGTGCTTTCTGCCCGCGTTCATCGCGGTCGGGGTGCTGCCCGTGGTGATCGGGCTGGCGAGCGGGGCGCTGGGAGGGGGCGGCCGATGAGCGGGTGAGGACGAACAGGGACGGATCAAGAGGTCGAAGCCGCAAGTCGGCGTGTGTGTGGGTCGCATCCATGAGTCGAGCGAACTCGGCTTTCAACGGGACGGAATCGTACGGGGGTTGAGATGTACAAGACGGTATGTGTGGTGAGGGCGCGGCTGCGTGCCCTGGTGTGCGGCGGGGTGTCGACGGTGCGCAGGGATGGGGGCATGGTCACCTCCGAGTACGCGATGGGGATCGTCGCGGCGGTGGCGTTCGCCGTGCTCCTCTACAAGGTGGTGACGAGTCCGGAGGTGGCCGCCCTGCTCCAGGGCATGGTGAAGCGAGCGCTCAGTGAAGGGGGCTGAGCGCGGGCTGCGTTCGGACGGGGGGTTCGTGACGGCGGAGTCGGCGGTGGTGCTGCCGGTGCTGGTGGCGTTCGCGATGGCGTTGGTGTGGGGGTTGTTGGTGATCGCCGCCCAGATCCAGTGTGTGGACGCGGCCAGGACCGGTGCACGGGCGGCGGCCCGTCAGGATCCGCCCGGCGCGGTCGTCGGACTGACCCGCGCGGCGGCACCGAAGGGCGCGCGGGTGACGGTCGGCCGGGAGGGCGACGAAGTGCACGTGGTGGTCGTGGCGAGGCCGCCGTTGCTGCGGGGTTTGCCGTTCGAGGTACGGGAGGAGGCGGTCGCGATGGCCGAGGACGTGGAGGTGGGGCCGTGAGGGGCCGGCCGGCCTGGGGGAGAAGGGCGCGAGGCATCCGTGCGGGAGGGGACCAGGGGTCCGCGACCGTGTGGAGCCTGGGGATGATCGCGGTGCTCTGCGTGGTGTTCGGCGTCGTGCTGGCGCTGGGGCACGCCGTGGTCGTCCGGCATCGGGCCGCCGGTGGCGCGGATCTCGCGGCGCTCGCGGCGGCGGACCACTGGGTGGACGGTGCGGAGGCGGCCTGCGCCCGGGCCGATCGGGTGGCCCGGGCGCAGGGGGCGCGGCTGGTGCGGTGCGCGGTCGTGGGGGAGGTGTCGGACGTGACGGCGGCCTCGGGTGGAGGACCCTTCACGGCGGAGGTCAGGGCGAGAGCGGGCCCCGCGGAGGCGACGCCGGAGCCTCCAGGTCCGTCTCCTCCCCCTCCGGCTCCTCCCGCTTCTCCTCGTCCGGCGCCCCCCGCAGCAGCTCCGTGAGCAGGCGTACCGCGCCCCTCTTGTGCAGTGGGTCGTTGCCGTTGCCGCACTTGGGGGACTGGATGCAGGACGGGCAGCCGGCGTCGCACTCGCAGGAGGCGATCGCCTGGCGGGTGGCGGTCAGCCAGGCCCGGGCGGTGTGGAAGGCGCGCTCCGCGAATCCCGCGCCGCCCGGGTGGCCGTCGTAGACGAAGACCGTGGGCAGGAGCGTGTCGGGGTGCAGGGGGACCGAGACCCCGCCGATGTCCCAGCGGTCGCAGGTCGCGAAGAGGGGCAGCATGCCGATGGAGGCGTGCTCGGCGGCGTGGAGGGCGCCGCCAAGGATCTCGGGGTGGATGCGGGCCGCGTCCAGCTGGTCCTCGGTGACCGTCCACCACACCGCGCGGGTGCGCAGCGTACGAGGAGGGAGGTCGAGTTTCGACTCGCCGAGGACCTCACCCGTGATGAGCCGACGACGCAGGAAGGAGACGACCTGGTTGGTGACTTCGACCGAGCCGTAGCACAACCGGCCTTCGCCCCAGGGGATTTCGACGTCGGTCTCCAGGACGGAGATGGCGGTCGTGTCGCGGGCGACCGTCGAGTAGGGCGGGTTGGCCTCCTCGACCAGGGCGACCGAGTCGTCGAGATCGAGGGAGCGGACGAGGTAGGTGCGGCCCTGGTGGAGATGGACCGCGCCCTCGTGGACGGTCGCGTGGGCGGCGCCCGCGTCGACCGTGCCGAGCAGCCGGCCCGTGCCGGTCTCGACGATCTGCACCGGCCGGCCGCCCTCCCCGCGGATGTCGGTGAGGTCGGCGGCCCGCTCACGGCGCGTCCAGTGCCAGGCCTTGGTGCGGCGGCGCAGCAGTTTCGCGGCCTCCAGCTGCGGCAGCAGCTCGGCGCCGGCGGGGCCGAAGAGTTCCAGGTCCTCCTCCACCAGCGGGAGTTCCGCGGCCGCCGCGCACAGGTGCGGGGCGAGGACGTAGGGGTTGTCGGGGTCGAGGACCGTGGACTCCACGGGCTGGTCGAACAGGGCCTCCGGATGGTGGACGAGGAAGGTGTCCAGCGGGTCGTCGCGGGCGACGAGGACGGCGAGGGCGCCCTGGCCGGCGCGACCCGCCCGGCCGGCCTGCTGCCACAGGGACGCGCGCGTGCCCGGGTAGCCGGCGATCAGGACCGCGTCCAGGCCCGAGACGTCGATGCCGAGCTCCAGAGCGGTGGTGGCGGCGAGGCCGAGCAGCTCGCCCGAATGGAGGGCCTGCTCCAGGGCGCGCCGTTCCTCGGGGAGGTAGCCGCCGCGGTAGGCCGCGACACGCCGGGCCAGCGAGCGGTCCACTTCGGCGAGGCGCTCCTGCGCGATCACCGAGATCAGCTCGGCGCCGCGCCGGGACCGTACGAAGGCGACCGTGCGGATGCCCTGGACGGCGAGGTCGGTGAGCAGGTCGGCGGTCTCGGCGGTGGCGGTACGCCGAACGGGGGCGCCCTTCTCGCCCTGCATCTCGGTGAGCGGGGGCTCCCAGAGGGCGAACACCAGTTCACCGCGCGGGGAGGCGTCGTCGGCGATCTCCACGACGGGGAGGCCGGTCAGGCGGCGGGCGGCCACCGCCGGATCGGCCGCCGTGGCCGAGGCGAGCAGGAAGACCGGGGAGGCGCCGTAGCGGGCGCACAGACGGCGCAGCCGGCGCAGGACCTGGGCGACGTGGGAGCCGAACACGCCGCGGTAGGTGTGGCACTCGTCGATGACGACGTACTTCAGCGCCTTCAGGAAGGAGGACCAGCGGGGGTGGGAAGGCAGGATGCCGCGGTGCAGCATGTCCGGGTTGGTCAGGACGTAATTGGCGTACTGGCGGATCCATTCGCGTTCCTCGACCGGCGTGTCGCCGTCGTACACCGCGGGGCGCACGGCCGTGCCGAGCGGCTGTGAAAGTTCCTTCACGGAGCGGCACTGGTCCGCGGCGAGCGCCTTCGTGGGGGCGAGGTAGAGGGTGGTGGTGCCTCGGCCGTTCGGAGCCTCGGAACCCCCCAGGAGAGTGGAGAGTACGGGGACGAGATACGCCAGGGATTTCCCGGACGCGGTGCCCGTGGCGACGACCACCGAGTCGCCGTCGAGGGCGTGCTCGGCGGCCAGTGCCTGGTGGGCCCAGGGGTGCTCGATGCCCGCTCTCCGGACGGCGGCGATCACCTCCGCGCGAATCCGGTCAGGCCAGACGGCATGGCGGCCCTCCCGCGGGGGCAAGTGCTCCGTATGAGTGATGCGCGACGCCCGGCTCGGTCCCGAGGCGAGCCTGTCCAGGACAGTGGCCGGCGACGGTCGGGGCACGGGTTTCGCCGAGGGTCGATCGGATCGGTGATTCTTGGCCATCGGCACCGAGTGTGTCACTGGCGTGACGGACAATGGGGCCAAGGCGTCGTGCACGCCTGCCGGTAAGTGATTGAATGCCATCGCGGCTGGCGAACCGTCCTGGGGGCTTCAAGCCGAGGTGTCCCGAGGGACGACCGCTCGATAGCAAGGTGCTGGAGGATCCGTGGACCTGTCCCTGTCGACCCGTACCGTCGGCGATCGTACGGTCGTCGAGGTCGGTGGCGAAATCGACGTATATACCGCGCCCAAGCTGCGCGAGCAGCTGGTCGAGCTGGTGAACGACGGGAATTTCCACCTCGTCGTCGACATGGAGGGCGTGGACTTCCTCGACTCCACCGGGCTCGGCGTGCTGGTCGGCGGCCTGAAGCGAGTGCGTGCCCATGAGGGCTCGCTGCGCCTGGTGTGCAACCAGGAGCGCATTCTGAAGATCTTCCGCATCACCGGTCTGACCAAGGTGTTCCCGATCCACACCTCGGTCGACGAAGCGGTGGCGGCCACCGACTGACCCGCCGCTCCCGGGCGCGCACAGGAGTCGCGCCCGGGGCGGCACAGGTGAACACCGGGGGACCGGGCTTTCGGCGCCCGGCCCCCCAACCGCACGCCCGAAGTTCCGAGGGGGATGCATGGCCACCGTTGAACTCCGCTTCAGCGCGCTGCCCGAGCACGTCAGGACCGCCCGACTGGTGGCGGCAGCGGTGGCGCGCAGGGCCGGAGTGGACGAGGCCGTCCTCGACGAGGTGCGCCTCGCCGTCGGCGAGGCGTGCAGCCGGGCGGTGGGACTGCATCAGAGCAGCGGTGTCACCGCGCCCGTGAAGGTGGCGCTGATCGAGGAGGAGAAGCAGTTCTCCATCGAGGTCGGCGACGAGGCACCGCACGCGGTGCCCGGGGAGGCGTCGGCCGGCCCCGACCCCGACACGGAGGTCGAGGAGGACGAGATGGGCCTCGCGGTCATCAGCGGCCTCGTCGACGACGTGGAGGTCAGCACCGGGGAGCACGGCGGTCTGATCCGCATGACCTGGCCGACCACCCCGGCGGCGGCCACGCTGTCCTGAGCGTTCTCGAGCGTTCTCACCGGTTTCGGTGACCGAAGGGCCCTACCTCGTAGGGCCCTTTGCCATGTGCGCACCGGGGTACTCGTGCTTACAGTGGTTCCGCGAAGTGAATCTTGGACGGCCGGACCCGGACGTGTGAATCATGGCTCTGACGAACGAGTGAATCATGGCCTTGAATATCGTGAAGAATTTCACGATCAATGGCCTTGAAGCATTACCCGGTGCGCGGGCGAATTCCATTTGCCGCGCACTGTTTTGATCAGGTTCCGGTACCTACAATCCGTCCACATCTTGAGCTCAGCCCAAGCGTCAAGGAGGACGAATGGCGGAGCTTTCTCTCCCTCATCGCTCGGTCGACTCCACAACGTTCGCGGCCGCGGTCCTGACCGACGGCAACCGTGTTCTCGTGATGGTCATCGGGCTCGTGGCCCTGGCCGCCCTAGTGGTCGCGTGGGTGCTGCTGCGGCAGGTGCTCACGGCCGGCGAGGGCACCGACAGCATGAAGAAGATCGCCGCCGCGGTCCAGGAAGGCGCGAACGCCTATCTGGCACGGCAGCTGCGCACGCTCGGCGTATTCGCCGTCGTGGTCTTCTTCCTGCTCATGCTGCTGCCCGCGGACGACTGGAATCAGCGTGCCGGTCGATCGCTCTTCTTCCTGATCGGTGCCGCGTTCTCGGCGGCGACCGGCTATATCGGCATGTGGCTCGCCGTACGCAGTAATGTGCGCGTCGCCGCGGCGGCCCGGGAAGCGACTCCGGCGGAAGGCGAGCCGGAAAAGGATCTCACCGAGGTCTCGCACAAAGCCATGAAGATCGCTTTCCGCACGGGTGGCGTCGTCGGCATGTTCACGGTGGGGCTCGGGCTGCTCGGCGCCTCCTGCGTGGTGCTGGTGTACGCGGCCGACGCGCCGAAGGTCCTGGAGGGCTTCGGTCTCGGCGCGGCGCTCATCGCGATGTTCATGAGGGTCGGCGGCGGCATCTTCACCAAGGCCGCCGACGTCGGCGCCGACCTGGTCGGCAAGGTGGAGCAGGGCATTCCGGAGGACGACCCGCGCAATGCCGCGACCATCGCCGACAACGTGGGCGACAACGTCGGCGACTGCGCGGGCATGGCGGCCGACCTCTTCGAGTCGTACGCCGTGACCCTGGTCGCCGCGCTGATCCTCGGCAAGGCGGCCTTCGGCGACTCGGGGCTGGCGTTCCCCCTTTTGGTGCCCGCCATCGGAGTGATCACGGCGATGATCGGCATCTTCGCGGTCGCCCCGCGCCGCGCCGACCGCAGCGGCATGACCGCGATCAACCGGGGCTTCTTCGTCTCCGCGGTGATCTCGCTGGTGCTGGTCGCGGTCGCCGTCTTCGTCTACCTGCCGGGCAAGTACTCCGACCTCGACGGCGTCACCGACGCGGCGATCAGCGGCAAGGACGGCGACCCGCGGGTCCTGGCGCTCGTCGCGGTGGCGATCGGCATCCTGCTGGCCGCCGTCATCCAGCAGCTGACCGGCTACTTCACCGAGACCAACCGGCGGCCGGTCCGGGACATCGGCAAGACGTCGCTGACGGGCCCCGCCACCGTCGTCCTCGCCGGCGTCTCCGTCGGCCTCGAATCGGCCGTCTACACCGCCCTGTTGATCGGCCTCGGCGTGTACGGGGCGTTCCTGCTCGGCGGTACGTCGATCATGCTCGCGCTGTTCGCGGTGGCGCTGGCCGGCACCGGCCTGCTCACCACGGTCGGTGTGATCGTCGCGATGGACACCTTCGGACCGGTCTCCGACAACGCGCAGGGCATCGCCGAGATGTCCGGGGACGTCGAGGGCGCGGGCGCGCAGGTGCTCACCAACCTCGACGCCGTCGGCAACACCACCAAGGCCATCACGAAGGGCATCGCCATCGCCACGGCCGTTCTGGCGGCGTCGGCGCTCTTCGGGTCGTACCGCGACGCCATCACGACGGGCGCGCGCGACGTCGGCGAGAAGCTCAGCGGCGAGGGCGCGCCGATGAGCCTGATGATGGACATCTCGCAGCCCAACAACCTCGTCGGGCTCATCGCGGGCGCCGCGGTCGTCTTCCTCTTCTCGGGACTGGCGATCAACGCCGTGTCGCGGTCGGCGGGTTCGGTGGTCTTCGAGGTGCGCCGGCAGTTCCGCGAGAAGCCCGGGATCATGGACTTCAGCGAGACACCGGAGTACGGCAAGGTCGTCGACATCTGCACCAGGGACGCCTTGCGCGAGCTGGCCACGCCCGGTCTGCTCGCCGTCATGGCACCGATCTTCGTCGGGTTCACGCTCGGCGTCGGCGCGCTCGGCGCGTATCTCGCGGGCGCGATCGGCACGGGCACGCTGATGGCGGTGTTCCTCGCCAACTCCGGCGGTGCCTGGGACAACGCCAAGAAGCTCGTCGAGGACGGTCATCACGGCGGCAAGGGCAGCGAGGCCCACGCGGCGACGGTGATCGGCGACACGGTCGGCGACCCCTTCAAGGACACCGCGGGACCTGCGATCAACCCGCTGCTGAAGGTCATGAACCTGGTGTCGCTGCTCATCGCGCCGGCGGTCATCAAATTCTCCTACGGCGAGGACAAGAGCGTGGGGGTACGGGTACTGATCGCGGTTCTCGCGCTCGCCGTGATCGTCGGAGCGGTGTACGTCTCCAAGCGGCGCGGCATCGCCATGGGGGACGCGGACGACGCCGAGGAATCCGCCAAGTCGCCCGATCCCGCGGTGGTTTCGTAGAACCGGACTCTGGCGGCCCGCGCAGGGGGCGGGCGGAAGGAGATCAAGGGGCGGGCGGACGGCGCGAGTTGACGCGCCGGCCGCCCGCCTTCGCGAGGGGTGCCGGTGATCTGTGGGCCGCGTCTCGTCGTGAGCCTTCTCTCGCATGGTGTATATAGCTGAATACATTGACAAAGCGGGCATTCCACTTGGAGTGGTGGCCGGGTCGGCGTGTATGTTCCGGGGCCGAGAGCCATGGAAGGGACCAATCCGGTGAACAAGAAGCTCGCGGCCGCGCTGTCCGGCGGTGCGGTACTGGCAGTGGCGCTGACGGGATGCGGCAGCGGCGAGAAGGACAACAAGGAACTGGACGCGTGGGCCCAGCAGGTCTGCGCCACCGTGCCCACCCAGCAGACGAAGATCACCGCCGCCTTCGAGGCCCTCGGCAAGGCCGACAAGGACGGCGCGCCGGAGGAGCTCCAGAAGACCGACTCGCAGGCCTTCCAGGACCTCTCCGACGGCTTCAAGGCGCGCGCGACGGCCATCGAGAAGGCCGGGCCGCCGCCGGGCGTCGAGGACGGCGGGAAGAAGCAGCAGGACGCCGTCGCCAAGCTCACCGCCCTGTCCGGGTCCTACGCCTCCCTGAAGAAGCAGGTGGACGCGCTGAACACCAAGGACCAGGGGAAGTTCGCCGCCGGTCTGGACGACGTCTCGGAGAAGATGAAGTCCGTGTCCACGCAGTACAAGAGCGCGGTCGACGCGGTGCAGAGCCTGGAGGAGGGCGACGTCAAGGACGCGGTCGCCCAGCAGGACGGCTGCAAGAAGATCGCGGCGACGTCGGGGGCCACCGGGAGCTGAGCGGGGCGGGGCGGCTGCGCCTAGGTGTGGCCGGGTGTGGCCGGCGGGGCCGGGTGGTCGAGCCCCCGCCGGGTTCCGCGGGCCACAATGGGGGCGTGAGTAACGGCACCCAGTCCCCCCTGCCCTCCCTCGGCCGTCCCGAGGTCACCGCCGGCCTGCGTGAGGCGCTGCTCGCGGCCTCCTTCACCGCCGACGGCCTGCTCGACCTGCTCGGCGCCCCCGCGTACGCCGCGCTCGCGCGCAGCGAGACCGTGCCCGCCCTGCGCGCGACGCGCGGGGACGCGCCGCTGGAGACGCTCGCCCGGCTCTTCCTGCTCCAGCAGCCCGTGCCGCACGCGCGCGTAGCGGACGTACTCCCCGTGCACGCGTGCGTGGACAGCGGCTGGCTGGTGCGCGTCGGCGACGACGAGATCGCGGCGACCGTGGACGTACGGCCGTACGGCGGGCCCGACGGCGAGGACTGGTTCATCGTGTCCGACCTGGGCTGCGCGGTCGGCGGAGCCGGCGGCATCCGCAGCCGAGACGAGGACGTCGTGCTGGGCGTCGGCGGTGCCTCCACGACCCTGGCCGGCATCACCGTCCGTACGCCCGTCTCCTCCGCCCTCGACCTCGGCACCGGCTCCGGGATCCAGGCGCTGCACGCCTCCCGCCACGCCACGCGCGTGACGGCGACCGACCTCAACCCGCGCGCGCTGCACATCACCGCGCTCACCCTCGCCCTGTCCGGCGCCCCCGCGGCCGACCTGCGCGAGGGCTCCCTGTTCGAGCCGCTGGACGACGACGCGACGTACGACCTGATCGTCTCCAACCCGCCGTTCGTGATCTCGCCGGGCGCCCGGCTGACGTACCGCGACGGCGGGATGGGCGGGGACGATCTGTGCCGCTCGCTCGTTCAGGGAGCGGGGGAACGGCTGAACGAGGGCGGGTTCGCGCAGTTCCTCGCCAACTGGCAGCACGTCGAAGGGGAGGACTGGCAGGACCGACTCAGGGCATGGGTGCCGCGCGGCTGCGACGCGTGGATCGTGCAGCGCGAGGTGCAGGACATCACGCAGTACGCCGAACTGTGGCTCAGGGACGCCGGCGACCACCGCGAGGACCCGGCCGCGTACGAGGCGCGCTACGACGCCTGGCTGGACGAGTTCGAGGCGCGCAAGGTGCGGGCGGTCGGATTCGGCTGGATCACCCTGCGCCGGACGGCGGCGGCCGACCCGGTGATCACGGTCGAGGAGTGGCCGCACCCGGTCGAGCAGCCGCTCGGCGAGACGATCCGGGCCCACTTCGAGCGGCTCGACTACCTGCGCGCGCACGACGACGCGGCGCTGCTCGCCGGGCACTTCCGGCTGGCCGCCGAGGTCGTCCAGGAGCAGGTCGGGCTGCCCGGCGCCGAGGACCCGGAGCACGTCGTGCTGCGTCAGCACCGCGGCATGCGGCGGGCCACCAAGGTGGACACGGTCGGCGCGGGCTTCGCGGGCGTGTGCGACGGCACGCTCAGCGCCGGCCGCATCCTGGACGCCATCGCCCAGCTGATGGGCGAGGACCCCGTGGTGCTGCGCGACCGCACGCCGGCGCAGATCCGGCTGCTCGTGGAGCAGGGTTTCCTGGAACCGGCGGGGGAGTGACGACCGTGGTGGAGGGCGTTGGCCGGGGGCGGCCCCGGTGGTGATCCGTATCGAGCTCGACGAGGCGTCCCTGGGGGCCACCCGGATCGCCGTCAGCCCGCTGTGGGAGGCGTTCTGCAGCCTGCACCTGGCCATGCCGCACCGCACCCCCTCCTGGCCGTACCAGAAGTGGGTGGCACGCGCGCGTGAGGTGATCGACGGCGACGACCGGATCGCCCCGCTGCGCGCGCTCATGCGGGGCCCGCTGAACTTCCCCGACTTCATGCTTCCGCAGCCGATCGGCACGACCTCGGTCGAGCACGAACTGGAGATCCTGCGCGGCACACCGGCGGACGTGGTGCGGGCCCAGATGGCCGAGCACTACCCCGGCATGGACGACCACCCCCTCGTACGGCCGTACCTGACGGACTCCGAGGCCGCCTGCGCGGCGCTCGCGGACGCCTACGCGGCGTACTGGGAGGGCGCCCTGGCCGACCTGTGGCCGGTCATGCGGCGGCTCGTCGAGGACGAAGTCCTGGTCCGCGCGCGGACGTTCGCCACGGAGGGCGTCGACGCGCTGTTCGCCGGGCTGGAGGCGCGGGCGAAGTGGACACCGCCCGTCCTGGAGCTGACCAAGCACATCGACGCCGAGTACCGGGCGGGGGAACGGCGGCTGCTGCTCGTCCCGCTGGTGTTCGCCGAGGGGTGCCGGCTGTACTCGACCGACGATCCCGAGGTGCTCACCGTCTCCTTCCAGGCCCGGGGCGCGGCGGCGCTGCGCGAGCGGCAGGAGACGGCCGCGGAGGACCGGCTCGGGCTGCTGCTCGGGCGCGGGCGGGCCGCCGTCCTGCGGGAGCTGGGCGGACCGCTCACCACGGCCGGCCTCGCCGACCGGCTCGGCCTCGCCCCCAGCACCGTCTCCGAACACCTGTCCGTGCTGGCCGAGTCGGGGGTCGTCACCCGGCACCGCGTCGGCCGCAGCGTGTACTACCAACTCACCGACACCGGCCGCTCCCTGCTCGCGCTCCTGTCGGGGGAGGGCGTGCTTCGGGCGGTGGGCTGACGGGGGTGGCGGGCCGGCGCGGCCGGCGAGCCGAGGCGTGTGGCTGCTTGCGGCACGCGCGCGTGGGTTGCCCTCGCACACTCGCGCGCGTCACCCGCGCGTGCCCGACGATTCGGGAGGCGCCGAATTCGTCGACCGGGCCCGGGGCGCGCGCCTAGCGTCCCGCACATGCTTGCCATCGAGGCGCACGGGTTGCGCCGCACCTACACATCACGCACGGGCTGGCTGCGGCCCCGGCGCACCGCCACCGAAGCTGTACGAGGGGTCAGCTTCGAGGTGGCGCCGGGGGAGCTGTTCGGACTGCTCGGCCCCAACGGCGCGGGCAAGACGACGACCATCAAGATGCTCAACACCCTGCTGCTGCCCACCTCGGGCACGGCACGCGTGTTCGGGCACGACGTGGTCCACGAGCCGGTCGCCGTACGCCGCAGGATCGGCTACGTCTTCGGCGGCGACCGGGGCCTGTACGACCGGCTGTCCGCCCTGGACAACCTGCGCTACTTCGCGGAGCTGTACGAGGTCGAACCGCGCGAGCAGCGCCGCCGTATCGCCGAACTGCTGGAACTCGTCGGCCTGGACGGGCGCGAGCGGGAGCGCGTGGAGGGCTACTCGCGCGGCATGCGGCAGCGGCTGCACATCGCGCGCGGGCTGCTCCACCGGCCCGACGTGCTCTTCCTGGACGAGCCGTCGATCGGCGTCGACCCGGTCGCCGCCCGCGATCTGCGCCGCACCGTCGCCGATCTGTCGGCGGCCGGCACCACGGTCGTCCTCACCACGCACTACATGGCCGAGGCCGACGAACTGTGCGACCGCATCGCCGTCATCGCGGGCGGCGAGATCCGCGCCCTCGGTACACCGGACGCGTTGAAGTCCCGCGTCCAGGAACGCGACGTCCTGGAGGTCGAGGTGCACGGCATCGCCGAGGCCGAGCTGGAGCGGGTACGGCGGCTGACCGGCGTACGGGACGCGGCCGTGGACGAACGCGGCGCCGTACAGCTGCTGACCGTACAGAGCGAGCGCGGAACCGAGCTCCACGCGCGCGTGCTGGCCGCACTCGACGGAGTGCGCGTGGGACGCGTGACGACCCGCGAGCCGACCCTGGAGGACGCCTACGTCGCGATCGTCGCGGAAGCGGAACGCAAGACCCAGGACCTGGCCGAGCCGACGGCGGTCCCCGCATGAGCGCCCCGAAGCGCCTGACGCGCCCGAAGCGCTGGTCGCGCCTCATCGCCGTCGGCATGCGCACGCACGTCACCTACATGTCGCGCTCACCCCTGGAGATCACCTTCGCGGTGCTCGTCCCGCTCGTCTACGCCACCCTCGCCGTCTACCTCTTCCGCGCCGCCGGCGACCCGGACCGGCTGCTCACCGCCTCCGTCGGCGCGGGGCTGATGGGCATCTGGTCGTCGGTGCTGTTCGGATCGGGCGGGGCGGTGCAGAACCAGCGCTGGCTGGGCACCCTGGAGTGCCTGGTCGTCGCGCCGACCCGGTTGCCGCTGGTGCTGCTGCCGATCACCTTGTCCACGGCCTTCGTCGGGACGTACTCGATGGTCGCGACGGTCGTCTGGGGGCGGCTGCTGTTCGGCGTGCCGCTGCACTTCGCGCACCCCGGGCTCTTCCTGCTCGCGGTCCCGGGCTGCGTCCTCGCCCTTGGCGCGATGGGGCTGCTGCTGGCCGCCACGTTCGTCCTGCTGCGCAACGCCAACGCCCTGGCCAACCCGCTGGACGCGCCCGTATGGCTGCTGTCCGGGATGCTCGTGCCGGTCACCGTGCTGCCCGCCTGGACCCGTCCGCTGTCCTGGGCGCTGCCCACCACGTGGGGTGCCCGTGCCGTGCACGCGGCGACGTCCGGTGGGGCCGTGGCCGCGCCGCTCGGCCTCGCGCTCGGCCTGGGCGCGCTCTACGCGCTGCTCGCGGTCGCCGTACTCGGCCGGGTCGAGGCACGCGCGCGTGCGGCCGCGACCCTCGCCCTCGCCTGACCGCCGACGGCTCTCCGACGGCCCGCTGACCTCCAAGGACCCCGCCATGCGTCACCTCGTCCGTACCGCGCGCCTCGTCGTCATCGGCGGCGGCATCTCCTACCGGGCGCTGTTCAACTGGACCACGCCCTCGATGTTCATCGGCACCCTGCTCGTCGGTCCGGTGCTCCAGCTCCTCTTCTTCGTCTTCCTCGGGCGTCAGCTCGGCGTCGCCGACGACCGCTTCTACCTGCTCGGCAACGCGGTCCTCGCCTCCTCCACGGCCTGTGTCTACGGCGGCACGATGGCCGTCTCCAACGAGCGCCGCTACGGCACGCTGGGCGCCGTTCTGCTCAGTCCGCGCCGCCGGGGGCCGCTGTGGTTCGGGCGGGCCCTGCCGTACGTCCTCAACGGACTCGTCGTCAGCGGGTTCACGCTCGCCGTCTCGGCGCTGGTGCTGGGGCTGCCGCTGCCGGCGGGCAGTGTGCCGGGCCTCGCCGTCGTCCTGGTCGCGGCGGCGGCCGCCTGCTCCGCCTTCGGGCTCGCCCTGGGCGCGCTGGGGCTGCGCTTCCGGGACGTGTTCCTGGTGTCGAACGTGGCCGGCTCGGTGCTGCTCCTGCTGACCGGGGCGAATGTGCCGCGCGAGACGCTGCCGCACTGGATGCGCGTCGCCGGCGAGGCGCTGCCGCTCACCCACGCGGCCACCGCCGCTCGGAGCGCGGCGGCCGGGCGGGGCCTGGACACGGGCCAGCTGGGCGCCGAGCTCGCGGTCGGCGCGGGGTACCTGCTGCTCGCGATCCTGCTGCTACGCGTGTTCGAGACGGGCAGCAGACGACGAGCGACCCTGGACGTGCTGTAGCCGACGACAACTCGACGACGCCGACCGAGCCGGTCGTCCCGCCCCGGTCACCCGAGCCGGTCGTCCGCGCCCGATCACCCGAGCCCGATCACCCGCGCCCGATCACCCGAGCCCGATCACCCGCGCCCGTGACCAGCGCCGGTCACCCGCGCCCGTGACCAGCGCCGGTCACCCGCGCCCGTGACCAGCGCCGGTCACCCGCGCCCGGCACCAGAGTCAATCGCTCGCGCCACTCGCCCGTCCCGGTCACCTAGGCCGGCCCCCTCCCCAGTCGCCCGCCCCCGCCCCCCCAGCCCGGTTCGTCCGCGCCGCGTGTAAACATCCCGAGTCGGGAGGGGAAACCGGCCAACATGTTTCGGGCGGCGGGTGCGACCGCCGAGCGCTGCCGGACGCGACCGCGGACCGGGGCCGGATCAGGCCGCGGGGCGGCTGTGCGACGGCGTCGGCTCCACGTCGCGCGGCCGGGATTCCCTGGCCGCGCACAGCCCCGTCGGCCCGCCGTTCACCTCCGGTTCGCCCCGGCGCCGTCCGCGCGTGTCAGTCTCCCGGGGCTGGGCACTCAGGGCCGGGAGAAAAGGGGCACGGACGGTCATGGAGAGCGGACCGGCGATCTTCGCGGGAATGGTGTTCGCCCTGTTCGGGGGCGCCCTGCTGGTGTGGACCGCGGTCCGCGTCCGGCAGCGCGAGCCCGTGGCCCACCATGTGAACCCCGTCGCATCGGCGACCCTCGCCCTTGTCGCCGCCGTGATCGCGCTGGCCCTCGGCGCATGGTGCTTCGCCGGCCTCTGAGCCCCCCTCCGACGATCATGCGGGAACACCCGTGAGAACGGCGTAAGAGCGCTTTCGGGGCCAATTGAGAGGCGCCGCTCCGGACAGACGCAAAAGCGCCGGTCGGCACTCCGGGCGGCAGGAATGGCGGGAGTCGGGTTACCGTTCGAGTGGCCGTTGCGGGCTTTTCCCGTTTGACACGGGGGCGGGATGTACCGTCACACTCCGCAGCGTCACCATGAGCGAACCCCGCTTGGGGAGAGAGACCCCTGCGTCGACCGGAGAGAAGAGCGAAGTTGTCCCCGACCAGCGAGACCGCGAAGGGCGGCCGCCGACTCGTCATCGTCGAGTCGCCTGCCAAGGCGAAGACGATCAAGGGCTACCTCGGCCCCGGATATGTCGTCGAGGCCAGTGTCGGGCACATCCGTGACCTTCCCAACGGCGCCGCGGAGGTGCCCGAGAAGTACACCGGCGAGGTCCGCCGTCTCGGTGTGGACGTCGAACACGACTTCCAGCCGATCTATGTGATCAACGCCGACAAGAAGGCACAGGTCAAGAAGCTCAAGGATCTGCTGAAGGAATCCGACGAGCTTTTCCTCGCCACCGATGAGGACCGGGAGGGCGAGGCGATCGCCTGGCACCTCCAGGAGGTCCTCAAGCCGAAGATCCCCGTCAAGCGCATGGTGTTCCACGAGATCACCAAGGACGCGATCCGCGAGGCCGTCGCCAACCCGCGCGACCTCAACCAGAAGCTCGTCGACGCCCAGGAGACCCGCCGCATCCTCGACCGCCTCTACGGCTACGAGGTCTCGCCGGTCCTGTGGAAGAAGGTCATGCCGCGGCTGTCCGCGGGCCGTGTGCAGTCGGTCGCCACACGACTCGTCGTGGAGCGGGAACGCGAGCGCATCGCGTTTCGTTCTGCTGAGTACTGGGACCTGACGGGCACCTTCGCGACCGGCCGCGCGGGGGATCCGTCGGACCCGTCGTCGCTGATCGCCCGCCTGCAGACCGTCGACGGCAGGCGGGTCGCGCAGGGCCGCGACTTCGACTCCCTGGGACAACTGAAGAGCGCGAACACCCTCCACCTCGACGAGGCGACCGCCCGCGCCCTCGCCGCCGCCCTGGAGAACACGCGGTTCTCGGTCCGCTCCGTCGAGTCCAAGCCGTACCGCCGCTCGCCGTACGCCCCGTTCCGTACGACCACGCTGCAGCAGGAGGCGAGCCGCAAGCTCGGCTTCGGCGCGAAGGCCACGATGCAGGTCGCGCAGAAGCTGTACGAGAACGGCTACATCACGTACATGCGTACGGACTCCACGACCCTGAGCGACACCGCGGTCACGGCCGCCCGCGCCCAGGTCACGCAGCTGTACGGCGCCGACTACCTCCCGGCGCAGCCCCGTACGTACGCCGGCAAGGTGAAGAACGCCCAGGAGGCGCACGAGGCGATCCGCCCCTCCGGTGACCGCTTCCGCACGCCCGCCGAGACCGGCCTGACCGGCGACCAGTTCAAGCTCTACGAGCTGATCTGGAAGCGGACCGTCGCCTCCCAGATGAAGGACGCGACCGGCAACAGCGTGACCGTGAAGATCGGCGGCACCGCCGCCGACGGACGGGACGTCGAGTTCAGCGCCTCCGGCAAGACGATCACCTTCCACGGCTTCCTGAAGGCCTACGTCGAGGGCGCCGACGACCCGAACGCCGAGCTGGACGACCGCGAGCGCCGGCTCCCCCAGGTCGGCGAGGGCGACGCGCTGAGCGCCGAGGAGATCACGGTCGACGGGCACGCCACCAAGCCCCCGGCCCGCTACACCGAGGCGTCGCTGGTCAAGGAGCTGGAAGAGCGCGAGATCGGCCGCCCGTCGACGTACGCGTCGATCATCGGCACGATCCTCGACCGCGGCTACGTCTTCAAGAAGGGCACGGCCCTCGTGCCGTCCTTCCTGTCCTTCGCCGTGGTCAACCTTCTGGAGAAGCACTTCGGGCGGCTCGTCGACTACGACTTCACCGCCAAGATGGAGGACGACCTCGACCGCATCGCCCGTGGCGAGGCGCAGGCCGTGCCGTGGCTGAAGCGCTTCTACTTCGGCGAGGCCAACGGCATCGGCGGCGCGGCCGAGGCGGGCAACGGCGACGGGGACCACCTCGGTGGCCTCAAGGAGCTGGTGACCGACCTGGGCGCGATCGACGCGCGCGAGGTGTCGACGTTCCCCGTGGGCAACGACATCGTGCTGCGCGTCGGCCGCTACGGCCCGTACATCGAGCGCGGCGAGAAGGACTCCGAGCAGCACCAGCGCGCGGACATCCCCGACGACCTCGCGCCGGACGAGCTCTCCGTCGAGCTCGCGGAGGAGCTGCTCGCCAAGCCGAGCGGCGACTTCGAGCTGGGCACCGACCCGGCCACCGGCCATCAGATCGTCGCCAAGGCCGGCCGATACGGCCCGTACGTCACCGAGGTGCTCCCCGAGGGCACCCCGAAGACCGGCAAGAACGCGGTCAAGCCGCGCACGGCGTCGCTGTTCAAGTCGATGTCCCTGGACACGGTGACGCTCGACGACGCGCTGCGGCTGATGTCGCTGCCGAGGGTCGTCGGCACGGACGCCGAGGGCCAGGAGATCACCGCGCAGAACGGCCGCTACGGCCCGTATCTGAAGAAGGGCACGGACTCGCGCTCGCTGCAGTCCGAGGACCAGCTCTTCACGATCACGCTCGAAGAGGCGCTGGAGATCTACTCCCAGCCCAAGCAGCGCGGTCGCGCGGCCGCCAAGCCGCCGCTGAAGGAACTGGGCGAGGACCCGGTCAGCGGGAAGCCGGTCGTGGTGAAGGACGGCCGCTTCGGTCCGTACGTCACCGACGGGGAGACCAACGCGACCCTGCGCTCCGGCGACAGTGTCGAGACGATCACCCCGGAGCGCGGCTTCGAGCTGCTCGCGGAGAAGCGCGCGAAGGGCCCCGCCAAGAAGACGGCGAAGAAGGCGCCCGCGAAGAAGGCCCCGGCCAAGAAGGCGACGGCGACGAAGACGGCGGCCAAGAAGACCACGACCGCGAAGAAGACGGCGACCGCGAAGACCGCGGCCGCGAAGACGGCGGCCGCGAAGAAGACGGCGACGGCGGAGAGCGCGTCGGAGGACTGAGCGTCCGGCGGATTCCGGCCACCCGAGTTCACATAGCGAACGCCCCGGCAACACTTCGGTGTCGGGGCGTCCGCGCGTTCGGACGGGCGCCGCGTGGTGTCAGTCGCGCCCGATAGGCTGAAAGCATGACCCCAGCCGAGCAGCCAACGGCCCCCACACCGGTACCGGACGACGCCCTGGTGGCGGACTCGCGCGAGCGCGCCGTCCGCTCCCTGCTGCGCCAGCCGCAGTTGAAGCGGTTGTGGAGCGCGCAGTTGGTGGGAGGCGTCGGCGACGCCCTCGCGCTCTTCGTGCTCGTCCTGCTGGCCCTTCAGGCGGCCATCGCCCAGGGCTCCTTCGGGGGCGGCTACCGAGGCGTGGCGTTCGCAGTGGCGATCGTCTTCGCGGTGCGCGTCCTGTCGACCGTGCTCTTCGGCGCGGTCCTCCTCGGACCGCTGACCACGCTCACCGCCAAGGACGGTCCCCTGGACCGCCGCTGGACGATGGTCGGCGCGGACGGCGTGCGCGCCGCGCTGCTGATCGTCGCCCCGCTGTGGATCGATTGGACCCCGTCCGACGCCCTGGCCTACCTGCTCGTCACCGTGTTCCTCACCGGGGTGGCCGAGCGATTCTGGACGATAGCGCGCGAGAGCGCCGCGCCCGCCCTGCTGCCCGCACCGCCGCCCGAGGGCGCGACGGTGCGCCCCCTGCCGGACCACCTGGACGCCCTGCGCCGCCTTTCGCTGCGTACGGGCTTCGTGGCGATCCCGCTCGGCGCGGCCGCTCTCGTGGTCGCCGGGCTGATCAACAATCTGCTGGGCGCGGGAAGTGAGTGGTTCGCCCAGCATCAGGCGGCCCTCGGCTCGTATGTGGCGGCCGGTCTGTTCGCCGCCTCGCTGTCCGTCGTCGTCCTGCTGGAGCTGCCCGACGCGCGTACCCCGCGCGCGCGGTCGCCGCTGGAGGGCCTGCGCCGGCCGCGTACGGCCGACGGCGTCGACTCCGGTCGTACGGGCGCCATCCCGCTGCTGGTCCTCGCCTGCGCGCCCGTCGCCGGGGCGATCTCCGCCGCCGTGTCCGTCGCCGTGCTGCACGCCAAGGACCTGGGCGGCGGCCCGGTGCTCTACGGGCTGCTGGCCCTCGCCCTGACCGGCGGCGTCGCGGCCGGGGTGCGTACGGCGCCCTCGCTGCTGCCCGCCCTGTCGCGGCGCAGGCTGCTGGCGCTGGCGATCGCCTTCACCGGGATCGCGTTGCTGGCCGCCGGACTGGTTCCGGACGACACGACCGTGCTGCTGATCCTGGCCCTCGCCGGTGTCGGCGCGGGCGTGTCCGCCAACACCGGGCACGCGCTGCTGGACCAGGAGACCGAGGACCACCGCCGCACGCGTACGACTGAACACCTGCACGCGGTCGTACGGGTGTTCGTGGCGCTCGGTGCGGTGATCGCCCCGCTGGTCGCGGCGCTGATCGGCCCGCACCGGCTGGAGAACGGCAAGTTCGTCTTCGCGCACGGCGGTGCCGCCTTCACCCTGATGCTCATCGGCGCGCTCCTGCTCCCGGTGGCCGTGCTGGTGCTCGCCAAGGTCGACGACCGCTCCGGCGTGCCGCTGCGGCAGGACCTGCGCGACGCGCTGCTCGGCGGCGACGACCCCGTGCAGGCGCCCGCCGCGACCGGCTTCTTCATCGCCCTGGAGGGCGGCGACGGCGCCGGCAAGTCCACCCAGGCCGAGGCGCTCGCCGAGTGGATCCGCGCCAAGGGCCACGAGGTCGTCCTCACCCGCGAGCCGGGGGCCACGCCCGTCGGCAAGCGGCTGCGCTCCATCCTGCTCGACGTGTCGTCGGCCGGACTGTCGCACCGCGCGGAGGCACTGCTGTACGCCGCCGACCGCGCCGAGCACGTCGACACCGTCGTACGGCCCGCCCTGGAGCGGGGCGCGGTGGTGATCTCCGACCGCTACATCGACTCGTCGGTGGCCTACCAGGGCGCGGGACGGGACCTCTCGCCGGTCGAGGTCGCGCGGATCAACCGCTGGGCGACCCACGGGCTCGTACCCCACCTGACCGTGCTGCTGGACGTGCCGCCGGAGACCGCGCGCGAGCGGTTCACCGAGGCGCCGGACCGGCTGGAGTCGGAGCCGGCGGAGTTCCACGCGCGCGTGCGGGCCGGTTTCCTGACGCTGGCCGCCGCCGACCCCGGGCGCTATCTCGTCGTGGACGCGGGCCAGGAGCCCGAGGCCGTCACCACCGTGATCCGGCGCCGGCTCGACACCGTGCTGCCCCTGTCCGAGGCCGAGATCGAGGCCCAGGAGGAGGCACGGCGCAAGGCCGAGGAGGAGGCCCGCCGCAAGGCCGAGGAAGAGGCCGCCCGCAAGGCCGAGGAGGAGCGCCTGGAGCGGGAGCGCGAGGCGCAGCTCGCCAAGCTGCGCGCCGAGGAGGAGGAGCGCAAGCGGCGCGAGCTGGAGGAGGCTCAGCGGCGCGAGGCCGAGCGGCAGGCGGAGGAGGCCCGGCAGCGGGCCGAGGAAGCACGCAGGCGTGCCGAGGAGGAGCGGGCGCGACTGCTCGCCGAGGAGAAGGCACGCGCGGAGGAGGAGGCCCGCCGCAAGGCGGAGGAGGAGCGGCGACGCCGGCAGGCCGAGGAGGAGGCGCGGCTGCGCGCCGAGGCCGAGGCGCAGCGGCTGGAGAAGCAGCGCAAGGCCGAGGAGGCGCTGCTGCGCGCGGAGGAGGCCCGACGGGCGGCCGAGCAGGCCGCCGCGGCGGCCCAGGCGGGACCGAAGCCCCCGGCGCCGACGACGCGAGCGGCGACGCCGGACGCGGCGACCGTGCCCACTCCGGTGGTGACGCCCCAGGGCGCGGCCGACGAGACGGCCGTGCTGCCTCCGGTGCGGACGACCAAGGACGCGGAGGCCGCCGGGGAGACCGGCCCCGACGCGGAGGTGACGGCTGAACTGCCGCAGCCCCCGGCTCCTCCGGCTCCTCCGGCTCCCCCGGTTCCTCCGGCTCCCCCGGCTGGTGCGGCCGATGAGACGGCGGTCCTGCCGCCGGTCGCTCCTCAGGGTGCCGCCGACGAGACGGCCGTCCTGCCTCCCGTACGGGACGAGGCGCCGGCGGACCGGGTGCCGCCGGGGTTCTTCCGGGACGAGGACCGCACGCGGGAGCTGCCGCAGCTGGACGAGGACGGCACCCCGCGCGGGCGCCCTCGGCCGGACTGGGCGGAGGAGACCCCGCTGGACGATCTGCCGACCCTGGCGGACGAGCTGCTGGGCCCGCACCGGGACGACGACGAGGCGGACGACGGCCGCGGGGGGCGCTGGGGCCGGCGCCGCTGAGGTCTGCCGGCGGATGAGGTCGGCCGCGGAGGGGCGGGGTGCGCTTCCACGGCCGACGCGAGGGGACTTGCACTTGCCCAAGGGCGCCGGTGTCGGCATCGGTGAGGGCACCGGCCCCCGGCGAGGGCACCCTGGGCACGGGACCGACGACCGGGCACGGCCCGCGTTGTCAGTGCTGCCCCGCACAATGGAAGCCGCAGTACGAACCACCTCGAAAGGGCGGCGTGATCCATGACCGTGTGGGACGACCTCGTCGGGCAGGAGAAGCTGGCCGAGCAGCTGGTCGCGGCTGCCCGGGACGCCGACGCGATCGTCACCGCGGCCGCCGCGGGCGCCCCTCCGCCACCGGCGTCCGGCTCCCGGATGACCCACGCCTGGCTGTTCACCGGCCCGCCCGGAGCGGGCCGTACCCAGGCCGCGCGGGCCTTCGCCGCGGCGCTGCAGTGCGTGAGCCCCGACCGCGCGCTCGGCGGCGCCCCGGGCTGCGGATTCTGCGACGGCTGTCACACGGCCCTCATCGGCACCCACGCCGACGTCACGACCGTCGCCGCCGTAGGCACCCAGATCCTCGCCGAGGACATGCGCGACACCGTCCGCAAGTCCTTCACCTCCCCGGCGAACGGCCGCTGGCAGATCATCCTCGTCGAGGACGCCGAGCGGCTGAACGAGAAATCGGCGAACGCCGTCCTCAAGGCCGTGGAGGAGCCCGCCCCCCGCACGGTCTGGCTGCTCTGCGCCCCGTCGCTGGAAGACGTCCTCCCCACGATCCGTTCCCGCTGCCGGCACCTCAATCTGCGCACCCCGTCCGTCGACGCCGTCGCCGACATGCTCGTACGCCGTGAGGGCATCGAGCCGCCCGTCGCCGCGGCCGCCGCCCGCGCCACACAGGGCCATGTCGACCGCGCCCGGCGCCTGGCCACCGACCCGGCCGCGCGCGAGCGCCGCGCCGCCGTGCTGAAGCTGCCCCTGCGGGTGGAGGACGTCGGCGGCGCGCTCAAGGCCGCGCAGGAACTCGTCGACGCGGCCGCCGAGGACGCCAAGGTGCTCGCCGAGGAGGTCGACGCGAAGGAGACCGAGGAGCTGAAGGCGGCGCTGGGCGCGGCCCAGGGCGGCCGGCTGCCGCGCGGCACGGCCGGGGTGATCAAGGACCTGGAGGACAAGCAGAAGCGGCGCCGCACGCGCACCCAGCGCGACAGCCTCGACCTCGCCCTCACCGACCTCACCGGCTTCTACCGCGATGTCCTCGCCCTCCAGCTCGGTTCCCGCGTCGCCCTCGCCAACACCGACGCCGAGGACGCCCTGGCGCGGCTGGCCCGGGCGAGCACCCCTGAGTCCACCCTGCGCCGTATCGAGGCGATCGCGGCCTGCCGTGAGGCCCTGGACCGCAATGTCGCTCCGCTGCTGGCGGTGGAGGCGATGACGATGGCGCTGAGAGCGGGCTGAGCGCGGCCGGGGCAACCCGGCCCGGGCGAGTCACTCGTCCGTGGCAGTTCGCGCACACAGAGCATCCAGTCGGTCGCGGACAGTTAGGCTCAGTCGATGCACGTCAGGCGCTTCCCCCACACCAAGGCTCCGCACCGGGCCGACCCCCACGCCCGCCACGCGGCGGATTCCGGGGCCCCTCGCCAGGTCGGCCCCAGAGGCCGCTCGCCCCGTGTCGCCCTTGCCCTCCCTCTCACTCTCCTCGCCTCGGCCGCGCTGCTGATCTCCGCCTGTTCGTCCGGGAGCTCCGCCGGTTCCGCGAGTTCCGCCGCGCAGGCCGCGCTGGCCGCCCTGCCGCAGGAAACCCCGGCCGCCCTCTCGCCGTACTACGCGCAGACGCTGCACTGGCGCAGCTGCGGTGTCCCCGGCTTCCAGTGCGCCACGATGAAGGCGCCGCTGGACTACGGCAGGCCGGACGCCGGCGACGTACGGCTCGCGGTCGCCCGCAAGAAGGCCACCGGGCCCGGCAAGCGGCTGGGCTCGCTGCTGGTCAACCCGGGCGGCCCGGGCGGCTCGGCGGTCGACTACCTCCAGCAGTACGCCGGCATCGGCTACCCGGCCGAGGTCCGCGCCCGCTACGACATGGTCGCCGTCGACCCACGCGGCGTGGCCCGCAGCGAGCCCGTCGAATGCCTCGACGGACGCCAGATGGACGCGTACACGCAGACCGACGTCACCCCCGACGACCAGCGGGAGACCGGGCTGCTCGTCGGGGCGTACAAGAAGTTCGCGGAGGGCTGCGGCGCCGACTCGCCCAAGCTGCTGCGGCATGTGTCCACCGTCGAGGCGGCCCGGGACATGGACATCCTGCGGGCGATTCTGGGGGACCGGAAACTGCAGTACGTGGGGGCGTCGTACGGCACGTTCCTCGGGGCGACGTACGCCGGGCTGTTCCCGGACCGGGTCGGGCGGCTCGTCCTGGACGGCGCGATGGACCCCTCGCTGTCCGCGCGCAGGCTCGGCCTGGACCAGGCGAAGGGCTTCGAGACGGCGTTCCAGTCCTTCGCGAAGGACTGCGTACGGCATCCCGACTGCCCCCTCGGCGGCCCCGGCACGAGCCCCGCCAAGGTCGGCGCGAACCTGAGCGCCTTCTTCCGCCGCCTCGACGCCCACCCCATCCCCACCGGCGACGCCGACGGCCGCAGACTCGGCGAGGCCCTCGGCACGACCGGCGTGATCACCGCGATGTACGACGAGAGCAGCTGGGAGCAGCTGCGCGACGCACTGACCGCGGCGATGAAGGAGAACGACGGCGCCGGGCTCCTCATCCTCGCCGACAACTACTACGAACGGGACGCCGACGGCACCTACGCCAACCTGATGTTCGCCAACGCGGCGGTGAACTGCCTCGACCTGCCGCCCGCCTTCACCGGCCCCGAACAGGTCGAGAAGTCCCTGCCCACCTTCGCGAAGGCGTCGCCGGTCTTCGGTGAGAGCCTGGCCTGGTCCGCCCTGAACTGCGCGTACTGGCCGGTGAGGGCCACGGGCGAGCCGCATCGCATCAAGGCCGAGGGCGCGGCCCCGATCGTGGTGGTCGGCACCACCCGCGACCCGGCGACCCCGTACTTCTGGGCCCAGTCGCTCGCCCGCCAGCTCTCCTCGGGGCGCCTGCTCACCTACGACGGCGACGGCCACACCGCGTACGGTCGCGGCAGCACCTGCGTGGACTCCACGATCGACGCGTACCTGCTGCGCGGGACCCCACCGACGGACGGCAAACGCTGCACATAGCCACGCCGAACCCACCCGGAAGCAGCCCCTCCGGGGTGTGGTCGGAGCACCCCCGGAAACTGTGTAGACTTACCGACGTTGCTGATCGCACCATAGTGCGGACAGCGCGCCGCCTTAGCTCAGATGGCCAGAGCAACGCACTCGTAATGCGTAGGTCTCGGGTTCGAATCCCGAAGGCGGCTCCACTGGGACCCCAGGTCAGATCCATTCTGACCTGGGGTTTTCTCGTTCAGCGGATGCGCCGACGGCGGCGGGAGCGAGCCGCGCGGCTGTCAGGGGTCTCAATCCTGGTCTCAGTGGGGCCCGCATCGGGCGCCGGGGGAGCGGGCACGAAGAACTCGCCCATGCGCCGCATCGCATCCTTCGACAGGTGTGATCTGCCCTTCACGTACCGCCGGGTCTGGCTGATCTGCGTGTGCCGAAGGATCTCCATGATCGTGGGCATGTCGACGCCCAACTCATTCAGGATCGTGCCGGCCGTGTGGCGGCTCCCGTCGTACAGACGGCGGTCGTCGATCCCGGCCTCGGCGAGCAGCTCCTTGAACTCCTCACAGTCCTGCCGGGGGTCAAGCGGACGCCCGTCCGGCCGCGAGAAGACGACGTGGTGTTCCTCCCCGCAGCTCCCCGGCCGCAGTCCGCATCGCCTTCTGACGGGCCTTGTGGTCGGCCAGAAACGGGATGAAGACCGGCGGGATCGGCACGGCGTTCCGGCTCATCTTGGTCCTGGGGCGGGTGAAGCAGAGACCGCCCCCCCTTGCGCTCCATGGGCGATGCCGTGACCGCGGAGCTGTACCACTAGGGCATGGCGCCGGTCGTCGTCTTCATGGGAGCCACCAGTCCCACGACCCGAGCGCGCATGCCGCGCGGTGAGGCTGTCCACTACCGAGAGCGGGCGTTGCAGCTCGGGGTGCCCGAATCCGTCGTACTCCTGGAACCGCGCGCCACGAACACCGGCGAGAACATCGAGTTCTCGAAAGCGGTGCTGGCAGGGGCCGACGTCAAGGTCTCGTCCGTCCTGCTCGTGAGCAAGCCGTACGAAGAGCGGCGCTCGTACGCCATGATGCGGAAGCTATGGCCCGAGGTCGAAGTGGTGTGCGCCTCCACGCCGATGGGCTTGGAGGATACGCCGACTCCATCGGCAACGCTCGCATGGTGATCGACATGATCGTGGGCGCCCTGCAACGAGTGCTGGTCTTCCCGGGGTGGGGTCTGGCCATCGAGCGGGACGTATCGGACGCCGTCGCGGCCGCCTATGAGCGTCTGTGCGTCGAGGGTTTCACCGGACGACTTCTGCCGGGAGATGTTGCCGCCCGCCCTGGAGCGTGAGGCACCCTCACCACCTTCTGGGGTGGCCTGAACCAAAGAAGGGCGGGATGTTGCAAGAACATCTCACCCTCATTTATCAGCACTACTTCAAGGTCAGGCTCCATGTACTCGGTAAAAAGCAGCCACCTTGTCGCGGCGTTACTCATTTTCATTGTCATTCCCCCCTGATTTGCCTGGCATCGCAGCCTGACGTAGGGCGTCCCCCTTGGCGTCGATGAGTCGCGTGAACAATTCCTGAGCATACCCAAAAATGGCCGCTATGACGATTACTTCCGCCGAGCTGGCCGGGTAGAATTTCTCAGTCGAGGAAAGCAATACGACACCAAGTACGGCAGTGGCTCCGCCTATTGCCATTTTTGAGAATACTTGGACCAAATGATCAGAGTAGGGGTCAAATACGGCGGAATGGCGCGACAGGGACACTACGGCGGCAAGAGTTGCTGCGCCGATTCCGATGAGTATGACGATTGCGATATCGCTGGACTTCGGATAGTTTCCGTCCAGACATACGAACTCCTCAGGTGACGAGCTGTTCGGGGCCTGCATGAAGCACATTCGAACCGTTTCCGGCGATTTCCAACCGAGAAGTGCCAGTAGAGCTAGGAACATAACCAGTACCAGCGTTACGGCAAAGAGTAGGCTCTTGAAGGTTCGGAGCCTTCCCCGCTGCACGCTGAACATGAGATACGCTCCGCGCAAGGCTGTCAATATGCGCTCTCGGGCTTCAAGGGTGAGTTCCTCTCCTGTTTCTCTTTCGTCCCTGACGCAGTGATCCGCGATTCTTCCTATGCAGTCGTCAAACCACTTACGTCTGGGATCTTTGGCGGGCAGGTAGTCGCGAATGATACCGGCAATACGAGGTAGCTCACCCTGTAGCTGAACCGGCGTTAGTAGCGCGACGTAATGGACGTCGGCTGCAGCAAGATGACTTACTACAAGTTCTGCGTGCCCTTTGAGTCTTTGCCAGCGCATTGGTGAGGAGTATTTCTCTGCCTTGCCGGTGTGGAATATAACTCCTTCATAGAGTGCTTGAAGTGCTGGATTTCGCGGGAATCCCGCTTCGTCGATTTCGCCGCCTTGTGTGGTTATCGCGTTCGACGCGGCTGCACGTATCCAGCGTGCTCGTGCTGCAGATACGGCACGCCAGCGCGCACCCCGCAGGGAGCTGATTTCTCCTGCTTGGTGTTCTTCCATTACGGGACTCCGGAAGTCGAGTTAGGGAGAAAACTCGGTGCCAAAATCTTCGGTGTCTCTCGTTTCAATTGCTACCTGACCGCGTCCGATCGAGTGACGAGTTCGATGGTCCGTTTGGGTGTGGGCGCTGCGACTCGTGGGGCAACGTCAGCCCTGCGGTCTCAATTGCGGTCTCGCTAGTGCAAGATTCCGGGATGGTCCATGGGGATCCAACGAACCACTTGACCAGCAACGGAGCCCGCCTCGCGGATATCCATGGACATCGCCGGACCAAGACCGGACAACTCTTAATGCGTAGGTCTCGGGTTCGAATCCCGAAGGCGGCTCCACTGGGACCCCAGGTCAGATCCAATCTGACCTGGGGTTTTTGTCGTCCCCAGGGTGTGGCGGGCGGAGTCGGGGGTGTGGGCCTACCGTGGGGGCGTGGGTGCCTCTGTCGGGGCCGGGTATTCCGGTACGCCTCTCGTCAAGAAGATCGGCATCAAGGCCGGCCATCGGGTGCGGTTGCGGCACGCCCCGGGTGGCTGGGGCATTCCGGATCTGCCCGATGGCTGCGACCTCGCCCCCGGTGGTCCGCGCGGCGCCGACGTGGTCCTCGCCTTCTACCGTGCCCGCGGCGATCTGGCCGCCGAGGCGGGCGCGCTCGCCCGTGACCTCGCCGACGATGCCATGCTCTGGATCGCCTGGCCCCGCAAGGCCGCCGGTCACGTCAGCGACATCGCCGAGAACGACCTGCGCGATCTGTTCCTCCCTCTCGGCCTCGTCGATGTGAAGGTCGCGGCGCTCGGAGAGGACTGGTCGGGGCTGAAGTTCGTACGGCGGAAAGTGAACCGCCGCCGATGACGTGCGGGGAAGGGTGAGCCGGCGTCGGTGACCCGCGTTTTCCGGGTGGCTTCCGGGAAGCCTTCGTCGTGCCACCTTCCGGAAACCGGCGCAAAAAGGAAGCAGAGCAGCGCCGCGTCGGGACCACGGCCTCCACTGAGGCAACATCTTGGTGAACGACGGGCGCCGCGCGGACGGGACGCGGGCGCCGTCACGGCCGTATGAGGTGAAGGACGTGGTGGTGAAGGACGTGATGGCGCCGAGAATCGCCGTTTCCGTCGTGACCATGGGCAACCGGCCCGTGGAGGTGGACGCCCTGCTGGAGTCCGTGGCCAAGCAGGACCTCGCCCCGGCCCGCATCGTGATCGTCGGCAACGGCTGCCGGCTGCCCGAGTTCGCCCGGCGGCTCTCCCTGCCCGGCGAGGTCACCCCGATCGAGACCGACGAGAACCTCGGCTGCCCCGGCGGCCGCAACGTGGCCCTCGCCCAGCTGCGCGAGTACGGCGACATCGACGTCGTCGTGGAACTCGACGACGACGGTCTGCTCGTCGACCCGGATGTGCTCCGCCGCGTCCGGGATCTCTATGCCGCCGACCCGCGCCTGGGCATCGTCGGCTTCCGGATCGCCGACGAGACCGGGGAGACGCAGCGGCGGCACGTGCCGAGAGTCGGCGCGTCCGACCCGATGCGCGGCGGATACGTCACCGGCTTCCTCGGCGGCGGCCACGCCCTCAGCATGGCGATGCTGGAACAGACCGGCGACTGGCCCGCCGAGTTCTTCTTCGCGCACGAGGAGACCGACCTGGCGTGGCGGGCCACGGACGCCGGCTGGCGCATCCTCTACGCGCCCGAGCTGCTGCTCCAGCACCCCAAGACCTCGCCCGCCCGGCACGCCATCTACTACCGCGTCACCGCCCGCAACCGCGTCTGGCTGGTCCGGCGCAACCTCCCCCTGCCGCTCATCCCGGTCCACCTCGGTGTGTGGATCGCCGTGACGTTGCTGCGGACGCGGTCGGTCCCCGGGCTGCGGGCGTGGTTCGGCGGTTTCATGGAGGGGCTGCGCGCGTCGGCCGGGCATCGGCGGCCCATGCGGTGGGGGACCGTGTGGCGCCTCACCAAGCTGGGTCGGCCGCCGATCATCTAGGGCCGGTTGTTTGTTCAGGGCGCGCGCCCCGCTCATTCCAGGGCGTGCGCCCCGTTTACCCGGGCGTCGTCCCGGTGTGCGCAAGAGCGAGGGCCCCGGTCGTTCACCTCCGCCGACCGGGGCCCCTGCTGGCCCCGGACCCGGCCGCGGCGGCGACACTCCCCCGAGTTCGCGTCATCCGCGCGCGCCGTCGGGCCAGATCCGATGGAGTGATCACATCAAATCGCTCCAACGGATCGCTAACATGTGGCCAACGGTTCTCCGCATCGCCGTGAGGCGGATGGCGCGAAGTCGCCGGACGGGCGCGGCGAGTGCCCGGAACGACGGCCTACGACGCCGGGAACCGTCAGGGACAGGTGGCGGAAAGCCGCCGTATCGAGGGCGGAAACGCGCCATCGCGACGGGCTGGCCGCCGTGCGGCGCGACCCGACGCGGGCGCGCGGGAAGGCATGGGTCGGCGTGATGCGGCGGTACGAGCTGCGGTTCGGACTGCTGGGACCGCCGGTTCTGTACGACGCGTGCGATGCCCGCGAGGCGGGCGACGCCACCGGCGCCGAGGGCGAACCCGCAGGCGCCGCCATAGCCCACGACAGCCCCCTCCCCGTCCGGAGCATCGGCAGCCGCAAGGTCCGTACCCTCCTCGCCGCCCTGCTCCTGGAAGCGGGGCGGGTCGTTCCGGTCGAGTCGCTCGAAGAGGCCCTGTGGGGCGGGGCGCCGCCCGCCTCGGCGCGGGCCTCGCTGCACAACCACGTCGCCCGGCTGCGCCGCCTGCTCGACGACCCGGAGCGCCTGCGGGCCGTGCCGCCCGGCTATCTCCTCCGCGTCGAGCAGGGCGAGTTGGACATTCACGCCTTCGAGCGCCATGTCGCCGCCGCGCGGGGCGCGCACGGCGCGCGCAACTGGGAGCGCGTCCTGTGCGAGTGCGCCGGCGCCCTCGCGCTGTGGCGGGGCGCGCCGCTGAGCGGGCTGCCCGCCGAACTGGGCGGGTACGCCTTCGTCCAGCGTTTCCAGGAGGCGCGACTGCTCCTGCTGGAGTGGCGCTACGACGCCGAACTCGCCCTCGGCGGTGCCCGGCTCGGCCGGGTCCTCCCGGAGCTGGCGGCGCTCGCCGCCGAGTACCCGCTGCGCGAGACGTACCACCGCCAGCTCATGCTGGCCCTGCACCGCTCCGGCCGGCAGGCCGAGGCCCTCGCCGTCCACCGCGATCTGCGCACCCGCCTCATCGAGGAACTCGGCATCGAACCGGGACCGGCGGTGCGCGAGGCCCACGCGGAGCTGCTGCGCGAGCCGGGCGGCGGCGGCCACGACGGCCCTACGGCGACGGAGACCGGCGCGGAGCCGCTCCGGGCGCCCGGCATGCCGGACCCGGCGCCGGACGACGCCGGCGCGGGCGGGGACGGGCCCCCCGCGTCCAAGCCCCCGGTCGCGGCGCCCTCGCACGTCCCCGCCCAACTCCCGCCGCCGCCGGCCCACTTCACCGGCCGCGACCGCTCCCTCCGCCGCCTCCTGCGGACGCTCGCCGCCGGAGAGGCGGGCGGCGGGCCCCGGGTCGCCGTCGTCAGCGGCATGGCCGGCGTCGGCAAGAGCGCGCTCGCGCTCCAGGTCGCCCATGCCCTGAGGGAACGTTTCCCTGACGGTCAGCTCTACATCAACCTGCACGGCGCCACGCCCGGCATGACCCCGCTCCCCGTCGGCCAGGCGCTCGCCGCCCTGCTGCGCGACCTCGGCGCCGAACCCCGCCGCATCCCGGAACACCCTGACGCCAAAGCGGCGTTGCTGCGCACCCTGCTCGCGCCGACCCGCACGCTCATCGTGCTGGACGACGCCGCGCACGCCGCGCAGGTACGGCCGCTGCTGCCGGCCGGGCCCGGCTGCGCGGTGCTCGTCACCAGTCGCTCTCCGCTGACCGCGCTCGACGGCGCCCACCGTTTCCCGCTCGGCCCGCTGTCCACCGAGGACAGCGCGGCGCTGCTGCGCGCCGTCTCCGGGCGGAACGGGCTGGACGCGGACCATCCGCTCGTCGGACTCACCGGCCGGCTCCCGCTCGCGCTGCGGATCGTCGCGGCCCGGCTCGCCGCGCGCCAAGCCCTCACCCCGGACGTCCTGGCCGGTCAACTCGCCGCCACGGACGGGCGGTTGCACCATCTCGAATACGACGACCTGAGCGTACGGCGTTCCCTCGCCGTCGCCCACGACGCGCTCGCCGCGTCCGAGCGGGAGGCCGACCGGGACGCGGCAAGGGCGCTGCGCACGATCGGCGCCCTCGATCTGCCCTCGTACGGCGCCCCCCTCCTGGCCCGCCTCGCCGACACCGACGAACGCCGCGCCGAGGCCGCCCTCGACCGCCTCGTCGACGTGGCCCTGCTGGAGGAGACGGCGTACGGCCGATACGCCCCGCACGACCTGGTCCGGGACTTCGCCCGGGAACTGGCGGGCGACAACTCCGCCACCGACGGCGCCGACATCAACACCGACGAGGGCAGCCGTGAAACGAGCGGTCGGGGGAGGAGTGGCGGTGGCTCGGAGGGGGGTGCGGGGGGCGACGGTGATACGAAGCGGGGTGGCGGGGCCGACGGTGGCAACCTCACCCACGCCGCCCTGGCCTGGTACGCCGCCGTAGCCGAGCGCGTGCTGACCGCCATCGTCCCGCCGGGGCCCGACCAGGACGATCGGCGGCAGCCCACCGCCGCCCAGCCGGCCGCGCACGCCGCGCGCGTGGCCGCCGTACCTCCCTTCGCGGACGCCGAAGCCGCCTTCGCCTGGGGTGACCAGGAGCTGGAGAACATCGTCGCCCTGGCGGCCGGCGCGGAGGAGGACGACGGCGCCGAGCCGCCCCTGCTCTCCACGCTCCTCCGGCTGCTCTTCCCCTATCTCCAACGCAGCGGCCACGTCGCCGAGATGGAGGTGCTGGGGCAGGTCGCGCTGCGCGTCGCGCGCCGGCTCGGGGACGCGGCCGCCGAGGCCTACGCGCTGAACGACCTCTCCGGGCTGCACTACCTGACCGGCCGCCAGAAGGACGCGCTCGCCCTCACCGACGGCGCGCTCGCGATCTGGCGGCGGCTCGACCGGCTGTCCTGGATCCGGCGCTGCCTGAACAACCGAGGCCTCCTGCTGGAGGGCCTGGGCCGGTACGCGGAGTCCGAGGAGGCGCTGCGGCAGAGCCTGGAGCACTCCCGGCAGCTGGGCGATCCGCACGGCGAGGCCGTCACCCACAGCCACCTCGGCAATCTCTACGAGCACACCGACCCCCGCGCCGCCATCGAACAGCACCGCCGCTCGCTGGCGATCGGGGAGCGGATCGGTTCCGTCATCGTGCAGCTCTCGGCGCACTGCAACATCGGCTACGCCCATCTCACCCTCGGCGAACCGGCCGCCGCCCTCCCGCACTTCGAGGAGAGCCTGCGCATCCTCGGCGGCCACGGCGACTGGCACGGCGAGTCCCAGACCCGGCTCGGACTGGTCCGCGCGCTGCGGCTGCTGGGCCGCGCGGAACCGGCCGCCCGGGAGTGCGCGGAGCTGCTGCGCCGCGCCGACGCCCGCGCCGACCGCTATGTCGGCGGTCTGGCCCGGCACCAGCAGGGGCTCCTGCTGCGCGAGGAGGGCCGTACGGAGGAGGCGCACGAGCGGTGGCGCGCGGCTCTCGACGCGCTGGACGGAACGGACGAGCGGGCGGTGGTCGGAGAGCTGCACGCGCTGCTGACCGCCCACGCCCCCGACCGCAGCCGTTGATCACTTCGCGTCGGCATAGCACTCCACCACCGCAGTCGTGAAGGGGAACCGCACCGGCGTCTCCCCGAACGTCAGCCGTCCCGCCAGCTCCGCCGCCTCCCGGATCGCCGCCACGACCGTCTCCGCCTCCTCGGCCGGGCAGTGCACGATCACCTCGTCGTGCTGGAAGAAGACCAGCTCGGCCGCCAGGTCCGCGCAGCTGCGGCGCAGTGCGGCGAGCAGCAGCAGCGCCCAGTCGGCGGCGCTGCCCTGGACGACGAAGTTGCGGGCGAAGCGGCCCCGCGCGCGGGCGTTGGTGGAGGCGTAGCCCGGAACCCACTGCTGGCGGTCGTCGGAGTCGTCCTCGCCGGCGGGGATGCCCGCCTCCTCCGAGGGGTCCTCGCCCGCCGTGGCCGCGGGCGGGCAGGTGCGGCCCAGCCAGGTTCGCACCAGCCGCCCCTCCTCGCCGGCCCGCGCGGCCTCGTCGACGTACGCCACCGCGCGCGGGAAGCGGCGGCGGAGCGCGGCGAGGTTCTTCAGGCCGTCGCCGGAGGTCTGGCCGTAGACCGCGCCGAGGACCGCGATCTTGGCCTGGTCGCGGTCGCCGGAGAAGGCGCGGTCGGACACGGACTGGTAGAGGTCGGTCTCCCGGCCGGCGACCTCCATCAGCCCGGGGTCGCGGGAGATCGCCGCGAGCACGCGGGGTTCCATCTGGTCGGCGTCCGCGACGACCAGCCGCCAGCCGGGGTCGGCGACCACCGCGCGCCGGATGACCTTGGGGATCTGGAGGGCACCCCCGCCATTGGTCACCCAGCGGCCGGTGACGGTGCCGCCCGCGAGGAACTCGGGCCGGAACCGCCCGTCCCGCACCCAGTCCTGCAGCCAGGTCCAGCCGTGGGCCACCCAGATGCGGTACAGCTTCTTGTATTCGACGAGGGGTTTCACGGCGGGGTGGTCGAGCGACTCGATCTCCCAGCGGCGCGTGGAGCGGATCCTGATGCCGGCCTGCGCGAACGCCTTGATCACGTCGGCGGGCAGATCGGGCCGCACCCGGCGGCCGAAGGCGGCCGACACCTCGTCCGCGAGTTCGGCGAGCCGGCGTGGTTCGCCGCCGCCCGCGTAGCGCTCGCCGAGCAGGTCGTGCAGGACCGCGCGGTGCGTGTCGGCGCTCCACGGCAGTCCCGCGCGGTTCATCTCGGCGGCCACCAGCATCCCCGCCGACTCGGCCGCGGTCAGCAGCCGCATGCGGTCGGGGTGCTCGGCCAGGTCGTGCCGCCGCTGCTGTTCGGCGTAGACCGCGAGGAGGTCGGTCAGCGGCAGGCGGGCGGTGGCCTGCGGTTCGAACAGCGGGGACTGCGCGCCCGGTTCGGCCGAGCGCAGGGGCGGATCGGCGGGTACGGGGCCGCCGCGCAGCCTTGCCAGCGCGGCGGCCGCCGACCGCGGTTCGCCGGACCGTCCCTCGTGGCCCAGGAGGAGGGTCTCGGCGTCCTCGACGTCGTAGCACCGGTCTACTCGCACCCCCGCGGTGAGCAGACGCGGATACACCTCGGCCGTCGAACGCCAGACCCACCGGGTCACCTCGGGCCGCCCCCGCACGGCGGCGACGAGGTCCGGCTCCCGCACGACCGGTCCGGCGGGCAGCCCTCCGGGACCGAGGGGGGCGACGTCCACGCCACCGTCCTCGGCCGGAGCGACTGCCCATCGATCGGCCATGCTGCGAGTGTGGCAGGGGGGTCTGACAACGCCCCCTCAGCCGTTGTCCCGCTGCTCCTGCGGCGGCTGCGTCAGCAGGGCGAGTGCCTTCGCGAGGTACGCCTCGGTCCGCGCCTTGTCGATGCCGAGGCCGCTGAGGACACCTTCCCCGTGCTCGAATTCGAGGAGGGCCAGCAGGATGTGCTCGGTGCCGACGTAGTTGTGGCCGAGGCGCAGCGCCTCGCGGAAGGTGAGCTCCAGGACCTTCTTGGCGTCGGAGCCGTACGGGATCAGTTCCGGCACCTCCTCGGCGGCGTCCGGAAGGGCCGCGGCGGCGGCCTGGCGCACGGTGTCGAGGAGGACGTCCTGCGCGACGATCGCCTTGGCGGCCAGGCCCTCCGGCTCGGCCAGCAGCCCGAGGACCAGGTGCTCGGGGCGGCCCTCGGGGTTGCGGGCGGCGACGGCCTCGTTGTGGGCCGCCATCACCACGTTGCGGGCGCGCGGGGTGTACCGGCCGAACCCCTGGCTGGGGTCGAGGTCGGCCGACTCCTTCGGCACGAACCGCTTCTGCGCGGCCTGCCGGGTGACGCCCATGCTCCTGCCGATGTCCGTCCAGGAGGCTCCGGAGCGCCGCGCCTGGTCCACGAAGTGCCCGATGAGGTGGTCGGCCACATCGCCCAGGTGGTCCGCGGCCATGACCGCGTCCTGGAGCTGGTCGAGGGGTTCGTGGTGGACCTGCTTGATGGCCGCGATGAGGTCGTCGAGACGTACGGATGAGGTGATTCCAGGGTTCGTCGACATGTGTCAACCGTAGGTTGACAGGCTGCGAACGTCAACCCTTGGTTGACAGGGAGATCCCGTCCGTCTGAGACCATCGCCTCGTGAGCAGCAGCGACAGCCCCGGCACCGTCGAGCGCGCCTTCCAGGCCGCCCTCTACGACACCGGCGACGCCTCCCTCGACACCGGCGCCTCCCTCCTCGCCGCCGACCCGTCGGCGGACGCCGAACTGGCCGCGCGCGGGGCGGAGTTCATCGCGGCGGCCTGGCGACGCGGCTGGCAGCCCGCCGACGTCGTACGGCTCGCGCGGCGCGACCTGGACGACGCGCACGTACGTCTGCTCGCCCACCTGATCCGCGCCCAGGCACCCCACGACACCGCGCGCGGCCGGCGCTGGGCCGCCCAGCTCGACGAACTGCCCGACGGCGACCCGCCCCGCGCGGACCGCTTCACGCACGCGACCGTCGTCCTGGAGCTGTACCGCCTGCTGCTGCGCCTGCCCGCCCTGGAGCCCCTCCAGGAGCCCGCCCGGCACCATCCCGGCACGGGCTCGCGCATGCTCGGCCGTATCCGCGCGCTGCTCGCGAAGGCGGAGGCGACCGGCTATCCGGACGAGGCGGAGGCGCTGACCGCGAAGGCGCAGGAGCTGATGGCCCGGCACAGCGTCGACGAGGCGCTGCTCGACGCCGCCGCGCCCGCCCCGGACGCGCCCGGCGCCTGCCGGATCGGGGTCGAACCGCCCTACGAGCAGGCCAAGGCGGTGCTGCTGGACGCGGTCGCCGCGGCGAACCACTGCCGGGCCGTGTGGAACGAGCCCTTCGCGTTCTCCACGGTCGTCGGTTTCGAGGCCGACCTGGAGGTGGTGGAGCTGCTCTACACCTCGCTGCTCGTGCAGGCCACGCACGCGATGACGAAGGCGGAGGCCGCCCAGCGCGCGGGCGGCCGCAAGCGGACCAAGACCTTCCGGCAGTCCTTCCTCGCCGCCTACGCCCACCGCGTCGGCGCCCGGCTCACCGCCGCCGCCGAGACACAGGTCAGCGACGACCTGCTGCCCGTTCTCGCCTCGCGCGAGGTCGCGGTCACGGCGGCCACGGACCGGCTCTTCCCGGAGACGGTGACGACCCGTCTGCGCGGCGTCAGCGACGCCGCGGGCTGGACGGAGGGCGCCGCGGCAGCGGACCACGCACGCGTGGAGCCACACCGACGGCTGTCCCCGCCATGACCCCTGACCGACGCCGACGCCGACGCCGATCGGGTCGACCCGTGACCGACGTCAGTCGCCCGCCTGCTGGAAGGCGCTCACCGAGGCGTCCGGGCGGCTCTCACCCTTGAGCGCGACCTCGCCGTACGACCAAGGGAAGTCCGTGCCGGCGGAGGCCCCGGGCAGGGAGAACGTCGCCTTGTCGGCGGCCAGGCTCTGCGCGCCGCCCTTCCGCCCGCGCGCGTAGGTGACCGTGAAGGAGGCGGTGCCCTGCCCGGGGAGGGTCAGCTCCTGCGCCCCGGCACCGGTGTCCTCGGGCACGGTGACGGTGGTGTCCCCGGCGTGCAGTTCGACCTTGGGGAAGCCCTTCAGGACGCACTCGGCGCCCGTGTTGGTGAGCGTGACGGTCACCGTGCCGCTGTCGCCGGCGGCCGGAGCCTCGCTGACGGGGCCGACCTCGGAGGTGAGCTTGTCGGCCGCGCAGGCGGAGGAGGAGGCAGCGGAGGAGGCGGCGGACGGGGCCGCGTCGGTCTTCCCGCCGCTGCCCGCGCCGTCGTCACCGCCGCTGTCGCAGGCGGTCAGCAGAAGGGCGGCGGCGAGGGCGGTGACGGTGAGCGGAACGGCGCGCATGGATGTGTCCCTTGGGGTCGTGACAGTGCTCGGAGGATCATCACGCACACGCGCGCGTGCGCGCGCCCCGCCCCCGGGATAAGCGAGGGGATTACGACGCCGAGGGCAGCCCGGACGGCCAGGTGCCGTTCCCGGCCTTGGTGTAGGTCTCCGTGCCGACGGAGCCCTCCCAGGTGACCTTGAGGGTGGAGCCATTGACGGAGTCGACCATGCCGGTGGTGCGGTTCTTCTTGCCGCTCGCGCAGGTCAGATGGATCATCCGCATCCCCGACTCCTCGGCCGCGGTCCCGTTGCACACGGTCCCGCCGGTCGCGTAGAGGGAGGCCGCCTTGCCGGTGACCATCAGGACGACCGCCTCACCGTCGCCCGAGCCCAGCCAGCTGCCCTCCAGGGGCCCGCCGGAACCGGACGGGGCGGGGGCCGTACCGCCCGTGCCGCCGCCGGTGTCGGCGCTCCGCGTCGCGGTCGGCGTGACGGGGGAGTTGTCGTCGGATCCGTCCCCGGCACCGCACGCCGTCAGCGTGAGCGCGCCCGCCAGTGCGGCGGCCGCGGCCCACACGCACCGGCGGGTGGTACGACGTGCGGGGCGCGAGTACGTCACCGAGGTCACTGCTGGCTCCCAAGCTGTAGCCGCCGGCCGGACCGTCCGACCGAAAAGTCCGCAGCAAGCTACCAGCACCAGCACCGGGGAAGCCCATGACGCAGGCGTGAGGCTGCCCACCTCGAAGAACTACCAGGAGCTCTTCCGCACCCCCGGCAGATACCCGGCATGAGCCTGCCCCCGCAGACTCACCCGCGACAGCCCGAAGTTCCGGAAGTACCCCCGGGGCCGCCCGTCCACGGAATCCCGGTTACGCACGCGCGTGGCGCTCGCGTCCCGAGGCTGCCGCCGCAGCTCGCGCTGGGCGGCGAGACGTTCCTTCTCGGTCGACGACGGCCGCCGCAGGACCTCCTTCAGCTCGGCCCGCCGTGCGGCGTACCGGGCGACGATCTCCCGCCGCCGCTCGTTCTTCGCGATCTTGCTCTTCTTCGCCATCAGACCCGCACCCCCCGCGCGCGGATGCGCGCCACGGCGGCCTCGACGCCGATCGCGTCGACGGTCTTGATCCCCTTCGCGCTCAGCCGCAGCCGGACGTACCGGCCCTCGCTCGGCAGCCAGTAGCGCTTGGACTGGATGTTGGGGTCGAAGCGGCGCGCGGTGCGCCGGTGGGAGTGGGAGACGCGGTTGCCGAAGCCGGGCTGAGCGCCGGTCAGCATGCAGTGCGCGGACACGGGTGACGTACCTCTCTTCAAGCAGTAGTGCTAATGGAATTCATTTTCAGTAACATAGCAGCATGGCACGCAACGAACTCCGCCCGGTCGTCAAGCTCCGGTCCACCGCGGGGACCGGCTACACCTACGTGACCCGCAAGAACCGCCGCAACGACCCGGACCGCATGACCCTGCGCAAGTACGACCCGGTCGCCGGGCGTCACGTCGACTTCCGAGAGGAGCGCTGACCACCGCCATGCGCAACGGAATCCACCCGCCCTACGGCCCCGTCGTCTTCCGGGACCGCGCCGCGCACCACGCCTTCCTCACCCGCTCGACCATGACGAGCGAGAAGACGATCGAGTGGGAGGACGGCAACACCTACCCGGTCGTCGACATCGAGATCTCGAACGTCAGCCACCCCTTCTACACCGGCACCGCCCGCGTCCTGGACACCGCCGGCCGCGTCGAGCGCTTCGAGCGGCGGTACGGGAAGCGGGGCGGGGCGTGAGCCTGCCGGTCGTGATCGTCGGCGGGCTGCACGCCGACGCCCGCAGGGCGACGGTGGCCCAGCTGCTCGCCGACGTGCCCGGCAGCGTCGTACTCCACCACGACCTGTCGACGGCCGCCGCCGGGACGGTCGTACGGACCGTCCGGGACGCGGACGGCCTGCTGTCCGTCGGCGAGACGCCGCTGGTCAACGACTGCGCGTGCTGTGCGCTGCGCGAGGACCTGGTGCCCGAGCTGCGCCGGCTCGCCGACGCGGGGCTCATCCGGCTCGCGATCGTCGAGTTGTGGGACTCGGTCGAACCCAAGGCGATGGCGGAGGTCGTCGTCGCGGGCGGCATCACCGTCACCGGTGTCATCACGGCCGTGGACCCGGCGCTGCTGCTGTCCTGCCTCGGCAACGGCGACGACCTCGCCGACGCGGGCCTCGCGGCGGCGGCGACGGACCAGCGCACCGTCGCCGACACCTTCGCCCGACAGCTGGAGTACGCCCCCGTGCTCGCCGTCCTGGCCTCCCCGGAGGCGGACGAGGGGGACCATGAACTCCTCAACCAGCTCCATTCGACGGCTCACCGCATCGGGCTGCCTCACCCGGACGACGACGCCGCCGACCGGACGCCGCCGTCGGACGGCGACGCACCGGCATCCGCACCCTCCGCTGCACATGCATCCCTGAGCGCCGCCTCCCCTTTGGCCGCCGCCGCCCTCGCCGGATTCGACGTGGACGCGGCGGCCGCCGCCCAGCACCCCGCCTGCGCCCTGCTGCCCGCCGAGGGCGACGCGCACGGCGTGGGCACGCTCGTGTGGCGTCGGCGGCGGCCCTTCCACCCCGGGCGTCTGTACGACGCCCTGGAGGACCTGACCTGCGCCGCTGCCCGCAGTCGGGGACGGTTCTGGCTCGCCGACCGGCCCGACACCCTGCTGCACTGGGACGCCGCGGGCGGGGCGCTGTGCGTGGAGAGCGCCGGCCCCTGGCTCGCCTCGCTGCCCGACGCGGCCTGGGACATGGTGCCGCCGGTCCGCCGCGCCGCCGCGGCGCTGGACTGGCACCCCGAGCACGGCGACCGCTGCCAGCACCTGGTCTTCACCTCGCCCGGCCTGGACCGGGACGGACTCACCCGGCTGCTGGAGTCCTGCCTGCTCACCGACGCCGAGTACGCCGGGGGGGCGCCGCCTGGAAGCGGCTGCCGCCCGCCTTCGACACCCTTCTGGAGGTCTGACCCCGCCATGCCCCGCAAGCCCGACCGCAAGCCCGCCAAGAGCCGGCCCAACCCGCTGGACCAGGGGGGGATCACCTACATCGACTACAAGGACACCGATCTGCTGCGGAAGTTCATCTCCGACCGCGGCAAGATCCGCGGCCGTCGCGTCACGCGCGTGACCGCTCAGCAGCAGCGGCAGGTCGCCCGCGCCATCAAGAACGCGCGCGAGATGGCGTTGTTGCCGTACTCCAGCAGGTGAGGCGGTATGGGTAGGGGATCTCCTACGGTTGACTCGTAGGAGATCCCCTACCTATTCTCGCGGTATGAGCATCACTCACGCCTCTTTCGTCACCCTTCCCGTCTCCGACCAGGACCGCGCGCTGCGCTTCTACACGGACGTCCTCGGCTTCGAGGTCACCGCCGACCGCGCGATGCCCCAGGGCCGCTGGCTCCAGGTCGCCCCGGCCGGCGCCCAGACGGTCTTCACGCTCTCCGGGCCGGGCATGGGCGATTTCGTGCCGGGTTCCGCGCGGGGGATCATGTTGGTGACGACCGATGTCGACGCGGACCGCGCCCGCCTCGCCGAGGCCGGGATCCCCGTCCAGGGCCCGGACGAGTTCCCCTGGGGCCGGATGGCCTCCTTCGCGGACCCCGACGGCAACGGCCTGATGCTGCTGACGGAGAAGGAAGGCTTCTGACCCCGCCATGACCACCGGGACCGGGACGGGCACCGCCACCGGCGCGGACAGTGCCTCCGCCACCGGCGCGGACAGTGCCTCCGCCGCCGGCACGGACAGCGCCTCCGTCGCCGGCGCGGACAGCGCCTCCGCCGCCGACCGCGTCTTCGCCGCCCTCGCCAACGCCACCCGCCGCGAGGTGCTGCGGCTGCTGCGCGACGGCGGGCCCCAGCCCGTCCAGGCCCTGGCCGACCACTTCGCCATGCGCCGGCCCAGCCTCTCCGAACACTTGAAGGTGCTGCGCGACGCCGGTCTCGTCTCCGAGCAGCGCTCCGGCCGACAGCGCATCTATCGACTGGAGGCGGCCCCGCTCGCCGACGTACAGGACTGGCTCCATCCGTACGAGCGGTTCTGGCGCGCGCGTCTGAGGGGGCTCGGCGATCTGCTCGACCGCATGCCCGACGATGAGCCGACATGAGCCTCCCGCCGCGTGACCGGTCCGGTCCGGTACCCGAGGACGACCTGACCGTCGTCCGGGTGGACCAGTACTTCCCGCACCCTCCCGCCAAGGTCTGGCGGGCCCTGACCGAGCCCGAGCTGCTCGCGCGCTGGCAGATGCCCGGTGCCGAGGGGTTCCGTCTCCAGGTGGGACACCGGTACCGGATGACCTCGGTGCCCCGCCCGAACACCGGTTTCTCGGGGGTCGTGGACGCGGAAGTGCTCGCCTACGACACGGAACGGATGCTTTCCGTCCGGTGGACCGACGCCGATCCGGCCAACCCCGCGGACTGGACCATCACCTGGACCCTGGAACAGGAAGGGCGGGGTACGCGTCTCTTCCTAGTGCACGAGGGATTCGATCCGGACGATCCGGCGCAGTCGATGGCGCGCCGGATCATGGGCGGGGGCTGGAGATCGCATGTGATGCCCGCTCTTCGGGAGGCGCTCGACGGGCTGCGGTGACACCGCCGCGACGTCGAACACTTTCGGTAAAGCGAGCGTCAAAGCTGTAACCGCGGGACCACCCCGCGTGCACGTGCATCTGCTCATGCATCCGCACATGAACGGAGTTATGATCCGGGACAGTTGACCACCGCACCAATGGCCACACCAGCCAGTGCACCATCAGGGAGCGACCTGTGGACCACGACGTTGACGGGGGACGCGACGTGTACAACGGCATGACGGCCACACAGCTGCACGGGGTTGCCTGGCAGAAGAGCAGGCACAGCAACTCGCAGGGTTCGTGCGTGGAGTTCGCCCGGCTGCCGGGCGGTGACGTGGCGGTGCGCAACTCGCGCTTCCCGGACGGTCCCGCGCTGGTCTACACACGCGCCGAGATCGAGGCGATGCTGCTCGGCGTCAAGGACGGCGAGTTCGATCACCTGATCGCGGGCTGAGGACCACACCGTCGCCGGGAAACCGTACGTAGGCTGCGAAAGCGGTGGTGACGCGCGTAGAAACGCGGCGCGGGGCGGCGCCGCGTCTCGTCATTCGGCGGCGGTGGACAGCCGGAACAGCGCCCAGACCACCTTGCCGCCGAGCGTGCCGGCCAGCGGATGCCAGCCCCAGCCGTCGGCGAAGGAGTCGACGAGGAACAGGCCCCGGCCCGACTCCGCCGAGAAGTCGTCCGCCTCGCCCGCGACGGGGCTGTCATGACTGGGGTCGCGCACCGCGCACACCAGCCGCTCGGTCCACCGCATCAAGTGCAGCCGCACGGGCGGGTTCTGCTCGCCCGCGACGCCGACGTCGCCGGCCGCCAGTCCGTGCCGCAGGGCGTTGGTGACGAGCTCGGAGACGACCAGACAGATGTCGTCGAAGCGATCACCGACGTCCCACTGGCCGAGGGTTCTGCGGGTGAACTGCCGGGCTTCGCGCACCGCTTCGAAGCGGGCGGGCAGGGCACAGGAGGCGGCGTTGGACACGGCCGCGGGATCCAGCGGCGGAAGGCCCTGCCGTAACGGCTCGAGCATGGTCGATCCATTCGTCCCCATGCGAGGCACTCCCGGGATTCGCGGTCGTTGCGATGCAGCGGTGGCGCGGGACCATGGTTTCGGATGCGTACAGCAGATGCAAGGGCAGATGCACGTGCACGTGACCGAATTGGACCTGCCCGTACCGCTTCTTGGCCATTTTTTCCGCCATCTTCTCGCCGTTCAGCGCCTTCTCTTTGCACTCTTTCGACCCTCTCCTTGCAGAGGTCTACGCCTTGCCAATGGCTTCTTTCCATCTCTGTAATCGGGTGAGTACTGCTCGGAGTGTTTTAGTGGCAGACTTCGGCCCCTGAAGACGGTTGGGGAGGCTGGCGAACGTGAGCGCGGGAGAGCCCGGATCGGTGGTGCGACGCATGCTGCTCGGCTCGCAACTCAGGCGACTGCGTGAGTCACGGGGCATCACGCGTGAGGCCGCGGGGTACTCCATCCGCGCCTCCGAGTCGAAGATCAGCCGGATGGAGCTGGGCCGGGTGAGCTTCAAAACACGCGATGTGGAAGACCTGCTGACGCTGTACGGGATCACGGACGAGCAGGAGCGCGCCGCGCTCGTCGGACTCGCCCGCGAGGCCAACGTGGCCGGGTGGTGGCACAGCTACTCCGACGTCCTGCCGAGCTGGTTCCCCACTTATGTGGGCCTGGAGGGCGCGGCCTCACTGATCCGCGCCTACGAGGT
Organism: Streptomyces sp. NPDC032126; assembly: GCF_055580085.1. Taxonomy (NCBI): domain Bacteria; kingdom Bacillati; phylum Actinomycetota; class Actinomycetes; order Kitasatosporales; family Streptomycetaceae; genus Streptomyces; species Streptomyces sp. NPDC032126. The sequence continues at coordinate 659,917 of NZ_JBVIMA010000003.1, forward strand.
GCAGTTCGTGCACGGCCTGCTCCAGACCGAGGCGTACGCGCACGCCGTCGTCAGCCGGGGCATGAAGGGCGCCGGCGCGGCCGACATCGACCGGCGCGTGGCGCTGCGCCTGGAGCGCCAGAAGTACCTCGTCTCCGAGAACGCGCCCGACGTCCACATCGTCCTCGACGAGGCCGCGCTGCGTCGCCCCTACGGCGACCGCGAGGTGATGCGCGGTCAGCTCCAGCATCTGATCGAGATCTCCGAGCGCCCCAACGTACGACTGCAGGTCGTGCCGTTCAGCCTCGGCGGCCACTCCGGCGAGTCCGGCGCCTTCACGATCCTCAGCTTCCCCGAGTCCGACCTCTCGGACGTCGTCTATCTGGAACAGCTCACCAGCGCGCTGTACCTGGACAAGCGCGAGGACGTCACCCAGTACGAGCAGGCGCTCAAGGAACTCCAGCAGGACAGCCCGGGGCCGGACGAGAGCCGGGACCTGCTGCGCGGGCTGCTGCAACTGTCGTAGAAGGCCGGCCGACGCCTCATAGGGATAACCCTCGATTCGCCTTTGCTTACCGGTGCGTTTCTGAGACGTGCACGCCAACTGACGTAAAACGTAAGTACGATGACGTGTGATCAGAGCGCGAGCGCTCCGACGGCAAGGGATTGAGGGATCGCATGTCGTCCTGCTTCACGGACCTGGCCCTGCAGTACATCGACGGTGAGTGGCGGCCCGGTACGGGCTGCTGGGACATCATCGACGTCAACCCGTACGACGGCACCAAGCTCGCCTCGATCACCATCGCCACCATCGACGAGGTCGACCAGGCCTACCGCGCGGCCCAGCGCGCCCAGCGCACCTGGGCGGCGACCAACCCCTACACCCGGCGCGACATCTTCGAGCGCGCCCTGCGGCTGGTCGAGGAGCGCGAGCCGGAGATCACCGAGGCCATCATCGCCGAGCTCGGCGGCACGCATCTCAAGGCCGGCTTCGAGATCGGTCTGGCCAAGGAATTCCTGCGCGAGGCCGCCCAGTTGACGCTGCGCTCCGAGGGGCGGCTGCTGCCCTCGCCGATCGAGGGCAAGGAGAACCGGCTCTACCGTGAGCCGGTCGGTGTCGTCGGGGTGATCAGCCCCTTCAACTTCCCCTTCCTGCTGTCGATCAAGCCGGTCGCCTCCGCGCTCGCCCTCGGCAACGGCGTCGTCCTCAAGCCGCACCAGGACACCCCGATCGTCGGCGGCACCCTCATCGCCAAGCTCTTCGAGGACGCCGGCCTGCCGACCGGCCTGCTGAACGTCGTCCTGACCGACATAGCCGAGATAGGCGACGCCTTCATCGAGCACCCGGTGCCCAAGGTCATCTCCTTCACCGGCTCCGACAAGGTCGGCCGCCACATCGCGACCGTCTGCGCGGCCCAGCTCAAGCGGACCGTCCTCGAACTCGGCGGCAACAGCGCGCTGGTGGTCCTCGACGACGCCGACATCGACTACGCCGTGGACGCGGCCGTCTTCAGCAGATACGTCGACCAGGGCCAGGTCTGTATGGCCGCGAACCGGGTGCTGGTGGACCGGACGGTGGCCGACGAGTTCACCGAGAAGTTCGTCGCCAAGGTCAGGACGCTGAAGACCGGCGACCCGAGCGATCCGCAGACGGTGATCGGCCCGGTGATCAACTCCCTCCAGGCCAACGCCGTCTCGGCCGCCGTCGACCAGGCGGTGGCGGAGGGCGCCACGGTGCTGGTGCGCGGCTCGACCACCGACAACCTGGTCGAGCCGTCCGTGCTCACCGACGTGCCCGCCGACTCGGCCCTCCTGCACAAGGAGATCTTCGGCCCCGTCGCCCTCCTCGTCCCCTTCGACGGCGAGGAGGAGGCCATCCGCATCGTCAACGACACGCCCTACGGACTCAGCGGCGCCGTCCACACCGCCGACGTGGAGCGGGGCGTGGCCTTCGCCAAGCGCGTCGACACCGGGATGTTCCACGTCAACGACGGCACGATCCACGACGAGCCGCTGGTCCCCTTCGGCGGCGAGAAGCACTCGGGGATCGGTCGGCTGAACGGCGAGACCACCCTGGACGCCTTCACCACTCTGAAGTGGATCTCGGTGCAGCACGGGCGGAGCCGGTTTCCGTTCTGAGTCGTCCGCCCTTGAGGACAGGATCTGACCGAAAGGCCGCCTAACGTCGTCTGTGTCGGGGGGAGAGCCCCACCGATCTCGACGAAAGGCGTCGGTCATGGTCACTCACGTTCCCGCGGAGGCGCACGGTGACGAGCGCGGAGCCCTGCTCTCGTTCCTGGCGGAGCAGCGCGGCGGCATCCGGCGGGCGGTGCTCGGGCTGACCGACGAGCAGGCCGTCAGCAGGCCCAGCGCCAGCGAACTGTCGCTCGCCGGCCTGGTCAAGCATGTGGCCGAGGTCGAACAGTTCTGGGTGGCCCTCGCCAAGGGCGAGCCCCCGGCCGTCCAGCGCGACCAGTCGAACTGGCACGAGTGTTTCGTCCTGGTCGACGGGGAGAGCGTCGCCTCGCAGCTCGACTACTGGGAGAAGGTCGCCGCCGAGACGGAGGCGTTCATCCGCTCGGTGCCCAGCCTCGACGACACCTTCGCGCTCCCCGACCAGCCCTGGTTCCCGCCGGAGGGGCGCGTCTCGATGCGCTGGCTCGCCCTCCACCTGATCCGCGAGACCGCCCGGCACGCCGGCCACGCCGACATCATCCGCGAGTCCCTGGACGGCAGGACGGCCTTCGAACTCGCCGACCTGGCCCAAGGCTGAGGCACGAGCCCCATGTCGGAGGGCGCGAGCCCCGCCTCCGAGGGCGCGCGCATCAGCGAACCCGAGGGCGCACGCGCCCCTGAACCCGAGGGCACGCCGCGCGGCCGAAGTCAAAACTCATAACCTGGACCGCATGTCAGCGATCCGTCTCCTCGTGCTGGGCGCCGTCCGCCAGCACGGGCGGGCCCACGGTTACCAGGTGCGCAACGACCTCGAATACTGGGGCGCCCATGAGTGGTCCAACGCCAAGCCCGGCTCGATCTACCACGCCCTGAAGCAGATGGCGAAGCAGGGACTCCTGCACGCGCACGAGATCGCCCCGTCCACGGCCGGCGGCCCGCCCCGCGTCGAGTACGAGATCACGGACGCCGGCACCGAGGAGTTCCTGCGGCTGCTGCGCGAGTCGCTGGTCTCCTACGACCAGAAGATGGACATCAAGTCGGCGGCCATCGGCTTCATGGTCGACCTGCCGCGCGACGAGGCGACGGCGCTGCTCAAGGAGCGGATCCGGCGGATCGAGGAATGGCGCTCGGCCGTCACCGAGCACTACGTCCCCGAGGACGGCCCCGAACAACTCGGGCACATCGGGGAGATCATGAACCTCTGGATCCACACGGCCGACGCCGAGGCCGAGTGGACCCAGGGCCTCGTCCGCCGCATCGAGAGCGGCGCCTACACCTTCGCCGACGAGGGCGAACCCTTCGTCGGCATCCTCACCGAGGACCAGGAGAACCCCTACGCGACGGGGGAGCGGCATCCCGGGGACGATCGCTGATCAAGTTTGACCAATGAGGTCGAGGGAGTTAGCTTTTCGAGGTGGTAGTCAAGTTTGACTAGCGAAGGGTGGCCGACAGTGGCAGTGGCGGACGCGGCGATCACCGTCGAGGGAGCACGCAAGCGGTACGGCGGGAAGGGTGGTCGGAGTGGTCGCGGGGGCGGCGGCACGTGGGCACTGGACGGTCTGGACCTCACCGTCACGCGAGGCACGGTGCACGGGATCCTCGGCCCCAACGGCGCGGGCAAGACGACCCTCGTCCGGATCCTGGCCACCCTGCTGCGGCCGGACGCGGGCCGGATCCAGGTGGCCGGACACGACGTGGTGACCGAGGCCCGTGCGGTGCGCCGCCGCATCGGCCTCCTCGGCCAGCACGCCGCCCTCGACGAGGAACTGAGCGGCCGCCAGAACCTGGAGATGTTCGGCCGCCTCCACCACCTGGGCGCCCGCCCCGCCCGTGCGCGCGCCGACGAACTCCTGGACCGCTTCGGCCTCACCGACACCGGCAGCAAACCGGTCCGCGCCTACAGCGGCGGCATGCGACGCCGCCTCGACCTCGCCACCTCCCTCATCACCGATCCCCTCGTGCTCTTCCTCGACGAACCCACCACCGGCCTCGACCCCCGTGGCCGCGCCGAGGTCTGGTCCTCGGTCCGGTCCCTGGTCGACGGCGGTACGACGGTCCTGCTCACCACCCAGTACCTGGAGGAGGCCGATCAGCTCGCCGACCGCATCTCGGTCGTCGACGCCGGCCGGGTCGTCGCCGACGGCACGGCCGACGAGCTGAAGGCCCTGACCGGCGGCGACCGCATCGACATCGTCCTGCGCGACGCCGGCCACCTCGGTGCGGCGGTGGCCCTGCTCCCGGTACCGAAGGACACCATCACCGTCGACCCCGACCGCCGCCTCCTCAGCGCCCCCGTCACCGACCGCATGACCGCCCTCTCCGCCGCCATACACGCCTTCCACGAGGCCGCCATCGAGGCAGAGGACATCGCCCTGCGCCGCCCGACACTGGACGAGGTGTTCCTGCGACTGACGGGACGGAGTGAGGGTGCGATGGGGGAGGGGTGGGGTAGGGACGCGGGGCCCGAGGCACAGGGTGCTTGTGTCGCGGCGGAGTTGGATACGGGGCCGGGCGCCGAGGGTGCCTGTGAGCAGGGCGTGTGGGGCGGCGGCGAGAAGGAGACGGCCGTATGAGCACCTACACCCCCTCCACCCTCACCCTCTACGCCCTGACCGACTGCTGGACCATGACCCGGCGTGAGCTCGCGCACTGGGCCCGTCAGCCGGTCCGCGTTGTCGTCGGACTGCTCTTCTCCGTGATGCTGCTGCTGATGTTCGGCTATCTCATCGGCGGCGGTCGTGGTGTCGAGGGCGACTACCTCGACTACCTCGTCCCCGGCATGCTCGCCCTCACCATGGCCTTCGGCCTGGAGAGCACGATGCTCGCCGTCACCCAGGACCTCAACAAGGGCGTCATCGACCGCTTCCGCTCGCTGCCGATGGCCGACGGGGCCGTACTGGTGGGCCGGGCGGTCGCCGACATGATTCAGTCGCTGCTGGGGCTGGCCCTGATGACGGCTGTCGCCTATCTCCTCGGTTGGCGGGCTGAGGGTGGGCCCGGGGCCTTCCTGGGCGCCGTGGGTCTCCTCCTTCTCTTCCGTTTCGCGATGCTCTGGATCGGCATCCATCTGGGGCTGGTGGCGGGGAAGCCGGAGATGGTCCAGGCCGTCCAGATCCTGGTGTGGCCGGTCGGCTTCCTCTCCAACGCCTTCGCCACTCCCGACTCCATGCCCGCCTGGCTGGGCACGGCCGTCGAGTGGAATCCCCTGTCCAGGACGGCCACCGCCGCACGCGAGCTGCTGGGCGGAACCGGGGTGGACGCGGGCCATGTGTGGGCGTCGGTCGGATGGTCGGGGGGACTGCTCGTGGTGTTCCTTCCGCTGGCGGTGCGGAGGTTCGCCCGCCTGGGGCGGTGACCGTGCCCGGCGTTCATTCCCCTGAGGGCGTGCACGCCCTCAGGGGCGTTCACCCTCTCAGTGGTGGAATCCCGTGGCCGCCTCCTTGTCCCCCGTCAGCGGGTGCGGCTGCCGGCGCAGCTCCGGAAGCAGACGGGTGAGGTCGTCCACGAACAGGTCGGCGAGGTCCGCCGAGAAGCCGTTGCGGCACACGACCCGCAGTACCGACAGGTCCTCCCGGTTCGGCGGGAATGTGTAGGCCGGCACCAGCCAGCCTCTCTCGCGCAACCGCCGTGAGACGTCGAAGACGTCGTACGCCGTCACATCGGGCGCCGTCGTGAACGCGAACACCGGCAGCTCGTCGCCCCGGGTCAGGAGCCGGAAGTCGCCGAGGGCCTCCACGCGTTCGGCGACGCTCCGGGCCACGTTCCGTGTGGACTGCTGCACGGCCCGGAAGCCGTCCCGGCCGAGCCGCAGCAGGGTGTAGTACTGCGCGACGACCTGGGCGCCCGGCCGGGAGAAGTTGAGCGCGAAGGTGGGCATGTCACCGCCCAGGTAGTTCACCCGGAAGACCAGTTCCTCGGGCAGTACCTCCCTGTCGCGCCACACGGCCCAGCCGACGCCCGGATACACGAGCCCGTACTTGTGCCCCGAGGTGTTGATGGACGCAACCCTCGGCAGGCGGAAGTCCCAGACCAGGTCCTCGTCGACGAAGGGGGCGATCATGGCGCCGGACGCTCCGTCGACATGCACCGGGATGTCGAGGCCGGTGCGCTCCTGGAGGTCGTCGAGGGCCGCGCACAGGTCGGCGATCGGCTCGTAGGACCCGTCGAAGGTGGAGCCGAGGATGCCGACGACGCCGATCGTGTTCTCGTCGCACAGCTCGGCCGCGGCCTGGGGGTCGAGGTGGAAGCGGTCGCCCTCCATGGGGACCAGACGGGCCTCGACCTCCCAGAAATTGCAGAACTTCTCCCAGCAGACCTGGACGTTGACGCCCATCACGAGATTCGGGCGAGCGTCGGCGGAGGGGTAGCGGTGGGCGTTGCGGGTCGTCCAGCGCCGCTTCAACGCCAGGCCGGCGAGCATGCACGCCTCGCTGGAGCCCGTGGTGGAACAGCCGACCGCCGTGGACGGGTCGGGCGCGTGCCACAGATCGGCGAGCATCGCCACACAGCGCCGCTCCAGCTCGGCGGTGCGCGGATACTCATCCTTGTCGATCATGTTCTTGTCCCGGCACTCGGCCATCAGCACGCTGGCCTGTGGCTCCATCCAGGTCGTGACGAACGTGGCCAGATTCAGCCGGGAGTTGCCGTCCAGCATCAGTTCGTCGTGGACGAGTTGATACGCCGTCGACGGGGACATGGGGGAGTCGGGCATGCGGTGCTTGGGCGGGGCCTCGACCATGCCGGCGGCGGGATTCGCCTCTCCATAGATGGGATTCACGGACAGCGGGCGCTCGGCGGACTTCGCGGGGCCTTGGTGGAGGGGCATGGATGGGTCTCCCAACTCTGCGTTCTGCCTGTGCTGATGGTCGGTTGCTTCTCGGGCTGCTTCCTGTCGTGCCTGCGGTGGTCCGGACACGTGGGGCTGCGGTCTGGTGTCCCGCCGTGCCGGTCCTATTCCCTCATCGGTTCAAAGCTCGCGATCGGTTCGCGATCTGTTCGCGATCGGTTCACGGATCCATGGATTCACTCGAATGCCCCATTCCGCTCACCGCACCGCCGTCCCGTCCTCCCGCACCTGCATCTGCGGCCGTCCGGTCACCACCAGCCAGGCCGGCAGGGAGGCGAAGCACAGCAGGGCGAGGAGGGTGGGTGAGGCGACGAGGACGGCCGCCGTGAACAGGCTCACCCAACCCTGCCGGGTGATGGCGAGTAGGACGCCCAGCACGCCCGTCGCCACGCCCACGGCCGGATGCACGTCGGGCACGAGGGCATGGGCCATCAGGCCGAACGCGGTACCGATGAAGACCGCCGGGAAGATTCGTCCGCCCCGGAATCCGCAGCACGCGGACACGACCAGGGCGGCCAGTTTCACGACCGTCATCGTGGCGAACTCCCCGGCCGTCCAGCCGTCCGGATCCGCAGCCAGCTGGTCGACCTCGTCCAGCCCCTTGAACAGCGTCAGATGGCCGCCCAGCGCCCCCAGCAGTCCCAGGATCAGCCCGCCCGCCGGAAGCATCAGCATCGGATGACGCAGCCGTTGGAAGGCGCCGTGGACGTACGGAAACAGGTACGCGCCGCACAGCCCCAGCAGCGCCGCCGCGGGCGCGATCACCAATGCCGCCAGCAGATCGTCCCAGCCGGGTTTGCCCATGGGGGGCAGGTGCAGATCGAGACTCGGGTGGGCCAGCAGGGTGGCCGTCATGGAGCCGGCGGCGGCCGCGGCGAGCGGTGCGAAGACGTTGTCCCACAGTGCCCCCCGCGTCTGCCGCCCGGCCAGCGCCTCGGAGATCACGAGCGCCGCGGCCACGGGTGTCCCGAACAGAGCGCCGATCGTCGCCGCCTCCGCCAGAGCAGGCCACAGGACGCCCGGCGCCCGGGGCAGCAGCCGGTTGCCCAGCCAGAACGTCAGGCCCACGTTCACCGCGATGATGGGGTTCTCCGGGCCCAGGCTCGGTCCGCCCGCCAGCATCAGCGCGGTCGCCAGCAGCAACCCCGGCAGCACGACGGGCGGCAGGACGGGGGCATTCAGGCTCATCGTCGCCGGATCGGGCCCGGCGTGACCTGGCACCTTCCACACCACCAGACCCACCACCACGCCCGTCGAGGTGAGCATGACCATCATCCACAGCACCGAGTACCGGCCCACGCCCAGTGCGTCCGGCAGGTTCTGCCACAGCACGTCCTGCAACTGCTCGGCGAGTCCGCTCACCGCGAGGAAGAGGAGGCTGGCTCCGATGCCCACGACCAGCGCGGGCAGGGTCAACAGCAGCAGCGTGCGCGCCGGGGCCGTCGTAGCGGGGGATGCCTGGCGCGCGGTGTCTTGAGCCACGAACTCACCATAAGTGGGCAAAACGGGCGCCGCGTCCGGTGTGGAACGGGCTTGCACCTCACGCGACGTGAGGACCCATCGTGGAGTGCGTACCGAGAAGGGAGCGGAAGTGAGCTACTCCGCCGAACAGGGCGGCTCCGCCGAACGGGGCAACACCGTGGGCGCCGCCGGGCACGGCTACTCCGTCGGACAAGTCGCCGGCTTCGCCGCGGTCACGGTGCGCACCCTGCACCACTACGACGACATCGGCCTGCTCGTCCCGAGCGAACGCAGCCACGCGGGCCACCGGCGCTACAGCGACGCCGACCTCGACCGGCTGCAGCAGATCCTGTTCTACCGGGAGCTCGGCTTCCCCCTCGACGAGGTCGCCGTCCTGCTCGACGACCCGGACGCGGATCCGCGCGCGCATCTGCGCCGCCAGCACGAGTTGCTGACCGCCCGGATCGAGAAGCTGAGGAAGATGGCGGCGGCCGTGGAGCACGCCATGGAGGCACGCAAGATGGGCATCAATCTCACGCCCGAGGAGAAGTTCGAGGTCTTCGGGGACAAGGACCCCGAGCAGTACGCGGAGGAGGCGGAGCGCCGCTGGGGCGGCACGTACAGCTATGAGGAGTCGCAGCGCCGTGTCGCCCGCTACACCAAGGACGACTGGCAGCGGATCCAGGACGAGGTCGCCGCCTGGGGCGAGTCCTACGCCGCCCTCATGGAGGCCGGCGACGCCCCCACCTCCGGACGGGCGATGGACCTCGCCGAGGCACACCGGCAGCACATCACCAAGTGGTTCTTCGAGTGCCATGTGAAGACGCACCAGGGCCTGGCCGAGATGTACGTCTCGGACGAGCGCTTCAAGGCGTTCTACGACGCCATGCGCCCGGGCCTGGCCGAGCACCTCAAGGCGGCGATCGACGCGAACGCGGCCCGGCACGCCGCGTGAGGCGCCTGGCCCGGTGTCACTCCCGGGCCAGGACCACCGCCGTCCCGTAGGCGCACACCTCGGTGCCGACGTCCGCCGCCTCCGTCACGTCGAAGCGGAACATGAGGACCGCGTTCGCCCCACGCGCGCGTGCCTGCTCCACGAGCCGTTCCATGGCCTGGTTGCGGGTCTGCACCAGGGTCTTGGTCAGCCCCTTGAGCTCACCGCCGATCATCGACTTCAGCCCGGCGCCGATCTGGCTGCCGAGGTGCCGGGAGCGGACGGTCAGTCCGAAGACCTCGCCGATGACCTCCTTCACCTTGAATCCGGGTACGTCGTTCGTGGTGACGACCAATACGTCGGGCTGCGGCCCCTGGCCGCCGCCGAAGTCCTCGATGCCCATGCCCACAGCTTTGTCCCGGCAGGCGCACAGTGCATCCTGGGAGCGCCCATGGAACCTGGGGCGCGACGGCTGCGTTGATACGTTGGAGCCGCCCGCCCCCGCCCGCATCCCACCGCAGGAGCCACAGACCCGTGACCACGCTTGCGCTCGGCCCCGAGTGGCTCAGCCCGGACTATCTGATCGAGACCTTCAGTCTGCCCGGCATCCTGCTGATCGTCTTCGCCGAGTCCGGTCTCTTCGCCTTCCTGCCGGGCGACTCCCTGCTGTTCACCGCGGGTCTGTTCGTGGCCGAGGGCGACTTCATCAGCCAGCCCCTGTGGCTGGTGTGCCTGCTGATCGTGCTCGCCGCCGTCATCGGCGACCAAGTGGGCTACATGATCGGCAAGTTCTTCGGCCCGAAGCTCTTCAGCCGCCCCAACTCCAAGCTCTTCAAGCAGGAGAACCTGGAGAAGGCGCACGAGTTCATGGAGAAGTTCGGCCCCAAGGCCATCGTGCTGGCCCGCTTCGTGCCCATCGTGCGCACCTTCGCCCCGATCGTGGCGGGCGCCGGCCGGATGAAGTACCGCACGTTCCTGACGTACAACATCATCGGTGGTGCGGCCTGGGGCACGGGCGTCACCCTCGCGGGGTACTGGCTGGGCCAGATCGACGTCATCAAGAAGAACGTCGAGGCGATCCTCGTCCTGATCGTCCTGGTGTCGGTGGTGCCGATCATCATCGAGTACCTGCGCGAGAAGTCGAAGAAGAAGCGCGCGCAGGCCGAGACGCCGGGGGCCCGGCCCGAGCCACCGCAGCAGCAGGCGCACCAGGTCATGGACGACGCCACCACCCAGCTGCGCCGCATCCCGTCGGACCCCGCCCCCCAGAACCACCAGCACCCGCAGCAGCCGTACGACAACCAGGGCTACGACAACCAGGGCTACGACCAGAACCAGGACCAGTACTACGGCGAGCAGTACCCCCAGCAGCAGCCGTACGGCGCCCAGCAGGGCGGCTACTACCAGCAGAACAACGGCCAGTACCCGTACGACCAGAACGGCTACTCGCAGAACGGCTATCCCCAGGGCTGAGCCGGCGGGACCGTCGGCGCTCAGAACCCGCGCGTGCGCTTGGCGGCCCGCCGCTTCTCCACCGAGACGCGCAGGAACATCCGGGACATCTCCGAGCCGAGGTTGACCCCGATCGCGATGGCCATCGCCAGCGCCGCCGCCTTGGTCAGCGAGGCAAACCCCTTGTCGACCTCGTTCTGCGCGATGGACAGCAGCCCGAAGTAGGTCGCGGAACCGGGCAGGAGGGGCCCGATCGCGGCCGTGGTGTACGGCAGCGCGGACGCGAAGCGGTAGCGGGCCAGCAGCTGGCCGAACAGGCCCACCAGGCCCGCGGCCGCGGCCGTGGAGGCGACGGGGGACATGTCGCCGGCGTAGCGCAGGGCGCCGTACACCGACCAGGCGACGCCTCCGCTGAGGGTCACCGCGACCACGGTGGATCGTTCCTGCTGGAGCAGCACCGCGAAGGTCAGCGACAGCAGCATCGACGCGCCGATCTGCAGCAGCGGCCGTTCGGCGATACCGAGCGCCGCGTCGGGGTTGAGGTGGGCCCCCAGGTTGACCCCGAGATAGAGCACCACGAGCACGCCGACGACGATGCCCACGAAGAAGTACATGACCTCCAGCAGGCGGGCGGCCGCGGTGATGTAGAAGCCCGTCAGACCGTCCTGCACGCCCGCCACGAGCGCCCGCCCGGGCAGCAGGGCGAACAGCCCGCCGGTGATGACCGCGGAGGCCCCCACGTCGACCCGGGCGAGCGTCAGCGCGACCCCGATCGCGGCCGGCGGCATCGCGGCCACCAGGAACTGGTAGAACTCCGGCAGCCCGCGCCCCGCGCACAGCCACGCCAGCCGGTCGCCCAGCATCGCGCCGAGCGCCGCCGCCACGAAGACCACCGCGTCACCGCCGACGAGCACCGAGGCCGCGCCCGCGAGCAGCCCGCTCGCCGCGGTCAGCACCCAGGTGGGGTACGGGTGCCGGTTGCGGCGTATCTCCACGAGGCGCCGGTAGGCCTCCTCCAGGGAGATGTGGGTCTCCGGGTCGCTGACGTCGTCCACGAGCCGGTAGACGGCCGCCAGACGCGTGTAGTCGGTGCCCCGGCGGCGCACCGTGCGGGACGCCGAGACCGGGTCCTCCACCAGGGACGGCTGGTAGGAGATCGACAACAGGGTGAAGGTGACGTTCGGCTCGCAGCGGTCCAGCCCGTACGAGCGGCAGACCGCGAACATCGCGGCCTCGACGTCCTCCGCGCCCTCGCCGCCGGCGAGGAGCAGCTCGCCGATGCGCAGGGTGAGGTCGAGCACGCGCGGGACGGCCGGACCGCCCTCCTCCGCCTTCTGCACCGGTTCGGGAGCGGGCCGCTCGGTGACCGGCATGCGCAGCATGGTGCGCATCCGGTCCTGCCAGGGCACGTCCTTGGCCAGGCTGACCGCCGGGATCCCATCGGGCGGGGTGAAGGCGGCCGGGGCGTTGCGGGCGCTGTAGGTGCTGGGAAGGCTGAACGCCGATCCCTCCGGCGCGGCCGAGGGCGGCTGCGGAACGGCCAGGCCCTCCGGGACGGCGAACTCCGAGGTGGTCTCCGACTCGTCGCCGCCGGGCCGGGGAACGGCCAGCCCTGCCGGAATCGCGAATTCCGAGGTGACTTCCCCGTCGAAGGCGCTGTGCGCCTCGTCCGACTGCGGCTTGCGGTCCTTCGCCTCCGTCACTGAGCAAGCTCCCTGAACGACACCTTCCGTGGGGCCTCAGTATGCGCACAGACAGCGACAGGGGCCGCACGCGTGTGCGTGCGGCCCCTTGTCATGCCATCAGGCGCGGGCAGGCTCAGTGGCCGCCCTGGTCCTTGAAGCGCTTGTAGGACCGCTCGATCTCGGCCTCGGCCTCGGTACGGCCCACCCAGTCGGCGCCCTCGACGGACTTGCCGGGCTCCAGGTCCTTGTAGACCTCGAAGAAGTGCTGGATCTCCAGGCGGTCGAACTCGGAGACGTGGTGGATGTCGCGCAGGTGCTCCACGCGCGGGTCCGTCGCCGGGACGCACAGCAGCTTGTCGTCGCCGCCGGCCTCGTCCGTCATCCGGAACATGCCGATGGCGCGGCACTTGATGAGGCAGCCCGGGAACGTCGGCTCGTCCAGGATGACCAGCGCGTCCAGCGGGTCGCCGTCCTCGCCGAGGGTGTTCTCGACGAAGCCGTAGTCGGTCGGGTAGGCGGTCGAGGTGAAGAGTCGACGGTCCAGGCGGATCCGACCGGTCTCGTGGTCCACCTCGTACTTGTTCCGCGAACCCTTCGGGATCTCGATCGTGACGTCGAACTCCACCGGTGGCTCCTCCATGATCAGCGCATACTTCGGGTGATTAAGTGTCCCTCACGCAGGTGTGTGATCGCGAAAGGGGCTGGTGGTCGTGCCAGAACTGAGGCCTTGGCGGGCCGCGAGACCGCACGTGGTGCGGGTCGCCGCCGCCGTACGACCGCGTCTGGCGCGCGTGGGCGGAGCCGTGGGGCCGCGGGTCGCGCAGCTCGCACGGGCCGCGAAACCGCGCCTCGCGCGCGTGACGCGAGCCGCGACGCCGCACCTCGCGGGGATCACGAGGCCGCAGGCCGTCAGGACCTGGCAGTACACCGCGGGCGCGGTCACCGCCGGACTGGCGCTGGCCGCCGGCGCGGTCACCGCCGCCGGTCCCTGGGACTCCACCGGCCAGCGTACGGCCGAGCGCGAGCGGGCCACCGCCCTCGGGCACACGGGTGGTGCAGATCACGGCCGTACGTCCGACACATCGGACACGGCCGCCCCGGGACCGCGCCCCGCCCCCAGCGCCGCCGGCGTCCTCACGGGCCTCTCGGGCGCCACCAGCGCCGTGAAGGCGGCCCCCGGCACCCTTCCCGACCCCACGGCCCTCACGGCCGTCCTGGGCCCCCTCCTGGGCGATCCGGCGCTCGGTGGCCGGCACACCGCCGCGGTCGTCGACGTCACCAGCGGCAAACTCCTGTACGGCGCCGGCGCCGACCAGGCCCTGACGCCCGCCTCCACGACCAAGATCGCCACCGCTGTCGCCGCGCTCTCCGCGATGGGCCCCGACCACCGCATCAGCACGCGTGCCGCCCTCGAACCCGACACCAAGGAGCTCGTCCTGGTCGGCGGCGGCGACCCCACGCTGTCCGCGCGCGCGGACGCGGACGGCTGGGCGAGCCTGCGCACCCTCGCGACGGGGACGGCGGCAGCGCTGAAGAAGCGCGGCATCACGACCGTGACCCTGTCCTACGACACCACCCTGTACGCCGGCTCCCCGCTTCACCCCATCGGGGTCAACCCCAACCTGGCCCCCGTCACCTCCCTGAGCGCGGACGAGGGGCGCACGGACGACTCGACGAGCGGCCCGGTGGGACGGGTCGCCGACCCCGCGGCGGACGCGACCACCAAGTTCGCGGACTTCCTGCGCGCGCAGGGCATCAGGACCACGTCACCGGGCCCCTCCAAGGCCACCGCCCGCGCTCAGACCCTGGCCACCGTCTCCTCGCCGCCCCTGTCCGCGCTGGTCGAGCGGATGCTGACCAACAGCGACAACGACATCGCCGAGGCCCTCGCCCGCCAGACCGCCCTCGCCACCGGCGAGCACGCCGACTTCGCGGGCGCCGGCCGGGCCCTGCGCGCCCAGCTGAAGAAGCTCGGACTGCCACTGGCCGGCGCCGACTTCAACGACGGCAGCGGCCTCAACCGCGACGACAGGCTGACGGCGCGCCTTCTGACCGCCCTCCTGGTCAAGGCCGCCGACCCGGCCCGCCCCGAGCTGCGCCCGGCCCTCACCGGCCTTCCCGTGGCCGGCTTCACGGGCACGCTGTCCGGCCGCTACGCCGACGGCGCGGCCGGCATCGTACGAGCGAAGACGGGCACCCTGACCGGTGTGAACACCCTGGCCGGCACGGTGGTCGACGCGGACGGCCGCCTCCTGGCCTTCGCCTTCCTCGCCTCGGACACGAGCAGCTCCACGGCGGCCCAGTCGGCGCTGGACCGGACGGCGACGGCCCTGGCGGCCTGCGGGTGCCGATGAGCGGCCGCGCCCACGCGCGCGTGCGCCTCGCGCGTACGCGTGGCGGTCGGCGAGTGCACCACGCGTACGCGTACGCGTGGTGAGGCAGAGGCATTGGCGTCGCTCGGGGTTCCGCGCGGCCTGCCCCTGGGGGCAGCGCTCACGTACGGTTGACACATGACGAGCATCGGTGGTGCGGAGATGGTCGACTGGAATCTCGCGGTGGCGACCGCGACCCGGCTCGTACGGCCGGGCCCCGAGGTGAGCCGCGACGAGGCGAGGGCCGTCGTCGCGGAGCTGCGCCGACACGCCAAGGCGTCCGAGGAGCACGTCCGGGGCTTCACCCGGATGGGCACCGACGAGACCCACGACACCCCGGTCCTCGTCGTCGACCGCCCCGGATGGGTTCGGGCCAATGTCGCCGGCTTCCGGGAGATCCTCAAGCCGCTGCTCGACAAGATGCAGGAGCGGCGCGGCAACACGACCGGCGGCGCGGTCCTCGGCGCCGTCGGCGGCAAGGTCACCGGTGTCGAGCTGGGCATGCTGCTGTCCTTCCTGGCCTCCCGCGTCCTCGGCCAGTACGAGACCTTCGCCCCCGCCACCCGCGATCTGCCCGCCGGGGAGAACGGCGGCGGCCGTCTCCTCCTGGTTGCGCCGAACATCGTCCACGTGGAGCGCGAACTCGACGTGGAGCCCCACGACTTCCGCCTCTGGGTGTGCCTGCACGAGGAGACGCACCGCACGCAGTTCTCCGCCGTGCCCTGGCTGCGCGACCACATGGAGGGCGAAATCCAGTCGTTCTTGGCGGAGACCGACGTCGACCCCATGACCTTCCTGGAGCGGGTCCGCGAGGCCGCCCAGTCGCTCGCCGGCGGGCGCCCCGAGAGCGAGGAGGACGACGGCGGACACTCCCTGGTCGAGCTGGTGCAGTCGCCGGCCCAGCGGGAGATCCTCGGCCGTCTCACCGCCGTGATGTCGCTCCTGGAGGGACACGCCGACTTCGTGATGGACGGAGTCGGACCGGAGGTCGTACCGACCGTCGCCGAGATCCGCGAGAAGTTCCAGCAGCGCCGCGCGCGGGGCGCCTCCCGCCTGGACATGGCCCTGCGCAAGCTGCTCGGCCTGGACGCCAAGCTCCGCCAGTACCGCGACGGCGAACGCTTCGTACGGGCCGTCGTCGACCAGGTCGGCATGGACGGCTTCAACCGGGTGTGGACCTCCCCCAACACGCTCCCCACGAAGGCCGAGATCGCCAAACCGGCGGACTGGGTCGCACGGGTGCACCGCAAGGCCGAGTCGTGAGGGCGGCGGGACGGTCGTGAACCGGATTCGGCCGTCGGCAGGCGAATGCGCCTCCAATCACCCGTCCGAGGGACCGTAAGCCCTGGGCAGGCGTGCAATGCTCGGGGAACGGCCCGGTTCTGTCACCATCTACACACTCTGAGTGACCGATCTCGGGCTCGCCCTCGAAAACATCATGAAGGGAACCGGACATGGGTCCCCATCCTGCGGTCGCGGCGATACGCCTGGCGGTCCGCCGCGTCCTCCACGACCTCCTCACCGAACAGACCTCCCAGCAGACCCCCGAGCAGATCTCCGGACAGTCTTCCGAGTCGTCCTCCGAACAGCGCGCCGCGCGGATCTCGGTCCAGCACTCGGCCCTCATCTCGGCGCAGACCCCGGCGCAGACCTCGGCCCAGATCTCCGTACCGGCCTCCGCAGGGGCTCTCGCCTCCCAGGACCTCCCGCACGAGCGCCCGCCGTCGCCGCTCGTGCTCGTGGCGTGCTCCGGTGGCGCCGACTCCATGGCGCTCGCCTCCGCCCTCGCCTTCGAAGCTCCCAAGCTCGGCATCCGCGCCGGCGGCATCACCGTCGACCACGGCCTCCAGGCGGGCTCCGACCTGCGCGCCGAAGAAGTCGCCCTGCGCCTGCGCGAACTCGGCCTGGACCCCGTGGAGGCCACCGCGGTCACGGTCGGCCGTGAGGGCGGCCCCGAGGCCGCCGCCCGCGACGCGCGCTACGCGGCGCTCGACGCGGCCGCCGAACGCCACGGCGCCAGCGCGATCCTCCTGGGCCACACCCGCGACGACCAGGCCGAGACCGTCCTGCTCGGCCTCGCCCGCGGCTCCGGCATCCGCTCCCTGTCCGGTATGGCCGCGGTCTCGGGGGCCGACGGCCGCTACCGGCGCCCCTTCCTCCAGCTCGACCGGCAGACCGCCCGCAAGGCCTGCATGGTCCAGTCCCTGCCGGTCTGGGACGACCCCCACAACGCCGACCCCGCCTACACGCGCTCGCGCCTGCGCCACGAGGGACTGCCCGCTCTGGAGAAGGCCCTCGGCAAGGGCGTCGTCGAGGCCCTCGCCCGTACGGCCCAGCTCTCCCGTGACGACGCCGACGCCCTCGACGCCTGGGCCAGCCAGGCCGAGTCCACCGTGCGGGACGCAGCGGGCCTCCTGGAGTGCGCCAAGCTGTACGCCCTGCCGCCCGCCGTACGCCGCCGGATCCTGCGCCGCGCCGTCATCGAGGCAGGCGCGCCGGCCGGTTCCCTGTTCGCCCGTCACATCGAGGAGATCGACCGGCTGATCACCGGCTGGCGCGGTCAGGGAGCCATCAATCTCCCCGGCAAAGTCGTCGCTCAGCGCCAGGGTGGCAGACTGGTGATTCGGCAAGGCTGAATCCCGACCCCCGACGGGGGCGGACAGCCGGTGGGACGACCGAAAGTGATGCGGGTGGACGCGAAAGACATGGGTGCCGACCTCAAGCAGGTGCTCATCACCAAGGAAGAGATCGACGCGAAGCTGGTCGAGCTGGCCGCGAAGATCGACGCGGAGTATGAGGGCAAGGACCTGCTCATCGTCGGCGTTCTCAAGGGCGCGGTGATGGTCATGGCCGACCTGGCCCGGGCGCTGTCCACGCCCGTCACCATGGACTGGATGGCCGTGTCCTCCTACGGCGCGGGCACCCAGTCCTCCGGTGTGGTGCGGATCCTCAAGGACCTCGACACCGACATCAAGGGCAGGCACGTCCTCATCGTCGAGGACATCATCGACTCCGGCCTGACCCTGTCGTGGCTGATCAACAACCTCGGCTCCCGGGAGCCCGCCTCCCTGAAGGTGTGCACCCTGCTGCGCAAGCCGGACGCCGCGAAGGTCGCCATCGACGTGGAGTGGGTCGGCTTCGACATCCCCAACGAGTTCGTCGTCGGCTACGGTCTGGACTACGCCGAGAAGTACCGCAACCTCCCGTTCGTCGGTACGCTCGCGCCCCACGTCTACGGCGGCTGAGCCGAGCGGCGTCTCCCGGGGCTGGGCCATCCCGTCCGGACACTGAGCCGGACGGGCCAGTCTTGTAAGACGATCGGGAACCCCAGCGGGTTTCGCGCCGTTGGAGCATGCAGACGGCATTGCCAGCTCCACCGTGCGGCTTCGGGCCACAATGCTGGGGTACCGTCAGAAGAACTGTCTTATCAAACTCACTATGGCAGGAGGGACGGGGCGGCACCGCTCCGTATGGATGGACGTGAAGCGATACTTCCGTGGGCCGGTCATGTGGATCGTGCTGGCCGTCCTTGCCGTGGTCGTGTTGATGCAGGTCGTCGGCTCGTCCGGCGGCTACAAGACGGTGGACACCGGCCAGGTCGTGGCAGCGATCAACGACAACAA
Source organism: Streptomyces sp. NPDC032126 (assembly GCF_055580085.1). Lineage (NCBI taxonomy): Bacteria > Bacillati > Actinomycetota > Actinomycetes > Kitasatosporales > Streptomycetaceae > Streptomyces > Streptomyces sp. NPDC032126. The sequence continues at coordinate 678,444 of NZ_JBVIMA010000003.1, forward strand.
GGTCGAGTCGGCCAAGCTCACCACAGGTGACGAGCAGACCATCAAGGTCACGCTGAAGGACGGCGAAAAGGTCGAGGGCAGCTCGAAGATCCAGGCGAGCTACATCGGCGACCAGGGCGTGACCATCGCCAACACGCTGCAGACCAAGTACCAGGACAAGCAGATCCCCGACGGCTACACCGTCTCGCCGACGAAGCAGAACGCCTTCGTCGGGATCCTGCTCTCCCTGCTCCCCTTCGTCCTCATCGTCGTCGTGTTCCTGTTCCTGATGAATCAGATGCAGGGCGGCGGCTCCCGAGTGATGAACTTCGGCAAGTCCAAGGCCAAGCTCATCACCAAGGACACCCCGAAGACGACGTTCTCCGACGTCGCGGGCTGTGACGAGGCCGTCGAGGAGCTCCAGGAGATCAAGGAGTTCCTCCAGGAGCCGGCGAAGTTCCAGGCCGTCGGCGCCAAGATCCCCAAGGGCGTGCTCCTCTACGGCCGTCCCGGTACCGGCAAGACGCTCCTCGCGCGTGCCGTCGCCGGCGAGGCCGGGGTGCCCTTCTACTCGATCTCGGGTTCCGACTTCGTCGAGATGTTCGTCGGTGTCGGTGCCTCCCGTGTCCGTGACCTGTTCGAGCAGGCCAAGGCGAACGCCCCGGCGATCGTCTTCGTCGACGAGATCGACGCGGTCGGCCGCCACCGCGGCGCCGGCCTCGGCGGCGGTCACGACGAGCGCGAGCAGACGCTGAACCAGCTGCTCGTCGAGATGGACGGCTTCGACGTCAAGGGCGGCGTGATCCTCATCGCCGCGACGAACCGGCCCGACATCCTCGACCCGGCGCTTCTGCGTCCCGGCCGCTTCGACCGGCAGATCGCCGTCGACCCGCCGGACCTGCAGGGCCGTCTGGAGATCCTCAAGGTCCACCAGAAGGGCAAGCCGGTCGCGCCCGACGTCGACCTCGCCGCGGTCGCCCGCCGTACGCCGGGCTTCACCGGCGCGGACCTGAGCAACGTCCTCAACGAGGCCGCGCTGCTCACCGCCCGCAGCGACAAGAAGCTCATCGACAACGGCATGCTCGACGAGGCCATCGACCGTGTGGTCGCCGGCCCGCAGAAGCGGACCCGGATCATGTCGGACAAGGAGAAGAAGATCACCGCGTACCACGAGGGCGGTCACGCCCTGGTCGCGGCGGCCTCGCCGAACTCCGACCCGGTCCACAAGATCACGATCCTGTCGCGCGGCCGCGCCCTCGGCTACACGATGGTGCTGCCGGACGAGGACAAGTACTCGACCACGCGCAACGAGATGCTCGACCAGCTCGCCTACATGCTGGGCGGCCGGGCGGCCGAGGAGCTCGTCTTCCACGACCCGACCACGGGCGCGGCGAACGACATCGAGAAGGCCACGGCCACGGCCCGCGCGATGGTCACCCAGTACGGCATGACCGAGCGTCTGGGCGCCATCAAGTTCGGCGGCGACAACACCGAGCCGTTCCTCGGACGGGAGATGGCCCACCAGCGCGACTACTCGGAAGAGGTCGCCGCCCTGGTGGACGAGGAAGTCAAGAAGCTCATCGAGAACGCGCACAACGAGGCCTGGGAGATCCTGGTCGAGAACCGCGACGTCCTCGACAACCTGGTGCTCCAGCTGCTGGAGAAGGAGACGCTGGGCAAGGAGGAGATCGCCGAGATCTTCGCCCCCATCGTCAAGCGCCCGCCGCGGCCCGCCTGGACCGGCTCCTCGCGGCGCACGCCGTCCACCCGTCCGCCGGTGCTCTCCCCGAAGGAGCTCGCCCTGACGAACGGCGCCAACGGCGCGACGCCCGCGATCAGCACGGCCAAGTCCACCGTCGTCGACCCCGCCCCCGCGGTGGAGTCGGCCCCGGACGACCGCTCGGAGAGCTGAACCGGCCGCCTCACCAGGCCCGGAATGGATGCCGCGCCCCCCAGGTTCTAGCCTGGGGGGCGCGGCATTTTTCGGCCGTGCAGGCAGGACACCGAGGAACGAGGCTGCAGAATGACCGACCCCGTGACGCTGGACGGCGAGGGCATCATCGGCGAGTTCGACGAGAAGCGCGCCGAGAACGCCGTCCGCGAACTCCTGATCGCGGTCGGTGAGGACCCGGACCGCGAGGGCTTGAAGGAGACGCCGGGGCGCGTGGCGCGGGCGTACCGGGAGATATTCGCGGGGCTGTGGCAGAAGCCCGAGGACGTGCTGACGACCACCTTCGACCTGGGCCACGACGAGATGGTGCTGGTGAAGGACATCGAGGTGTTCTCGACCTGTGAGCACCACCTGGTGCCGTTCCGGGGCGTGGCACACGTGGGCTACATTCCGGCCACCAGCGGCAAGATCACGGGACTGTCGAAGCTGGCCCGGCTGGTCGATGTCTTCGCCCGTCGGCCGCAGGTGCAGGAACGTCTCACCACGCAGATCGCGGACTCCCTGATGGAGATCCTGGAGCCGCGCGGGGTCATCGTGGTCGTCGAGTGCGAGCACATGTGCATGTCGATGCGGGGCATCCGCAAGCCCGGCGCCAAGACGATCACGTCGGCGGTGCGCGGGCAGCTGCGGGACGCGGCCACGCGCAACGAGGCGATGAGCCTGATCATGGCGCGCTGACCGCAGGGCACGTCACGCCGGTGAGGCGGCTCCCGAGTTGCGGTCGTCGTCCTCCGGGAGCTTGCACACCCGCTCCAGGAAGATGGCCGCCGCTATGACACCGATCCCCGCGACGACCGAGAAACCGGCGTAGATGGCCTGATCGCGACGGGCCGGGATGTCGAGGGACTCCAGGAGAAAGACCCCCGTGCCGCCGTACATACCGGCGACGAGGGCCGCCACCAGGGCGCTGGCCTGACCGAAGACGACCGCGCGGGCCGCCATCAGCGGATCGACGCCCTTGGCACCCGGGCGGCGCTCGCGCTGGGCCTTGAGGCGGGCGCGGAGCGAGAGCGCCGTGGCGAGGAGCACTACGGCGATCAGGGCCAGGACGATGGGGGCGGCCAGGGGGACGCTGGGGAGGGTCCCCACCGCGTTCCACAGGCGGGCGCCCGCCCAGGACAGCACCCCGGCCACGACGAAGACGGCGGCCAGCACCCTGATGCGCAGCTCTCTCACGGTGTTCCTTCAGCTCCCCCGACTGGGCCCGGCGTACTTGCGGTCGTGTTGACCTTAACGACTACTCGGGCAGCCGGAGTTCCAGGTCCTTGCGGGGAGCCACTCCGTCCCGGGTGAGCGTGTCGAGCAGCTCGGCGACCGCGCCGCGACCGGGGAGCAGGGCGCCGGGCTCCACGTCGTACCAGGGGGCGAGGACGAAGGCCCGCTCGTGCGCGCGCGGATGCGGCAGGGTGAGCTGCGGGTCGTCGGAGACGACATCGGCGTAGGCCACGATGTCGACGTCCAGCGTGCGCGCGCCCCAGCGCTCCTCGCGCACCCGGTGGAAGGCCTCCTCGACGGCGTGCGCCCGCTCCAGGAGGGAGGACGGGGGCAGCGTGGTCTTCAGGACGACGACCGCGTTGAAGTACGACGGCTGGCTGCCGGGCGCCACGCCCCACGGCTCCGTCTCGTACACCGGCGACACGGCCTTCACCCGCACGCCCGGGGTGTCCTCCAGGGCGTCGATGGCGCCCTGGAGGGTCTCCAGGCGGTTACCCAGGTTCGAGCCGAGGGAGATCACGGCCCGCTTCGGGTTGTGGAGGGTGGTGTCGGCGGCGTCGACCTGCCGAACGACGGAGGCGGGCACGGGCTGCACGGTCGGGTCGCTCGGACCACCCGTGAAGGACGCGGTCATACTCGGCTCCGGGTGATCGTGACGGTCACGTCGTCGAAGGGGACCGTGATCGGCGCGTCCGGTTTGTGGACGCGCACCTCGATCTCCTCCACCCCCTCGTGCTTCAGACAGGCCTGGGCGATGCGCTCGGCGAGCGTCTCGATGAGGTTCACCGGCTCGCCCTCCACGACGGCCACGACCTCCTCCGCCACGATGCCGTAGTGCACGGTCTTCGCCAGGTCGTCGTCGGCCGCGGCCGGACGGGTGTCCAGGCCCAGGACGAGGTCCACGATGAAGGTCTGACCCTCCTCGCGCTCCTTGGGGAACACTCCGTGGTACCCGCGGGCCTTCAGGCCGCGCAGCGCGACACGATCCACGCGAATCACTCCTGCAATCGTCGGTGTCGGCCGGTCGTCGCCGCGTGCGGGCGGCACTCCGGCCTCGAACGAATCTACCTGCGGGCACTGACAGGACCGGGCCGTGGGCGCCGGCCCGTGCCGGGTCCAGGAGGATTCACCGCGCGTTTCCCCTGGGGAACCCGGTGGCTCACGGGTCGGTAGCCGCCCCTACCCGCGGGTTCGTGATTCCAACCACTTCTTGGTCCTTGCGGGGGGCTTCACCGGGCGTCTACCCACTCAGGCGGGTGTCTCGCCGTCCTCGTCACCGTCGTTTTCGGCCAGGACCGGGGAGGCGTGGTGCGACCAGATCTTCCAGCCGCCCGCCGTGCGGCGGAACACGTTCGTGGCGACCACCAGCTGACCGACCAGCGGACCCAGCTCCTCGCCCGCCGCGGGCGCGGGGCCGCCGCTGAGGATGTTCTCCGTGCAGGTCACAAGGGCGGTGTCGCCGGTGACCGAGACGTGCACGTCGGTCAGGATGAACTGGATGTAGTCGGTGTTCGCCATGATCAGCGCGTACGACCGCAGTACCTCGCCCCGACCTGTGAGCACCGGCCAGCCGGGGTGCACGCAGGAGACGACGCCCGCGTCGGCGGGGTCGTGGTACTCCTCGTCGACGCCCAGGTCGGACGGCGTGAGCCAGAACGACGACAGCGCCTCGAAGTCGCCTCGCTCCATCGCCTCGTAGAAGGCGGTGTTGGCGGCCTCGACCTGCTCGACGTCGGTGTGGGGGGCGCTCACCGGTCTCCCTCTGCGCCGTGCACATCGTCGGAGGACGGCGCGCGACCCACGGAGGGGGCGCTGTCGTGATCGCCCACGCCAGGCGCAGGCTGCTCGTTCCGCGCCCCGCGCGCCGACTCCGCGCCGGGCGCTTCAGCTCGGCCATGCGCCCCGCGCCCGTGCCCAGCGCCCGGCGCGTGACTCCGTCCTTGCGCCCCGCGCGACTCACCCGTGCCCCGCGCATGGCCGTCCGCCCGCGCTCCCTCCACGGCCCGGGCGACCCGCACCGCGTCCGCCGTGGCGTGGACCTCGTGGACGCGGACCGCCCACGCGCCGGCCTGCGCGGCGAGGGCGGAGACGGCGGCCGTGGCGGCGTCGCGCTCGCGCGCGGGGGGCGGGGCGGCGTCGGGACCGGCCAGGACGCGGCCGAGGAAGCGCTTGCGGGAGGCGGCGACCAGGAGGGGGTGGCCGAGCGTGTGCAGGCGGTCGAGGTGGGCGAGGAGGGCGAGGTCGTGTTCGGCGTCCTTGGAGAAGCCGAGGCCCGGGTCGACGACGATGCGGTCGGGGGCGATGCCGCCGGCGAGGACGGCGTCCACCCGCGCGCGCAGTTCGTCGACGACTTCGGTGACCACGTCGTCGTAGACGCCCTTGACGTTGCCGCCTTCCAGGAAGCCGCGCCAGTGCATGACGACGAACGGCGCGCCGGCGGCCGCGACGACGGGGATCATCGCGGGGTCGGCGAGGCCGCCGCTGACGTCGTTGACGAGGGCGGCGCCCGCCGCGAGGGACTGCGCGGCGACCGAGGCGCGCATGGTGTCGACGGAGACCACGGCGCCCTCGGAGGCGAGGCCGCGCACGACGGGGATGACCCGGCGCAGTTCCTCCGCCTCGTCGACGCGGGTGGCGCCTGGGCGGGTGGACTCGCCGCCGACGTCGACGAGGTCCGCGCCCTCGGCGACCAGCGCGAGGCCGTGCTTGACGGCGGCCGTCGTGTCGAACCAGCGGCCGCCGTCGGAGAAGGAGTCGGGCGTCACGTTGACGACGCCCATGACCGCGCAGCGGTCCCATTCCGGAAGGCCGACGACGCGCGCGCGTCCGCTCTGCTTGCTCATATGTTCAGCGTAGGCCCCGGGCGGGGCGCCGAAAGCGCGGCGGCCCGAGCGGACGCCCCAGGGCTGGAGGGGGGCAGGACGTCCGCTCGGGCCGGTCTCGGGTGGGCCCGCCATCCGGTCAGGCGGCGCGCATGTCGTGCTCCGCCAGCGTGTGGGCGCAGGGGCGCGCGACCTGCCTGCGCCGGCGCAGGAAGCGCGGCAGCGGCAGGGCGAGATTCACGAAGCCCTCCGCCTGCATGGCGGCGAAGCCGATGCGGGGCAGGTCGGCCGAGTTGCGGTAGACGACGAACCGCGGCTCCCAGCGGGGCTGGAACTTCGCGTTGAACTTGTACAGCGACTCGATCTGGAACCAGCGCGAGAGGAACACCAGGAGCCCGCGCCAGGCGCGCAGCACCGGTCCCGCGCCGATCTTCTCGCCGCGTGCCAGAGCCGAGCGGAACATCGCGAAGTTCAGCGACACGCGCGCGATGCCGAACTTCGGCGCGGCCTGGAGGGCGGCGACGATCAGCAGCTCGTTCATGCCGGGGTCGGCCGAGCGGTCGCGGCGCATCAGGTCGAGGGAGGCGCCGTCGGGGCCCCAGGGGACGAAGTGCAGGATCGCCTTCAGATCGCCGTACGGACCCGGTTCGGCGTCGGCCTTGTGCGCGGTGGCGATGAGGCAGTCGCCGTCGGTCGCGTCGCCGATACGGCCCAGCGCCATGGAGAAGCCGCGCTCGGTGTCGGTGCCGCGCCAGTCCTCGGCGGCCTGCCGGATGCGTTCCAGCTCGGTCTCGCCGAGGTCACGGACACGACGGACCCGGGTTTCGTAACCGGCGCGTTCGATGCGCTTGACCATCTGCCGGACGTTGCGCATCGCGCGGCCGGCGAGGGAGAAATCCGCGACGTCCACCACCGCCTCGTCGCCCAGTTCGAGGGCGTCCAGGCCGGTCTCGCGGGTCCACACCTCGCCGCCCGTCTCCGAGCAGCCCATGACGGCGGGCGTCCAGGAGTGCGCGCGTGCCTCGTCCATGAACCGCTCGATGGCGCCCGGCCAGGCCTCGACGTCGCCGATGGGGTCGCCGCTGGCGAGCATCACGCCGGAGACGACGCGGTACGTCACCGCGGCCTTGCCGCTGGGGGAGAACACGACGGCCTTGTCGCGGCGCAGCGCGAAGTGGCCGAGGGAGTCACGCCGGCCGTGCTTCTCCAGGAGGGCACGCAGGCGTGTCTCGTCCTCCTCGGTGAGGCGGGCGGCGGGGTGTTCGGGCCGGAAGGCGAGGTAGATCGTGGTGACCGCCGTGATCCAGCCGAGGGCGCCCAGGGAGAAGGCCACGGTCCACGAGGTGTTGCCGTCGTACTCGACCGGTCCCTCGAAGCCGAACAGGCCGTACAGCACGTGGGTGATGCGGTCGGCCAGGCTCGGGTCGCCGACCAGGGTCCCGGGGTGGGCGTTGACGATGACCAGTCCGAGCCCGAGGGAAGCGGCGCCCATGAGGACGAAGTTGGCGAGCGCGCGCCAGCGGCTGCGCGGGTCGGGCAGCGCCGCGAACTGGTCGCGGTGCCGCAGCAGCGGCACCAGGAGCGCGACCGAGAGCAGCGCGCCGATGATCGAGTGCCGGTAGATGAACTGCGCGACCGCGCCGGCCGGCAGCAGGGCGACGGCGGCGCGCCAGGCCCGTCGCTTGCCCCGCTTGAGGCCGTGCGCGAGGAGCAGCAGCAGAACGCCCGCGCTCAGCGAGAGCGCGGCCGCGAACGGCCCGAACGAGCCGGGCAGCACCTCGGCGAGAGCGTGCATACGGCTGTGCCGGAACCGCGGGAAAACGCCCGCGGCGACGTCCAGCAGGCCGACGAGGGCACAGGCCCTGCCGATGAACACGGGAACGGACTCGGGTCGCGGACCCCGCAGCACACTCCGCACCCGGCTTGATCGGTTCGGAACCCCGCCCGACATTTCGCCATCTTCCCTGACAGACATCGCATCCCACAGTTCCGCGAGAGATCTTTGAATCCGGGCCCGACCGGGCATCCGGCGACATTGCGCCCTCTAGGACGGTGTCTCGGGGAGAGAGGTTCACTCGTCTCCCCAAAGCTCCTTCAAAGGCCAAGGAAAGTCCGGGACAAGCTCGCACGACAGTGCGGCAAAACCGGACGGGAAGCGCAGGCGGGAACACCCCATGGGTCTCACGAGCAACACAGTGCTGCTGCTGGCGGTGCTGTTCGCGGTATCGCTCTTCGTCGGCACGGTGTGGCTGTGGCCGCGGCTCGCCCGCCGCAGCTGGCGGGCGGTCGGCGGCCGGGTCGGGCTGTTGCTCGGCACCCAGCTGACGCTCTTCGCGTCGGTGGGCCTCGCCGCCAACCAGGCCTTCGGGTTCTACGCCAGCTGGGCGGACCTGCTCGGCAGGGAGACCGAACAGGGCGTGGTCGTCGACCACGCGAGCGGTGGCGGCGGGCCCCTCCAGGTGCTCGAGACGCGCCGGGTCGAGGGGCCGGGCGGCGGCCGGCCGCAACTCGCCGGGCAGATCGAGAAGGTGGCCCTGCAGGGAGGTACGTCGCACATCACCTCACCGGCGTACGTGTACCTCCCGCCGGAGTACTTCCAACCCCAGTACCGCACCCGTACGTTCCCCGCGGCCGTCGTCCTTACGGGGTATCCCGGTACCGCCGAGGCGCTCGTCGACAAGCTGCACTACCCGCGCACCGCGCGCAGCCTCGCCAAGGACGGCCATATGCAGCCGATGATCCTGGTGATGCTGAGACCGACGGTCGCGCCGCCGCGCGACACGGAGTGCGTGGACATCCCTGGCGGGCCGCAGACCGAGACATTCTTCGCGAAGGACCTGCCCGACGCCGTGACGAGCCACTACCGGGTGGGCAAGAAGCCCGGCAGTTGGGGCATCATCGGCGACTCCACGGGCGGCTACTGCGCTCTGAAGCTCGCCATGCACCACCCGGACGTCTACGCGGCGGCCGCGGGCCTGTCGGCGTACTACAAGGCGCCGTCCGACCCGACCACGGGCGATCTGTTCCACGGGAACCAGACGCTGCGCAATCAAGCCGACCTGCATTGGTTCATCAAGCACATGCCGGCGCCCGCCACCTCACTGCTCGTCACCAGCAGCAAAGTGGGGGAATCCAACTACAAGGCGACGCTGAAGCTCATCGACGAGGTGAAGGCGAACGGCCGGACGCATATCTCGTCGATCGTCCTCGACAGCGGCGGACACAACTTCAACACCTGGCGCCGCGAGATCCCGCCGACCCTGCAATGGATCAGCGGGCGGCTCGGGGGCGGCTGAGTCACGCGCGCGTGGCGGCGCCCGCTTTCGCCTCCATGGAGGGTCCGACCAGAAATGATCTTGGTTCTTGTCGAATTCGCCCGTGGTTCTCCGCCGGCTCCTCGCCGCTTCTTGGGCGGCTCTCCGGCGGTACTTCGGTGGCTCTGTGGCGGTTCTTCGGCGGAGGTGATTTCCGATGTCTCCTGAAGGCTGCGGGATGGCTGTCTTTTTACGGGGCGGGGCGCCAACGCTCGCCTACGCGCGGTAAGTTTCTGGCCATGCCACGTGGACGTCACCGCCATTCACCGCCCTTGCACAGGATGCTGCCTCCTTCGGCGATCGCCGGCGTCTCCCTCATCTGCGCTTTCGGCCCGTGGGTGTTCTCGGACACCGCCGTGCTGCGCGTCGTCGCCGCGATCGCGGCGGCCACGGCGGTCGTCGGCGCGGCCGTCATGCGCCGCTGGGACACGCAGGCCGGCAAGCACGTCGCCGACCTCACGCGCGCGCGGGTGAGCGACGAGTGGCGTTTCGAGGAACGCGTCGCCGAACTGGAGACGGATCTGGAGGAGTCGCGCGAGCTGCGCGCCAAGTTGGAGCAGCGGCTGCGCGCCAAGCGCGCGGAGCTGGCCGGCCTGCGCAACGAGCACGCGGCTCTGCTGCGCCGGTACGCCACGGCGGAGACCGAGCGGGCGAGCGCCCTGGAGGGCCGCCGTCTGCTGGAGATAGAGACCACGGCCCCGGTACGAGAGCTGCCGCCCGCTCCGGCGGACGCGTCGCGTGAGGCCCGGGACGAGAGCGGCGAGGCCGAGGGCAAGGTCGGTGTCGAGGTCGGTGCCGACGTCGATGCCGATACCCACGCCGAGGGGAAGCCGGAGACGCCGGCGGTCTTCTCGCCGGAGGGGTCCCAGCTGTTCCTGCGGGCCAAGGTGGCGCTGAGCCGGCTCGACAGCGAGGTCGCGAAGGACGCGGACGGGCGGACGGCTTCGGTGGCCGAGTCCGGTACCGGCTCAGGTATCGGCTCCGGCGAGGCGGAGGCCGCGCAGGAGGACGAGGCGGAGGGGCAGTCCGAGGCGGTCGACGAGCACACGCGCGCGGCCGCCACGCACCCGGACGGCGAGGGCAGAGGGGGCGCGGACAGCGCTGAGGCGGCCGAGGCCACTCAGGACGCTGACGGTGCCGAAGGCGGCGTGGACGCCCAGGACACCCAAGACGCCCATGACGCCGCGGAAGCCGGAGACACCGGGGACGCCGGGGACGCCGAGCGGCGTGACACTTCGGCTGTGACGGCTTCTTCGGACGAGCCCGTCGAGCACGCGGAGGCCACCGACCCCGTGGAGCCCGCAGGGCCGCCCGCCGGCCGTGCGGAGGGTCCGGGTCACATGGAGCCCGAGCTTTCCGCTCAGGTCGCTGTCACCACTGCCGTCTCCACCGACATCGTGCCCCGACCCGCCGCCCCCGTGCAGCGGCCCGCCGGGCACTTCACCGTGCCGACCGCCGTGGCCGTCGTACCGGCGACGCAGCCGGTGCGCCGGCCCACCTCCGAGGGCGGGTTCGACTTCTTCGGAACGAAGACGCCCGCGTCGCCCGACGCCCTGGAGGCCGTGCAGAACGAGGACCTCGCCGATGTCGTCGGGCAGGAGGCGCTCGCCCTGCACAAGGCCGAGACCGAGGCCGGGTTCAAGCCGATCGACGAGCACGCGCGCGGGGTCGGCCAGGTGATCGACCTGACCGCGCACGACGAGACCGAGCAGATCGACCTCCAGGGACTGCGCAGCGCCGTCTCCTGAGCGTGTGAGCCGGCTGAAGCCGCCCTGACCCCCGGCCCGTCGGCCGCCCGGACCGCCTGACCGCACCGCGATCAGGCGGTCTCCGTCATCCAGCGGTCGGGCCGTGCGTCCCTGCGCCCCGTCCGGGACCGTTCCGCCTGGCCCCTGAGCAACTCCGCGGCCTCCCGGGCGTCCCGCAGCCGGGCCGTGACGGTCTTTCCGGCCCCCGTGTCCACGTGGAGGTCGGCGAGGCGCCACAGCCGCTGCCAGGGGCCCTGGGAGAGCCGCACACTCTGGACCTTGGCGTGCGGTACGAGGGCCAGCTCGCGGCGCAGCAGGCCGTGCCGGGCGGCGAACACCGTGTCCGTGACCGCGATGCCGTAGCCGCGCCACCGGAGCGGAACGCACCGCCCGGCCCGGCGCGGAGGCCGCGACAGCGCGGCGGCCGCCGGTACGGCCACCCCCGGCAGGACGCGCGCGATGACGGCCTCGGCCGCCGCGCGCGGGGCGACCGGGACGAGCAGCGAATTGGCCGAGCCGGCCACGTCCAGTTCCACGCGCACCCAGTCGCGTCGCCGCCACAGCACGGGCTGCACGACGCGTACGGTCTGCACGCGCCCCGGCGGCACCGTCTCGTGCGTGCGGTCCAGCAGCCCGTGGTCGATGCGCAGCCCGTCCGGGGAGTCGCCGATCGTCCAGTCGTACTCGCCGACGAACCGGCCCGCGCTGCGCGCGCCCGCCGCGCCGAGCAGCGGCAGGCCCGTGGCGAGGACCGTCCACAGGCTGTGGGTGGCCAGCCAGAGGATCGGCGGTACGACGAGGGCGGCGGCCAGAGCGCCCCAGGTGGCGCCCGTGAGCGCGAGGGAGAGGGCGAGCGCGCGAGGGGGCACGCGCAGCAGTTCGTGCGCCGGTGCCTCGCCGACTTCGCGCGCCGTCTCGGGCGCGAAGCCCGCCGCGCGCGCGAGCAGTTCCGCGCGCAGGGCGCGCGCCTCCTCCTCGCCCAGGAAGGCCAGTTCGTCCTTCTTGTCGGCGCCGACCACGTCGAGCCGGAGCTTCGCCACTCCCGCCACGCGCGCGAGGAGCGGCTGGGTGACGTCGATCGCCTGGATGCGCTCCAGCCGGATGTGCGCGGTGCGCCGGAACAACAGGCCGGTACGGATGCGCAGTTCGCTGTCGGTCACCGAGAAGTGGGTGAACCACCAGCTCACGAAGCCGTACAGGGACGCCGCCGGGACGATCACGGCGAGGGCGAGCAGCAGGGTGCCGGTGGTCACCCGGGTCAGCTGCTCCTGCGCCTGGTTCGGGTCGTGCACGGCCCATCCGGCGAGCACCGCGACGGGCGCCCACGCCCGCCGGAACGGCGTCACGGGGTGCAGCCGGTGCTCCTGGACGGCCGAACCGCCGGGGCGTACGGCGTCGTCGACGCCCGGCGCGGTCACAGACCCGCCGATCGGGCCTCGCCGAGCCGGGTGAGCCGGTCGCGCAGCCGTTCCGCCTCGGCCGGGGAGAGGCCCGGGATGCGCGCGTCGGTCGCCGCGGCGGCGGTGTGCAGCTGGACGCCGGCCAGGCCGAACCAGCGCTCGACGGGCCCGGACGTGACCTCCACCAGCTGCATGCGCCCGTACGGTACGACCGTCTCCTCGCGCCACAGCACGCCCCGGCTGATCAGCAGGTCGTCAGCGCGCTCGGCGTACCGCCAGGAGCGCCAGTTGCGGCCGAGCAGCACCCAGCCCCAGGCGATCGCCGCCGACGGCAGCAGCGCGAAGCCGGCCCACACCGGCCCGACGAGCAGCCCCAGCAGCAGTCCGATGCCGAGGGCGGCGGTCCCCAGCCACACCACCAGCAACAGCCGCCGCATCCGCAGCAGGCCAGGCGGCAGACCGTTCCACGCCGTTGGTTCGGCCTCCGCGGTCCCCGCGGACTCAGCCGCCCCCGTTGCCCGCGTCGCCCCCGTGTCTTCAGAGCTCCCCGTCTCCATACGGCCAGCGTACGTAGGGGAGACTGTGTCCATGACTCCTACGACGGAGACCACGGTCGGGATCGGCGGCGCCGCGGAGAGCACCGACATGGTGCTCAACATCGGACCGCAGCACCCCTCCACGCACGGCGTGCTGCGGCTGCGGCTCCTGCTGGACGGCGAGCGCATCACGCGCGCGGAGCCCGTGATCGGCTACATGCACCGGGGTGCCGAGAAGCTCTTCGAGGCGCGCGACTACCGCCAGATCATCATGCTGGCCAACCGCCACGACTGGCTGTCGGCGTTCTCCAACGAGCTGGGCGTGGTCCTCGCCGTGGAGCGCATGCTCGGCATGGAGGTGCCCGCGCGCGCGGTGTGGACCCGGACGCTGCTCGCCGAGCTGAACCGGGTGCTCAACCACCTGATGTTCCTCGGCTCGTACCCGCTGGAGCTCGGCGGCATCACGCCGGTCTTCTACGCGTTCCGTGAGCGCGAGGTCCTCCAGAACGTCATGGAGGAGGTCTCCGGCGGGCGCATGCACTACATGTTCAACCGCGTCGGCGGCCTCAAGGAGGACCTGCCGGCCGGCTGGGCCTCCCGCGCGCGTGCCGCCGTCGCCGATGTCCGCTCGCGCATGGACGTCTTCGACGACCTGGTGCTGGGCAACGAGATCTTCCGGGGGCGCACGCGGGATGTGGGTGTCCTCGCGCCGGAGGCCGTGCACGCGTACGGCGTGAGCGGCCCCATCGCGCGCGCCTCGGGCGTCGACTTCGACCTGCGCCGGGACGAGCCGTATCTCGCCTACGGGGAGCTCCAGGACACGCTGAAGGTCGTCACGCGGCAGGAGGGCGACTGCCTCGCCCGCTTCGAGTGCCTGCTGGAGCAGACCCACAACGCCCTCGACCTCGCCGACGCCTGCCTGGACCGCCTCGCCGAGCTGGAGCCGGGGCCGATCAACCAGCGCCTCCCCAAGGTGCTGAAGGCGCCCGAGGGGCACACGTACGCGTGGACCGAGAACCCGCTCGGCATCAACGGCTACTACCTGGTCAGCAAGGGCGAGAAGACCCCGTACCGCCTCAAGCTGCGCTCCGCCTCGTACAACAACATCCAGGCCCTCACCGAACTGCTGCCGGGCACGCTGGTCGCCGACATGGTGGCGATCCTCGGCTCGATGTTCTTCGTCGTCGGCGACATCGACAAATAGGTCCGGCACATCGGTTCGGCACATCGGTCCGGCACGTAGGTCCGGGCGGCCGGTCACACCGGTCCGGAATCCGCTCCGGAATCCGCAGACAGCGGATCGGGGATTCCCACGGGGCACAGCAGCCAGCCGAAGTCGCCGAGGCCGCCCACCGCGGTGAGCTCGGCGGCCTCACCCGCCTTGGCGAGGGCGCGTACGTAGGCCGTGGGGTCGGTGGAGGCCAGCGCGAGCGGGGGGCGTGCGCCCGCGAGATGCAGGGCGCGCAGGGCGGCGCGTTGCGTGAGAAGGCGCGCGGGCGATGCGGCGCACGCCTCCGCGCACGCGTCCAGTGCCACATGCGCCGTGATGTCGCATGAGCCGTCCGGTACCGGAGGGGTCTCGCGGCCGTCTCGGAAGCCGGTGAGGGTGCCGAACGGGGGGCGGGTGTCGGTGGTGTGGGCGTAGTCCACCGCGACCGCGAGCCCGCGCGTGACGCGCGCCACCGCCGCGGACCAGGCCGCGTCCCGGTGGCGCCCGATCTCGGCGCGCGCTCCCTCGATGGAGGGAACCGGCCACCAGCGGGCCAGCCATTGGGCGTCCGCGCCGGAGACCGGCTCACCGAGGCGTTCCACCCCGTCGGCGCGGACGAGGACCAGGCGGGGGGTGCCCGAGGGGGCGACCTCGGCGATGTCGAGGGGGACGTTGTCCAGCCACTCGTTGGCGAACAGCAGACCGGTGATCCCGGCCGGGGGCTCCGGTAGCCAGGTGACGCGGCGGGGGAGGCCGGGTGGGCGGTCGGCGAGTTCGACGGCGTACGCGCGCGTGCGGGCGGCGACCTCGGCGGGGAGCGCGGCGAGGACGCCGGTGACCAGTTCGCCGCGTCCCGCGGCCATGTCGACGAAGTCCAGTGTGTCCGGCCGACCCAGCGCCTCGTCGACGCGGCAGAGCAGCCGGGCCACGGCCTCGGCGAAGAGCGGCGACGCGTGGACGGACGTACGGAAGTGCCCGGCCGGGCCCTCGGGACGCCGGTAGAAGCCGTGCGGGCCGTACAGGGCGTCCTGTGCGGCCGCCCGCCAGCCGCGCCACGCGCCGCCCTCGTTCGTCACGCCTGTTCTCTCCTCCCGGCCGTCCCCCGCACCATCGGGCCAGATTAGGCGCACAGGTGATCACTGCCTCCACCTTGGGGAGTACGCGCGTGAGGCCCGGATCGGCCCTCCGGTTGACCCCTGCACACTGGTCACTTCCCTACTCTGGGTTACGTGCAGCGCCTCTACGACTTCCTCCGCAGGCACCCGACCGGGGTCGACGGCTTCTGGGCCCTCGTCCTCTTCGGGATCTCGCTCATGGCGGAGGCGACGCGCCAGGAGGCGACGGGCACCGACGCGCCGGCGTTGATCATCCCGGTCTATCTGCTGCTGTGCTTGGTGATCGCGCTGCGCCGGCGCATGCCGGAGACGATGCTGCTGCTGGCGGGCGCGCTGGGATGCGTGCAGCTGGTGCTCGACGTGCAGACGTCGGTCGCCGACTTCGCGCTGCTGGTGATCGTCTACACGGTCGCGGTGTCCGGCGCGCGCTGGGCGTCGCGGCTCGCGCTCGGGGTGGGCCTCGTCGCCGCGTCACTGGCGCAGCTGCGCTGGCCCCATGAGGAAGCCAGCATCGCGGGCAACATCGTGATCGTCGTCTTCCAGACGGTCCCGTTCGCGCTCGCCTGGGTGCTCGGTGACTCCATGCGCACCCGGCGCGCGTACTTCGCGCAGCTGGAGGAGCGCGCCGCGCGTCTGGAGAAGGAGCGCGAGGCGCAGGCGAAGGTCGCGGTCGCCGCCGAGCGCGCCCGTATCGCGCGCGAGCTGCACGACGTCGTGGCGCACAACGTGTCCGTGATGGTGGTGCAGGCCGACGGCGCGGCCTACGTCCTCGACGCGGCGCCCGACCAGGCGAAGAAGGCGCTGGAGACGATCTCGTCCACCGGCCGGCAGGCGCTCGCCGAGATGCGCCGCCTGCTGGGCGTGCTGCGCACCGGCGAGCATCGGGAGGGCGGGGAGTACGTGCCGCAGCCCGACGTGGAGCAGATCGAGGACCTCGTCGAGCAGTGCCGGGGCTCGGGCCTGCCCGTCGACTTCAAGATCGAGGGGACCCCGCGCCCGCTGCCCAGCGGGGTCGAGCTGACCGCGTACCGCATCGTGCAGGAGGCGCTGACCAACACCCGCAAGCACGGCGGGCCCAACGCGGGCGCGAGCGTGCGGCTGGTCTACTTCGACGACGGGCTCGGCCTGCTCGTCGAGGACGACGGCAAGGGCGCCCCGCACGAGCTGTACGAGGAGGGCGGCGTCGACGGTCAGGGCCACGGCCTGATCGGGATGCGCGAGCGGGTCGGCATGGTCGGCGGGACCCTGGACGCGGGGCCGCGCCCCGGCGGAGGATTCCGCATCAGCGCCCTGCTCCCGCTCAAACCGGCGCACTGACACCGGCGCGCCCCTGTTGACACCTGTCACGCCCCTATACCGCAACGACCCACGGAAGAGGACCCGATGACGATCCGCGTGATGCTCGTCGACGACCAGGTGCTGCTGCGCACCGGGTTCCGGATGGTGCTCGCCGCCCAGCCGGACATGGAGGTCGTCGCGGAGGCGGGTGACGGCGTCGAGGCCCTTCAGACGGTGCGGGCGACGGCGGTCGACGTGGTGCTGATGGACGTGCGCATGCCCAAGCTGGACGGGGTGGAGGCCACCCGGCGGATCTGCGCCGAGCCGAATCCGCCGAAGGTGCTGATCCTGACCACCTTCGACCTCGACGAGTACGCGTTCTCCGCGCTGAAGGCGGGCGCGTCCGGCTTCATGCTCAAGGACGTGCCGCCCGGCGAGCTCCTGGCCGCGATCCGGTCCGTGCACAGCGGCGACGCCGTGGTCGCCCCGTCCACCACGCGCCGGCTGCTCGACCGGTTCGCGCCGATGCTGCCGAGCACCGGCAAGGAACCCCAGCACAAGGAGCTGGAGCGGCTCACCGAGCGCGAGCGTGAGGTCATGGTGCTGGTCGCGCAGGGACTGTCCAACGGGGAGATCGCGGCCCTGCTGGTGCTCTCCGAGGCGACCGTCAAGACACACGTGGGCCGCATCCTGACCAAGCTGGGCCTCAGGGACCGCGTGCAGGTGGTGGTCCTGGCCTACGAGACAGGGCTGGTGCGGGCCGGCGGCGGCCACGGCTGACGGCGCTCCTACGACGCCTCGACGCTCCTACGACGCCTCGACGACGCCTTGGCCGGGCCGGTGGCCGCAGATCGGATCACCGGGGAACGTGGCCCGCGTGCGACCCGCGACCACTAGGGTCGGCGCATGCTCCTGTGGATCAACGGCCCCTTCGGGGGCGGCAAGACACAGACCGCACACGAGATACAGCGCCGGCTGCCCGGCAGCGTGATCTGCGACCCCGAACACCCCGGCTTCGGGTTGCGCCGCATGCTGCCGCCGGAGCTGCGCGGGAACTTCCAGGACCTGGTGTCCTGGCGGCAGGGCGTCGTCGAGGTCCTCGACCTGGCGCTCACCCGGCACGACGGGGTGGTGATCGCGCCGATGACGGTCACCGATCCCGGCTACTTCGACGAGACCGTCGGCCGGCTGCGCGAACTCGGCCACGACGTGCGCCACTTCACGCTCCTCGCCGAACGCGAGACCGTGCTGCGACGTCTGCGCGAACGCGGCTTCGGGCACCTCCTTCGGTTCGTCTCGGGGAAGAACGCCGGGCTGCGCAGGGAGAGCTGGGCCGTGGAGCAGCTCGACCACTGCCTGGAGCGGCTGCGCGAGCCGGAGTTCGCCGAGCACCTGTGGACGGACCACGCGACCGTCCCGAAGACGGCCGACCGCATCGCCGTCCTCGCCGGCCTCACCCTGCGGCCCAACACCGAGGGCGCGCTGCGCACACGGCTGCGGCAGGCGCGCGTGGGCATCCGGCACATCCGGTTCGACTGACCGCGCGGCTTCCGCGCGGGTCAGCGCAGGACGCCCTCGATGAAGTCGCTCCCCAGGCGGGCCACCGCCGACAGGTCCAGCTGATGCAGGACGTACCGGCCACGGCGGCGGGTGGTGATCAGCCCGGCCTTCTTCAGCACCCCCAGGTGCCGGGATATCTCCGGTGCCGACATGCCGTGCGCGTCGGCCAGCTCGCTCGTGCTGTGCGGGGCGCGGGCCAGATGGCGGCACAGGCGCATGCGCACCGGGTGCGCCAGCGCTTCCAGGCGGCGCGTGAGCTGCTCGACGGACGGCGCCTGGGGGCCCGGGCCGCTGACCGGATACGTGATCGTGGGCTGCCATCCGTGCCGGTGCAGCACCAGGACGTGCGGCCAGCCCAGGCTCGTCGGGACAAGGACCAGGCCGCCCTCGCCCGTGGTGCTGCGGCCCTCGATGAGCTTGTCGACCGTGATGGTGCGGCCCGTCTCGTCCAGCGTCACGGCGCCGGACATCGCGGTCAGGGCCTCCGCCAGGCCCTTGCGGCGCAGCAGCTCGGTCTTGTGCCGGGCGTCCGCGGCCAGTTGGGGTTGCACGCGCGCCCAGATGTCGGCGAAGAACGCCTCGTCGCAGTCCCGCACCAGCTGCCGGAACCACGCGCGCACGGCCGGTGGATCCGACAGCAGCCGCCGGGTGAACTGCTCCTGCACGCTGCCGCGCGCCGCGGCCAGTTCGAGCGCGCGCCGGCGCACGTCCTCGTCGTCCAGCGCGCCCGGTCCGCCGCTGTCGTAGCTGATCTGGCAGGTGAACTCCAGGGCCGCGTGGACGAACTGCTCGTCGGAGAGCTTGTCGAGCAGGTCCAGTTCCTCGCCGAGCGTCGCTCCCGGGCGCGCCTGGCGGTCGGGGAGACCCGCGAAGGGCGCGAAGACGTCCGAGAACGTCGTGCGCCACAGGAAGTCCGCCTCGCACAGGCGGTCCGCGAGGCCGGGGTCCAGGCGCGAGGAGACCGCCGTCGCCCAGCCCTGGAGCCCCGGGTGGTGGCCGGGCTCGCTGAGCGCGTGCAGGGCCATACCCAGCTCGGACAGGGGGGAGGGCACGACGACGACCTGCTCCGGCCGCAGCTCCGTGACGTCGATGACCACGCTCATGCCCCCATGGTGCACTCCGCCACTGACAACCCCGCCTCGATTGACGGGCCCCGTCAATCGAGGCGGACACCGGCCTTACGCCCGTGGGCTTTTGTGACGCCCTGCGCCCGTCGGCGTCCGCGCCCCCGTCTCTACCGCGCGTCGGCCTCCGCGCCCGTCCGCCGCGCGAGTTCCTCCTGGAGCCGGGCCACGAAATCGGCGACCGCCGCCCGCACGTCCTGGTCGGTCCACTCCAGGGCGGGGGCGCGTACGTCGACCTCCGTCATGGCGAGGCCCGGTCCGGGGGCGTCCCAGGGGCGGCAGAACAGCATGGTCTTGGTCTCCTCGGCCGTACGGATCGCCGCGTCGGCGACCGTGTCGGCGTCGTAGGGCAGCCACACCTGGAACTCGTTGGTGTGCGGCACCTCCGGGTGGACGCGCGACCAGGGCACTCCGGAGGCGGCGAGGCCCTCGCGCAGGGCGGCGGCGACCACGCGCGCGTGGCGCACGTACTCCGGCAGGCGCGGAAGTTCGCGCTCCAGGCCGATCAGGGCCGCCAACGCCGTCGGGAACTGCTGGAAGATCATCCCGCCGTAGCGGTGGCGCCAGGTCTTGGCGTCCTCCACCAGCGTCCTCGGGCCCGCGAGCACCGCGCCGCCGAAGCCGGCGAGCGACTTGTACAGCGACACGTAGACGCTGTCGGCCAGGCCGGCGATCTCGTCCAGGGGGCGGCCGAAGTGGACGGTGCACTCCCACAGGCGCGCGCCGTCGAAGTGCACCACCGCGTCGCGTTCGCGCGCGGCCTCGACGAGCCCGGTGAGCTCCTCCCAGGTCGGCAGCAGGAAACCGGCGTCCCTCAGGGGCAGTTCGACCATCAGCGCGCCGAAGGGCTCCGGGGCGTCGCGCACCTCGTCGGCGGTCGGCTGCCGGAGCTCGCTCGTCAGCCGGATCGGGCGCAATCCGCTGACCTGGCTGAACGCATGGCGTTCGTGCATCTCGGGGTGCGACAGCCCGTGCAGGGCGACGCCCTGGTCGCCGGTGCGGGCGGCCCAGCAGCGCAGCGCGACCTGCTGCGCCATGGTGCCCGTCGGGAAGAAGGCCGCCGCCTCCTTGCCGAGCAGGGCGGCGACCTTGTCCTCCAGGGCCTCGACGACGCCGTTGCCGTAGATGTCCGCCGGCTCGTCCAGGTCGTACACCTCGCCGGCGGTGTCGAGGACCGCCAGGCGGTCGCGCAGCGGCGCCTGGAAGCCGGGGCGCGCGAGGACGCGCTGGGCGCTCCGGAGCGCGCTCCCGCGCCGCTGTCTGCGCTGCTTGAGCCGCTCCTCGTCCGTCGGTAGCCCGGACTCCTGTGGGGTGTGTTCCGCCGTATCGGTCATGACCTGGATCATGGCGCGCGCGGAGCCGGGGAGCCATGCCATTTCGGCCGCCCGGATACCCACAGCCTGTGGATGGCCGGACGCTCGTCGAACCGATCGCGTTAACATGACGAGAAATCGTCCGGTACCCAGAGCGGACTGGAACGGGAAGGCCGCCCTCGCGTGAGTACAAGCCAACAACCAGATCCCAAGGACCGCCCCGCGCGGCTCACCGTCGGTGTCGTCGGCGCCGGCCGTGTGGGCCCCGCCCTCGCCGCGTCCCTCCAGCTCGCCGGGCACCGGCCGGTGGCTGTCTCCGGGGTCTCCGACGCCTCCCGGCGGCGGGCGGCCCTGCTGCTGCCCGACGTACCGCTCGTGCCGCCCGCCGAGGTCCTCCAGCGCGCCGATCTCGTCCTGCTGACCGTCCCCGACGACGCCCTGCCCGGTCTCGTCGAGGGTCTCGCCGAGACCGGCGCCGTGCGCCCCGGCCAGCTGCTCGTGCACACCTCCGGGCGGTACGGCGCGAAGGTCCTCGACCCCGCCCTGCGCGCGGGCGCGCTGCCGCTCGCGCTGCACCCCGCGATGACGTTCACCGGCACGCCCGTTGACGTCCAGCGGCTGGCCGGCTGCTCCTTCGGCGTCACCGCTCCCGACGAGCTGCGCCTGGCCGCCGAGGCGCTCGTGATCGAGATGGGCGGCGAGCCGGAGTGGATCGCCGAGGAGAGCCGCCCGCTCTACCACGCGGCCCTCGCCCTCGGCGCCAACCACCTCGTGACGCTGGTCGCCCAGTCCATGGAGCTGCTGCGCGCGGCCGGCGTCGAGGCGCCCGACCGGATGCTCGGCCCCCTGCTGGGCGCCGCCCTGGACAACGCGCTGCGCTCCGGCGACGCGGCGCTCACCGGCCCCGTCGCGCGCGGGGACGCCGGCACGGTCGCCGCGCACGTCGCCGAGCTGCGCCGGCACGCCCCGCAGACCGTCGCCGGCTATCTGGCGATGGCCCGCGCCACCGCCGACCGCGCGCTCGCGCACGGCCTGCTCAAGCCGGAACTCGCCGAGGACCTCCTCGGGGTACTCGCGCACGGCACCCACGGCACCGAAGGAGCCGCCGGATGACCACCACCCTGCTGCGCACCGCCGCCGAACTGCACGCGCGCGTGCGCGACGGCCGCCGGGCCGTCGTGATGACGATGGGCGCCCTGCACGAGGGGCACGCCACGCTGATCCGCACCGCGCGCGGACTCGCCGGGCCGGACGGCGAGGTCGTCGTCACCGTGTTCGTCAATCCGCTGCAGTTCGGCCAGGGCGAGGACCTCGACCGCTACCCGCGCACCCTGGAGGCCGACCTCAAGATCGCCGAACAGGCCGGCGCGGACGTCGTGTTCGCCCCCTCCGTGGACGAGGTCTACCCCGGCGGCGAGCCCCAGGTGCGGATCTCCGCGGGCCCCATGGGGGAGCGCCTGGAGGGCGCCTCGCGCCCCGGGCACTTCGACGGCATGCTCACCGTCGTCGCCAAGCTGCTGCACCTCACCCGGCCCGACGCCGCCCTGTTCGGCCAGAAGGACGCCCAGCAGCTCGCCCTGATCCGCCGGATGGTGCGCGATCTGAACTTCGGCGTCGAGATCGTCGCCGTACCCACCGTGCGCGAGGACGACGGGCTCGCCCTGTCCAGCCGCAACCGGTACCTGTCGACCGCGGAGCGGCGCACCGCGCTCGCCCTCTCGCGCGCGCTGTTCGCCGGCCGCGACCGGCACGCCGCCCAGGAGGCGCTGCGCGCACGCGCGCGTGAGGTACCCGCCACGCACGCGCGTGCCGAGGCGCTCAGCGCCATCGGGGAGTCCCGCGCCGCCGCCGACGCGCACGCCGTCGCCAAGGCCGTACCCGGCGCCGCCTCGGCCGTCCGCGCGGCCGCCCGTCTCGTCCTGGACGAGGCGCTGCGCATGGAGCCGCCGCTCAAGCTGGACTACCTCGCGCTCGTCGACCCGTCGGACTTCACGGAGATCGGCGACGACTTCACCGGCGAGGCCGTCCTCGCCGTCGCCGCCCGGGTCGGCACGACCCGGCTGATCGACAATCTCCCTCTCACCTTCGGAGCCGCCTCGTGACCAGCACAGGCATACGACTGCACGCGCCCGCACCCGGGTGGTCCATCGACGCGGACGTGATCGTCGTCGGCTCCGGCGTGGCCGGTCTGACCGCGGCCCTGCGCTGCCAGGCCGCCGGCCTGAGCACCGTCGTCGTCACCAAGGCCCGCCTGGACGACGGCTCCACCCGCTGGGCCCAGGGCGGCATCGCCGCGGCCCTCGGCGAGGGGGACACGCCCGAACAGCACCTGGACGACACGCTGGTCGCGGGCGCGGGCCTGTGCGACGAGGAGGCCGTACGGCTCCTCGTCACCGAGGGACCCGGCGCCGTACGGCGGCTGATCGCCACCGGCGCGCACTTCGACGAGTCCGAGGAAGGCGGCCTGGAGCTCACCCGCGAGGGAGGCCACCACCGCCGCCGTATCGTGCACGCGGGCGGCGACGCCACCGGCGCGGAGGTCTCCCGGGCGCTCGTCGAGGCGGCACGCGCGCGCGGGCTGCGCACGATCGAGAACGCGCTCGTGCTGGACCTGCTCACGGACGCCGACGGCCGCACCGCGGGCGTGACGCTGCACGTGATGGGCGAGGGCCAGCACGACGGCGTGGGCGCCGTGCACGCCCCCGCGGTGGTCCTCGCGACCGGTGGCATGGGCCAGGTGTTCGCCGCGACCACCAACCCGTCCGTGTCGACCGGCGACGGCGTGGCGCTCGCCCTGCGCGCGGGCGCGGAGGTCAGCGACCTCGAATTCGTCCAGTTCCACCCGACCGTGCTGTTCCTCGGCCCGGACGCGGAGGGCCAGCAGCCGCTCGTCTCCGAGGCCGTGCGGGGCGAGGGCGCCCACCTGATCGACGCCGACGGCGTGCGCTTCATGGTCGGACAGCACGAGCTGGCCGAGCTGGCGCCCCGGGACATCGTCGCCAAGGGCATCATGCGCCGCATGCTGGAGCAGGACGCCGAGCACATGTTCCTCGACGCCCGGCACTTCGGCGCCGAGATGTGGGAGCACCGCTTCCCGACGATCCTCGCCGCCTGCCGCGCCCACGGCATCGACCCGGTCCACGCGCCCATCCCGATCGCCCCGGCCGCCCACTACGCCTCCGGCGGCGTGCGCACCGACTCCCGCGGCCGGACGACCGTGCCGGGCCTGTACGCGTGCGGCGAGGTCGCCTGCACCGGCGTGCACGGCGCGAACCGGCTCGCCTCCAACTCGCTCCTCGAGGGGCTCGTCTACGCCGAGCGCATCGCCGCCGACATCGTCGCGAGCAACGCCGGGAACTCCCTCCACGCGCGTGTGCCGCAGCCCGTCCCCTTCCCCGAGACGCCCGCGCACCCGCTGCTGGCGCCCGAGGCGCGGTTCCTCATCCAGCGGATCATGTCCGACGGCGCGGGCGTGCTGCGCTCGGCGGACTCCCTGGAGAAGGCCGCCGACCAGCTCCAGCGCCTGCACACCGAGGCGCGCGACGCGCTCGACGAGAACGGCAAGACCGCCGAGCCCGGCGTCGACACCTGGGAGGCGACCAACCTGCTGTGCGTGGCCCGCGTCCTGGTCGCCGCCGCCCGGCTGCGCGAGGAGACGCGCGGCTGCCACTGGCGCGAGGACCACGCCGGGCGCGACGACGAGGGCTGGCGCCGGCACATCGTCGTACGGCTGAATCCCGACCGGACGCTGGCCGTACACACCACGGACACCGCAGACTTCCCCCCGACCCAGCGTCCCCAGGAGCAGTGACAGAAGTGAGCAACGACCTTCCCCTCGCACAGAGCGGCGGCTGCGGCGACGGCTGCGGCTGCGGAGCCGACGCGGACGTCGACGAGGAATTCATGGAGTGCGGGCTCGACCCCGCGCTCGCGCAGCTCCTGGCCGACGCCGGGCTCGACCCCGTCGAGGTCGAGGACATCGCCAACGTCGCCATCCAGGAGGACCTGGACCACGGGGTGGACGTGACGACCGTCGCGACCATCCCGGAGGACGCCGTCGCCACCGCCGACTTCGTCGCGCGCGAGGCGGGCGTCGTCGCGGGCCTCAGGGTCGCCGAGGCGGTCGTCTCGGTCGTCTGCACGGACGAGTTCGAGGTCGAGCGGCACGTCGAGGACGGCGAGCGCGTCGAGGCCGGGCAGAAGCTGCTGTCGGTCACCACGCGCACGCGTGACCTGCTGACCGCCGAGCGCAGCGCGCTCAACATCCTGTGCCGCCTGTCCGGCATCGCGACCGCCACGCGCGCGTGGGCGGACGCCCTGGAGGGCAGCAAGGCACGCGTGCGGGACACCCGCAAGACGACGCCCGGGCTGCGTTCGCTGGAGAAGTTCGCGGTGCGCTGCGGCGGCGGCGTCAACCACCGCATGTCGCTGTCCGACGCGGCGCTGGTCAAGGACAACCACGTCGTCGCCGCCGGGGGCGTCGCCCAGGCCTTCAAGGCCGTACGGGAGACCTTCCCGGACGTGCCGATCGAGGTCGAGGTCGACACCCTGCACCAGCTGCGCGAGGTCGTCGAGGCGGGCGCGGACCTGGTCCTGCTGGACAACTTCACGCCCGGTGAGTGCGCGGAGGCCGTCGGGATCGTCGGCGGGCGGGCGCTGCTGGAGGCGTCGGGGCGGCTGACCCTGGGCAACGCCAAGGCGTACGCCGACACGGGCGTCGACTTCCTCGCCGTGGGGGCCCTCACGCACTCCTCGCCGATCCTCGACATCGGCCTGGATCTGCGAGCGGCGGAGTAGGGAACGGGATCCGGCCATGCTGCTGACGATCGATGTGGGCAACACGCACACCGTGCTCGGGCTGTTCGACGGCGAGGAGATCGTCGAGCACTGGCGGATCTCGACCGACGCCCGCCGCACGGCGGACGAGCTGGCGGTGCTCCTTCAGGGGCTGATGGGGATGCATCCGCTGCTCGGGGAGGAGCTGGGGGACGGCATCGACGGGATCGCGATCTGCGCGACCGTCCCGTCGGTGCTGCACGAGCTGCGTGAGGTGACGCGGCGCTACTACGGCGACGTGCCGGCCGTTCTCGTGGAGCCCGGGGTGAAGACCGGCGTGCCGATCCTCACCGACAACCCCAAGGAGGTCGGCGCGGACCGCATCATCAACGCGGTCGCGGCGGTCGAGCTGTACGGCGGCCCGGCGATCGTCGTCGACTTCGGTACGGCGACGACGTTCGACGCGGTCAGCGCGCGCGGGGAGTACGTCGGCGGGGTCATCGCGCCCGGCATCGAGATCTCGGTGGAGGCGCTGGGCGTCAAGGGCGCGCAGCTGCGGAAGATCGAGGTGGCGCGGCCGAGACACGTGATCGGGAAGAACACGGTCGAGGCGATGCAGTCGGGCATCGTGTACGGCTTCGCCGGACAGGTCGACGGGGTCGTGCAGCGGATGGCGCGGGAGCTGGCGGACGATCCCGACGAGGTGACCGTCATCGCGACGGGTGGGCTGGCGCCGATGGTCCTGGGGGAGTCGTCGGTGATCGATGAACACGAACCCTGGCTCACGCTGATCGGCCTGCGCCTGGTGTACGAGCGGAACGTGGCACGCATGTGAGGCGCGGACGGGCGCGTCGCCGTGACCCGTCAGGCCTGAAGGGGGCGCCCAAGCCCCGCAGGGCCGTGGGGCTGACCGGTGGAAATGGGCGCGCCACGCGCCGCGTCTATGTCGAATTTGTCTGATTAGCGCGTACTGTCGCCGCATGCCCACGCCATACGGATCCCGCGGCGGCATGGCGTTCGGCGTGGAGGAGCTGCGTGTGCTCCGCCGCGCTCTCGCCCTCGCCCTTCACCCCGGCCCCGCCTCTGCCGAGGACGTCCAGGACTGCCACCGGCTTGCCGAGACCCTCGACGAGGCGATGCGCGAGGGCGCCCGGCTGCGGGCCTTTCTCGTGACCGACCTCGCCCGCTACCGCGCCGCCCTCCCGGGGACCGCGGCCGGCTATCTGACGCTTCTGGAGGAGGTCCTGGGCGCGGGCTACCGTCCCGTCCCGGACGACCTCGCCGCCCTGCGCGCGCTGCGCGGCAATCCGGTGGCGGCCGCCCTCCTGGACCGCTGCCAGATCCTCGCCGAGCAGGACGTGCGGGCGCGTCTCGCCCGGCGCACCCCACGGCAGGGCACCGCCCCGTCCGTCCCGGCCGTTCCCGCCTCGCGGGGCCGGCTCATCCCGCTTCCCGGCGGCCGGTGCGAGGACGCCGGCGAGTCCGAGCGGGGCAAGGAGAAGAAGCCCGCCGAGAAGCCGGCCGCGCCCGCCCCCGGGCCTTCCGCGCCCGCCCCCGGGCCTTCTCCCCGTCGCGAGCCGGCGCCCGGTGAACCCTCCACGCCCCCCGCCCGGCGGCCCGTTCCCACCCCCGGTGAGGTCTTCCCGCGCCGCAAGCCCACACCGCCGCCCGCCGACCCGGAGCAGCGGCGGCTCGCCGTCGGCTGACGGCAGGGCCCGGCACGGCCCGGCCGGGCGTCCCCCGGTCGGGCCCTCACCAGGGCGTATACCGCGCTCGTCACCCCGCCCGGATGTCCGATTCCTCCATGGCTACCCTGGATCCATGGACTACGTCTCCGCGCTCGTGCCCCCCGTCGTCATGGCCGTGTTCTTCATCGGCCTGATCAGGGTGATCGTGAAGACCCAGGGCGGGGCCAACAAGGCCAAGGAGGACGCCGCGGTCGACGCGGCACTCGCGCGTGCGGAGGGGGCCCGTCAGGCGACCTCCTCCGCCGACGGCGACCTCTGAGGCTCCGCCTCACCACGTACGGCTCTCGGCGTACGGCTCCACGCGCGCGTACCCGCGCTTTCCGAGCCGTACGCCCTTTTTGTTCCCGTTTGACGTTGTAAGTGCCCGTCCGGCACGCCATTGGCGAGATCTCCCACTATTGTTCTGAGCTGTGCCTCGCCCATTGGGAGAACTCGAAGACGCGGTCATGACGCGGGTGTGGAAGTGGAACCGCCCGGTGACCGTTCGAGAAGTCCTGGAAGACCTTCAACAGGAACGGTCCATCGCCTACACCACGGTGATGACCGTTTTGGACAATCTCCATCAGAAGGGCTGGGTGCGCCGCGAAGCGGAAGGCCGGGCCTATCGATATGAGGCGGTCTCCACCCGCGCCGCCTACGCCGCCGCTCTGATGAACGACGCCTGGTCGCAGAGCGACAACCCCGCCGCCGCTCTCGTCGCCTTCTTCGGCATGATGAGCGACGAACAGCGACAGGCGCTGCGGGATGCCGTACGGATCGTGCAGGGGCCGGAATCCACCGATCCACCGGATGCCCGGGAGACCGCCGCGGAGAACCCCGGCTCGGCGCCCTAGGGGCATGGGCGATAGCGTCCGCACATGTCAGCAGAGAGTCCCGAAGTCACCGCTAATGCCATCACCGTCCGGCGGGCCCGGACGAGCGATGTCCCGGCCGTGCGTCGTCTCCTTGACGCGTACGTCCGCGAGCGCATCCTGCTCGACAAAGCGATGGTGACGCTTTACGAGGACATCCAGGAGTTCTGGGTGGCGGAACGCGACGACAACGCCGAGGTCGTCGGCTGCGGCGCGCTGCACGTGATGTGGGAAGACCTGGCGGAAGTCCGCACTCTCGCGGTGAAGCCGGGCCTGAAGGGCGCGGGCGTCGGCCATCAGTTGTTGGAGAAGTTGCTGCACACCGCGCGCTGGCTCGGGGTTCGGCGGGTTTTCTGCCTGACCTTCGAAGTGGACTTCTTCGGCAAGCACGGCTTCGTGGAGATCGGTGAGACGCCGGTCGACACCGATGTCTACGCGGAGCTGCTGCGTTCCTATGACGAGGGCGTCGCGGAGTTCCTCGGACTCGAACGAGTGAAACCGAACACCTTGGGCAACAGCCGGATGCTTCTGCACCTGTGATCGTCGCGTCGGGATCGTCCGAAACGCGCATGTTTCCGGGCCGGGGCGGGGTCGTCGGCCTCTGCCAGGGGTTTGTGTTTTTCCGGCAAAAGCGGTTTGCTTTCCGACGTACTGCAGTACTGCATATAACAGGGGGCGGCGAAACGGCGGACGCCGCAGACCCCCAGCCCTCACGTTATCGATGAAAGGAAATCCGGTGGCACAGAAGGTTCAGGTCCTTCTTGTCGACGACCTCGACGGCGGCGAGGCGGACGAGACGGTGACGTTCGCGCTGGACGGCAAGACGTACGAGATCGATCTCACGACTTCCAATGCCGACAAGCTTCGCGGGCTTCTCGAGCCCTATGTGAAGGGCGGTCGTCGTACCGGAGGCCGTGCCGCGGGTGGGCGTGGAAAGGCGCGTGCCGCTTCCGGCGGCGGCCAGGACACCGCACAGATCCGCGCGTGGGCGAAGGAGAACGGTTACGAGGTCAATGACCGTGGCCGTGTTCCCGCGACCATTCGTGAGGCTTACGAGAAGGCCATGGGCTGAGCGGACGCGCGCCGCAGCCGGACACGGTGACACCACGTCGCCACCGTGTCCACCAGTCGTACGAGATCGGGGGCGCCCCCACCGCCCCCGGGCGCCGGCACCGCCGACAGGCTCGGCATCGCCGGCAGCGAGGCTTCGACCTCGTGCCCGGCCACGGGGGGCCGCAGCCATACGGCGGCCCCCTGCACATCTGCCCCCGCGCCGCTCGCACCGGCCGTAGCCGTGTTCGCACCGGCTTCCGCGCCGCTCGCACCGGGGAGCAGCGGGGCCTCGACGGTCCCGCCCGCGCCGATCGTCACGAGATCCAGTGGCAGCGTGCCCCACTCCAGCCACGCCAGGATGCCCGGCACCTCCTCGGCGCCGCCCGCGGCCACCAGCAGCCACACGCGGTCCCCGCGCAGAGCGACCGGCGAACCCGGCCTCAGCCGCCCCAGCGCGGCGAGCCCCACCTCGGCCGGCACGTCCAGTACGTCGAACCGCCGCCCGGTGAAAAGTCGTACCGGCTCCCCGGGCACTGTCTCCCACCCCAGCTCGTTCTCGTACCAGCCGCGCAACCAGCGGTCCGGGGCGACGGAGCCGCTCCGGTGGCCGTGGGTGCGGGGACTGTCAGGAGTGAGTGGCCGACGGGGGAGCGGGACGAGGTGGTCGGTGGTGAGCGGAGTGACGGTTGCGGTCCTGAGCGGAGCGACGGTGTCGGCGTCCCGGGACGGTTCGACGGGGCCTGTCCGGGCTGGGTCCGTTGGCATGTCAACTGCAACCTTCGCGAGGCCCCCCGGGTTACGCTGGGTGGCGTCATGGGTGCAGGGAGTGTTCGAACGGGGGACTGGTGAGGCGCAAGGTTGTTCGCCCATAGCGGAGGGAAGCGGGGCGCCCGGCATGGAGTGTCCGTGCGGGCGGGTAAGACATCCCTAGTGGGAGGGGGCGACGCGCGGGAAAGGCCGTCTCACGTTCGCCATCGGCGTAGTGGCGACTGGGGTAACTGCCTGGCCTGCGGGAACATCGTCTCGCACCATCGGGTTGGAGCAGATGTCGGCGTTCGGGGTCAGGAGGCCATCGACGGTGTCGGCAGTTGGAATGAGCGGTCCCCGCTTGCGGGACTAAGCTGCGGAAGGACAGGGAGGGGAAGTTCCCCTACCTGCCTGACCGCTCTGAGGAGCGATTAACGATGTTCGAGAGGTTCACCGACCGCGCGCGGCGGGTTGTCGTCCTGGCTCAGGAAGAAGCCCGGATGCTCAACCACAACTACATCGGCACCGAGCACATCCTCCTGGGCCTGATCCACGAGGGTGAGGGTGTCGCCGCCAAGGCCCTTGAGAGCCTCGGGATTTCGCTCGAGGCGGTCCGCCAGCAGGTGGAGGAGATCATCGGCCAGGGCCAGCAGGCCCCGTCCGGGCACATCCCCTTCACCCCCCGTGCCAAGAAGGTCCTGGAGCTGTCGCTCCGCGAGGCCCTTCAGCTCGGCCACAACTACATCGGCACGGAGCACATCCTGCTCGGCCTGATCCGTGAGGGCGAGGGCGTCGCCGCCCAGGTCCTGGTCAAGCTGGGCGCTGATCTCAACCGGGTGCGGCAGCAGGTCATCCAGCTGCTCTCCGGCTACCAGGGCAAGGAGACCGCCACCGCCGGCGGGCCTGCCGAGGGCACCCCCTCGACGTCCCTGGTCCTCGACCAGTTCGGCCGGAACCTCACCCAGGCCGCTCGTGAGTCCAAGCTCGACCCGGTCATCGGGCGCGAGAAGGAGATCGAGCGGGTCATGCAGGTGCTGTCCCGCCGTACCAAGAACAACCCGGTTCTGATCGGTGAGCCCGGCGTCGGCAAGACCGCCGTCGTCGAGGGCCTTGCCCAGGCCATCGTCAAGGGCGAGGTGCCCGAGACCCTCAAGGACAAGCACCTCTACACCCTCGACCTCGGCGCCCTGGTCGCCGGCTCCCGCTACCGCGGTGACTTCGAGGAGCGCCTGAAGAAGGTGCTCAAGGAGATCCGCACCCGCGGCGACATCATCCTGTTCATCGACGAGCTGCACACGCTGGTCGGTGCGGGTGCCGCCGAGGGCGCCATCGACGCCGCTTCGATCCTGAAGCCGATGCTGGCCCGCGGTGAGCTGCAGACCATCGGTGCGACGACCCTCGACGAGTACCGCAAGCACCTGGAGAAGGACGCGGCCCTGGAGCGGCGCTTCCAGCCCATCCAGGTCGCGGAGCCGTCCCTCCCGCACACGATCGAGATCCTCAAGGGCCTGCGCGACCGGTACGAGGCGCACCACCGCGTCTCCATCACCGACGAGGCGCTGGTCCAGGCGGCCACCCTGGCCGACCGGTACATCTCGGACCGCTTCCTGCCGGACAAGGCGATCGACCTGATCGACGAGGCCGGTTCCCGGATGCGCATCCGCCGGATGACCGCTCCGCCGGACCTGCGCGAGTTCGACGAGAAGATCGCCGCCGTCCGCCGGGACAAGGAGTCCGCGATCGACTCGCAGGACTTCGAGAAGGCCGCCTCCCTGCGCGACAAGGAGAAGCAGCTCCTGGCCGCCAAGGCCAAGCGGGAGAAGGAGTGGAAGGCCGGCGACATGGACGT
The DNA here is from genome assembly GCF_055580085.1 of Streptomyces sp. NPDC032126. Taxonomy (NCBI): domain Bacteria; kingdom Bacillati; phylum Actinomycetota; class Actinomycetes; order Kitasatosporales; family Streptomycetaceae; genus Streptomyces; species Streptomyces sp. NPDC032126. The sequence continues at coordinate 710,033 of NZ_JBVIMA010000003.1, forward strand.
CGTCGCCGAGGTCGACGGTGAGCTGATCGCCGAGGTCCTTGCCACGGCCACCGGCATCCCGGTCTTCAAGCTGACCGAGGAGGAGTCCAGCCGTCTGCTCCGCATGGAGGACGAGCTGCACAAGCGGGTCATCGGCCAGGACGACGCCGTCAAGGCGCTGTCGAAGGCGATCCGCCGTACGCGCGCCGGACTGAAGGACCCGAAGCGTCCCGGTGGTTCGTTCATCTTCGCCGGTCCGTCCGGTGTCGGTAAGACCGAGCTGTCCAAGGCGCTCGCCGAGTTCCTCTTCGGTGACGAGGACGCGCTGATCTCCCTCGACATGTCGGAGTTCAGCGAGAAGCACACGGTGTCGCGTCTCTTCGGTTCGCCCCCCGGCTACGTGGGCTACGAGGAGGGCGGCCAGCTGACCGAGAAGGTCCGCCGCAAGCCGTTCTCCGTCGTCCTCTTCGACGAGGTCGAGAAGGCCCACCCGGACATCTTCAACTCGCTGCTGCAGATCCTGGAGGACGGTCGACTGACCGACTCCCAGGGCCGGGTCGTGGACTTCAAGAACACGGTCATCATCATGACGACCAACCTCGGCACCCGGGACATCTCCAAGGGCTTCAACCTGGGCTTCGCCGCCCAGGGCGACACGAAGAGCAACTACGAGCGCATGAAGAACAAGGTCTCGGACGAGCTCAAGCAGCACTTCCGGCCCGAGTTCCTCAACCGTGTCGACGACGTCGTCGTCTTCCCGCAGCTCACGCAGCAGGACATCCTGCGGATCGTCGACCTGATGATCAGCAAGGTGGACGAGCGCCTCAAGGACCGGGACATGGGCATCGAGCTCTCCCAGGCCGCCAAGGAGCTGCTGTCCAAGAAGGGCTACGACCCGGTGATGGGCGCGCGGCCGCTGCGCCGCACGATCCAGCGCGAGATCGAGGACACGCTGTCGGAGAAGATCCTCTTCGGCGAGGTGCGCCCCGGTCAGATCGTGGTCGTGGACACCGAGGGCGAGGGCGAGACCCAGACCTTCACCTTCCGGGGTGAGGAGAAGTCGGCGCTGCCGGACGTTCCGCCGATCGAGCAGGCGGCCGGCGGAGCCGGGCCGAACCTGAGCAAGGACGCGTAAGCGTCCGGCGACGGGCCACGTGAAGGGGCCGGTGCTTTCGGGCACCGGCCCCTTCGGCGTCTCAGTTCACGTCCGGCACCACGTCGACGCCGGGGAAGAGGCCCTCGAACCGGGCGCGCAGAGACGGGTCGGGGACGATCAAGGATCGAAGGCCCGGCAGTCGGGGCACCAGCGGGGAGAGGTCCTCGGCGCCGTGCATCTCCGGGACCCACAGGGCCTCGACGCCCGGCAGTTGCGGCATCACCTCGATGGACTGCGGGAAGTCCCGGATGACCCGCGCGTTCAGATACAGGTGGGTCAGTTCGGGCAGTTCGGCGATCGCCTGCCAGTCGGCGACGGTCAGTTCCGTGGTCAGCGGTCCGATGCTGAGCGTCTTCAGACCTGGCCAGCGCTGAAGCCCGCGCAGCCCCGTGCTGTCCGTGCTGTGACCGCCGAAGAAGACGAACTCCAGCGGCGCGCCGAGCGGGAGGATCTCGGTGAGGTCGGCGCCCGGCAGTTCCTGGCTCACGGTGATCGTCCTGAGAGACCTCAGGGACCGTAGGCCCGTCATGTCGGCGATGCCGGAGCAGCCGACCAGGACGAGCGGCAGCGCGGCGAGACGTTCGACACCACCGGCCCGCGGACACTCGTCCAGCCACAGCTTCCGCAGGGAGCTGAACGGCAACAGGGCGCCGAGGTCGCCGACATGAGGATTGTCCCGCAGGACGAGAGCCGTCACCGCGTCGGCGGCCGGTACGGCGGCCAGGATGTCCTCGATCCGGTACGCACCCTTGAAGGACAGGCTGTCCCAGGGCCGCATCGACCTCAGCGCCGCTCGCTGCTCGTCCGACTCGCAGGTCAGTTGGAGATCGTCCCGATCAAGATGATCCAGCACCTCCGCCGCGTACTCCGCCGCGTCGAACCGCCCCCACGTCCCCACCAACTGCCGCCGCACACCGAGACTCGGGTGCTCCCGGAACCGGCGCAGCACCGCGAGGGCGCCCTCCGGTTCCTCCGTGCCGAGGAGGGACGCGGTGATCGTGACGCCATGGGCCTCGGCGTCCGTCAGCCCCTCCGGCCCCGGCAGCAGCTCCAGCACGATCGGTCCCGCCTCCGCCAGAGCGCGGGCGTCCTCCGTCGTACGCGGCGGGATCAGCGCGGCCGCCCGGGCCTCCACCTCAGCCCGCACCCCCGGCTCCAGGGCCGCCGCGTGCTCCAGGCAGGCCAGCGCCAGCAGGGTGAGCCGAGGCGTGTCCGCGGCCAGCAACTGACGTAGCACCCAGGCGCGTTCGCGAGGGCGGGCGTGGGCGATCGCCATGCGGATGACGTCCTCCCACTGGGTGTCGCCGGCGTTGCTGGTCAGGACGTCGAGGTGGCCCTCCTCGACGGCGTAGCGCGCGCCCAGGTAGTCCTGGAACGTGCGGTGGACGAAGTCGACCACGCCCTCGGCGGGTTGGCGCAGCAGGCCGCTCCGCAGCAGCAGCGTCCGCAGGACGGCGGGGGCGTCGCCCTGGCCGGCCACCGAGGCGATCGCCGGCAGAGAACGGTCCACGATGGCCTCGGCCGCGTCGAGTTCCATCTCCGTGCGGCCGCTCAGCACCAGCGCGTACGCCAGACGTTGCAGCAGTTCCAGCTGCGCTTCCTCGCCGAGCTCCGGGACGCTCATGCCCCGCTCCCGGTCGCGGCGGGCGAGCAGCATCGTGAGGGCGGCGTCGTACAACTCCTTGCGGCCGGTGGGGAGATAGCCGCGCCGCTCGCGGTGCAGGGCGCAGATCAGGCCGCACATCAGAGGGTTGGTGGCCAGCCGGGCCAGGTCCCGCTTGGTGCGCAGGGCGTCCAGGAGCGGGCCCTCGTACTCCGGCGCGCGCGCCGCCCGGTGCCAGCGGCGTACGAACGTGGTGACCTCGGAGCGGCGCATCGGGGCCAGCGCCAGTTCGCGGAAGCCCTCCTGGGCGAGCCAGTCGGGGCGTACGGCGGTGGGGCGGGACGTCAACAGCCAGCGGTTGCCGGGGTAGGCCGCGAGCAGGGCGCGCAGCCAGTCGCGGGTGCGGTGGCGGTCGGCGGCCGGGATCTCGTCGAGGCCGTCGACCAGGATCAGCCCGCGGCCCGTCGCGAGGACGCGCTCGGCCCAGCCCTCCGGCGGGGTCATCGGGCAGCTCAGGGCCGTCAGGAAGTCGGCGGGCGCCGGGAGGGCCCCGGTGCGGACGAGGGTGCGCAGGGGGAGGACGAAGGGGACGTGTTCTCCCGTACGGGCCGCCGTGACCGCCAGCCACTGCACCAGGGTCGTCTTCCCGGAGCCCGCCTCGCCCCGCAGCAGCACGCGCGCGTGCGCCAGCAGCGCCTCCTCCGCGGGCAGTCGACCCGGGGTGCCGAGCGAACGCTCGCCCAGCAGGTCACCCAGGGCTCCGGCCGGCGCCGCACCCGATGTACGGCGCCGTGCCGCACCCGGGCCATCGCCCCGTGCCTCGCCCGCCTCCTCGCCCCGCGCACCCGACGACGCGTCCCGTGCTTCACCCGGCGACGCGCCCCGTGCCTCGCCCGGAACCGCGTCCATCGGCGGGTCCTCTGTGTAGGTCGTCTCCAGGCTCAGGTAGGCCACTTCGAGGGGCCAGCGGTCGGGGGAGTCGCGCAGGTCGATGCCGTAGATGGTGATGTGGTCGTGCCGTTGGGCGGCGTACGGCAGATAGCGGCGTTCGAATGCGGTGTCGCGGGCGTCGGGCCGGGGGAGCCGGGTGATCAGCTCGTCGACACGGGCGATCAGGTCGGCCTGGGCGCGGGTCTGTTCGACGAGGGTGCGGGCGACGAAGGAGGAACGGCGGGTGAAGAACTCCAGGATCTGGAGGCAGGCCCATTCCGTCGCGTTGTCCAGGAAGTAGCAGGCGTCGGCCGAGAGGACGCTGGTGCCGGGACCGGCGTACGTCAGCTTCTTGGCGAGCTCGCGGTGGCCGAGGCGGACGGCCTGTACGTCGTCCATGTCCAGGTCGCCGAGGGCGAGCAGGCGCCGGGCCAGGGCGTCGGCCACGGCGGTCCGCTCGTCGGCCGGGAAGGGCGCCTCTCCCGGCGAGTCGATCGCCCGTTCGACGAGTCGTTCGGCGAGCCGGTGGACGTCCTTGTCGCCCAGGGTGCGTTTCTCCCCCCGGAAGGACACCAGCCCGCTCAGCCGCACCGGCCTGTCGACCAGCCCCGCGCCGGGTCCATCGGTGACGAACAGCTTCCGCACCAGCGGTGCGATCGCGCTGGACGCCAGTTTTCCGCCGAGTACGACCGGCTCCATGCCTCACCCCCGTGACCGAGCCAACAGGGGTGAGGGTATCGAGCGCCGACCGCTCGGGTCAGGGGAGCCGACCGGCGTGCGGCAGCGGTCGGGTCAGGACAGCTGACCGCCGTAGTCCGGCAGCTTGAACGTCTTCTCGGCGTGGCCGCCCGAGAGGTCGGTGGCGCTGTTGCCGATGTTCGCGATGATCGTGTAGCCCTTGTTCTCGATGTCGACGCGCTGGGCCGTCTTGTAGGCGGCGACATCCTTGAACAGGTCGAACAGGCCGCGGACGTAGAGTCCGGAGACCTCGTAGCCGTCGTGTTCGAGGTTGTACTCGGTGGGCCAGTAGATGATGCCGGGGCGGGCGGTGACGAAGAAGAGGTCGACGCCGTGCTCCTGGGCGTACTCGGCGACGTTCAGGACCGGCTTGTTGGCCGGCTGCGGGTAGCTGAAGCCGAAGTCGGTCTCCAGGGTGGTGTTGTCGATGTCGAAGACGATCGCCTGCTTCTCACCGGGCTTGGCGGCGGCGATGCGCTGCTTCAGGTACGGCAGCGCCTGGTCCATGACGGTCTGGCAGTCGTGCTGCCAGGTCGCGTAGTCGACGTTCGCGGCGGCCGCGGAGGCCGGGGCGGCGTCGGCCGGGGCGGCCACGGCGACGAGTGCGGCCGCGGAGACGACGGTCACCGTGGCGTTGCGCAGCCAGGCACGTCTGTTGGTCATGTGGGGGTTCCTCTCACATTTCGTCAACGCTGCGTTGTCGCGTGCATGCTCGTCGGTGAGGGTGGCGCGGGAGGAACCGTAGGGTTACTGGAGGGTAAGTGGCTAGGGGTCTGCGTCACATTGATGCGGGGGCGCGTTGGGTGGCGCTGTGCCGTGAGGGTGGCGCGACGGCGTAGCCGGGGTCACATCGCGGTGCCCGGTGATCCGTGCGGCCGGTGATGTGCCGCACAGGAGCTACGTCACTTACTAGGGGGATTAGTGGAGGGGGAGATCACCCCAAAAAGGGACTTCTCTCCCGAACCTGGCGGGTGATTTAGCCGTCAGGGGTGATTTATCCGTGATGGGGCGTAGGTCGTATGACGTTAAGTTTTGCGGTGAAGTACTAGTTTCGGTCGTAGATCACACGTTTGGGTGCTGATGGGGTCCGGGGGTACCAAGGGTGAGCCCATCCGGCGTAGTCCCTGTGCCGGGTGGTTCTCATGTCCCCGAACCCCCGAGGTATTCGATGTCCCGCGCCATGAACCGCTCTTCCCGTACGTCGCTGCTCCGCACCCGCGTGGCCGTCGGCGCCGCCGCTCTGGGTGCCGCCGCGGTCGTGCTGGGCGGCGGCATGGCGTCCGCCGCCGAGGCGACCGCCGTCACGGCGACCACCGCCAAGGCGACCACGGCCAAGGCCGCTTCGGCCGCCCGCTGGGTCGACCCGGTGAAGAAGTACACGCTGTCCGCGTCCTTCGCCCAGTCCGGCACCATGTGGTCGCACAAGCACAGCGGCCAGGACTTCGCCGTGCCGAGCGGCACCAAGGTCGTGGCCGCGCACGGCGGCACGGTCGTCAAGGCCGGCGGCAACGGCGCCGGTGACGGCTCCGCCTACGGCAACGCCATCGTGATCAAGCACTCCAACGGCGTGTACTCGCAGTACGCCCACCTGTCGAAGGTCCAGGTGAGGGTCGGTCAGATCGTGAAGACCGGTCAGGCCATCGCCCGCTCCGGCAACACCGGCAACTCCAGCGGCCCGCACCTGCACTTCGAGATCCGCACGACCCCGAACTACGGTTCCGCGATCGACCCCGTCGCCTTCCTGCGCTCGAAGGGCGTGACGGTCTGAGCCGTGGTCGGCTGACTCGCCGCCCGGTGAGCCGCGGCTGACTTGGTCGCGGCCGACCTGGCCGGGGGTGGCCCGAGCTGCGGTCGCCCCGGCCTGCATAAACCCGACCTGCGCCCCCCCTGATCAGTCCCGGCTGTTCTGGTGTGCCTGGGTGACCAGGTCCGTGGCGACCTTCATGACCGCCTCGCGCTTCTTCTCGGGGTCCGCCTCCAGATCCTGGAGGAAGAACATGCCCGCGTGCAGGGTGAAGATCGCGCTGACACAGCGGACCTGGTCGATCAGGTCCGCGTCGGGGTCGACGAAGATCTCCCGCAGTCCCTGCATGCGTTCCTTGAACGTCTCGCCGACGCGCAGCTCCCGCACCGTCGCCTGGTTCTCCTGCATGAAGCGGAACAGCGGGGCCGCGCCCTCCAGCACCTCGCTGTAACGGCGGACGATCTCCTGCTTGACCTCCAGTGTGTGCGGCTGCTCCCTGCCCCACTCGATCAGGTCGAGGATCGGCTGCGTCAGATCGTCGAAGATGCTGACGAGGATCTCTTCCTTGGTCTTGAAGTGGTAGTAGAGCGCCGCCTTGGTGACGCCGAGACGCTCGGCGATCTCACGCAACGACGTCTTCTCGTAGCCCTGCTCGGCGAAGAGCTCGAGTGCCACGTCCTGGATGCGCTGGCGGGTGTCGCCGCGGCGCTGCTGCCTGGTGCCGTCCATCGTGCCACCCATCCTCGCACCCCCGAAGAACTTACTTGACGCCCGGCTAGTTGCGGGTCTACCTTCCCAGTGTAGTGAACTAGCCGGGCGGCAAGTAAGTAGTCGCCGGGGTGCGGGGCCCAGGGGAGTGGGAACGATGGCGGACACGCAGACGACGGACATGGTCGAGGAAGAACCCGACAAGCAACCCAAGAGCGTGCGCGTCGTGCTGCTCGCGCTCATGATCACGATGATGCTGGCGATGCTCGACAACATGATCGTGGGCACGGCGATGCCGACGATCGTGGGTGAACTCGGCGGCCTCGAACACCTCTCCTGGGTGGTGACCGCGTACACCCTCGCGACCGCCGCCGCCACGCCGCTGTGGGGCAAGCTCGGCGACATGTACGGGCGCAAAGGCTCGTTCATGACGTCCATCGTGATCTTCCTGGTCGGCTCCGCGCTCAGCGGCATGGCCCAGAACATGGGCGAGCTGATCGGCTTCCGCGCCGTGCAGGGCCTGGGCGCCGGCGGTCTGATGGTCGGCGTCATGGCGATCATCGGCGACCTGATCCCGCCCCGGGAGCGCGGCAAGTACCAGGGCATGATGGCCGGCGTCATGGCGCTGGCGATGATCGGCGGCCCGCTGGTCGGCGGCACCATCACCGACAACTGGGGCTGGCGCTGGTCCTTCTACATCAACCTGCCGCTCGGCGTCGTCGCCCTCGCCGCGATCAGCGCCGTGCTGCACCTGCCGAAGAAGCGGTCCGAGGCGCGCATCGACTACCTGGGCGCCGCCCTGCTCACCGTCGGCATCACCTCGATCGTGCTGGTCACCACCTGGGGCGGCTCGGAGTACGCCTGGAGCTCCGCGCGGATCATGGAGCTGATCTTCCTCGGTGTGGTCGCGCTCGTCGGGTTCGTGTTCTGGCAGACCAAGGCCGCCGAGCCGGTCGTGCCGCTGCACATCTTCCGCAGCCGCAACTTCACCCTCATGTCGATCATCGGCTTCATCACCGGCTTCGTGATGTTCGGCGCGACCCTCTTCCTACCGCTGTACCAGCAGTCCGTGCAGGGCGCCTCCGCGACCAACTCCGGGCTGCTGCTCCTGCCGATGCTCGGCGCGATGCTCGTGACCTCGATGGTCGCCGGGCGGATCACCACCAACAGCGGGCGCTACAAGGTCTTCCCGATCATCGGCGGTGTGCTGCTGATCGTCGGGCTGTACCTGCTGTCCACGATGGACACCGGCACCTCGCGCTTCACCTCCGGTGTCTTCATGGCCGTCCTCGGTCTGGGCATGGGCTGCCTGATGCAGATCACCATGCTGGTCGCGCAGAACAGCGTCCAGATGAAGGACATGGGCGTCGCCTCCTCCTCGACCACCCTCTTCCGTACGCTCGGCTCCTCCTTCGGTGTCGCGATCATGGGCGCGCTCTTCAACAACCGCGTCCAGGACGTCATGGCCGAGCGGGCCGGTTCGCTGGGCTCGAAGATCACCGAGCAGTCCGCGCAGCTGGACGCCGCGAGCCTGGCGAAGCTGCCGGAGCAGGCGCGGGAGGCCTACCAGTACGCCGTCTCCGACGGCACGCACGCGGCCTTCCTCCTCGGCGCGATCGTGGCCGTGGGCGCGCTGGTGGCGGCCCTGTTCGTCAAGGAGGTGCCGCTCAAGGGGGCGGGGCCGAAGCAGGACGACGCGGCGGACGGCGACCAGCAGGACGGCGACCCCCAGGACGCGGTGGCCCACGCCCCGGTCGTCGAGGCGGTCTGAGCGGTACGCCCCCAGCGACCGCAGTGAGTCGGCCCCCGGCGGAACCCCGCCCGGGGGCCTTCCTCGTACGGGGCCTTCCGCGTACGGGCCCCTCCGGGCTGGCGGGATCTTCAACTGGGCGACTCCGTGAACTCGCCGGGAGACGGCCGCCGCCCCCTACGGCAGCATCGGATAGCTCCCCGTGTTCGTAGGCGCGTGCTCCGGGAGCCAGAGGACGGCCACCGCGCCCTCGGCCGGTATGTGGTCCGGCGCCCCGGCGGGGCGTACGTTGCGGAAGGTCAGCCGGGCGCCCATGACGCGGGCCTGGCCGGCGGCGATGGTCAGGCCGAGGCCGTGGCCGTGGCCGGAGCGGTCGCTGCTGCCCGTGCGGAAGCGGCTCGGGCCCTCCGCGAGGAGGTTCTCGGGGAAGCCGGGGCCGTGGTCGCGGACCCGGATGACCCTGCCCTCGACGGTGACCTGGATCGGCGGCTTGCCGTGCCGGGCGGCGTTGGCCAGGAGGTTGAACAGGACGCGCTCCAGCCGACGCGGGTCGGTGGTGACCTCCGACTCGTGCACCACCCGCACCTCGACCTCCGGGTCCTTCGCGGCGATCCGCCGGGTGACGAACTCGCCCAGCAGGATGTCCTGGAGCTCGGCCCGCTCGGAGGCGCCGTCGAGGCGGGCCACTTCCAGGACGTCCTCGACGAGGGTGCGCATCGCCTGCGCGCGGTCAAGGACCAGCTCGGTGGGTCGGCCGGGCGGCAGCAGCTCGGCCGCCGTGAGCAGGCCGGTCACCGGCGTGCGCAACTCGTGGGCGATGTCGGCGGTGACCCGGCGCTCGGCGTCCAGCCGCTGTTGCAGGGCGTCCGCCATGGCGTCCACCGCGCTGGCCAGGTCGTCGGTCTCGTCCCGCACGACCCCGCCGATCGCGTCCCGCACACGGACGTCCGGCTCGCCGTTGGCGACCTGGTTCGCCGCGGCCGCCGCCTTGCGCAGCCGGCGCGACAGCTGACCGCCGATGAGCACGCCCAGCGCGCTGCCGCCGAGGACGACCGCGATGGAGCCGATCACCAGCGCCTGGTCGAGGTCCTTGAGGATGTTGATGCTGCGGTCGGTGAAGCCGGTGTGCAACGACAGCACATGGCCGTCCTTGACCGGCACGGCGGCCCATATGTCCGGCACCCCGCCCGCCCGGTCGGAGACGAACGTGGCCCGGCGGCCGTCCTGGACCTTGGCCCGCAGCTGCGCCGGCAGCGCCGGGTCGTCGAGTTTGATGCTCGGGAAGTTCGGCCGGCCGGACGACTCGTAGTTGCGCTGGGCGATGAAGACCCGCTCGGCGGCCAGATCGCGCGCGTTGTCCAGCATGGACACCCGGGCCGCGTTGTGCACGACCAGGCTGAGCGCGATCGCCACCAGGGCGCCGACCAGCGCGATCGCCGCGCTGAGCTTCCACCGCAGGCCGGTGCGGAGGCCCGAGCGCTCCACCCGGGCCGGAACCAGATGCCTGATCATCCCCCGCATATCCCCGCCCCGCTCAGGCCTTCAGTTTGTAGCCGAAGCCGCGGACCGTCTCGATGCGGTCCTGACCGATCTTCGTCCGCAGCCGCTGGACATGGACGTCGACGACACGGGTGTCGCCACCCCAGCCGTAGTCCCAGACCCGCTCCAGGAGCTTGTCGCGGGAGAGCACGGTGCCCGGGGCCGAGGAGAACTCCAGCAGCAGCCGCATCTCGGTCGGCGTCAGCGCCACGGGCTGCCCGGACCTGCGCACCTCCATGCCCTCGGTGTCGACCTCCAGATCGCCGAAGGTCAGCACCCCGCCCGTGGCGGCGGTGTCGGGCTCGGCGCCGCCTCCGCCGCCCGCGTGCCCGAAGCGGCGCAGCACCGCGCGGATGCGGGCGACCAGCACGGCACCGTCGAACGGCTTGGTCACATAGTCGTCGGCGCCGGCCTCCAGGCCCAGGACGACATCGATGGAGTCGGCGCGCGCGGAGAGCATGATCACCGGTACGGTCGACTCGTCGCGGATGCGACGGCACAGGCTGACCCCGTCCAGCCCCGGCACCATCACGTCCAGCAGGGCGATGTCGGGCCGGTTCGCCCGGAACGCCTCCAGGCCCGACAGACCGTCGGGCATGGCGGTGACCGCGAAGCCGTCCCGCTCCAGGGCGAGCTGGGTGGCCTCGCGGATGACGTCGTCGTCCTCGACGAACAGGACGTGGGTCTGGTCTGCCATCCCGGTGCTCTCAGTCCTAGTGATCAGTGTCGGTCGTACGGCGCGGGCGCCTGCTGCGCGCGCCCCCCTACACGGGGACGTCCGCAGCGTGTGGTCCGTTCACCGCTTCATCGGTCCGAGTGGCCCGATCGGTTCACGCCCACAGGAAAATCTTCCCCCGCTCACAGGAAAGCCGATGCTCAGCCGTCCTCGGGCGCCGGGGTCTGGTCCTCGCCGACGACACTGCTGTAGTCGTTGTGCCAGGTGTACTCCTGGATGAAGCCGGCCTCCGCCCAGCGATAGGTGATCACGTTCTCCCCGGACGGGCTGGAGACCGGGTCGCCCTTGTCGTACACCTGTTTGGTGACCACGAGGTCGCCGCGGTCTATCTCGGCGTAGACCGGGGGTTCCTCGGACTTGAACACGTTCTCGTAGCGGCCGTTCTTCTCGCGGTAGACGTACGAACCGAGGCCGACGGCGTCCGAGCAGGTCAGCACGTTGACGACGACGTCGTTGGCGGAACCGCCGGTCAGTTTGCCGTAGGAGACGTCGACCGGGTAGTCGTCGGCGACGCAGGGCTTCAGCCCGCGTTTGACCTCGGCCGAGACCTCGGGGTCGTCCTTGACGAGCTGTACCGCGTCCACGCGGTCGAGCGCGCTGAAGGGGGCGGCCGGGACCGACGCTCCGGCGCCGGTGACCGAGTCGGCGTGGGCCGGTCCCTCGTCACGGGTGCCGGTGCCGCCGGTGGCGCACGCGGAAACGAAAAGGGCGAGGGCGGCGAGCACGACCACCGCCGTGAACGCCGCCTGCGCACTCGCTCGGGCCGGTGTGGGCCCAGCCTCGGTCAGGCCGCCGCGCAACGCTCCCGCTCCTCACGCTCCAGCGCGCGTGCGTCCAGATCGCGGGCCTCCAGCTCCTCGCGGAGCCGGGCGAGCGCCCGGTGCAGCGTGCTCTTGACCGTTCCGGCCGACATGCCGAGGGCGGCGGCCGTCTCCTCCGTGGACATCTGCTCCCAGTGTCGCAGCACGACGACACTGCGCTGTTTCGGAGCGAGCACCTTCATGGCGTCCATCAACAGAGCGCGGTCCGCGTGCTGTTCGGTGGAGTCGTCGACCTGAGCGTCCGGGAGCTGCTCGGTCGGGACCTCCTCCAGCTTCCGCGCGCGCCACCACTCGGTCCGCGTGTTGATCATGACGCGGCGCAGGTAGGCGTCGGCGAGCCGCTTGTCCGCTATGCCCTCCCAGCGGCCGTACGTCCGCGCCAGCGCGGTCTGCAGCAGGTCCTGCGCGTCGACCGGGTCCGGAACGAGGCGGCGGGCGCTGCGCAGCAGCGCGTCCTGCCGGGTGCGGACGTACTCCTCGAACTCGAGCACCTCTCCCTGCGCCATGATCAACCGCCTCCGATTCCCCGTGAGTCCCCGTGCCGGCTCGTCGTCCCCGTGCCGGTGTCCTGCCTGTGGTCTGTGGCCCTGCTGGGCACGGAAGAGAAGCTACGGAGGAGTTGTCACGGGGCTGTGCGGGGCAGCCTGCGGCCAGCGCTCAGCTGTCCGTCGGTTGTGTAACGAAAGCCGGAACGGGGTAAGGGCGTGAGCCGATTGAGTCCGGTATGGGGCGATTTGAGGCCCCGAGTGAATGTGACAGTGGGCCGTGTTCCTGTGATGTGGGGGCGATTTCTGTGATGTGACGGTGTGTCAGGTGAGCGGCAGTCGGTACAGCCCGCCCGGCAGCGGCTCCACCAGACCGTCCGCGACGAGACCGTCCAGCGCACGGGCGCGCTGCACCGGCTCGTGCCACACCTGGTCCAGCGCGGCCTGCGGCACGGGCGCGTGCGCGTCGCGCAGTACGGCGAGCAGCTTGCCGCGCACCTGACGGTCCGTGCCCGCGTACGTCTGTCCCTTGCGCGGCGGCCCCTCGTGCTCCGGCTTGCCGGCCAGCCGCCACGCGCACTGGGCGGCGATCGGGCAGCGGTGACAGGTCTCGTTCTTCGCCGTGCACACCAGCGCGCCCAGCTCCATGGAGGCGGCGGCCCAGCGGGCGGCCGTCCGCTCCTCCTCGGGCAGCAGCGCGCGGGCGAGCTTGCGCTCCGCGGCCGTGGTCGCGTTCGGCGGGTACTGCACACCGGTCACCGCGCGCGCGAAGACCCGGCGCACATTGGTGTCGAGGACCGCGTGCCGCTGCCCGTACGCGAAGGAGGCGACCGCCGCGGCCGTGTACTCGCCGATGCCGGGCAGCGCCAGCAGCTGCGCGTGGTCCGACGGTACGTCGCCGCCGTGCCGCTCCGTTATGGCCACCGCGGCGCCGTGCAGCCGCAGGGCGCGGCGCGGGTAGCCGAGCCGCCCCCACGCGCGTACGGCCTCGCCGGGGGCCTCGGCGGCCAGGTCGGCGGGGCGGGGCCAGCGGGCCAGCCACTGCTCGTAGACCGGCAGGACGCGGCTGACCGGTGTCTGCTGGAGCATGAACTCGCTGACCATCACGCCCCACGCGCCCGCGTCGGGGCGCCGCCAGGGCAGGTCGCGGGCGTTCTCCTGGAACCAGTCGATGACGGGGGAGTGCAGGTGCGCGCCGGAGGACGACGCCTCGGCGGAGGCCGGGCCGGGGACGGCGTCGGCGGAGGTGCTGTGCGGGAGCTTCGTGGGCGCAGTCATGGCCTTCCGATCCTGCCATGTACGGGGGCGCATGCGTGCGTACCGTCACCCGACGGGGTGGGAGCGCCCGTCGCGCCGATCCCTTGGCCAGAGCTGCAAGGGCGCGATCGCGAACAACGGGGTGTGATCACGGTCCGTGGGCGAGACACCGAGGCCGTCACCGACCGCGATCACCGGGCCGCGGCGCGGGACGGAAGAGGGGAGTGGGGAGGCCGGGGCCGGGATGATGATCCGGAAAAGTTGTCGATCCCGGCGGCGGGTGGGGACGGCGAACGCCGCGATCTCTCGTACAGTTTGCGCCGTGGGATCTCTGCGCAATCCGGTCGGGCCGCTTCCCTCCTCCATCTACTGGCGACGGAGGGTCGTACTGCTGTCCGTGGTCGCCCTGTTGGCGCTGCTGATCGCGTGGATCGTGGGCCCGGGCGGCGGGGGCGGCAAGAACAACGCCGGCGGGGCCAACGGCAAGAATCCCGCCTCCTCGATCACCCCGGGGCCGTCCGGCTCGGGGCCGGCGATCAGTCAACACCCCGGCGGGCGCGACGAGTCGACCGGTGCGGACACCGGCGGCAGCGGCGGTTCCGCCGGTACGGGGTCCGGTGAGGCCGGTGGCGGCGACGACGGCAACGGCGACACGTCCGGTTCCGCCGGTTCCGTCGACGGATCGGCCGGGGGCGGCGGTACGGGTACGACGCTGCCCGCGGGGACGACACTGCCCAACTGCACGCCCAGCGTGGTGACGTTGACCCTGCGCAGCGTGCGCAACACGTACTCGCCCGATCAGACGCCCACCTTCCAACTCGTCGCGAAGAACAGCTCCGCGAACGACTGCAAGATCGATCTCGGGCCGAAGAACGCCGTGTTGACGATCACTCGGACCGGGGCGAGCGAGAGCTACTGGTCGTCGGCCGACTGCCCCAAGGTCTCCGGCAGCCTGCTGTACCGGGTGCCGGCCGGGGGCGGTTTCACGTACACCGTGAAGTGGGACCGCAAGCCGAGCGCGCCGGAGTGCGCGACGCCTCCGGCGGGGGTGGCCAAGGCCGCGACCTACCTGGTGGAGGCCAAGGCACCGGGCTTCACCAAGACCCAGACGTCATTCGTCCTGGAGGACGACTGAGGGCGACCGCCCTAGACGTAGCGCTCCAGGATCGACGACTCCGCCAGGCGGGACAGGCCCTCGCGGACGCTGCGGGCGCGGGCCTCGCCCACGCCGTCCACCGTCTGGAGGTCGTCCACGCTGGCCGCGAGCAGCTTCTGGAGGCCGCCGAAGTGCTCCACCAGGCGGTCGATGATCGCGCCGGGCAGGCGCGGCACCTTGGCCAGCAGACGGAACCCGCGCGGGGAGACCGCCGAGTCGAGCGCCTCGGGGGAACCGGTGTAGCCCAACGCGCGGGCCACCGTGGACAGTTCGAGAAGCTCCGCGTGCGTGAGCGCGTCGAGCTCGGAGAGGGCCTCGTCGACCGTGCGGGAGCGCTTGGCCGTCGGCTCGGGCACGTAGTCCCGGACGACCAGCTCGCGCTCCGGCTCCACGCCCGCGATCAGCTCGTCGAGCTGGAGGGCGAGGAGGCGTCCGTCCGTGCCCAGCTCCACCACGTACTCGGCGATCTCGGTGGCGATCCGGCGGACCATCTCCAGACGCTGTGCGACCGCCGACACGTCGCGGACCGTCACCAGGTCCTCGATCTCCAGCGCGGACAGCGTTCCCGCGACCTCGTCCAGGCGGAGCTTGTAGCGCTCCAGGGTCGCCAGCGCCTGGTTCGCGCGGGACAGGATCGCCGCCGAGTCCTCCAGGACCCGGCGCTGGCCGTCGACGTACAGGGCGATCAGCCGCATCGACTGGGAGACCGAGACGACCGGGAAGCCGACCTGCTTGGAGACCCGGTCCGCCGTACGGTGCCGGGTGCCCGTCTCCTCCGTGGGGATCGTCGGGTCCGGCACCAGCTGCACGCCCGCGCGCAGGATCTTCGACAGGTCCGAGGAGACAACGATGCCGCCGTCCAGCTTGCACAGCTCGCGCAGCCGGGTCGCGGAGAACTCCACGTCCAGCACGAAGCCGCCCGTGCACATCGCCTCGACGGTCTTGTCGGAGCCCAGCACGATGAGACCGCCGGTGTTGCCGCGCAGGACGCGCTCAAGGCCGTCCCGCAGGGCTGTGCCGGGTGCCACGGCGCTCAGCGAGGCGCGCATCAGGCCATCGGAACCGGCACTCCCACCGGACTTTCCGGGAGCCGCTGCCCGGTCGTTGGCTGCCACTGCACTCCTCCGGTCGCAGGTTCTGGGGTGCTCCCGTTTCGCGCACTCGGTTCGTACGGACGGGCGAGACCAGGGCAAAGTCTACCGGCGGTCCTCCGCCTCCTGTGGGGCCTCTCGGCGACGCGACCGCGGCAGGACCCGCAGGGCGTCCCCTATGTCGGCGACTTCCAGCACCTTCATACCGGCCGGGACCCTGCCCGGATCGCCCGGCACGAGGGCGTGCGTGAAGCCCAGGCGGTGCGCCTCCGCGAGCCGGCGCTGCACGCCCGTCACCCGTCTGACCTCGCCCGCGAGGCCCACCTCGCCGATCGCGACGAGGTTCTTGGGCAGCGGAGTGTCGCTCGCGGCGGAGGCCAGCGCGAGCGCGATCGCGAGGTCGGCGGCGGGCTCCGAGAGCTTCACCCCGCCGACCGTCGCCGAGTAGATGTCCCGCTTGCCGAGCGCGCTGATGCGGCCGCGCTGCTCCAGGACGGCCAGCATCATGGACACGCGCGAGGTCTCCAGGCCGGAGGTCGTACGGCGCGGGGACGGGATCTGCGAATCGACGGTGAGCGCCTGCACCTCGGCGACCAGGGGACGGCGGCCCTCCAGCGTGACCGTCAGGCAGGTGCCGGGGACCGGTTCGTCACGTCGGGTCAGGAAGAGGCCGCTCGGGTCGGCGAGGCCCGTGATGCCCTCGTCGTGCAGTTCGAAGCAGCCGACCTCGTCCGTCGCGCCGTAGCGGTTCTTGACGCCGCGCACGAGGCGCAGGCGCGCGTGCCGGTCGCCCTCGAAGTGCAGGACGACGTCGACGAGGTGCTCCAGCAGGCGCGGGCCGGCGATCGCGCCGTCCTTGGTGACGTGGCCCACGAGGAGCGTGGACATCCCGCGCTCCTTGGAGGCGCGGATCAGGGCGCCCGCCACCTCGCGGACCTGGGCCATGCCGCCGGGCGCGCCGTCGATCTCCGGGGAGGCGACCGTCTGCACCGAGTCGAGGATCAGCAGCGACGGCTTCACGGCGTCCAAATGGCCGAGAACGGCCGCGAGATCGGTCTCGGCGGCCAGATACAGGTGGTCGTCGAGGGCGCCGATGCGGTCGGCGCGCAGCCGGACCTGGCTCGCGGACTCCTCGCCCGTCACATAGAGCGTGCGGTGCTCGTCGCTCGCTGACTTGGCCGCCACGTCCAGCAGGAGGGTGGACTTGCCGACGCCGGGTTCGCCCGCGAGCAGCACGACGGCGCCGGGGACGAGGCCGCCGCCCAGGACGCGGTCCAGCTCCGGCACGCCGGTGGAGCGGGCGGTGGCGCGGCGACCGTCGACCTGGCCGATGGGCAGGGCGGAGGAGGTGACGCGGCCGGGCGCCGTCGTACGGACCGCCGGCGCGCCGTACTCCTCGACCGTGCCCCATGCCTGGCATTCGGGGCAGCGGCCGAGCCACTTGGCCGTCTGCCAGCCGCATTCCGTGCAGCGGTAGGAGGGCCGGTCCTTGGTGGTCTTGGTACGGGCAGCCATGGGGAAACCGTAACCGGCGGGTCTGACAACGCGGCGCGGCTGTGGACGGACACCGTCCTGTGCGCCGCTCGCGGCCGCGCCGCGCCCCACCCGCCCCAAACCGTCAGCACCCGCCGCAAATCGGTCACACCCGCCCCGAACGAGCCCCGGAACGAGAGGTTCCCGTGCCCATATGAGGGATCGTTTCACCCGTACGGAGGAAAACGGCTCAAGGCGCGGGAGGAGGCCGTTCCGGGCCGCCTACGGTCGCACGGGTGATGAGCAGCAGTCCGGAGACCTCGACCCGCACGACCGGCGCACACCGGGCGCAACGGGAGGCGCGCGATCGCGCCGCGGCGCGCACGCTGGCCCAGCGCCCGCCCGCACGCTACGAGCCCTACCTGGACGGCCTGTTCACCTACTGCCTGTCGGTGCTGTGCGACCACGACGCGGCCACCACCGCGCTGGGGGACGTCCTCGCGCTCGCCGAGAGGCGGGGACAGCGTGTCCCCGAGGCCGGCGGGGAGCGCAGGGCCTGGCTGTACGCGCTGGCCCGCTGGGCGTGCCTGCGCAAGCTGGCCGAGGCCAAGCAGAAACGTCAGGGCACGCACGCGGCCGGCCGCCCCGGCACCCACCGCCCGTCCGCCCCGCAGCCCGCCGCCCCGCCCGTCTCCGAGGAGACCCGGGAGCGGCGCCGCCGCGAACTCGCCCTGCTCGCCTGGCCGGAGGCGGCCGGCACCACCCCGGAGCAGCGCGAGGCGCTCGAACTCGCCGTGCGCCACCGGCTCGCCGCCCACGAGGTCGCCGCCGTCCTCGGCATGGACCTCGCCGCCGCCCGCGAACTCCTCGCCTCCGCCGCCTGCGAGGTCGAGCGCACGCGCGCGGCGCTCGCCGTCGTCGAGACCGGCGGCTGTCCCGGCGTGGCCCGCCTCACCGGAGATCAGCAGCTGGTGCTCAGCGCCGCCCTGCGCCGCGAGCTCGTCCGGCACGTCGACGACTGCCCGCGCTGCCGCCGCGCCGCCGAGCGCGCCGTCCCCGGCCGGTGGCCCGGCGACACGGTCACACCCGCCGAGCTGCCCGTCCTGGAAGCCCCCCGCGCGGCCCTGCACGCCGCCATGGCGCACGTCCCCCGCGCGCGGGGGGCCGCCACGCCCCGCTTCGACCGGCGCGGCTTCCCGATGGACCCGAAGGACCGCGCGGCCCGCCGGGACCGCCTGCGCGCGCGTGCCGTCACGACGACCGTCGTCGCCACCGTCGTCGCCGCGCCCGTCCTCGCCGTGTGGGCCGCCTACCGAGGCACCCCGACCGCCGACGGCGTCGACGGCCGCGCCGCCAGCGCCAGCGAGGCGCGGGGCCCCGACGGCCTCGACGGAGAGGCGGCGGGCGGCTACGAGAACGCCGGGAACGCCAGTACGCGCCCCGGCGCGGGCCTCGACGGCGGCCACGGGGCGGACGTGTCCGTGGAGGTCATCAGCGTCATCGGCGCGGGCGGCAAGGGCGCCGGGCGGCTCACGGTGACCGCCGGGAGCAGCGGCGACACCACGCTGATCACCCTGACCGCGGCGAAGGACGGCGGCGGTCCCGTCCACTGGTCCGCGACCACCGGCGCCGCCTGGCTCTACCTGAGCCGTTCCACGGGCACCCTCGCGCCCGGCGAGTCGGTGACCCTCAAGGTGTACGTCGACCCGCTGCGCGAACCCGCCGGGTACTGGAACGCGCGCGTGGCGATCGCTCCGGCGGGCTCGCTCGTGTCGATCGCCGGATACGGCACCGCGCCCGTCCCGGGCGACCCGGACCCCTCGGACCCCGGCCCCGGCGGTCCCGGATCCCCGCCGGCGTCGCCCGACCCGGACCCGACACCGACCGACTCCGCGCCCACCGATCCCCCGCAGAGCGATCCACCGTCGTCGCCCGACCCGCAGCCCACGTCCGGCGAGTCGTCCCCTCCCGCCCCGGGGGACCCGTCGACCCCGCCCGGCGACGGCGGGGATCCCGGCCAGAACCCGTCCGGGCCGTCGTCGTAACGGCGCGCGGGGCCGGGCGAGGGAGGCCCCCTGGATCACTCTGGATCAGCCGTTGACCGGGTCCGCCGGGTGCGGGGCCAGCAGGGGCAACTGCGACGCCAGGCGCTCCTCGCACAGCTCGACCAGACGGTCGTAACCGGCCTTGCCCATCAGCTCGGTCAGCTCCGGGCGGTAGGAGACGTACACCGGGTCGCCCGCGCCGTGCGCCGAGGTCGCCGAGGTGCACCACCAGTGCAGGTCGTGGCCGCCCGGGCCCCAGCCGCGGCGGTCGTACTCGCCGATCGACACCTGGAGCACGCGCGTGTCGTCGGGCCGGTCGATCCAGTCGTACGTCCGCCGGATCGGCAGCTGCCAGCAGACGTCCGGCTTGGTCTCCAGGGGCTCGCGGCCCTCCTTGAGGGCGAGGATGTGAAGCGAGCAGCCCGCGCCGCCGGCGAACCCGGGGCGGTTCTGGAAGATGCACGAGCCCTTGTACGGGCGCGTCTGGCGGGAACCCTCGTCGTCCTCGGAGATCCAGCCGTGCTTCGTGCCCTCGGCGTGGTGCTGCCAGATCTCCGGCGTGAGCCGCGCCACGTGCTCGGCGACGCGCTTCTCGTCGTCCTCGTCGGAGAAGTGGGCGCCCAGGGTGCAGCAGCCGTCGTCCGCGCGCCCCGCCTGGATGCCCTGGCAGCCGCTGCCGAAGATGCAGTTCCAGCGGGAGGTCAGCCAGGTCAGGTCGCAGCGGAAGACCTGCTCGTCGTCGGCCGGGTCCGGGAACTCCACCCACGCGCGCGCGAAGTCGAGGCCCTTCTCGTCGGCCGTGCGGGCCTGCCGGCCCATCGGCGCCTGCTTCGCCTTCTTCGGGGCCTTCGGCTGCGAGAGCACCCTGGACGATTCGGTCGACTTGTCGGCCTTCTTCGCCTTGGTCGCCTTTTCGTCCTTCGCCTTTTTCGTCTTTGGCACGCGTCCAGGGTAAGTCGCCCGGGCGGATTCCCGGCACCGCTCCGGGGGCCGAGGACGGCGTGGCTGGCAGTAGCGTTCCTCGCATGAGACTCGGTGTCCTCGACGTGGGATCGAACACGGTGCATCTGCTGGTCGTGGATGCGCACCCAGGCGCGCGCCCGCTGCCCGCGCACTCGCACAAGGCGGAACTGCGCCTCGCCCAGCTGCTCGACGAAGACGGCTCGATCGGCCCCGACGGGATCGGCAAACTGATCGACGTCGTCCACGAGGCGCTCCAGGCCGCCGAGGACAAGGGCGTCGAGGATCTGCTGCCGTTCGCGACTTCGGCCGTGCGCGAGGCCACCAACGCCGACGACGTCCTCGCGCGCGTGCAGGCCGAGACCGGCGTCGAGCTCCAGGTGCTCAGCGGGCCGGAGGAGGCCCGGCTCACCTTCCTCGCCGCACGCCGCTGGTTCGGCTGGTCCGCCGGCAAGCTGCTCGTCCTGGACATCGGCGGGGGCTCGCTGGAGATCGCCTACGGCATCGACGAGGAGCCCGACGCGGCGGTGTCGCTGCCGCTGGGCGCGGGCCGTCTCACCGCGGGCTGGCTGCCCGGCGATCCGCCCGATCCGGACGACATAAGGGCGCTACGACGGCATGTGCGGGCGCAGATCGCCCGTACCGTCGGCGAGTTCAGCCGCTTCGGGGCGCCGGACCACGTGGTCGCCACGTCCAAGACCTTCCGGCAGCTCGCCCGTATCGCCGGCGCCGCGCGCTCCGCCGAGGGCCTGTACATCCAGCGCGAACTCAAGCGGGAGTCCCTGGAGGCGTGGGTGCCGCGCCTGGCCGGCATGACCAGCGCCCAGCGCGCCGAACTCCCCGGCGTCTCGGAGGGCCGCTCCGGCCAGCTCCTCGCCGGCGCTCTGGTCGCCGAGGGCGCGATGGACCTCTTCGGCGTGGAAACCCTGGAGATCTGCCCGTGGGCCCTGAGGGAGGGCGTGATCCTGCGCAGACTGGACCACATGCCGCAGAACTGAGGGGAAGGCGGCACCGAGCTCTGCGAGGGCACCGGTCGGGTGCCGGCGGGGGTTGGCGGCGGGGCATGGGCCTGGGTCGTGGCGGTGGGCATGGGTGGGCACGCGGGGCATCGATGAGGCCCCGGCCACGCATGGGCGGGCAGGCGGGGCGTTGATGGCGCCCCGGCCACGCATGGGTGGGCAGGCGGGGCGTTGATGGGGCCTCGGCCACGCATGGGTGGGCAGGCGGGGCCTTGATGGCCCTGGCGGCGGGGCATGGGCAGCGGGCCCGGGTGGCGGCGCTGGGCGAGCAGGGCATCGGCGGCAGGGCGTGGCCGGTGGGCCCCGGCGGCGGGCATGTGTGGGCAAGGCAGGGCATCGATGGGGCCCGGCGGGGCATGGGCGGGCAGGGCATCAACGGCGCCCCCGGCACCCGGTGCATCCACAGGCCCCCGCCAAGCGCGCCCGCCTTGAACTGCGCCCCGGGTCAAGCGCACCCGCCTTGAACTGCGCCCCCCGCCCAGCGCGCCCGCCTTGAACTGCGCACCCGGCGTGAACTGCCCCCCACCAAGCGCGCCCCGGCGTGAACTGCGCCACCCCAACCCCCCGTCCCGCAGACCCGTCGCCCGATGCCCGGCGACGCCGGCAGGCGTGGGACGACGGCCGCGCCAGATGCGGACCCCCACCCCCGACCCCCCGCTCACATGCTCGAATGACCGTACGCCGTCAAGAACCCCCTTCCTCTTCCCCGCCCCACGCGCGCGTGGCCGATTGCCGTGGGTCCGCAGGGGCCGCACAGGGACCTGCCCCCGGCGCGGAGCGGAGGACCGTACGCTGTCCCTCGTGGCAGAACCAGTGGTGCGCATCCCGGATGCGAAGGTCGCGTTGTCCACGGCCTCGGTGTATCCGGAGTCGACGGCGACGGCCTTCGAGATCGCCGCGCGCCTCGGGTACGACGGCGTCGAGGTCATGGTGTGGAACGACCCCGTCAGCCAGGACATCGACGCCCTGCGCCGCCTCAGCGACTACCACCGCGTCCCGATCCTCGCAGTCCACGCGCCGTGTCTCCTCATCACTCAGAGGGTCTGGTCCACCGACCCCTGGACCAAGCTCCAGCGCGCCCGCGCGGCCGCCGAGAAGCTCGGGGCGACGACGGTCGTCGTACACCCGCCGTTCCGCTGGCAGCGCCAGTACGCGCGCGACTTCGTGCGGGGCATCTGGCGGATGGCCGACGAGACGGACGTGCGGTTCGCCGTCGAGAACATGTACCCCTGGCGCTACCGCGACCGCGAGGTGCTCGCCTACGCGCCCGGCTGGGACGTCACCAAGGACGACTACCGGCACTTCACGATCGACCTCAGCCACGCGGCGACGGCCCGTACGGACGCCCTGCACATGGTCGACCGCATGGGCGACCGTCTCGGCCACGTCCACCTCGCCGACGGCCTCGGCTCCAACAAGGACGAGCACCTCGTCCCCGGCCGCGGCACCCAGCCCTGCGCCGAGCTGCTGGAGCGGCTCGCGCTGACCGGGTTCGACGGGCATGTCGTCATCGAGGTCAACACCCGGCGCGCGATGTCCAGCGCGGAGCGCGAGGCCGACCTCGCCGAGGCGCTGGCCTTCACCCGCCTCCACCTGGCCTCGGCCGTCCGGGTGCCCCGGCGGTGACGGACGTGTCCGAGCCGACCGCCCCCGCCCCCCGCCCCCGCAGACGCGGCCGCCCCCGGCGCACGGAGCCCGTCGACACCCGGGCCCGCATCCTCGACACCGCCCGCGCCGAGTTCTCCGAGCACGGCTACGAGAAGACGTCCGTACGCGGCATCGCCAAGGCCGCCGGGGTCGACTCGGCGCTCGTCCACCACTACTTCGGCACCAAGGAACAGGTCTTCGAGGCCGCCGTCGAACTCGCCTTCGCGCCCGCGCTGAACGCGCCGGAGACGATCGCCGAGGGCCCGCTGGACGGCGTCGGCGAGCGGTTCACCCGCTTCCTCTTCGGCGTCTGGGAGAACCCCACCACCCGTGCGCCCCTGCTCGCGATCCTCCGGTCCGCCGTGAACAACGAGGCGGCCGCCGCCGTCTTCCGCCGGCTGGTCGCCTCCCAGCTGCTGCGCCGCGTCGCCGCCCAGCTCGACCTGCCGGACGCGGAGCTGCGCGCCGAGCTGGCGGCCGCCCAGCTCGTGGGGTGCGCGATGCTCCGTTACGTGATCAAGCTGGACCCGCTGGCCTCGGCGGACGTGGAGCAGATCATCGCGCGCGTGGCACCGGTCGTACAGGGACATCTGACCGGACGCTGAACCCCAGAACCAGGGACATCCGACCGGCCGCTGACCCCCGGAACTCCGGCTCCCCGAGACACCCGTCCCGCATTCCGGACAGTGCGTCCCGAACGCTGGATGAGCGGCGTACGCTCGACGTAGCCAGAATTCTCCGAAGGAGCGAGCGACGATGCCCGAGCTGAGGTCCCGCACAGTCACCCACGGCCGCAACATGGCGGGCGCCCGCGCCCTTATGCGCGCCTCCGGTGTACCCGGTGCGGACATCGGCCGGAAGCCCATCATCGCGGTGGCGAACAGCTTCACCGAGTTCGTGCCCGGCCACACCCACCTCCAGCCGGTCGGCCGGATCGTCAGCGAGGCCATCGTCGAGGCCGGCGGCATCCCGCGCGAGTTCAACACGATCGCCGTGGACGACGGCATCGCGATGGGCCACGGCGGCATGCTCTACAGCCTGCCCTCGCGCGACCTGATCGCGGACTCCGTCGAATACATGGTCGAGGCCCACTGCGCCGACGCCCTGGTCTGCATCTCCAACTGCGACAAGATCACGCCCGGCATGCTGATGGCGGCGCTCCGCCTGAACATCCCGACGGTCTTCGTCTCCGGCGGCCCCATGGAGGCCGGCCGCGCCACGCTCGTCGACGGCACGGTCCGCACCCTCGACCTGGTCGACGCGATCTCCGACGCGGTGAACGACAAGATCTCGGACGAGGACATCCTCCGTATCGAGGAGAACGCCTGTCCGACCTGCGGCAGCTGTTCCGGCATGTTCACCGCCAACTCGATGAACTGCCTCACCGAGGCGATCGGCCTCTCCCTCCCCGGCAACGGCTCGGTCCTGGCCACGCACACGGCCCGCAAGCGCCTCTACGTCGACGCGGCCCGCACGGTCATGGACATCACCCGCCGCTACTACGAGCAGGACGACGAGACGGTCCTGCCCCGATCGATCGCGTCCTTCGCCGCCTTCGAGAACGCGATGGCGCTGGACATCGCGATGGGCGGCTCCACCAACACGATCCTGCACCTGCTGGCGGCCGCCCAGGAGGCGGGCGTGCCCTTCGGCCTGGAGCAGATCGACGCCGTCTCGCGCCGCGTCCCGTGCCTCGCCAAGGTCGCCCCGAACGTCGCCAAGGACCGCACGTACTACATGGAGGACGTGCACCGCGCCGGCGGCATCCCGGCGCTGCTCGGCGAACTGCACCGCGCCGGCCTGCTCAACGAGGACGTCTACTCGGTCCACAGCGCGTCCCTGGCGGACTGGCTGAAGACCTGGGACGTCCGCGGCGGCTCCCCGTCCCCCGAGGCCGTCGAGCTGTGGCACGCTGCCCCCGGCTGCGTCCGCTCCGCCGAGGCGTTCTCCCAGTCGGAGCGCTGGGAGACGCTCGACGAGGACGCCGAGAACGGCTGCATCCGCAGCGTCGAGCACGCGTACTCCAAGGACGGCGGCCTGGCCGTCCTGCGGGGCAACCTGGCGGTCGACGGCTGCGTGGTGAAGACGGCCGGCGTCGACGAGTCGATCTGGACCTTCGAGGGTCCGGCGGTGGTCTGCGAATCGCAGGAGGAAGCCGTCGAGAAGATCCTCAACAAGCAGATCACCCACGGCGACGTCGTCGTCATCCGCTACGAGGGCCCCAAGGGCGGCCCCGGCATGCAGGAGATGCTCTACCCGACGTCCTTCCTCAAGGGCCGCGGCCTGGGCAAGACCTGCGCGCTGATCACCGACGGCCGCTTCTCCGGCGGCACGTCGGGCCTGTCGATCGGCCACGCCTCGCCCGAGGCGGCCTCCGGCGG
Organism: Streptomyces sp. NPDC032126; assembly: GCF_055580085.1. Classification (NCBI taxonomy): domain Bacteria; kingdom Bacillati; phylum Actinomycetota; class Actinomycetes; order Kitasatosporales; family Streptomycetaceae; genus Streptomyces; species Streptomyces sp. NPDC032126. Next base: position 735,251 of record NZ_JBVIMA010000003.1, read on the forward strand.
CACGATCGCGCTCGTCGAGGACGGCGACCGCATCCGCATCGACATCCCCAACCGCACGATCGAGCTGCTGGTCGACGACGCCGAGCTGACCCGCCGCGAGGAGTCGCTCAACGGCGTGTACGCCCCGAGGAACCGCACCCGCAAGGTCTCCGCGGCCCTGCGCGCCTACGCCGCGATGGCGACGAGCGCGGACAAGGGCGCGGTCCGGGACGTGTCCAAGCTGGGCTGACCGCGCGCGAGGCGACGCCGTACGACCGCCGTACGACGCCGTAGGGGCCGCTTCCCTCAGGAGGCGGCCCCTCCGTACGTCACCATCCGGCCGGATCGCGCCCGTCGACGGCGAAGACGGTGCCGTCGGGGGCGCCGGCGTAGACGCGGCTGTCGGCCGTCGCGGGCGGGGCCAGGGTGGGGACGACCCCGTTCGTGGCCGCCCCCGCCCGCAGTGCCGTCTGCCCGACGAGCTTGCCCGCGCGCGCGTCCACGGCCAGCAGCCGCCCGTCGGCCGCGCTGAAGTACACGTGCGTGCCGTCGGCGCCGGGCGTCGACCCGCGGCTCACGGACGTCTGCAGCGACCAGACCTGCTTCCCCTTGGCCATGTCCAGGGCCACCAGCGCGCCGTCGAAGGACAGCAGATAGACCCGGTCCTGATACACGGCGGCACGCGCGTACGGCAGTCCCACGGCCAGCTTGACCCGGGCCGACGTCCTGGCCACGGGGTCGTAGCGGACCACCGCACCGACATTGCCGTACTCCCCGTCCCCGGCCGCGGAGAGCAGGACCAGACGGCCGTCGGTGGAACCGGCGGGGGTGAGCGTGCCGCTCAGCCGCTCCTCCCACCGCACGTCACCGGTGGCCGGATCGACCGCCGTGACACGCGTGTGCGTGCCGCCCGCGGCCGTGGTCGTCGCGTACGCGAGCGGATCCTTCGGGAACGACACGAACAGGGGCGCGCCCTGCCCCGGAATCGCGCGGCTCCACCTCGTCTGCCCCGTCGCGGCGTCGACGCCCGTCACGGTGCCGTCGGCCCCGGTGAGCAGCAGGGTGCCGCCCACGAACCGTACGCCGCCGTACGCCGATACGTTTCGCTGCCAGCGCGTCGCCCCGGACGCCGGATCGAGGGCCATGATCCGCTTGCCCGAGTGCGTGAGCACCTGCACCAGGCCGCCCGCGAGAACCGGCGCCCCGCTGGGCGAGGCCCCCGCGGCGAGACTGTGCCGCCACAGCACCCGACCGTCGGCGGGATCGAGCGCGGACACCAGCCCCTCCTGCACGCACAGCACCTTCCGCGCGCCGTACACGCACTGCGGCAGTCCGCCGCGCGTCTCACCCGCGGGCCGGGTCGCCCATGACGTGAAGCCGTCCGACGTGGACGAACTCCCGTTGGGGCTGCGGGTCGTGGCCTCGCTGGGGTCGTCGAGCAGCCGCGCGGTGGCGAAACCGCCGCCCGCGACCAGCGCCAGCGCCGTCGCGGCGAGCACGGCCCGGGTACGGCGACGTGACCGCTTCGGCCGCGCACCAGGCCCGCCACGCGCCGCACGACCGGACGCGCCACCTGCCGCGACACTCGCGGCATCGGCCACCGGTACGCGCCGATGAGTGGTCGCAGACCCCTTCTCGCCCCCCGGCCCTGCCTGCCCGTCTTCCGACCGCTGTGTCGGTATGAACGCCTGCGTGTCGTACGACGCCGCCACCGACCGCAGTTCGCGCATCAGTTCGTCCGGTGTGGGCCGCTCCTCCGGCTCCTTCGCGAGGCACCGCAGCACCAGGGGAGCGAGGTTCGCCGGTACGCCGGTCAGGTCGGGCTCGTCGTGTACGACCTGGTAGGCGACGATGTACGGGCTGTCGGAGTCGAACGGCCCCCGACCGGTCGCCGCGTGCACCATCACCGAACCCAGCGCGAAAATGTCCGCCGCCGGCCCGACCTCGCGCGGCCGCCGGAACTGCTCCGGCGCCATGAAGGGCGGTGTGCCGATCAACTTGCCGGTCTCGGTGCGCAGTTCGCTGTCCTTCGGCCGGGAGATGCCGAAGTCGATCACCTTGGGGCCGTCGTCGGCGAGCATCACATTGCTCGGCTTCAGATCCCGGTGCACGACCCCGACCCGGTGGATGTCGCGCAGCGCCTCCGCGAGCCCGGCCATCAGCCGCCGTACCTCGCCCGCGGCCATGGGACCGTTCCGCTTCACATGGTCGGCGAGGGTCGGGCCGGGGATGAACTGGGTCGCCATCCAGGGCCGTTCGGCCTCCGGGTCGGCGTCCACGACGGGCGCGGTGAAGGCGCCGCTGACCCGGCGTGCGGCGGCCACCTCCTGCCGGAAGCGGCCCCTGAACTCGGGATCCCTGGCGAACTCGGCGTGCACGACCTTGACCGCGAGCTTCATGCCCGAGGTGCTGCGGGCCAGATGGACCACACCCATGCCGCCCGAGCCGAGGGACGACTCCAGGCGGTAGTGACCGACGTACTCCGGAAGTTCCGCTTCCGCGCCCGCTCCGGTGTTGCGCTGTGGCGTCATGGACCACCCCCGTGCTCTTCGTCCGCGCGCGCGACGCACGGAGCCTAGTCGATGACTCGTACGAGACCGAGGCGGCTTGCTAGCCTCCGCGTGCGAATGACGTACAGGTGTTTCAGGGTGCGTCGTCCGGGAATCACTGTGGCCCCATGGCGTTCATGGGGTGCAACGGGGGAGGTTTTTCATGTCTGTCGACCGTGTCGAGGAGACCGCAAGCGCCGCAGAGGCGGAGGCCGTCACGACGATGGCCCTGCAGTACTACCCGGTCGCTCCGGGCGTCCGGCTGAACGTCCGCAGCGGCCCCGGGACCAGCTACCCGTGCGTCAAGGTCCTGCCCGAGGGCACGAAGGTGCCCATCTTCTGCCAGACGCCGGGAACGACGGTGTCGGGCTCCTACGGCACGACGAACATCTGGGACAACATCGGCAGCGGTGAGTTCGTCTCGGACGCGTACGTGCACACGGGCACCGACGGCTACGTCGCCGCGCGCTGCGCCATGTGACACCGCGGGGACCGACGCCGCGCCGGCCCCGGCCGGGCCCCGCGGCACCGGCACCCGGTCGATCGACCCGCCCCCCGTCCCGGCCATAATCGTCCCGTGAGCGACGAAAACGGCACCCCGGACTCGGGGGCGGGATCCCGGGCCACTCCGGGTGGCACCGGCTCGGCCGGCGGCCCCCGCCCCGAGCCCCTGCGTTTCTTCGGGACCACCTGGGTGAACCACGACGACGGCTACGCGGTCCGCCGCGCGGGCGTGGCCGTCGGCTCCCTCGTGGCCGCGGCCGTCTCCTGCCTCGTCCTCCGCTTCGCCTACCAGGGCGTGGAGATCGCCGACATCGGCAGCTTCGTCACCGTGCTCGTGGTCGTGATGTTCGCGATCTGCAGCGCGCTCGCCTTCCGGCACACCTGGGACGGCTTCTCCAAGCGCCCCGACCCCGACCGCCAGGCGTCCCTGCGCGGTCTGCTGGCCATCGGCTTCGTCGGCTCGCTCCTCGCCTACTTCTTCCGCTCCCTCACCGAGGCCCCGGGCGAGAAACTGCACCGCGAGGAGTACGAGGCAGCCCTCAAGCAATACGAGAAGCGCGCCACCCGCCGCACGGGCAACCCCTCGAAGAAGCGCAAACGCCCCTGACCGAAGAGCCGCCCGCCCCAGGACGCACCAACACGCACCAGGGCGCGCCCGGCGCGCCGCCCGTGCCCGTTCCCGCAAAATCGCCTGCCCTCTGCACGCAACGGCGCCACCATGGCCGTATGACGACCGCCTTCCACGCCGCCCGCGCCCGTTCCTTCGACGCCGCCGCGGCCCAGTACGCCGCCAACCGGCCCTCCTATCCGCCCGCCCTTCTCGACGCCATCGAGGACCTGGCCGGCCGTCCCCTCGCCGGGGCGCGGGTGGGCGATGTCGGGGCCGGGACCGGGATCGCGACCGCGTTGCTGCGGGCCCGCGACGCGCGGGTCGTCGCCGTCGAGCCGGGGGAGGGCATGGCCGAACAGTTCCGCCGCACCCTCCCGGGCGTGCCCGTCGTACGCGGTGACGGCAACCACCTGCCCCTCGCCACCGCCTCCTTCGACCTCCTCACCTACGCCCAGTCCTGGCACTGGACCGACCCGGCCCGCGCCGTCCCGGAAGCGGTGCGCGTGCTGCGACCCGGCGGCGCCCTCGCGCTGTGGTGGAACACCAGCGCCCTCGACGTGCCGTGGATCGAGGCGCAGCAGCGGCGGATCGAGCGGCACTTCGCCGTCGACGCGGCCCGCGAGAAGCGGTCCACGAGCACGCCCCGCGTGGCCGACCCCACCGGCCGCCTCGACTTCGCCCACCGCCGCGTCCGCTGGAGCCGCGTCGTCCCCGTCGACACGCACCTCGCCAACCTCGGCAGCCACTCCGTCTTCCTGGTCCACGACGAGGAGTCCAGCCGCGCCTTCCTCGCCGAGGAGCGCTCCCACCTGCTGTCCCTCTTCACGGAGGGCACGGTGGAGGAGGTCTACGAGGTGGAGTTGCTGGTGGCCACCACGGCCTGACCCCGCCCCGCGCCCCACCCCTCCAGACCCCGCCCTGCGGCCCACTCCTCCAGCGCCGCCGCGCACGCGTGGTCCACATGCCTGAGCCCGCCCAGTTCCAGCCGCACCTCCCGGTCCCTCGGCAGCTCCGCCTCCAGCGCGTCCAGGGTGTCCACCAGCTTCGGCAGCCGCAGGAACGTGGCGTGCCCCAGCACGCGCACGACGATCCCCGCGTCCCCCCGGTCCTCCGTCTCGATGTGCACATGGCTGATCTCCCACGCGGTCTTCGCCACCGCCAGCGCCAGCCCGACCAGCACCCCCTCGAACAGGTTCCCCACGACGATCGCCACCGCCGTCACCCCCAGCACCACGACCTCCCCGCGATGCCCCCGCCACAGTGCCCGCGCCTCCCGCACCGGCACGAGCTTGCAGCCGGCGTGCACCAGCAGTGCCGCCAGCGCGGCCACCGGAATCACCCCCAGCACCCCGGGCACGACCGCGGTGAACAACAGCAGCCACACGCCGTGCAGCAGTCGCGAGGCCTTGGTGCGTGCCCCGGCCCGCACATTCGCCGCACTGCGCACGATGACCGCCGTCATCGGCAGCGCGCCCAGCAGCCCGCAGATCGCGTTCCCCGCGCCCTGGGCCATCAGCTCCCGGTCGTAGTCCGTGCGCCGGCCGTCGTGCATCACGTCCACCGCCGCCGCGCTGAACAGCGACTCCGCCGACGCGATCAGCGCGAACGCCACAACGGTCCCGATCACCCCCACTTCCGTCAGCCGTCCGAAGTCCGCCACCCCGGGCACCCGCACGGCGTCCACCAGCCCGCGCACCTCGACCCGGCGCACCTCCAGATCGAGCACCCCGGTCACCGCCGCCGCCACCGCCACGGCCACCAGCGGCGCCGGCATCAGCCGGGCGCCCCGCCGCCATCGCCCCCACAGCACCAGCACGACCATCGTGACACCCCCCACTGACAACGCCACCGGATCCGCCCGCCCCGGCAGCGACACCAGCCCCGCCAGCTTCCCGAGACCGCCAGCGGGAGCCGCCGCGTCCCCCAGCCCGTAGACCTGCCCGGCGACCAGCACCAGCCCGATCCCGGCGAGCATCCCCTGCACGACGGCCACGGACACGGCCCGGAACCACCGCCCGAGCCGCAGCGCCCCCAGCCCCAGCTGCACCAGTCCGGCGGCGAGCACCACGACACCGAGCACCTCAAGGCCGTACGTGTGCACGGCCTCATAGACCAGGACGGTCAGTCCGGCCGCCGGCCCGCTCACCTGAAGGCTGCTGCCGGGCAGCGCGCCGGCGACCAGACCGCCGACGATGCCGGTGACCAACCCCAGCTCCGCGGGCACACCGGAGGCCATGGCGACCCCGACGCACAGGGGGAGCGCGACGAGGAAGACGACGAGAGAAGCGAACAGATCGGCCTTGTACAGGCCACGACACAAGCCACGACGCATGACGACGGCACCTCCGGTCGGGTCCACGGGAGATGCGTGGGCGCCGCACCGGGGGAGGGCACGGCAACACGACCGGACCCCGCCCGGCCGCGCATGAATTCCATTATCGGTAGCGCCGCTCACCCCCGCACCGGCTCCCTGAGGCATCGAGGCGACCGAGGAAGCACATGAACGGCGCACACCTCTTCGCCTGGCGCGCTCCCTCGGACCGCGACACAGGCACCCCCGGTGACGCCGCCCGCCGCGCGGCCCCCCCCGCCCGGGACAGCCCGGCGCCCCCGCCGACCGGCTGGGCCCACCGCCCCACGCACTCCCCCCTCCCGGCCACTTGACGTGACCCCCCACTCCGGGAATTTAATCATCGCATGATGAATTCATCGCGTCCGCCCGACACGGACCCCCAGACCGGCCCCGCCGTCCGAGGCCAGGGACTCACCGTCGTACGCGGCCCCCGCACAGTCCTCCGCGGCCTCACCTTCACCGTCCCGCGCGGTCAGGTCACCGGCCTCCTCGGCCCCTCCGGCTGCGGCAAGACGACCCTCATGCGGTCCATCGTCGGCACCCAGGCCAAGGTCACCGGCACCCTCGACGTCCTCGGCCACCCGGCCGGCCACCCCACCCTGCGCACCCGCATCGGCTACGTCACCCAGGCCCCCTCCGTCTACGACGACCTGACGATCCGCCAGAACCTCGACTACTTCGCCGCGATCCTCTCCCCGGGCGCCTCCACGGCCGAGCGGCACCACGACGTCGACCGCGTCCTCACCGACGTCGACCTCACCTCCCACCGCGACGCCCTCGCCGGCAACCTCTCCGGCGGCCAGCGCAGCCGCGTCTCCCTCGCCGTCGCCCTCCTCGGCACCCCCCAGCTGCTCGTCCTCGACGAACCGACCGTCGGCCTCGACCCCGTCCTGCGCCGCGACCTGTGGAACCTCTTCCACGACCTCGCCGCCACCCGCGGCACCACCCTCCTCATCTCCTCCCACGTCATGGACGAGGCCGAGCGCTGCCACCGCCTCCTCCTCATGCGCGAGGGCGAGATCCTCGCCGACGACACCCCCGACGCCCTGCGCGACCACACCGGCACGGCCACGGTCGAAGAGGCATTCCTCCACCTGGTCGACCAGGCCGCGACAGCCGAGCAGACGCACGCGAAGGAGAAGACACCGTGAGCGCCCCCGCAGCCCCCACCGCGGCCCCCACCCCCAGCGCCCCCCTGAACCCCTCCCGCACCCTCGCCACCGCCGCCCGCGTCCTGCGCCAACTGCGCCACGATCCCCGCACGATCGCCCTGCTGATCCTCATCCCCTGCCTGCTGCTGATCCTGCTGCGCTACGTCTTCGACGGAAGCCCGCACACCTTCGACAGCATCGGCGCATCCCTCCTCGGCATCTTTCCGCTGATCACGATGTTCCTGGTCACCTCGATCGCCACCCTGCGCGAACGCACCTCCGGCACCCTCGAACGCCTCCTCGCCATGCCCCTCGGCAAGGGAGATCTGATCGCCGGCTACGCCCTCGCCTTCGGCACCCTCGCGATCATCCAGTCGGCGCTGGCGACCGGCCTCGCCCTGTGGTTCCTGGGCCTGGACGTCATCGGCTCCCCCTGGCTCCTGCTCCTCGTGGCCCTCCTGGACGCCCTCCTCGGCACCGCCCTCGGCCTCTTCGTCTCGGCGTTCGCCGCCTCCGAGTTCCAGGCCGTCCAGTTCATGCCGGCGGTGATCTTTCCCCAGCTCCTCCTCTGCGGCCTCTTCACCCCCCGCGAGAACATGCACCCCGCCCTGGAGGCCATCTCCGACGCCCTCCCCATGTCGTACGCGGTCGACGGCATGAACGAGGTCCTCAAACACACCGACATGACCGCCGCCTTCGTCCGGGTCGCCCTGGTGGTCGCGGGCAGCGCGATGCTGGTGCTGTGCCTGGGCGCGGCGACGCTACGACGCCGGACGGCATGACCCCGCACAGCGAGTCCGCCCACCGGACAGCCGCCCCGCACCCCCCACCGCCGGTGCCAGACTGAACCGCATGAGCCAGAAAGTCGCAGTCCTCGGCACCGGCAAGATCGGCGAAGCCCTGCTCAGCGGAATGATCCGCGGCGGCTGGACCCCGGCCGACCTCCTGGTCACCGCCCGCCGCCCCGAGCGCGCCGAGGAACTCCGCTCCCGCTACGGAGTCACCCCCGTCACCAACGCCGAAGCCGCCAAGACCGCCGACACCCTGATCCTCACGGTCAAGCCCCAGGACATGGGCGCCCTCCTCGACGAACTCGCCCCGCACGTCCCCGCCGACCGCCTGGTCATCAGCGGCGCCGCCGGCATCCCCACCTCCTTCTTCGAGGAACGCCTCACCGCCGGCACCCCCGTCGTCCGCGTCATGACGAACACCCCCGCCCTCGTCGACGAGGCCATGTCCGTCATCTCCGCCGGCACCCACGCCACCGCCGAGCACCTCGCCCACGCCGAGGAGATCTTCGGCGCCGTCGGCAAGACCCTCCGCGTCCCCGAGAGCCAGCAGGACGCCTGCACGGCCCTGTCCGGCTCCGGACCGGCGTACTTCTTCTACCTCGTCGAGGCCATGACCGACGCCGGCATCCTCCTCGGCCTGCCCCGCGACAAGGCCCACGACCTGATCGTCCAGTCCGCCATCGGCGCCGCCACGATGCTCCGCGACAGCGGCGAACACCCGGTCAAGCTCCGCGAGAACGTCACCTCCCCCGCAGGCACCACCATCAGCGCCATCCGCGAACTCGAGAACCACGGCGTACGAGCCGCCCTCATCGCCGCCCTCGAAGCCGCTCGCGACCGCAGCCGCGAACTGGCCTCCGGCAAGAAGGACTGACACCCACCCGCCCCCGGGGGCGGTCACCCCGCCGCGTCCACCACCTCCTGGGTGGTCACCACCCGCGCGAACCCGCCCCCGTGCAGCGACACCGCCGACGCCTGCGCAAGCTCATCGGCCGTACGCCGCCAGCCGAACGGCCCCACCAGATCGAACGTGTGCGTGGCATCCAGCGGTACGACCACGTCGTACCCCAGGTTCCCGCCCATCCGCGCGGTCGTCTCCACGCACATGTTGGTCTGGATCCCGATCAGCACCAGCTGCGAGATCCCGGCCTCCCTCAGCCACGCCCCGAGATCCGGCGTCCCCAGGAACGCCGAGTTCACCGTCTTCGTCAGAAACAGCTCAGGCCCGCTCCCCTTCCCCCGCCGCCGCTCCACGTACTCCTTCAGCTCATTGCCGGCGTACCCCGGCCGCAACGGCGACAGCGCCTTCGGCGAGTCATGCCGTACGAACACGACCGGCCGCCCCGTCGCCTGCCATACGTCGATCAGGGCGGCGATGTTCTCATCCGCCCCCGGGTTGTTCCGCGGACCCCAGAAGCCGGCCTCCTCGAAGCCCTTCTGCACGTCCACGACCACCAGTGCTGCGTTCTCCGCGATGTCCATGCCGACGATCCTGCCGCCGCCGAGGCCTCCGCCCCAGACGTCCAGAAGTCAGCGATCGATGGTTTACTGCCACCCATGGCAGACCCGTACCGCGTCGCCCTGCTCGCCTTCCCCGGCATCCGCGCCTTCGACGTCTCCGTCATCACCGAGGTCTGGGGAACCGACCGCACCGACCGCGGCGCCCCCGCCTTCGACCTCCGCCGGGTCGCCACCGACACCACCACCCCCGTTCCCATGCGCGGCGGCATGGCCCTCCTGCCCGACCGCACCCTCACCTGGCTGCACCGAGCCGACCTCGTCGTCGTCCCCGGCCTCGACGACCACCTCACCCCCGCACCCGCCCCCGTCCTCGACGCCCTCCGCCGCGCCCACGCCCGCGGCACCACCCTCGCCGCCCTCTGCGGCGGCGCCTTCACCCTCGCCCAGGCCGGCCTCCTCGACGGCCGCCGCGCCATCACCCACTGGAACCTCATCGACCTCCTGCGCACCCACCACCCCCGTGTCGATGTCGTCCCCGACGCCCTCTTCATCGAGGACGACAACATCTGGACCGCAGCCGGCACCGCCGCCGGCATCGACCTCTGCCTCCACCTCGTCCGCCGCTCCCACGGCGCCGAAGCCGCCGCCACCATCGCCCGCTCCATGGTCACCGCCCCCTTCCGCACCGGCACCCAGGCCCAGTTCGTCGAGCGCCCCACCCCGCGCACCGACCGAGACGCCGACACCCTCGCCGCCGTCCGCGAACACGCCCTGCGCCACCTGCACGAACCGCTCACCGTCGCCGACCTGGCAGCCCACGCACGCATGGCCCCCCGCACCTTCGCCCGCCACTTCACCGCCGAAACCGGCACCACACCCCTGCGCTGGCTCCTCGACCAGCGCATCGCCGCCGCCCAGAAACTCCTCGAACGCACCGACCTCCCCATGCCCGAGGTCGCCCGCCGCGCCGGCTTCGGCAGCGAGGTCACGATGCGCCAGCACTTCGCATCGCGCCTCGCTACCAGCCCCCGCGCCTACCGCGCCGCGTTCAGCACCGCCCCCGTCTCAGCCGGCAGCAGCCCGATCGCCCGATAGGCGGCGTCCACCGTCGGCCGCGCCATCGCCCGAGCCTTCTCCGCGCCATCGCGCAGCACCCCCTCCACATATCCCTGATCCGCGCACAGCTCCTGATGCCGGGCCCGCACCGGCCTCAGCACCTCGATCACCGCCTCCGCGGTGTCCTTCTTCAAAGCGCCGTACGACTGATGAACGGCCGCCAGTGACTCAGGGTTCCCACCCGTGCACGCAGCGAGAATCTCCAGCAGATTCGCGACCCCCGGCCGCCCCGCCCGGTCGTACACGACCTCCTGCCCGCTGTCGGTCACCGCCCGCATGACCTTCTTCCGCACCACCTCGGGCTCGTCCAGCAGATAGACGATGCCGGGCCCGGAGTCGTCGCTCTTCCCCATCTTCGAGGCCGGCTCCTGCAGATTCATCACCCGCGCCCCGACCGCCGGCACCGTCGCCCTCGGCACCACGAACGTCTGCCCGTACCGCTGGTTGAACCGCAGCGCCAGATCGCGCGTCAGCTCGACGTGCTGCGCCTGGTCGTCCCCCACCGGCACCTCGTCGGTCCCGTACGCCAGGATGTCGGCGGCCATCAGCACCGGATACGTCAGCAGGGACAGCCGCACACTCCCGCCCCGCGCCCGCTCCCGCGCCGCCTTCTCCTTGTACTGGATCATGCGCCGCATCTCCCCGTCGGTCGCCACGCACTCCAGCACGTACGACAGCCGCGCGTGCTCGTCGACATGGCTCTGTACGAAGAGAGTGCACAGCTCGGGATCCAGCCCCGCGGCCAGCAGCAGCGTCGCCGCCTGCCGGCTCAGCCGCCGCACCCGTGCCGGATCGTGGTCGACGGTGAGCGCGTGCAGGTCCACGACGCAGAAGAGCGCGTCGGCCCGATGCTGGTCCACCTCGGCCCACTGCCGCATGGCTCCCAGATAGTTCCCCAGCGTGAGATGCCCGGTCGGCTTGACCCCGCTGAACACTCGCTTCATCCCTGCTCCACCTCTCGATCGAGGCCGCCGTCCTCACCGGCCGCCCCTCGGAGGTACCGGAGGGAGAAACAAGAACGGCCGCCGAGGCGGCGGCCGTTGAACGCATACGTAGGACGGCCGCCGTCAGGCGGCCCACCACTGCTGGGTGTACGTACGCGTCGTCGTCATGCCGACCAGCGTACGCCTCAGGGGTGGCCCCGGGACATGAGTTGACACGCGTGGTCCCGCTACGTAGTGTTCTCCGAGTTGTCCGACGTGAGCGCCGACTGCGGTCGGTCCCCGGACAGCCATTCCGCAAGTACCAACCAACTCTCGACGATCCGTCGTCGTGTGTATTGGCGTGCGTATTTGCGAAATGAGGAATCCGCGTTCGAGAGGACGCAGCCCCGATTAGCTCGGGGGCCAGGAATCCGCTAAAGTCTCACTCGTCGGAACGGCCCAACAGCCGCGAAGACAAAACCCGCTGACTGGGAATCAGACACCGCGAGGATCTGATAGAGTCGGAAACGCCGGAAGGGAAACGCGAGAGCGGGAACCGGAAAGCACCGA